>DJTE01000038.1:0-84973 GCA_002439165.1 Chryseobacterium indologenes
ACAACTTTTGGGACTGATCCGTTTTTCCGAAAAATGGCTAAGGAAAAAGGCTGCGCCTCAAAAGACGGTATGATTTTACACATAATTTTTGGGTATTGATTATGCATTGGCTTTCAGCAGTGAGGGAGCAACTCCATATTTCTTTTTGAATGCAAAAGAAAAGTGAGACAAATCCTCAAAACCTGCTTCAAGATAAACATCCTTAGGTTTTTTATGATGTTCGGTTATCTGGTAATAAGCCAGTTCGAGCCGTTTGCTGATCAGCCATTTCTGCGGAGTGATGTTAAAATGTTTTTTAAAATCACGGTTGAAGGTAGAAAGGCTCCGCCCCGTCAGATATCCCAGCTTTTCCAATGGCATATTGAACATGAAGTTCCGTTCCATAAAGTTCACCAGATCAACTTTTCCCGGGCTGTCAAAATTGGCAAGTACACGGTCTACGTCAGGATTAATGGTTCTTAATATACTTATGGCTTCTGTAATTTTAAGAGTGGCTATATTTTCAGGAAAGATCCCGTTGATGTCAAAATAGGGAATCAGAGAATTCATATAGCTTTCCAGCAAAGGATGATTGTTAAAACAGTAGATACGCTGTTCCGGAATAATCGTTGCCGGGAGATCAGTCTTTTCATAAAAGAGTTTCAGTCTTTCCACAGATAGATGAAGAACCACTGTTTTGTGGGGAAGTCCTCCTTTGGGATAATTAACGATGGTAGCCAGCTGATTCCTCGGGATCAGGAATATATCACCTGCGCAGAAATTATAGGTCTGATCTGCCTGGATGATTCTGGTTTCACCGGAAATAAACCATACCAGCATATGATCTTCAAACATAAGATCCGATTTGAACAGCTTATCCTCATAGCAGGACAATTTAATCTCTTTGGTCAGGTATTTCGAGATATGTTCCATGGTTCAGAACTGTATTTTAAAGGATTAAATATAAGGAATTTTATCATTTTTATTTGCCTGGAAATTCAGGATTTCCTTTTATGCACTCTGGCCTCCGTCGATCAGAAATTCCGATCCTGTGATGAAAGCTGCATGATCCCCCGCCAGATAAGTGATCAGTTTGGCTACTTCAGAAGGTTTACCGAACCTTTTTAAAGGAACAGATTCCAGCATGGCATTTTCCTGGCTGTCATTAAGGCCTATCTTCTGCATGATTTCCGTAGATACAGGACCCGGGCTTACGGCATTCACCCGGATTCCCCGGTCTGCAAGCTCCAGGGCGGCTATTTTCATCAGGGTATTTACCGCAGACTTACTGGAAGCATACACAGAGGCCATGCAGGGAGAGATATGCGCAGAACTTGAAGACAGAAGGATAACAGATGCACAATCATTAAGCAGGGGAATGAAAGTACTCAGGGTAAAAAAAGCTCCTTTGAAATTAACATTCATTACTTCATCAAACAGTTCTTCAGACGTAGACTCTATGGAGGCCGCCCTGGTAATACCCGCGTTGATCAGGAGAATGTCTATTTTTCCATAGCGGCGGGCAATTTCAGAAGCCAGAGCCTTTATATCCTTAATATCAGACTGGTCGGCAATAATACCCTGGGCACCAAGTTTTGTGCAGGCTGCATCCAGGGCATCTTTTCGTCTTCCGGTAATGACCACAGTGGCCCCCTCACTGATGAATTCTTCTGCTGAAGCATATCCTATACCGCTATTACCTCCGGTTACAACGGCAATTTTATTTTTTAACTGATCCATTTTTATTTTTTATGCGTTAAACGATAGGTTAATACACTAATCTGCATTGAAGGTAATTCCCGTAACTTCTTCACTCCATGTCCAAAGGCGTTTTGCACTTTCTCTGTCCAGCGAATAAGATTTTACACCCTGTCCTGCTGTATGGTCAGGGGACAGCAGTGCAACCTCCGCATCTTCACAGTAGACTCCTCCTATATCATTAAGGGAAGGGCTTACAGCGCACCATACCGTAGTGGCGGCTCCCTGAGGAATTGTTTTCAGTGAAGCCAGTACTTCCGGAAGCATATTTCCCTGATCATCAACAAATCCCATTTTCTGAAACAGTTCCAAAGAAGCTTCTCTGCCCAGTTCCGTTCCTGCAATAGATCCGGGATGAAGAGAATACACCCTTACTTTACAGGCTTTTGCGCGCACGTCCAGTTCAAGAGAAAAAAGATTAACCGCTGTTTTAGACTGCCCGTAGCCCAGAAGTGTTTCATATTCACGGGTAAGGAAGTTAGGATCTTCAAAATGAAAAGGAGCGAACTGATGACCCTGTGATGATACATTAACGACCCTTGCTCCACCGGCACTTCGGAGAGCAGGCCAAAGCCTTGCCGTTAGCTGGAACTGAGCCAGGTAATTGGTGGCCAGCTGAGACTCAATACCCCGTGCATCTTTACGGAACGGAACCCACATGATTCCCGCATTATTAATCAGTAAATGTAACGGGCGTCCGGAAGCCAGGAATTTTTCCGCAAAACGGTCTATGGATGAAGGATCCATCAGGTCCATAGCTTCAATTTCCACATTGTGAAGACCATGAAGATTTTCCATCGCCTTTTCTACGTTTCTGGCGGGAATAATTACCGTTGCTCCTGCGGCGGCCAGGGTCCTGACTGTTTCCAGACCGATACCTGTATTTCCTCCGGTAACGATGGCGGTTTTACCCGAAAGATCAATTCCTCTGATCACTTCTTCCGTGGTTGACTTCGCATTGAATCCTGAATTGACAGGCTTTTGCATAGCCCCCTGATAATTGTTGGTTTCCATTGTTTTGTTATTTAAAGGTTACATGACAAAGGTATTCCGGAATTTCCTGTAACATTTTGTTGTAAAAGTCAATTTGTTTTGTTCTAACGGTCATGCTGACTGAGAATAACAGAGTGCTTTTCCATCAATTGATCATAGTGTTTTTAACTATATTTGAATTTGGGAATTAAAATCATCAAAAATTATAAACCAGCAATATTTAAACAGAATCATATGCCAATACCTGATAATATAAAAAGAGAACATGTGTTTCAGGCGATTATTAAAACCGACAGGGAGGGAATCCCACCCCGGAGAAATGCGCTCTGTTATAGTTTAGTTTACGCAGGAAAAGAATACCCGTGTAAACTTATCATTTCGCGGGCTAATTTATTCATTAATGGTGAAGAGCTGGATCCTGATCCCAGAAACTTTACGACTTACCACGCCCAGGATTATCTTGAAAAATTAGGTTTTACCATTATTAATTTTAAGCCTTAAAACAAACGCCTTAATACACAATGCCCACAGAAATATCATACAGACCGCAATATCCGCTGAATAATTTCGTGGATTATATCTGGATAGGAACATCTCCCGATCTTAAGATGAGGTTTGTTCATCATGCGGCACTGTTTACCGAGCTGATCTTCAGTTATGGAGATTATTACACGGTAGAAGGAATGAATACCGAAAAGATCAGCAGGGGTGCGGGACTTCAGGTGATATCAGGGTTGAAAAAACAGCCGTTCATCACTGAAGCTGAAGGCGTTTACAGGTGTATCGGCTTAATTTTAAAACCTTTCTGCTACGGAATACTGATCCGTGAATTGGGGACTCCCGGAATGGAAGCCATTTCTGAAGCTTTATATGACTGTCTGCTGGATGTAAAAACCCCCGATTTTAAGAAAGCTGAACATTATTTATTGAAACTGTTCGGGAAAATGCAGACCGATCCGGATCTTATGAAATTTGAAAAATATCTGGGCTCTGACAGGGCAGGGAAGGGAATGCTTAAAGATTTCAGTGACCTTTTGCCGGTTTCCCGGAAAAGCTTCATTCAGAAATTCAGGAAATATTACTTTTTGACTCCCGGTGAATACCTGAATCTTTATAAGGTGAACAGAGCTGTTGCGCTTATAAAGACTGATCCGGCAGGACGGTTAACAGACATCGGATTAGACTCGGGATTTTATGACCAGTCACATTTCATCAGGGTGTTTAAAAAAATGACCGGGCAGACTCCCAAAGAATTTTTAAAATCCGGGAAAAGGTAAATTCTGTACAATTTTAGAACAGGTACAGGAATTAATTTTGTACGGTAAATTTTAAAATTAAATTCGATGAACAGGAAAAACAAGGTATTTATTGCCACAAGTCTGGACGGATATATTGCAGACAGGAACGGAGAAATAGAGTGGCTGCTTTCATTACCCAATCCCGGTAATGATGATATGGGATATCAGGAATTTATCGCACACATCGATGCCATTGTGATGGGGCGGAATACTTTTGAGGTCGTATGCGGATTTGAAGAATGGTATTATCAGAAGCCTGTTTTCGTATTAAGTAACAGTATGACGGAAATTCCCGGAGAATTCAGAGATAGGGCTTTCCTCGTCAATGGTGAGCTGAAAGACGTTCTTATGGAAATTCATGAAAAAGGCTTTCATAACCTGTATATTGACGGTGGAAAGACCATTCAGGGCTTTTTGAAACAGGATCTGATCGATGAAATGATCATCACTTTGATTCCTTATTTACTGGGCGGAGGCATTTCTTTATTCGGGGACCTTCCTGAAATGCTCGAATTTGAGTGTACAGATACAAAGATCTTCCCGGGTTCAGTCGTTCAGAATCATTTTATAAGAAAAAGATAGCCTTCTTCCGGGCAGGATTTTAAAACAGGATTTAAGATAGATAAAGAGACCGGTTTCAATCTCGGTCTCTTTACCCTGTTCTTCATAAAGCTTAATCCCATTTACTCTTCACAGAAACCGCATATTTTCCGGCTCCTGTAAGGAAGAAGCTCAGGCCGGCAAGAAAATAGATCGCCAGAAGTTCCAGGGCCCAGCCTCCATACTCATTAAGTTTAAATATACTGCCGGTCTGGGCAAGAATAATTGCGGTAAAACAGTTTCCGGCAAAAATTAACCCTGCAAGCCTTATCCTGAATCCTGCGATGATCATTAAAGGAGCTATAAATTCACCTGCAAACACTCCATAGGCAAGGAATGGCGGAAGCCCGTGCAGGGTCATCATGTTCTCAATAAATCCGATTCCGTGTACCAGTTTGCTGATTCCGTAAACCAGCATGGGAAATCCTACGGCTATTCTGCTGATCAGAATGCCCAAATCGATGTTTTTGTTCATTTTTATGATTGTTTAGAAATTATATTTTACGAATGCTCCGATATTTTCCAGTTTTTTTTTGCCATTGTTGAACTGGTCGAAATTGGAAGCGATACCGTATATTATTTTATCCTGTTTCAGTCCCAGCCGGAAAAACTGAAGACCTCTGGGGTAGCCGCTGCTGTCCAGATTCCCGATGGCCAGTACATTGAAATACCCCTGAAACCCCTCTTTCAGATAAGGAGAATATTCAAATGACACCGACTGTTCCAGAGAAAATCCCTTCTGATAGGTAGTTCCGATGGAATAAGAAAAAGAATAGGCCGGACGGATGATCTTATACTGGGCGGAAAGCGTAAAGAAAGCTCCGGGATTTTTTATTCCTAACGCTGTGTTTATACTGATCTTTCTGGTGAGAGCATAGGAAAGAGTATTCCGTATAAAGAATATGTTGTCTTTATCCCGGGTGTATTCTGTATCGGATAAAGTGAGGTTGTTCAGTTTCATCCGGTCATTCAGCTGATAATTCACCTGATGCATATACGTATAGGAACGGTGTCCCAAAACAAGATCGGGAGTGTAGGTAAGTTTCTGTGCACTGAGTTCAGACAGGGCGCTTGCAAGGAAAATGACAGCAGCATATTTAGCCTTCATAATGATATCCGTTAAAAATTCTACGGGCAAAATTATTCAGGCTCAGACGGAAAAAACTTAAGAAATCTTAAGAAAGGTCAGACAGGTGTTTTTTTCTTAAATAGCTCAGATATTCTACCGTGATCCCCAGATAAGAGGCAATCATATACTGAGGAAAGCGCTGCTCAATATTGCGGTAGGCCCGGATGAAGCCGCGGTATCTGGAATAAGCATCTATCCTTGAATGTTCAAAAGTTCTCTCCTGAAGAGTTACATAGGCATTCTGCATTTTCAGCCTCCAGAATTCAGATAAAGCCGGAACTTCTTTATATAGGAGCTCCAGGTTGTTTCTGCTGATCTGTATGACGCAAGTTGTCTCATTGGCACGGATAAACATTCTCGATGGCTGCCCGCTCAGATAACTGTACAGATCATTGATCCACCAGTTTTCGATCCCGAGCTGATTTATATTTTCTTTACCCTTTTCATCAATATAATAGGTATAAAGGCTGCCTTTGGCAATGAAACGCATATGCTTTGAAACCTGTCCTTCATGAAGCAGGTAGTCTTTCTTGCCGAGATGTATGATCTCTAATTTGGAAATGATGGATGCAATATCTGCTTCCTCTAAGGTAATGACTTCTGTGAAATGCTGTATTAACTGTGATATGAGGGTATCCGTATCCATGAAAAAGGGATTCTTTATAGAAAATATAAGGCTGCAAATGTACATAAATATTATGTCCTTATTGATAAAGGAGATCCGGGATTAAATCATCTGGAAGGCGCTCAGATTTTTAACTGAAATAAATAATGTAAAAAATTCATCATATATTAATTTTATATGATTTTTTTATTGATAAGCTAAAATAATTTATATAGAAAAATATCTATTTATGTAGCATGATATAAACTTAAATATATTCTTAATTACTTGTTTTTATATATTATTTTTGTTTTTTTTAATTTCATTGTTATTGTACTGTTATTAAATATTTTCATGATAAATATTTTTAATATTAATTTTTTTCTTAATAGTATTCCGTCTGGCTGTAAGAAGGTTGTTCTTCTTTTGTTGGTTATCTTTCAATCTCAACGGTACTCATCCCAGAACCGGGACGAATTGATGAAAATTGATAAACTGCTGAATTTGTCGGACAGCTGTGCGCAGGTAGATTTTGGTAATGCATTGAAATTTTCAAAAGAAGCTTTAACTAAGGCAGAAAGGGCAGGTGATTCAGAAAGAAGAGCCTGGTCTTATTACTATATCGCACGCTCTCTGATTTTTTTCAGACAGTTTGACGAATGTGCCCCATACCTGGAAAAAGGCTTTCAGGAAAAAGCCGTTGAGGAGAATGTCCTGTTAAAAGCTTCGTTTTTGGATCTGCGGGCCGCTTATTACAGCAGAATGTCTTTATTTGAGCAGGCTTACCAGACTAATCTGGAAGTACTCAATCTGCTGAAATCCGGAACAGACCCTGAATCACAGCTTATCATTTCAAAAATGTATATAGGAATAGCAGACTATTTTACGGAGCTGAAAGACTATAAGACAGCACACAGCTATGCTGATAAGTCTATTGCCGTTTCCGAAAAAATTCCTGTGAAAGAATATTTCTCCGTTAAACGGATTTACAGATACCGACCTTTTATCTACTTCTACAAAAGCTGGATTTATCTCCAGGAAAACAAAGCTGTTTCAGCATATCCTTTTGTTGAGAAAGCTTATGATCTGGCCGTTGCTGAAAAGCATAAATATATGGCCCCGTTCTATGAAATCTATGGTGACTATTATTTTCAGATCCATGATTATAAAAAAGCGGTTGACTTCTACATAAAAGCTGCAGAAAATAAAGAAATATTTATGCAGTATTCAGCCTATGTGGATTCTAAAATTGCCGCATCATACAAAATGCTGGGCAACCGTGAAAAAGAAGTTTATTATCTGCAGAAAGCAGAAAAGCAGCATAAGCTGGATCTGGATGGCGATAAAAAAATTGTTCAGAAAGAATTAGACCGGATTCTGCTGAAAAAACAGGCTGAAAAATCTGATTTAATGAAAAACAGTACATTAATTGTCCTGCTTGTGATTCTTACCTTTATCATCCTGCTGGCAGTTATTATAAACCGGTACCGGAAAATCAGAAAGAAAAAAAGAAAGATTATCGGAGAGCAGGAGAGAAGACTTTCTGAAAAAGAATCCGAGTTAAAAGAAAGAGAAGCTAAAATTGAAAAACTGCAGCAGAAAGTTACAGAATCTTTTTCGGAACTCAATGATCTTGTAAAAGAGAACTCTTCCCGGTTTTGGGGACGGTTTCAGGAAGTCTATCCCGGTTTCTGTACAAAGATGCTGGAAGTAAACCCAATGCTGAAAGTCTCTGAACTTACATTCTGTGCCTATATCTATATGGGATTTTCTACCAAAGAAATTGCCGAATATACTTTTAAAGCTTCCAAAACCATTGAAAACAACAGGTACAACCTCAGAAAAAGACTGTACCTGAGTCCGGAAGAAGACCTGATGGTCTGGATCAGAAAATACATAGACGGAGCTTAACAGATAATTTAGTTTTGATAACGGGAACCTGTAAAAGGTTCTTTTTTTGTGTCCGTTTTTATTCCTGGAATAAAAAAATGAGACCGTGCATCAGTAGGGAAAAGTATATAATTCTAACTTTTTTATTAAAAAAACACTGAGGTTTTATTTTTTGTAAAGTACTGATAATTAATTGTATTTAGTAAATAGAGGGCCTGATGAGGGCCTGTTTTTTTTATTTTTTTTGATGAGTTTCATTCATTTGCAGCTGATTTTACAGCACATTGATGAGATCAGAAAAATACGATACAGCATTAATCATTGGGTTACCTGTTATTTCAGTTTCAAAACTGAGAACACTAATCGCGATGCTTATTTTAATGTCACCTGTTTTTCTCTTTTCAGGTGCTGAAAAACATTTCAGGAGTTCAGGAAGGCAAACAGAAGGTCACTGTTTAAAAAAACATATAAGATCTCCGCTATTTCCGGGTACTCAACATCATAACCGGATGAATTGGCTGCTTTCTCTCTATATATAAAAAACACAAATTCCTTAGGCAGACCAATGATCCCAGATCAATAATCAATTTATTTAAAATATAAAAGCTGATGAATAAAAAAATTTTATTTCTGTTTTCATTGCTGATGGCCAACATAGCTTATAGCCAGTGCAGTGACAATATTCTGAATTGGGTACAGACCCGGAAAGATGATCCTAACCGTGGAGGTTTTGGCTTTAATTACGGCAGCGATCCTTATGTTCTATCTGATGATGATGCAGGAGGAACTACCATTGCCAGAGGTTTTTTTGCTGCTCCATATAACGGAGTGAATATCAATACAAATAAACTGGAATTTGATATTGCATTTGATGATTATAATGATGGTGTAAAAACAGAACTTTGGGTAAATGGAGTGAAGTACATGGATATGGAGGTGCCAAGAGATAGTGATCCTACTCTCTATCATATTGCAGACTACGATGACAGAACAGTTTATGCCCTTGCAACTGCCTTTAGCGGGGCTGTCATAAACGGTCAGTCTTCCGTACAAATCCGGGAATCTAAACGGGATGCACCGGCAGTTTCCACCGGCTGGGTGAAAAACCATATTGTTTTAACGTTTCCAACAGCACTTACGATAAGCTCCGGAAGTATAGAGATCAGAAATTATTATCCTTATCTTACCGGAACACCTAATGCCCGTTCACAGGGAGATTACAGATATTACATCAAACTGGCGGGCTGCATCACAGATTCTGATAATGACGGCATTTTTGATGATATAGATCTGGATGATGATAATGACGGCATTTTGGATGCGGAAGAATCTCCGGAATGTTTTTACAATGTTTTTGAGGCTCACAGAATTGCTTCCGTTCAATCCCCTTTCAACGGTTCCGGAGCAAATCCGTCAGGCGGAAATACAATACCGTCATTATACGATGATAATACCAATAATGGAGCTGCTGCTTTTACTTTTGCATCAGGCCAGGCAGTGACCCCGGGGACCCCAATTTTTACAATTGAATATCCCACATCAGTTGTATTGAATTCTTTAACTGTTGTTCAAAGCAATTATGGTATGACATCAACTACAATATATGGAAAGTTATATGGTTCAAACGATGGAATAAATTATACACTTCTTACGGTAGGGAACGGTCTTAGCCTGGCTACGGGGCCCCGTCCGTTTGCTATTGCTTCACCAGCTCCATATCGATACTATCAGGTCAGGTATATCGGAACAACAGCGGCCGGTAATTCTTCTGACGGAATAATCGGGACAGCCGCGATTCATGAAATTACCGCTGTAATATCAACAGCAGTTCCCTATAATGCCTCGGCTCACCCCAAAAAAGGAGCTTGTCATGCTGATGCTGATGGAGACGGTATTCCCAATCATTTAGACCTGGATTCTGATGGTGACGGATGTTCCGATGCGTATGAAGGAGGGGCAGCTACTGATAAAAATATGTCAGTAATTCCTGGGCCATATGGGAATAATGGATTGGCAGATTCACTGGAAACAAGTTTAGATAATGGAATAGTGCAATACAATTCTACCTATCATAAATATGCCCTTCTGGCTAATCAGAAATTATGTCTGGATACAGATCATGACGGAGTTCCGGATCCTGTCGATATTGATGATGATAATGACGGTGTGCTCGATACGGATGAAGGAAATTTTTGTGGTAAACTCGACAGAAACATAAGGGTAGGTTACTTGAATTCAGGAGCAGGAAGCAGCGGATTGGCAACAAACCTTCTGTATAACTTAAAGAATTTTGGAATTTATGGTACTTTCAATAAAGTAAGAGGAGTTACTTTAATTCCTTATAACTCGGCGGCGGCTGTTACTGAAGCAACCTTACTGGCTGATAATATTGATGTTTTCTTTGTAGGTTCTACGGCAGAAGATAATAATAACGCTACCGGTACTTCATCAACTAATAAGGTTCCAACATCTGTAAACACAGTATTGATTAGCTGGGCGAAAAACCACAATAAAGGAATTTTTGCCATACAGAATAATGCGGTAGACTACGGATACAGAACAACATCCAATAATACCAATCCTAATACACCTTCAGGAACAATCGGTAAAAGTGTATATACAGACGGATATTGGCCTACACCTACACTCATGCAGTCAGGGAGTGTCCAGATGACGATAATGTCTTCTACAAGAATATTCGATATTTTAATGACAGATGCCAATCTGAGACCCGTTGTGGTTGCAGACAGAGAATACAATTTAGTTATTTTTCCTGATGCCACCATATACAATGATAATTCCGGAATGAATACTCCTGCCAACAACGATCAAAAGGCTATTGCAGATACATGGGCTTATGTGTTTGATAAGTACTTACATACGCAGTGTACATTCCTTGATACGGATGGAGACGGAATACCCAATCATCTGGATCTAGACTCGGACGGAGACGGGTGTAGTGATGCCCTTGAATCCGGAGCAACGGCAAGTACAACTCCAGATTTTTCTTTTGTGACACAGGCGGGTACATCCACAGATGCTAATAGTGACGGGCTGGCAGATATTGTTGATGCCAACCTGAACGGTATCCCTGATTTTTTAAGCCTTTATGATCCTAATGCACTGGACAGTACCATCAACCAGTGTAAAGACAGCGATGGCGATGGAATTGTAGACAGCATTGATCTTGATGATGATAATGACGGGATACTGGATACAGATGAAGGGTTGAGCTGCAATTCATTGAACAGAAATTTAAGGATTGGTTATCTGGATACCACTTTGGGTAAATATGGCCTGATGATGAATATGCTGAATAATCCTGTGAACTTCAGCGATACAGGGGTTTATAATAAATTTCCGGGAATCACTTTCGTTCCGTATGCTACACAGGATGCTATTACTGAAGCCCAGCTACTGACCGATAAGATAGATGTATTTTATACAGGATCTTCTGCCAATGAAACACAGACTTCAACGGATAAATTACTGACAGCAACCAATAAACGTATTTTCTCATGGGCCGTAAACCATGATAAGGGTGTCATAGCACTCCAGAATAATGCAACAGATTTCGGATATATATTATCAAATGTAAGCACCAACCCTTCAACACCCTATGGGCCCACAGGTGAAGCTGTGTTTACCAACGGGTATTGGCCGGTAACTACTTTTAACATGTCAGGATCCGTACAAATGACCATTAATTCCGCAGAGAGAAATTATATTTCTATTATGGCAGATGCAGCAGGAAAAGCCACATTCGTCAGAGATAGAGAGGCTAAAATAGTTTTTATACCGGATGCTACCATTTTTATTGACAATCAGTCTGTCGCTGCGATAGGGACCAATGCTACATTAAAAGTGGCGGCAGATGTATGGGCTTTTGCCTTTGATACTTTTTTACAGGGAAAATGCTTCACGCAGGATACCGACGGAGATGGAATTCCTGATCATCTTGACCTTGATTCTGATAATGACGGATGCCTTGACGCCTTAGAGGGAGACCGGAATATAGCCAATTCACAATTGGTAGATGCGGGCGGTACCCTAACGGTTGGTGCAGGTTCGTCTGCTCTCAATAAGAATTTATGTGCTGATGGAACATGTGTTGACCAGTATGGTATTCCCATCATAGTGGGAACAGCAGGGCAGGGGATTGGCACCTCTCAGAACACCTCAGTTCAATCTGGGTGTGAAGGATTCTGTATAAAGCCCGGAGATTTTTCAATGGCAGGTACACCTACCAGATTAGGAATTACCAAGCAGAATAAGTTATCCAACTGGCCGGTAAATATTCCAAACGGTTTCGTTGCTCTGGAATCTGATACAAAAGGGCTGGTGATTACCAGAGTTCAGAATTCCTCTATGATCAGTGATCCGAAAGAAGGAATGATCGTTTATGACATTCAGGATAAATGCGTAAAACTGTACAATGGTACAGTCTGGAAATGCATTGAAAGAAGTTGTAATGACTAATAATTAATATTGAATACAATGAAAAAAGTAATATACAGTACTCTATTTTGTTCGTTAGCCGTTTTGGTTTCTGGTCAGGTGGCAATAGAAAAAGAAAATGTTAACGGTACAGCCACCATTCTGGATTTTAATAATACAGCCGGAAACACCAAAGGCATTATACTTTCTGCGGTGAATGACCTTTCCGGAGCGTTATCTTCAGCTCCCGCAGATAACAACGGAACCTTTTTGTTTGATAAAAGTGATAAGAAAGTAAAAATGTATGAAAACGGAACCTGGGTAGATCTGAGTAGTCCGGGAAACATTTCACAGATCATAACGAATACCAGTGCCGGATCCGGACAAAATCAGGGCGTGATTATAGGGGCTTCATCCAGTAATGCCAAAGGAATACTTGTTCTGGAATCTCAGGATAAAGCAATGATTCTTCCCCAGATCAATACCCCTCACACATCGGTAAAAAGCCCTTATCCCGGAATGATGTGCTATGATACGGCGAGTAAATCATTAGCGGTATTTGACGGTTCCAGCTGGAACTACTGGAAATAATTCCAGCTTTCAGTAAAAGTAAACACAAGTTATATATACTATTCTGTCCTGCCGGGGGCTGGCTTCCGGCAGGACTTTTAAAACAGAAAATGCAAATGAATTTCAAGAACATTCACATCGGAAATATGATTCGGAATGCAGTAAAGGAAAGCGAGGCGGAACTTTCCCGGATCTGCCATTTCTTTCAGTGTACAGAACAGGAAATAGAAGAAATGTACCGTGCCGAAAGTATAGATAGTCTTCTGTTGCTGAAATGGAGTAAGTTTCTGGAATATGATTTCTTCAGAAGCTATTCCCAGCATCTTATCCTGTATTCACCGCCTTCCCGGAGAATGCAGAAAAAGAAAGCCGCAGCATCAACCCGCCTTCCTCAGTTCAGGAAGACAATTTACACCCAGGAGGTCATCGATTTTATCCTTGAACAGATACGTTCTGAAAATATGACCAAAAAAGAAGTGATCGAGCGCTATGCCATCCCCAAAACAACACTTTTCAAATGGATTGGAAAATACAACAGCCTGTAAAAAATAAGAACTATGAAAAAATACAGACAGCCGGATTTTAAGCAGATCTACACAGATATTCTTATTAAAAAATATCCGGATAAATATAATGCCTGCGAAGGTCTGTTATTAAAAAAAGAGCTTTTAGCCCTGGATGTTTTGAAAATCAACACCCTTATTTTCGGAGTATCAGAAAAGAACAGCCAGAGATACCGTTCCTACAAAGAATCAGATATCCTGTCTATGCTGGAATATCAGAAAAAAAATAAGCTGAATAATACCGAACTGGCT
The DNA here is from genome assembly GCA_002439165.1 of Chryseobacterium indologenes. Classification (GTDB taxonomy): domain Bacteria; phylum Bacteroidota; class Bacteroidia; order Flavobacteriales; family Weeksellaceae; genus Chryseobacterium; species Chryseobacterium indologenes_E. The sequence continues at coordinate 14,074 of DJTE01000038.1, forward strand.
GCCCATTTTAAACTGAGCAGAAATACCGTTGCCAAATGGAAGAAGATCTTTCTGCATAAAACAGAAGTCTGAATAAAAAAAGTACCCCGGTTTCCCGTTTTTTTGTAGTTTAGTCTCCATTGAAAATATGCTTTCAGCTACCTTATCAACTTTATGAAAAGAAACTTTATCAATCAGGAGGAACTTTCAGATAAATTCTGGAACATCGAATATTCCGGAACCAGGCAAACGGTAACATTTGGAAAAACCGGAACAAAAGGACGTGAGACCGTCAAAGATTTTGCTGATGAAAAAGACTGTTCCCGGGAATCTGAAAAACTCATCAGCCAAAAGATCAGAAAAGGATATACCGAAATTCAGGAAAACGATGAGGTTCCCCGGAAAAAAGAACTTTCAGAAAATGAAAAAGCAGACATCTGTTTCTGGGATGCCATCGAAAAATCCAATAAATACAAAAAAGCCCACTGGAGCGAATACGATATAGATGAACATCTGGAAAACCTGACCGTTTATCTCTCCGCATACAGTAAAGAAAGACTCATCATTTTCGAAAAGACGCTGCAGGAAAAGTTAAGTGAACTCTACACCGCAGAAATTGCAGAACTTTCCTTCATCCTTGAATGCGACTTTAAACTGGAAAACGGTACCTATATTTTTGATGAATATCTTTCCAATGACGGATTCATCTATTTCCGGTGCTGGCTGCTGCTGAAAGGAAAAGCATTCTTTGAAGATATTACAAAAGATATCCGGTCGTTCGTAAGCGGAAAATACAGCTTCAATATCGGCGACTGCTGGGCAGAAGGACTGCTGTACGTATCGGATGAGGCCTATTCTGAAAACCATGATAATGAAGACGAATCCGAAATAAGAGATGCCGTTTATGAACGTTATCCCGGGAACAATTACGACAGTATGAACCGCCATATGAGCCGTAAACCGAAAGGAGGAGCCGAACTGCAGACAATGTATCCCCGGCTGGTAAAAGAAATCGGTGAACTGAGAAATTCGTAACCCCTTTTTTCAGTATTATATGATCCCATTTACAATAGGTACTGTTTCTGAAGCAGTAGCAGATATTCTGAAAGAAAAAAGAAGCCCGCAGAACTTTCCGGCAACCATCACATTTTCATTTCCTGAACAGTATGAAAATCTGGTGACACAGATCGGAACTTTTGAAATTGCTTCGGAAGCCATCCTGTATAACTCTGTGGAAGCCGTTTCCGAAAACAGAGAATCAGAATGGACCGATTTTTGGCTTTTTGCGGAAAACGGGCAGGGGGACCGCTGGCTTCTGAGTAAAGAAAACTCCGTTTTTTTCTATGATCACGATGCTCCTGATCATTTACAGCCCATGAAAATCAGTTTCGGGCAATGGCTTCAGATGGCTTATATCATCCGGCAGCTGGACCATTACTATGAAGAATATGAAAGCATTCCGGAATGTAAAGAACAGGCTTTTTATAAAGCACTGAACAGCATCAGCCCCGGGCTGGAAGAACGTTTTCCGTTTAAAGTCTGAAAAACAACATTACAAAACTTCTGTCACAGAACGAATATCATTCCGTAATCATGAAAGTATTGGCAGATAATGGTTATTTTTGCCAAAATCCCGTTCCCTGATGAAGAATGCCATAAGCTGGATATTGATTGTATTTCTCAGTGTTTTTCTTTTGCAGAACTGTTTAAGCACCCGCGTTCAGAAAGAATTCCGGCAGAAATCTTCATTCCTTGCTGAACTGAGAGCGTTATATTCCTCGGGAGATCCTTCAAAATGGCCAAAACCAGTTCTTGATCCGGATGCATTGCCGTATTTTTCTGAAATCGGACATTTACCGGAAGTGAAGTTTCCTGAAGATAATCCTTATTCCGGAGACAAAGCTCTTTTAGGGAAAACCCTCTTTTTTGATCCCCGGCTTTCCCGCTCCAATCAGATTGCCTGTGCCTCGTGCCATGATCCCGAACTGGGCTGGGCAGATAACCGGACTTTTTCCTTCGGGCACGACAGACAGATGGGCATCCGCAATGCAATGACCATTATGAACTCTGCCTATGCCCAGCCTTTATTCTGGGATGGAAGAGCATCGTCATTGGAAGAACAGTCCCATATACCGATTCAGGACGAACGCGAAATGGGAGAACATATCGATATTGCTGCAGGGAAAATTGCGAAGATCAGCGGATACGGAATCCTTTTTGAGAAAGCTTTCGGAGATAAAACAGTCACCAAAGACCGTATAGCCAAAGCCATAGCTACCTTTGAAAGAACCCTTAAAAGCGGAACTGCAAAATTTGATCTTTTCATCAGTGGAAAATCCGATGCCTATTCGGATGATGAGCTTATGGGGCTGCACCTGTTCCGTACCAAAGCCCAGTGCATGAACTGCCACAATTCAGGATATTTCTCCAATAACAGGTTTGAAAATGTAGGAACCGCTCTGCTGGGTGAAACAGGAGAGGACCCGGGACGTTACCTGGCAACCAAAAAACCGGAAGATGCCGGCAAGTTCCGGGTACCGGGTTTGCGTGACGCAGCAAAAACAGGACCCTGGATGCATAACGGCTCCATGACCACCCTTACAGAAGTTATACAGTTTTACAGTAAAGGAAATCCCGAATATACTCAGAAACGTTCAACCGTTCATGAAGGAATTACCCTGACCTCCGAGAAATCAACTTTTGTAAGATTACTGGATCTCACTGATGAAGAAATTTTTCAACTGGAAGCATTTCTCCGTACGCTGACCACAAAAACGGAAAGAGTTGTTCCTCCGGTTTTACCGAAATAAAAAGCTTTTCACTCCAATTCTGTAATTTTATCCGGCAGTATTTTAAGTTATCATTTTTGCAGCTGTTGATTTTAAGACAGCAAAGGATACAGTCAACTCCGTTGATTCGTCGAGGCTACGGATAAGCATACCGCTTTTGCATCATTTTACCCGCTTAAGATAGAACGGAATTATTCATCAACTTTACGATAATCTTTTTAATCAAAAAAAAAATTCAAGTACGGTCTGCTGAATTTTATTAATAATAAATATATGACAGTCAATATTATAATAGATTGTGAATAAGATTTAATCAGGTTTTTGGTGTTTGTTATTTTAAATTGGATTGTGATAAACACAGAAACCGGAAAACCCATCTTCTGCTTCCCATCCTCAAAACTTTTCGTAACTTTATCCATATCCAATCATCTTATCATGAATATCAGCCTTTCTTCAAAAAATGCTCTCGTGGGGGCCGCCACTCAGGGAATAGGTGCCGGAATTGCTCTTGAGCTGGCCAAATGCGGAGCCAATGTTACCATCATGGCCCGGAATGAAACCAAATTAAAAGATATGGCAGCATCACTTCCGGTTACAGCTCCTGGCCAGAACCATCAGTATCTCGTTGCTGATTTTTCCGGTTTTGAAAAGTACAGATCAGTGATAAAAGGATATTTTCAGAACCATACCATAGATATTCTTGTGAATAATACCAATGGCCCTGAACCTGGTTTCGCTCTGGAAAAAGAACCGGATGATTACCAGAAAGCATTTGACCTGCTTTTTAAAACAGTCTGTGAAACAACGTTGCTGGCCTTACCACATATGATCAGGCAGAAAAGCGGGAGAATCATCAACGTATCTTCTCTTTCTGTGAAAGCTCCTATCGGGAATCTGGCGCTTTCCAACTCAATCCGTTCAGCAGTCATGGCATGGGCAAAAACCTTATCGAATGAAGTAGCGCAGCATCATATTACAGTCAATAATATTCTGACCGGATATTTTGATACCGAACGGATCCGGAACCTGATCCGCCACGAAGCTCAGCAGTCGGGACTTTCTGTTGAGGAAATCCTGAAAAACAGGGAAAATAAAATTCCGATGAAAAGACTGGGACAGCCGGAAGAATACGGACATCTCACCGCCTTTCTCGCATCGGAGTATGCTTCCTATCTTACCGGAGCCAGCATACCTTTAGACGGGGGACTGAATAATATCTATTAGAAAAATCTGAAAAACTTCGTTAAAATCCTGTATTTTAGCAGGCAACATTCATTAAACGCATAACCGGATGAACACAGGTAACAGGGTTAAAATTCTGAGAGAACAGCAAAACCTCACCCAGACTGAACTGGCAGGCAGCGCCGGACTTTCACTAAGGACCATTCAGAGGATTGAAGCAGGAAATATACTCAAAGGATATACCCTGAAAGCCATTGCACAGGCTCTGGACGTGAAACCTGAAGACCTTGCTTCTGTTGAAACAGTAGCAGAAGAAACAACAGACCGTGCAAAAATGATTAATCTCTCCGCCTTATCCGGGGTGATCCTGCCATTTGGAGGAGTTATCTTTCCTTTGATTTTAACGTACAGAACAAAAGACCGGAAAAATAAAGAACTCGGGAAAGAGATTGCCGGAGTACAGATCATGCTCTCGGTAATTCTCTCTTTGTTGATGATCTTAAGCCCGTTTATTCAAAAGGGATTATCTGTGAAATTTCCTCTTTTTCTTCCCGTTTTAATAGGTTTTATAGGCCTTAAATTGTGGATCATATTCAAAAACGGAACCAGCCTGAATCAAAAAAATGAACTGGATATTAAACTGAAAAGCAATTTTTTGTAAGCTGTTTTTTAAGAGGTAATATTCATACATTTCCGGTTGTTCTTATCTGCCTGTCTTAAAATGTATATTCTTTTAGTACTCCCAGCTGTTTGTTAATTCTTCAGATAATTGATTGCTATTATAAAAACTTGCTGAAAATCGCAGTATAATGGTAAAAAAGACTTGAGCCGTCGCGTTTTCCAACAAAGCTTATTCAAAAAAGATCTGCCTGATCAGCGAGCCTGAACAATATAAACATCTGTGTAATCCGGGAGATTTGCTTGTACGGATGCTCTGCTTTTTACGAGATCAATTCCCCTTTTAATAAAATCCATGTAATATTCTGCAGTTTCCGGATGTCTTAGAAATAAGAAAACCAAAATTTGCTTTCCGGAAAAAATGATCATCATGGATCTGGCGAAAGCAATCCTTTAAAATAAAAGAAGAAAAAAACTGCTTAAAAAAATAAAATTACATTTTTTAATAAAAACCATGTAATGATCTGTTGTGGACGGTTGTCTTAATAAGTATTGGATTTAAATATTGATATGAAAAACTGGTCTTTTAAAAAGAAGAATACCATTGCAGGATGGATGGTCTTCATTATTGCGTTAATTACCTATACCTCTACCATTGAACATTCCCTCAGCTTCTGGGATTGCGGGGAATATATTTCTTCGGCAGTAAAACTTGAAGTAACACATGCTCCCGGAGCGGCATTATTCCAGATTGTGGGGGCGGTGGCCAGCATATTTGCGCTGGGGAATGTAGAAAACTATGCTGTGGTTATCAACACCATGTCTGCAGTATTCAGTGCATTTACCATTCTTTTCCTGTTCTGGACCATTACCCATTTTGTAAGAAGACTGCTGAACAAAGATTTTGATGAAATTACAAAACATCAGGAAATCTCCGTTCTCTTTGCGGGAGCAGTGGGAGCTTTGTGCTTTACCTTTTCGGATACCTTCTGGTTCTCTGCAGTAGAAGGAGAAGTATATGCTATGGCTTCCCTGTTTATCGCTCTGCTGGTGTGGCTGATCACAAAATGGGAAAATGAATATCAGGCAACGGACAGCGAAAGATGGATCATTCTTATTTTCTTTATCATCGGCCTTTCTGTCGGGGTACACATGATGTGTATGCTCGCCATTCCTGCTGTATGTCTGGTTTATTATGCCAGAAATTATAAGTTTACCTGGAAAAATTTTATCTGGGCTAACGTGATTACTCTGGGAATCCTGATTATTGTTTTCAAAATTATCTTCCCTCTGATCATGACGATGTTCGGAAAACTGGAGATCTTCTTTGTAAACGGGCTGGGACTTCCTTTCCACTCAGGAACGATTGCTGCATTTATCTTAATGACGGCTGCATGCTATTTCCTTATTAAGTATGCCGGAAAAACAAAAAGAAATATTTTCCAGACGGCGGCTTTATCGGTGGTGTATATGATTATCGGTTTCTCATGCTGGATGGTAATCCCGATCAGGGCAAATGCCAACCCTCCGATGAACCTTAACGATCCTGATACTGCGATCGGTATGCTGGATTATTACAACAGAGAGCAGTACGGAGACTGGCCAACGATCTACGGACAGAATTATACCGCTTTCCTTGATGCCAAAGGAATGGAGAAAAATGAAGACGGAAGCTATAAAATAAATAAAACCGGGGATACGTATGAAAAGGATGAAAAAACCGGAACATACAGGAAAACAGGAGAGCGCTTCAATTATGTGTTCAGTAAGTCTCATATAAGCTTTATGCCGAGAATGTTCAAAGAGGATAAAGAAGTTATGGAGAATTATATTTCGATGTACGGAGCTCCTGATTTTACCTTCAACTATGCCAATGAAGATGTGGCGGATAATCCTCAGGCCAAACAGATCTTTGATGAGCTGAGAGCCAAATATGAAGATAAAACCATCACGGCTGCCGATTATTTAAAAGTAAAACCCTACGATCTGATCAATGTTCAGAAACCGTCATTGGCTCAGAATCTTGATTATTTTATTTCCTTCCAGAACGGATATTATTTTGTACGATACCTGATGTGGAACTTTGTAGGAAGGCAGAACGACCTTGAAGGAAACATGGAAAATACAAAAGGAAACTGGATCTCCGGAATTTCATTCATCGACAATGCTTTATTGGGAGACCAGGATAAACTGCCTGCTAAATTCAAAAATGAAAGTACCGTGAAATTCTTCTTCCTTCCGCTGATTTTAGGACTTATCGGGTTCTTTTTCCAGCTGAACAGGGATTTCGGCAGATTCTATGCTTTGCTTTCATTATTTATCCTGACGAGTGTGGGGATTGTTTTCTATACAGGAGTAAAACCTTTTGAAGTAAGGGAAAGAGATTATGCGATGGTAGGCTCTTTCTATGCCTTTGCCATCTGGATAGGGATGGGGGCCGGAGCTATTCTTTGGTTCCTTCAGTCTAAAGTAAAGTCCAGCGGAGCGAATATTGGCTTAGGCGTTATTTTGCTGGGGGTTCCTTTCATGATGGGGTTCCAGAATTATACGTCACATGACCGGAGTAAAAAGACAGCAGCCTATGATTCTGCCTACTCCTTCCTCAGATCTTTACCTAAAAATGACATTATTTTTATTTATGGAGATAATGATACATTCCCGGTATGGGCGATTCAGGAGACTGAAAGGTTCAGGGATGATGTGAAAACCGTGAATTTTACCCTTCTGGCCACCCCGTGGAATATTGATCAGGTAAGAAGAAAAACCTACAATGCGGAAGGAATTCCAACCCAGCTTACCCACGAGGAATACAGAGACGGAGTAAATGATCAGATCTATCTGATGAAAAAAGAAGACTGGGAAGGATTCTTCTCCATGCTTAAAGAACAGGGAGCCCCGGATACCGAATTCCAGGCGTTCAGAAAATACCTTACCCAGGATTCCATTACCCTGAAGGAAGCTATTGATTTCATCAGATTCAAATCTCCTGAAAAAGATGAGCTTCTGAAAATGTATTTCGGGGAAGAAAAATATGAGAAATACAACATCCTTCCGGTAAATAAATTCATCCTTCCTGTTAATAAGGAAAATGCAGTAAAGGCAGGAATCATTACCCAGGCAGACCTTCCGAATGTAGTGAACCAGATCATGATCAGTTACAAAGGAAATACACTTTACAAAAGCAATCTGATGATGCTGGATCTTTTGGCCAGTTTCGACTGGAAACGCCCGATCAACTTCTCTTCAGGAGGACTTTACGACAGCGAAAATATCTTCTATCTTGACGAATATCTTCAGTTTGACGGATTCAGTTACAGGCTGGTTCCTATCCATACAAAACAGACTGCTTCCGGCGATATGGGAAGAGTAGATGCCAATTCTCTTTATCATGTGGTGAAAAATTTCAGATGGGGGAACTTTAAGGACCTCAGTATTCATTATGATGAAGCTGCCACCTCCAATATTATAAGTTACAGAATGTCAGCAAGCAGGGCTGCTTCGGCACTGGCTTTAAGCGGGCAGAAAGCTAAGGCTCTTGAAATTCTTGATCTTGCTGCAAGAGAAATTCCGGCTGAAAAATACAATGATCCCCGCTCATTAAGTGGAATGGTTACAGGATATATCATGGCAGGACAGGAGCAGAAAGGCCTTCAGCTGGCAGAAACACTTAAAAAAGGAATCTTTGAGGAATATGATTATTATCTTGCCCTGAGCCCACAACATCAGCTCTATGCGAAAAGACAGATGCGGGTAAAACCAATGGAGTATTCACTGGTGGTTGCTGCCGTAACCGATGCTTACAGAAAGATCGGCCAGAATGAAAAAGCGTATGCCTATCTGGTGAAATCTATTGAACCCATTGATAAGAAATTCAATGTCTTCATCAAAGAACTTCAGCAGATGGGGAAAGAAAAGGCATTAAAAGAATCTGAAAATATTCAGAAAATATCTCCTTTTTACCAGTATTTATTTGATGTGATGGAACCTTTTGATTCCGCTTATTCCAAAGAGAAAGAGGAACAGATCACCAGAGCACTTATTAAGGTAACTCAATAGTATTTTTTCAATAAAAAGATCCTGTTTTGCAGGATAAGCAGAGCCTTCCGGTGAGTACCGGGAGGTTTTGTATTGTTTGTTATCACTCATCAGGTTAAGTTCTGAAAAGAATTACCGTATGCTTTCCGGGTGATGCCTTTTACAGCCACAGTATTGAGTAAACCGCCGGAAATCCGTATTATTGTAACAGTTTAAGGTATATCTGCTGAAATTATGATTATAAGAAAAAAAGAACACTGGTTCAGAATGCTTTTCGTATGGCATGGTTCGGTACTTCCGGGGCTGCTCCCACGGCTGGGCCTTCTTTTCATTTTATCTTTGATCGTGGTTTATTTTCATGGAACCATCCTTGATTTTAAAGTGCCGCTTAATCCTGCTCCGCTTACCTTATTTGGTTTTGTGCTGGCCCTTTTTCTGGGATTCCGGAATAATGCAAGCTATGAACGGTTCTGGGAAGGACGGAAACTTTGGGGGGCTCTGCTCAATATTGCAAGAGCATTAACCCGCCAGGTGCTTACTCTGGGAAAAAAGACTGATCCTGCTTCCGTTGAAGAATTTCTGAACATACTCAGTTCCTTTTTATATGCACTGAAACACCAGCTAAGAAGTACCGATTCCCATGAAGATCTTCAAAAGAGGCTTTCTCCCGAACAGCTGAAAACTGTTGAAACAGCAAAATATAAACCTGTAATACTGATGAGGCTGATGGCAGAATGGATAGAAAAAGCCAGAGAAGAGGAGAGAATAGATTCTATCCATCAGGCAAGGTTCGATGAAAACCTGGACAGATTGGCAGATGTGGTAGGCGGATGCGAACGGATTTTATCAACACCTATCCCATACAGTTATCGGGTGCTGCTTCACCGTACTGTTTATATTTACTGCTTTCTGCTGCCTTTTGGGCTGGTAGACAGCCTGGAATGGTTTACACCGCTTATTGTGGTATTTGTAGCCTATACTTTTGTAGCTTTTGAAGCGATCGCAGACGAAATTGAAGAACCTTTCGGTACGGAAGACAATGATCTGGCATTAAACAGCATGTGTGAAATGATCGAAAGCACTATCTGTGAACTTGCAGGGAAAAATATTGAAATATCCCCTAAAATTGTAAATAATATTATCAGCTGAGCGGTTCGTTTTTTGCTCTTATTCCGTATGCAGACCCAGACTCACCATATCATCTATACCATTGGCCATTCCACCAGGAGCATTACCGATTTTATCAGTCTGCTGAAAGAGTTGGGGATTGAAGTACTGGCAGATATAAGGAGATTTCCGGGATCAAAGAAATATCCCTGGTTTAATAAGGAAAACCTGGAAAAAGAACTGCGGAAAAACAATATCTCTTATATTCATATGGAAGATCTGGGGGGAAGGAGGAAAGTGCAGCCCAATTCACAGAACGACCGCTGGCGGAATGACTCTTTCAGAGGGTATGCAGACTATATGGAAACGGATGAATTTAAAAAGGCTGTCCTGGAGCTGGAAAAAACAGCATCAGAAAAAACTACGGCATATATGTGTTCAGAAGCAGTCTGGTGGAGCTGCCACCGGTCTATGGTTTCCGATTATCTGAAAGCAGCCGGATGGAAAGTGCTCCATATCATGACTCATGGAAAAGCAGAAGAACATCCCTATACTTCTGCAGCGCGTATTACAGACGGAAACGTCTGCTATTCCGATGAAAATCTGTTCAGTTAAATAAAGAAAAACTTATGAAAACAGAATTTAAAATTGGCGATAAAGTAAGCTGGAACTCAGAAGCAGGGAGAGTTTCAGGAACTATTATTAAAGTACATACCCGGGATTTTGATTATAAAGGTTATACCCATCATGCCAGTCCGGAAGATCCTCAGTATGAGATAAAAAGTGATAAATCCAACCATATTGCGGCCCACAAAGGCTCTGCACTCAAGAAAAACGACGACTGAACCTGCCCCGAACATCAGATTATGAAAAAAAAATTACTTATATTCTTCCTGTCTGCCATTTTTTTACAGTCCTGTTTCAAAAAAGAGGAAGAAAAAACCGTTATACAGACACCGGCAGAAAACAAAAAAACGGATACGGTACAGTATTCCGGATCTTCAGCAAAAGACATTCAATATTCAGTTCAGGTTGAAAAGATAGATTCTGTTCAGTTTCATAGGACAGAAGCAAAATCAGGATATAAACAGGATAAGATCGCAAGAATTGACAGTTTTGAAGAAGCGGGGAAGCTGCTGAAAGGTGTGGTGGAATTCTCCGGAGCGGACGAACATGGTGAGACAATGGCTGTAAAGAAAATCCGATTCAGAAACGGGAAAATTCTTGAGAACAGAAACGATTTCGACGGTGAGTTTTTTATCGCCTATTTTCCCGGTGAAGATATTTTGCTCTGCGAGGGCGGTCATACTACCGATATAAGCTTTAATCTGAAAAACGGACAGAAAACAGAAGATACCGGAAACCCTGATCTGATCGTGACTTCCCCCGGAAAAGAATTCAGGCTGAACGGTCATTTCGGAGGACAGGAATGCTATTCCTATTTTATCCAGCGTAAGATCGGTAATGAATATATAAAGAAGATACAGCTGGATGAAGAATTCGAAAAACAGACCGGAATATGGCTCTGTATTATCGGAAAATCGTTCTGGACAGATGATAGGACACTCTATCTTTCAGAAGACAGCAACTATACGGAAAGCGGTCTTAAAAAAAGATATTATAAGATCAGGATTATTGAGCATTAAAAGCATTGAAAAATTTACAGGATAAAATATTGATGATGAAGAATCTGATTATTCCAAAAGGTTTGGCAGAAGGAGATAAAGTGGCAGTTGTCTCTTTATCATGGGGTGGAGCCGGTGATCTGCCTCATCGCTATGCAACAGGTAAGAAGAGGCTGGAAGAGGTTTTCAGACTTAAAGTCATAGAAACTGAACATGCATTGAAATCTTCTCAATGGATCTATGAACATCCGGAAGCCCGGGCCGCCGACCTGATGAATGCTTTTCAGGATCCTTCCGTGAAGGCTGTCATCACGACTATCGGTGGTGATGATAGCATCAGGCTTTTACCGTATATCGATCTGGAGGTGATCCGCAGTAATCCAAAGATCTTTTTAGGATTTTCAGACAGTACGGTGACTCATTTTATGTGTCTTAAAGCAGGTTTAGGTTCTTTTTACGGAACCTCTCTGCTGGTAGGGTTTGCAGAAAATGTTCAGATGCACGAATATCAGATTCAGGACATCCGCAATACATTATTCTCGCCGGGTAATGCAGGGCAGATCTTACCGAATGCAGAAGGCTGGACTACGGAATATCTCGATTGGTTTGATCCTTCTCTGCAGAATATGAAAAGAAAACTTACCCCGTCTTCAGGATGGTCTTTTATTCGCGGAAACTCAATAGCGAGAGGAAGACTGATCGGAGGGTGTATGGAAGTACTGGAAATGCTGAAAGGAACAGACTTATGGCCAGACCGCGAAACCTGGAAAGACAGCATCCTGTTTTTTGAAACTTCTGAAGAGAAGCCGCGACCTGAATATGTAAGATTCTGGCTGAGAAATTATGCCGCAACGGGAATACTCAGACAGGCCAACGGGATTATTTTCGGCCGCCCTTATGATGATCTCTATGCTCAGGAATACGAAACAGAGCTCTTAAAAGTTTTGGACGAAGAAGGTTTACATGACCTTCCGGTTATTTCCCGTATGGATTTCGGGCACACCTGCCCCGCCTTCACCATTCCTTATGGAAGACTGGCAGAAATCAACTGTGCTGATAAAACTTTTTCTGTTCTGGAAAGCGGAGTGATTTAGTTTTAAAGGATATTCCGGACCGTATTTTCAGTCCTGTATTTCATCATAATAAGCGTTTCTTTTTTCTCAGGTTGATCAGAAATTTTTTTGAAACCTATTTTTCTGTATAGTTCGTAGGCCGCAGTATTTCTGCAGGTGACCTCCAGATAGATTTCACGTGTGCTGAATTGGGAGACAGATTCTTCTATAACTGCTTTAAGGAGTTGTGAACCAATGTTTTTACCCTGAAATCCAGCCTTTACATACATCTGGTAAATATGTCCGGAATAATTTTCTTCTTCTACAAAAACACAGATCCCGATAAGTTCATCATCAGCAAATGCACCCATAACAAACCTCCCCGGAGTCTGATTCTCTATATCAGATTCCAGTCTGAGCTTTTCGGTTTTTGATGCCTCATGATAATCTGCACCGAACGATTCGGGGAAAAACTTCAGACTTTCAAGCCTGATGCCCCGGTAAGCAGAACTTTCTGCCGGTAAAAGGTTTCTGAACTCTATCATCATTTTAACAGAATTTGTACATGGAGTAAATATGCAGATAATTTTAAACTTTATTGATTATTATTTCTGAAATTATATTTTATCTGATCCGGTAAAATTATTTATCATATTAAAATTCTGTTTAATTATTTTCATACGAATGAAATTTTTGGATATGAATTTAAATATTTACAGATGAAAAAAATATAATATTTTATCAATATTTATATGGATTGATGAGTATTTTATGTATATTTAAGAAATCAGTTAACTGATAAATTAAAATATTTTTGCAATGATTTTAAAAAAAAAATTGTAAATAGAGCACAGGTAGGAATGGATGTAATGCTGTCTGTGGAAAAATTAAATATTAAATCGTATAAACATTAAAAAGCAGAAAGTAATAGAATAATGCCATGAATAAAAAGATAATCCATATAATCTGGATAATGATGCTGTCTATTCTGGTTTCCTGCAGCCAGACTTCCACAGAGGATGATATGCAGTGGTTTGATCTGCCTTTGATCATAAAAAACGAAGAACTGGAACTTTCCGGCAGGCATGAAGATCTGATCCGTCTGAATACAGAATACTTTAAAAAGGCTGAGAAAATGGGCTATGAAGCTGGAGAAGGTCTCAGCTACCTCAATATTGCAAGCGTTAATGTTGCTGCCGGAAATTACGAAAAGGCACTTGTTTTTTTTAAGAAAGCTAAAACTAAAATCGAGGTTTCAGGAAATGCGTATCATAAAGCTCAGTTCTATAACGATTACAGCCTTTATTATTTCTATCTGGATCAGTATGATAAAGCTGTGGCATACAATGATAAAGCCCTTGAATACATAAAAGAAGCTAAAGATTCTGAGTTGAAGGCCAAGCTGCTTCCACGGATTTATATAAACAGAGGTATTTATTATACTTTCAAAAAAAGACCGGATACTGCTCTGGAAAATATGCATAAAGCGGTAGCTTTGGAAAACTCGGCCTATACCAACTGTATGGTATCGCAGTTTTATCTGTACAATCATAAGCTGGATTCTGCAGAAGTATATATTCTGCGGGCTGAAAAAAAAATGAATGAAGAAAGAACCCGTGATGTGGAGTCCCTCTGGATCTATTTCACGTTGGGATATTATTACAACCAGAAGAATATGTATGACCAGGCGGAAGATGCACTGAAAAAAGCCCTGGAAATTAATATCAAAACAAGACGCACCTACTCTGCACACATCAAAAATATATATGAAACTCTGGCAGAACTTTATAAAAAGAAAAATGACGGAGGAAAAGCCTATTATTATCTGAATAAATATATGCAGGAAGAAGAAAAACTTGATGAAGAAAGACTTGCCACCATTAATAAAGCAACAGAGGATTTCGCTGCGGAAATAAAAAAAGAATCAGATAAACGGAAGAATGATCTGAGAATATTGATCATCATAGCAGTATGTGTTCTTTCAGTTTCCGGGATATATGTCTGGCGGGTGATCAGGCGGCTTCAGCAGAGAAAAAATGCTCTGAAAGGAGAAGCAGATGAATTGAAAAACCATGTACAGGTTAAAAAGCAACAGGAAGTTATTGAACTGGCTCAAACAAATGACTCCTCTTTTCTTTTAAAATTCAAAGAATTGTATCCTGATTTCATCCGTGCTCTTTTGAATATCAACCCCGATCTTGAAAATTCTGAACTTGCTTTCTGTGCCATGCTGAAGCTGGGATTCAGCTCTAAAGAGATTGCAGGCTATACTTTTGTACTGCATAAATCGATTCAGCAGAAAAAATACAGGATAAGAAAAAAACTCAATATTCAGAAGGAAGTTGATATTTATGATTTTTTTAAAGAGTTGGATGGTACAACCAGCCGGAAAAACCCGGAAGATATTTAAAGCTCAATTGATATGCCTTTAAGAATAATGATGCGTTTTTTTCTTTTAATACTGATTTCCAAGCTGGTGATTTCCTGCAGCCCATATTCTCAAAAGGAATATGAAGACAGTTTTGATGTTCCTCTCCTTACCAGGAACGAAAAACTTCGTCTTTCCGGTGAATATGATTCCCTTTTGGCTCTCAATAAACAATACTATAAAAAAGCAGTTGAGATGGGATACCAGGATGGAAAAGCACTGTGCTATATCAATCTGGCAAATGTTAACCTGTCGATGGGAAATTATCTGCAGACACAGACTTTTTTTGACCGGGCGGGGAAAATATTGGCAAAATCGGAAAACAACATTCACAAAGCTAAATATTATTCGGAATACAGCCAGTTTCAGATAGAACTGAACCGGCTTGATCAGGTATCGGAGAGCAACAGGAAAGCAATGGATTATATTAAGAAAACTGATCCGTCTCCGCTGAAGAACAATATTATGTTCAAAATATACCTGAAACAGGGGCAGTATCTTGCACTGAAAAAACAGTATAAGGAAGCACTGGAATATATGCAGAAAGCCGGAAAGCTGGAACGTTTCGGAATGGCAGACTGTATGATTGGCGACTACATCTATATGTATAAAAACATGGATTCTGCTTACCGGTATATTTCAGGAGTCTATAACAAAGTGAATAAAGAAAAAAGAACAGATGCGGTAGCTCTTTATGCTAATACCCTGATGGGGGAGTATTATATTGAAATGAATCAGAATGATGAAGCTGAAAAGGCATTGATGCAGGCTCTGGAAGTAGACCGTAAAACAAGACCTGTTTTTACCAATTATACCAAATATATTTATAATGACCTCAGGGTTTTATATAATAAAAAAGGAGATAAAGAAAAAGCTTACTATTATTTAAAAGCTTATACGGACGCAAAAAACAGATCTAATGACGCTATGCTGAAAACAGCCCACAATGATTTGGATATTTTTGCCGCCGAAGAGGAAAAAGCCCGTAAAGCCTGGAATAAAGTTCTTATAATTTCTGTAACATTAACTCTTGTTTTTGTTCTTTCCGGAATATATGTCTGGAAAGTAATTAAAAAACTGAATCAGAAAAAAGGAAAACTGAAAAATGAAACGGAAGACCTGAAAAAACGAATGGATGGTTTTCAGGAAAAAGAAGTTATTGAGCTGGCTAAAAAAAACGACCCTTCATTTCTGGCTGTTTTTAAAGAAGTTTATCCTGAATTTATAGAAAAAATCCTGACAATAAATCCCGATCTTGAAAATTCTGAACTCATTTTCTGTGCTATGCTGAAACTGCATTTCAGATCCAAGGAAATTGCCAATTATACTTCTGTTCTGCACAAAACAGTTCAGCAGAAAAAATACAGAATACGGAAAAGGCTGAATATTCCTCCGGATCAGGATATTTATGATTTTTTTGATGAAATCAGATAGAACAAAGAGCTGATGAATTGAATTTCATATTTCCTGACGATAAAAAACTGCCTGAAATACCCAGGCAGCAATCGAAATACTCTCTTTTCACCATTCATGATGGTAGTGTGTTTATGAACTCAAATTTGGATTTTTTAAATGAAATATAAAAAAAACACGATACTACTTAGGTACTACGCGGTATTTTTTTAACAAAAAACGAAAAATTTAAAAAGTAAAATGCATATCTGAATCTGTTTTAATAAATATATTGAAAGCCTGCCTAAGAATAAGAAATAAATATTTTTAATTTGTATGTGAGGTTATGGGTAAGTTGTTGAATATTATTTGATTGTTTGTAATTTCAGATGCTTGCTACTTATGTACTACACCTTTTTTATATTCAATCAATGTGTAAAATATAATTTTATAATTGTTCATGGCATAGAAGATCAGGAACAGATTTCAATTTGCTGCTTATATTGTTGCCGGGCAGTCTGTCCATTATAAATATCCCCCAAAAGTGTAATTGATTATTTCATATTTATTTACAAAATTTGTATACAGCAGATGAAACAGCAATTGTAACTTAAATGTGAAAATTAAAATTGATATAGAATGAATTAGCAAACTAAAACACCAATGATATAATCCCAAAACAAAAAGCCATGAAAAAAGATTTAGATTACATTAAAAACAGATTTGCCGATAGAACCTTTAAAGATAAAAAAGGAGTAGAATTGAAAGATCGGCTGGAGAACCTGAAAAACAAAAGATTTTCCGATACCATTTCAAAAGATGAAAACGGAAATATCCTCCAGTGGGTCAATTTCGTTCAGGAAGGAGGCGGAGTTCTGGGAATTTCTCTGGTAGGCTATGTCTTTGTACTGGAATATCTGGGAATACGGTTTTTAAGGTTAGCCGGAACCAGTGCGGGAGCAATTAATACCCTGTTTCTCGCTTCTATGGGAGAGAAACACGATCCCAAATCGCCGGAACTGTTTGATATGATGATGGATGACAATAGGTTTAATATGAAAAGCTTTGTTGATGCCGGATCAGGTATTGTCAGATTTATGATCTTCTCTTTAAGCAGAGGAATGGGCCTGATCAGTAATATCCTGATTTCTTATCTGGCTCTTGCTGCACTGGCACTCATTATACTGCCGCTTTTAAGCTATATAGGAATGGAAATGAAAATGGCCTACCTGATTTTTATGGCTGTTTTCGTTCTGATGTCTGTTATTATCGGGGTATTGTTATCCCTTCTTCACCGGTTCCGCTACGGAATCAATCCAGGCAGAACTTTTGAAGAATTTCTGGTCACAGAACTGGATAAATCAGGGATCACATCTCAGGAATTACTGAAAAAAAGAGCGGAAGGATATATGAACATATCGCCCAAAAGATTTGTTAATACACCTGAAGGTAAAGTTCTGCCCAAAAATAAGGCTGATGTTCCGGTTTATGAAGCATTTGAGGCTTTTTCCGTCCCTCATCTCAATAAAGCAGTCCCTCTTAATAATAACAGTGAGCCTATTGAACCCGGTAATAACCTCTGGTATTCTTCCATATCATCAGAAATGGATGAATATAATATAACTGATAAAAAAATAGGTACTGAAGCATACCGTCCGGAAGAAAATTCAGGATTTCCGGAGTTATACCTCATAAGGGATGAAAAACAGGCCAAAGAAAAAAAGGAAACAGCAGTAGTTACCGCTGCTGAAGACTCTGATCAGCCCGCAGTAACCAAAAAAGATAAAAAAAAGATCAGGGAGAGCCTGAAGAAAATTTATTTTGATTATTCTTTTGTCACCACAGATATTGCCAATCAGTGTAAAATTGTTTTTCCGCTTGATGAAGACCTGTATGATTTTAAGAAATCTGTCAGACCGGCGGTATTTGTAAGAGCTTCCATGGCCATTCCGCTGTTTTTCGAGCCCAAGATCCTTCCGGTAAACAAAGGAGCCGACTGGTTAGGGGCAAAGGGAAATGTAAACCGCTCAGATACAGGAGTTCTTATTGACGGCGGGTCACTTTCTAATTTTCCGATCAATTTATTTCATCTCAGACATATTAAAGAACCGAGAGTTCCGGTACTGGGAGCCCGGATTGTAGATGCAAAACCCGTTGTTAACAGCAGGCAGAATCTTACATTCGGAAATTACCTGGGCAATGTGATCAATACCCTCCGTAACAATGAAGACAGTTCTTTTCTGGCTATCAATCCGTTCTACAAAGAACACAGCATTGCTGAAATAAAAGCATATGAAACCAAAATCAACTGGCTGAATTTTAATATTTCTACAAAAGAAAAAGAAGAACTGTTCCTGAAAGGAGTAGAAGCTGCCCTGATCTTTCTGGAAAAATTTGACTGGAAAAAATATAAAGCCGACAGAAAAAAACTTAAATAAACTCACCACCATGAATCCTTTTTTTATAAAACTGGCACTCCGGACCTGCTATTTTATGGGCTCCGTACTGTGGGGAATAATGACCTTTCTTCAGTGTGAGAAAAGCGGAAAAGCAACATTGACGATATTCGATTCTATTGAATCTTTCAGAAATGAATTCAATATACTTGATGAATGCGATAAAAAACTGAATTGGGTAACGCTGAACTATGATAATATCTTTGTGCTCTTTGGAGGACTATTTCTCATCCTGTATGCCGCAAAGCTCAAAAATGACGCTAAAGAAACCAAAAGAAAAGGTTCTTTAATGGATTTTTTATCCGTATTGCTCGTTCTGGGAACAATTTATATGATTTTAGACTGGTCCGAGAATTATTGCCTTTTCCAGACCATAAAATATCAAGATTTTAAATGTTCACTTTTCAAACCCCTTCAGCTGCTTAAATGGGGAACCGGAATTTTTACCCTGGTTTCCTTAATCATCATTGACTGGAGGTTTTTCAGGAACTGGAGAGGTGTCCTGTGGGGAACCTTTGGCTTTCTGCTGATTATGCTGCTGATTACTCAATCGCTTCACCTGTATCATAAGTCCCATCCGGTATATCCTGAATGTAAAATATAATTCGTACCTATTCTGACCGGCAGTAAGATCACAGATTTGATCGGGAATATTCACATCAGGTTCCGAATAATTTACGGCGGGCCTTCGGCCCGCCGTAAATTATCCGGATAGTGAAAATACTAATCAATAGGTTCCCACAACTGTATCTTATTGCCTTCAAGATCCAGAATATGAATAAACTTTCCATAATCATAAGTGGCAATTTCATCCAGTACCGTTACATTTTCTTTTTTTAACTCTTCCACCAGGGCTTCAAGATTTTCTACTCTGTAATTAATCATAAAGTCTTTTTCAGAAGGTTCAAAATACTTTGTATTTTCAGCAAAAGGTGCCCATTGGGTCAGCCCTTTTTTACCGTCGGTCTGAAGCCATTCAAAACTGGTCCCGTAGGGGCTGGTTTCAAGGCCGAGGTGTGCTTTATACCATTCGTTCATCGCATTGGGATCTTTGGATTTGAAGAGGATACCCCCGATACCGGTTACTTTTTTCATGTATTATTTTTTATCGTTAGAGATTGTGTTCAGCGGTGCTGAGACTGATTTCAAATATAGGTAAAAACCAAAGATGTATTATTGTTTTTTAATTTCGAAGAACTTTTTCATGAAGTGATCACTGTGTTCCAGAAATTCATTATCGGTCTGAAAAGTCCTGATATGAGGCATTATACCTCTGCCCGGTTTCTGGTCCGGCAGTATTTGAGCATCCTGTACAACATGAACAATTGAAAATCCTGTCTGTATTCCGGTATTGGGAAGTTCATAGACTACGGGAAGGTGTCCGTTATGTTCATAATAACCTCCGTTGGTTTCGGTACCGATGACAATGGCATTGGTGTATGACTTGATCAGGGAAGCCAGATGAGAACCTGCGGAAGCCACGTTTTCATCAGTGAAAAGATAAAGCTGTCCTTTAAATGTTTTTCCGTTGGGTAATATCAATGGATTTTTTTCATCAGCCCAGTAAAATTTTCCCTGTGAAGATACCGGATAAAGCTGTTTTAGGTAAATATCCAGACTTTTTCCGTTCTGTATACCGTTGGAAATAAAAAGGGGAGTGATCACCAGCCTTTCCTTCTCCGGAATTTCATTAAACAGAGTATAGGCATAGTGGCTGTCTCTGAACGGCCTTTGCGTGAGATAGGAAAAAACCTTCTCATACAAGGCGCCGGTGCCCCCGGAATTACCTCTCAGATCAATAATAAGATGTTGGATATTTTCTTTTTCCAGGGTCTGCATCATCCGGTCCAGAAAATCACTGAATTTTTTATAAGCGGGATCTTCCTTACCGGCTGCAAAATCAAAACCTCTTAGAGATAGACGGTAAACGTCGGCTGTTTCCTTTGTCAGAGCATATTTTTCAGACATAAGCTTCTTGCTGAAAATAAGTGAATGCCGGGATTCCTGGAGCTTTTTTACATTTTCAAAAGATATTCCCGGAAGATTTACCCGATGAACACGGCCTTCCCACTGATACTTGATTTCGTAATTTTTATAAGTCCGAATTCAATATAAAATTTATCCGCCATTCCCTTTTCAAAGCCGGCAGTTTCCTTATAAACGGAAGAATAACCGTCTGAAGAATAATACCGGGCAAAACGCCTGATGATATCGGCAGCCGGAACATCATTCACAGACAGGATCTCAGCCGAAAGAGGAATAGGAGTACCTTCCGAATCCTGCAGAAGACGTCCGTTGATGTTCTTTAAAGTAATAGGCAGATATTCAGGTTTTTGCGTCAGATAATAAGAAGTGTGGTTCGGCAGATCCGTAAAATTATGACAGCTGCCTTCAAACTCTGTAAGCCATGCTATGATCCTGTAAAACTCAGTAAGACTCTTACAGTTTTCTGTTTCCTTTTCAGCCCGGTGATAAATGCTGTCAATTTGTTTAAGGTTACGGTATAAATATAATCCGGCATTAGCCTTTTCCCTGATGGAGCGGAAGGTTTTCAGATCTTCCAGGAGCTGAGCAGATGTAAACCTGTTATTCACAGCAGGAATACTGCCTGATTCCGCAATCTTTACTTTTGTATTTCCGGCTTGCCCCACATAGGATTTAGCCCAGATTTTTAAAGTATAGATTTTATTCTTCTCCGGAATAAGATACAGCCTTTCCAAAGATCGAATTCCTTTGGAATCATCCTGGTCTTTAATCTTTTTCCCATCCCTAAAAAGGGAAAAAGCAAGATTGGCAGCATCTGACCGGACAGAAACCCAGGCCGGTTTCCCGGAGTTCAGCGGGTAACTTATGGTGTCTCCGTATTTTAAATCCAGTGTTTTCTGTCCATATAAAGATTGTAAAAAGAATATAAAGAAGAATAGCGGTAATCTGGACATTATTAATTTTTATCAGGCTAATATACAAAATAACAGGCCCTCTCTTTCCTTGAGAACTGTTTAAACTTTCTTTAAGTTCCATTAAGAAAAAAAATCAAAGATTTTTATAAACATAACCTCTCAGGACAAAACCTTACTTAATATCCTGAAGACCCATATTCCTTAACGGCTTAAAATTTTTCCGGATAAAATCCCGGGTTAGTCGTGAAATTAATTTTTTTAAATTCTTAGGTTTGAAAAATCTGTTACAGTTTAGGTTTTATACTCATCTCCTGAACTTCTTCGGCAGAAAAACCATAAATCTGAGGTGTTTGTACATCCAGTAAATTAAGATAAATATAGAGTTCGCCCCTGTGGTGGATCTCATGCTCCGTCATGGCCCGAAGCCATTTCCATACCGATATTTCGCTGCCGGCAGGAGTCAGGCATCTGCGGTTAAGATCTTCATCAGAAAGCCCGCTAAGAATTTGTATCATCTGCCGGTGCATTTCATTAAAATATTTTACCGTTTCATCATAGCCGTCTGCAAGGTCTTTCCCACAACCCTGGTAGGCACTTTTTCTTCCGGAAATGGTTTCTCCGTACATGTTCCGCTCGATGGCGGCGATATGTCTGATCTGGTCACCAATGGTAAACTTTCCCGGTTTGTAGGAGAAATCAATATGCTCCGGGGGGACTGCTTCGATGAGCCGAGTTGTCCGGCCCCTGATTTTTTCATAATAATCAATAAATGATGTTACAGATCTTATTTCCATGACCAGTCTTTTAAACCGTTAAATTATTGAAAATAAGAACAGGGACAAAAAATCCGGATACTTTTTGCTACTCATGGTGTCCGCTGAAAAATTCCAGCATGGTTTCTAAAGCATTTTCAGAATGCATTCTTTCGCCGTTTTCAAGCGATTCCCGTATCGCTTTGGCTGCCCGTTTCCGCATCTGGTTTTCATACAGGGCAACTGCTTCTTCCAGGGACTGACAGTTGCTGTCTGTGAGGCATTCGCTCAGCTCCAGAGCATCAAGCATGGCCATGTTGGCTCCTTCTCCGGCAAAGGGAGGCATTACATGAGCGGCATCTCCGATCAGGGTAAGATCAGAACGGGTCTTCCAGGCCTTTTCTAAAGGCATATAGTAAATCGGACGGGGGATGAATGGAGTTTCAGCGCTCTCAAAAAGTTCAGTCCAGCTGCTGTTCCATTCAGGATATTCTTTTTGATACCAATCCAGGACCTGCGTCTGATCAGAAAAATCGATGCCGCTGGCTGATGGCCAGTTTTCATCGGCTCTGAAGCTTGCATAAAACCCAATATTACCGTTTCCTTTCTGTCCCAGCAGCAGATTCTGACTGTTTCCGAAAGCCATGATCTTTCCTCCTTTAAGAAGAGCGGTAATGGCAGGAGCTGTTTTTTCTGCATGAATAATGTTGCCTTCAAGCATAATAATGCCTGAATAAACAGGCTTGATATCTGTAAGGTATGGACGGACCCTGGAATTGGCTCCGTCTGCCGCAATGACAAGATCGGCATGGGCTGATGAACCGTTTTTAAAATGAAGCATCCAGCCGTTACCCTGTTTTTCCATAGAAATAAAATGACTGTCCCACATGACAGTTTCCGGAAGCAGCGATTCCAGAAGCATATTCCTCAGCGGACCGCGGTCAATTTCCGGACGGAAATGAGCGTGCCCGAAATTTTCATCCGGTTTGCTCTCATGGTCACTGTAAAATATTTCTGCCTGTTGGTTCACAATCAGCATTTTGTCAGCGCCGGGACGGAAGTTTTTCTTAAACTCATCCAGAAGTTCGGCCCCGCGTAAAGCCGCCATTCCCGAATCTTCGTGCATATCAAGAGGAGAACCCTGTACACGGGCATTTTTATCAAAATCTCTCTCATAAACTTTTACCTCTGTATTTTTAAGCTGTAACAGTCTTGCGAGTGTAAGGCCGCCCGGACCTCCGCCAATAATCGCTATTGATTTATTTTTTATAAACATCTTAATTGAATTTACAGAGGCAAAGTTATCTTTGTTTCAAAACAGATAATAGTATAAATCGGTCGTTTTTATTTTTGGCCAGCTCCTTAGGAATCACTCCTGAAAATTTTTTGATTTCCCTGATGAAATGGGGCTGATCCGTATAATTGAGCTCCGGGAAAAGTTTTCCCGCTGCAATATGTTCCAGGGAAGCCCGGAAACGGAGTATCGTAGAATATGATTTTAATGAAAGCCCGAACTGTTTGCTGAAATAACGGTTGATCTGCCGGCTGCTCCATGAAGTTCTTTCAGAAAGTTCTGTAACATTCATCTCACCCTTTGAAGCATAAATAAGCTCAAACAGAAGACGCTTTCTTGGATCTGTCTTTTCAGGGGCCAGCTCCTGTATTACCCGGGAAGCATATTGGTAGAATGCTTCAAAATCATTCATTATATCTGCCGTAAAATTCCAGAAGCCATCCGGAAGTTCTTTTGCCGTATTTAAAAGATCTGCAATAGAGGTCTGCAGGATATATTCGGCTCCCAGCGGTCTGAAGCTTACGACAAATGCGAGAGTATGGGGAGGAATGATTCTCTGTTCCGGTGCTGTTTCCAGGCCGATCAGCAGAACATGTAAAGCTTCTGTCCCGGATTGCAGAAAAAATAAATCAACTCTTCCGTCCGGAATCACCACAGCTTCTTTAGGTTCATCCGATGGATTGTGAAACATGCCTATACTCTCTACAAAGATATCAAGGGACGGATCGGGAGAAAGGAACTTACAGTAAAATTCATTGTTCATGTCATCGGGAATATATCGGTGATGAATTTACAAAAAATGCTTAATTAAAAACCGGAGCAGCATGAGATTATATAGTATGCTCCGGATTATAAATCCTCTTCGTGTCGTGAATAATATGACTTTAAAATTTGGTGAATCCGCAAATAACTGATATTTTAGTCAAAAATGACTAAGTAACTATGAAGAAATGGATTTCGATGTGTATTATTGTATGGGGATGCAGTAATATAAGAGCTCAGGCCGTAAGTATAGATAAAGAAAAGCTGCTTGAATATTATGAGAATCAACGTTATGCCGACGCGGCAAAGTATCTTGAAAATCTTTACCCACAGGATACAAAGGATGTAAAAGCACTTACCCAGATGGCATACTGCAATATGATGGCGGGAAAACTCCCGGAAGCAGAGAAAAATTACCTTAAAGCCAATACGGCAGAACCCAATAATCTGCCTGTTCTGTTCAGTCTGGCCAATATCAGTTCACGCCGGGGGAACGCTGCGAAAGCTAAAACCTATCTTACACAGATCATGCAGCTTGACAGTCTTAATTTCAGTGCCTGTAAACAGCTTGCGGTTTATGCGGAAACTCCTGAAGCCAGACTCGGTTACCTTAAGAAAGCGAACAGGCTTAATAAGACAGATCCGGATGTGGCATATGACCTTTCTATGGCCTATAAACAACAGAGACAGTTCCAGCCTGCCTATGACGTTCTGAAAACAGCTATTGAAGCAGATCCCGAGAACTTTACCCTTCAGCAGGCACAGCTTCCGGTGGCTAACCTTCTGGGAAAATATCAGGAAGTAATAGATACCGGAAAAAAGCTGACGAATAATAATACGGATGTAAATGTTATCAATGAAATGGGACAGGCCTATTTCTATTTAAAGGACTATCAGATGTGTGCCACACTCTTTAAAACCCTGGAAGACCTGGGAGTCCGGAACGAAGGAACCCTGTATTTTATGGCTTTAAGCTATCGGGAACTGAAAAACTATGATCTTGCAACAGCCTACGCCCAAAAGACAATCGAAGAAGGAATATCAAAGCATACGGCTACTTATTATACGACGCTCGGTGGTATCTATGAAGCAAAAAACCAGTTTCCCGAAGCAGTGGCAGCCTACAAAAGAGGACTTACTTTTGATAACAGTAATATGATTAACTACCGTTTAGGACTGCTTTATGACTTGAATATGAAACAGGCTAAGAATGCATTATCCTACTACAACCTGTACCTTAAAAGCAAACCGGATCAGGAGAAGGAAAAAGATCAGATCGCCTATGCAAAAACCAGGATTGCCGCGCTTACAAAATCAAAATAGAAGACCTTACGAAAAGAATATGGCCAGCTCCCAACACACGTAAGGAATTCAGGTTAAATACTAAAATCGGGTTTCAGCCATGTTTATACCTTTCATAAAAATATGACTATGTTTACACTACAAAAACCGATACTAAAAAAGGAATGAACAAAAGCTCCCGCTCTTTTCCGGTATATGCCACAGCTAATAAAACTATTACCCTGATCATCCGTACAGCAGCTTCAATATGGCTTCTGGCCGCTTTTCTGCTGGGATTTTTATTACCGGTAGCCTTTGCATCTGATGAAGGGTATGCAGTTTCGTACAGCACTCATCCGGTTGGTACACTGATTTTTGTAATATGCTATGAACTGTGTTTCTTTTTCCTTTGCAGATGGCTGGTAAAGCTCTGGCAACGGAGGAAAGACAAATCTGTTATAAAAATGTGGGTAGACGAAAAGGGCCTGCACCGCCGGCAGAAAGATGGGATTGTACTTTCTGTTTTATACAGTAAATTACGGTGTGTTCCGAAAGAGGGAAATTACGATGTTTATACCCGGCAGATCGGTTCCGGAAAATATTCCAGAACGGCACTGATGGCTAATTATATGAATGAAAAAGGCGATATTATGCCTGTTGAGGTGGAATTTAACATGAATGTCTGGTACGGTTTTTTTCCCGGCAATATCATGGAACTGAGAGCTGCTTTTTTTCAGAATATGAACAGTTACAGGGAAATAAGAATCAACCCTGATGTGTATATACATTACAATATAAATCCTGATACCTTTCAGTTTGAAGCAAAAAAATACTGGATAAGGTGGACTGTTGTTGCCCTTTTGATTATTTCCGCATGGCTGGTCATCATGCTGCTGACGGTAGATTAAACTTCTGATTATTTAAAACTTTATGCTTTATAAGGAATGAAAAGAAAATTTATATAACCATTTTAACTCCCGGTAATCAATATGAAGTATCTGAAATACATTATAGGACTGATCCTTTTCATTGGAATAATTATCTTCTTAAATAAAACAGGATCAGAAGAATATGCTGAAAAAAATAAAATTTTAAAAAACGGAGTCGTTTTCGAAGGAGTAGTTACCGGCATACAGAGATCTCATAATCATAGCTTTGGAATACTGTCCGTAAACATTTCCCAATCAAATGTAAATACCTTTTCAGCTAAACCGGAACAGGGAATATACCCTTACCGGATCAGAGGAAAACAGGCCGAAATATATGCCCCTTTGTTTATACAGAGACAGATAGGGGACCACGTTAAACTCATTTCTGATGAGGAAACGGTTTATTATAAAGGCGCGGAATCCAGTGATAAAGGAGAAATCTATATCATTACAGAATCCGGAGATATTGATTTTGTAAAAGAAAATTCCCGGTTCAGATAAACCATAAACCCCTTTTCGTTAAGACAGAATTCTGATGAAAATCAATATCTTTATCATACAGAACAAGAACAATGAAACTGAAATTAGGGATCCTCGATCAGTCGCCCGTTATCTCCGGCAGCAATTCTTTAACCGCACTGAATAACAGCATTGATCTTGCCATATTCGCTGATGAAGCCGGATTTCACAGTGTGATGTATTCCGAACATCACGGGGTAGAAGCCTATGGAAGTTCAAGCCCCGAACTTCTTGCTGCTGTTGTGCTGGGCAGAACAAAGAAGATCAGAGCGGGAACAGGAGGAATTATGCTCCGCAACTATTCAGCCTATAAAATTGCAGAATGGACGAAAATGCTGAGTACCCTGTATCCCGGACGTTTTATCCTGGGGCTGGGAAAAGCTCCGGGAGGGCTGAAAGATGCTGTACAGGCTCTGAACAGCAATAAACCTCCGGTGCTGTCCAATATGGAAAACAGACTGGAAGAGATCATTCAATACATAAAAGACGAGGAAGGAGTGTACCGCGGGCTGATCGCACAGCCCAAAGAACTTATCCATCCGCCGGAAATCATCTGGCTGGGTTCAGGAATGACTTCGGCAAGCGAAGCCGCAGGACATGGAGCAGGATATTCGTTTGCCGATTTTATGCGTAATGGAAATGAAACCGAAAGTACAGAAGCCTATCTGAGAGAATTTAATAACAGCAGATACGGAAAAGTACCTTCACTGCAGATAGCCGTTGCTGCATCAGTAGCAGAGGATATCCATAAAGCCGGATATAATGCCTATGGAATGGCTTATCAGTTTCTGCAGGCAAGACATTTAGAGGCTCCGGAAGCACTTCTTCCCTCAGAACAGATCAGAGAAAGAATCATGGGAACAGAACATGAAGAAGAATTCTTTCGCATTCTGGATAAGATTATCATCGATACTCCTGCAAATATCTCAGAAAGATTAAAGGAAACTTCCGAAAAATACAATACCGATAATATTCTCATACTGTGCAATATGTATAGAGAAGAAGACCGTATGGATACCTATAAAAACATTATCCTGAACAACCGCTAAAGTTTTTGACAGGGAAACCGTTAAAAGTATTATATTGGCGAAAAATTAATAACATCAATCCAGGATCATTTCCATGAGTTATAATATCCAGCTTTACAGGACCGAAACGAAAGAAAAAGAAAAAGCCGCTAACGATGACAGTTTTTTTGATCGTGAAGATAACCTTGTGCCGTTTGAAAAACAGCAGATTGCCTATCTTAGAGACCGTCTGTTGAGTTACCGGTACGAACTGACCGGGGAAGATGCTTCAGGACTTCATTTCAATCATCCGGATGAAGATTTCGGAAGCGTATTGCTTTCAGAAAGAGGACTTTATTTCAGGGCCGGATTGAGTGAAAGCTCCATTTTTGAAGTCGGAATGACTGCCTCGGAATTTACAGACACCGGTGAATTTGCAAAATACGATCCACAGCAGGAGGGCTGGGAGGAATTTTAACCGGAGATCAGCTCAGGATCAGGGAGGTTGAAAGTGTTCTGCTTATAAAAAACTCTTTTTTTCCTTAACAAAACTTACCATTTAAAAACTCTTAAGGCTGAGCTGGTTTTGTGATCAGCGATTATACGGAAGAAATGCAACCCTATCCAAGATTTTTACTGGATGAGTATATTCCTGCTTTTATCGCTACAAAAGCAGTGAAACTATAAAATTTTATCATTCCTTACATTTTATTTTGAACCCCATTTACCTGAAATAATGAATAAAAAGCATATCGTTATAATCGGCCTCGGTGGAGTAGGCGGATATTTCGGATTTAAGATTAACCAATTGAATGAAACGTCGGAAGCGTATAAAGTAACCTTTGCTGCCAGAGGTGAAACCTATGAAAAAGTAAAAGAAAACGGCCTTATCCTGCTTTCCCCTGAGCATTCGGCAGCCCATACTTTTCCTGATGCCTTAGAACAGCAGATCATCGATATAAAGGACCCGGACCTCATCCTGATCTGTGTGAAAGAATACGATCTGGAAAATGTCTGTACTCAGCTCAAGCAGATTATTCATAAAGATACAGTACTGCTTCCGATGATGAACGGAGCCGATATTTATGAAAGAATCAGAGCGGTCATTCCGGATAATGTCATCCTTCCGGCCTGTATCTACGTTGCTTCCCATATTAAAGAGAAGGGAACGGTAGAGCATAAAGGAAAAGCAGGGAAAATGATCATGGGAAGAGATCCGCAGCATTTTACCGCAGATATAAACTGGATCGCCGAACTGATGAAAAAAAGTAAAATTGATATTGATTTCAAAGACAGCGCATTAACGGATATCTGGACCAAATTTATTTTCATTGCAAGCTTCGGACCGGTAACGGCCAAATATAATTCATCCATCGGAACCGTATGTACGGATGCCCGGCAGAAACAGGAAGCTGCAGAAATCATGAAAGAGATTAAGCGGATTGCAGATCAAAAAGAAATTCACCTTTCCGCAGACATTATAGAGGAAACCTTTGAGAAAGCGGGTGCATTTCCTTTTGAAACTCCTACCTCACTGCAGTTGGATATTCACTCCGGAAAGAAGGATAACGAACTGGAACTGTTTGCCGGAGCCGTTTTAAAATACGGAGCAGAACTGAATATAGAAACACCATTTACCGAAAGGGTCTACCAAGACTTAAAATAATCTCAGTTCCGAATAAGAATATCTTACAGATGCAGGTTTAATCAGATAAAGAATGAGAATTATGACATTCATAAAGGCGGTCCGAAACCGCCTTTTTTGATGTATAGAAATTTAAATATATAGAGAAATTTCCGGAGTTGGTAAAACGATTATGCTCCGTGCATGAATTTCTGCCGGTCCAGCAATACCTCATCAGTTTCCCGGTGGTCAGGATCATCGATACAGCAGTCTACCGGGCATACTGTTTTACACTGAGGTTCTTCATGGAAGCCTTTACATTCCGTACACTTTCCGGGAACAATATAATACACCTCATCAGAATAAGCCTGCTGGTATGCTCCGGCATCAGTTTCCGTTCCGTCCGGGAAAACGATTTTTCCGGAAAGCCGGGTCTTATCCTGCCAGCGCCAGTCGATAGCACCTTCATAAATAGCTGAATTGGGGCATTCAGGTTCGCAGGCTCCGCAGTTGATGCAGTCGTCGGTGATGATAATAGCCATAGTATTAATGGTTTTAAGGTTTTTAAAAAGGGGATTTTCCGGACAATATACCGGAAGAAATCCCCAACTAAACTTAAGTAAATGAACTAAACGTTGAAAAAATAAGCCGCAACGGCGGTGGTTCTTTATTCTGCAATTTCTATGAAAAGTCCGTCCATTGCCGCAGTAAGCTGAATCTGACAGGCGAGTCTGCTGGAAGAAGTTGTTGTAAAAAGTTCAGACAGAAGCGCTTCCTCCATATCGCTTTTTTCAGGAAGAACTGTGGCTTCACTGAGGATATAACAGTGGCAGGTAGCACACATGGCCATTCCTCCGCACATCGCTTCCATAGGCAATTCATATGCTTTACAGAGATCTTTAAGGCTGAGTCCCATTTCCAGAGGACAGATCAGATGATGGATATTTCCTTCCTGATCCTTTACCATGATTGTAATTTCATCCATTCTTCAGAACAGTTTTTATCATTAAATAGGGGATATTCTTTCAATTCTTCTTGTGGTGGCAATACTGATGAGCTTTTCAAACTTATCTGAATATAAAGAAGATATTTTTTCCGGATTTTCCGGATCATATAAAACTGACCTGATCACAGGAACGCTGAAGGGTAACGGCCATGCACGCAGAGATTTGGCGATCACATCCATCGTATTGATTCCCTGCATAGCCTGAAGCCCGTCTGCCCAGCATACCAGCCCAACCGTTTTATCCGTTAAATAAGGCTGATAATGTCCCGAAGTAACTTCAAGCCAGTCCAGGCAGTTCTTCATCACCCCCGGAATGCTTCCGTGATACAGAGGAGCAAGCCAGAAATGGAGATCTGCATCCTGAAACAGCTGTGCCATCCGCTCCACCGCTAAAGGTGTTTTACCCAATGTAATATCAAACAGGGGAATTCCGGAGTCTGCCGGCATAAAAACCTCAGTCTGTATACCCGATCTCTCCAGTCTTTCTCTGAAAAACTGTGAAATCCGCCCCGAAGCAGATTCACTTCGTCTTTCCATCGATCCGTTAAATATAATCGCTTTCATTCTGATTTAATTTTTGAAGATGACTTTAGGCATACCTATTTCTCCGTACATCAGGCTTTTTACCAGAGGTTTCAGAAGTCCGGCTGCCAGTAAATAAAGAGCAGGATCGTGGTCTGCACGGGCTCTTACAACTACTTTCTGATCCTTATAATGCTTCAGATCCGCATACATCAGCCGGCGTTTCCAGAGGTCCAGCAAAACCGTATCAGCATTGTTCAGGTCTGCATGAACAGCATAAGGAGATAATTTTTCCATGATGAGCATATATACCCAGGGCGGAATTATGGCATCCGTAGAACAGATGATCCCCACGGCTTTTTCGTTGTACACAGAAAAATCCACGGCAGCAATAGATTCCTTAAACTCTTTCTCCTTCACAATCATTCCCATAAAAAGATGATCTTTAATATCAAGTTCTACAATTTCCGTGGTAGGTTTGTAGTCCAAAAGATCAAGGGCAATAATGCCCGAAGCTTCTGCTTTGTTGATGAAAATTTCCTGATTCATAACGGTCTTTTTAATCTGAAAGGTTTATCTGATTTTGGTGAGTGCTTCTCCGTATTTTCTTTCTACTGCGGCCCAGTTCAGCACAGACCAGAATGAGTCGAGGTAATCGGCCCTCTTATTCTGATATGCCAGATAATAAGCGTGTTCCCATACATCAATCCCCAGAACAGGAAAGCCCCTGTTCACCAGCTGTACATCCATCATCGGGTTATCCTGGTTAGGAGTGGAAGCGATAGCCAGCGAACCGTTGAATTTTACAAACAGCCATACCCATCCGGACCCGAACTGACCAAGTCCTGCTTTCTTCATTTCCGCTTTAAGGGTATCAAGATCACCAAAAGTTGAGGTGATAGCTTCAGCCAGTTTTCCCTGAGGAGCTAATTGAGGAGTTGGTGAAAGAATTTCCCAGAATAAGGAGTGATTGTAATGTCCGCCGCCGTTATTTCTTACAGCCGGGCCATATTCACTTACTCTTTGTAAAATAGAATCCAGGTCGTCAGAAGCTTCGCCCGCTTTTTCTAAAGCTGCATTCAGATTATCCACATAAGCCTGATGGTGGCGCTGGTGATGAATAGTCATGGTTTCTTTATCTATAAAAGGTTCCAGTGCGTCATAAGAATAATCCGGTTGAGGAAGTGTAAAAGTGTTCATAATATTATTTTTTTTGATTATTACAGGCCAAAGGTAATAATATATTTTAATAAAACAACTATTTGGTTGTTTTATGGATTTGTCTGAAAAAATATGTAATATATTGATATGTTTGTTTTTACAAATTAAAATTGAAGATTATAGAAATTGACTATATTTGTTGTTGAAAATAAAACAACCAAAATATTGTCAAAATGAAAAAACCGGCTGCGGATCGTATTCTGATGTTTTTAAAAATGAGGGGAGAGGCTACCGCGCTGATGATCTCGGAAGAACTGTCCGTCACCAAAGAAGGGGCGAGGAAACATCTGCTGAATCTGGCCGGGGCAGGTCTCATCATATCTTTTTCTAAAAGTGAAGGAGTAGGGCGGCCGTCTACCTTTTATAAGCTTACAGAAAAAGGATTTTCACAGTTTCCTGATACCCATGCCGATATTACTGTTCAGCTTATCCGGTCTGTTAAAAACCTTTTGGGTGACAATGCACTGGAACTATTGATTAATGACAGGGAGAAGAATACCTACCGGCGGTATGAACAGTCTCTTGCAAATGCAGGATCGCTGGAACAGCGACTGGATATTCTCGTTAAAATCCGGAGTGAGGAAGGATACATGGCGGAATGGAAAAAGGAAGCCGGAGAATATTTTCTGATAGAAAACCATTGTCCGATCTGTGCTGCCGCTACTGAATGCCAGGGATTCTGCCGTGCCGAATTGTCTAATTTCCGCAATCTTATCGGTAAAGATTACCGGGTGGAAAGGGTAAGTCATATCCTTTCAGGCGGACAGCGGTGTGTCTATAAGATCTTTTAAAGATCAGGTTTCTCCAGATTTCAATAGGATTGAGGATTTTTTGAATCATAAAAAGTCATTTCTATTTTACAGAACCCATTTTTCAATAAGATGCAGCCATAAAGCCTTTTCATCATTCAGAAGAAATACAGCCGATGAATGGCGGCGGGTAGTTTCGGTTCCTGTAATCTGAATCTCAGTATAAGACGCCAGGCCATGATTGTCCGTACTCTCTACTTCAATATTTTCGAGAATGATAACCCGGTTGGGAAATTTTCCGTATACTCCCGGAAGCCATCCCGACAGATCCGATAAGGTAACCGTATTTCCGTTACCATTAATCATTCGGAACTCCGGCGTAAAACCAGACAAAAGTTTCTGATACAGGATTTCCTGATCCGGTGCATTTCCCCGGAACCATTCTTCAATCATATAATGAAACTCTTTTATCTCCCGGGTGATTTTCTCTGTTGAATTCATACGCCTAAATTTAAGATATTTTTTATAGATGCTCCTGACTGAATTTTAAATTCCTGTTCAGATAGCTCCCAGGAGCAGCAATCTGTCACTTTTATCATTAATACAAATTACCTCAGTTCGGGATAAGAGTTTCTTACTGACATAGACATGAAACCAGGAGCCGGAAGAGAATAGTTATGAATCCCATCGATAATAGGTGTTCATCTTTTGAGATCACCTGATCTTATGATGGCTTTCAGTATCTGTAACCGGAAATAACTTCCAGCCTCTTCCGGAACTCTGATGAAATGGAAATAATAGGGATCCTTAAAAAAGACGGAAAACCTGTAAAAGAAGTCATATTTTCACTGGTGAGCACCAATCTGTTTGAAGGAGATACCATGATTACGGCAGCCGGAAATTATGAACTTATTTTATACGCTTATCACGAAAAATCAGGAAATACAGGAGTTGATAAGATGAATTATGTGGTTTATGAATAGTTGTGTACGGTTATTCCCAAAAGATACCCCGGCTTATACCTTTTGCTTTCCCTCTGAAAATTCATACATTTACACCAGGTTGACAGAAGATAAATTATGAATGTGAGCGGATCTGAACTTTCTGATTTTTTAAAAATATTCTGGCAGTTCTCATGGATGCAGTGGGGACTGTTTAGTATAGCGGTTAATATTTTTATGTACCTGTTTTCAATCGGGTTATACCTGTTGATTGATAAAACCTGCCACAAAGAGAAATTACAGCAGACTGATCATCCGGTGAACAGATCGGATGTTTATCTCAGTTTTATAACCATTGTATGCAACAGCTTCGTAATGATACTGGGGGTTGGCCTGTGGAAGAGCGGATGGATTATTCTGAACGCTGCCCCGTCTGTAATTTCCGTTATTTCAGAAGTGCTTGTTTTACTGCTTCTGATGGATCTGATGATGTATATCTTTCACTATGCAGCTCATATTGCTTTTGTATACAGGCTTTTACACGGAAAACACCATGAACATACCAGTACCAATTTTCTCAGTCTCTTTGTGCTGCATCCTTTGGAGGTCATCGGATTTGGAATGATGCTGCTGATCTTGCTGATGGTGTACAATTTCTCGGTTGTTGCCGTTATGATTTATCTGATGATTAACCTCATCTGGGGAACTGTCGGGCATCTGAACAGGGAATTTTTTCCACCGGAACTGGACCGTTTCCTTGTCGGAACGACAGGATTTCATAACCGTCACCATAAGGATGAAAGCTGTAATTTCGGTTTCTATACCTCTCTCTGGGACAGGATCTTCACAACCTATAAACCATAACTGATCGGGAAATTTTCAATTTTTCACATTGAATTCCTTTGTCTCATCCCAGCAGGAAACACAGACAATTTTAAAATCGCAGTCTGTGAACCAGTTTTCGCGGTCTTCTTCAGTTTCTGTAAGATCCCAGGCATCTTCACACTGATCGCACCATGCATCGGGACGTCCCATATCTCCTTCATCATGCTCATGAAATCCGGAAGGGGTATTATTAAACAGGCTTTGTGCCAGATGTACACACAGCAGCCCCATTTGCTGCTTTCCATGAGTTGAGCATTCTACATATTTTGGTTCCATCTTCTTTATTTTAAAACTGAAATATAAATCATTTGGATATATTCAAAAACAGATCGCAGCGTTCCGGAGATCATGGTCGCAGAGCGGGCAGCTATGATCATCCGAATTCAGATAATGATGTTTTTAATCTTCCTAAAATACAAATAAAATCTTAGTATTTAAAATACTTTAGGAGACTTTAAAAGGAATTCGGATCAGATAGAGCGGAATGAAAAAGACTGCCCGAAGACAGTCTTTTATTAAAAAAAATATTCATATTTAATCATTATCAACCCTGATCCATTTTCCGTTTTCCACACCTTCGTAAAAATGATCGTTGTGGTAAATAACAGCTCCCCGGGCATGAGGTTTCTGAACAGGAAGGACCAGTGTTTCCGGTAACGCGCCACTATTCCTGATCAACAGTACATCATTTCCTTCTTTTACCGTAATTCCGGTTCCTGAGATGAGCTTTGTGGCTCCGGAATCAACAGGAGGACTGATGACTGTTACAGGATCAGTCTCAGATAACCGTCTGGCTCCCATACTGGCAGTACATCCTCTCAGAATGCCATTCATCAGCATAGTAACTCCGGGAACAGTACATTCCGGATTGATGTTGATTACAATATTTTTGTTATTCAGCAGTAGAGGACAGGCTTCCCCGCTTGCAAAACGGATGCTTTTCAGACGGTAAACAAATGTTCCGGCCTGGTTTTTCGGATGAAGAATTACCGCTTCACCATTAGCCGCTGAAGTGATGTCCTGGTCCGGGCCACTGTTCACAGAATAAGTGAAAATATACGTCTGTGCCAGAGACCCTTTAAATTTTACCTGAACATCACCCGTTACCTGCTGTACGGCACTTACCGGGGCAGTTACAGTATTATCGACAGGCATGGTAACAGAACTGATCGTAAAGTTTTCTGTAATATTACATCCATCCTGGGCATAAACTACTTTCACACTGTAATTTCCGGGCTGGGTAAACGTTACCAATGGGCTGGTACTGATCACTCCGCTGCCGGGCTGATTCACCTTCGTCCATGTATAGGAAGCATTGGCATCTGTTCCGAACAGAGTAGCCGCATCATATGTTTTCGGAAATTCTGAGGCACAGAGTGTCTTGTTGCCGCCAAAACCTGCCGCCTGTACATTGGTAGGTACAATGGTAAGATTGGTGGTATTTCCCAGGTCCTGGCTGTTTCCATACGCACTCACTGTACGGGAGAAATTCATATCCCGGACAGAAGCGTAGAACATCGTATAGGCTGCAGCCGGATCCAGTGTAACTGAACTTTGTCCGGATGCAGCTGTTCTGCTGATATTGATCCTGTTACACGGCGTACCGGTCATAAACAGATTTTCCGTAATGATCTGCCCGTCCGCAATCGTATAATTTCCCGGATTGAAATAAAGGATTTTATAACGTCCGGCAGAGGCAAGAGTACTTACTCCGGCTCCTCCCAGGAAAGTTACTTTGTTGAAGTTATGGACCGTATTGCCTCCGTTAAGTGTTCCGTATCCGGTGATGACGATTTCATTAAAATCTGAAATATTGGGAACAGTAACGGCAAAATTCTGAGTGGTAATTTTACTTCCTTCCGCCTGGATCGTAACCGGAATACCTCCTGCGTTTACCTTGAAACTATAAGATCCTGTATTGATAACAGACTGGCGGAAATCCAGTACGGGATTTACATTTTGGTTATAAATAAAGCTTACGCCGCCTGTCATCGGAAAATTGTTGGATTTAAAGCTCTTTACATTGGTTCCTCCTATATTTCCTGTATATGCACTCAGTAATTCAAAATCGTCTTTATCTGCAGGTATTGCAATATTTACGTTTACCCCTTTGGTATCGATATATCTGGTCTTTATCAGTGCGGGATTCTGAACCATATTGATGAAAGAAGTACCCGAAAAAGTAGTCATATCCGGCTGAAGTGTAAGATTTCCGTAAATATTCAGATAATAGGAAGAGTTAGTGCTGTATACCCCCAGATTAGGAGAGTTGGGGGCATTATTAAAGGTAACATTATGGGCAAAAGCATTGGTTCCGGTAATCGTAATTGATTTCTGGGATGCTGTGAAGCCTGAATTCTGATCGAAGAAAACATTATCATTGGATCTCGGAGGATTACAGCCTGTAACAGGCACACCACCGGAAGTCAGGGACCAGTGCAGAGGATCATTCCATTCACCCTGTCCGCCAATCCAGTAAAGGTCTCTTGGAGCCGCAGTAAGCGTATCCGAAAAGCTGAATCCTGTAACACCTCCCAGATTCTTACTGCTGGAAGTAATATAAGTCTGTCCTCCGGAAGACGAAACATTTTTCAGCTGCACCCTGTCTATGACGAAATCCGTAGGATTATATCCGGAAATAATGATCTGCCTTACCGAATTATCACCCGAGATGATCACCCTCTCATCCTCCAGACAGCCACCCTGTAAAAGCATTGAATTGTTCACTGTAATATTACCGGCGAAAATAACAGAGTTGGATTTCTGGATATTGAGATGATTGACATTCAGACCTGTGATCTGAAGCGAATAAGGCTGGGTATAAAAGGTTCCCTGCAGCATATTGAAATGATTGACAGTCCCTCCCTGCATCGAAAAATAAGCCGTTGTATTAAGGTTAATACTCTTATAATCAATCCGTTCAAAATAATGGGCGAGATTATTGGCTGAAAAATTACTTTGTCCACCCAGTACGGAATTTAATCTCAGAATACTGTTATTAGAGATTACAGGCTGCTGTGTATTTGCTGTAAAAGCCCTTAAAGTAATATCAGAATTGCTCAGCAGCACCTCCTTCCCGTTGAAAGTAGCGTTGTTAATATTAAGCAGCGTTCCTGTAAGATCAAGAGTTCCTGCCGTATTGTTCTGATTGATATTACCGCCGTTCATATCAAAGGTTCCCGTTCCACGGTAGACTTTCCAGTTGGCATTCCCCGAAAAAGTAAAGTTGGTATTTCCTCCGTTGGGGTAAACCGCTTTACTGATTCCTGCTGCTTTTCCAGCTGTGTTTATAAAAATAAATCCGCTGAAATATCCTGCATCATAATAACCGGGATGAAGGGTAAGATCTCCGTTGATCCCCATCGAATAATAATTATTGCTTCCTGCAAAATGAGACCGTGCTGAAGCCGGAAGCCCGCTGAATGTAAGGTTGTTTACCTGTACACTGTTTTCCAGGCTGATACTTGTAATCGTGCTGGCAGAAAATCCTGAGTACTGATCAAAAAACACATTGTCATAAATAGTAGGAAGCCCGCAGTTGGAAGTTACTCTTGCTGAGGACGGATCCATAGACCAGTGGCTGAGGTCGTTCCAGTTTCCGTTTCCTCCTTTCCAATAAAAGTTTTTTGCCGCAGGAAGTGTAAAATTAATGCCGCTGTTGCTGCCGTTATCAATGGAATTGTTGGCATTCACGGGCTTTGCGCCGGCAACAGGAGTAACATATACCGCATTAATTCCGGAGATCATCATTCTGTTCAGTTCCACAAAACCGGTTCCGTTGATGTTATTTCCCAGAATAAGATTATTGCCTCCGTTTCCGGTAAGATTGACATGAAGATCACAGTCTGCACGGTTGTACACAAAAGTATCCGTAGCTCTGAGATTGGAAGAGTTGCTGAAAGTAATATGGGAAGGAGCGTTAATCATTACGTTCTTTACCGTGTTCGTATTGGTGAGTGTGGTGTAGTTTCCGGAACTGATCTGAAACAGATTGGCCTTTATATCAGAAAAAGTGGCGGTACCATTTCCTTCCTGGTAGATACTTCCGAAAAAATGGTTGGGATCTGCCGAATAATACCGGCCGCTGTAAGTATTGCTGATGTATACGGCTGTGTTGGGAGCATTGATCTGTTGTGCTGTGGAAATATAAAGGGCAGGAGTCCTGATAAGGCCATTATCTATGGAAACATTCTTTCCGCCCAGCCTGAAAGCCCCGCCTACTGATATTTTTCTGCCATCGGCAGACAGGCTGCTTACCAGCGTAGAAACAGTACTTGATTCATTAAAATTAAAATCTAGAGTAACACTTACATCATAAGGAGCTGCCCAGCTTGCCGGAAGTAAACGGAACTCATCATTAATACCGATAATATGAATTCTGTTCACAGTTTGCCCTTCAAAATTCATATACCGTACTGCCGGTGGATCGGTATTTCTATATTTCTGGAAACTGAACAGGCCGGCTGATGCCGTCATATCTTTCTGAAGATAGATATTTCCGTAAATATAGTTGTTGGTCACACTGTAAACAGGATTTCCGGGAGCATTGCTCCAGGTCATATTCCGGAAATATGCAGTGTTTCCGACAGGATTGGTAATGGTATTATTTCCTGCTGTAAATCCCGAATTAACATCAAAAACAACATCATCATACATGGTTGGAACGCAGTTGGCTGATGCTCCTCCGGATGAAAAAGACCATTTGGACGGATCATCCCACGCTCCTGAACCAATCCTGTAATACGTTTTGCCTGTCAGTCCTGTATAGGTTATATTCCCCGTATTTCCGCCACCGTCTATGGATGCGGTTACTGCTGCGCCACCGGTTAATTTGGTGTTGTTTAAAGTATAACCCGAGAAATGGGCTCCGGCACCACTGTTGATACCAGCCGGCATGATAAGATTAACAAAATAGGAACTGTTCATTCCTCCGAAAACAGGCAGAGCTGCGTTTTTACAGGATAGATTGGCAGTCAGAGTCTGATTAACATTAAAAGAACCTGAATTGGCTATTGAATTAAACAGACAGTCACCTCCGTTCAGGATGAGATTATTGATGGTATACCTGGCCAGATAACCGAAATAAAATCTGTTGAGTCCATTTCCCAGAGAACAGGTGTTGAATTCATTTTCTGCCGCATAAAAATTAGCAATTCCGCTGTCTGTGGTTAAAGTATTGACCTTAAGCCTGGCAATATTGTAGGTGATATTGGATGTTCCGATAGTATAGTTTACATTTCCCAATAAGTTCAGGGTATTGATCTCGTATTGCCCGGTTCCGGTGGTGGTGATAAGCTGGCCCCCGGATGTCCCGGTAATATCATCTGCCTTCAGGTAGGTACCTACGGAAATCTGGTTCCGCATAATGATCTTTTTAATATCCTGGGTAGAAGGAACAGATAACTGCCCTGAAACCGTTGCCTGCGTAAGATTGGCATTAGGTGTGTAAGTTGAGGTTCCGCCTGTGGAAGTAAGCTGTACCGTTCCGAAATCAGAAACCGCCGCTGAGCTGTAACTGATATCACCGGTTACCCTGATATTCTTATTATTGGGATCCAATACACTGCTGCCTCCTATGGTAAAGGAAAAATAGCCGTTGGTATAGAAATCATTGATCAGTTTAAAACTTCCGGTTCCTAAAAAATTAACTGACGACTGATAACTGGAAGAGAGGTAAAGAGGATCTATGAGGTTCCCGGGAATATCAATAATATTGGGAGTAGGGTTAATGCTGTCAGAATAAAGATTCATCGTCATATTATAATAACTTCCTACATTTCCTCTCCATTTCAGGTTTCCGTAAATATTGAATACTGTTCCCTGGTTGAAGTTGATTTTTCCTGTAAAAGAATCGTCTATAATGAAGTCTTTCGCAATGATGGAAGGAGAGGCATTGATGGTTCCCCCCGAAGCCGTAAAGCCGCTTCCTGAAGTAAAGTACACATTGTCATACCGGGAAGGAATAATGGTTGCCTGCTGTCCGGATGAAGAGCCGATGCGCCAGTGGTTCAGATCGCTCCAGCTGCCGGCACCTCCCACCCAATAGTAGCTGTTCTGTGCGAAAATACTGCTGCTTATCAACAGAAGCAGAATGAGATATAATTTAATTTTCATTGTTTTGGAATTACAGATTAATAATGCCTGAAACCTTATGATCTCAGGTAGATGTAAACTCGTGATTCAGGATTATTTTGCCTTTTTCAGGTCCCGGATCTCTTTCTGTAATTCATCTATTTTTTTACCCTGCTCCTGAACCGTCTGCAGCAGGAGGGGAATAAGTTCATTATAATTTACTGATTTATACCCTTCATTGTCGGTACTCACAATATTCGGAAGGACTTTTTCCACTTCCTGGGCGATCAGGCCGTACTGAAGCTGTGCATTTCCGCCTTTCTTTTTCCCTTTCTCATTCCAGAAGTAAGAAACGGGTCTCAGTTTTGATAATACTTCCGAAGAAGACTGGACAGGGGTAATATCCTGTTTCAGCCGCTCGTCAGAATTATAATCTATGGCACTGGCTTTTACCGTTCCGGCTACGTCAAGTTTTGCCGATGCGGAAGGCGATGTACCTATTCCCACACTTCCGGTTCCTGAGAATACAAGGTTTTTGCCGTTAAGATCTACATTTCTGGATGCCAAAGGTGTTGTAATGCTGCCATCTGCCGTGTATATGTTGGAACTTACACTTTCCCAGGCAGTTCCGCTCCAGTAATAATAGCCGGATTGGGTGATCTTGGCCACTTTTGCAGTAGGAGAGGCCGGAGCAGAGGTTGCATAGATCATCAGGGATTCTGTTCCGGGCTGTATATTATTGGTCATTGTCTGAATCTGGTCACCTGTAAGACGGGGAATCATCAGACCTTCTGTTTGCGAAGCTCCGTCTGTTTTTGCCCGGATATCTAAAGTAGATTTCGGATCAGGTGTATTAATCCCGACCTGGGAAAACAGGAATGAACAGGAAGCAATGCTTCCGATAAGGCAGAGTTTAGACACTGCAGTGCTGCCAGCCTGCAGGATAGTAGAGTTTTTCATAGTTTCTTAAATGCTTTTTATTGTAGTCGTATATTCAGAATTCCTTAGTGTAGTTTTTTTAATAATTCCCGGAGTATTATTTTCGATTTTTCAATTAATTCATTGGATCTGTAAAGCTGGCTGGTAAGGATGGAACTTTCAAACAGAAGATAAATGTGGGCTGCCAGAAGCTCATCTTCAATCTCGCTGCTGAAAGAAATTCTCAGTCTGTTTTTATGGTCCCTGATGACATCATGGATCTTGGTTTTCTCCGCAGAAACTTCAGACAGCAGGTTGAGAAAACTGCAGCCTCTGAAATTTTCCTTTTTATTCATGTAGATGAGGAAATCGAATGACTTTATCAGTTTGTCTTTAAGATCAGCAGCTCCTGAAGTAAAACTGACCAGTTCAGACACCCAGTAATCATATCTTCTTTTCAGAAATTCAATGCATAGGTCATCCTTTGATTTAAAATGCTGATAGAAGCTTGCCTTTGAAACACCTGAATCTTCAATAATCTGGTTGATCCCGGTATTGTTATACCCCTGTTGATGAAACAAAACAGAAGCGGTATTTAAAATTCTTTCGCGAGGTCGGTACATTTGTGAATTATTTTCACAAATATAAATAAAAGATGGACTGACTGGTCTGTATTGTTAAAAAAAACTTAAAAATAATTTAATATTCTTATGAAAAAGACGTCATATATTTCTATGAAGGCTCATTTAATGGGAATTTTCAGGATATTCACCATATCTCAAATTTTTTCACCATTTTGCATATTCATAAAAATTAACCCCCAAATTAAATCACAAAATGAATGAATTTCCGAAAATTTTATCCGATAAAACAGTCAATGAAAGACATTTTGATTTCAGAAAAGCATTATTTGACCTTAATGCAGAAGACATCCGTCCTGAACATATAGAAATACTTACCGGAATCTATATGGCCACCAAACAGATCGATTACCGTAATAAAATTCTGAGACTGCTCTATGATTTCAATACTCCCGGACTCAGTCCTTTTTTTGATGCAGCCTATAAAAAAGAACGGTATCTGGATATGAAAGTATATGCCCTCAGAGGGCTGGCCAGGTTTGCAGAAGAAAAAGAAATAGAAAAGCTGGTCAGTAAGCTGAAGGTTTCTCTTGCAAAAAGGGAAGAAACCACACCTTACAATTACCAGGAATACGAGCTGCTGAGAGGAAAAAATGCCCTTCCTTACCTTGCTGAAAAATATGGCTATACTTGTTTCCTTGAGCTTCTGGCACAGGTAAACGAACAGTACGGGAGAATGCCCGATGAATTTAAAGGACATTTTACAACAGATGAGGATGGTGAATTTGTCCAGTTAAAAAGTCCCGCGGAAAGTTCAATGCTGATCGACAGCTTTTTTAAGCGGTTAAAAGAGAAATAATCTTTCTGTAAATTTCTTTACAGGCTTCTAAAATATTCAATGTCGGAAAGGCGATGGAAATTTTTGAATTAAGAGAAGATTACCTGATAAAAATTACCCGTTTGTGGTATTTAATCTGAATCATAAAATACTCAACTTAGTAACTGAAAACGGATTAACGAACCATCCATTTATTAATTGTATAGAAACAAATGATTTTTTCTGGTCAGGAAATTAATATTTTTTTGACATCTTTTCACCGTCTCCGACTCAGCAAAAACGGTTTTATACCTGCCTGATATTTTTTTATACCCCAATTCCAATCCTTATATTT
Source organism: Chryseobacterium indologenes (assembly GCA_002439165.1). Classification (GTDB taxonomy): domain Bacteria; phylum Bacteroidota; class Bacteroidia; order Flavobacteriales; family Weeksellaceae; genus Chryseobacterium; species Chryseobacterium indologenes_E. The sequence goes on from DJTE01000038.1 coordinate 57,872, forward strand.
GATTTATGAAAAAAACAGGTCTGCTGGTATTATTTGCTGTTGTTTTTAGCAGTGGCTGCCATGCACAAATAAAATCTTTACCCAGGATCGAACCAGGGGTATCCTACGAGCTGGCTCAGTTGAGAAAAAATACACTGAGTGAGATTAAATACGAGATCAGCCTGAAGATTCCGGAAAATAAAACAGAAAGGATTTCCGGGACGGAGGTTATTGGTTTTAACTATAAAAAATACGATGAAGCCCCTCTCCAGATCGATTTTAAAGAAGACTTTTCTTCAATATGGTCCGTATCTGTAAACGGACAGGTGACCAAGCCCGTTCAGGAGAATGAACATATCATTATCGATGCGAAATACCTGAAATCGGGGTTTAACCGGATTGATTTTACATTCCTTGCGGGAAACGGGGCACTGAACAGACGTGACGACTACCTTTATGCTTTATTCGTGCCGGATAGGGCGAGAACCGTGTTTCCGTGTTTTGATCAGCCCAACCTGAAGGCCAGATATTCCCTGACCCTTACCGTTCCGGAAAAATGGAGTGCTCTGGCCAACGGAAAACTGAAAAGTACCACTGTGCAGCAGGGACAGAAAACATTAAAGTTCGAAGAGTCGGACCTGCTTCCTACCTATCTTTTTTCTTTTGCTGCCGGAGAATTCAAAACCGCTGTACAACCCATCGGGCAACAGGATTCCCATCTTTTATACCGCGAAACGGATACGCTGAAAATAAAAAACAGTATGGATTCTATTTTCACCCTGTACAGGAACTCTCTTGCCTATTATGAAAAATGGACCGGCATAAAACATCCTTTTCAGAAGCATGGAATGGCGGCTATTCCTGATTTCCAGTTCGGGGGAATGGAACATCCGGGTGTAATCCTGTTTCAGAATTCAACATTATTTTTAGATCAGAATGCCACACAGAACGAACTGAATAACCGTTCCAATCTCATGGCCCATGAAGTGGCCCATCTCTGGTTCGGAGATATGGTTACCATGGATTGGTTCAATGATGTGTGGATGAAAGAAGTCTTTGCCAATTTTATGGCCGATAAAAGTACCGGTGCTTCTTCCGACCGGCAGGTTTATGATCTGAAATTTTTAACGACACACTTTCCGGCAGCCTATTCCGTAGACCGTACCCCGGGAGCCAATCCCATCCGGCAGGTTCTGGATAATCTGCAGAATGCAGGAATGATGTACGGGGCCATTATCTACAACAAAGCTCCGATCATGATGAGACAGCTGGAACTGCTGGCAGGGGAAGACAGCTTTAAACAGGGAGTAAATGAATATCTTAAAAAATATGCGTACAGCAATGCCACCTGGCCCGATCTTATTGCTATTCTGGATAAACATACCCCGGAAGACTTACAGAGCTGGAATAAGGTATGGGTGAACGATCCGGGAAGACCTGTAATTGATTATGATCTTAAAGATAAAAATAATAAGATTCAGCGTTTTATGATCACCCAGCATCCTGAGTATGGAAAGGAGAAAAAAATCTGGCCCCAGCAATTCCGGATGAGCCTGTTTTATGCGGATAGGGTTGATAAAGTGGATGTAAAACTGTCCGGAAGACAACAGGAAATTTCTGAGCTGAGAGGGAAAGCAAAACCGCTTTTCATCCTGCTGAACTCTTCAGGAATAGGATATGGGGTATTCAGGACGGATAAAGCTCTAATGACCGGCTTTTCTTTGGTGAAAGATCCGGTAAGCCGGGCCAGTGCCTATATTTCGCTATATGAAAATATGCTGGGCAATTCGGGAGTCAGCCCATCGGATTTGCTGCATTTTTATGCCGGACAGTTACAACAGGAAACAACAGAGCTGAATATACGCCTTATTACCGGTTATATTTCTACTGTTTTTTGGGGATTCCTGTCCGAAAGTTCGCGGCTTAAAGAGTCCGGAGATCTTGAGAATATGCTCTGGAAGGCATTGGAAGTACAGACTGCAAAAAATAATAAAAAAATCCTGTTCGACTGTTACCGGAATATTTTCCGGTCTCAGCAGGCCTATGACCGTCTGTCTGAGGTCTGGAGACTGAAGAATCCGCCTAAGGACGTATCCCTTAATGAAGACGATTATACCAACCTGGCCCTTTCTTTATCCCTTAGAAATAATAATAACAGTGAATTGCTTCAGGAACAGCTGAAAAGAATTACAAATAAAGACCGGATAAAACGTTTCGAAATTATTATGAAAGCAGCCTCATCAGACCGGAAAACACGTGATGATTTCTTCAGCGGTCTGATGGAAAAACAGAACAGAACCAATGAATCGGCTGTTGGTACGGCATTGGGCTATCTGCACCATCCGTTAAGACAGCAGACTTCTGTACACTATCTTCTTCAATCTTTAGATATATTACAGGAAATACAGAAAACGGGGGATATTTTCTTTCCGGATAACTGGCTCCGCTCAACATTCGGTAATTATCAGGATCCCCAAGCGCTGGAAATCGTCAATCAGTTTCTTTTACAGCATCCCGGCTATAATGTCATCCTGAAGAATAAAATTCTGCAGGCAACTGATAACCTGAAAAGAGCCCGGGTACTGGTAAAATAGAATAAAAGCGGAAGTGTGTAAACATAGATTTCCGGGCAGATCTGCCCGGAAATCTATGTTTTGGATTATAATGCTGTTTCTCTGTAAAAAGTCCTTCATTTTTCAGAAAATAACTATCTTCGGCTTCATAAAAAAATAATATGCAAATATATGAAGGGATTTCTGTGGGGTTGTACCTGTTACTGATGATAGGTATAGGCATATATTCTTATAGAAAATCAACAAGTAATTCAGAAGAGTTTTTAATAGGGGGAAGGAAAATGGGGGCGGCTGTTACAGCCCTGTCTGCAGGAGCTGCGGATATGAGTGGCTGGCTGCTGATGGGCGTTCCGGGAGCCATGTATTTATCAGGGATTTCCAGTTCCTGGATTGCGATCGGTTTAACAGCCGGGGCTTATCTCAACTATATTATTGTAGCACCGAGACTCAGGATTTATACGGAAGTTGCTCAGAATGCGATCACGCTGCCAGTATTTTTCGAAAACAGGTTTAAAAATAAAAACCATCTTCTGAAGATTGCTTCCTCCATTTTTATTCTGGTATTTTTTACACTTTACACATCAGCCGGGATGGTATCCGGAGGAAAGCTGTTTGAATCGGCCTTCGGAATGGATTATACCGCAGGGTTGCTGCTTACCAGCCTGGTAGTTGTGCTGTATACTTTTTTAGGGGGATTTCTGGCAGTAAGTCTTACGGATTTTGTACAGGGAACCATTATGGTGCTGGCGCTGGTGATTGTGCCGATTGTTGCTATTTCGCAGATCGGCAGTTTTGAGGAAACTTTTTCTCTGATTGAAACAAAAGATCCTAAATACCTTGACCTGTTCAGAGGAACAACCACCGTCAGTATTGTATCTTTACTGGCCTGGGGGTTGGGATATTGCGGGCAGCCCCATATCCTGGTGCGTTTTATGGCCATTGATAAACCTAAAGATCTGGTCAAGGCAAGACGGATAGGGATCACATGGATGATTTTTACAGTTGCCGGGGCTTTGGCGATCGGTCTGGTGGGAATTGCCTATCTGCAGAAGTTTGATCTGCAGACAATGATGAAATTCGACGGATCGAAAACAGAAGCTGAAACAATTTTCATTTATTTCTCCAGGATATTATTCCATCCGTTGATTGCAGGATTCCTGCTTACAGCTATTCTGGCTGCCGTGATGAGTACTATTTCTTCCCAGCTGCTGGTGACTTCCAGCTCACTCACGGAAGATATTTATAAAGCCTTTCTGAATAAGAGAGCTACTTCAAAGCAACTGCTGATTGCCAGCAGACTTTCTGTTTTGCTGGTGGCTATCGTAGCCGTGCTTTTATCATTGGATCCTAAAGACAGCATTCTCAATCTGGTGGGTAATGCATGGGCAGGCTTCGGTTCCGCATTCGGGCCGCTGATTCTTTTATCTCTTTTATGGAAAAAAACTACCTGGCAGGGTGGTTTTGCGGGAATGCTGGCCGGCGGAGTTACGGTGCTGGCATGGGTTTACCTTCAGCATCCTTTCAAAGACTGGTATGAAATGATTCCCGGATTTACTTTATCCCTGATCACCAATGTCACTGTTTCGTTACTTACCTACAAGCCGGATGCAATGATTGAAAGTGAATTTGATGAAGTAAATAAAATTATGAAGGAATAATAAACATTTCCGATAAGTGAGGAAATAAAAATAAAGGGGCCGTCTCACTTTTGAGGTAACTACTTCCCCGATATGAGGTGATTCCGGGTTGTAATCTGAGAAAAAAAACTGATCGGGAAAAGGGGATGGGTTTTTGCCACTGACCAGATGAGTAACTGAAAAATTCATTACAGCTGATGTGGGAATAAAATGCAGTGACAAAAAAATAGAACAATGAAAATAAATGCTTCATTCAGAATTACACAGTTCACCGAAAATTATTTATATTTAAGGAGTCATAAAAATTCAGATGAAAAAACTCATGTTCATTACAGGAATCATTGTACTGCTGGTTTTTATTTTCTTTTATAATTTTGGGGGACTGGATCTGTATCTGATGAATAAGATGAATAACACCCGGTTGCCTGATGAATATAAAAGTTATCAGAATATTGATACCGATAAACCTGTTGTTTTCGGAAAACATGAAATGAAGCTCATGTGGGATGACAGTTTTGAGCCGATACAGCATTTTATCAGTTCAAAAGGGGAGATGATTATTGTGGTGAGCCGGATTCCTAAAGACAGAGATCAGGAAGCGGTAGAAGATGAAGCCGTTGGAGGAGGTGTCCGGTTCCATCAGGATTTTCATTTTTATAAACTGGATAAGGATGGAGAAATCAAAGATCATTATGTTTATCAACGGACTGATAAAAACAGAGAAGAGAAAATATTCGGAGACTTCATTGTGAATGCGTATAAGAAATATTATAAAACCTGGATCACAGACGGAGATGCAGTACCGAAACCAATGATTATTCAGAATGAGGATCTGAAATGGGATGAAGAGCAGCAGGTAAAGCAGTATGAGAAGATCTATGAAGAGGCAGACTATTTTGATAATATCAGTAAAAGCTATCCTGAACAGGAAACAACCTATTATCTGGACGGAAAATGGTATCAGATGCGAAGCAATACCAAGCTTACGGGCAGGGGCTATACAAGGCCAACCGACTTGAATAATCTTTTCAGACATTATTCTTCCAGTGAAATGCAGATGGTTCCCAACAGCTTCCCGGAAATAACACCGCTTTATTTTCAGAGAACAGAACTGGTGGAGTTTACCCATAGCGTGGGAGGAGGCTCGGCATCGTCTACGGCAAAAAACTGGAAAGGAGAATTGTACTGTCAGCTTCCGGTTGACCGGGATACTTTAAAATTCAAAATACCGATGTATTTTGAAAAAGGCTTTACCACGCAGAAGTTTTACGAAAGCCCCGGAGAAAAAATAAGAAAATATAAATCTGAACTGGAAAAACAATATTCACCCTACTTCTATTTTGCGGATAAGAGATTCAGTTTTCAGCTGTTTACCACCAGCGACCGCAAGCTTTATATGATCAAACCTGTCAGGTAAAATCAATCCATTTATAAAACAGAATTTCAGAAACCTTTGAAAAAACTAATCAGCCATTTAAAATTCAGAATCAGTCAGAGTCTCAGAATATTAAACTTAAATCCCAGAGCCGGTCTCCCTGTTTTACTTATTTTCGGACTTTCAGTTGCGGTAAAGCTGCCCGGGGACTATTATTATCCCGGTGTATTTTTTACTCTCGCAGTATTGTTTCACTGTGAGCGGAAAGATATTCCTTTTCTGAAAAAAGTTTTTATTAAAAGCTGGCGGTGGGTAGTCATTCTGGAAGCGGCATGCATCTACACTATTCTGCTGCTGGGAAATATTAATTATAAAATTGAAAAAACAGCCTTGTGTGGCTATTTCCTGATTCTTTTACTGGGAATAATTCCTCCGAAAACCAGGCCCTGGCTGACCGTACAGTGGAATTGCATTCCCAATGATCTATTTGAATGGAGGAGCTTTCTCAGAAAGAATACCTGGATATTTATGATAGGCTATGCCGCTGTTGTGCTTTCGTCTTATCAGCCTTTGCTGCTTATTCTGGCGGGAACGTTTGTGCTGGATTTCATTTCCCACATCTACGAACCGCATGAAAGTAAAGAATTGCTTGAAATGTACTTTAAAAAATACAGTTTAAAACAGAAAATAAGGAGAAATTCTCTGTTTTTTAATCTGTTACTTCTGCCCGTATACTGTTCCTATCTTGTTTTACATCCGGCTGAAAGCTTGTACCTAATATATTATTTTGCCTTTATGAATCTGTATTTTATGCTGATTATCACCAGAAAGTACAGGCAGTATACCCATAAAGAAAAAAGCAGTTACTATAATATGGCCGTTTTTATTGAATACTGTATCTGCAGTATGGCTATTATTCCTGCTTTACTGCTCCTGAATATCCATTTAAAAGCTGCTGCCCAAAATATCAGAACCTATGTTGGAGATTAAAAATGTAAATGTTAAATTTAAAAATCAGAATGTATTAAACGATCTGAATCTGTCAATAGAAGACGGATGTATACTTGGAATACTCGGAAAGAACGGAGCAGGGAAGACCACTCTGTTCGAGTCGCTGTACCAGACTGTAAAATTCTCAGGAAACATCAGCTGGAAAAATGAACGCCTGAAACGTGAAATCATCTCTTACCTGGAAACGGAGAATTATTTTTATCCTTATATGACAGGTGAGGAATACCTGGCCTACTTCACCTCAAAAAAAGAAGCCGAGGTGATGGAAGTCATCAGAAAATTTAATCTTCCGCTGAAAAAATACGTGCAGTATTATTCCAGCGGAATGAAAAAAAAGCTGGCTCTGATAGGAATGCTGATGCTGGATAAACCGGTTAATATTCTGGATGAGCCCTTCAATGGTGTTGATTTTGAAGGAGTACATATCTTATATGATGTTATCAGACAGCTGAAATCAGAAAATAAAATAGTTATCATCAGTTCCCATATTATTGAAACTCTTTTTCATACCTGTGATAAAATAGCCGTTCTGGAAAGCGGAAGGATTCAGGATGTATATGAAAAGAAGGATTTCAGTGAGCTTAATACCCTGAAATTTTAAAGACTTCTTTTTTCGTTTATAGAAGTAAATAAGGGAAAACACTTTAAAATATTCCAGGAAATGAAAAAATACGAGAATCAGTTTTATGTGATTACGGGAGGGCCGGGTGCTGGGAAAACAACCCTGCTTGAAGAACTGTGCAAAAACGGTTTCACAGGAATTCAGGAAGAGGCAAGGAGGATTATTAAAGAGCAGATGAGTATTGGCGGCGACGGACTGCCCTGGAAGAATATTACAAAATATGCTGAATTAATGATGAATGCATCTGCTGAAACCTATACGAAAGTAAAAAATAACCCTCCGGAAGGTCCTGTTTTCTTTGACCGTGGTATTCTTGATACGGTATGCTATATGGAAATGGAAAAAATCCCGTTATCGGACAGGGATAAACTGAAAATCTGTGAAACAGTGTACAGCAATACGGTTTTTATCCTCCCTCCCTGGAAAGAAATTTATGAAAATGATACGGAAAGAAAACAGACCTGGGAAGAAGCCGTAGATACCTTCGCAAAAATAAAAGCGGTCTATATGAAATATGGTTTTCATGTGGTTGAAATTCCAAAAGATACTGTACAAAACAGGCTTATATTTATTTTGGAAAAAATAAAATCTGCTTAAAAATATCAATAAAACCCGAGCTGTTTTTCAAACCCGGATCTTTTTTTTCTTCAGTTCCCGACCTTCATACACCATTAAAAAAAAGAAATATCTTATTCAAAAGTCAGATTAAGCGGAAAAGATGATGATGCAGTTTAACAATTATATATTGAAAATCAGTGATTTGTTTTCATGTAGAACAGGTGTAGTATGTTATATTTTCAGTATTTAAAAATGTTAGTATAGATTTACGGAGAACTTTTTTCATTAGTGTGTTTTTGAGTTTTATATTAGCTCGAAGGTTGTGTACTGCCCCGTTTTAAGGGCAGTTTTTAAGCATATGCACTGAAAGCCGGTCTGCTGTCCGGAAACAGGTTTATATTTTTCATCATTCTCTCCGGTATTAGTACAGCCCTGAATCCTTATAAAGGGTAGGCTGTATTTTTTTATAGTATATAAAAGACCGGCGGAATGTAATTTCCGAAAAATTCACCATTCACAAATCGTTCATTTAATGCATATTTGTATTAAAACAAAGCAATGATCTTAAAAATTATTAATGGTATCCTTATTCTGGCAGCTGTTTTCATGGGAATAAAGCAGGGAACGGCTATGTTTATGGGGAAACCCGAAATGACAGCCATGTTCGGGAAATGGGGTTTTGACAAAACGGGGCTGATGATCAACGGGGCAGTAACGATTCTGGCTGCTGTGCTGATCCTGTTTCCGAAAACTTTTATCTGGGGAAACTTTCTGATGGCTGCCGGAATCCTGCTGATCATATGCTTTCATATGGCAGATAAAGATTTTAAAGGAGTGATGATTGAAATTCCGTTTCTCCTGCTCAATCTGCTGATCATTTACCTTCAGCATCCGCTTAAAAATTAATGCCCTATGAAAAAATATACAATGGTTATCGTTGCTTTATCGTGCGGAATATTTACCGCATGCGGGCAGAAAACACCTGAAAGCAGGATGACAGAAACCCCGTAAAATCAACCATAAAAAAACAACAGAGTATGGATCTTTCAAAAATTACAGACACAGATGTAAAAATGGCTGTGGAAGCATTGCAGTCCGGAGATATGAGCTGGTACAGCTTTTTCACGGAAAATCCGGTAATGACCGACGATGGAAATAGCGTAAATTTCAAGTCGTTTTTTTCCAATGCACTCGGAAAAGAAAAATTTCTCACCATAGACCAGGTGGAGAACGGAGGGAAGGATATCTACGGAAATTTCCAGGCAGGGCAGTGGGGAACATTTCCCGTATTCTTTAAATTTCATAAAAATGCAGAAGGAAAGTTCGACAGACTGGATATAGGGCAGAATAAATAAAACAGAAAAGCGTTCATTTTTCAGAGGCTGCCCGGAAAGGGCAGCCTCTGAAAAATTTAAGGGGTCAAATAGAAAAAATTATCAGTTAAATTCAAATTTTCTGCTTGTCCGCAAGCCATAAATCTGTATATGCGCTGGCATTATGAAGACACACCAGTGAAAATCAGGCTCCTGTTTAATTCAATGGAATGTTGGTAAACCTGTATTATTGCGATGTCAGTTGTTTTTTGGAAGGCTGTATTTTTCGTTCTTCAGAATGGCCTTAATGGCATCTGAAATTTCAAACAGCTTTCCGTTATGGTTATTACCCAACAGAATGATCGTCAGTTTTTCATTCAGGTCAGAAACCAGAATTGCTTCATAATTTCCGGCTCTTCCGTCATGTAAATGCTTCGTCAGTTTTCCGTTTTTAAATTTTGCTTCTCCTAAAGAGGACTGTGTTTCCGGCAAATTAAATGCCTGTCCCAGTTCAAACAGCGAACCTGCATTAATTATTCTGAGGGAATAAAGACAGTCCGCCCATTTTAGCAAGTCTTCAGTCGTTAAATAAGTTCCTCCCGTTATGGGAAGGTCTGCTTTGTCTGCCACTGAATCATTATTAAACCCTCCGGCTATTTTTTCTTCGTTTTCAAAAGGAGTCATGACAGAAGTACTCATTTTGCAGGGGGTGAAAATAAACTTTTCTGCATAGTTTTTAAAAGGTATTCCTGTAATCCGTTCAACAATGAACTGGCGCAGGAATATGTTATTGTTATTGTAATCGTAATGAGTACCTGCCCTGAAATCAAGGGTGTCAATAAGTTTTAAACCTTCAAAAAGGTCCCGGTCGTTCTTAATTTTTTTCCAGTTTACATTGGGAATTCCGCTGGTGTACTGCAGTAAATCTTTGATCCTTACCTCATTGGCCCACGCCGGCAGTTCCGGAATATAGCGGGAAACTTTATCCTCCGTTTTCAGTTTACCCTGCTCCTGAAGTTGTAGCAGTGCAGCTGCACTGAACTCTTTGGTGATCGAGCCGATGTTGAACCTGTAATCTGTGGTCAGTTTTTCCGTTTTTGAAGCATCTGTAAAGCCGAAAGAAGCATTGTAGATTATTTTATTATTCTTTGCTACCAGAACATTTCCGTTAAAAACTCCAATCCTATGAGACCATTTCATGAGTGAATGGATCCGGCTGATCTTTTTTGTCTGGGCAACAGCAGTATTGGTAAAAAGGAAGAGAAAAGTAAAAATAAAGAAGAGTTGTTTACAGCTGCAGGTGTTTAGCATTTTGTTGTTTTCAGTGGTTTTAGCAGAAATTAGCCAATATCAGCTCAGGCAGGCCGTATTGTGTTATAAAATATTTTCAAATATACGTAAATAAGGCGAACGGGTAAGTTTCCCGGAAGTCTTCAGTTTGATTAAAGGAGAATAATCCTTTATAGAGGACTGCAAAGGCATATCACAGGGAAGTTTGCCCTTTCGCAGAGCCAAAGCTAACTTCAGTCCGGGGTAAAAAATAATTCTGTCTTTTAATCAAAGTTTCCTCCTGTAACATCATTATTTACAGGGGTTTATGTTTTGAAATAATTTTTAGTAACAATCGGTTTTTTTTCAAAAAAAATACATCTAAAATATGATACGACAAGTTCTGTCGCACTGATGGAATAGATTTGCTTTAAGAAAGTTCCCAGAATAAGTACAATTATGTTCCCGATTAAAAAGAAAGGTGGATATCCATTTTAGCGGAAACCACCCTAAAAAATAAGCTAAGACTGAAGATGTATCCATAAAAAATACGCTTCAAACCTCAACCTATATAAAATCAAACAAATTTACGTAAATGCCAGCAAACAGTAATGCATCACAGACTTTATTCAGGTTTGTGAGTTTAAGAAACCCTCAACTTACAGAAACAAAAAAAAGAAATTTAGGATTTATTCACAGGCCAGACCGTGTGACCGGAGTTTTTGATAATGCTGTGATAAGAAAAGCCAGCAATGTCTCCAGGGTGGGAGCCATGATCAAAGAGGCAGTAGGATTCAGTAATATTGGATTTGAAACCGAAAATAAAATTGAAGAAGGAGCATTTGGCCAGCTTCTTATGATCGGGCGGAAGCTTTCTAAGAAAAAAGAACTGAACAGCAGTGAATATACCTATGTTAAAGATTATTACGAAAGCCTTATTGATGCCGGTAAAGAACTGACCACCAATGGTATCGGAATATTTACCCGCCTTTGGGATAATTATATCTATCAGATTGTTACCCAGAAAGATTTTTATGTCAAAGAGGCAATCAGCCACATTCTAATGGCAGTCCATCTTGGTTTTGCCCAGTCGCTTGATCTTACTGATACAGAAATAATCAGCATTAACGGAAGTCAGCCATTGGATAAGGCACTGGATGGAAGAATTGTACTGCCCCAATCTTTATTTTCTGGGGAAGAGGGAGGTACGGCCAATCCCGGAGTGCCTGCTCATACGCCGGATGCCAAAACCACGCAGAGATTAGAAGCCGAAGCAAGCGTCTTGTTGACCGTTAATAAAGCTGTTCACAGGAAAAATGCATTAGAAAAGCTTACGGCAGAAGTGAAAAAGCTTCAGAAAAGTTACTATAAATACAGCGATGTGGCCTATCAGAATGATTATTCCAGATATCTGGAAGAAAACAAAGAACGTCTGGAGCTGTATGACAGAAAACTGGCCGAAATCGAAAGTGAAATCACAGAAGAAACCCCTGAAAGTGAGAAGATTCTTCTTTATGAAACGCTGAAGGAGTTTGAAGTAGAACCTTTCAGGTTTTCATATAAAAATGAAATTAATCTGGAAGACCTTCAGGCTAAACTTTCTCCGGAGTCTTTCGATCTTTTCATTAAACTTTTTACTGAATTTAACCAGGAAAATGCCTCTGAAGATGTTATTAGGGAGGGAATTAAAATTATTTCTGATAATACCATGATCATCGGGGGGCAGATTTTCGCTCTGGATGATGAACTGCATTCTTACTCAGATGCTTTGGCAGTGATTTCAGAAAATATCTCTTCATCAATAGAAACCGCGTTTGAACATTCCCCTGTTTCTCCTCAGGAATATGTAAATATTGGTGGAGCATCTGTTCCTGTTATTCCGGGAATCAACAGAACTCCAATGGCATACAGCTTTTACGCGTACAGCCCTGTTCTGCTTTCAGGAGTTTCCGGTTTTGTCAATTTCTCATTCGAAGTGGAAGACATCTCCTGGAGTGTAGCCAATGTTAAAATTATCGCTTCTTCGGATATTACGCCAGGGTTTGAAGAAAATTACCGTAATATTCCTGTAATAGATAATAAAGTTACACTTCCGGTAAGCCTGATCAATAAGTTCAAAACCACCCTAAGTTTCAGAATTGAAATTATTTTCGACAATGGATATATGGCGTATGAAGATTTTGGACAGATGATGACCAAAGGCAGTACCAGCCGTACCGGTATACTTAATTTAAAACCTGCTGTGGAAAACCCTGGCGGTATGCTCCCTGCGAGAATCCGGAAACGTAAAAATTTCGGAATCAAAAGGCTTGGAATTGCAGATTACCTGAAAGTGGTACAGAGCGTTCATGCTTATGTGCCGGGAGAAGTCTCCAATATTGAGAATGTTATGGCGAGTGAGCTAAGACATAAATCTTCCGTCGCAAGAGATTATTCGGAAATTACGGACACTCCTTCAAAATATGAGGAAACCGAAAAAATTTCTGATACCTCAAAAACCTCAAGAACCGATATGCAGACAGAGATAGCCCGGGAAATTGATGAACAGCAGCGTATTACTGCCCATACAAAATTCAGCTATGGCAAAGGCAATACGATGAAATTTGAGATGGGAGCAGACTACGCCAATAATATGGCACAGCATGACAGCACACGGCAGGCAATGATGAAATCCCAGGAGATTACAGAAAGAGCGATGGAAAGAGTGCTTGCCAAAATTTCGGAAGAGAGAATTCAGAAAATCATCAAAGAGTATACGGAAACCAATGTACACGAATATGATAACAGAGGAAAAGTAACCAATACGGATAACCCCGATGCGGCGCAGCCCAAACACATTACCGGAGTGTACAGATGGATAGATAAGAAGATGAAAAACCAGATCTACAACTATGGTAAACGTACCATGTTTGAATTTATGGTTCCAGAACCGTCAGGATTACATCGTTTAGCCCAGGCGGTCTCCAAAGCCCAGGTGCTTAGCGCTCCTGTGGACCCAAGAACCGCTCCGGAAAGGCTATGGAAGATGCCGGATTCGAAATCTGCAACCGTAGAACAGATACAGCACTGGGCACAGATTTACGGAGCAGAAATTGTTCCTATGCCACCTGATTCGAAACAGGTAATCCACAACGCCGCAGGTGTTCCACAAACCGACAATGATTTTGGAATTGATCATTCCCAATTTGCCATACCGGATAACTATGTGGCGAAAAACGCAAGCTTCAGCTGCAGGTCTGCCAGAAACAGAGGTGGGGGCAGGGAAGGGGCCCGTTATTCCGAAGTATTCTGTTCCAATTTAAAAGGAGACATGATCGGCCGTTCTGAACGTGGCAATATTAATTTTGACCAGTCCATCTCAGGTCTTGCTGCGGCAGGTCATGTCGCTTTCCAGGTAAAAGGTCACAATGTAAGAAACTACACCATAAAAGTAACGGTAACTTGTGAACTGAGTACCGGATACATTGCCAACTGGAAAACTGAAAATTTCAATACGGTTATCAGAGCTTATGAGGAAGCGTATAGAAAGTTTCAGGAAGAGCAGGCCAGAATAGACGCGGAACAAAAGGAAAAAGAAGCTGAGGCAAAGAACAGGCAGGGAAATTTCTACCGCCATATGGAGCATGATACCCTGAAGCACAACTGTATCGCTTACCTGCTGCAGGATTATCTTAATACCCCGGGGCAGGAAACTACAAACAGAGCCGATAAAACAACGGAAATGGATAATTTCCAGGTATACCTTACCGAAAACCCCGATCAGTATGCTGCACTGGCCAAATTTATGGAGCAGGCCTTTGAATGGGAAATCATGGACTATACTTTCTATCCTTACTATTGGGCAAACCGTAAGAGTTGGAAAGAGTTCTACCTGTCTGAAAATATGGACCCGCTATTCCGAAGCTTTCTTCAGGCTGGAATGGCCAGAATTATTGTTACGGTAAAACCTGGCTTTGAAGCTGCCGTACAGTTCTTCCTTGAAACAGGACTGATCTGGAATGGAGGGGCCGTTCCTGTAATCGGAGATCCTATCTACATGAGTATTGTGGATGAAATGAGACAGCCAACAGGCGAGCCACAAGGAAAATACTGGATTACAAGACTGCCTACCACCCTTACCATCCTTCAGGATAGGTCTACCGGGTTACCTGTTAATCAGCCATTACCGATCTTCCCGGAAAATGATCCTGAAAACTGCGAAAATCCGGCAGAGCTTGAATTTGAAACAAGCTTCAGACTGGATGCAGATGCCCAAATGCAGCACGGAAACATCGAAACAAGTACATTACACTAAATTTATTTTATAAAGAGAGGCCGTCTCACAACTTGTGAAACGGCCTTTTTTATGAAATTTTCCTGTATCCCTATACGATGTGGTTTTTCGTTTAAGTAATTCTCAAGCCTCATGGTTTTCCTTTGTGTTTTACCATATTTTCTTTTCATAATTTAGAAAATTTCAAGCCTTAATTTTTCCATTTCCAACTGGTGAGTGTCATCTTTTTCAGGCATTTCTGCAAAATATATCAATTTTTGCCATAAATAATAAATTTCATCTTTAAGGAAGACAACAGGTAACCTAAAAAGTGAATTAAAACAAAGAGTTTTTCTTTTATTAAGGTTATATTCTTTCAGAATGTAAGATTTAATAACCCGAATTATTATCAGAGGTTTTCTTAAAAAAAGAGTCAGCTTTTTTATACAAAAAAAAGGCTCTCTCAAAAGCGAGACAGCCTCATCAAACTGTAAATTTCCATTTAAGTGGTAGGTTCTATTCCTCCGCTTGTACATTTTACCCCAACAGGAGCACAATAATATGCCTGACGAGGTATACAGCATTTGTGATAGCCTATCATGCAATCCGGTAAACAGGTTTGAATTCCACCATTTACATGCTGTAATTCTTTTCTTGAAAGTTTTTTTAAATTTTTCATGATAATTAATATTTTTTATTGCACTGATTAATTTATGATAAATATTTTTAATAAGCAGACCATCAGGGGGAATTGAAATCATTTTTCAGTATAAATACGTAAACTGTTGTAGTTTTAATACTGTGTAAGTCATAACGGCCGGTTTCAAAATATCTGTATATCCGGGCATTTATTAAATAAAAGCAGAAATTATTAAAGTGATACATTAAGCAAATGAGTCCATACATAATCCGGCACAGTAAAATCTCCTTATATTTAATCACGAAATTTTAACCTTGTTGAATCTAAAACTCTAAGGCTGTTATCAACGATCATTATTTTTAGCTGTTCTGCTCCTGAATTATATGTTTACTTGCAGGAAGTTCAAACCCAAATACTGATCCTTTTCCCCTTTCCGAAGAAACAAATATTTTACCATTGCTTCTTTTAATAATTTCTGAAGATATATAGAGTCCCAGACCTAAACCGGATATTGTATGTTCTTTATCACCATTTACTCTGTAAAACTGATCAAAAACATGTTTTAAATTCTCTTTCGGAATTCCTATTCCAAAATCCCGGACACTGAATTTTACTGTGTCTTTCATAGCAGCAGTACTTACAATGATTTCCCGGGCATTGGGAGAATATTTTACTGCATTGTTAATAAGGTTACTCATTACCTGAGAAATTCTGTTTCTGTCACCCCGTATATTTCCCACTTTCTCTCCGTTAAATATTATTTTATGATTACTGGCCATTTTCTGTTCTTCTATAATGTCGATCACCAGGTCATCAAAATTAAATTCTGATATATGAAGGCTCATTTTATCTTTTTGAATTTTGGTAACATCCAAAAGTTCTCCTACCAGAGCATTTAATTTATTTACCTGCTCATCTATTTTTTTTGCGGTAGTTTCATTTTTTTCATCTCCTGTTTTCTTTAGATTATTAGCGAGATATTGTGCATACAGTTTTAAGCTTGTTAAAGGTGTTTTCAATTCATGGCTTGCAATCGCCAGAAAAATATCTTTTTGATTTTGTAATTCTTTGAACTCATTGATATCTGTACAGGTTCCTATCCACATTTCCACCTCCATATTTTCATTGTAAACGGGAATTGCTCTGGCTAAGAACCAACGGTATGAGCCTGGATTGCCGGGATCTTTGAACTGGTATTCAATTTCATAGGGTTTTTCGTTTTTCAGACAGTCTTTCCACGTTTCCAATACATCATCTACCATATCCGGATTTAAAATATTTCTTAAATTTTCATTTGGATCGGAGTCTTTAGGGAATTGTGTGTATAAATACCAGTTTTGATTGAAATAGGTTGCATTGCCATGTTTATCGGCGGTCCACACAATCTGAGGCATAAACTCGGCAAGAGTTTTGAATTTTTTCTCATTCTCCCGGAGGCGTTTTTTTATTTCCAGTTCTTCAGAGACATCATATCCCAGGGTCATTACATATTTTACCACTCCATCATCATCCCGGATAGGCTGAAAAATGTAATTAATGTGCTGTTTTTTATTATACTGGTCTTTAAACTCATGCTCTTTTCTGGAAATCTGAACCCCCTCATGAAAAGCTTTTAATAAGTCCTTATAGATAGGCCGTTCCTCTATTCCCGGTACCGTATCTTTAACGAAACTGCCTATTACAGGTCTGTAACCCCAGACTTTTTCTGAGATCTGGTTGGAAATTTTATATTCAAAGTTTTCTCCTTCGCATACATTAATGGCCACAGGAACATTTTCAATAAAATGTTTTAATAAAATCTCATTCTCGTGTGCTTTTTTTTGGGCCAAAAAAAGATCTGTAACATTGATACAGGTAATCAGGACAGAGTCTGATACCCCGGTTTCAAAGTTAGGAATGATCCGGAAAGAAGTATTGTAATAGGATGCCCGTTTTTTTCCGTTAATTATTCTTTCAACTTTTAGCCCCATGATATCAATTGGTCTGCCTTCCTTAAGTGTAATAAGGTAGTTTTGGTAAAAAGGCTGGTCAATTATTTCAGGCAGTAAATATTTTAGTTTTCTTCCTATAATATTTCTGCCTTTATTAATGATACTTATTACTGCTTCATTGGCCATCTCAATCAACATTTCTTCTCCGGAAAAAATACAGGTCATGTACAGATTATTAGAAATCAAATGCTGAATTTTTTTCTCTGCATCAAGCAATCTGCGTTCATCGTATACCTGCCGGGAAACTTCAGTCATTACGATACTTATCCCTGATATCTTGTGGGTGGATTCAGAAATTACAGGTGTGAAAATAATATCATAAAACCCCTCATTAAACTTACCTTTTTTCTCAAAAACAACGATCTGCTTTATGCTTTTGTATGGCTTTCCAGTTTCAAAAACCGATTGCAGGATTTCATAAAACCCCTGGGTCTTCAATTCAGGAATGGCATCTTTCAGTTTTTTACCTGTTATATCTTCATCTTTACCCAATATTTCCAGCATTTGAGGATTTACTAATTCAATAAGCATATCTTCTCCTTTCAAAAGAGCCAGTGCAACAGAAGCCTGAGAAAATAAAGTAAATAAAGATTCCTGGCTAATATCAATTTTATTAAAATTAGTATCCATAAAATTAAAAAAGAGTGTTTCGGATTTGAGATTTCGGCTTCTTCATTTATATCAACTGTTTTTTTGATTCAATTTCATGATATCAATGGTTGTAAGTAGTGTTTTTTAGTCCTCTTATTTTTATTGGTGGGGGATATTCTATACTCAAATTACCGGTGTAAATTCTTTTGCCATCAGGTGTTTTAGTTTTAGATTTCATTTCTGTTTTGTAAAATTACCGTATCGGCCTTGCCATGTTCGTCAAATTCTATGTACAACACCTTTCTCTTACTCAGCCAGCGTCTTTTCAGAAAAATCACGGCACTGTCTTTTGTCTTTAGCAGAAAAGCAGGATTTCCTCCGCAAAGCATTGAAATTTCTTCCCAACTCATTCCAATGAAACTGATTTTTTGTATGTCCGGATTTTTTTTCATACCTGCTTATGCATTTGTATAAAGCCGTTTTAAGGGAGTTCTGTCTATTGATAACTTTATTTCTTCGTCTGATATTATTCTTTGTAAAACTTCCCGGCCTGGATATTCTTTCTGAATTGCAGAAGGGGGGCGCTTTTATTTTGTTTAATCTCCAGTACCACTATACCGGGAAGTGATTGTCAGATACAGTGTCAGACGCTGCAAAATCATATTCAGATAATGTATTCCACTTTAAGAGTACTCCGGAATCAGGATTGTCTGCTTCGTACATTTTAATCTTTACTTTTCACCCCGGAGTATTTCATAAGGATATAAATATGGCTATCTCAATATGGCTATCTCAATATGGCTTTCGGCAATTTTTTTTTAGAATCTGCTGTGTAAATATTTTTAAGATTCTTCATATGCTTTCACCTATTTGAATAATGTTTTCGAATAATGAGTTTTTTTTGAATTAAAAGAAAAATCATCATTTGTGTT
The DNA here is from genome assembly GCA_002439165.1 of Chryseobacterium indologenes. Taxonomy (GTDB): domain Bacteria; phylum Bacteroidota; class Bacteroidia; order Flavobacteriales; family Weeksellaceae; genus Chryseobacterium; species Chryseobacterium indologenes_E. The sequence continues at coordinate 76,615 of DJTE01000038.1, forward strand.
TGAAAGGAAAACCAAATTTCAAACTATGAAAAGAACTTTAATATCATTATGGCCGTATACCCGGTTTTCTGTAATTTCAACCGTTTTGGAATAGATCGGGATCATCTGATTTCCAATACAAAACTCAGATATTTTTTTCAAAGAAGGGAATATTATCGATCATAATTCATGTACTTTTTTGATTTTATATGTGTACAATTTATGTACATGTTGTTTATGTTGCTGGATTACAGGTTTTTAAAATAAATCTGTATTTTGGGATTTATATAGGTTGGGCTTATTGATGACTACGGAAAAAATATATATTTGTACATGTATTACTACATACTTTTAATCCTATTTTCTTCAGCTAAAACTTAACTATGAGAAAAAAAATCCTCTTGCTCATTTTATTATTAGGTTCTGTGATTTCATTTGCTCAAAGCGATCGGGATACAGATCAACAGGAAGTGTATACACTGATATACAAAAAAGACTTTACAAAAGTTCAGGCTTTTATTGATTCAAAATTTTTAAAATCCAATACTACTTCAAAAAAAATTATCGGATATGTTTACCTGTCTGATTATTATTCTTTTTTCAATGACAGGGAGAAAGAAAAGGTAGATGCTTTGGAAAAAGCAAAAAAAATGGCTTTTGTAACATCAAATGCTGTGGATATGGCATATGTTCAGGCGGGATATGCCAGGTATTATAAAAAATTAGGTAAGAACGACCTGTTTATAAAATCCATTAATAAAAGTATTGAAACTTTTGAAAAATATCCTGATGAGAATTTTATTCTCGCCCAGCTCTATACTTTGAGATTTAAATACAAAGCCGAAAATCCACTTGAAAAAGATACCAGATCAGACTGTCTTAAGGCCAATTATTATGCATTGAAATCTAAAAATAATATTTTAATAAACCTTACCTATAATAATCTGGGATACTTTTATAAAAAGAAATATTATGACATAGACGATAAAAAATATCTTGACTCTGCGGTTATTAGTTATCAGGATTCTTATAAATATATAGATCTGATAAAGGATAATGAAGCAAGGCAACGGTCTCTCGTTATATATTATCTTAATTATGGAGGGGTAATGAGTATATTAAACCCTAACAGCTACACTGCCTTGTTAAAACAGTTCAATAAAATATTGTCGATCAGTAAAAACAACAATAAATTCAATGAAATTACATCTTCCACCTACAATAATATTGGATCTGTATACGAGAATATTAATAATATTGACTCGGCAAAGGCTTATTACCTAAAGGCTTATAATTTGTCAAAAGATGACAATGAGATTTTTACCGGTAATAAACTGATAATCTTCAATAACCTTTCAAGAATATATGAAAATTCTCACCATTTGGAAAAAGCATTGAGTTTTGAAAGAGAGGCTAAGGAACTTATACAGAAAAACAGTGAAAAACAGTTCCTTAATAATACAAAATCTTTGGAAATTTTTTATCAGACAGAGCAAAAAAGCCAACAGATAAAAGATCTCAAAAAGCAGCAACGATTATATATTGTCATCATTGCCCTGGTCGTTTTGGGCATTATTCTTATGATTTATATTTTTTACAATAAACAAAAACTGAATAAGCAAAGAACAGCTCTTTTAGAGAGCGAACAGAAATATCTTGCCCTGCAGCAGCAGCAATTACAAAAACAGGCAATAGCAACATCTCTTCAGCTTGAATCCAAAAATAATTTTATTAATGAGCTAAAGGATAAAATTAAAGAAAAGAATGATCCAAGCTTTGAAAAAATACTGAGAGAGGAGCAATTGGCCGATAATGATTTTAGCGGAATCCAGAAAATCGTCCAGAATATTCATCCAAATTTCTTTAAACGGCTCCAGGACATTGCCAAAACCAAACTTACAAATCTTGATATGAAATATGCTGCCTATATTTACCTGAATATGGACAACCAACAAATTGGGAATATTCTAAAGATAGACCCCAATACCGTAAGAGTGACAAAATACCGGTTAAAACAAAAATTTGGCTTAAAAAAAGAGGATGATATCCATAGATTTATTCAAAATATAGAGTGGTGATAATTTCCTGTACAGTAAGTAAATTTCTGCTTTTTTAAGCTTCTTCTTTAAGTTCAGTAGAGGGAAGCAGATGCAGTCCGATCAGGCATTATCTCTGTAATTGTATTTTTACCCATTACATCATGAGGGCTGATTGCGGGCTGATAATACTATCTGATCCGGTATTGATTTCCCGGGAATCTCCACCGGATCCGGCTTTGAACTGTAAAACTGATATGAACCAATATCAAAAAATCCATCGGAAAGAATATAGATTTCCAAATTACCAAATGGAATCTTGAGGCGATTGCAGTTTGTTTGCGTATTCATAGGAGCACTGCAATTTAATCCGTTTTTGTCCTGTTTAAAAAAGTTAGTATTCGTGGTGCTAATCCTACCAGAACATGTCCCGTTTCCGGAATAATATTTCCGGTAAAATTTTTGACAATATTTTGCAATCTGGCGGCAATCGCCTGATTCGAGCGGATTACATCTTGATCTCCGCCAATAAGTAAGACAGACATTGTTAAGCGGCTGAGTTCATCATCCGAAAAAATATATTCTTTTTCTATCCTCGCATTAAAATTTGTTTGTATTAAATCCATAAATGCAATGATCTTACTGTCCACACGCTGGTTTCCCAGGACCAATCTATTAATCCTGATACGTCCGGCTGTTCCCAGAAGAGAGTAGAAGAGGGCTTTTACGATAAATGAGGTTTTGGTAGGGATCACTCCTGCAGGTGTCAGTAAAATCAGCCGGTTGACTATTTCAGGATAGCTTATTGCAAAGCGTAATGCCAGCCAGCCTCCTTGCGATAATCCGATTATATTTGCTTTGCTGATATAGAGCATGTCGAAAATTTCTTTTAGCCATTCCGCGAAATCTGTTGTTTGGTAAGAAGGTCTGGTTTCTGCGCTTTTTCCTGCCTCTCCGATAATATCTATCGCTATGACTTTATATTGTTTTGAATATCCGGCAATGTCAGATATCCATGATGTCGCATTAGAGGACGCGCCATGCAATAAGATTAAAACTTCTTGGTGCTGACTGCCGGCCTCCAAAAAATAGGTGTCCCCGTAAGTTGTTTTCAACATACCGGTTTTCAAATTCAATGACGAATTCTTTATCGCATCTTCATAAGTACGGATAATTTTATTTTTCCCTTCAGGGCTTTTATAGACTGATTTATTCATAATATTTTTGTATAATAAGAATTATATTAACTCCCTTTCGCTTTATCGGCTCTTAAGGTCATGACTATACTGGTTACCATAGCGGCTTTTCTGGCATCAATACAATATTTTTCGCATGGATACCGGCTAAGTTTTTTCACTATGCAAGAGTGATGCTTTTGCCGTAAGTAGATTATTGAAAACCGGTCTGTAAAAATTGATTTTCAATTCTACGAAAAGTTTTGTTTTCCTGTGAATGAGCGTCGAATGGGCAGTTACAATGACTGTGTTTGCCAATTCGCAAGGCAATCCTACATAAATGTTGCCTTGCTGATTAGCGTATTTTTCTTTGTTGTATCCATTCCCTGGTGGGGATTATCCACTCATCTAAAGCCCTGAACAGGAAACCATGCTCCAAACCTGTGTTGAGGGTAATTTCTTTAAAAGATTTTAAACCGGAATTTTTAAATCTAAGTTGCCTTGATAATAACTCTGCGCCGGCATCTGTTTTTTCATTAATTGATAAAACCTTCCCGTAAAGTTTGAGCTCCCGATCTTTATTCATCGAATCATTTTTAAAGCTTGCGCCAATGAAAACAAATTTCAAATCCGGATTTTTAGCATAATACGAAATATATTGTGCGATATAGCCACCCTGCGAAGTCCCGACAATTGAAATATGATCATAAGGAACTCCGTGGCCATGTAAGCTGTCAATTTTAAAGACCATTTTTTTTGCATACACGGCAGGGTCCGTATCAGGCTTTCTCTTTTCCGATAATATCAGGGTATTTTTCTCCTGAAGTTTATGTAAGATTGTTGTAAAGGCGGCTAATCCGTATTTAGGGTGCAGTTCATCCAGCCTGTGCTCCTCCAAAAACTTATTATGCAAAAAAAATACGTATTCCTTTCCGGAAGACTTCTGAGCATTGATATTCCATGAAAAAAACAATACATATAAAAAAAACAGCTTCTTCATCATATCATCTTACATAATAATTAATCAGTGTTGTCATCTGTTGTTTTTATTGCCGACAATGCGTAAACCATCGGGATTTTATCTTCCAGATGAGCAATTCTGAACTTGCCGGGCTCAGATTCTACCGAATGATTGAAGTTGTTGTACGGTGAATAGTCAAACTCTTCAAAAGAGGTTATGCAGAGGCCGTTTTGTATCAGGCTGCCGATTACCTCGCCCAAGCTGTGGTTCCAGCCAATTGTTTTTACTTCAATTTCTGCCTCTTTATCTGCATAGGTTCCTTTCTCCGTTTCTATAATGGCACCGGAATTAAAATACCTGTATTCAATTTTTTCAAACCTGGCATCATACATCCATACTACTGGATGAAACTCCACGAAAATAAATCTACCCCCGGGTTTCAGGAAGTTTGAAATTACCTTCGCCCACCGATCCAGGTCAGGAAGCCAGCCGATGGTTCCATAGCTCGTAAAAACAATATCAAACTGACGGTCCAGATGATTGGGCAGGTCGTAGATATCGCTGCAGATAAACGATGCAGAGGCGTGAGCCAGCTCTGTCAGTTCCCGAGCCTGTGCAATCGCCACATCCGAAAGATCAACACCCACTACCTCGGCTCCCAGACGGCTTAATGATATGCTGTCCTGCCCGAAATGACACTGTAAATGCAGGACAGAGGTATTGGAAAGATCCCCCAGTATATTCAGTTCGATATCCTTTAGAGAATTTTTGCCCTTTAAAAAACCATCCACATCATAAAAACCGGATCTGATATGGGTTTCTGTACGGTCATTCCATGACTTGCGGTTGATGTCTACGTAATTATTCTCGATATTCATAATTTATTCTGATAGGTTAAATTGATTTTGATCCAGTCCTCATAGCTTAAAACACCCAGTTCCGGTCTGCCTTCGCCTTCCAGGATGTGGATGAATTCCAATTGGTTTCCGTCCGGATCGTCAAAGTAAAGAGCAAGAGCCGGCATCCAGGCAAAAACCATCGGCGCCCGGCTGTCGTTCTTAAGAAAATTATAGGCCTGTAATCCATTGTTTTCCAGAAAGGTATTGGCATTCCGTAAGATGAAATCTTTGGAACAGCGGAAAGCAAAATGCCTCTTCTGTAAATTTTCCGTCTGCTCCCACAAACCAAGCATTGCCTTCTTATTTTCCCCGATCCACAAAAAGGCAATAGGCCTGGTTTCATCATAATGCGCCAATGCGAGTCCCAGTACTTCAGTATAAAACTGCACCGCTTTTTCCAGGTTTTTTACCTGGATATGGGTTTCATAGAGTCCTTCGATCATTTTTTATATGTTTAATTAGTAAAAATTGGATGACTTATCCGGATATTAAATATCGTCTTTAGCCACCGTTAATTTAAGCAGTCCGGCAACATGTATCTGATCCGGATTCCGCTCTTAAAAATTGTAAAATATGTTATGTTGCGTTATCACGGAGATGCATGTGGATGATGGGATAATTTTTACCTGAGCCGTCTTTCTCCGACCTGCCTGCTTTTCTGAAGCCCAGCTGCTCATAAAAACCAACAGCCTGGTGGTTTTGTTCATTCACATCCACCCGGATAACACCCTGCGTCTCCTTCATAAAATAAAATAGTTTCTTCCCGTAGCCCTTTCCACGTTTGCCGTCATGAATAAAAAGCATTTCAAGATTTCCTTCAGAGGCAGCTGAGAATCCGATGGGGTCGTCTTCTTCAATAAGCAGGAATACATCAAGGTTGGGCAGGTAATCCGCCGGGATCGCTTTTTTGAAGTGAATCAAATCCTCTTCCTTAAGAAGATCATGTGTTGCCCGTACCGCAGATTCCCAGATTTCCATTATTCTGGGATAGTCGTCAAAGGTTGCGAGCCTTATTTGTTGTGGCATAATACTAAAAATTGATGGTATGGTTAAATATTCAAAGATGGTTTTCCGGCTGCGATGGTATAGGCTTCTTTCAGCACTTCTGAATATGTAGGGTGGGCATAGCAGAGGGAAGCCATATCGCTTGCTGTTACTTCATATTCCAGGCCTACAACTGCCTGTGCGATCAGGTCCGCCGCCCGTGCGCCGATAATGTGTACTCCTAAAAGTTCTCCATATTTCGGATCGGAAAGCACCTTTACAAAACCGTCAGGTTCCATACCCGCCCTTGCTCTGGCATTTACGGCAAATGGAAATTTACCAATAGTATATTTTAGTCCCTGTTTTATTAGTTCTTCTTCGGTAGCCCCTACGGAAGCAACTTCCGGCCATGTGTATACCACAGAAGGAATACGGTCATAATTGATATGAGGTTTCTGACCATTGATTCTTTCCACCACAAATACCGCTTCTTCCTCTGCTTTATGGGCCAGCATAGCACCGCCAATCACATCTCCAATAGCAAAAATGTTTAAGGCAGTGGTCTGAAGCAGTTCATTGACTTTAATTGTACCGTTGGCATTCAATTCCACATTGGTGTTTTCCAGCCCCAGCCCATTTACATAAGGCTTTCTGCCGACAGCAACAAGGAGATAGTCGGCGGTGAGTTCCTGTTCTTCACCTTGTTTGTTTCTGAAATAAACCTTAGCTGCATTGCCGGGGTTTTCGGCTTTGTAGACTGCCTTACCACATTGTATTTCAATGCCTTCTTTAGTTAATGTTTTTGCTAATGTTAATCCCAGTTCGCGGTCCATATTGGCAATCAGAGTGTCTGCATACTCTAGAATCGTTACTTTCGTGCCGGTTCTATTGAAGATTGAGGCCATTTCCACACCAATTACACCTCCGCCGATGATCACAATGCTTTCAGGCTGTTCTTTCAGGGCCAGGGCTTCGGTAGAGGTTATGATCCTGTTTTTATCAATGGTAACCCCCGGAATGGTGGCGGGTTTTGATCCGGTAGCAATAATGAATTTCTGTGACTTTATTACGGTTTCTGTATGATCGGCATGTAAGATTTTCAGGGATTCATTGCTGAGGAAAGATCCCGAGCCCTGTATAACTTTGATCCTGTTTTTCCGCATTAAGAAATCAAGACCCTGTGTATTTTTTGCCACTACCTCTTTTTTTCGGTTGTACAGCTGTTCAAAATTGAGCCCGAGGCCGGAAAACTCAATTCCATGTGCATTAAAACTGTTTGCCGCTTCTGCATAATGATGTGTGCTGTCCAGCAATGCTTTGGTAGGAATGCAGCCAACGTTCGTACAGGTACCTCCCAGGGTACTGTATTTTTCAACCAAAGCTGTTTTATAACCTAATTGAGCGCTCCTGATCGCAGCTACATATCCGCCGGGACCTGACCCGATAACGGTAATATCAAATTCTTCCATTGTATTGATCTAAAATTATATTCATAAAATAAACCGATCGGTCTTTTTTAAAGCAAAAAAATTATGCTTCAATGCTTTTAATCAGTTTTTCTAAAAAGGACATGGCTATATTAAGCTCTGCCATATGGCTGTTGACCTTTGACTGCATAAATGCCCCCTCGATCAGTGAAATCATGATCACCGCCATTTCAGTTGGATCGGTATCTGCCTTGATTTCATTCCTTTCTATGCCCCGTTTTATCTGATTTTCAATAGATGTTTTCCAGAAGCCCAATGCTTTCTGTGCGCTTTCCTTCAGTTTGGGATGCGTGTCATCTGCTTCCGTAGCGGTGTTTAAAATCGGGCAGCCAGCCTGAAGGTAAGGATACCTGAAGTAATTCTTATAGGTCTGTGGATAAACCAGTAACCGTTCTATTGAATGTTCCGTAGCGAGTATGCGTTCTTTCATATGTTGAGTGATCCTGGCGAAGTTATGATCAAATACGCTCAGTGCAATCTCGTCCTTGTTCTCGAAATTACCATAAATGCAGCCTTTTGAAAGCCCTGTGGCGTTCATTAAATCATTTATCGATGTGCCCGCATAGCCTTTTGTATTAAATACGGTTGCAGTTTTCTCGATAATCAGGCGTTTGGTATTTTCGGATTTTGCAGTTTTCATGCAGCAGAAATTCTAATCTGTGACAAAGGTAAATAAAAAAATAAAACAATCGGTCTTTTTTTTAAGCAATTCAGATTTATCGATCCTTTTCTGATCCGCTATTTTCTTTTTCAGAATATCCGGATTTAAAAATCGCTTATCAGTTAACAGATGACCTTCGAAAGAATATAATCAAAAACTTCAGAATGCAGCTTAGAG
>DJTE01000038.1:85195-103745 GCA_002439165.1 Chryseobacterium indologenes
TTTGCTTAGTCCACAACTTTTGCGCTTGATCCGAAAATGTGGGAAAGAAAATTTTAATGAAAAAAATAAAACCCACTGATTATCAGTGGGTTTATGTTTAGTACTTGCGGAGAGTGAGGGATTTTGTACCCATTTCTCATCGCTTTATGGATAAGATTTTCGCTATAGCATCTCTGTGAATGGCCTCAAATAGGACATTTGCAAAAAAGTGGTAAAATCCTAATTTAAATTTTACGTAGTAAAACTAAAAATTTCTGTTCAAATCTGCAAGTAAAAAGTCCGAAATTTGAACAAGTTTTTTTTAGAGTTTAAATCAGGAATTTAGTCCTTCTCTTTACAATTGAAATTTCTCAGTTGAAATATTTCTAAAAGAAAACGAAGAAAAACCGAAAAAAAAGAAAAAAAGAAAGCTTTTTGAAAATGAGCGTGGCGTTCTGTCAGGGTTTTTTGGAAAAAGTTTTTGCGTAGATTTTTATACGTAAAAAGTTTTTCTGAAAATCCGGAGGACTTGACCTTGATAGAATTTAGCGTTGGATTGGGAAGCGAATTATCTTTGATTTCTGTTTTTATTTTCCATTAACTTATTAAAAAATAATGAGTAATGGGAATAACTTATATCTTAAACAGAAGTAATTCTATTATTTTAAAAAAACTTTCAACTCTTTATTAATTCTTCAAAATCTTTCATTAGTGTTAATCTTTCACCAATACTCTTGAGTTTAAAATGTCTGATGTGTCCATTTCTTAAAAGACAGTTAGCGATAATAAATACCTCTTCTTCTCCATCTTCTGTTTCAAATGTGGTTCTTTCACAATTTGTAATAATTCTAGTAGTGAATCGTCCTTTTTTATCAATATAGTTAATTTGGTAGAAAGCATTATCATCCCATTGTAAATTAGTGATATTGTTATAAGAGCGAGAAGAGTAATCAGGATATTTTTCCTCAATTAAATTATCAAACTTTAAATCAGACTTTGTTATATCAAGTTTTTCTAAATATTCTGATTCTATCTTATTTGAAAGCAAGTCTCGATAAAGTATTTTGACACGATGATTTAATAAAATTATATCTTTAATTTCAACTAAAGAATACGTGAATGAATCTTTTTTACTAGATTCCATTTGAATTTCTTTGGGAATTTTAAACAGATTTTTCTCTTGTATGCCAGATTTTATAATTTCAATTTTATCGCTATCAACAGAGATAACTTGAACTATTTTATAAGGGATAAGTTCTTCTGAAAAGGTTTGTTTAGTCGGGTTAAACCATTTACATTTTAATAAATATTTGCTTGAATCTTTTTTAAGTTCCCCATCTTCTGAATTTCTTCGGTCTTTTAAAAACTTATCATTTTCAATAATGTCTAAAACGGTCATCACTGGTGGTAAAAAATCTAAATAAGACTCTATTTTAAACTTTTCATCATCTTTATCTTTCGACCAACTTATTTTTTTCTTACCTAGTTCTGCATCGGCAGAAAGTAAAACTACAAGATTATTTTTGAAACTTGTCTTTAAGGATAAGAAGGTATCAGCTGAAATCACTTTTTTCGGATTTTCCTCTAATTCTTCATCCGTTTTCTTAATTTCAATAATTTCATCCGTTTTAAACCAATGCTTTTCATAAGAAGAATTTTTTGAATTATAGAATGTACATAAAATCTGACTAGGTAGATTTTCTTTTTCTTCGGAATCAGGATTATATTTTTTTTGATTTAAAACTTCTGTGACTACCATTATGGGAGGTGTCATAAGTGCATTAGCTCCAATTTTTGTATCTGAAATTAGAGTATAGGGATGATTCTTTAGTGAAACTAAATTACCAATTTGGTATTTATTCATAGTGATAGTTTTTTATTTTCCTATATTTGACATACTCGTAGAAAGTTAGTTTTTTACAGCTAGTCAGGACTATAGGACTTCGGTCTTACTGCTTTTTGCAGGAAAAGGGTTTGCAATGCATTATTCCCGATAAGAGGAATACAATGCACTCAAGCAGCAAGATAAGTAATTTAATTGTAAGTTCCAAATACATAAATTTTGATATTATTAGATTTATAACTGGGGCAACATCAATTAGTTGCAATATATCTTTACGAACATTACAATGACTCAGTTAATGGGTACTAGTCCGCTCTTTATAGAGGTTTATGTAAATATTATAACTATTATTGCTAGAATTTTCTACGAGTTTTTATATGAAAAAAGAGGAAAATCAAATACCACAATGGATGAAAGCCAAGGGATATTTACACATATCCCAAAGTTTAAAGATTTCCAGTAAATGGAAAATTTATAAATCTAGGGTTGAAAACCCTGATTTTATTTCTAAATATGCATTTTATCCTCTTCTTCACTCTAGTATAAGAGAAAGAAAATATAAGAAAGTAGATACAAAAAAACATTCCAATAAAACTGACAGATGCCATAATTTCAAAAAAAAAGATGGAAATTTTGAAAAGACAGCTAAGACTAGACCTCTTCACTACGCAGGTCATTTTGATGCTTTAATTTATGGCTATTACGCTTCGATATTAAATGAATTATATGATGAAGAATTAAAAAAGGATTCGGATTTAAATGCCTCTGTCAATGCTTATCGGAAAATTCCAATAGAAGATGAAACAGGAAAAGGTAAAAGTATAATCCATTTTGCTAAAGAAGTTTTTGATGAAATAAAAGAAAGAAGTCTAACAAACACAGAAGTTTGTGTATTAACATTTGATATTCAAAGTTTTTTTTCAAGTCTAGACCATAGTCTTTTAGAGAAAAAATGGGCTAATCTAATTGGAGAAGAAGAGCTACCAAAGCATCACAAGAATGTTTTTAAATCTTGTACGGATTTTCGATATATATTGAAAGATGATCTGAGAATTATTACAAAAAAAAATGGCAAACGTTTGGGATTTGATGAAAAAAAACTGTCCCAAGTAAGAAGAGAAAAAGGTTTTAAATGTTTTTTTGAGTCTAATGAAGAATTTAGAGAAACTATAAAATCTGGAAAATTAAGAATATATAAAAATCCATTTTTTCAACCTAGGGGAAAAACTAAGGTACAGGTTGGAATTCCACAAGGACTTCCTATAAGTGCTGTTTTAGCAAATCTATATCTTTTGGATTTTGACAAGAAAATTGTTGAATATTTAGTAAGAAAACATAATGGTTTTTATAGAAGATATTCGGATGATATAATTGTAGTTTGTAAAAATGATAAAGTTGAGGAGATAAAACAGTTTGTTGAAAATTTAATTATAGAAAGTAAACTTGAAATCAGCAAATCAAAAACAGAACAGTTTATTTTTAAACAACATATATTTAACAATGTTGGAGATAAAAGATTAACTTCGATTAAAATTGTTAATTCTGTGGAAAAAATTGGCAGTCCTCTGATTTATTTAGGATTTGAATTTAGAGGATATAGTGTTTGTATTAAATCTACAAATCTGGCTAAATTTTATAGAAGATTAATATCTATAGTAAAAAGAAGAGCGAGAAGAGTAAGAAATAATAAAAACCCACATATCCCAAAGGCTATTTTTAAAAATCAAATAAAGAAGTTATACAAGAAACCCTTGAGAGATTTAGATGGAGAAAACAATGACATTAAACAGTCACTCAGAAATAAAATATATCTTTTTGAAAATCAAAAAGGAGAATTTTCAACAATTATAAAACCTTCAAATTATCAAAATAAATCGAATTATTTCAGCTATTTAAAAAGATGTAAAAAAATATTTGGCGATGATATTTTTATTAGACAACTAAGAAAAAAAGACCATATTCTTAATTCTGCAATAAAGAAGCATCTAAATTAGTAAGGCTACTACATGTCATTTCTTATTAAATTGTTGTTATTACAGTTTATATAATAGATTTACCCTTCAATATTTCAATGAGATTTATTGATTCTTCCTCAATCCATTCATCACCTGAAATAAGCTCTTTAATTAATTCAACTTGAGCTTCCGTGAAATGATTCTTTGTCAAATTAGAAAAATCAGCTTTCTTCCATTTGCTCTTATGATGCTTTACGGAAACAGGTAACCTTTTGGCATTTGGAAATGGCTGTATTATCTCAATGTTCTTGTTCTTATCACTAAATATTTGTTTTATCTGAGAGTAAATACTTAGACCATTATAATCCCAATCACAGAAATAATAAATCGGAAGATTTAACTTATCTTGTGAAATATGTATTAAAGGTTTTGTATTATTTCCGCCTACATACCACAACTCTATATTGTTTTCCTGATATTCTACAGGCACCTTAAGACAATCAAGATTTTCGCATAACACTACGAATTTGGGATCTAAACAATCAACAATAAATCTCCATTGCTGATTTTTGGGATCTACTTCTGGAAATTCGTCAATTTCTAACAATTGTAAAACAGCATTTTTCAAACTTGGTTTATTCTCCAAATATTTAGAATTTTCATATTTAAAAACTTGCGCAGAGAATTTCTTTTGCGTTGTAAGATTATTTCTAAGCTCATCTCTATTATAATAAATGAAAACCAATGCTTTTAAATCTTCTTCTGTGAAAGTTTTCTTTGCATTATTTTCTATCCCGGAATCTGTAAAAAAACCATCATAGTATTTATAGGTTTTTAAATAATTTTGCTCGTAAAAATCTGCAAATCTTTTTTTGTTAGTAACCATTACAACAGAATGATTTCCTTCTTGGAACTTAATTAGTTTTTTTTGCTTGAAGAGTACTAAATTAATATACTCGTTATTGAGAATTTTTAATTTAGTCTTTCCAATTTCATAAAGTTGATGAAGACCTTTTAAATGCTTCCATTCAATGTTTCTCATAATTTATAAATTATTGAATGTTGATCCAAAAATAGGTATTGGATCATAATTAACTTTTTCATCCTCTCGACTGTTATGAAGTAAGTAAATGTTTTGTTTTTCTATGTCAACTTTATTCGGACTTATAGAAAGGGATAAAAGTTGATAATCATTTGTACGAGCAATCTCATACAGCATATCAAAATTACTTCCTAAACCTTCTGCCTCATCAATAGCCATAAACCGAATAGATTCAATAAATTTATTTTTTGATTGTTTATTTAATAAAGATAATTTCGCAATACATAATAAAGCAATCGCAGCATAAGCCTGACTGGTACTGCCATCATTCTTTTTGCCTTGATTTGTTTTAATTGAAAACTTTACATTATAATACGATTTCGGATTTAATAGTTCTTCAATTTTTGGTTTTAAGTTTCTAGAACCACCCGATCTATAAAATGCTTCTAATAACTTTTCTTTTAAAGAAGGGTATCTTTCCAAATCATTTGAAATTCCTTTTTCTGATTCAAATAAGGAATCATCCAAACCTAATTCAAAATCTTTAGTAATATTATCGGTAAAAGTATTCATCCATCCAGAAGAAAATGAATCTTCACTAAAATCCTCTAGACTTACTATGTGACCTCCCGTTATTTCTTTGTCTCCAGAATTAAGAAAATTATTGATTAATCTAATATCATTTCTTTGGTCACTTACTTCATTGGATACTTCTTCAACGATAACGGCAAGTTTTTGAAGTTTTCGACTATTTAATCTCCGGTTCTTTAAATTAATGTCTTTAAGATATTTACCTATCCTTTCAATAACTTCTTTTTCTAATATGGTAATATCATTCAAAATTTCGGATGGCAAAATCTCTTCACATAAAGACTGGAAGTCTCCTGTGTTTTCGAAGCGATTTACATTATTTTTTAAGTGCTGTCTAACTAAAAGATTATATTCTAAATCGTAATTACTTTTTGTTGAATCATAGTTATTTTTAAATTCTTCTATTATTTGCTGGGTTAGCTCTTCTGAAGAATCAGGAACATTCTTTAAAGCATCAATATTTTGTGAATATATCTCATTTTTGTTTGAAGTCAGCTCTACAATTCTTTTATCTAATTTAATGATATCTTCCGTTGCGTCATATTTTGATTTTTCCTGAAGATAAATCTTATTGAACTCTTTATAATAATCTTCAGTATTTAATATAGAAGAGAAAAAATGTTTTTTGTCGAAATTTTCTTCGAAAGCAAAGCCGTGATTATTTTTAATACTTTCTATCTCTTGATTAGTCTTTAGCGTAAAGAAGTTTTCATAATCTCTTGTTAAATTATCTTCGAGGGTTATTAAATGGTTTCTATTGGTATTCAATTGAGAATATACAGCTTTACATTGCTTAAAATCTTCCTCAATAGAAGTCTGGCTGTATAGACTGGAATACTCAAAGAAATCTTCTTGACTTACTTCATACATTTCGTGAGTCTCAAGTTGGTCTTCCAAATCTGTTTGAGTATTCCACGCTTTCAGATACCCATCCGGATTTTCTAAATTCTCGAAAACATTTTTTAAAATTGTTTTTTCTTTTATCTCTTTTTCTAAGCTCTTAATATCACTTAGAATATTTGTAGTTTCTTTTTCAAAATATTCCTTTATCTTACTTTTATCTTGGGTGTCGAAAATTGGAGAAAAATCCGTTGAAAAAAATTCAATAACACCGTTGAGATTAAGCCAAAACGCCTTATCTTCACTTTTATATATAACAATATTGTTCAGTAACGCTTCAGGACTAGGGATATATCTTTTAGAGGAATCAGCAGGAGATTCTATTTTAACACCTTCATTCTGATATTTACGAATAATTGCTTCCTGATTCAAGTTTAATTTACTTGGTAAATTTAAAGCCCAATAAGCCAAAGAATTTTTATCATCAATATTATTTAAAGCTTTGAGTTTATTTTTAAGTTCTAAATCTCTTGCTAACTTCTCAAGTTGTTTATCAATTTGATTTACTATATTTTTTTCCTTATACTCATTACTTTTGAATGCAGTAAGTATATTTTCAGATTTTAAAATTTCTTCTAATTCTCTTATTTTGTTTATAATATCTTTGGATTTATGGTATTTGTTGAACTTTTCTATAAGTTCTTCTTGTGAACAATTAAACGTCTGCATCCAGGAAAAGAATTTTTTCCTTTTAGAGACCTTCGTATCCAATTCGTTTTTGACTTTAATAGCTTCTTCCCATTTTGGTTCTATATTTTCTAACTCTTTTTCTGTCCAAGCAATTTTCTCGTAAACATTTTCTTTCAACAAAGGAAGTAACTGCAGACTGCAATAATAATCATTTAACAGAGTTTGAAGTTTATTCGAGTTTATGAAAATTTGATTTATATAGTATTTGTAGGAAGATTTTAAATATAATATTTGAGCATCTTTTTCTATGGTTTTTAAATCCAGTAAATTACTTAGTTGAGTCTGTTTGATGGTTAACGACTCTATTTCTTCCAAATTACTTTCAAACTGTCTTGTATCTTCTTGTAATTCTTCTACAGTATCATAAAACTTTTTAATTAATTCTTGTTCTTTATCGTCACCAAATAAGAAAGATTGTAAACTATGACTTTTACTTACATCTAAAGATTCTCTGGAAAAAGCCTGTATGATTTTAGCATAATTATCTAAAGTTTTACTGTTGAGTGAAAGGTCTATTGGTAAAATATTATTTTTGAAAAGTATCTTATGATAGTTGGCGGTTCTTTCCCAAGATTCACAAGTAAGGTTTAGATTATTTTGTATATGTTCTTTTAATTCATTAATTGGAAAAATGATGTTGTTCTTTTGAAAATCCTCAACACCCAACAATTTCGAAAATGGAATCAACTGAGTATCCGTCTCAAAATTATTTCCGTCCTGAATAATAAACATATTAGAAGTGCCTGAACTTTCCAAATAAATACCTATAACCAAATATTGATTTTCATCCTTTTCAATATTGATAAATGCATACCCCATATCAGTTCCTTTACCCTCGGTTCGCAATACCATCGTATGAGGTTTTCTAGGACCGGTACCTTTTGTTGGAGAGTGAAATGCTTTTGTTCCGACACAAATCAATTGCAGAAGGTCGGAAATCATACTTTTTCCTGCTCCTCCTTCTCCAACAAAATCTGTTCTGAAAGGGCTGAATTCATAATCAAAATTCTGATGATGAACAACTCCCAAAGTAGATAACCTTTTTATTCTTGGATAGTCTTTCATTTCAATTCATTTAAGGTTTCATCAATATTCAGGATATACTCTTCATAAACCTTTATCAGCCTATCAAAAGCCGGAAGTAGTCCAAACTCATCCTTGCTTAAGTCAATCCAGCCGATTTTTCTAAACTCTTCCAGTGCTGATTGGATTGTATTATCTATTGCGTTATCATTAAGATTTCCCGGAGTAATATTTCTTGATTTTGCAATTAGCCTATATATTCCTGGTTTATAGTCTTCATATTCAATTCTTATTTTTTCTTTTAGCTTTTGAACTGAATCTAAATCTATTTCTTTATCAATATAAATGATTTTATAGATTATAAAACCAATGATTACATACTCACTTTTCAATATTTCCCTATGTCGCGGAGATATGTTTCCACGACTATTCCCATAAAAATCTAAAAAGAAATAATTATTTGGTTTTTCACCTCCTTCAGAAAGCTCTACATCGAAAAAATCCTGATAATAAAGCTTTAGACTGTCAATGTTCTTATCGATAAAATTAAAATAACGAATCTGATTACCTTGTTTCTGAAAGTGCATTCCATCTTTTAAAAGATAATCTATTTCTGCAAAAAATTCTTTTGCATTTTCTGCATACAAAAAATCACTTACTGTAGCTTTGTTATCAACATTTTCCATAGTGAAACATTTTTAAATTCATCATTTGTCACTAATGACTTTTCTATAATTAACTGTAATTTTTCAGGATTACCGTATATATGCTTTATTAAGTTAAAAAGAACTGTTACAGCTATCTGACTATTGTTTTCTTCTTTTAAAATTCTAAAAAATACGTCAGACAAATTAAGTTGGTCTCTCAATGCTATTTCAGATAAAATAAGATTTTCCCATTTTCGAATCATATCAATTTCCTTAATTTTCGAAAGTATTTTTCCCCTATTTTCACGAATAACTTTTTCGTTTTGTTTATACTGTTTTCTTTCTTTTGGTTTAGGTGGAAACAGTTCCTTATCTCTACTGATTATGGTAAAATTCGACGTAGGTATATGTATGACAGGACAGGGAATGTCCTGAGGAAAAATAATATTCTTTTTATTGTCCAGTATACTATTCTTAAGAAGAAATGAAATAAATTTTTCAATTTTGGAATTGAAGGCAGGTTTGTTTAAAGTTGAAAAAAGTTGACGAATTTTAGGCTGAATTCTGTCTAGTTTCCGGTCAATTGAATTTAATCGGTCATTGATATATTTAATAAAAGAATATACCTCAGAAATCAAGCTGTTAATCTCATTATCAGAATTGTCTTTCTGTTCCAATAAACCTCTCATAGTTTTGGTTTCAGAATAGGCAGATCGTAATTCTTTCACGTGAGATTGAGATTTTGTCAATCGTTCTTCGGTTGCTACTAAAACATCAATAAAACTTTGGTTTAACAGATTTGTTTCTTTCTTTAAATCTTCTATTGATACAGAAATTTGACGATCAAGAAAGTCTATTTGTTCTCTTAAGTCAGGTTCGTATTTTTTAAATTCCTCTTCTAACCAAAATCTAAGATCATCAGAGTTTCTTAAAGTGTTTGTCAGGTGAATACATATTTTCTGAATTCGAGTTGGATTAAAGGCTCCTTGTAAAGTTTCTTTTGCGTGTTTACAAAATTTATATGCATAATCTTTGAAATAGTACTTTTGAGTTTGTTGGTCATAATCCAAGAAGTATTCTTGTAAGTTCATTATCTGTTCACTGTATACTTCTTTAGGATAACGTTCTTTGGTTATATAAATCTGTTCAAATGCCTCATGTAAATCTTTTTCTGTGAATTTACCATCCTCGAAGGTTTTGTTTTCAATTTTCTCAAAAATTAGGACAATAGCCAATCCTACTTCTCTTTCTGGGAAAAGAAGTTTATACGTTTTGTCTTCATTAAGTATTTTAACGAAGTCAAAGTTTGGATTGGTTTCTTTACTCATTTTAACTCAAACCTTCAATTTCTTTTATAATTCTATCCTTTTCTTTTTCTAAATATTCCTTTCTTACAGCATTTCCAAACATTTCGGAATACATTTCTATTAACTTATTTTTGATAATTGGCTCATCGATTATTTCAATTAGCTCTAAGTGCTGTTTACTTAAGGCTGAAAGATTATGAATAGATTTAATTAATTCTTCTTTTTCTAATGCTTCTTGTTCAGTCAACAGCTCATTCTCTTCCAACTCGGATAAATTTATTTTTTTTTCTTTTAAAATATTTAGCCAATCGATAGTATCTGAAATTTTGTTTTTTGCAAATTCTCCAATATAAATATCATCATCAGTTAGAAAAAAATTATCCCCTAATAATTCGTGAATATTAGCTCCGAATGATTTTTTATTTTCTAATACAGCAGTAGATTTATTTTCGTTGCTTTTTAAAAATAAAATATTTTTTGCTGGTATATCAGACAATATAAAGGGAGAATGAGTAATAAAAATTATATTTAGATTTGGTGAAGTTTTTAAGCTACTATAATCTATTTTATTAAGATAATTTAATAAGTCAAAAATAAAAGTTCTTTGTAATTCTGGATGGTAATATAATTCAATTTCATCAAGTATTATATTAAAGTTATTATAAACTAGGAGTTCTTCTTTTCTTGAATTGAAATTGACTGATATAAGATTTCTTAAATGATAGACGATAGAGTTTAGGCTAAAAATTTTTTGTTTTTCACCAGAACTTAAATTTGAAAAATTGTTTTCTTCAGAGGAATCAAAATATAGTTCGAATTTAAAGAAAGAGGGCGGGACTAAATCAATTAAATCAGGAAAAGGATATTCGTAACTATTTATTTTATTCTCAAGATCTTTAATCTCAAAAGTTTTTTCTTCATTGATTATTTTATCATCAATATAGTCTTGATACTCGTAAAAGTTCAAAGCTTGTCTTAATTTTAGTGTTATATGACTTCTATCAGTATAGAGTTGCTTTATAAATCCATCGATTTTTTCGACATCAAGAAGATTATTTTCATCATAATAGTCCTTGAAAGTGGGATATCTCTCAGGAATTAATGTTATTTTCCTAAGAATATATTCTAGTGTTTTCTTATACAATATACCAGTTTTAACGACGAACTTAGTGGAGTCTTCTTTTTTAAAAAATGTCCTATAAAGTTCGGGAAATATTTTATTTTCAAAATCTTCTTGAAGCTTAGTAAAATCAGAATTCGATTTTTCACTAAATGAAAGTTTTATTCTTGTTACTGTTTTATCTTTAGCTAATTCCTTATTGTTAATTTTTTTATCAAACAACAAAGACATCAATCTTGATCTGACCAGGTAATTTTCAGAATTAATGTCAATATTACCTTTATCTCTAAATGGATTTAAAACAATAGGCGTCTGATAAGAATCGTTTTTATGAAAAATTTTTTCTATCCATTTACCCGATTCTTCAGAATTTAAACCATACAACGAATAATTAATAACTAAATTATAAAACAACTTACTTAGGTTATTTTTAAATTCTTTATAGGAATCAATCTCATAAGTATGTTTATCTGTCATTGATTTTAAAGACAAAACTCCATTTTCTAATCTTAAAACATAAGTATGGTGATCAATAGAATATATAAATTCAACATTTATCTTATCTGTATCTTCATCATATATTATTCTATTTTTTTCTAGTTTTAACACTTTATCTAACTTATTTTTTACGGATGATATTTCTAAATCTAATAATTTCACATCTTCTTTATCTACAAACTGATCAATATTAGAAATTCCCTTTTGGGCTTGTTGCTTATCATCTGTACTTGAAAAATCAATAATTTCGCATATTCTCGATATTTTATAAAATGCCACATATAATAACTCTACAAGACTGCTCTTACCGCTTCCATTTTTACCTACTATAGCTGAAATATTAATCTTCACAAATTTTTCACAATCAAGTAATGGAATAGAGTATTTTAAATCATATAAATTATTTATTTGATTCCTTTTTATCTCTATTCTTTTAATCAGATTGTCTGATACAATATCATTAAGTATTAAATCATTAGAGTCATAAAAATTATAATTTTGGTCTAATTGATAAATATAGTTGGGTTGTAAATTTTTAAGAAAGTTAGAATTACATTCAGAAAGTGGTCTGATGGCTATTAATTTAAAGCTCATTTTTAAAGTATTTTAATATTCCTAATTCGTTTAAAATATCTTTTTTCATTTTACTCAGAGGTCTTCTATCAAACTGTGCATCGTCTATGTGTGTGCCGAAAGCTAATCTGTATATTTCTTTATCGGATATAGAAGTTCCTTTTAAAATATTCTTTCTCAACATTTGTAAATATTTATCGGAGTAAACATCTTTTAACCTGAGTAAATCTGAAATTTCATCTTCGTGAGTTTCGTAAATTTCTTTTAGCTTAAAGAACTTAACTGTTTTTTCTGCTTTTGAATCTTTGGGAGTTTTGACATTAAAACCAAAAGATTTAAGCTTTTTATTATAATAGCTAAATACAATTTGTTTATTTATTTCTTTTCCTAGGTCTATATAAGGATGGAAATGTTCACCTAAACTCAATTCTTTTTTTCCTTTGACTGAAGAGTTGCATATATTACAACTTGGAATAAGATTATAGAAAGATAATGCAAGTAAGGGATGATCATCTTTAGCAAACCAATGGTCAAATGTAGAACGTGTTATTTTTTCTCCTTCTTCATCAAATACTGTTTTAGTATACATTCTGTTACAGTAAGTGCAAACAGGAATATCTAAATTTTTCGCTAAATCATAAGCATCATAAAGTGTTTTCTTTTTTTGATCAAACCAACCTTTATATTGAAAAACAGATTTTATATCATCAATAAATTTTTCATTTGCAATAAGATTAATCTCTTTAGAAAATTTTATAATCTCAGATGGCGAGCCGTTTATAATTATATCTAAAAAAGGATTAATGAAAAAATCAAATAACTGGACTGATTTCGGATCTGTAATTTTCGAATCTATCCTTTCGTATAACTGATCTATTAAACCTGAATAATGTAGTTGTTCAGCTTTGATTATTCTATCTAAAGATTTATCTATGTACATCATAATCTATCATATTTTTGTTGCAACGATTCTATTTCTTTCGCAATAATCTCTTTTTGAAAAACAACGCTATCTTCTAATTCGGAAATCATTTCTGAAAGTTTAAGTTTTATAATAGGTTCATCAATAATTGAAATTAATTTTTTATGATAAATCAGTTCTTGATCAAACGTTTCTGTCTGTCTATTTTCCAAGATTACATTTACATTAATCCACTCAATTGTATCTTCAATCTTCTCTTTAACAAAATCTCCTATTAAACCGTCCGTAACAAAAAAAGAATCAGCAATCAAATCACTAATGTTGGCTCCAAAAGTTTTGGTTGGACGCTGGATATCATCAAATTCAAGAACCTTTGTAAAACCATTATTTTTCTTGAGGTAGATAACATTATTATTCGGTATATCTGATAATGATAATGGATCGTGAGTAGTAAATATTATTTGAATATTAGGAATTGAATAATGTGGATTTGGAAGCCAAGAATTACCTTCGAAAATCATTGGGGTTAATTCTTCAAAAATTATTGGTAGAGTATTGTTTAAAGTGTCTACAAACTTTCTTTTCCACATAGGATGATAGCCTAAATCTGCTTCATCTAGTATTACAAGATAATTTTCTCTTTTCCTAGTATGATCATTACTTACTGTAAAATTAAATATCGTAGAATATAGATTTAGTAAGCACGTTTCTCCATATGAAAGATTAATATCAGTTCTAACATCCAAAAAATCCGGATTTATACCGGGAATATTACTAAAATAATTAACAGTTTTAGAATATAAGTCAAAAAATAATTCTGAACGTTCTACTATATCACCGTTATCAATAAAAAAAACAAGACTTGTTGATTCCTCATCAGTTTCTAGTTCGTTTATTAATTTATAGAAATCTAATATATTATGTAAGCCTTCAATATCTCTAAGCATTTTATCTCTTAACATCGATGTATTAATACCATTAACTTGAGTGATTCTTTCATACGCTGAAGAAATAATTTTAATCAATTCATTCGAGTTCCCAAGCTTAATATCGCTTTCATTACTCTCAAAAATTTTATCTTGGCTGATTATGTATTTTTTCAAAAAATTATCTAGAAACTCTTCAAAATTTGAAGACTCTAATATTTTATTAAAATCAAATCTTCCATTGCTTCCGGTGATAATAAAGGTGTCATTTAACGTTAAAAAAGATAAAATTATTATCTCAAAATTTTTGATAAAGTTTGATGAATCATGAACAATATGAGATTTCTCAGTTAATTCATTTTTATATTGAGGTAAATTCCAAATCTGTTGTAAAGTATCAAATAAATTATCATCACCAATTATTGACAAATAGCGCCTTAATAAACTTTCTGGATTTCTAAATTTTTGTTCCTTTAAATCACTTTCGAGATGTATTTTAAGTGTTTCTATTTTTTCAGGGTTTCCTATATTAGAATCACTATAAACTTGAGTAAAATCTCTTTTACTTAAATTTTTCAAACTGATTTTAAACAAATTATAGACAGGAAAATCTGAAAAAGATTGTTTAATTAATTTACTAACTGGATTATTTAAGAAAGCAACTTGCTTTAAAATAGTGTCAGAATATATATTAGAAAGATTTTTGCTAATACTTCCTGATTCTAGTGGCAACAATGAATAGAAATCTGGAATTGACGTGTTGTAAATGGCAGAATAATATAATGGTATTACAGATTCTGCTTTATAGAGATCATAGTTTTCAACGTTAGTTAAAATAATTTCATATTCAGAGCCTTCCAATTTCTTGTTATCATAATCAAAATCTGCCGTTCTATTATGTATAACAAGTTTTATGTCGTTATTTTCGAAAACTTCTTCGTAAATAAAAATGCTCTTTGTTTTATCCTTATAAGACTTATTTATAGCTTTCAGGATATTTGTTTTACCTGTTCCGTTAGACCCAACTATTGCAGAAATGTTCTGAATGTTTTTATTCCAAAATTCAGGAATATAAGATTGATTTTGAGTGACTGTAACATATATTTTTTTCAAATCTTTATTTATTGAAAATGAATAAAAGTTATGTCCACCAAAATTTAAAACTTGAGCGTTCTCAAATAAGAAATGGTCAATAATATATACTGATGATAATGTCATTTAATAAATTTAAAAATTTATGTTTATGAAAAAATACGGTTTTCCGTATTCCCTATTAAAACAAGCTTAAAACTCTATAAATTTATTAAAATTATGATTTGATTAAAATAATTATTAAGAATATTTATTTTCCGCCCATTGCAATTTACTATTACGTTTTTATCTGCTTAGGAATACATCTCAACTCCCCGGCAAAATCTAACATCACCACCTGACTTCCTACAAACGGATTATAAGACGGCTGATAATCAATATAGCCCGAAGAATGAAGATTCTTCAGGCATTTATGGTAGGTAGCTTTTGAACGAATTTTACTAATGCGCATCACCTCATCGCGGGAAATACTGACCGGATTTCGAAAACGGCTGAAATTCCAGAACTGGAATAAGGCTAAATAGAGGCTGATGTGTGATGGATTAAGCGTATTATCCTGAGCCACCTTTTCATAGAAAGCTGTAAGATGTTTAATATAATTCATAATTTAGTTTCGGTGCTTCGAAATATCATTGCTTATTTTTCAGCATTTCTTCAATGTCTTTGTAATTGTAATATAATGTCCCACCGACACGGGTGTAAGATAAAGTTCCATTGATGCGTAGCTTCTGCAGTGTTCCGGAGGAGATTTTCAGAAGTGCTTTGACCTCTGACGAACGAAGCCATAATTTCTGCTGGGAAATTTTTATTTGAAACAGGTTTTGTATGTCTTCCAGCAATTCGGTTCTAAATTCCTTAAGGTCTTCTTTGGTGATTAGGTTTACGATCATAAATAATTCATTTTTATTTTTGACTTAGTTTTCTTCTACAAAGTTGTAGCATTAAAACATTGAAAACAATAGTGTTAATGGTAGCTGGGCTAAATAAGACGAATCTGGATGATTCTGGAATCTTGGAAGATTAAAAAAGAATAAACTGGATTAATCTGGAATCTTAAACCTGATTTCAAGGAAAACAAAAAAACAAGTCCCGCAGTTTTTTCCCCTTTTTGCAAAAAGGCAAGAGAGTCTTGGATATAAAACTTGAAAAGTTTGTATATACAAAGACACATCTTGCCGTTAAAATCGATGTTATTTTTCAGAGTTCTAAAAATCGGAAAAAGAAATCACATTAAAATTGTAATTGATTGAAAATCAATATTTCTTTTTTGTAAGCTTATTTTTCAGCGCTCTAAAATGAAAAAAAAGGAAAGCTGCCATTTTTATCCTGTTACAGATATGTATCTTTTTTACGTAGGCTTTTGGTTTACCTGTATCCTTTTTACGCAGGTCGGTTTATAACCTGTATCTATTTTACGCATCTATCTGTGAAGAGTGCGTAAAATAAGTGCAGGTCAAAAGAAAACGTGTGTAATTTTTGCAGCGCTATGGATATTTAATATTTGAATAAAGGTTTGAATCAAAATGCTCATTTTTTGAGCAGGTTTTAAGCAGGTTCTTCCGAAATTACTTTATATCTGATTTTATTATTTCCTGTAATCGTTTTTGTATGGTAATCGGGTTTAATGGTAATGTTATATGACATTAAGTCCCACCAGCCTTTCTCCGGTGTTAAGGAGCCGATCAAAGAATCTTCTTTGGACGGCTGTTGTGCAGCAGTCCAGTTGACAACAAATAATGTAAAAATAAATCTTAGCACATTCATATCAGAACAGATCTGGTTATTAATTAAGATGAATATAGACCTAAATTAGAAATGTAATTTAGAAGCAAACGACTTAACTGCAATATTTTTTCGCTAACATTTCAAGGATCAGGTCTATTCCTTCATTTGCTGATTCTGAAGATAAATTACTGAAAATAATCACAGCAATTCCTTTATCTTTAAATATTGATACAGAAGACATAAAACCGTTGGCATTTCCAAAATTATTTATATAACTGTTTCCATCTTTTCCGGTTTTTCTAAACCAGCCAAAAGAAAATGTGGAAAATTCAAACAGAAGTTGTTCAAAAGTTTCTTTCTTGAGTGGTTTTCCTTTTCCTTCCAATCCTTTCAAATAGTTTTGAATATACAATGAATAATCAGGCAAGGTTGTATTAAGATTGCCCGCTGACAACAACCAATTTAATTTTATATTCTCTTCCTTAGTACATGATAAAAATCATAAACCGCTGAAAATCAGTAAAATAAGTGATTGCTTATTTTGATAAATGGCTGATATTCAGTAAATTACTAGATGTTTACAAAACATTCTATTAATAACACGAACACCAGTCAAGAGATTAAAATTACAGAATTAAGTTCAATTTTAGAACAAAATTTTGAAGCAAAAATCAATAAAGCCAGATTGAAACTCATTTCGATGATGATTGTGGCTTTGTGCAAAATAAAAACCGTCAATTACATGGCTTTGTCTAATGTATTTGACAGCAGTGCTTCAGCAGAAAGTTCTATGAGAAGGATACAGAGGTTTATGGCAGATTTTGAGCTGCCTGTGAAGCTTATTTCTAGTTTCATATTTGGTATTTTGCCCGAAAAAACAATCTTCTTCTGGTTCTGGATCGCACCAATTGGAAGTTTGGAACTTCAAATATCAATATTTTAATGCTTGGAGTCTGTTATAAAAACACAGCCATTCCGATTATGTTTAAAATGTTGGATAAAAAGGGGAATTCTGATACTTCAGAAAGAATTGAATTAATGAAACAGTTTATAGCTTGGTTTGGTAGGGACTGTATTGGCTGTTTATTGGCAGACAGGGAGTTTATTGGTGAAAAATGGCTGAAGTATTTAACAGGAAATGAAATTAAATATCATATCCGTTCCCGAAACAATTTTAAAGTTTACTGCTTTAAAAGGAATGAAGAAAAACCAGTGTTTTGGTTGTTCAACAAATTAAATATCGGGGAGTTTTATCATCATCCGAAGATTGTAAAAATTAACGGTGTCTGCTGTTATGTCTCAGGGGTAAAGACTATTGGGAAAAATGGGAATGATGATTTTTTGATTTTGATTTCCTTCAGCAAGCCTGAAGAATCTTTAGAATATTATAAGAAAAGATGGCAGATAGAAACCTTGTTCAAAGCATTTAAAAGCAGTGGATTTAATATTGAAAGCACACATGTGACAGACCAGAAGAGATTAGAGAAGTTATTGATGATCGTAATGATAGCATTAGTGTGGTGTTACAAGGTTGGTGATTTTATAGATCACAATATTAAAGCCATAAAAATCAAAAAACACCAAAGAAAAGCCTTCAGTGTTTTTAAATATGGGTTAAATCATCTCAACAATATACTCTTCAATAGGTTAAATAAAATGAATATCAATATATTACAATTTTTGTCATGTACTTAGATGTAAAGTATCAATAGATCCG
>DJTE01000012.1 GCA_002439165.1 Chryseobacterium indologenes
ATTCATCAGGAATATACATCCTCCAAATTTAAAAACTTAGCATAGCATCCACAACTTTTGTGCCTGATCCGTAAATCATTCCGTTTTATTTTGAAAGGGCAAAGTGAATAAACGCTTTCATCAGATCCCAAATAAAAAAGAGAAGCAATAAAATACTGCTTCTCACGTGTCTTAGTAGCGGGAACCGGACTCGAACCGATGACCTTCGGGTTATGAGCCCGACGAGCTACCTACTGCTCCATCCCGCGGTATATTTTTAGAGTGTTACCGACAAACACTGTCCTAGTAGCGGGAACCGGACTCGAACCGATGACCTTCGGGTTATGAGCCCGACGAGCTACCTACTGCTCCATCCCGCGGTGTATTTTTAGAGTGCTTACCGAAAGCACTGTCCTAGTAGCGGGAACCGGACTCGAACCGATGACCTTCGGGTTATGAGCCCGACGAGCTACCTACTGCTCCATCCCGCGGTGTATTTTTAGAGTGTTTACCGAAAACACTGTCCTAGTAGCGGGAACCGGACTCGAACCGATGACCTTCGGGTTATGAGCCCGACGAGCTACCTACTGCTCCATCCCGCGGTGTATTTTTAGAGTGTTTACCGAAAACACTGTCTTAGTAGCGGGAACCGGACTCGAACCGATGACCTTCGGGTTATGAGCCCGACGAGCTACCTACTGCTCCATCCCGCGATATTGGATTGCAAATGTACGACTTTTTCTTTAAAATCCTAATTTTTCTTTTAAATAAAGGACTTTTATAAAAACTATTTTATTATTTGTATCTTTGTTCTATGGCAAAAATATTGAAAATTTATCCGGACAACCCACAGGAAAATCTTGTGAATGAGGTTATTAAAACACTCAACAATGGCGGGCTGATCATCTATCCATCTGATACCGTCTATGCCCTGGGCTGTAATATTTTTGATATTAAAGCTATGGAAAAACTGGCCCAGATGAAAAAAATCAAGCTGGAAAAGGCTAAATTCTCTATTATCTGTAATGATCTGAGCCACCTTTCAGACTTTACAAGACCCGTAGAAACATCAGTTTTCAGATTTCTGAAAAGCCACCTTCCCGGCCCTTTCACTTTCATCCTTGAAGCCAATAAGAGCCTTCCGCTGGCCTATAAAAATCATAAAACAATCGGTATCCGTGTACCGGACCACCCGATTCCGCAGCTTATCGTAGAAAAGCTGGGCCATCCCATTGCCTCTACCTCCATCAAAGATGACGACGAAATCATTGAATACTCCACCGATCCTGAGCTGATTGCTGAAAAATATGATCATCTTGTAGATATTGTCATTGATTCCGGATACGGAGACAATGTAGCTTCCACTATTGTGGATCTTACCTCCGGAGAACCGGAGATTATCCGTCAGGGGAAAGGAATAGTTTAGCTGATGAAGTTTAGGGTTTAGGTTGACGGTTATGGGGCTTAACGGAAAATATTCTGCAGGAATTCTGCTTACTTTTGTACTCCTGGCTGCTGTAATGCTTTATATCTTCCCTGTCATTGGTATGATAACAGGAGTAAAGAGCGTAACAGCCAATGTTTTTTTTATCAGCAGAATTGCGATATGGATTGTTCTGGGAATTGTATTTCTGTATGTACTTTTTATAGAAAAAATGCCCTTTCTGCTTTGGAAAGAAAAACAGTACAGCTTTTCATTGTACGCAAAAGCAGTCATCGGCCTGTACTTTATCTGTGCTTTTGGCGGTTCTTTTCTGAATGTATTGTTACGGTTTTTAACGGATGAAAAGATCAGCAGTAAGCTGATACAGCTTTCTTCGGTTTTTAAAGATGATTATCTGTTAATTGTTTTTACCTGTTTTACAGCCGGAGCAGTTGAGGAATTTCTGATGCGTGGCTACATACAGCCCAGAATTGAAAAGCTTTACAACAGTCCGGCTGCAGGAATTCTGGTTTCCGCCGTTTTATTCGGAATCCTGCACAGCACTTACGGAACAGTAAGCCAGGTTGTCGTACCTTTCTTTATTGGAGTTGTTTTTGCTGTATTTTATAAAAAATATTCAAACCTTAAAATTCTGATCATCTGTCATTTTATGATTGATTTTATCTCCCTGATGCTTCTGAATTTTATTGATTTTAAACATATATCTGTATTTTAACATTATGAAAATTATAACGTCTCCCGCGAAACTGATGAATGTTGAGAATTCAACGGATCTTCTGAGATCTACAACGCCGAAATTCATCGAAGACGCTGCATTCATACAATCTTATTTAAAAGAAAAATCCCCGAAATATCTTTCCGAGCTGATGGAAATTTCGCCTAAGCTGGCTGATGAAAACTGGGAAAGAAATCAGAAATGGAAAGCAAAACCAACAGCTAAAGAATCTGCTCCGGCCATGTTCGCATTTACCGGAGAGGTATACAGAGGTCTTGATGCTAAAACGCTGGATCAAAAAGCAGTGGATTATCTTCAGAAAAATTACAGAATGCTTTCGGGGCTGTATGGTCTTCTGAAGCCATCCGATAAAGTCATGCTGTACAGACTGGAAATGGGCCGTCCTTTTGAATTTGACCAATATAAAAACCTATACGAATTCTGGAGGGAAAAGATTACAGAACAGCTGAACTCCGAGATGAAAAAAGGGGAAATCCTTCTTCATCTGGCCAGTAATGAATACGGCAAAGTGATCGACAGGAAAAAACTGAACCACACCGTTATAGATTTCGATTTTTATGAACTGAAAGACGGAAAACTGAAAACTATCGTTGTTTATACCAAGCATGCCAGAGGACTTGTAGTAAGATTCTGTGCAGAGACCAATGCGCAGACCCTTGATGACGTTAAAGCTTTCAACTATGAAGGTTACCTGATCGATGAAGAAAAGTCAACGGATACTAAACTGGTTTTTACAAGATAAAATGACCCTGTCAGCATTTAAAAAACATTTCAGCACTGAACTTTCCGGTTGGTATACCGATTCGGAAAGTGCTTTTTTATCCTCCGTTTTTATTCAGAAAACGGTTGGTTTTGATTCATTTCACCAGAGAAGATTTTCTGATCAGGAACTTCTTACTGCTGATGAGGAACAACTTATGAACGTCATACAGGAATTAAAAACCGGGAGACCTTATCAGCAGATCCTGGGTGAAACAGAATTTTACGGAATGACTTTTTTCGTCGACGAAAATGTCCTGATCCCTCGCCCAGAAACAGAAGAACTGCTTGAAATGGCAGTTCATAAGATCAAGCATTCAGGGTTGGAGAAGGCTAAAATCCTGGATATAGGAACCGGAAGCGGCGTAATTCCATTGGTTTTGAAAAAGCATTTTCCGGATGCTGAGATCTCTTCAGTTGATTTTTCAGAAAAAGCCCTTCAGACCGCCGGGAGAAATGCAGAATATCACCAGCTGGAAATTAAGTTCATTCATGCGGATTATCTTAATTTTGAGCTGCCGGAAAGCTATGACATCATCATTTCTAATCCTCCGTATATCGGAATAGAAGAAGAAACTGAAATTGTGGATTCCGTGAAGGAATTTGAACCCAAAATGGCCCTCTTCTCCCCTGTTTCCGATGCGCTGGTTTTTTACAGAAAAATTGCTGAGGACTCCAAAAAACATTTAAAAGACCGTGGACTTCTGTTTTTAGAAATCAATCAGAAACTCGGTCCTGAAACTTTAGAACTGTATGAATATTTCACAGAAGCCAGGCTTATCAGAGATCTTTCAGACAATGACCGCTTTATTTTTGGAATAAAATAAAAACACTACACCATGAAAATCATTGACCATTCAATCCTTTCTGTAAAAATAGCTGAAATTATCTCCGATGAAATGATCATCGGTTCGGCTGAAGACGGGCTGGACCTTCTAGGAAATATTTATTATCAGGGTTTTGACAAGGTTATTATGTATGAAAAGAATATCACCCCTGATTTTTTTGATCTTAAAACCAGGATCGCAGGCGAAATCCTGCAGAAATTCTCCAATTACCGTATGGGACTTGCCATTGTAGGAGATTTCAGCTCATATGAAAGTAAAAGTATCAGGGATTTTATTTTTGAAAGCAACAAAACCAAACATATCAACTTTGCAGAAACCATTGAGGATGCCCTGAAAAGGCTATCGGAATAACAGAAAATCCTGATCCGGAAAATAATTTGTTCAGCCTTCCGTTATAGGGAAAACTAAACCATCTGTAATGCTGAAAAAAATAAGTTTATTATCCGGAATCCTTCTCTGTTCCTTTTTCTCCGCACAGGAATTTACCCAATATAAAAATGGTCTCATCTACAGTGAAGAGGCGATGGCCCAGCTTGGAAAAGTGGTAGATTCTCTTAATTTAAAGTATAAAACTTGTGATCTGAGTAAGGTTTTTTATTCCCAGATGCAAACCAAAGGATATATGATCCATCTGGATTCAGGAAATGTGGTTCAGGCAAAAAAAGACATTGATCAAAATATTTCCTTTGAAAATTTTATTTCCAGATACCCTAATGCCAAGGTTGAGAAAGACATTTTGTTTGTAAAATCAAAGGAGAAAGATTATCGGGAAAAAGATATTATTAACGTAAGAGAAATCAGCTTTGAAGACCGTTACGGGTATGATCTAGAGGAAAATTATTCAGAGGAAAAGTACAATAAACCCGCCAAGAACACATGGATTTATCAGTATAATAAGAACGAATCTCCTTCAAAAGAATCGATGTTTGCCTTCTATTTTCCAGAAAATTTTAGAAGTATTCCATTGGATCTGAAATATAATAAACAGATTATTTATTCTGACTGTCTTATTGATACCTCTTCCACTAAATTTAAGAATACTTTAAAAGAGCCTACCATAGACCTTCCCGCCAATTGGCAGAAGTTAACTAAAAAGAAAAAGGGACAACTCCTCGAAAAAATGAGAGGTCATCAGGCCTACGGAAGATGCAGCCAGGACAGCAGTCCAAGAGTTCAGGCTATGAATATGGCATTATTATCTGCTGACATAAATAATTGGGAAGTCTTTCTTAAATCCCATCTGGATATTATGAATGATAGATTCCAAAGGATGTCTGATGCAAGCTATGCACAACAGGAACGAGAAACTTATATCAGAGAATTAGAAGAATTAAATATTAATGTTCCGGACCTTATCTTAGGTACAGCTTTTCGTATTGAAAATCCTGTCAACAATCATTATTCCGGAAGTATAGCCAGATTGGGAAGAGCGGTTTCCGAGTCTAAAGACAAGGAATTATTCTTATCCAGACTGCTGTCTATGATTGAAGATGATTCATTGGACGATTATAACAGGTCAATAGCCTTCTTTTTCTATCTTAACTGTAATCACTACACTAAAGATGAAAAAGAGAAGAAAATGAACAGTATTAAATTGAAAGATTCCGTAAAAAAACTTCCGAAATATATTTTCGACAAGATCAAACTTGAGGAAATCTAATACCTTCCGAAAGGTATTTTAACTTTCTTTTCAAAAAAACGCACCGCATCTTCCACTGCTTTATCCACGGTCTGATAACTGAGCCCCAGTTCTTCAGCAGATTTGCGGTTGGAATAAAAATTACTGATCCTCAGAGCCTTCATATTGGGTGAGCTGAGGCTGGTCCTGATCTTCAGTTTCCGGAGGCCGTCTCCCAGATATCCAAGAAGTACCAGTGCTGTGTCGGGAATAGGAATCATCAAAGGATTTCCGTTGGTGAAATTGTTGACTTTCCTGAAAAAGTCCTTATAGCTCAGATTTTCTCCGGCCAGCAGGTATTTTTCACCGTTCTGCCCGTTTTCAATAGCTTTTATAATTCCGTTGGCGGCATCTTCAACGTGTACAAAATTCTTACCTCCTTTCGGGTAGAAAACCATTTTTTTGTTCAGGGTCCAGAAAATAATCCTGCCGGAGCTGGGTTTATGGTCATGAGCTCCGATCATAAAAGTGGGATTCACAATAATCACCTTTGTCGTCCTGTTCTGCTGAAGAAGATAGTCTTCTGTTTCCAGTTTGCTTTTAGCATAGAATGAATGGGTAAAGGGATAAAGCTGGGGCGCTTTTTCACTCCCCCAGGCTTCCTTATGGCCATACCCTAAGGTATTGGCTGTACTTACAAACAGGAACTTTCCTACACCGGCTGCATCTGCCTGTGAGAACAGATGAACGGATGCATCGTAATTCACTGTTCTGTAATCGTCATAATGCAGCAGATCCTGGGCAGTTTCTGCGGCGATATGAATTACCGTCTCCACATCCTGCAGACACTCCGAAATATCTGAAAACAGATCTCCTTCTATCAGCCTGAGGTTTTCATTTTCTTCGCCCATCCAGCTGCTTTTCTTGCGCACCAGAGCAGTAACAAAATAACCATATTCTAATAATTTTATAACGGTATTGGTTCCCAGAAGTCCGGAGCCTCCGGTTACAAAAACTTTTTTCATGCTTCAATTTCCTTTTTGATGGCACTGGTCATCAGCGGAAGCTTGATCCAGATCGGAAGGATCTTCATCATCAGCCAGCTCACCGGATTAACCATAATAACGGAATCTTTTTTAAAGAGCTGACGGATGCAGTATGCCGCCACTTTATCAGGATCCAGCAACGTAAGCTTTCCTAAAATTCCCTGTTTTTCTATTCTCCGGCATACATCGGTATTGGTTTTCATTGCTCCGGGATTCACTACGCTTACAAATACGCTGGTGTCTTTCAGTTCTTCATGCAGTCCTCTGGAAAAGGAATGGATAAAGGTTTTTGAAGCCGGATATACTGTTTTAAAACCAATCGGAGAGAATGCAGCCATACTGGAAACATTTAATATATAAGCTTTGGGCTGCCTTAAAAGGTTGGGAAGCAGTTGATGGGTAATCAGTGAGGTTGCTGCAACATTCACCTGAAGAATGGTATTGATATAATCAGGAGTGGCATCAACAAACTTCTTGGTTCCTCCCAGCCCTGCATTATTGATCAGAATATGGATTTCAAAAGAAGCATTCAGCCAGTCTGTAAGTTTCATGACATTTTCATTCACGGAAAGATCTACTTCATAATAATGAACTCTGATCCGGTAAATTTCCTCAAGCTCTTCGGAAAGTTCTTTTAACTGTTGTCCCGGTAAACTGACCAGGATAAGATTGATCTTATTTTTTGCCAGGTTTTCAGCGAATGACTTTCCCAGTCCCTGGCTTGCTCCTGTAACCACTGCATATGATTCTTTAGTATCCATAACTTAAATTTTATGGTACAAAGCTATCTCAGAGCAGGCCCTCAAATGTTCAGGATTATCTGAGTGAACCTATTTTAGAAATCAGATCAACCGAAGTTCAAATAATTAAAAACCAGACATTTACACAAAAACGAACGTATGACTTTATAAATCCGAACCATTTTTATACCCGGAAGGGGTCTGATTGGTCAGCTTTTTAAAAGTGGTATTAAAAGAAGTTTTGGAATTGAAACCCGACTCGTAAGCAATACCCAGGATCGATAATTTACTGTCCGGATCTTTTAAAAGTTGTCTGGCATATTCAATACGGTATTCATTCACATACTGAAAAAAATTCTTTCCGAATCCGGTATTGATCACATAGGATAGCTGATGGGTAGAAACTGAAAGAAGCTCTGAGAGTTTAACCAGATTCAGCTCACTGTCCAGGTAAGGTTTTTGCCTGTTCATAACGTCTTCAAGCTGTTTTTTGATCCTGATCAGCTCGTCATCGGAAATCAGTTTCCTTTTAACCTCTTCAGCATCAGAATCGCTGCTGATTGATATAAATTCTTCGCGCTGTTTCTCTTCCACAGGATAAATCTCTTTCTGCTTCAGGGAGTAATAACCTACAAAATAAATCACCAGCAAAAAGACTCCGTTAATAAAGAAGTTCAGGGAAGTGGAATTATAAGACAGATTATACACCACATAAATAATATTGATCAGGAAAATAATCAGAATGATGTATTCCAGCCAGTTCAGATTGATTCCTTCTGTATTGGCAGAAAACTGCTGTATTCTTTTCTGATGCTTCCTGATGGTAACGTAAGACAGCCCGGTGTAAAACAGTGCCTGAAACAGGATCAGCCCGATAAAAACAACCTGAAAAAAAGAGCTGTTGTCAACCCCTAAATGAGGCAACAGAAGATTGATCAGGAAAATAACGGGAAGAATGAAGTATTTAAGATCTGTTATTTTAAATTTAAAAGATGGATTGGTGAAAAACAGAACGCTCAGATAGAACATGATCGGGGTAAGAAACTGTATAATCTGGACCGAAAATATGGAATGAATTTCCACGGGAGCTCCTTTTACCAGTGTCAAAACCTCATCGAGCCAGAAACTGGACCACAGAAAAAGGAATATCCCGAACCAGAAATTGGCTTTCCGGTTAACTTTTAACGGGTTGGAAAGCTTCAGCAGAGACAGCAAAACCAATGAGCCATAGATTAAGACAACAATAAAACTGTTTAATTCTGATGTGCTCATTGGTTTTTGATATTATTTTAATCAAAGATAGCTTTTTATCTTATTTTTTTCCTTATAAAGATCTGATAAGCCAGATAAATCAATGGAAGTGACATGGCCCCGAGATAAAGGATATTTTTCATAGCCAGATCCGGATTTATCGCCACGGCGTATACAAGACCGAAGAATGCCCCTCCGAGATGGGCAGCATGCCCTAGGTTATCCCACTGCTTAGGATTCAGCATCATGTAAACGGAATACCCGAAATACAGGGTTCCGAAGATCCAGCCCGGCAGGAAGTTGACTTCAATAATGTCCGGAGCCATTGCAATAGCTGCGAATATAATTCCTGAAACAGCACCTGAAGCTCCTATGGCAGAATACCACGGCTGGTTTTTATAGATCAGAAGACTGAACAGGTTTCCGAGGATCATAGACCCGAAATAAATGATCAGGAAGCCTATGTTCCCAAAAAAACTGATCACAACAGCCTGAAAGAAATACAGGGAAAGCATATTGAAAAACAGGTGCATGAAATCTGCATGCAGAAATGCCGAACTGATCAGTCTTATATATTCCTTACGGTTCTCAATCGCTGCTACATTGAATTTATATTTCTCAAATAAAGCGACATCATTAAAGCCCCTGTAACTAAACATACAGGTTATGGCAATAATGACTAAAACAGGTATACTCATCTTCTTGATTCTTAATTTTCAGGTTCTCCGTCCCGGAACAGGTCACCTATTACGCCTCCGTCCTCATCTACAATTCCGTCTCCGGTTTCCGGTTCTTCATATACCTCCGGCTCTTCTTCAGGAGGTTCGGGGATGGTGATATTGATGGCTTTTACTTTAAATTTTGTAAACTGGTTTCCGATGGCTTTTATTCCTTTTACAGCAATGAATTCATCAATGTTGATCGTTTCAGGATCGCGGTCTTTTCCTTTGTCTTTGGCAAAAATGATCTCCGCAGATGCTCCGTCGGCTACAATTACATTCTCAATAAATGATTTTGAATGCTCAGAAGGCATAAAGGTCTGTACATTGGCTGTATTTTCCAGCAGGAATCTCTTGATGAAATAAATATCTTTTTCCCCGTCAAAATAAATACAGGTTACCGGCTGCTGCGGTTTCCATTTTTCCAGCACCAGGTATTCGTCATCGAAACGGTTCCCAAGATCGAAAGATACCAGTTTTACTTCGCCGTTGGTATTGATGGTCAGAATTCTGTCATCCCCTTTGAAGCTTCCCAGTAAAGTTCCCCTTCCGTCTGCATTCAGTCTTCTCACGGTATCATCAAACCAGATCTTTCTCGGAGCCAGTGTAGAGACACCTTCTTCTTTCATATCAACCTTCTTCACAGAATATTTGGTCACCAGGTTTCCTTTGGAATCTCTTCCTTTGATGGCAAGATCAGAGAAATCGATCTCCATTTTATTTTTCCTGATTCTTGGGTTGGGTTTTAACAGTACGGTTACTGTTTCTGCTTCACCATTCGGATTGGCCGAAAAATACAGTACTTCCGACCCTTTTTTATCAGAGGCCAGCGGATAATCCGTATTTCTGGTTACCGCGGTAACGAAGAAACGTTTCATGTAATACGGTCCTTCTTTACCCTCACGGTAGATCATGTTGTACACGGTACGCTTATCATTTTTCTTCCATACGGCAACGTGCAGGATATCTTTTCCGATGAAGGTCTTGGCTTCCACTTTCACCACCTTCATGCTTCCGTCTTTTCTGAACGTAATGATGTCATCAATATCTGAACAGTCGAACATATACTGATCTTTTCTCAGGGAGGTTCCGATAAAGCCTTCTTCAAAGTTGGCATAGAATTTTTCGTTGGCTACGGCTACTTTGGTGGCATCAATGGTATCGAAAATTCTCAGTTCGGTTTTTCTCTGTTTATCTTTTCCGTATTTCTTCTGAATATTCAGGTAATAGTCGATAGCATAAGCGATCAGGTTGGCAAGGTTGTATTTTACCTGCTCTATTTTACCTTCCAGCGCGGCAATATTTTCTTTAAATTTATCTAAATCGAATCTTGAGATTCTTTTGATCCTGATCTCGGTCAGTTTTAAAATATCTTCTTCCGTTACTGCTCTTAAAAGATGTTTGGTGTGAGGTTTCAGCCCTTTATCAATGGTTTTCAGAACTTCTTCCCAGCTCTTTACCTCTTCAATATCATGGTAGATTCTGTTTTCGATGAAAATTCTTTCCAAAGAAGAGAAATGCCAGCTTTCCTGAAGCTCGTGAAGTTCTATTTCAAGTTCCTTTTTAAGCAGGGAAACCGTATGATCCGTATTCATTTTCAGAATATCCGAAACATTCATGAACATCGGCTTGTCTCCCACAATAACGCATGCATTAGGGGAAATTGTTACCTGGCAGTCTGTAAAGGCATAAAGCGCATCAATGGTTTTATCCGGTGAGACATCATTATGGAGATGGATAAGGATCTCTACGGAATCTGAGGTATTGTCTTCAATCTTTTTGATCTTGATCTTTCCTTTTTCGTTAGCTTTCAGGATAGAATCGATCAGATCGCTGGTTGTTTTGGAAAACGGAAGCTCAGAAATCACCAGCGTATGTTTGTCTGTCTGGGTAATTCTGGCTCTTGCTCTTACTTTTCCGCCCCTGTGGCCGTCATTGTACTCTGAAACATCCAGATAACCGGCAGTAAGAAAATCAGGAAACAGTTCAAATTTTTTCCCTTTCAGATAAGCTACGGAAGCCGTAATCAGCTCATTGAAATTATGCGGAAGGATCTTTGTGGAAAGTCCTACCCCGATTCCTTCCACTCCCTGTGCCAGAAGCAGCGGAAATTTTACGGGAAGGTCGATAGGTTCGTTATTTCTTCCGTCATAAGATTTTGCCCACTCTGTTGTTTTAGGATTGAAGACTACTTCCAGAGCGAAAGGAGTCAGCCTGGCTTCAATATATCTTGCCGCCGCAGCAGAGTCTCCGGTGTAGATATTCCCCCAGTTTCCCTGGGTATCAATCAGGAGTTCTTTCTGCCCGATCTGTACCATAGCATCGGTAATGGAGGCATCACCGTGGGGGTGGTACTTCATGGTATTCCCTACGATATTGGCAACTTTGTTGTAACGGCCGTCTTCCAGTTCGCGCATAGAGTGCATAATTCTTCTCTGAACAGGCTTCAGCCCGTCAAATATCGAAGGAATTGCTCTATCCAGGATTACATAGGAAGCATAATCCAGAAACCAGTCTTTATAAAGTCCGGAGACTTTTTTTAAGCTCTCTCCTTCATGGGAGAATTCTTCTGTCGTCATCTGTTATTATAATCGTTTTTCTCTTTATTAGCTTTTACTACTTTATTCAGAGAGAGTTTTAAATCGTTTACTTCTTTTTTTGTCAGATATGAGATATCATATTTAAGCATGGTAGAACCGCTGTTCTTGCTGTTAATTCTTACGTACAGTCTTTTCAGTAAAAAAATACTTACGATCTCATATTCTATCAGTTTATATTTTGGAAATTCATCATGGAGAGGTTTATCCAAAAAAGGAATGATATTCCTGTTTTTAAAATTCAGCGCTTCGCCATCACTGTCGTATTCAAAGATCTGCCTTCCGTTCAGATAAAAGATTCCGAGGATTACAACAGGAACGATCAGCAGTAGATAGCTTATCTTTCCTACGGCATGAAATCTGTATTCATTCAGTAGAAACGCAGAGATTCCAAATACGACCATCATCAGCAGCAATGTGTTTACAAAGTTGTAAACAGATGCTTTGTTGCGGTTGCTTAGTCTCATTGTGGTTTGTGTGTTTGGTGTCTTATGTTGTCAGCTTTCAGCTGATTGTTGCTTCGTCTAAAATTTCTTTTTTATCGATGTCCGGGTCTTCTACTACCAGGTTTTCAAGGATAAACACCTGTCTGTCCGGTGTATTTTTCCCCATATAGAATTCCAGCAGCTGTTCTATGGTCTGGTCTTTCCCTACTACCACAGGTTCCAGGCGGATGTCTTTCCCGATGAAGTGTTTGAACTCGTCCGGAGAGATTTCCCCAAGTCCTTTGAATCGGGTTATCTCAGGATTTCTGCCCAGCTCGTTCAGTGCTTTTATTCTTTCTGCTTCCGAGTAACAGTATCTTGTTTCTTTTTTATTTCTTACCCTGAAGAGCGGGGTCTGCAGGATGTAGAGATGCCCGTTCTTGATGAGATCCGGGAAGAACTGCAGGAAGAAGGTAATCATCAGAAGACGGATGTGCATTCCGTCTACATCGGCATCGGTAGCAATAATCACCTGATTGTATCTGAGATCTTCCAGACTTTCTTCAATATTCAGGGCAGCCTGAAGAAGGTTGAATTCTTCATTTTCGTATACCACTTTCTTGGTCAGACCGTAGCAGTTCAGTGGTTTTCCCTTCAGGGAGAATACGGCCTGGGTTTCCACATCCCTGGATTTTGTGATGGATCCGGATGCAGAGTCTCCCTCGGTGATGAAGATCTGGGTATCTCCTTTTCTTTCGGCTTTCTGATCGTTATAATGCTGTCTGCAGTCTCTCAGTTTTTTGTTGTGAAGGGATACTTTCTTGGCTCTTTCCCTGGCCAGTTTCTGAATTCCGGAAAGCTCCTTTCTCTCTCTTTCGGAGATGAGGATCTTTCTCTGAATGGCTTCTGCAATTTCAGGATTTTTATGAAGAAAGTTATCCAGTTTGCTTTTCAGGAAATCGATGATAAATGTTCTTACGGTAGGCCCGTTTGGTCCCATATCATTAGATCCCAGCTTTGTTTTGGTCTGCGATTCAAATACCGGTTCTTCTACATTGATGGAAATGGCAGCTATGATTGACTTCCTGATGTCTGATGCATCAAAACTCTTGTTGAAATACTCACGGATGGTTTTTACATAGGCTTCACGGAAAGCATTCAGGTGCGTTCCTCCCTGCGTGGTATTCTGTCCGTTAACGAAAGAGAAATAAGTCTCTGTCTGGGACTTGTCAGAATGCGTGATCGCCACTTCTATATCATTATCTTTCAGGTGAATGATCGGATAGAGGATTTCGCTTTCGAGTTCTTCTTCGAGTAAGTCTTTAAGACCGTTTTCAGAATAATAGGTTTCTCCGTTGAAAAGAATTTTAAGTCCGGGATTAAGATACGCATAGTTGCGCAGCATTCTCTCAATATATTCTTTTCTGTATTTGAAATGAAGGAAGATGTCTCCGTCGGGAATGAAGGATATTTCGGTTCCGTTTCGGTCCGAAGTATCTTTTTCTTCATAGTTTTCTTTAATGAGTCCTCTGGAAAACTCGGCCATTTTCATTTTTCCGTCACGGAAAGACCTTACCCGGAAGTAATCTGAAAGGGCATTTACGGCTTTGGTACCGACTCCGTTCAGACCTACGGATTTTTTGAAGGCTTTACTGTCGTATTTTCCTCCCGTATTCATTTTGGAAACGGCATCTACCACCTTTCCCAGAGGAATTCCACGGCCAAAATCACGGATGGTAACTTTTCCGTCATCCAGTTTTATTTCGATTCTTTTTCCTGCTTTCATCCTGAACTCATCAATGGAGTTGTCCAGGATCTCTTTCAGGAGGATGTAAATACCGTCGTCGGCAGAGGAGCCGTCCCCCAGTTTCCCGATGTACATTCCGGGACGCAGACGGATATGCTCCTGCCAGTCGAGGGTTCTGATATTATCTTCTGAGTAGGTTGGATTTATTTCTTGTGACATATATGATTTCAGCAAACATACAAAAATACGAAATTGTACAAAATTATCCGAATTTTTTAAAGCTGTTTTTTAACATTTTCCCTTAAACCTTGTATTATTTATTTCCCAAATGATATATTTACATTATTATTCAATACCCCGTGAAAAAAAGCTCTATTTTCTGTTTATTTTTTATTCTCCAGGCTGTTCTGTTTTCATTTTCAGCACAGATTCCCGGGCTCATTAATTATACGGAAGAAGACGGATTAAACTGTTCCTACCTCTATCACCTGAGACAGGATAAAAACGGATTCATATGGATTGGCAGTGATAACGGACTGTACAGATTCGACGGAAAGGAATTTAAGCAATACGGAAAAAAAGAGGGACTGAAAAATATTGATATTATTTCCTGTGAGCCTCTTCCTAACGGTGAAGTTTTCATTCTTCCCTTCCTGAATGACTTTGCCTACCTGAAAAACGGCCGGGTTATCAATCTGAATATTAATGAGTATGTAAAAAACCAGTTTTCAGGTTCAATACCGAAAGTTACCCGTGACGGTAACAAACTTTATTTATACGGAACCACCAGTCCTCAGAATATTTTTACTTATGAAAACGGAAAAGTAAAAAAACTTCCGGTTCCCATAGATTACGGCAACAAAAAACTGGGAATTATAAAGTTTGATTCCCGGACACAAAATTTATTTTTATATAATGATTTAAACCATCTAAATGCTGAAATTCTGGTTTATAACCTTCCCGGCAAAAGAGAAAAAAGAATAAAAATAGATAAAGGAAGTTTTATCTGTGAAAAAGATCAGTTTCTTGTTTTTGAGGATAAGGGAAAGATAAATGTATACGAGCTGACTGATCATCTCACCCTTAAAAAAGTCTTTTCATATGCCACAAACGAACTTATCTACTATGGCTCTATTGATAAAAACAACCGATTATGGCTTAATTTACGGAAAGGTGGTGTCCTGTATTTTAACCAGCCGCTGTCTGAAAACAGTAGCAACCCTATCCGGCCTGTTAAAATATTAAGCAGTCATGTCATCAACAATATTCTCGTAGACCAGGATGATAATGTTTGGTTCAATTCCAGAAACAACGGTGTATTTTTTATCACCAAAGCTCTTTTTGCCAATCATATCAATCTTTCTGTAAAAAACAATTCCGAGTATATCAAAGCGATTGCAAAGGATGATCATTACATTATTCTGGGATACAACAGCGCATCCGGGGCGATTATTGATAAGAACGGTAAAATGCGGGATATTATCCTCGACAAGGATTATAAGGATGAGAATAAATCGGTTTACATCAATAATAATACAGCCATTTTCGGACTTTCAAACCGGGCTATTATTCATCATCTTTCTAAAAACACTCACAAACAAGTGTCTGCTTCTGTAAAAAACATTGTTCCCTATACCCCGGACTCTGTATTTATATGCACCGCAGAAGATCTGCTCGTATATGGCTTAAAAAATGAAAAACTGACCTCCCTTCTCAAGGAACGCATCTATACCGTTCTTCCTTATGATGAGGACAACCTGTTGGTCGGCAACTTCATCGATTTGTATAAATTCAATATCAGAACGAAAAAAAAGACGCTATTT
This sequence comes from Chryseobacterium indologenes, assembly GCA_002439165.1. Lineage (GTDB taxonomy): Bacteria > Bacteroidota > Bacteroidia > Flavobacteriales > Weeksellaceae > Chryseobacterium > Chryseobacterium indologenes_E. Next base: position 15,733 of record DJTE01000012.1, read on the forward strand.
TTAAAAGGATATTATTTCACGGACATCAAAAAATTAAGGGAGAATACATACCTGGGAGCCACCAACCTCCACGGGATCATCATGTTCAGCGATAAAGGCATCATAAGAAGGATTGAAAAAAACAACGGGCTGATTAATGATCAGGTAAAAAAAATAGAGATTGAAAACGGAAACACATTCTGGGCCAGTACGAATTCCGGGATATCCAGAGTGGAATTAACCGGTAACAACCTGCGTATCAATAATTTTACACAAACAGACGGTCTTCCCTCTGATGCCGTCACCGGATCTGTCATAAAAAATGATACTATCTTTATCGGTACCACCCGCGGGCTGGGGATATTCTCCATTAAAAAATTGCTGGCCCAGGAAAAGTCCATCCGGAAAAAGGTAATCATCAATTCCGTAACCATTGAGGATCAGGAACATTTTAATCTGAAAAAAGATCTTATGGCCAGCACCCATAATACCGTAATTTTCAACCTCAGCTTTCTTGATTATGCCTCCCAGGGAAAGATAAGCTATAAGTATAAGATCGAGGGCCTTAATGATTCGTGGGAGGTAAGCAGTTCTTCCAGACTCATATTCAGTTCTATTCCTCCGGGAGACTATATTTTACGGGTCTATGGGCTGGGCTATAACGGAAAGCAGTCTTATGCTTCTACCGATCTGGCTTTTAAGATTGAACCTAAATTCTGGCAGACCTGGTGGTTTAAATTATTACTGGCAGCCGTCGGCATAGCTATCCTGTCCGTATTGCTCACCTCCTATCTTCAGAAAAAAAGAAATAAAAGGCTGGAAAGATTTTACCATGAGAAGAAAATGGCAGAACTGGAACTTCAGGCAATTAAAGCTCAGATTAATCCGCACTTTATTTACAACTGCCTGAACTCCATCAAGTATCTGCTGTTCAAGGAAGATTATGAAGAAACAGAAAATTATCTGGATATATTTTCCCAGCTGATCAGAAAAACACTTTATTATTCTGAAAAAACCTTTATGCCTGTATGGGAAGAGATAGAATACCTGTCTCTATACCTGGATATGGAAAAGCTTCGCCAGAATGAACTTTTTGATTATGAGATTCATACTTCCGAGCGGGTAAACAAAAACTGGGTTGTCCCTTCCCTGTTGGTTCAGCCTTTTGTGGAAAATGCCATCAAGCATGGGGTTTCCGGTTTAAAATCAGGAAAAGGCTTTATCAGAATATCTTTTGATCATTCAGATTCTGCCCTCTGCATAACGGTTGAAGATAATGGCCGCGGAATTCAGGCCAAAAACGGATCTTTTGCCGGGGAAAATTCTTTCGGACTAAAATTATCGAAAAAAAGAATCCGGACTTTTCAACAGCTCTTTGAAACCAACATCACCCTGGAAGTCATTAATCTTTCTGAGAAATATGGAAAACAGGGTACTCAAATAAAACTTTACATTACACCTTATGAAGACCCAAACACAAATCTGCATCATTGATGACGAAAAGCACGGCAGAGATTATATCTCCCTGCTGCTGAACAAAGAATTCCCCGAAATCAGGATCGGCTTCGAAGCTTCCAGTGTAGAAGAAGCTTACGTTTACCTCACCAGAAATTCACCGGATATTTTATTTCTGGATATTCAGCTGGGTGATGGTACGGCCTTCGACCTGTTATCGAAATTTAAAGAAATTACCTCTCAGATCATTTTCATCACTGCCTTCGAACATTTTGCAATCCAGGCTATTAAAAACGGAGCTACGGATTATCTTCTGAAGCCTATTAAAAAAATTGATTTTATTATTGCCGTTAACAAGGCTCTGGATAATATAAGAAAAATGCAGCCTGCTCCCCCCAACAGTGTACTTCAGGATCAGAAAATTATTCTTTCCACCCTTCAGGGGTTCAAAATAGTGGATATTGCCGACATTGTGCATTGTGAAGCCGATTCAAGCTATACAACCTTTTATCTCGTGAATAAACTCAAAATCATGGTATCGAAAACGCTTCATGAATTTGAACCGGTGCTTCTGGAGCATAACTTTTTCCGGATCCATCACAAGCATCTCATCAATATCGCCCATCTGCAGGAATACATCAAAGGAAGAGGCGGGCAGGTTGTAATGAGTGACTGCTCTGTGCTGGATGTCTCATTCCGCAGAAAAAGCGACTTCCTTTACAAAATAGGAAAAACGGATTAATATGCCATTGATCGGGATGACGGAATGTATTCTATCTGCATTCCCCATACTGCAATATAAAAATCCAATATGAAGCAGTAGAGATCACAGATTTCTGCTGTTTCTTCATTTAGAAAAATATCAGCTAAAAAATCTTTTTCATTTTATTTTATTCAGCATCTGCGGCTTATGTATTGGATTATTATCAGCCAAACTCTATATTTACCCTATTATTCAATGGCCTGTGAAAAAAACAATTCTTTTTTCTTTATTTTTTATTTTCCCGGCAGCTCTGGTCTTCTTTTCAGCGCAGATTCCCGGGCTGGTTAATTATAATGAAGAAAACGGGCTGAACAGTTCGTATACGTATTCACTGAGCCAGGACAAAACCGGATTTATCTGGATAGGAAGTGACAACGGACTGTTCCGGTTTGACGGAAAGGAGTTTAAACAGTTCAACAATAAGAACGGATTAAAGAATATTGAAGTACTGTCTTCTTTTCCTTTGGCAGGCGGGGAGATCTTTATTGCTCCTTTCCTCAATGATTTTGCCTATCTGAAGAACAACAGAATCATCAATTCGGATTCCAATAAAGAACTTAAAAAATTACAGTTCAGGCATACTTCAGGAGTTTATTCAGACGGAAGCAGTTTATATATGCTCTCCAGCTATCATCCCGATAACATCTTTATTTATAAAAATGAAAAAGTTACCCGTATTCCGCTGTTTTTAAGTGAAAAACCTTCAGATAACTATTCGGCTCTTTCACTGGATATCCCGAACAGCCTGCTTTACATCTCCAATAGAAACTGGAAAACCAATATTGAGGCTTATGATCTTTCTTCCCGGGAAAAAAAACTGTGCAACATCCGGATGAGCAAAAATACTATGGTCTACGTTAAGGATGACTACTATATTTTTACGAAAAAGAATGCTATCGAAGTATATCAGCTGCAGAATAAATTTCATTTTAAAAAACTGCAGACCTACCCCCTTCCTGAAACCACTTACCATATCATTATCGATAAAGATTTCAGAATCTGGCTGTGTCTGGAAAACGGAGGGGTCCTGTATTTCAAACAGCCGGTCAACGGGCAGGAAAAGCTTTCCGGTCCCATCAAACTCATGAATAACTATTATATTCATGACGTTATGGTAGATAAGGATGATAATGTATGGTTCTCTACCCGTAACAATGGTATCTTTTTCATTGCTGACAGGCTTTTCAGGAACTACACCCATCTTTCCGTTAAAAATAATTCATCTTATATTACCGCCATTGCAAAAGACGGAAACCAAATTTATCTGGGATACAATGAAGCAAGAAGCGGTATTTACCACTCACGGAAAATCACCGATCTTATCCTTGAAAAAAACATCAAAGTAGAGCATAAGGTTATTTTTGCCGACGGAAATCATATTATTTTCGGCCTTACTAATGGAGGCATTCTGTATGATACCCGGACAAAAGAAAAACGTACTCTGAACGTATTTGTCCTGAAAAATGTAATCCCCTATACCAAAGGTTCCGTTCTGCTCTGCTCTGCCGGCGGACTGGGATCCTATAACTACATTACGCATCAGTTTACCGAAATATTTAACAAAGAAAGGTGCTATACGGCTTTACCCTATCATCAGGACAGTCTCTTTGCCGGAAGTTTCAAAGATCTTTATAAAGTGAATACCGTCAACCGTAAGAAAAGCCTTTTCCTGGAAGGTTACTATTTCACCGATTTGAAAAAACTGCGTTCCGGGCTTTATGTCGGAGCCACCAACCTGAGCGGTATTACCCTGTTTAACGATCATAAAGTTCTCCGGAGGATTACTGAAAGGGACGGCCTGCCAACGAATCAGATAAAAAAAATTGAAGTAGAGAACGAAAATATTTTCTGGGCAAGTACCAACTATGGACTCAGCAGAATTGAACTGGCATCATCCGGATTGAAGATCAGTAATTTCACCCAGACAGACGGGCTCCCCTCCAATGTGGTGGCAGGATGTGTTATTGTTTCCGATACCATTTATGCAGGAACTTCTAAAGGCCTGGGAATACTCCCGGTTAAAGATCTTCTTACCCAGCAGAAATTTATCCCTAAAAAAGTGATCATTAACTCCGTTACGATCGGAAACAGGGAATATTCAGATCATCAACAGCCACTGACCGCCCAGACTCCCGATAATGATATTATTTTCAATCTCAGCTTTCCCGATTACAGTTCACAGGGGAAAATAAGCTATAAATATAAGATCGAAGGACTGAGCGAAGGCTGGCAGACAAGCAGCTCCCCGAAAATTATCTTCAATTCCGTACCTCCGGGAAAATACACTTTTAAAGTTTTCGGTCTGGGCTATAACGGAAAGCAGTCATATTCCTCAACGGGTCTTGATTTTGAGATCCGTCCCCAGTTCTGGCAGACCTGGTGGTTCAGGCTGCTGATGGGAGTTTTCGGAGTTCTTTCTTTATTCATCGTGATTACCCTTTATTTTCAGAAAAAAAGGAACAAAAAACTGGAAACCCTTTATTATGAAAAGAAAATTGCAGAACTGGAGCTTCAGGCCATCAAAGCACAGATCAATCCGCATTTTATTTATAACTGTCTCAACTCCATACAGTTTCTTGTCTACAAAAAAGATTATGAAGAAACAGAAAATTATCTCAGGATCTTCTCCAGGATGATCCGGAAAACCCTTCATTATTCTGAAAAAACATTCATGCCGGTGAAAGAAGAGACAGAATACCTTTCCCTGTATCTGAACATGGAAAAGCTCCGCCTGAAAGACCTGTTCGATTATCACATCCGCATTTCTGAAAAAGTGGACGAAAACTGGGTTATTCCTTCCCTTTTGGTACAGCCTTTCGTAGAAAATGCCATCAAACACGGGGTGGCAGATTTAAAAGACCGGAAAGGGAAAATCGAAGTCATCTTCGACTATGTTGATGCCTCTCTGTGTATCACCATTGAAGACAACGGCCTGGGCATCGGCAGCAGCAGCCGGTTTAAAGCCGGTTCTTTCGGGGTAAAATTATCACGGAAAAGAATTGAAACATTTAAGCAGCTTTTTGAGACTAATATTATTTTAGAGATCGCTGATCTTTCTGAAAAAGAGCAAAGACCGGGAACCCGCATCAAACTTTATATAACACCTTATGAAAAACAGAATACAAGCCTGCATTATTGATGATGAACAAGACGGAAGAGATTATATTGCTCTTCTTCTGGAAAATGAATTTCCTGATATCCAGATCGCATATCAGGCATCAGGTGTTGAGGATGCCTATCTTTACCTTTCTAAGAATACACCGGATATTCTTTTTCTGGATGTGCAGCTGAAAGACGGAACTGCCTTTGATCTTTTGTCGCAGTTCAGAGAAATGGATTCGCTGATTATTTTCATCACCGCATTTGAACACTTTGCCATTCAGGCTATCAAAAACGGTGCAGCAGATTATCTTCTGAAACCTATCGGTAAAATGGATTTTATTATAGCCGTAAAAAAGGTCCTGGAAAACATCAGGAAAAACAGAAGTTCGACAGGGACCAGTTTAAACGAAAACAAGATCAGCCTTCCGACACTCCAGGGATTCAGGCTTACCAACATCAGCGACATTATCCGCTGTGAAGCCGATTCCAGCTATACCACTTTCTACCTTACCGATAAAACAAAGATTATTGTTTCCAAAACCCTGCATGAGTTTGAAGAACATCTTTCCAGATATAATTTTTTCAGGATTCATCATAAACACCTGATCAATCTTTCCCACCTGAAGGAATACATCAAAGGAAAAGGCGGGCAGGTGATTATGGCAGACCAGTCTGTTCTGGATGTTTCTGTCCGTAAAAAGAATGATTTCCTGCTGAAGATAGAAACCCTGGAATAGCTCTACCGCCTCATTTCCAGATTGGTGATCATCTTTTTCAGCATGGCCGGAACGATGAGTTTGTGAAAAGGGCGTACCGGCAAAAAATATAATTTCCCCAGCCTGTTGTGATACTTCACAGTAGTTGAAACAGTAAGGAAATTTTGATGGCCGGATTCTTTACTGTATAAAAGAGAAACCCTGAAATCTAAATGTTTATCATCTTCTCCGAGGACGATTTCATTGCCGGTTTTATAAAATATTTTAAAAAGACCAATCTGATCACCGACTTCACATGCCATATCTTTAAATTCCGGTATTTTACCGTTTTCATTTCCCGTTTTCAATCCGAACAATCTGACCATCTTATTTCTGAAAGCAAACATTTTCTTTCCCCAGCGTGGCCCGCTGGTAAAAAAAGCCTCTCCCATTTCGGAACTGCTGATGTTTCCGCTAGCGATTTCCCCTTTAAAACTGTCTGTATAGTCAAATGATTTTTTATCTCCGGATAGAACGGATGCTTCCGGAAATGCTGTTTTTCTGATCTTCATGGCTGCCGTGTAAAATTAAGCGCTGCTTCTTTCTACCAAAGATAATCTGTTTTTCAACAGAAAAAAATGAGATTTTTCAGCTTTGTATTTTTTATCACAATTAAAAGAAAAATAAAAACATTTATTAGCAAAATGTATTCACTTATCAATTCCGACTGAGAAAAATTCTTCTACCCCACTACCTTTACTAAAGATCAAATACAAGTTACTAATCATTAAAGTTTTTATTGGTTTTTGATATATAAAATCAATATGGTATCATGATAAGAATATACTTTCTCTCATTTTGCCTTCTATTGGGAAGTTTTCTCAATGCACAGGCTCTGTGTACGGATTTCAACAGTTCCATGGGAAACTGGAAACCGGGTCCTTCTCCCAATGACCGGGTAGCCGCTTCGTTGGGCAGCCCGAATACGCTGGACGGCTCACAATATGTAATACTTAAGGATCTTTCAGGAGGATCCTGGTTCAGCAACCTGGTGGATTTCAAAAATATCGGACAGCGTTTTGTTGGGCAGTGTCTCTATTTTGATTTTTATTTAGTAGAGGACGGTGGCTATAATCGGCCTATCCACCCAACCATTTATGTACTGTCCGGGAACCGGCTGGCTGTCTTTACGGCCAATATAACCGTTCCTGAAGGAAGCGGATGGGTACGTGTAAAGGCACCGATAGCTCTGGCATCAGGGTCTACTCTTCCAAGCAGCCCTGAAGGCTCATGGTCGGTCGTAAGTCCCGGGTTACCCTCGGATTTCAATGATATTATGAATAATTCAACAGGACTGATGGTTTCTCCGGATTATACCTCAAGCCCGTCTGAGGTTGTTCTTTATGATAATATCTGTATAAAATCCTGCGAAAAATGTTCGGCAGACTTCACCCTATCCACTTTGTTCAGCACCACGGAAAATACAGCAGCTGCTTATGTAATGCTTGACAATAACAACCCTGCTTCCACATATTCTGTTAACTGGGGTGACGGATTAAGCGGCTCTATTCTTCCGACACATTTATATTCTAACCCCGGCTCTTATAAGGTTTGTGTAAGTGAATTTGATAAAAACGGCAAAGAAATATGCCGAAAATGTATTCTGTTCTGCTATTCAAAGGATAATATCCTTTCAGGAAAAAGCAGCAGTGAAGTGCCATCCGGAATGCCGGATATGAAAGCTATTTCTAAAGCCGAACTCGGTAATCTGAAAAATAATTTCCTGCTTGTTCCTAATCCCGCCCAATCTTATGCAGATATACAGATGAATCTGGACAAAAAACAAACGGTATCTGTAAAACTGACGGATCTGTCAGGAAGAACAGTTCTTGAAAAATCGGAAAATCTGGAGAGCGGACGGCAGCATATCAGACTGAATACTGAAAAACTTGTCGGTGGAACCTATATTACAGAAGTGCAGACAGAGGGAACTACCAGCTCCCAGAAACTGATCATTACCCAATAAGAGATCTGCTGATTGCTCTGCCATCCCTTGGATGATCTGCAATCTCATCCGTTATACTATTAAGTAAGACCGCTTCAAAAGGCGGTCTTTTTTATACGGGAATAACTATGGATTGCAAAAAATAATTTAAATTCGGGGAAACAAAACTTTTCACATGATACAACTTCCTTTATCCAAGCTTTCCAATGTGGGAACAACTATTTTCAGCCAGATGACTCAACTGGCCAACGAAAATGAAGCTATTAATCTATCCCAGGGATTTCCGGATTTCATGCCGGATTCTGAGCTTTTGGATCATGTAGATTATTTTGTTAAAAAAGGTTTTAACCAATATGCTCCATTGGGAGGAATGCCGGTATTGAAAGAAGAAATTGCCCGGAAAATAGAGAACAGCCACCATGCGGTTTATCATCCTGACTCGGAAATAACCGTAACAGCCGGCGGTACCCAGGCCATTTTTACAGCTATTGCCGCATTTGTAAAAAAAGATGATGAGGTGATCATCTTTGAACCGGCTTATGACTGCTACGAACCAACCGTAGAGCTTTTCGGCGGAATTGTCAGACGTTTTGAAATGAAAGCTCCGGACTATGAAATCGACTGGAATGCAGTAAAAAGCCTGGTAAGCTATAAAACCAAAATGATTATCCTGAATAATCCGAACAACCCTTCCGGGAAAATCTTAAAAGAGCGCGATATACAGGAACTTATTCAGCTGGTAAAAGACACTTCTATCCTTATTCTGAGTGATGAAGTCTATGAAAATATTATTTTTGACGGAAAAGAGCATTTAAGCATCTGCCGGTATCCTGAACTTAAGGAAAGAAGTCTTCTGGTGGCTTCATTCGGAAAGCTGTTCCACGTTACGGGCTGGAAAACCGGCTATTGTGCGGCTCCTAAAAACCTGACCGATGAGTTCAGAAAAGTACACCAGTTCAATGTTTTCTGTGTAAATACGCCTGTCCAGCTGGCTTTGGCAGAATATATGAAAAATGAAGAGCACTACCTTCACCTGAATGCATTTTTTCAGGAAAAAAGAGATTTCCTGAGAAAAGGTCTGGCCGGAACCTCATTCAAGCTTCTGGATTGTGAAGGCACCTATTTCCAGGCAGTGAAGTATGATGCCATTTCGGATCAGAATGATTATGATTTTGCCAGTGAACTCACCATCCGTCATAAGGTAGCCAGCGTTCCTTTTTCATCATTTTATCAGAATAAAAGGAATGATCATGTGATCAGGCTGTGTTTCGCGAAAAAGCAGGAGACTCTGGAAAAGGCGATTGAAAATCTTTCAAAAGTACAGCCTTTTATATAAGCGGGGAAAGCAGTCTCGCCAGGTGTTCAAAAAAGACTTTATACCGGGGTCTTTTCCGCCATGTATCAGGAAAAATCTCTTCACAGTCCTTCATATCTCCGATGAAAATACGGTGAAGTTTCTCATTGATCTTTTTATCGAATACCAGTGCATTGACTTCAAAATTCAGTTCCTGGCTTCTGACATCCATATTCGCTGTTCCGATGCTTGAGAAGTCGTCATCTACGAGCATGGTTTTGGCGTGGATAAATCCTTTTTTATAAAAGAAAACCCTGACATTATTTTCCAGAAGTTCCCCGTAATAAGAATAGGCTGCCGCATTCACGATCACGGAATCTCCGGACTCAGGAACCATCAGTCTTACGTCCAGCCCGGACAGAGCTGCCTGTTTAATGGCATTCAGTACTGTTTCCACCGGAATGAAGTAAGGGGTAACCATATAAATTCTTTTTTTGGCCGCAAGAATGGCTGAATGGGTACTCAGCATAATGGAAGGCCTGGTATCCGGTCCGCTGGCCGCCGTCTGTACGAGAGAGCTTCCTTCACCGGTATTTTTATAATCAAAATAATCCCGTGATATTTCGGGAAATTTTTCCGTAGCAAAGGTCCAGCTGCTTAAAAACAGGAACTGGAAATAAAAGGCGGCTTCCCCTTTGATGTACAGATGAATATCCCGCCAGTATTGTTCAGGATTAGGATTGATGTATTTATCTGAAACATTGATTCCTCCGGTAAAGACTTCAGATCCGTCCACAATAATAATTTTCCTGTGGTCTCTGTAATTGACCCTGTTGGCCAGAATCCTGAATCTGATCTTATTGACAGGCGATACTTCTACGCCCCCCTCCTTCAGCCTTTTTAAAAGTTTCTTTCCTATTTTTCCGCTTCCCATATCATCATACAGAAAACGTACTTTGACCCCTTCCCCCGCTTTTTTTATCAGAAGGTCAGCAAGCCTGTTGCCTATTGTATCATTATCATAAATATAATATTCGAGATGGATGTGATGCTTTGCTTTTCGAAGCACTTCAAATACTTTGGCAAATTTTTCTTCCCCGTTTACCAGTACTTCGGTCTCATTTCCCTGAGACAGCGGCGAATGGGTGGCATGATACAGGAAATTGACGGTTGTTATAAAATTCCGGACTTCTTCTTTATGATCTTCCAGGGCCTTGCTATGGGTTTTCTGAATATACCCGGCTATGGTGCGGTAAATTTCTTCATTATGTTCAATTTTAAAGGTATAGAACTTATTCTTCCTGTAATTGACCCCGAAAACAAAGTATATAATGATTCCCAGGACAGGCAGAAAGATGATGAGCATGAGATAAGCCAGTGTTTTGCTGGTGGTCTGTGTATCCATAATGATCTTTCCGGCAAGAAAAACCGTTCCCAGAAGGTATAAAACCTCAAGTGCGGGCAGAATATAGGGAAACTGATCGAGGAATTCTTTAAGCATCAGGATAAGGTTGTGAGGTTGTGATCTTAAAGATAGGAAAAAGGATCAGGAAAATGTGTGCATCCGCATAAAAAAGGACCCATTACGGTATGATGGATCCTTTTGTTATTTATGAGGGTATATTCAGAATTTTTTATAAAAACATTCCTCCTGAAGCTTCGATTCTCTGCCCGTTGATCCAGCCGGCATCGTCTGTACACAGAAATGCGACTATACCTCCGATATCATCAGGAAGCCCTGCTCTGCCTAATGCCGTTATATTTGATATGGTGGCATTGACCTCTTTGTCGTCTCTGGTTCTCCCGCCCCCAAAGTCGGTTTCTATTGCTCCCGGAGCAATAACATTGGCCTTAATTCTTCTTGGTCCGAGCTCTTTAGCCATATATTTCGTCAGCATTTCAATGCCTGCTTTCATGGAACCGTAAACGGATGATCCGGGTAGTGCAAATCTTGCCAGCCCTGAAGAAATATTGATGATTCCTCCCCCGTCACTGATGAACGGAAGCATTTTCTGAGTGAGGAAAAATACTCCTTTGAAGTGTACATCAACTATATCATCCAGCTGCTCTTCGGTTGTTTCCATGATCGGAGCGTATAAAGCGGTTCCTGCATTGTTGATCAGGAAATCTATTTCCGGGCTTCCTGTTTCTTTTTCAAGGTGCTCCGTTACTTCTTTCACGAATGCACCGAAGCTTTTTACATCCCTGGTATCCAGCTGATAGGCTGCGGCCTTCCGGCCTGAAGCTTTTATTTCGTTAACGACTGCTTCTGCTTCTTCTTTACTGTTTTTGTAAGTGATGATCACATCCAGTCCTTTCTGAGCGATTTTAAGGGCTGCGTTTTTACCAAGCCCCCGGCTTCCTCCTGTTACTAAAGCTATTTTTGTTTTTGTTGCCATTTTGTTTTATTTAATGATACAAAGTTGAAGCATTTCCGGGAAAAATTATTTGCCTGAATCAATCTGAAATTTGCAAAATTCAAATCAGGACCGAAACTGAAGCGGAGTGAATGATGTTTTTCGTTTAAAGAAGTTGGAAAAGTGAGCGATTTCTTCAAAACCGAGCACATAGGAAATTTCGGAAACATTCCACCGGGTTTGTCTGAGCAGGATCTTGGCTTCCTGTATCAGGCGGTCTGCGATAAATTCTGTGGTAGTTTTCCCGGTACTTTCTTTAAGTTTTTTATTCAGATAATTCACATGTATAGCCAGTCTGTCTGCATAGTCTTTTGCGGTCTTCAGCTGCAGCCGCTGTTCTGAGGATTCTATCGGAAACTGTCTTTCCAGGAGTTCTATAAATAAAGAAACCACCCGTAATGAGGCATCATTAGCTGCTGAAATTTTGGCAGCCGGCTGTAATTTCTGCCCGTAATGAATGAGTTCCAGCACATAATTCCGGATAAGGTCGTACTTAAAGATATAATCGGAATCTATTTCTTTTTTAATTTTTGTAAATAAGGCTTCTATTTCATCAGCCAGCTCATCGTCTATTTCAAACAGCGGTATATTTCCGGGCTGGAAGATCGGCAGGTCTTCCGGAGAGAACCGGGATTGGGATTTAACGAAAAAATCTTCTGTAAATACGCAGAAACTTCCGGACTGGTCGGGGTCCTGGGGAATCCAGTGGTAAGGCACCTTAGGAGTGGCAAACAGTAAGGCATTTTTTTCAATGGCAATGATCTTATCGGCGTATTCAGCCCTGTTTTGTCCTCTGATCAGGCTTATTTTATAATATTTCCTTCTGTTGTAGGGCATTTCTGAAGTGGTTTTTACCCTTTCTATGGTCTGCCGGATATCAAATACATTAAAATGTCCTATATCTTTGTGAAGGCCCTTCGGGAAAATACTTTCAAGATCTTTTCCAAGTTTGGCGGTCATTTCTCTATAAAAGTCTTCCAGGGAGGTATGGGCTGTTTTCTGCATTTCAGACAATTTGTATTATTCAAATATACGAACTGTACAGAATAGAAATTTATATTTTTTTATTATTTTTTTCCATACCAGGTGATATATTTCATTTATTTTTTTTACATTCGTTATTATTAACACACTAAAAATCAAAACAATGAAAAATCAGATTTTATCAGGCGCAAAAAAGCTTAGTAAAAAACAATTGAGAACGATTGCAGGAGGACTTCTTAACTGTATGGAACCGGTATTGTGTACCAACCCTCCGTGTGAACCTTCTTCAGATCCTAACGGATGCACCATGTATTCTCCTAAATGTGCACAGAAAGAGTGCAGAGTGCCGATTGAAATCATTCCATAATTTTTTAAACTATTTGCTATGAAAGATTTCAAAAATGGCAGAAAGCTTAATAAAAAAGAACTGAGAATAATTACAGGAGGTCTCATGAGATGCCTTAATCCGGAAACGCGGAGATGTACCACTACCGGAATCGCATGCGCAGAACCTGAGTGCAGATATGTACCGGATCCGCTATATCCATAATATTTTCAAAAAAAAAGACCTGATGAATGGTCATTTATACAAAAACGCATCCGGAATCCGGGTGCGTTTTATTTAATGTGTGTTTTAATTAAAAGAATTTATGCGCAACTGTACAAATTTTGAAACTGCTGATTAAAAAGGGAGCAAAGACTGGAATCAACTTTGTGTTTAATCTTTTTGTTTTTAACCTGAGTTAGGATTAAGGAGCAATGTATCAAAACTATCGGAACAACATCTTAATGAATATCATTATCAGGTCGCTCCTACGGAGCTCTCCTTCGATTATCTGTCAAATTCTATGAACTGAGTACTCTTACGGAGCACTTAAAAAAGTTCAGATAACATCCTATTTTTTTACAAAAATTTATAAACTGTATAAGTTATAGCACCTAAAATAAGTCTGATTTCTTCTCCCGAATTGAGGTTAATTTTTAGTTATATGTACTGAAAGCCCCCGGAAAATCAAATTAAACAACAGTTCCTCCTACCCACTGTATTATCCATTTTCCGTTTTTGTACTCCGCAGAATAATTATCAGAAGAACTGTTTCCGGATTCGTAAATGTAGAATATCTCAGGATTTTTCGCATTTTTCTGTATCCTGGAAATACTTCCATCGGTAAGATCCGTTATCCTTGCGTAGGCAGTCTGTTTTCTTCTGTCTTCAGGAATGAACAATACCCTGAATTCAGGACTGGCCTGGTGAAAATAATCGCAGTCGCTTTCATACACCAGGAAAGAATAATTCCGTTTTTTCTGATCTGCTTCTCCATATCCGTTGTTTAAAAGCAGCAGTTCATAAAGCTGTGTAAATTTGTTCTTCCCCGACTTATACATCGGGTTCATATCTTCAAAATCATCAATACCGTCGCCATCTGTATCTTTGTTATCAGGATTCAGACCTAAGCTTTTCTCAAAAATATCGTTATAGCCGTCTTTATCCGTATCCTTGATCAGATCTTTCAGTTTTATTCTGAATAATTTTCCGTCTTCCATTGCGGAATAATCGTCATAACCGGGGAGCCCTGCAACTTTTATAATTTTTACCAGGCTGCCTTCCGCCTGAAAGTATTCTCCCTGAATAATGGGCTGCTGCTGAATTCTATTGATATAGTAATGGCTGAAACTCAGGCCCAGAAAGTAAGCGGAAGGTTTATTATTTTCAATCTTCAGAAGCCAGTATCCCAGATTATTGCTGGCCAGAGCATAAAGCACATTTCCCACCTGCTGCTGAGCCGTATACCAGAACTGTTTGGAAAACTGTTCATCGAATATTTTAAACTCAGTTTCTTTTCTTTTGAAGCTTTCTTCGTATTCCTGATCGTACGTGTGGGCTACTGTGCTGTCTTTTTTAAAATCCCGGTATTTCGTGAGCGTTACGATTTCAAGATGAGCAGGTTTTTCATTGAGAATCTGCTGTACAGTATAAGGTTTCTGCTCCTCATATTGGCCGTAAAGCTGGTCTACGCTGTCTACAAAACAGTTGTCTTCCACGGATTTTGAACACGAAAAAAAGAGCAGAGGGATAGCAAAGAATAAAATTTTCATAGTTAAAGTTTGATACATGAATGCAAAAAACGCTCCCAAATTTTCATGGAAGCGTTTTTCAATTATAACTAACTTTAATATTTTCTTATACGTTGAATCTGAAGTGCATGATATCACCGTCTTTTACGATGTATTCTTTTCCTTCTACGGAAAGCTTTCCGGCTTCTTTTATCTTGACTTCTGAGCCGTACGTGATGTAATCGTCATATTTGATTACTTCTGCACGGATGAATCCTTTTTCGAAATCCGTATGGATTACTCCGGCAGCCTGAGGAGCGGTCCATCCCTGTCCGATCGTCCAGGCTCTTACTTCTTTTACTCCGGCTGTGAAATAGGTCTGAAGTTTCAGAAGGTCATATGCTTTTCTGATCAGGCGGTTTACTCCCGGTTCCTGAAGGCCCAGCTCGTCAAGGAAGATCTCTCTTTCTTCGTAAGTTTCCAGTTCGTTGATGTCGGCTTCAATCTGAGCAGCTAAAACCACTACTTCCGCTCCTTCACCTTTAGCCATCTCCTCGATTTTACCAATCCATTCGTTTCCGTTTTTGATAGAGTTTTCGTCTACATTACAAACGTAAAGAACCGGTTTGTTGGTTAAAAGCTGTACTTCACCGATGATAGATTTTGTAAGATCATCCACTGCAAATTCTCTTGCGTTCTTCCCGTCTTCCAGGAATTTCTGCAGATTCTGAAGGGTTTCATAGGTAAGGATGTCTTCTTTTTTCCCCGACTTAATGAATTTTTTAGCTTTTTCTACGGCTTTACCAACGGTTTCAAGGTCTTTCAGCTGAAGTTCGATATCGATAATTTCTTTATCTCTTAACGGATCTACGGAGCCTTCAACGTGAACGATATTTCCGTTATCAAAGCATCTTAAAACGTGGATGATGGCTTCACACTCACGGATGTTGGCCAGGAACTGATTTCCCAGTCCTTCTCCTTTGCTGGCTCCTTTTACAAGGCCGGCGATATCAACGATTTCCACAACGGCCGGCAATACTCTTTCCGGCTTTACTATTTTTTCCAGTTCAAACAGTCTCTGATCCGGTACCGATACCGTACCTAAGTTCGGTTCAATAGTACAGAAAGGATAGTTTGCTGATTGAGCTTTTGCGTTGCTTAAACAGTTAAAAAGTGTTGATTTACCTACATTCGGAAGGCCTACGATTCCACATTTCATATTGTAAAATTCAAAGTTTAGGGTTTAGGGGCAATTCAGGGTTTCTTCAGTTTTAAATACTTCATTGGGAACCTTGAATTACGAGTGTGCAAAGATAGTGATTTTGGAACGAGTTTCATAATAAAAAAATCTGCCAGTTTGCTGACAGATTTAAATAATTTATTTTTATCAGGAGATCTATGGATTATCACCCGTGGCCTCCTGTGCCAGCGGAACATCATTCGGTGCGTTCTGCATGGCCATATCCAGTGTAAACAGGGATTCGTCGGTAGCACGGTCGCCGCCTGCGATTTTCAATTTATCAATAAGGTTCTGAGCCAGAGTTTCTTCTTCAATCTGCTCCTGTACAAACCATTGCATAAAATTCCATGTTGCCCAGTCTTTTTCTTCGAGTGCAAGATCTACGATTTTATAAATGGCCGTGGTGTTGTCTACTTCATGTTTAAAAACACCGTCAAAACATGCTGATAAAGTTTCAGGATCGGCCGGCGGTGCGGGAATAGCATCCACTTTAGGCTTTCCTCCCCTGTTCAGAATATATTCCATGAATTTAACGGAATGGTTTCTTTCTTCCTGTGCATGTCTGTAAAGGAAATTGGCAATTCCCTGGTATCCTTTATCATCTGCCCAGATTCCATAGGACAAGAAAACGTGTGATGCATGAATTTCTTTATTCATCTGATCACTAAGTGCTTTTTCCACCTTCGCGGAAAGTCGGTTAGTATTCATAATGTTATATTTTGGTGATTATAAAATTATTCATGCAAAAATGGTTCCGATAAGCATTTATGATTCATGAAACCCCGCCACCAACCTTTATATTTTACTGAATTTCACTATTTTAAGTTAATAATTTATAGTTATTCTAAAATAAATCCGGCTGGCTCTTTCTCCGGGCTTTACGGGATAAACAGATGAAAACCCGGGGTTGAAAAAAGTGCGGGTTATCTTATCAATATGAATTGAATTTCCCACAGATCGCACAAATTTCACAGATGTTTATGGGTATTTTTTTCTCGCTGATCCGGCAGATTGAGCAGATTTTTTTGCTTAGTGTTCAATAAAAAATCTGCCTCATTAGGGGGAAAACCCTCACCAATGAAGCAGATGTATAATCAGGCAAAGTACTTTATGAATATTGCATTATTCAGCGGCTTTGCTTTTTTTAACCGGGTTTATTTTATCTTTCTTGCCGTATAGTCACTTTCGTTTCCTAATCTGTCTACTGCTTTTATGGCCACAGCAGTCAGTTTCTGTCCGTTCTTATTCTTTGGAATGTCTTTGGAAAGTGTGTCAAGGGTAAGGATCTCGGTTTCCCAGACTCCGTTGTACTGGGTGAAAAGAACCCATTGGAAAACACCGCCGATATTTTGGGTACTCCATCCGGCCTTTACTGTATATCCACTATCAGTAATAAACAATGTGGGAGTCTGCATCGGGGCAGCTTTGATCCAGGGGGATTTCGGAACCAGGGCTTTTTCCTTATAAGGTCCGTTTTTCAGGACAGGAAGCATATTCGGGTTTTTGGTAAGTCCTGCAATACTCCAGTGAATTTCTCCCGCGTCATTCTTTAAAACCTGCCTGGAGATTTCGATCTGGTTTTTAATTTCTGTGGGACGGTCTGCTACTTTTATCTCTACGGTATTCAGTCCCGGCCATAAGTGGCGGTTCATCGTATTTTCTGATTTCCACCAGTTCAGTAAGGCTTCGAACCCCTGTCCTTTAGAGTCTATGGACCAATATAGCTGTGGGGAGAAATAATCTACCCAGCCTTTATTCAGCCATAATTTGGCATCTGCATACAGCTCGTCATACTGGGAAGATCCTACAATTCCGGCAGGATATCCCGGTTTCCAGATTCCGAACGGGCTGATCCCGAATTTCACGTAATTTTTTTCGGCGTGGATTTCTTTATAGATCCTTTCTACAAAACGGTTGACGTTGTCTCTTCTCCAATCTGCCCTGGACAGTGTTCCCCCGTTTCTCTGGTATTCATTCCATGATGCATTATCCGGGAAATCCGCTCCTCTGTTGTAAACGGCATAAGGATAGAAGTAGTCATCAAAATGAACGGCATCAATATCGTATCTTTTTACAATATCTTTCACCACATTGGAAACATGCCCCTGTGTTCTAGGATTCGCCGGATCAAACCAGTACATTCCGTTCTTCAGCTTCA
The DNA here is from genome assembly GCA_002439165.1 of Chryseobacterium indologenes. Lineage (GTDB taxonomy): Bacteria > Bacteroidota > Bacteroidia > Flavobacteriales > Weeksellaceae > Chryseobacterium > Chryseobacterium indologenes_E. The sequence continues at coordinate 33,880 of DJTE01000012.1, forward strand.
CCACAATATCAGACAGTTTGCTGGCCATTGAGTGGGCGTTTACGGAACCTCCGTTGGAATGGTGGGCACGGTAAGGATTCAGCCATACGTGAAGTTCAAGGCCTCTTTTGTGGGATTCATCAATCCAGAACTGCAGGGGATCGTAATTGGGGTAGGGAGCGGTTCCGGTCTGTCCGGTCAGGAAATATGACCACGGCTCGATGCTGCTGGTGTATAAAGCATCCGCGGAGGGTCTGATCTGGAAGATGACGGCATTGAAATTATTGTCTTTCAGCATATTCAGCATGCTGATCGCTTCTGCTTTCTGCTGGTCAACGGTCAGGTTATTTTTGGAAGGCCAGTTGATATTGGCTACGCTGGCAATCCAGGCTCCCCGGAATTCTCTTTTAACCTCCGGAAGTGTGGTTCTGAAGTTTTCTTCTGTCTGCGGATTGGCCGGCTGCTTAACGGCCACCGGTTCTTTTGGCCTGGTTACCGGAGTATTGGGTTTTGTTGTATTTTTAGGAGGTGTGGTTTTAACGGTATTGCTTTGCACCGAGCAGCTGCTGTAAGAGGCGAAAACTCCTGTTAAAACGATAAGTTTTATGATATTCATTCTCATAGTCCGGGAAACTATTTTAAATTTTATTTTTTTATTCTCAGAGATTATTATGCCAAAATAAACATTTTGGGAACATTTTCTTAGAAAAAAAGCCCCGAAAAATCGAGGCTTTGATTTTATAGTAAGAAATTTCTTAAGCTTTTGCAGATCTTTCCACTCTTTTTCTTTCTTCTTCGGAAAGGATCTTCTTTCTCATTCTGATGAAGTTCGGTGTTACTTCAATGGCTTCATCCCCCTGGATATATTCCATACATTCTTCAAGGGAGAATAAGATTTTCGGAGCTACTCCCGTATCTTTATCTTTTCCTGCGGCACGCATATTGTTCAGCTGTTTTGCTTCTACGATATTTACAACAAGATCTCCGGGTTTGTTTTGCTCTCCAATGATCATTCCCGTGTAGATTTCCTCACCCGGATCAACGAAGAATTTACCTCTGTCCTGTAATTTGTTGATTGAATATTCAGTAGCAGGACCTGTTGTTTTGCTGATCAGTACTCCGTTGTTTCTTCCAGGAATCGCTCCTTTGAAAGGCTTATATTCTGTGAAACGGTGCGCCATAATAGCTTCTCCTGCAGTAGCCGTCAACATCTGGGAACGCAGTCCGATCAATCCTCTTGAAGGGATTTCGAATTCCATGTGCTGCATCTCTCCTTTGGTTTCCATAATATGAAGGTCTCCTTTTCTCTGAGTTGCCAAATCGATAACTCTAGAAGCGAACTCTTCCGGAACGTCTACCACCAAAGATTCATAAGGCTCACAGCTTACTCCGTCGATTTCTCTTAAGATCACCTGCGGCTGCCCGATCGTCATTTCATAACCTTCTCTTCTCATGGTTTCGATAAGAACGGATAAGTGAAGAATACCTCTACCGAATACCAGGAATGTGTTGGCATCATCCGTCTGCTGAACTCTTAGGGCAAGGTTTTTCTCCAGTTCTTTTGTTAATCTTTCTTTCAGGTGGTTAGACGTTACATATTTACCGTCTTTACCGAAGAAAGGTGAATTGTTGATAGAGAACGTCATGTTCAGGGTAGGCTCATCGATTGCTGTTCTTTCCAACGGTTCAGGGTTTTCAAGATCCACGAAAGAATCTCCGATCTGGAATGCATCGAAACCTACTACGGCACAGATATCTCCAGCCTGTACTTCAGTTACTTTTTTCTTTCCAAGTCCTTCGAAAACGTAAAGTTCCTTTACTTTTCCTTTTGCAATTTTACCGTCTGCCTGAGCAAGACCGATCCACTGGGATTCTTTGATCTCACCTCTTGTTACTTTTCCGATCGCAATTCTTCCTAAGAAAGAAGAGTAATCAAGGGAAGTAATCTGCATCTGAAGGTTTCCTTCCGTTACACTTGGAGCAGGTACATACTGTAAAATCCCGTCTAATAGTGGTAAAATATCTTCCGTCTGTTCCAATGAAGTGTTGAACCAGCCTTGTTTGGAAGAACCGTAGAATGTTGGGAAATCCAACTGTTCTTCTGTGGCATCCAGGTTGAAGAAAAGATCAAAAACCTGATCGTGAACTTCATCCGGACGGCAGTTTGGCTTGTCTACTTTATTGATAACCACCAATGGTCTTAAGCCTAATTCCAAAGCTTTCTGAAGCACGAATCTTGTCTGTGGCATGGGTCCTTCGAACGCATCCACCAACAGGATCACCCCGTCTGCCATTTTTAATACTCTTTCTACTTCCCCACCGAAATCGGCGTGACCAGGAGTATCGATTACGTTAATTTTTGTGTCTTTATAAGTAACAGAAATATTCTTGGATAAGATGGTGATCCCTCTTTCTCTTTCAAGATCATTGTTATCCATAATTAATTCCCCGCTTTCCTGATTTTCTCTGAAAATGTTGGTAGCGTGGATGATTTTGTCAACCAAAGTCGTCTTCCCGTGGTCAACGTGTGCGATAATCGCAATATTTCTAATGTTTTGCATATAGGATTTTTACGGGTGCAAAAATAGTGATTTTAAATGAATTAATTAAAAAGTTTCTGTAATATTTAACAATTTCATAATGAGAAAATTAGATCATTCTGCTTTAAAATCTCCGGAAAAGATAGTGGGCATCGGGTTCTGTTATTTATTCATTTTATGATTTAATCCCATAATTTTCCGCAAACATATGACCAATCTGCTCAGAAAATCTTATTGGGGCATTGGAGAATAAAGACAGAAGTGAGGAATAAAAAAGAGGATTTACAGCAGTGATCAATGTCTTATCATCCGGTACAGCAGCACAAGATCAACCAGAACGACCAGAAAAAATTTAACGAGAAATGATTTTTTTGAAGTCTTATGGTTAAAGAGGACCATTCCTGAAGCGGCCCCGAGGATTCCACCTAAAAGAGAAAGGCCTAAAAGAGTGTTTTCAGAAATCCGCCGGCCCTGTTTCCCGGCCTTCAGTTTATCCCACCCAAAAACACCGAATGTTATAAGATTGATTATTATTACAAATAAAAACATTCCCATTTTCATATTCCGCAAAGATAGATGATTATTAAATAATATCCGCGAGCGGTTTTCATTTAAATTTCAGACAATAAAAAGAGCCGCTTAGAGTTAAGCGGCCCTGTCATCAGTTATATCTGGCTGATTTATTTTTTAGCTTTCACATCAACAGCAATCTCAATATCCTTGCTGATCATCCATTCTGCCGGATCTGCTTCTGAAGTACCGAACTTGATTCCCCAGTCTGCTCTGTTTACAGTGAATTTAGCCTGGATAGCAGCTGTACCTTCTGCTACATCTACTTTAGCAGGGAAAGTTACATTCATTGTTTTTCCTAACAGGGTAAGGTTTCCGCTTACTGTTTTGTTAGCTCCTGCCACGGCATCTTTAGGTGCTTCTTTAAGGTCAGCTACGCTTGTAATTTTAAAGTCTGAAACCGGATTTTTCTCAACATTGAAGAAGTCTTCATTTTTCAGGTGAGCTACCAGATCTTCAGGTTTTTTATCTTTTTCAGTTACTGAAGCCGGGTCAACTTTCAGTGAGTTCATATCGATTACAAAATTTCCTGCTGCAACCTGGCCGTTTTCAATGCTTAAATCTCCTGATTTCACATTAAGTGTTCCCCAACGCGGAGCAAAACCTCCTTTGTGGAAAGCTTTCCAGTTTACCACAGAAGCCACCGTATCTACTGCCAGTACTTCTCCCTTGCTTTCTGCAACAGTCTGCTCCTGGGCCGCACCCGGAGTTTCCGCAGATTTTTCTTTATTACATGATGCTGCAAGCAATCCTACTCCTACCAATGCAATTACGCTAAGTTTTTTCATACTATTTCGTTTGTTTAAAAAATGTTCTTTTACTTAAGTTTAAAAATATTCAAAATCCTTCATTTTGAGATTTCAAAAATAGAAAACCTCTCCCTATAATCATCTTAACATACATCAAGAAATACTTTTTCCCTCTGATTTTTCCGAATAAAGCATCTAAAATAGTAAAAAATAACGGAAACCATCTCTATTAACGATACTGACTCATTTTCAGCTTTACCTATTTATACTCTACTTTATGATTGAGTTCAATAGGATTATTTTTTTCGCGGATATGTTTCTTCATCATTTCTCTCATCTCTCTGAAGTCAGTTTTCACGATATTCCCGCCGTCATCATAGTTGATCACATCCGATTTTTTCAGTGTAGAGAGCGGATCGCTGTAAAAATCACGCTGAAGTTTTTCGTAATCGCTCCAGGTGATCATTTTTTCAATTTTCTCAGGATACAGTTCTTTCCAGCTGAAATTTTTTATCTGAACCAGATTAAACTGGAAATCGGATTTTTCGTCATCTATTTTTACAATCAGCCCTGGCAATCCTTTAAAGATATAAGGTCCGTCAGAAATAGCTATATCCGTAGTAAACCATGCCTGCCAGTTTCTTCCTCCGTAGCTGGCTTCAGCCTTCTGACAGTTGTAGTTTCCGATCATCTGCTTTTCATCGGAAATTTTCCAGTCCAGTACATCTGTGATGTCAATAGCGTAGGTTTTATAGACTATGGGAACAAATACATATCTTTTGGTCTGGCCGGAAGTGAAATCCTTTCTGATATAAAGTTGTCTGTTATTGAACTGGGTATCATACCCTTCAGGATATCCTCTTTTTACCCTTAATGAATCCGATTTCCGGAATTTAGCGGAACGGAACAAAGATTCTTTCTCTCTTACATCCAGATAGTAAGTAAGCTTTTCAGTCCTGGCACTGTCTGAATTCGGCCTGTATTTCAGTTCATAGATAAAACTGGAATTCTGCCCGAAAATAAATGAAGAAAATGAGATAAATACGATTAAACAGGCTTTCATTGGTTATTATTTAAAATGTTTTCAGACCTACAATTTATTAAAAAAATTCTTTATCCAGACCAAAAACGAATTTACATCTTCAATTAAAATCTACCCGAATTAACAAAACAACAATTAATTGAAAGATCAATCAAAATATATTATTTTTATGAACCTTATCATCATATCATCACTGGAATGGGGCATCCTGTGCAGAATACAGCCTGTTTATTTTAATGATCTTTAACCAACGGTCTTACTGAGAATTACGGCTTTACATGGAAAACCGTTCAATAATCCTAATACATAAAAAATACAATGCAGTTTCAGGAGGTGAAGCTGCATTTTTTTTTGCAGCTTTTTGTTTTAAAAGTTGTTATTTTTGGGGAGTAGTCACAGTTTTGTATGCATTTTACCTGTGCATTCCATGTTTTGAATTGCTTTCAAAATTTATTATCTTCGTGATTAGTCACAACTCGCTCCTTACATACCCATCAATGAGATTAGTTGTGAATTGCTTTCAAA
>DJTE01000011.1:0-49622 GCA_002439165.1 Chryseobacterium indologenes
GCGGATAGCGGGATAAAGCTCCTAAAAAAGATTTTTAAGAATGGATTTTAGCTTTTGTGTTTAATAAGGTTTAAATTTAATGTATAGTTATCTGCATTATCTTTCTGTGATGAAATATCTAATTCGGGCCTATTGTAAAAACTATTTGTGTGCTATACGCCGCTGCCGGAATGGTTACGGAAACACCTCTTATCTCCAGCTGTACATTGATGCCGGAGTAGTTTACAGTGTTACCAACACCTAATACACCGGTAAAGGTTATTGTGGAAAGTGTGGCCGACGTTGCCTGGGGAATCTCTACGTAAGTAACGTTACCTCCATTGATCGTTGCTGTACATAAGACACAAAGCCCATTAATGATAGCGGTTCCCCCATTTCTTTTTGCATACAGATGCAGATCGCTGTTCCAGAGGGTGGGAACATAGTGCATGCTGATCCTGGCACCGGCGCTTGTAAGAAGATTGAGGAAAGATTCCGGTAAGGCACCGGATAAGGTAATTAAGTTTGGATTATCATAAGTTCCCGTATAATTGGTTCCTGCTTCAGTAATTGCTGGAACACTAACCGCCCAGTTGGTGCCGGCAATACTTATTGTTTGTCCTTCAGTCTCCATATGACCTCCTATCATTAAAAAAATAATGTAAAGGTATTTTTTCATAAATATTTTCCGGATAAAGCGATTATTGGTTTTCATTTTTGAATTTTATTCGGTGATGGTGTAGATGATGGTAACGACTGTATTAGCCTGAGCCTGTAAATTAGCATAATTCCCGGGAAATAACGAAATGGTGAGCCCATGACCGTTGTTTGGACCGTTGCCTGTATAAGCGCCCCCTATGCCGCTGATAATGGTAACAGGAGTTGTTGATAGAACCACCTGCCCCGAGGATGTTCCCAGGGTTCCTCCTCCCGCTCCGGAAGCAGCAGCGGCCAGCAGCCTTATATTAACCCCGTCAATGATTTTATTCACAGAGGCTGTAATTCTTCTGGTAAGTCCTCCGGAAGTAATTGCAGAGGTATAATTGATCCACTTTGAAGTATTGGGTGCCGGATTTGCCAGAGCGTTCCCGGCTTCGGTAGGAGCTGTAAAGTTTAAAGTTATATTGCCTGAAGGTTCTACATCCATTAACATGACTTTAGGTAAGGTCATTGTAACGGTAAGGTTGGCAGTCTGGGAATACAGGCTGCCGTATATTATAAAAGCTATTGTTGATAATACGGTACGCATCAGAATCATTTCTTATTTTTTATTTGATTATATCCTACTTTCAGGGATTCCTGCTGGTATTTGATTTCTATCGGCTGTTTGACAATACTGATGTTTAAGTTTTTTATCTCCGCAGGCTGTATGTTAAACTGAAACCGGGTGTTTGAGATCTTGTACCGTTTATCAAGACCGTTCCGGTAAACTTTCACCGTCCAGTTGCCGGGTCTGAGATAGGTAAAATCGAAGTCTTCTCCTATAAAACAGATTTTACGGTAAGTCTGGTCACTGCTGCTTGCCTCTACAATAATGCTTTCTCTTTTACTTTTGCCTTTTTTATCAATATCTGTCTTATCTTTTTCTTCTGTTTCCTGCAACTGGATTTTCCCCCGGACACCGGCTGCTGATGTTAATCCGAAATTGAAAAAATTTTCTTTATTGGTAAGAGAAAGGGCAGCCGGGAAAGCCTGTGTTGGGATATCATTGATTTCGGTGGTTGAACGGTCTATTTCCAGGAAATAGTTTCCCGGGATTACATTTCTGAACAGGTAATTCCCTTCTTTATCTGTAACGGATAAATAATTTCCAAGCATCAGCCTAATCCCTTCTGTCTTTTTTATGCCGAGATTACTGATATTTCCGGATAAAGAAATGTATTCTGCCGTTTTCTGAACCGGAATATTGGGACGCCAGGTATACCGCATTGAAAATATAAAATCTTTATGTCCTATTTCTCCTCTCTGTAATGAATATCTTCCCGAAAGATCCAGCTCATTTCCGGGAAAGAGCTGCTGATGAAGCAGCAGTTCAAAGAGATTTCTGTCTTTAAAATATTCTTCAGGAATATAATTGTTCTGATAAAATATGCTTAAGCCGGTCTTATCGGAAAACCGGCTGAATATTCTGGCTCCGTAATAAAGATTTTTCTGATTCTGAAGCTGATACCTCGAGGTGACTGTATAGCTTCCGAACAGATTAAAAGACGTTCTGAATTTCTGAAATGAAATATTGGCCGAGTAAAGGCTTGAATTTCCACTAAATCCTGTAAGGTAATTATCTGTTTTACCAAGCTGCCCGTCGAGGCTGATCTGAAATATTCCGATCTGCTGACTGATACTTAGTTTGAAGAACCGTTCATAATAATCAAACTGTCTGGGCTCAAGGCGATCCTGATACTTCTGATAGGCATTATTAAGGGTAATGAAGCCTGTGGAGAGATACCTGTACTGTATTCCGTATTGAAAATATTTTCTGTACGGTGCTGCCAGCAATAAATGGTCCCGTTGAAATTTGTTGGCATCCTGTATATAATTGGCGAAAACACTGAACTTTTGCGTAATATTGTAATATATATTGCCATTGAACGTATTGGTATTGGTAAAATACCCCGCAAATTCCGGACTTGTTCTGATATACATTAAACTTCCGTTGAACTTTTCAAAAATAGCTTCCGCCTGAAGCATATAAGCTGTTCCGTCTGTTTTCTCTGCGGAACTGTAAGCCGCTTCTCCGGAAAGTTTTATATTCCTTGAAATTTTGAATTTTCCTTTAACGTAAGGAAGATGGGTATCCGAATGTAATCCTGTATCTGCATAACCGGTTTCTTTGCTCCCCGGAGTCTTATAAAGGTATCCAACGGAAAGTTCCGATTCTTTCCTGATTTTAAACGCTGAATAGATATTGAATTCATCTTTAATCTCTTTGAAAAATCTGGGACGGTTGTAAAACCCGCCGATACTTATCCTGGTAAAATCATACCGGACTTCCGCCCCACGCCCGTATCTTGCAAACTCGGTTAAATAAGACGATGAATAGGTCTTATCCCCAAGATGAACAAAAAAACGGTCCCGTTTATAATTCACAAAATATTCTTCATATTGGGTAAATGAATTGAATTCTACCGGATTGTGTGTGACAGCACGAAACTCAATCTGGTTTTTATTTTCTTTATCCAGTGTTCCCCTGCCATATATCTCCCCCTGGAAACCGTCCCGGTAAACCCCTATATTCTGCATACCGATAAAAGATAAGGATGCCGCGACAGGAAATCTGTGGTAAATGTCATCTTCTGCGGGCCTTACCGATATCACCTGCGTGCTTATATAGAGGTCCTGTTTTTCTTTGGGATTATCTTGGGAATAGGCAAGAAGATTCAGATTCTGAATTTCATTCTGTCTGAGTTCCGTGCTCGTGATCCTGTGTATATGGATAACTTTTGATTCACCGGGAGCTAAAGTAACAGATGAAGCATCATCAATAACAGCATTTTTACTTTCCAGAATAATGTTTTCAGTTACATTCCCGTTATTTTTCAATAAAAATGAAGCGCTTATAGTTTCCCCGGCTCTTATAAATTCAGGGAAATTTAATGGGGAAAGGAAAAGCTTCCTGCTTCCTGAAATAGTAATGGGAGAAGTCTTTATAAAAGAGAGTCCGTTGCGACGGTCTGTAATATTCAACGATACAGTGTAAAGGCCCTGGGCAGTTTCTGCGGCAATTCGTAAGGGAACCAGATATACTGAGGTTTCATGGGAAGGAATTTGAATTTCTCCCTTCTCCAGAATAGGATTGATATTAGGGTTGGAAGTGGATACTGAAATATCATAAACCTTGCTTTCAGCTGAAATATTTTCTAAAGTGAAGGGAATAGAAGTAGACATTCCGGGCATAAGGCTATCTCTTTTACTGCTCAATCGGTTGGATTGGTGCTGAGAAAAAATAAATACCGGGAATAATAAAAGAATAATGGATGCTGTCCGGGTTCTAATCATTTTTTACTTCTAATTCCACATTCAGGGCAAAAGCATTCTCTTCTTCGTCTGTGGCTATTATGGTGGCATTATATTGGCCAATGGGTACTTTGCTGATGTCGATGTAAAATGTTTTGGAGGTATCGGGAAGCAGCCCCATGACAAGGCTTGAATAGGTTCCTGCCTTTTCGCCGGTTTTACTGTTATAGATTTCAACCGAAGCTGTCGGTTTACAGTAAAGGTTACCATGATTGGCTATGGCAACCTTTAGGGTTTGCTTCCCTTCCTGTTTTTCTACTTTTACACTTTCAAACTTAAGGTTCGGTTTTGCCTTTTCGGTTTCATAATCTGTAATGATCTGGATGGCGTACCGTATAACAGAAGTAATGCTTACCCCTGCTTTGTGTTCACTGGGCTTTATTTCTTCCACGGGCTCTACAATAATCACACTCCAGTAGCTTCCGGGAGCTGCGGTCTGATTGGGGACTGTAATTTCGTAAAGCACTTCTGTCTTTTCTTTGCCCTTCAGCGTGATCAGATTGGTGTTGAGCTTTATCCATTCTCCATTACTGCGTTTATTGGTGCGTAATGCTGTATAATTGATGGTTCCGTCTGCGTGGTAGGCAAAGTCCTGTAAAAATAATTTTACAGCCTGGGGGCTGGTGCCGGTGTTTTCAATGGCAACCTTTCCTTTGTAAACTTTTCCGTTTTCTACCTGGTAAGAATGCGTAAGACCGTTAAGAATCACAATGCCGGCATGTAAGAAGCTGAACTGCAAAATCAGGGTGATTAAAAGAAGAATACGCTTGATCATTATGTAAAGTTGAGGGTTAAATTATAGATCATAGAAAAGCAGGAAGAAACTGAATAACAATTTCTTCATGTCTTTGAAATACAGAACAGAGAATTATACTGAAATTCTAGTTATCTGATATGGTATAGGTAACGGTAGCTACTGTTGTTGCGGTAGCCTGCAAATCTGCATAAGCCGCCACTCCTCCCGGCCCGCTTCCTGCGGCAAGAGCATAAGTAAGATTATGGCCGTTATTGGTTCCGTTCCCGGTATAAGCACTTCCGATACCGGAAATAATGGTCTGGTCTGCAGCGCTTAATGTCAACAGCCCTGCAGAAGTACCCAATGTACCGCCTCCGGAACCCGTTGCTGCGGCAGCAGTTACATGAAGGTCCACTCCGGGAATGATTGCATTCATTTTTACACTGACGTTACGGGTAGGATCTGCAACAGATTTTATAGACGAATAATTAAGCCATAAGGTAGTATTGGCTGCACTCGGAACAACAGGATTTCCTGCTTCATTGGGTGCAGTAAACCCCAGTGTGATATTTTTCGTGGCAGCAGGTTCAATATCAACCAGGGCAACTTCCGGGATGGAAATCGTTACCGTGTGATTATCCGTATTCGTGTCCTGTGCTCTCAGGTTTCCGGAGAATGCTGAAACAAATAATACAATTGCAAAAGGTAATTTCAATTTTTTCATGGTGTAGGTTATTTAATAAAGTGAATTTAATAATAATCGATAAAATATGAAAATAAATTTCTTTTTTTTAAATATTGTTGTTTATTTTCATATTATATGTAATTAATATTGTGAATTATATATGTTAACTATAATAAAAGATATTTTTTCTATAAGTGTCATTATAATAAAAAAGCCTTACACCGGAGGGTATAAGGCCATACAGGTAAATGAATAACTCCTATATCCAGTGTGGATCCGAAACAGACACTTTTCCGTTCTCTATTCTTCCCGCAAAATGCCAGATACAGTCCCCAGATGTGATTTTAAAATCATACCAGCCTTTGTTTTTGGCCAGATCAACGGTCATTTTTTGTTCAGTTTGATGCACCGGAATATTTTTCCGGCTATTTTCGTAAAGATCTTCCAGAACGAAGCTGATATTTCCTTTTTTGTTTTGTCTGAAAATAAATTCAGCCTTATGACTGGCAGCCCTGCTTACAAAAAGCACTTCTGTTTCCTGAATCATACCGCCTTTGAATTTTCTGAAAAAGCCGTTCGGCCCGAAGACCTCACAGTCATAATGCTGAACCGGTATTTCATGGTTCATTTCCTGTTTGGAATACAGGGCATAGGAATAATAAGAAACTCCTTTGCCCGGCATGGCTCTGTCATAAATAATCAGCGGAACCCCGTTTTCTTTCAGATTCTCCATGTGAATATTCTTATTTTGGAGGTTGACGTGGAAATGATAGGGCAGCGGATTGGAAGGCTTGCCACCCCTTTCCTGAATATGGAGAAGTTTTTCATTAAGCTCATTTTCATCATACCATTTCAGATCGGGAACAGGTTTATTTCTGGCCGCATTAATGGTTCTGGCATAATCTTTCTGATCGATATAATTCATCCGGGGAACATTCGTATTGGCTGTATTGAAAGCGGAAGTAAGATCTCCGCAAACAGCTCTTCTCCAGTCACTGATATTGCTTACGGTAACGTCTTTCCCTGATTTCTTTCTGATGAATTTTTCCAGGAACTGAAGTACGGAAGTATGGTCCGAAACTTCAGAATTCACAAAACCGCCCTTCGTCCACGGAGAAGCGATGATCATAGGTACCCGGTATCCCAGGCCTACGGTTCCTTCAATTCTTTCATGATCTTTCAGAGGAAGGCTTTTCATATACTCCTGGGAACGGTCTACATATTCAGCCCCTTCTTTACTGTTCATATCAACAGGCTGATTGGGGTTTAACGGAGGTGCAAAAGGAAGCACATGATCAAAATAGCCGTCATTTTCATCATAGTTGATGATGAAGATTGTTTTTTTCCATACTTCAGGATCTTTGGTAAGGATGTTCAGAACTTCTGAAATATACCATGCTCCATACCACGGTGATCCCGGATGGTCGGAAAAATGTTCAGGAGCAACCAGCCATGAAACCAAAGGAAGTTTTTTTTCCTCCACATCTTTCCGGAACTGGAACAGGACATCTCCTTTCGGAACAACAAGTCTTTCTCCATGCTCATCCTGCCCGATCTCAAGATTCCGGTAATCCGGATCTTTGCTGTTCGTGGTAAATGCTTTTTCATGAAGATTCCTTTCCTTCTGTGATAATTTTGAATAATTCTTAGGATCATACCGGATCTGATCTTCTTCCAGTTCACGGATGATCTTTTCCAGTCTTTCTTTCTGTTCCGGTTTCTTCTGAATTTCCTTTTTCAGATGGTCAATCATTTTAGGAATATGCTGATGATAGCCTTTTGAAAATTTAACATTGAAACCTGAAAACCATTCAATCGGATTATCTGTAAAATTACTTAACCAGGCCTCTTCTTCACCGGACATTCCCTTCGGAAGACTGATTTCATTCTGATAAATCCTCCAGGAAACATTCTGATCTTCCAAAATCTCAGGGAAACTTTTCCAACGCGCCTGTCTGGCTTTATCATAATCAATATTGTCATTGTAGACATTCGCTTTTACTTTACCGGTTGGCTGCTCACGAAGTGTTCCGGACCAAAGGAAAAGCCTGTTGGGAGTGGTCCCTGTAAGAGAAGAACAGAAATATTGGTCAAATATCGTAAACGCATCAGCCAGCTGGTAATAGAACGGGAGATCTTCCCGGTTGTAATATCCCAGGGTAAGCGGAATATCTTTATAATCTTTATTGCCCGAAGCTTTTGCCTGAAGCCACTGGTCGTACTTTCCTTTATTCAGGGCTTTTTGCTGGTCAGACCATGAATGAGGCAGTGAGCTCATCCAGGTAGATTTTGTATTTCTGAGATTCAGCCGTGCAGGCGAAGCATATTTGCCGGAATTTCCTTTCTGGAAAAATACAGAATGGCCATCCTCTTTTATAAAAGATCTTTTGTCCAGGAACCCCCTTACTCCTCTGAGTGCACCGAAAGCATGATCGAAAGAACGGTTTTCCTGCATCAGGATCACTACATGTTCCGCATCATAAAAAGTAGACTGAGCGGCAGGCTCAATAGTCAGGGCTTTTAAAATGGAAGGGTGCAGCACACCTGAGGTTCCCAGCCCCGCCAGCAATAGACTTGATTTTTCTAAAAATTCTCTTCTGTTCATAATCTGTCGTAATAGAAAGAAACCGCAAGTTAACAGGATTTTCTTACGGTTTCCGGATTTTTATACAATGAATTTGTTTTTAGTTTACTGAAGCCACCACGGTTTGGAATTGATATTGTCGTTTCCTCCGTACTGTGCATTAAGAGCTGCTTTCAGGTTAGCGCTGTTATAATTATATTCAGATTGCGGATATCTGAATCTGAATGGAGCCGAAACCCCGGTCTGCAGAGGATAGTTCGGGAAACCTGTTCTCAGGTAATCGTAATAGGAAGTCCATTGAGCCTGGTGGAACATGGTCATATATTTCTGGGTCATGATCTTTTCTATACGGTTTTGCAGAGGATCGGCATCATTATAAACCACCATTGGTGAGGCCAGATACAGATTCACATCAAATCCTGCAAAATACAGATCAGGGTTCTTTACATACGTCTGGTAAAAGCTGAAACTTGCTTTAACGGCATTGTCATAATGAGTTTTTGAAGATCCTGAGATCCATCCTCTGGCTGCTGCTTCCGCTAAAATAAATTCCAGCTCGGAATAGCTCAGTACTGAAGAAGGCTCGTTCGTAGCATCCTTATAAAAACGGTCATTTACCTTTGAGATATTTTTCGCGGTGATCAATGCTGCATTATCAGAATAAGGAGAAGTAGGGTTTCCTCCGTTATATCCTGTAAAATCAGTAACCGGTTTTGCGGCTTCCTTAGCTGCGGTAGTCTGTGCCGCGAATGTGAAAAGTCTTGGATCGTGCCGGTCTTTAAACATATTAATGAAATAATCCGCCATATATAAACTCGATCCGTAACCGCTGTTATTGAACATGGTGTACCGGCTGTCTGCGGCATCGGCAAATTTCAGTTCGCCATTATCTCCGATAGAAGTCATCAGGGGCTGATTAGCCGCTATTGAAGCAAATTCTCCGGCAACATTGTAGCTGCCCAGCGTAGTCTTTTTAGACATGGTGATCAGGATCTTCAGACGGAATGAATTGATCAGCTTTTTCCATTTGGAAGCGTCACCGTTGTAAATAATGTCCCCTTCAATCTTGTCTGTGGAATTGATCAGGTCGTTGGCTTCTTTCAGTTCAGTAAGGATACCTGCCATCACTGCTTCCTGGCTGTCATATTTCGGCTGGGTAATTTTAGATTCACCTTTTACCGCTTCAGAATAAGGAATGCTTCCCAGCTTCATACTCAGATTAAAGAAATGATAGGCCCGGTAGAATTTACCAATGGCAAGATAATTTTTATTGCCGGTTTTTTCTGCTTCCTGCATCATTTTTACCGTATTCAGAAGGCCTTTGGTGTACACTTCAAAAGAAGCTTCATTCCATTTCATATACTGGTAGGTATTTTCACCGTCGGTTCCGATCATCATTCTTGAGGCATACATATTTTCACCGTTTACCTGGAACGTGTTCATCGATACGTATGTTAAAAGGACTTTCGGGTCTACACTGGCCTGGTCATTAGGATTTTCGTTGATGGTATCAAGACTGGTTTCACATGAGGCCATCATCAGGATTCCTGCTGCGAACAGGGATTTTACAGCTGCACTTTTCAGCTTTGCTGCTGTTTTGTAGGGCATACTGGCTTTTATATTAAGAATTGTATTGTTTTTCATTGTACTGATGCTTTTAAATTAGAATTTGAGATTGAACCCGATTCCGAACCATCTGCTGGAAGGGTCCTGTATATCATTGGAGTCTTTGGTTTTGAGCTGGAAGTCCGGATCGGAATAGAGGTTTTTAGACTTTTTCCACATGGCCAGGTTATATGCTGAAACATTCACGGTTAAATTTTTTACCATTCCTTTAGGATTAAGAAGGGAAGAGAAATCATATTCTAAAATAACAGATCTCAGCTTGATGAAGGTCCGGTCAAAAACATTGGCAAATAATTTACTTTCATCTTCTGTAACCCTTGCCTGGTATGGATAATTCTGTGCCCAGTCCTGGAAGCTGATCGGTTTGGTGTGCGTGGTATATGTTCCTGTGGCAGCATTGTAATTAACTCCGTCCGGTACAAAATAATATGTTCCCGGATTGGCATATTCCAGATCCCTGTATGCCGTAGAGTTCGGGTGTTTCCCGCCCCACCACATTTTTTCAACTACCTGCGATCTCATCACTCCGCCGATGCTTCCGTCGATCCCGATATTTAAAGAAAGCTTTTTATATTTGAAGGTATTGTTGAATCCGAAAGTCCAGTCCGGGTTGAAATGACCCAGATTGCCTGGAGTATTGGCTCTTGTAGGCATTCCTGTGGCAGCATTCAGAATAACCTTTCCGTCCGGCGATTTCTGCCAGGTATAATCATAGAAGCTGTCCATTCTTTCACCGAGTTTGATGTTGTTGTAGTTCGGCATATTGTCATAAATAGAAGTCAGCTTCTGCTCATACGTACTCCAGTTGATTAAAGATCTCCATGTGAAACTGGCTGTTTTTACAGGAACCAGCCCTAATGAGATTTCAAATCCTTTTGTTGTATACTCATTCCCGTTTACATACTGAGAAGTAAATCCTGATGACTGTGCTGTCGGAAATTCAAGGATGTTGTTGTAATCCAGCGTTCTGAAATACGTAGCATCTAATGTAATTCTGTTGTTGAACAATCCTGCACTTAATCCCAGTTCGTAGGATTTGGTCTGTTCAGGTTTCAAAGAATTTTCAACATTCAGGATGGTAGGGTAATAGTTGGTGGGATTGCCGTTGAACGTAATTCCTTTATTGTTCAGATAATAATTTCTGGTTGAATAAGGCTGGAAATCATAGGCTACCTTTGCCCATGAGGCGGAAAGTTTCAGCATGTTCACCGATTTCGGCATTGTGATCAGGTTGGAGATCACGGCACTCACCGAAGCGGAAGGGTAGAAGTAGGATCTGTTGGCTTTCGGAAGGGTAGATGACCAGTCGTTACGCCCTGAAATATTGATAAAGAAGGCATTGTACAATCCGATGTCAATCGTTGAATAGGCACTGTAAATCAGCTTTTCTTTCAGGTAATCATAGTATTTTAAAGCTCCGATGGAGTTTTCCAGAGTATACCGTTCCGGAATTTTCAGCCCGTCTGTTGATACATTGTCAATATCATTTTTATAGTAAAATGCCGAACCTCCTGCATTCACCGTGAAATCAAAATTGTCAGATATTTTCTTTTTATAGGTAGCCAGCACATCGTAGTTCAGATTCCATGTCTTGGAATCATTCAGAATATATCCGCCGCTTCTGGGAGCACTGTAATTGAAATAAGAATACGGGCTTAATATTTCCTGCTTATTGTGGTTTTCTACGATAGATATTTT
Organism: Chryseobacterium indologenes; assembly: GCA_002439165.1. Lineage (GTDB taxonomy): Bacteria > Bacteroidota > Bacteroidia > Flavobacteriales > Weeksellaceae > Chryseobacterium > Chryseobacterium indologenes_E. Next base: position 11,323 of record DJTE01000011.1, read on the forward strand.
ACCCTTTACCGAGAAATCCTGAGTGGCTTTATATTCAAGACCGGTTTGTGCATTGATGATGTTGGTCCTGTTTTTATTTTTGTAGTATTCAGCCCCGAACCAGGGATTATTGTACCATGCATAATTCCAGTTGGCCTGTGCTGTACCTTCTTTTCCCGGGATCCACATATGATTTTTAAGATCTCTTCCGTCTACATCGGCTCCCATCCAGATCAGGATGGTATACATATGCCCGCTTGGGTTGTAATCGTAATTGGGAATATTTGGGGTAAAGGTCTGGTTGAAATTCAATTTGGTATCAAAGATCAGCTTTTCACCCAGATGATTTTCAGAAGAGAAGTTGACTCCATACCGCTGAAGGTAAGAACCCGGAATCCGGTCGTCATAATTCATGAAATTTCCCGAAAGACGGTAAATATCCTTATTGTTTCTGTAACTTACGGCAAAACTGTTGTTATTGATAACGGCCGGCTTCAGGAATGTGTTTAAATTATCATGATACTGCCAGTCGATCGGAACTCTTTCATATCTTGATTTGTCGTTGTACTGCGTTCCGGTTACCGCTCCATACCAGGGGATGACCTGTCCGGTTACTTTATCCCGGATCGGGCTGTTCCATTGGGCAATTTTCAGGCCGGGTGTAAATTTGGGTCCCCAGATCATGTCTCCGTCATTTACTCCGCCATCTGCTCCGTCCCAGAATTCGTATTTTCCGTGGGAACCGTTTCCGTATTCGGTCTGTGTTTTTGGAAGGTTGGTGAAACCTCCCGTAATCATGGTATTCTGCGAAAAATCAATGGTAAAACCTTTCTTTTTGGCTGTTTTTGTGGTGATCAGAACAGCTCCGTATCTTCCTCTGGAGCCGTATAATGCGGAGGCAGTTGCTCCTTTCAGAACGTTGATATTTTCAATATTATTGGGATCTAAATTCTGAAAAACCTCTTTTTCTACGATGACTCCATCAATAACAAAAATCAGATTGGAGTTTCCCCTTAACGTAAACTGGGGAGCCTGCTGCATTCCTGTGGGATTGGAAACGTTCAGTCCGGCAACCTGTCCGGAAAATAAATTTCCTATACTGGGTGTAGTGATCGTTTCAAATTGTTTGGTCCCGACTTCCTGGGTAGCATAACCAATTTTTTCTTTCTTTTTGGCGATTCCCAAAGCGGTTATTACCACTCCTTCAATCTGTTTTTCCTGTGCTTTTTTCAATACTACGGAATATTTTCTTCCGGAAGAAACTTCTACGGTGAACAGTGAAAAATCAGGCGCATAGAACTCAAGGATATCTTTCGGATTGGCTGAGATGGTAAAGTTCCCATTTTCATCGGTAATTGCTGTATTTCCGGTGTTTTTGTCGGTAATACTTACTCCGGAAATTACGGAGCCGTTCTCGGATTTTACATTTCCGGAAATGTTAATTTCTTGGGCAGTAAGATAAAGGGGAAGTAAAAAAACTGCAAAGGAAGCTAGAGTCTTCTTCATTTTTTTGAGGGCAAATTTAGCCCGGCAGTATTACCTGAATTTTACGACCGTATTAAAATAAAAATATGATTTTAATATTTTTTAACACATATAATTAACATTTTGATAAAACGGAATTTTTCTTTTATATAGCAGATTTTGCTTTATTATACTATTTACAGCAGGGTAGAAATCCTGGCATTAATTTTTTTTGATACCATGGATATACGAATGATTTTATTAGTGGCTAAAAATAAACATTGAACAAAGCAATAATTCAATCAATCCTGTATTGCAGAGTTTATATTACCACGCAAAGTTGATGGATAATTCCGCTTTATTTTAAGTGAGTAAAGTGATGCGGCTTCGTCGCTGGCTTATTCATATACTTCGACGGACCAACGAAGTTGATTCCAGCTTTTGCTCCCTTAAAATCAGCAGTCTTAAAAATGGAAAATTTGCGTTAAGCTGTTTGTAATCAATGTATTGTATTTTAATCAGAAAATACTCGAAAAATGTGGTTTAGATAAAAAAGATGTGAATGTTATACAAAAAATCAAATTTAGAAATTTAAACAAGCTCTTAACAGTCTTTGTGTACACCGTGTTTAAAATAATTATCCGCCTTTTAGAATCTGCTCAGGATTCCCCAATGGATCTTTATATCATTGAATTTAAAAGGATTTCCAAATTCATTACCATTGGAAAGCTGGAAACTCATCAGCCCGATCGGAATAAAGAAATTAAATCCGAGGCCGACACTGTAAAGCTTCGGCTTGACGTTGAGCGATTTATTATTAAGCTGGCCGTATTGTCCGAAGAGGTCAAAGAAGGCCTGACTGCCTATCAGATACCGGTATTCCAGTCCTGCATAGTAATAGAAATCGGCAGCGAGGGATTTTTCATTGAAACCCCGCATGGAATTCCAGCCTCCGAAGCGGTATAATTCGTTGGCAGAAAACTCTATTTTAGAATCCATCATGGCACCTTCCGCCCTGATATTGAGGAAGTGGTTTCCGGAAATATGATAATTGTGTTCCCCGAAGAAATAGAACTGGTTCTGGTTGGCTTTGATATTATCTTTGGTGTACGTTGTGGTCAGATAGTCATAACCGGCATTGATCCTTGTTTTGTAAAGGAAAAGATCAATATCCGTAGGTTCCGTCATTTCAAACCAGATCCCGATTCCTTTTTTGTTGTAATCTTTTCCCTGAACATACAGGGTATCAATAATGCTCGATGTTTCCAGGGTTCCCCTGATTCCGATCTTATTCCGGTTATTGATGTTATAATAAAAAGCAGGAAGGAATTTCACATTGGCAAAAGTGGAATCCTGTCTGAAGATATTTACCTTCAGGTTCATGCCCACATTAGATTTAAGAAGGTAGGGAATATCGGTCTGAAGGTCAAAAGTCTGCCCTTTATCAGGGTTTCTCTGCCAGTAAAGGTTAACGGTTTCAAAGCCGTTGAACATATTCCTGAAATTCACATTCAGGGTTCCGTTCAGGGTGAATTTTTCCGTTTTATCGTTTCCGAAACCGATTACCCCGTCAAAAGTATTGGTCTTTTTCTTTTCCATGAACAGATAAATACTCGTGGAATCTTTGGTAAACAGAGTTTGGGGCGGCCGCTCCAGAGTTACAAATGCATGGCTCTGAAAATTTTTGCTGATGGCCAGAAGGTTTTTATCATCGTATGTTTTTCCTTTGAATTCCTTTTCGAGATTTTTCATGAACCTCTTCGGAACCCTTTCGTAGCCTTTTACTACAAAACCGTCAATGGTCCGTTTATCATTTTTATTGATGTCAAGCTCAATCACCGGATAGCCGTTTTTCTGACCTTTATATTTTGATTTGATCCGGCTGAAAGAATACCCGTCATCAATAAATTTCTTGTTGATGCTCTTTTTGGTGGAATCTAAATTTTTAGTGAAAAAATCTTTTTGAAGCTTCAGTTTCAGAACAATGGAGTCTGAGAGATTCACAAAGGTTTCATTGAAATTTTTTCCTTTATCAAAGAAGATTTCCGTGCTGTCCCCTTTTACTTTTACCTCTCTCAGCTGGGTGAAGAAATAATTATTCTGTGAAAGGGAATCCAGGAATTTTGCGGCCGATGCGGAATCTTTTACTTTTTTCCGGACATTGGTTTCCGTGTCAATAAGCCAGTACTGTTTGTTCTGTGCTTTAAAGAAAGTACAGGATAACAGAAATAATATGGTAATTAAACGGATCAAATAATAATTTTTACTTTGCTATATATTCTTTTCCTGATTCATCAATGTAGAACTCTTTTCCGTCTCTTTCTACCAGCATCATTCCATCTGTAAACCAGGAAAATTTATCATAGGTTTTGTCATTGACGTATTTTCGGGCAGGTAAGTTGTATATTTTCTTATTACCATTTTTATCAGCAACAATGGTTAATTTTCCAAACTGATGAATTGAGGAATAACGCTGGTAATTGTCTAGAAATAATTTCCCGTCTTTGGTAAAGTACTGATGCTTTCCGGTATTGGAATATGATCCGGCGATGATATAGGGTTCAAATTTACCCGGTGATGTCTCATAGCCGTGCCCTTCAATATAATCGTAATCAGCAGGGATTATTAATTTTCCTGTATTGCTGATGATTCCGCTTTTACCATTCTTTTTTACCAGGAACAGAGGTATTGATTTTGCAAAAACGTCAATTCTCTCATATTGCTCCTGAATATCTTTAGGAAGCCGGCTGATGATCTCCTGCTTTTCATTTTCAGCTTTCCTCTCAATTGCTTTTACTTCTGTTTCTGTATCAGATATAAAATCATTCTTCACCTCTGAAGGATCTTCCAGTTTTTTACAGTCTATTTCAGTATTGTTTTCTGCAATACATTTAGATTGGTTATTGAGGCGGACATGGGCAGACATCACATGAGTATAGTTCTTACTCTGGGGATTATATACTTTATATTCTTTAAAAGGGTAAGCAAGATCATATTGAGGTGCAATCACCAGTTTATTATTCTGATCAACAAAACCCCACCGGTCTCCTTTTTTAGCAGGAAATAAGGTGGCGTTCTGGCCAAAAACAAGAGATGAAAACAGTAAAAAAATAATATTCTTCATGGCTGATACCGTATATTTAAACTGAAATTAATCCAGTTTATTATATTTTTTCATCAGATTTTCATAGGTTCCCTGTGGAAGAATCCACTTTAAAGGAACTCCTATTTTCTGTCCGAATTTACCAAAATAATAATGGGCTTTCCATTTCTTTTTTCCTAACAGGTTTTCAATATAAGCGGCTACTTCCAGAGGTTCTGTTCCTTCACCTACATGAGCATTCATTAAAGAATATACCTTGTCGAAAATATTTTTATAAGGTTCCGAAACTTTCGTTTTCACCCGGTTTTCTGCAATATTGGTTTTGATATCTCCCAAATGGAGAGAACATACATCAATATTCCAGGGATATACTTCATATCTTATGGCTTCTGTTACTTTGTCCAGTGCAGATTTTGAAGCAGAATAGAAACCACGGAAAGGAAGCCCCATTTCACTTCCGATGCTTGAAATATTAATGATTTTTCCGGATTGATGCTCCCGCATTTTAGGCAGAACAGCACTCATCATTTGAACGGCGCCCACAAGATTGAGGTTGAAAAGCTTTAGAATATCTTCTTTCGTAGAGTCTTCCACGGCTCCTACCATTCCCATTCCTGCATTATTGATCAGAACATCAATCCTTGATTCTGTTTTCAGAACTTCTGCAACAGCATCCTGTATGGCATTATTATCGGTAACATCTGTGGGAACAGACCTGAAATACTGACTTTCCGTATGCTTTCTGCTTAAGCCGTATACCTTATGGCCTTTTTTACCAAAATATTCTGCCAGTACGAAACCTATTCCTGATGAGGTTCCTGTGATGATGATGGTCATGTATTGATATATGAATTTTAGACTTGTTTTTATTCTTCTTCCGGTTTCTGATTGTGAGCCGTATTTCCAGCAAATGTAAAAAAAGAAAAGTGAATCTGCTATTTATTATAATGCAAACATCAATTTTAGTAACGTCTGTTACCATTTTTTAATAAAAACATAAAAATAGATTAACTGAACGGTGCGCATGCTGTTCTATTTTTGCACCTTCTGTTATTAAACTCATTTTAAGTTTAACTCCAAACCGGAGGTTCGACGTAGTCAAAAGAAACAACATTTATGCGCAAAGTATTTAAACTTAAAAAATGACTAAAGTGTTTAAAATAAAACTTTTGTGACTGTTGTGGTTTAATAAAAAAGTTTAAAAAGCTTTATTGAAAAATAATATCCTTAATGACAATCAAATGATAAAGTTTCTAAAAAAGACAGGTATTTTCCTGATGCTGGCCGTTTTTTCAAAAAATCAGGCGCAAAACTATCTTCGGTACACTATAAATAATGCTCATTCTCATAATGATTATTTACAGGAAATTCCTTTTTGGGAAGCTTATTATGCCGGGTTCGGATCAATAGAAGCGGACGTTTTTCCGGTAAAAGGAAAGCTTCTGGTAGCGCATACGGAAAAAGAGCTTTCTCAGGAAAGAACACTGGAATCCCTTTATCTGAATAATATTTCAAAGCAGATCAGACAGAATAAAGGCAGTATTTATCCTGAGCCTGATAAAAAACTCCAGTTGCTGATCGATGTTAAAAACGATTACAAAACAGCTCTGAAAATATTAACCGCCGGGTTAAAAAAATACCCTGAAATAACCGGCTGCCCGGGAATTAAGATTGTCATTACCGGCGGAAGGCCGCAGCCTGAAGATTTTAAGAATTACCCGGATTATCTTTATTTTGATGGTGATCCTGATAAAGATTACACCGAAGACCAGCTGAAAAGAGTAGGAATATTCAGCGCGGATCTGAAGGAGCTGGTGCAGTGGAACGGAAAAGGAATTCCACGGGATGAAGAAACAGAAAAAATAAAAAATATTGTTGAAAAGGCGCATCGTCAGAAGAAGCAGATCCGCTTCTATGGTGCTCCGGACTTTCCGAATGCCTGGGTAAATCTCATGAGCCGGAATGTGGATTTTATCAATACGGATCATATTCCCGATCTTAAAAAATTCCTGAATAATGTTCCGAAGAATTTTTACAGAAATACAAAAGACTATCCTGTTTATACTCCCTCCTATAAATCTGACGGGATCAGCAGGAAAGTAAAAAACGTTATTCTCCTGATTCCGGACGGAACTTCCCTTCCCCAGTATTATGCCGCGTTTACCGCGAATAAAGGGAAACTGAATGTCTTCAATATGAAATCAACAGGGCTGTCGAAAACCAATTCATACAATGCTTATATCACCGATTCTGCACCGGGATCAACAGCTTTTGCCACAGGAGTGAAGACCAGAAATACATTTGTGGGAGTTGATGCGTCGGGGAAAACTCTTGCTCAGATTCCTGATATTATTGCCGCTAAAGGAATGGTCTCGGGGCTTATCTCTACCGGAGATATAACAGATGCAACACCGGCGGATTTTTATGCCCATTCAGACAACAGAAACAACTCCGGAAGTATAATGACGGATTTTATCAGTTCTAAAACTAAGGTTTTAGTTGGAGGGCCGTCTGGCGGACTTACGCCTGAAAACAGACAGAAGATCAGAGCAGCCGCCATTGAAATCTATGATGATCTGAAATCGGTAAATAAAATCAGCGGCCGAATGATCATTGCAGATCCTCTGGCTTCCAAAAGACTGAGTGAAGGAAGAGGAAAATGGCTGTCAGACGCATTTGATCTGGTTCTGAATGACCTGAAGGATCATAAAAAAGGTTTTTTTATGATGGTGGAAGCTTCACAGACTGATGGAGGAGGGCACAGCAATAATCTGGAGCAGCTGGTGACCGAGTTACTGGATTTTGATCAGGTGGTGGGAAAAGCAATGAAGTTTGCCGATGAAAATAAAGAAACGTTGGTTGTCGTTGTCGGAGATCATGAAACCGGAGGGTTAACTCTTCTTGACGGAAGTCTTCAGGAGGGCTGGGTATTTGGAAATTTCAGTACGAACGATCATACGGCAATTCCTTCCAGTGTGTTTGCGTATGGACCCAATTCAAAAGAATTTACCGGAATGTTTGAAAATACAGAGATCTTCAGTAAGATCCTGGAAGCCTGCGGAACCCGGAAATAAAAGGACTGTGGATAAGATTGTGGATAAGTGTGAATTGAAGGAGTAAATCTAAATGAGATGATTCTTTTTAAAATTGAATTTTGCATTTTAAAAATGATTGATTTTATCTTATTTACAGGCGTTTTTATTGTTTTTTATCTGATCCTGTCATCAGTAAACAGCAATTCACAGCATGCTTATTCCGGTTGTGGATAAGTCTGTGGATAAGTCTGGATTTAAGGATCAACTTAAAGAAAAACGATGAACATTAAAAATATGCCCGTGCAGTCTGAAAGTACTCCGCGATTGTTGAGCATTATGATAGATAAAAATCCCGTTTTTCAATGTGGATAACTTTGTGGATAAGTATGTGGATAAATTGTAAACCTCAGTATTTAAGGTAAATGATCCGGGAGCTCGGTTAAGAAATTCAGGTATCATTATAAAATTAAAAAAATAATTTTTGAGGTTAAATCCTAATAGTTTAAATATCCTTTCAATGGTATAAAAGAGCAAAAAGAAATCAACATTTTCATATTGATGACTTACATGGCTTTCCTCTTCCGTCTTCAAACCTTATCCCGGAAAGAGACTAAATAAGAAACTTGCTGTTAAAACTGAATCCGCCTGGTATTCTAAAAATATAAGTATTCATCCGAGCCGGGAACTTTGATTTTATTTTCCCCGATTCTGAAATCACCCATCCGGATCAGTGGTTTAAACGGATGGATAAATTCTTTGTGGTAATCGTCAGGAATTTCAGAATCATCGTCGCAGGAGGAATACTTTTTGTCGATCACAGCTTTGCCGGTTGAAAAATTAATTTCATTCAGGAATTCAAAATCACAGGTATCATCAAATTCATCCCGGGAACCGATGAGGTAAAAATCTCCGTTCTGAAATCTGAAAATATGACGGTAAGCCTGAGTGTGCCGTGAATTGGTAGAAAATTGCTGCTCCACTGTAAAAGTATTGTTTTTAATTTCAATTTTCAGCGAATTGTCCTGAGGATAGAATCCCGTTCCGCTGGAAAAAAGAAGTGTCCTGTTCTCTTTCCAGATCTGAGATTTTCCGTTATTATTTTTTATAATATACAGAGCCCTCACAACGCCGTTATTGCCATCGAACTTGGAATTACTTTTTATATGGGTATTGAAAACGAATACAGTCTCTTCTTTCCCGTCTTTATCCAGATCTCCTTTAGCTTCAGCTATTTTCTGATAGCCTTTAGGTATATTGAAATCTTTCAGGTTTTGTGCCTGAAAATTGAAACTCAACAGAACGGCGGCAAAGAAAGGAATTTTCATTCTGAGCAGAATTTGAAATTATAAACCGAAATCTTCTTTTTTTATCAGCTTGTTATCTTCCAGACTGCTGAGATGTCCTTTCACGGTTTTATAGCTGCCGGCAATATCAGTTTCCCTGCCTTTGCTGTCTGTTACAGTGACTCCGGCAGAATATGATTCGTCTTCCGCCTGGTAGGTTCTGTAAAGCTTGTAGCTGTAACCGTTGTTGGTGAATAAAAGATAATTCAGCTCCATTCCCGAATTTTGTTTTCCTCCGCCTCTGTAATAGGAATTATAGGTGAATTTTTTCCAGCTTTCTTTATTTCTTTTGGCGGGAAACTCCATTTCAACTTTGTTCTTACTTCCAAACCGGTACTGGATATATTCATTATTTTTATCCTTTACCAAAGCCATTTTCTTTCCGTTTTTGGTTTCAAAGGAATAGACGGTTTCTTCATTCGGGCGTAAGTATTGTGCCCAAAGAAATGCTGGGAATAAGGTTAATAAAATCAGGTATTTCATGATTGGAATTATATATAAAAATACGGTAATCTGAAACAATGTGGCATAACATTTTCAAATTACTGCATTTTCAGGTTTTCAACTTAATGGGCAACTACGCTTTCAAGGTCTTCCCAGAACATCGGATACGATTTTTCCACTACCTCTTCATCCTCAATATTCAGTTCTCCCATCAGGCAGAACGGGGCAAAGCTCATGGCCATTCTGTGATCCTGATACGTTTTAATGGAAATATGTTCTTCCGGTTCTCCAAAGCTGACTGAACGGATCGTCAGGTCTGTGATTTCAGTTTCAGTTCCCAGTTTTTTCAGTTCATTATATAAAGCCAGAAGCCTGTCGGTTTCCTTTACCCTTAAAGTTCCCAGTCCTGAAATATCGAAAGGGATTTTTAATGCAGCAGCCGTTACACAAAGAGTTTGTGCAATATCCGGACAGTTGTTCATATCCAGAGCGATTTTTTCCGGGAAAACGAAATCCGGTACCGGCTGAAGGGTGATCTTATGTTCATCTTCAGTAAAGAGGGTTTTGATTCCGAAGAACTTCTCATAAATTCCGGCAATAGCGGAATCTCCCTGGGTAGACTTTTTGTAAAAGCTTTTCAGGTGAATGGTTTTTCTTCCCAATGCACAGATGGAGTAGAAGTAAGAAGCCGAACTCCAGTCGCTTTCCACTTCATAATCAGTTGTCTGGGTTTCACCGTTGAAAGGTTCTATTTTTATTGTGTTTCCTTCAAAGCTGTTCTTTATTCCGAATCTTGTCAGGATATCCAGCGTCATTTCAATATAGGATCTGGAAGTAACATGGCCTGCAAGATGAATTTCCAATCCGTTTTCCAGTTTTCCAGCAATCAGAAGAAGAGAGGTGATAAACTGGCTGGAAATGTCTGCAGGAACATTCACTTTATCCTGAGTGATCTTTTTTCCGGTGATTTTCAACGGAGGAAAACCTTCATTTTCCAGATATTCAATCTCTGCTCCCAGATCTTTCAGGGCACTCACCAGATTTTTGATCGGCCTTTCTTTCATTCTCCCGGATCCGGTAAGAACAGTGGTCTTTCCTTCCATAATGGAATAATATGAGGTAAGGAAGCGCATGGCAGTTCCGGCGTGGTGAATATCCACTGTTTCTGTATTTTCAGATAAAGCTTTTTTTAAAAGCTGTGTATCCTGGGAGTTGGAAAGATTTCCGATTTTGATGTTTCTGAATACACTTTCCAAAATCAACAAACGATTCGAAATACTTTTCGAACCGCTGATCTGTATGGTTTTATCTCCTATTAATTCTGATTTTTCTAACTTCATTTTGATTGTTGCTTCATTGTTTATAAAATTTTACCCCGTTCTGATCGGCATAGCAGAAGAAATTTCCGTTCTGGTCATAAAGCTCGATGAGGTGAAAACCTTCTTTGCCGTAATTTTTTTTCTCCAGAAGAGGGAGCATTTCAAACTTAGCCTGATACAGCTTTTTCTCATCACCGTTAAACTCCAGGATCTGATAATGCTTTCCTTTTTTAACGATATAAATACTGCAGAAAGCACAGTAGGTACTCATCATGGTGATCTCGTCGTATTCTGCCGGAATGATCCAGTCATTTTTAGTGGTATCAAAAAATCCTGTTTTTCCGTTCACGGTCTTTAGAACTGCATTCGGGGAAAGCTCAGCTTTATTTATTTCCGTTTTTTTCCGGCTGAAAGGTTCCGTATATTTCTTGGAGGCCGATATTTTTTTCATTTCCGGAAGCGGCTGTTGTGGTTTTGTTCCTTCAGACGGGTAAGGTTTAATTGTCTCATTATAATAAGAGCCGGATCCTGAAGAATAGCTTCCGTACCCTGAAGATGATCTCTCTTCTCTTACGGCTTCTTCAGAAAAATCCTTAACCTTGCCGTTTTCAAAGTTGATGGTCAGCTTTTTTTTAGACAGTGGCGGTGTGGAATACGTGATGCTGAAAGATTTTGGAAACTTATTGTAATCCGTTGTGCTTTTCTGTGCATTTTCAAAAAATGTTCTGGATACTTTCAGCGTTTTTTTGTCAAGCAGAATCAATGAATAACTATCGTTCAGCTCGTTGAGCAGCACTAAAATCTCATCTTTCAGTGCCGGTTTTTTATCGTCTTCCACATAATATACATTTCTGAACGAACGGTCAAATACTTTTTTCCCATCCAGAGTATACACATCTGTGGTAGAGTATCCGATACCCTCCGAAGAATAAAAGCCCTGAAGATTATCTATTTTTACTGCATTCACTAAAGAATAATTTTCATTGAAAAAATTATAGCGGCTGTCTTTGAGGACAATTTTATTCCCATAAATATAGGTAGATGTAAAGCTGTCTGCGGTGTTGCCTTTAGAAGCTGTAAATTCTCCCGGATGCAGCGTGGAAATATCTATTTTGTCATATTCTGCCGGAATGATCATTTTTCCCGATGCATCCGAAATACCGAATCTGTTTCCGATCCTGTAAGGAACGGTAACCTGGCTGTATGCAAGGATACAGGTGAAAAGTAAGGCAGAGATCAAAATTCTCTTCATATTATTTCAGCTTCTCATTGTTCTGATGTCTTTCTTTATCCCGGTCGGTCTTGATCTTCATTTTTTTATCAAAAGCTTCCTGAAGATTTACCCCGGTCTGATTGGCTAAACATAAAGTCACAAACAGTACATCGGCCAGTTCTTCTCCCAGATCTTTGCTTTTATCACTTTCTTTTTCGCTCTGTTCACCGTATCTCCGGGCAATAATCCTCGCGACTTCACCTACCTCTTCGGTAAGCATAGCCATATTGGTAAGTTCATTAAAATAACGGACCCCGATGGTTTTGATCCACTCGTCTACCTGCTGCTGCAGCTGTGTAATTTCCATTATTGATAAGCTCCCAAAGTAGGATTAGAAGTTCTTGATACGTTTACAATGTCGAAAGGAACCGTTCCTGCCACAGCGGTATTTCCTTTTCCTCTTGCCGGCGAAGTGGATTTAACCCGCAGGTTCATTTTCGCGGCAAAATAATTCAGAAACTGTGGATCTTCATTTTTAAAACTTTGTACCACATTCATATTACTGTCAAAAGTGAAACCGGCTTCCGATACTCCGGAATATTTTATTAACGTGTTCTGAAGCAGGTATTCAAACTGCTGCCCCGGAGTCTGTTCAAAATTAACCGAATTATCCCGGTCCGAATAAACAATAGAGTTCTTGATATCAAGACGCTGAAGGGCTCCCTGCTCTGTCTGTCCGGCAGCATTTTTCCATTCATTCGTCGCATAGATTCCAAGTCTGTTGAAGCTGCCCATCGTTTTGGAGTAATTGGCAATGGTAGAGTGGGTATAGCTGTGATTTCCTCCTCTGAAAATTCCGATACAGGATTCCCCACAGTTGTTCATTACCAGGTTTTTGGCATTAACAACCGAACCTACGGCATAAATTCCATATTCAAAAAAGGTATGGATGAATGAATTGCTGATATTGGCGTTGGCCTGTTTCATATCCAGTCCTCTTGTACCTCCTAAAAGTCTTGCATAGTTCATATTAAGATTGGAGGTTGCTTCCATTCTGATGGAGTTCCAGTTTTTAGGAATCGTATCATAATAAGGATCATTCCTGTCTCCGCGAAGGATCACTTCATCATTTAAAGCTCCGTTGATGTTCAGGGAAGCTCCTGCTGAAACTTTCATTCCGCTGTTTTTATGAAAATAAACCTTAGTTCCGGGCTGGATATCCAGAGTGATATTGGGATCAATAGTCAGATCACCATAAATAATCTTGGCTTTATTGCTATTCCAGGTCGTATGATTGGAAATTACATTGGGATTGCCGGGAGTCTGAATAAAAAACTCGGCATCCTGAACAACTGAAAATAAGGTGACATGCTGCTGGCCGGCGCCACTGTTAAAAAGAATTTTATCTTCAGCAATCGCTTCCGGTCCCGTAGCTTCGGGAGCAATTTCAACAAAAATATACATGCTGTCTTTCTTTCTCAGCGGAACATCTTTAAAATCATATCCCGGTTTTCCGTCCACATTGATTCTGTATAAAGAAGAAGCTCCTTTCTCCAGACTGATTCTTGGGATCAGAACATCTTTATCTTCATTATTATATACTTTTACAGCATAGGTCTCAGAACGCACCTGATGATAAACTGTGTCACAGAATACGGTGTCTTTTGAAAAACTCAACAGCTGTGAAGGCGCGTCAAATGTAATATCGTCTTTATTACATGATACCGCTACCAGAAGCATCCAGAAAGAAAAAGCCAGTAATAATTTGAATTTCATTGAAATTAAAGTTTAAATAGATTCCAAATTTAACGAAAATACTTTGAATTTCTTATCAAGAAAAAAATATTGAACAGGGTATTTGGAAATTAGAAAAAATGTTGTACTTTTGCAACCTAAAATTAGCAGAGAAATATCCATTACTATTTCGAAAGCAAACTTTAATTTTTTAAAAATTGTATTATGAAAAACGGAATTCACCCAGAAAATTATAGACTTGTTGTTTTCAAAGATATGAGTAACGACGAGGTGTTTCTTTGCAAGTCTACTGCAGAAACAAAAGACACTATCGAATACGAAGGACAGGAGTATCCACTGATCAAAATGGAAATCTCTTCAACTTCTCACCCTTTCTACACAGGTAAAGTGAAATTAGTTGACACTGCAGGTAGAGTTGATAAGTTCATGAACAAATACAAAAAATTCGCTAAGTAATTTTTTGAATATAAAAATATTAAAGTCTTCCGGTTTTGGGAGACTTTTTTGTTTGGGTAGTATTCAATATTGGAAAATCCAGGCCATTGGGTTCTGATCAGTGAAAGATTGAATTAATGTTCCTGTCTGCTATGACTATGTAAAATGACGGATATATTCAATTGGAACAGGCTTTAGCCCGTTTAAAAAAAATGAAACAAAAATCCATTGGCTTTGGCCAAAACCTATAACCTAACAAATAAACTCAATGATATAAGACATTTTATATTCCTGTGTTTTCGTATTTTTGTTCTGAACAGAAGCGGAATCTGAATATCAGACCGGAATACAGAATTGATCCGGTTTCTTTCAGTCTCTGTTTCTGATCTCTAACTTTTAATATCCAGACAATGCAATTAGTATTTTCAGACGCCCAATATTGGGAAGATTTTCTTCCGCTTACTTTTACCCGTCCCGTTGCTGCCATGCGGTGCGGCATCCTTACCTTCTCCGAAAGATGGCAGAAAATCCTCGGAAATACCGAAGTTTCCTATTTTACGGAAACCTACCTTCAGCATAAATTCAAAGAGCCCGAAGATAAGGAAAGTCTTTTCCTGGTGACCAACTTCCTGCCGACGGAAACCGTGATTCAGCAGATCAGAGATCTTAAACAGGGGGAAGCATTGGTATATGAAGATGAACTGGTGGCTGCCAGAATCAATATGAAAGGTTTTTCTCTGAACCAGATCGAAAAAATGACCGATATTAAGGAAGAACTGATCTTTTTCAAGAGACCGGCAGATCTTTTTACCTATAATCACCATGCCATCGATTTTGATTTTGATCTTCTTACCCGGGGAAGAACTTCTCAGGAACTTTCTGCAACCAACGGCTTTTTAGGAGATAAAAAAGATCTTTTCATTGAAGAAGGAGCCCAGGTGGAATTTTCAACATTAAATACCAGAACCGGAAAGATCTACATCGGGAAAAACGCTGAGGTGATGGAAGGCTGCAATCTTCGTGGCCCTGTCGCATTGGGAGAAGATTCCAAATTCAATCTGGGGTCTAAGATCTATGGTGCTACAACCATCGGACCTCACTGCAAAGTAGGCGGTGAAGTGAATAACATTATTATCTTCGGCTATTCCAGCAAAGGCCATGAAGGCTTCATTGGAAATTCGGTGATCGGGGAATGGTGTAATTTCGGAGCTGATACCAATTCATCCAACCTTAAAAACAATTACAGCCAGGTAAAACTCTGGAACTACCGTACCAAAGCTTTTGAAGATACAGGACTGCAGTTTGCCGGACTGATTGTGGGAGACCATTCCAAAACAGCCATTAACACCCAGCTGAATACAGGAACTGTGATTGGGGTAGCCTCCAATATTTTCAAACCGGGATTTCCTCCCAATCTGGTGGAGAACTTTTCATGGGGCGGACTGAAAGATGATGAAAGATTCAGACTGGATAAGGTTTATGAAGTGGCAGAAAGAGCTATGGCCAGAAGAAAAGTAGCTTTGACAGATGACGACAAGGCAATTTTAAAACATATTTTTGATACATACTAGAACAATAACCTCCGGAGATAACGGAGGTTTTTTTTAATTGGAATACAATAAACGCAGGCTGTTTAAGTAGCTTTTTCCGGAAATCACTTCGGCTTCCTTATCTTTAAAAAAGAAGAACTGATAATCCGGGTTTTCCTTCTGCAGCTTTTCAAATTTTCTTTCACTGATACTCTTGCCATTGAAATAGTAGTAATCAGGAGGTCTTTCATCAGATGTAAAGAGTCCTCCCAGGTAATAATGTTCCGAATCAATCTGAAATTCAAGATTGTTGATTTTTTCATTTTTAGAGAAGAATACGGATGTATTTTCGTATGTATCTCCATTCATCGTATCGGCAGGCGTTATGCGGTAGGCTTCTCTGAGGCTTTTATTGAGCTTTTCGAAATCAAAATACAGAACATTTTTCTTTTCAATAAATTCATTCGGGATTTCCAGAACAAAATTTCCTTTTTCATCCGTTAATGTTTTGAAATACCTGCTTTTGCTAAGGAAGAAAACTTCAGCATGGGCAATTTCTTTTTTGTCTGGCTTGAAAATAAGCTTTCCAGATAACCTTGTTGTAGCAGCGGTTTTTTGTTCGGTAGCTGTGGTAAGATCTGTTTTAACCTGGGCCTGAACGAAACTCAGATTGGTCACCAGAATAATGCCTGCCGCAAACATAGACAGAGAGGGAATTTTTCCACAGATTTCCTTATCTCCGGAATTATTGAGCATATCCTGAATCTGTTCATTCGTTTTATCTGTAAGATCTGCAACACATTGGCAACATTTTTCGCAGAATTTTCCTTCAGAAGTATTCTGCATGGTTTCCCATTTTTCAGGGCATGGTTTGCTGATTTTGATGTTCATTTTCAATGTAATGGTTATTTCGTATTAAATATAATTATTTTATTCTGCAATTCCACGTTCCTGAGAACCAGTTTGGGTTACCGATAATAGATTATTCCATTCTTTTATAAAGAAAATAGTGTAATTTTAGGAGTTTGATATCAGGAGATCAGTCACGGCTGTTTTCTACGGAAAAGCTCCATATATAAAGAGATTGGAGGAAAAAAAATGTACTGAGCATCCGGTGCGTGAAAAATTTTAATAAAAAAAATCAACTTTTTTATTATATGATGTAATAAAAATGAAAAGGCAGTTGTCTTACTTACAGAAACAAAACTCATGACCCAAGAAACTTTTAAGAATACGGTGTTTATTCTCAAAGACGAGATGTATCGTTTTGCGAAAAGATTCGTCATGAGCAGTGATGAGGCAGAAGACGTAGTACAGGACCTGATGATGAAGTTCTGGCAGAAAAAAGATGAACTGGAGCAGTTTGGAAATTTCCGCTCCTATGCTTTGAAATCTGTACGGAACGAGTGCCTGAACCGTCTGAAGCATCACGATGTGAAGCTGGGATTTGCAGATATGCAGCTTCACAGGTCAGAATTGTACAGCATGGACGTCAACAATCTGAAGGAGCATATAGTTGGCTTTATCAACCAGCTCCCTGAAAAACAGAAAATGGTGATCCATCTGAAAGACGTAGAAGAATATGAGGTATCTGAAATTTCCGAAATGCTGGAAATGGAAGAAAATGCAGTAAGAGTAAACCTGATGCGCGCCAGGCAGAAAGTAAAAGAACAAATTTCACAACTGATGAGCTATGAGCAAAGATCAATTTCAAAATAAATACGACGAAATCTTCCGTGAAATAAAGGAAGAGAAAATGGACTGGAATTTCGAGGATTTTCTTCAGCAGACACAAGAAGGAAATACCGAAACAAAAGATGTCCCGGTTATCCCTCTGAAGAAAAAGCCCTCTTTCCCGAAATGGGGCTGGCTGGCTGCGGGACTGCTGATCCTGCTCAGTATCGGTTGGGTGTTTAATGGATTGAATACCAGTGTTCAGGACAGAGAAAAACTGGTAAAAGATGAAGTGCTGAAACAGAAATCAGGATTTATTGAAGAGAATAATGATCATCAGGAGCAGGTAGCCGTTAATCACACAGATTCTATTTCCGGAGCCAAAAAAGATTCTATCTTTCAGGATAATCCGGTGGCGGAAAAAGATGTTATGGATGAGATCCTTCCGAAAAGAGGCCGCCTGAAAAAGGAGACCAAGCCGAGATATGTAAGCAGTTCCTCCTTTCAGAACGGCAAAGATGTTAATGATTCCACACAATATGATGACTCTTATGTGATTGTCAACGGAAAGAGAATCAGCAGTGAAAAAGAAGCAATTGATGTTGCAAAATATTCCTTTATGAAATTGGGTAATGAGTTTAAAAAGACAGTAGCCACTTCCCAGAAAAATGAAAGCATTGACAATGAATATTAACCCCCAATCAACCCCATGAAAAAGATATTATATATATTAACCATTATGTTAAGCGGTTTGGTGACCTTCCCGGCACAGACCGAGCAGCTTAATCAGCTTTTCCAGAGTTTTGAGAAAAGTGGTGGCGTAACTTCCATCAATATCAAGAAACCTATGTTCAAATTACTGAATACCCTTGATATTAATGACGAATATGTCGGCAAGATCAAACCCATTCTGAATGAGGTAGACGGCCTTAAGCTTCTCATCATTCCTAAAATCACATTCCCGGATCATCTCAAAAATGAAAACCTGGAACAGATCAAGCTGAATGAGCAGCAGTCCAGTAAAGTAAACAGGGCATTAAACAGTCTTAAATTCAATGAGCTGATGTCTATGAACAGCGATGGTGTTTCTATGAAATTCCTGGCTGAAACTGAAAAAGACAATTATCTGGAGAATCTGATTTTCAATGTAGATTCCAAAGAAGAGAATATTATCTTTATCCTCAACGGTAAAATGAAACTGTCTGATGTGAATAAGATCATCAATTCCAGCGAAGTGGCGGTCAGTTCTTCACAATCTTCCATGAAAAGTTCCTTTACCTCGGATAATGCATCTTCTTATCTGAACGGGGACAGCAGAAATGTAGGGGAATTCTCTAAAATAGACGCCAGCCTGGGTGTGAATGTCATCTATAAACAGGAAAATACAAGAAGTGTGAAGGTGCTCGCAGATGCAGATAAACTCCAGTATGTAATTACCAAAGTAGAAGGCGGAGTCTTAAAAATCTATGTAGATAACAAAGGGGTAAGGAATCTGAGGTTTAAAAATCTGAACGTGAATGTTTCAGCCCCTCATATTAATGAGATCACAACTTCTACCGGTGCTGTTTTTACGGCGGTAAACCAGGTAACAGAAGATAATTTAAAAATAGGTGCATCATCAGGCGGTGCAATTAAAGGTAAATTCAATGTCAGAGAGGTGGCGAGTGTAGGCATCAACTCAGGAGCAGTCTTAAATGCTGAGATTTCCACTCAGAAGTTAACGCTGGATACTTCAAGTGGTGCAAGCGCATCAATATCCGGGAAAGCAGAATCTGCAACCATTGATATCAGCAGCGGGGCTGCCTGCGATGCAGATGGTCTTAAGATCGGTACCGCTACCGCACAGTCTACATCAGGAGCCAGCCTTTCCCTGTTTGTAACGGATAAGCTGAAGGTAAGAGCTTCTTCAGGAGCTGCCGTAAGATTAAAAGGAAATCCGGAACTGGATGTAAAGGTAGACAAAGTTTCAGGAGGAAGTTTCCGACAAATAAAATAAACAAATTAACCATGAAAACTCTTAAAAACATTTTTTGCGCTTTTCTGGCCATTGTCATGCTTCAGTCCTGCGTAGTATCCGGGAAACCGAATATGGCTTTTTTTAAAGACAAAAGCTATGATTTTGAAGGAGCCCAATTTTTAAGTGTGAATGTTCCGATGTTTCTCGCAAAGCCTTATATAAAGAAGGTGTTGAGGGAAGACGGGGAAAGTGAAGAAGTTATCAGGCTGGTTAAAAAGATATCCAAAATAAAGGTAATGACGGTAGAAAACGGCAGCAGTGCCATGCTGAATGACTATGCCGGTTATCTGAACCGTAATCATTACGAAGAATGGGCTACCATCAAGCACGATGGAGATAATGTGAATATCCGGGTAAAACAGGACGGTGATGCTATTAAAAATATGCTGATCACGGTAAACTCTGCCAAAGATCTGGTTTTTGTAGATGTTAAAGGAAACTTTACGGCAGATGATATCTCCAGAATGATCAATGCTGCGTCAGACCGCTAGTTGGTATTCATTCCTCCCCCCAAAAAAAATCTTAACATGGAAAAATTAATCAGAGAAGTGCGTATCCTTAAAATTTACGCAGGATGCCTTACTGCCGCATGTATTCTGTTTTTCTTTCTGGCATTTAAAAATCAGAATTCAAAACAGCGCTTTGAAGAGATTGATGTGGAACGGATCAATATCATTGAGAAAGACGGAAAACTGAAAATGGTGATCAGCAATCAGAAACGCCAGCATCCCGGAATGTTTAATAATAAAAACCTTAAGCCCAGGGAAAGGAATGCCGGTCTTATTTTCTTCAATGAATTGGGTGATGAATGTGGCGGGCTTGTATACGGAGCGGATGACAGCGGATCTGGGATGGTATACTCCGTAGATCAGAGAAAAACAGATCAGATCATGCAACTGCAGTATACTGAAGGAACGGGAGATCAGAAGAACCGGACCTACGGGTTGAAATTATGGGACCGTCCGGACGATTTCCCTATTGAAGAGATCATCAGATTTGAAGATTCTTTAAAACGTCTCAATGATCCTGCCGCTTCCAAAAGAGCATATGCAAAATTAAGGGCAGAAGGAAAACTCACCAGCGAAAGATTTTTTGCAGGAAAAGCGGCCAACGGAGATGTAGGACTTTTTATAAAAGATACCAATGGCCGAATCCGGCTTCGGGTATATATTGATAAAAATAATCAGACCCATATTGACAGGCTGGATGAAAGCGGGCAGGTTGTAAAATAATCTGAAACTGATATATCCACCTAAACTGAAAACAAGTAGTTTCATATAACACTTTATTTATTTTGTACAGAAAAACCGTTCACATAAGAGCGGTTTTTTGATTTAAGTTATTGATTATTAAATTTTATTTAAACTATCAAAAAGGATTTTCATATCTCATCAAAATAACCTAATTTTGCAAAGAAAGTAAAGATGTCTATTCATAACAAAATTGTAGAGACAGCCATCACTTTCGATGACGTTCTTCTAGTACCTTCTTATTCAGAAGTTTTACCTAATCAGGTTTCATTAAAATCAAGACTTACCGACAAAATTACGCTGAATGTTCCGATCGTTTCCGCTGCAATGGACACCGTTACAGAAGCTGATCTGGCTATTGCCCTGGCAAGAGTGGGAGGGCTTGGATTTATCCACAAAAATATGCCGGTTGCCGAGCAGGCAGCACAGGTAAACAGAGTAAAACGTTCCGAAAACGGTATGATCTCTGACCCGGTAACCCTTTCCAAAGATCATACCCTCGGCCAGGCCAAAGAGCTGATGGCAAAATTCAAAATTTCAGGTCTTCCGGTTGTAGATAAGGATAATGTCCTGATCGGGATCATCACCAACAGGGATGTGAAATATCAGGAGAATCTGGACATGAAAGTAGAAGAGATCATGACCAAAGATAATCTCATCACTTCCGATAAAGATACCAATCTTGAGAAAGCCAAAGAAATTCTTCTTAAAAACAGAGTAGAAAAGCTTCCGATTGTAGATAAGGACAATAAGCTGGTTGGCTTAATTACCATTAAAGATATTGATAACCAGTTAGAATATCCTAATGCCAATAAAGATGAAAACGGACGCCTTATTGTAGGGGCAGGAGTTGGAGTAGGAGAAGATACACTGGAAAGAATCGCAGCTTTGGTTCAGGCCGGAGTGGATATTATCGGTATCGATTCTGCCCACGGACATTCAAAAGGAGTTCTGGATAAAATCTCAGAAATCAGAAAAGCATATCCGGATCTGGATATTGTGGGTGGAAATATTGTAACGGCTGAAGCTGCCGAAGATCTGATCAAAGCGGGGGCCAATGTCCTTAAAGTCGGGGTAGGTCCCGGATCTATCTGTACCACAAGAGTTGTGGCAGGAGTAGGAGTTCCTCAGTTATCTGCCATTTATAATGTGTATGAATATGCAAAGACTAAAAATGTAGCCGTAATTGCAGACGGAGGAATCAAGCTTTCCGGCGATATTGTAAAAGCTATTGCAAGCGGAGCAGGAGCGGTAATGCTAGGTTCACTTTTAGCAGGAACAGATGAAGCACCGGGTGAGGAGATTATCTTCCAGGGAAGAAAATTCAAAACATACCAGGGAATGGGAAGTCTTTCCGCAATGAAGAGAGGTGGAAAAGAAAGATATTTCCAGAGTGAGGCCAAAAAATTCGTTCCGGAAGGAATTGAAGGAAGAGTTCCGAGCAAAGGAAAACTGGAAGATGTGATTTTCCAGCTTACAGGAGGTCTGAGAGCAGGTATGGGATACTGTGGGGCTAAAGATGTTGAAGCATTACAGAAAGATACCAAAATGGTAATGATCACGGGAAGCGGATTAAAAGAATCTCACCCTCATGACGTAATTATCACGCAGGAAGCACCGAATTATTCATTATAATATCGGGTTTTATCATAAAAAAAACGGGCTGTTTCATTTCTGAGACAGCCCGTTTTTTTATGGGGATTCACCCTGTTTTGATTGTTTTTTTAAAAATAATTAACTGAAAGCTATTGTTTAGTTTAATTATTTTCAGGAAAATTCATAAAAATTTGTAACAAAAATCATTTTTTTCAACTAACTGTAATAATTTTTGAAGTATATGCGCTTTTTGTGTTAGGTGTGTATGTTTTAAGAAAAATATATTTGGAATATCAATTTGAAAAATTTAGAAATGAAAAAAACTTTCCTTTATGGATTAATGCTGGTATCTTTTTCTTTATCTGCACAGCAGGTCAAATTATGCGGTTTGGATGAGGCTCAGGCTCCATTTGAAAAACAGAATAAAGAAATAGATAACATGATTTACGGTATCCGTAATAAGATCCTGGCATCAAATAAGAATGGTTCGGCAGGTAACGGAGCCGCTTTTAAAACGCTGAACGGAGTTTACGAAATTCCGGTTGTTGTACACGTTATTGTGCCTTCAAACGCTGCTATCGGCACATCATATAATAAAACAGACGCAGAAATCCAGGCATGGCTGGATCACTGTAATCAGATGTATGCAGGAACTTATCAGTGGGCAGACGGGATTCCGGATGATTTTGGAACAGCGGCAACGATGCCTATAAAGCTGGTACTGGCTAAAAGAGATCCCAACTGCAATCCTACCACAGGTATTGTAAGATACAACGGAGGAACGCTTGCCGGTTATGATACCTATGGCGTAAAACGTCAGGGTAATAACGGAGTTACAACAGCACAGGTAAAAACAATTGCACCACACTGGCCGGAAGCATCTTACTTTAACATTTATATCATGAATAAAGTAGATGGAGGTGGAGGCTACGGAATTATGGGCTGGGCCGGCTTACCTGCCAACCCCGATTCCGGATATGAATCATTTATGAAATCTTTTGTAGTAACCCTGGAGGATGATGTAACGCTTGCCCATGAATTCGGGCACAGTATGGGACTTCTTCATACTTTTGGAAATGCGAATTCAAATCCGCCTGCGGGAACATCTTCCACCACTTATTGCCCGGCAGAGACCAACAACAACTGTAATCAGGATGATGACGGAGTATGCGATACGGAAAGATCCCGAAGTCTTCTCAATGACTTTCAGGTGCCAACCAACAATGATATGAATTATTGCACGGGAGCCAATTATCAGGGAGTTCAGTATAATATGATGAACTATACCAATCCCCCTGCATTTAAATTTACCAATGGCCAGCACGACAGAGCGGCAACCTATTTCTTTTTAATGAGAGGATCCTTGAGTACTTCTCTTGGAGCAACTGCTCCTGCGCCTACGGCAAATATAGGAACACCTGTTGCAGCCTGTTCACCTACGGGAGTAACCACTCTGGCAAACTATTTTGTAGGGCCTACACTGGTGAAATTAGGAAACATCAATAATGCGACTACGGGAATCTGGCAGAATAATACCAGTTTTTATGAAGATTATACCGGCTCAGGCTGTCTGAAAGCAACAACAACCCAGCTTTTAATCAACCAGTCACACAATCTTCAGGTGAATGTTTCCGGGAGTGACAATGATGTAAGAGCCTGGATCGATTTTAACAACAACGGAACTTTTGAAGCCAATGAACTGATCGCTTCAGGAGACAATATCGTTGCCGATCCTACCACATCAATAGGTACTTTCAATGCTGCATTTACAGCTCCTGCATCTACAATACTTGATACACCATTAAGAATGAGGGTGATTGTGGATGATGAAAATACAAACATTACCCCTTGCGGCCAGCTGAAATACGGGCAGGCGGAAGATTATACCGTGAAGTTTGTAACCACTCTGGGAACCGCTGAAGTAAAAGCAGATAATGATGACCTGACGATTTATCCTAATCCGGTGGCTACGGGAGATAAAGTATTTATTAAAGCTAAAAACGGAAAGAATCTGAAAGTTTCAATTTCTGATATGTCCGGAAGACTTGTGGCTAATCCGTCGGTAGCGGAAGAAAGAAACGGAATTTACAGGATCGATCAGCAGCTTGAAAAAGGAGTTTACATGATACAGATATCCAATGGAAAAGAAAGTAAAACTTCCAAACTGATCATTAAATAATTTTTCTCAATATATTCTGATATGCCTCCCGAATAAAGTGGAGGCATTTTTTATGGTTATACTTTCGCTTACTTTTTAGAATATCTGAATCTGGGTTTTATCACTGTATTCAGAAACTTTCCCTTAGATTTTGCCGATTTAAATTTATCATAAATAGAAAACGGAACTTTAAAATAATCATATACAGCACCCGACTGATATACAATTCTCAATATTTCAGTTTCCGGAAAATAAATAAAGCTATTCACAACGCTTGATGGCATGATATACTTCCATCAAAAAATATTCCTTTTTAAATAACAGAAACAGCCCTCAGGAAATCTGAAGGCTGTATTGATAATCATTAATATTATAAAATACCTTACTTTTTAACGAACTTAAATTCAAGTTTTTCGAAATTTTTAGTGGTCACCACTAAAATATATGTTCCTGCAGACAGTTGAGAAACATTGATTTTTTCGGCAAAATCTTCCGAGTTTACAAGCCTTCCGTCTATATTATAGATTTGTATGGCTTTGCCATCGTTAATTCCGGAAATAGAAATCACATCTGAAGCAGGATTGGGGAAAATCCGGATTTTCGCGGCTGTCATTTCAGAAGTTCCCAGTGTGGTACTGTGCACATCACCCGTCATTGTGGAATTGGTTCCGTTGAGGTTTCCTCCGCACTGTCCGCTGGTAATGGCTGTATTTTCAACCCATGATCCGAATGTGTTGCTCGGCGGTCTCGGGCTGGTACTATTTCCGGTAGAATTATAGTAGATGAGGTTAGGCGTTGCAAAATCTCCGTCACCGTCATCCGCAAGAAATTCCCATCTTGATAAGGAGTTGTTCCATTGGATTTTAAATTCGCAGGATCCCAGTCCTCCACAGGGTTGTCCGTCTACCGGCGTTGTGATATAGATATTCTTGTTCTGGGCATCAACTCCGGTTTTCGTGAATACAAAATTCTGATTGTCAAACAAATTATGACAGCCATTGAAAGTAATAGTCTGTGCAGAGACTAAACTTCCCAGAGCCAGGGCTAATAAGTACAAATTTTTCATCATTTATTAATTAAAAGATGGATAAATTCCCTGTAATGCAATAAGGCATCTTATGGCAACGAAAGGCGACCGGTTTTCATGAGGAAGGTTTCCTCCCGTTGGGTTTACCATAGTGGCTTTCATGGTAGTGTTGGCATTGGCGCTGGAGTATTCCTTATCCAGAATTTTAGTGTCCGCCGGAAGATTGCCTGCAGGAGTGTTCTCATTGCCCTCTGAAGTCACTGCATTGATGGTGTGTGAGTGAGCAGGCATCTGAGAAGATAGTAACGTTACGGATTCTGCACCTCCGCTTTGCCCTACAACATAATTACTAAGTCCTGGCCCCTGGCCCTGACCAATCATAGATCTTCCCCTCATATCAGGAAGAGCAAAAGTAGTAACCCCATCACCTCCGAAAGTAGTTCCTATCAGAGAGAATAATGCTACATTCTGGCTTATGGACATCAGTTGGCCGTTGCATTCAGCCCATCCATTCGGAACCCTGTTGTAAGGAACGAAGATAATTTGTCCTACATAAGGTTCAATCTGTGCTTTTAAAGTAGAGGTAAATGTACTGCAGATCAGCAGTGTACATGCAATAATAAAGTTTTTCATGACAAACAGTTTAGTGATGGTAAAATTATAAAATATTCTATTATAAATTAATTATATAGAAAAAACCTTTTAGAATTAACTAAAAGGTAATATTTTATTAATGTATATCTATTAAAGTGTAGTTTTTTTATAAAGAATCAAGCATGTCATTATAGTTGGTAATGTGAAGATAACCTTCTTCTCTTATGCTGACATCCAGATGGTGTTTTTTTGCTGTTTCATAAATTTCTTTCGGCAGCATACTTCCTTTTTTGCTGAGTTCTCTGCTCATGTCTTTCAGAAGATCAATATGAAGAAGCAGATCTTCCCTTGTTTTTTGTACAAGTTCCTGCATGAGTTTTTCAATCTTTGCGTCAGTGAGATTTTGCTGCATACGGTGCGGATAGTCTTCAAGGCAGTACGAGGCCTGATATTCCTCATCAAACCCATATCTGCGGATATAATCTGCGGCGAGTGCCGTGGCCTGTTCCCGGTCGTGGCTTCTGCCTATACTGGCATTGTTCTCTCCGAAGATAATTTCTTCGGCAATACCTCCGGCCAGATAGATTTTGATCCTGTTCAGGATACTTTCTTTGGTATCATGAATCTGGTGCGGGAAAGTAAATCCGGCGGCATAGCTGCTGGCTACTTTGCTTTTGAGCTGTAACGGAGCAAACCCGGTATGTAAAATATATGAAACAGCGTGCCCGCATTCATGAACACTGATATTGGCTACCGTATCAGGCTGGTTGGCCTGGCGTATCTTGTCAATTCTTCCCGTGTACGGGATCTCAATTTTTCTGTTTCCTATTTTTCCGGTAATGACTTTCTGCTCCTCCAGATAATCAATTTCTATGGTTTTGTCATCATGAATAACCGCTTCAAAAAGAAACTTACTGAGGTTGGTATCCAGAATATCCACCACACTGCTGAAAACAGGACGTACTCCCTGTACAGGAAATACACCGTTTCGGTAGATCAGGGCATTGATGTTTTTATTGATTTTTAAGCTGACACCAAATTTTGATTTTGTTTTTTGTTTAAGATTACTGATCTCTCTCTGAATCAGTTTCTGGAAATCCTCTGTTCTTAAAGAAAAATAAATCAGATGAATATTTCCGAATCTGGCTACCTGCTCAGGACGAAATTTTCTGGACAATGCATTTTTGATATCCACCATCGTTATCTTCCGGGTAAACGCATGGAAGATATTGGCATCCACATCAGCCTCACTGGTTTCGCGGGACATCTGAAACGCTTCATCCAGGTTTCCGCTGATGATGATCAGCATCTTACTGTAATCTACCGGTTCGTAGATCTTTTTCTCTTTCTGCTTTTTCAGGATCAGTTTGATCATATCTTCCTCTTTCATGTCGATAATGCTCATCACATCATCCTCCATGCTGAGGTATTTCTTGAGTTCTTTGGCATCCCACAGGTTCAGGTACGGATTTTCATCCACTTCTGTTTCCCCGCTCTGCTTTCTTCTTTCATTTTCTTTTTTACGGATCAGATAAGAAAACAGATAATGTTCCAGGTCGTCACGTTCCCGTTTACTTAAACGTCCGTCGCTCAGAAGTTCCCAGAAATCTGTGAAACGGGTTTGGGAAACAGGGCTTCCGTCAGCTTCAATGGTATTAAAACGCTGAATTTCATCAAAGAGTACAATACTCGGCTTTTCATCACTGAGACGGTTGCTCTGAAAGATATCAGAGACACTCTTGCTCCACGAAGTTTCATCATTATTGCTGAGTTCTATTTCTACAAAACGGTTCTGAAATCCCAGAAAGCTTACGGTTTTCCTTACCAGGTCTGTTTTTCCAACCCCTGTCATTCCCCATAAATTGATAATTACAGGGCGCGTCAGGATTTCCGGCATCAGGTACCAGATCTGGATGTATTCCATTAAATCATCAATAATTTTATCTATTCCGATGAACTCCTTTTTCAGGAATGTTTTGCAGTCGTCCAGTTTTTTCTTTTTCTTCTGAATCTCTTCTTTATCAATAATCATGGAGGAAAAATACGCTATTTTTTTAAATTATCTTTAAAATCATCAATACGGAAATCGGTGAGTGCATTACCCTTTTCGATTTTTTCTTTGGCATACAGCCTGAAATCATTTTCTGTTTTTTCCAGAAGATGGTCATAAGGTCCTACATGGGAGATGAGCTTTACCAGAACCGGAGAAATCTCAAGACAGATAAAGAGTCCCATGATAAATGCTGCGGCCAGCCCGATAATGGCAGAATTTTTCCCCAGCTCATCCAGCGCCTGCAGTCTGGCAGCAAACCCGTTGAATTTGTCCTCAAAGGTTTCCGTAGATTTTCTTTCCGTTTCCAGATTGGTGTATACCTTTGAAATTTCCTTATCCAGATATTCCAGTCTTGGAGCCGTTTGCTTCCGGAAGTTTTCAAGATCCTGTCTTCGCTGTTCTTTCAGCTCCTGTTTACGTTTGGCATTGGGGCCGTAACCTTCTTTTCCACTGGTTAATCCGGACTGTTTTCCCAGGATTTCTTTTTCAAGTTCCACGGAAGCAGAGTCGTAGGCTATCTGATATTGAGCTGTTTTTTCGGCAATCTGCTTTTTTTCTGTTTCAAAAGGGCCGCTTTGCTGAAGGATTCTCCCGTTCATTTCGCCCTGAAGCTGTTTCTTATTTCTCTGAATGATAGTGTTCAGCTGTTTGTTGACCTCTTTCTCAAAAATCTTAAGCTCCAGTGGTTTTGAAATGATAATCCCCAGAAATGTAGCCAGGACCAGACGGGGGATAGCCATTAAAACCTGATTCCACCAGGAACCCGTTTTTTTTATGGAAGAAACAATGTACCGGTCCAGATTAAAGATCATCAGTCCCCAGAGGATACCAAATCCTACCGAAGTCCAGATATTATCGAATACGGTATACATCGCATACCCTGCAGAAAGGGTTGCAAATACAGCAGTAAAAAGAACAATTCCCCCGATCCCTGAAAACTTGTTCCATTCGCTTGGTGTCTTTCTTAAAATATGAATGTTTCCGCCGGAACATACCATCAGAAACTTCTGGAACCAGTTAATTTCGTGATTCGCCTGATTTATAGTTTGTTGTTTTGTTTTCATGACTGAAAATTTATACAAATGTAATACTAAAAATCATACCAATGTAAAAGATAGTATTATGTTTTACCAAGTAATTGCGGCTGTTTGTGTAAGTTATTGACTATCAATGCGCTTATTTGGCTTTTTGAAATTTTATGGCTCCGGACTGATTATCAAATTTTTTTCCTCTGAATAGGAGCCGGATATTGGTACTTACTTCAAGCGGTCCGGATTCTGCTTCAGAAAGCTTTCCCAGCCGCTGTACGATTTGGTATCCGTTATACTTCCGGAGTTGAAATGATGGCATACCGCAACGGCAAGACCATCGGATGCATCGAGGTATTTGGTAGGAAATTCTTTTAATTTCAGAAGGTTCTGCAGCATTCCTGCTACCTGTTCTTTACTGGCATTTCCGTTCCCGGTGATCGCCATTTTAATTTTTTTGGGAGAATATTCAGTGATGGGGATGTTCCGGTAAAGACTTGCGGCCATCGCAACCCCCTGTGCACGGCCGAGTTTCAGCATACTCTGTACATTTTTACCGAAAAAAGGAGCTTCAAGCGCTACTTCATCGGGATGGTATTCATCAATCAGGGCTAAGGTTTTTTCAAAGATATATTTAAGCTTGGTTTCGTGATTGGGATATTTTTTAAGGATCAGCTCATGAATCGAAACCAGTTCCATTTTACTTTTTTTAATGGAAATAATACCGAATCCCATCACAGTGGTACCCGGGTCAATGCCTAAAATTATCTTCTCTGAAATCATTGGTTCAAAGATAAGGTTTTACAGGGGATTTTTTACTTCATCCGGTCTTATTGGTTCAGATAACATGTAAACATATTCTTAAACCTGCTTCCGTACAACTTACTTTTTACCCAGATTTTTTTCAGCAACCGGGACCCATTTTCCATCAAACCGGAGTAATAGAATTTTGTCAACTAAGAATTTAGTTTTGTATTCTTTATTTTCATATATTTCCCATGCCTTCAGGTAATTTTCAAAGGTCAGATTCCTGTATCCTACCGTCATATGCGGGGAGAAAGAATATTTGTTAAAGCTGAACTGCCGGGCCACATGCTGATGAAGCATATTTAAATTCTCACTGTATTCCGGTTTTACATATAAAACAGGATTTTCAGGATTAGGAAAACTTCCGAAACCGTTTAACACGACTTCAAAAGGAGACATATCCGTATCAATCTTCTGAAAAGCTGTATGGATGTCGCTTTCCAGTTCCGTTTCCCTTGAGAAAGGGGGAAATAAGGTGATGTGAGCATCATTGTTCAGAGCTTTGGAGTTTTCATAGTGAAGAGCAAGATCTGTTTTAAAGACCCTTATCTCATCAATGATCTCCTGAGGAGGGTAAACAGCGATGAAGTACATTTTTTTCATACGGCAAGTTAAATTTTTTTACCTGAAATTTTTATACATAAGAAAATTATGCATAGATTTGTAAGGTATAAAAACAATTTCCATTGAAAAAGAACAGTCTATATAAAGGAACGCTGCAGAACATTATTCTGAAACTTCTTTCAAAAGAAGTGAAAATGTACGGCTACCAGATTACCCAGAGAGCGAAAGAGCTTACCCGGGGCGAACTGGAAATGACGGAAGGAGCACTTTATCCCCTGCTTCACAAACTGGAAAGCGACGGAATTATTACTTCAGAAGTCCTGAAGATCAACGGCAGGGACCGTAAATATTACCTGCTGACGGAAAAAGGGAAAAAACAGCAGGCAGTACAGGAAGATGAAATGAAAAACTATCTGCTTAACCTTAATACGATCTTTAATATATGATGACCGAAAGACAGGAAAGCCAGGTCATGGATTATCTGGTATCCCAAAATCTTCCTCTGGATATTTTACTGGAGATTAAGGATCATGTGACGGCCCAGGTTCAGGATATTCAGCTCAACGAAAATGTAAGTTTTGAAAATGCCTTTTCAAAAGCAAAAGAATCATGGAAGGGAGAATTTGAAACCGTCAGTTACCGGATGTTTTTTCCGGTAAAAATTCCTCTGATCGCCAAAAGGATAATAAAGGAAAAATATAACGGATTCCTGAAAAAATCACTGCTGATCGGGCTGATCGTTTTCGGGATTAATATGATGCTCATCTACCTGTCACGGGATCAGGAGCAATATGGAATATTTTTCAGGATACTGAACGGAATGTTTCTATTGGTAATGGGCTGTACATGGCTTTTAAACATACGTATCCGGAAGTACATGAGGATAGATTTCAAATACAGGGGAAGATGCTTTTATACGATGTACCAGCAGAATATGGGGCTGATGATTACCTGTATGATCGCTATGGTACAGATCACCGGTAAAAACGGGCACTATGCCTATCAGTTTTTCAGAGAACATTCGGTTTCCGATATACTGATGTTCCTGATCACTTTAATAATTCCTTTTTTGGTTCAGACAAGCTGTGTTTTCGCACTTTTCTGCTTTTCAGAACACAAGAAAACCTTAAACGGAATGAAGCGTTTTTTACAGCCCGCTGCTGAAGCCTGATACAATAAGAATAAACAAATAACCTGAAGATATGATCACTATAATAGAAGAAAACGAGATCGTACGGTATCTCACCTCAAGAAAATTAAGTTACGGACTGCTTTTGGAAATCAAAGATCACTTTATGCTTCAGATCTCCGATCTGATGGAAGAAAGAAATATAGGATTTCAGGAAGCTTTCCTTATCACAAAAACAAACTGGCAGCATGAGCTGGAAATGGTAAGGGCAGACCGGTTTTCATTCAGAAAAATAGCAAGAATCGAAAAGACTGCAGTACAGTCCAGGTTCAGAAATATTGCTGTAACCGCTGTTATTTCCTCTCTTGTACTTTCCGTTTTGCTGTACTTCAGCCCGGATGCTTTTATTTATCTGCAGATGACTTTGTGGGTGATCACAACCGGACTTTTAGTCTATAATTTCATCTGGAGAAAAATGAATCTTTACAGTTATCTTCAGTTTAGCTTTCATCCTCTGGTGCTGAGAAATACTGTTATCGGGGCGGCCATCAGCATCGGTGCGTGTTTCTTTTTTAAAGAATTTCCCCTGTACAATGCACAGGATTTGCTGAATACGGAGATGATGAGGATATTTTTCATCTATGTGATGATGACCAATATTCAGCTTTTATACAACAGCGCCAGAAGAATTAATGTTTTGGTTTAAAGAAAATACCTGCTATAAAAAACAATGACCTACGAAATGATTTCCGGAGAACAGGAACAGCAGATCACAGACTATCTGATGCTGTATAAGCTTCCGTTGGATATACTGCTGGAGGTAAAAGATCATATGACTTCCCAGATTACAGATATTCAGCTGGAAAGAGATCTGGAATTTGATCAGGCATTCCATGAAGCCAAAAAGTTATGGGAAAGCGATTTCAAAATGACGCAGTATCCGTTTTTTTATAATGAGCAGATTCCTGTGATTGTAAAAGAAATAACCCGTTCGAAACATCATGCTATTCTTAAGAAATCGTTATTATTAGTACTGATTTCCTTTGCCGTGAATATGCTGTCGGTTTATTTATCTGCAGATCAGGAAGTGTATACGGCCCTTTTCAGGCTCCAGAACTCATTATTCATTCTCGTTCCGTTGGGTATCTGGATTTTTGATTCAGATATGAGAAGGTATCTGAAAGGAAATTTTAAATACCGGGGAAAACTGTTTTATACCATGCATCAGCGAAATCCTGGATTATTGATTGTAAGCATCAATGCTATGTTTCAGATCATTCTTAAGAAAGGAACGTATCCTTTTGAATATTTCAGAACAGGAGATTCAGTAAGCCTGTTCCCGGTAATTCTTATGCTGATAATTCCGTTAGTCTTACAGATGACGGTACTCTTTGTGATGATTAATTTTTTAGAGCATAAAAAAGCACTGGCCAGAATACAGGAATTTCTGAGAACTTCCGGAGAATAAAAAAGTTGTTATCGGGATAAGAATTTAAGCGTAAAAGGCTTGAAGCTGGAGGAATGAGGCCGGAAGTTACTTTTAGTTATAGATACTGAAAAAAACGTAAGATCAGATGATCTTCAAAAGATGACTTCTCTCTTCCGGTACCCGGCTTCAAATCCTGTCAATAAGAAACTCTTATTCTGAATTCAGGTTTTGCTGGCTATATTTTTGGAGTATGACGCTTCATCTTCAATACCGAATTTTCCAGGGCATCCGTAATTTTTTTGATTTCGGTATGCGGTCTGAAGGTTGTGCTTTTTCCTTTCTCTTCATCTGCGGTGTTAGACAGAATGATTACAGAAGTTTTCGTCTCTGGATAATAGATATTCAGAGAAGGAGAGCCTTTTACATAGCCGCTGTGAAAATAGCTTTCAGGCTGTCCTATATTCAGCATGATTCCATAGCCATAGCCCATTTTTCCGAAAATCTGATGCCGTCTTTCGGCACTCTGAGAGACAAACTGTCTGAGAGTTTCCGGTTTCAGGATTTTTCCGCCGTAAAGCGCATTATTCCAGGTATGAAGATCGTCTGTTGTAGAAAGCACACCTCCGGCTGGTGTTCCGATATCTTTTCCTGCGAGCCTTTCCGGCATATTGGGTACTTCCTGAAATGTTTTTCCGCTGCCCAGATAAGCGCTGGCAAAATTGCTTCCTTTAAAGACAGCTCCTGTGGAAGAATGTTTCATCCCTGCTTTCAGAAAAAGTTCCCGTGCATTCTCATCAAAAGACTTTCCGGTAACAGTTTCTACAATTTTCCCCAATGCATTAAACCCATCATTGGAGTAGAAGAAATCAGAACCGCTTTTAAACATTAATTTTCCTCCGAATGTATTCAGTCCTGAAGTATGATTCAGAAGCTGATGAATAGTAATATTTTCATATTCTTTAAGCTGGAATTCCTTCAGGTATTTTGAAGCTTTATCATTCACATTCAGTTTTCCCTGTTCTGCCTGAAGAAGAATAAGAACTGCTGTGAACTGTTTGCTTACAGAACCGATGGCGAATATGGTACTGCTGTCAATTTTAGCTTTGGTTTTAAAGTCAGAATATCCGTTTGAATTCCTGTACAGCTTCAGAGAATCTTTAAATACCGCAACACTTCCGTTGAAATGATATTTTTTAAAAACAGAATCAATCTGCTGTTCAAGAATGGTTTTCTGAAAGGCTGCAATGGTGGAATCGATAACCGCATTTTTATCAAGCGGTTTTTTAGCAGGCTCAGAAGAGTTTTTGCAGGCCGTGATAAGGACTGAAAGAAATAATAATGCAAAGAGGGAATTGAAAATTTTCGGCATTTGTATTGAAGTTTATGCTAAAAATAGTCAAAAAGAACAGAAATTAAAAATCAAATCCCGGAATAAGGCTTTCCGGGAACTTATGGTTTATCAATAAACTGTTTTTATGATTAAAAATTATCCATCGCCTGCAATTCAGGTATGCCGGATCAGCATGAAAAAGAAATATCTGAGGTCAGATCAATACCTGGAAAAAAATTAAAAAAATTGAGGAGGAGGGAGGAATACTTTTTATTTCAGATCGCAGAACCAGAAAATATATTCTCCTTCTTCTTCAGAATCTGTTTTGGGCCTGGGATATGTTTTCTTTACCGTTTCCCCGATTTCAAAAATAACAGGTTTTTTAAAAACAGGCCCCTCGAAAGTAAAAGTATGAAACTCTCCGTTTTCCCCGCACGGATCGACATGACCGGGAAGGTCCCGGATAAAATCCCTGTCGATAACTCTTCCGGCAAAACTTTTATCGAGATAGGTTTCATTAACGCAGGTAACAATTGTTTTAAACCCCAGGTCAATAAATTCATGAATAAGCTCCAGAGTATCTTTTTTCCAAAGCGGGAAAACCGCTTCCATTCCAATGGTGTTCAGCTGTTCTTCACGGTATTGGCGGAGATCTTCCAGGAAAATATCTCCAAAAACAGAGGCTGTAACTCCCATAGACTGTATATGAGACATTGTTTTATCCATGATTGAGCGGTATTCCTCCGTAGACGGTTCTTTGGGAAGCTCCATTTTAATCAGGGGAAACCCTAAGCTTTCTGCCTGCTTTTCCAGGAGTGAAACGGGAACACCATGCATGGAAATGCGTTGGAATTCCTTATTAATACTCGTTAATAAAGATGTTATCTCATATTTATTTTCCTGTATTATTTTAAATAAGGCAAGGCTGGAATCTTTTCCGCTGCTCCAGTTGAAGATGGCTTTGGGTTTCATTCTTTAAAATAAAAATCTTCCAAAAATAGGAAGATTCTGCCAATATATACATTCATTTATAATACCGTATTCCTGTTTATTTAAAATGAAAACCTGATGAAAGGAAAAAGATGAAAATTAGCAGAATTTGACAAGTTCTGTTATTTCCAATATATTATTTTTGGCAATAAAACAGATCGTTATGAACTCTCAGAATTTTTGGAAATCCACACCGGCTAAAATACTGCTGGGGATTATGATGGCAGCCACAGCTCTATTTATTTTTAAGAAAGGTTACAGCTTCGGACAGTGGCTGCAAAGTCTGTAAATATTGAACAATGAATCTTGAATTTTAATCTGAACGCAATGAAAAAAATATACATTTTACTGTTACTGCTGAGTTTTTCCTGGTTCTATTCCCAGGCTAAATCATCATTAAGCAGCCGTATTTATGGGAAAAACGGACAGCCAATGTCCAATGTCACCGTTATGCTTCTGAAAGCGGACAGTGATGTGGTGCTGAAAACAGCTATTACCGATCAGGACGGAAATTTTGAATTTGATGATTTCGTTTCAGAGCCGGTGAAACTGGTTGTTGAACAGCAGGGTTATGAGAAATTTACTTCTGAAACAATCAGTTCTTCAGAAGGAAAAACAGTTTTTCCGGAAATCCGTCTCAGCGCGGCTGCAAAAGAAATAGAAGGGGTTACGCTTACTTCCAAAAAACCTTTTGTCACTCAGAAAATAGACCGGATTGTGGTCAATCCGGATGCTCTGATCAGCAATGCAGGAACAACAGCGCTGGAAGTGCTGGAAAAAACACCGTCGGTAAGTGTAGATATGAACGGAATTATTTCAATGAAAAGTAAATCCGGAGTGCAGGTTTTTATCGATGATAAACCGTCCTATCTTTCCGCTTCTGATCTTGCGGATTATCTGCGCTCAATTCCGTCTTCCAGTATAGAGGCCATAGAAGTGATTGCCAATCCTCCTGCAAAATATGATGCCGCAGGCAATGCCGGGATTATCAATATCAGGCTTAAAAAAAATGCGGCAAGAGGGTTCAACGGAGGAATAAATCTTGCATATGGGCAGGGTAAGCACATGAGATCCAATAATAGCGCCAACTTCAATTACCGCGTAAAGAAATGGAACTTTTTCTCCAATTTCAGCCTGAATAAAAACGAAACTTACCAGGATCTTACCATTACGAGGGAATATTTTACCCCTAATGGAGAGAGAAGTTCTACCTTTACGCAGAATTCTTATATCACCCCAAGCAGCAGAACCCATTCCGCAAAAATCGGAGCCGACTTCTATGCAACACCTAAAACAACTTTCGGTATTGTACTGAGCGGGTTCATCAATCCCTCGGACCGTAATATCGCGAACAATGCAGTCATTCAGAATGCAGATTATGAAACGGTAAGCCTGGTGGAAGCCCAGAATCCGATGAAGATCCGGTTTAAAAATGATGCGGTCAATCTGAATATGAACCATAAATTCACAGACAAGCAGGAGCTGAGCGTTAATTTTGACCATATTAATTACCACTCCAGAGTTTCCCAGAATTTATATAATG
The DNA here is from genome assembly GCA_002439165.1 of Chryseobacterium indologenes. Classification (GTDB taxonomy): domain Bacteria; phylum Bacteroidota; class Bacteroidia; order Flavobacteriales; family Weeksellaceae; genus Chryseobacterium; species Chryseobacterium indologenes_E. Next base: position 48,131 of record DJTE01000011.1, read on the forward strand.
CCATACTGAACCCGGACAGAAGTATTGTGGAGCAGACGCAGATGGATTCTGAGCTTCCCTCGGATATCAGGATCAAAGTGGTTAAAGCAGATTACAGCGGAGTAGAGGCGCTGGGTGGTAATTTAGGCTTCGGGGCAAAATCAAGCTTTGTAAAGACCAATAATGTGGCTGATTTCAGAGATGTAATCAATGGAGTAAAACTACCCAATTATCAGTTTTCAAATGACTTTACCTATAAGGAGAATATTCATGCTTTGTACGCCAATTATTCGAAGGACTTCAGTAAGTTCTCCGTTCAGGCAGGGCTGCGTATGGAATATTCCGATATTAAAGGGTATCAGAAAGGAAATCCGATGGTCAGGGATTCGGCATTCAGTAAAAAATATACAAGCCTGTTCCCTACATTGTATGTGCAGTACAGGGCAGATTCTCTGCAGAATCATGTTTTCGGGCTTTCATTGGGAAGAAGGATAGACCGCCCGAACTATAAAGACCTGAATCCGTTTACCTATCCGATGGATAAATTTACGTTCTATGGAGGAAATCCGTTTCTGGAGCCTACATTTTCCTATAATGCTGAATTTAATTATACATGGAATAAAAAATATATTTTCGGACTGAATTACAGCTATATTGATAACCTGATCTCCGAGACGAATGAACAGAGGGATAATATTTATTACAGCCGTCCCGGAAATTTTGCCAAGCAGATCTCTTACGGAATATCATTCAACGGGACCATTCCTGTGACTAAATGGTGGACGTTGCAGTGCTATACCGCACTTTCTTCCAACCGCTTCAGCAGCCAGGTATACACAGAAAGTCTGAATGATTCCAAATGGAACTGGGTCATCATGCCGACCAATCAGTTTGTGATCAGTAAAAAATGGAATGCGGAATTATCAGGGCAATATCAGTCTGCCGCATTGTCCGGACAGTTCCTGATTTCTCCGGTCGGTTCGGTAAGAGCCGGAATATCCACCAAGATCCTGAAGGATAAAGGAACGCTGAAGCTGAATGTCTCTGATATTTTTTATACCAATAAGATTAAAGGACAGATCAGGAATATCCAGAATGCCAATGCCTCGTGGTACAGTACTTTTGATTCGCGGGTGATCACCTTATCGTTCAGCTACCGTTTCAGTAAAGGGGAAAACCTTAAAGTGCGTGAAAGCGGAGGTTCAGAAACAGAACAGGGAAGAGTGAAAATCTAATTTAAGTTTTTTACCAGATAACAGAGCCGGGCATTAAGTCCGGCTTTTTTGTCACCGGAGTTATTCTATTTTTAGTTTCTTCAGATAAGCATTGTCTATAAGCCTTTGGGTTTAATTTTATGCCGTGGATACATGAATTTTTTATTTATTATGATTTGCAGATCCATTGTATAGGTTTGGGCTAAAAGACTTTTGAACCTTTTGCGGTTAAAAATAATTTCCCGGAGATCGCACAAATTACACAGATTTCTATGGATATTTTTTCTCTCGCTGATTTT
>DJTE01000011.1:49878-50042 GCA_002439165.1 Chryseobacterium indologenes
ATCGTAGATTTTTAAAAACTAAGAGAACTTCTATGCTCAAAGTAATTAACCTTAAGCATAACTAAAGTGTTAAAAACTTTTGAACCTTTTGCGGTTAAAAATAATTTCCCGGAGATCGCACAAATTACACAGATTTCTATGGGTATTTTTTCTCTCGCTGATTT
>DJTE01000011.1:50347-248238 GCA_002439165.1 Chryseobacterium indologenes
ATCGTAGATTTTTAAAAACTAAATTGAACTTCTATGCTCAAAGTAATTAACCTTAAGCATAACTAAAGTGTTAAAAACTTTTGTGCCTTTTGCGGTTAAAAATAATTTCCCGGAGATCGCACAAATTGTACAGATTTCTATGGATATTTTTTCTCTCGCTGATTTTGCAGATTGAACAGATGTTTTAAAAACTTTTGTGCCTAAAAATTCACTACCACAGATGTGCTGTAACTTTTCAGATATACCTGCCGACATATCCTGAACAAAAACATGTGATATGTTTAACCGTCTTTCAGAGCATAATTTTAAGAAGATCAAGCTGCCGAGGGAAAGCAGCCTGGTTAACTTTTCGTCTTTCCGTGAACTGAAGACCGATGTTCTGTTCCGGAGTTTCAGCCTGAAATTTGTAACAGAAGGATGTGAACAGTACCTGATCGACGGAACCTTATTTAAAGTGTCAAAAGGAGAATTTCTGGTAGGAAACCACTTTTCCAACGGAAAATTACTGATCCAGAGTGATAAGGCAGTTAAAGGATTGTGTATAGATATTGCCCCGGAGATCATGTCGGATGTTGCCAATGGCTTCCGCTGTCCGGAAATAACAGAGCATGATCCGGAGCTGGTCACCTTTTTTACTTCGGAAAGCTTTGTGGAAAATAAAAGTCATTTTTCCAACAACAGTATAGGAAGACAGCTGCAGCAGATTTCAAGTCAGATATCTTACCGGAAAGACCATCAGTTTGAATTTAATAAAGAGTTTTACTATCTGCTGGCAGAAAATCTGGTTTCTGTTTACTCGCCTGATTTTTACAGGGTTCAGAAGTTGAATGTATCCAAAATAAAGACCCGGAAATCGCTTTACCGGAAACTGCTTGCCGCTAAAAATTATATGGATGAATATTTTGTATCCATAGAGCATATTGAAGAGGTGGCGAGAGCGTCCTCCATTTCGGAATATCATTTTTTCCGGCTGTTCCGGCAGGTTTTTAATGAAAGTCCTTATCAGTATATTACCCGCAAAAAACTGAATCTGGCACTCCGGCTGCTGAAGGATAAAGAATTTTCCCTTACCGATGTTGCTTTGTCATGCGGTTTTGCAGATCTTTCCTCATTCAGCAAGAATTTCAAAAAACAGTTTGGGATTTCTCCCGGCGGCTTTACAGCATAAAAAAGACCTCATACAATGATGAGGTCCTTATATTATTTTAAAGAAGGCTGTTTTACATATTTCTTCTGTACTTACCGCCTACTTCAAATAAGGCGTTGGTAATCTGTCCCAGAGAACAGTATTTCACAGCATCCATCATCACTCCGAATAAGTTCTGCTGGTTGATAGCCGCATGCTGAAGCTGCTTTAATGCTTCTTCAGACTTATCTTCATTGGCTTTCTGGAAGTTGTGAAGCGATTCGATCTGAGCCTGTTTTTCCTCTTCGGTGGAGCGGATGACTTCTCCCGGAAGTACCGTTGGAGATCCGTCTTTACCGAGGAAAGTATTTACCCCGATGATCGGATATTCACCTGTATGTTTCAGCCATTCGTAATGCATGGATTCCTCCTGGATTTTGGAACGCTGATACATGGTTTCCATTGCTCCCAAAACACCGCCTCTTTCTGTAATTCTGTCGAATTCCGCATAAACGGCTTCTTCCACAAGATCAGTCAGCTCTTCAATGATGAACGATCCCTGAAGCGGGTTTTCGTTCTTCGCAAGCCCCAGTTCTTTATTGATGATCAGCTGGATCGCCATTGCTCTTCTTACAGACTGTTCGGTAGGAGTGGTAATGGCCTCGTCATACGCGTTCGTGTGAAGAGAGTTACAGTTATCATAGATTGCATAAAGTGCCTGAAGCGTTGTTCTGATATCGTTGAAATCAATTTCCTGTGCGTGAAGGGAACGTCCGGAAGTCTGGATGTGGTATTTCAGCATCTGGCTTCTTTCGTCGGCTCCGTATTTCAGTTTCATGGCTTTTGCCCAGATTCTTCTGGCTACACGTCCGATCACAGAATATTCAGGGTCGATACCATTGGAGAAGAAGAAAGATAAGTTCGGAGCAAAATCATTAATATCCATTCCGCGGCTCAGGTAATATTCCACATAAGTGAAACCGTTAGCCAGGGTGAATGCCAGCTGGGAAACCGGGTTGGCTCCTGCTTCTGCAATATGGTATCCGGAGATAGAAACGGAGTAGAAATTTCTTACTTTTTCTGTGATGAAATATTCCTGAACGTCTCCCATCAGTCTTAAAGCAAATTCTGTTGAGAAAATACAGGTATTCTGAGCCTGATCCTCTTTCAGAATATCAGCCTGAACGGTTCCACGAACAGTAGCGATCGTTTTAGCTTTAATTTCGGCATAAGCTTCCGCAGGAATAACTTCATCTCCTGTGATTCCGAGTAATTTTAAGCCTAACCCGTTGTTTGAAGGAGGAAGCTCTCCGTTATATTTTGGTCTTGCGAGGCCTCTGTTGTCAAATTTTGCTTTTAAAACTTCTTCTACTTTAGATTCAAGACCGTTCTCAACGATGTATTTTTCAACATTCTGATCGATAGCGGCGTTCATAAAGAAAGCCAGCAGCATGGGAGCAGGTCCGTTGATCGTCATGGATACAGAGGTAAGTGCATTCACAAGATCAAATCCTGAATACAGTTTTTTAGCATCATCCAGAGTGGCGATGGAAACTCCCGCGTTTCCGATCTTTCCATAAATATCCGGTGGTAAAGCAGGATCCTGCCCGTATAATGTTACCGAGTCGAAAGCCGTAGACAGACGCTTTGCCGGCATCTCTGCAGATACATAATGGAATCTTCTGTTGGTTCTTTCCGGACCTCCTTCTCCTGCAAACATTCGGGTTGGATCTTCCCCGGTTCTTTTGAACGGGTAAATTCCCGCGGTGTAAGGGAAGCTTCCCGGAAGGTTTTCCTGGCCTTTCCACTGGATAAGATCTCCCCAGTCGTTGTATTTCGGAAGGGCAATCTTCGGAATTCTTAAATGGGATAAAGATTCGGTTGAGGTTTCCACCTTAATTTCTTTTCCACGAACATAATAGGAATAAAACTCTTCATGGAAAGCTTTTTTCGTGTCATCCCATGTTCTCAGGAAGTCGATATTTTCCTGTTGAAGTTCTTTTTCCGCTTTCTGGTATTCAGCATCTAAAGCTTCATTGGAAATGATATTCTTAACACCGTCAATATGATACATTTTTCTGGCAAGTTCAGCCTGCTTTTCAATGTTGGCATCATACTGTTTGTTGTTTTCTACAATTTCGGAAAGGTAACGTACTCTTTTTGGAGGAATGATCGTTACTTCATCGGTTACTTCCTGCTCAACGAAAGTTTTCAGATCCAGTCCTGCGAACTTGTCATTTACTTTAGAAACCAGTCTGTTATAAAGTTCTGTGGTTCCGTGATCATTGAACTGGGAAGCTTTGGTAGCATATACCGGCATCTCTTCCAGCGGGCTTTCCCACAGAAGATGATTTCTCTGGAACTGTTTTCTTACGGCCTGAAGAGCATCCAGTGCGCCTCGTTTATCAGATTTATTTAAAGCGACAAGATCTGCATAATCAAGCATGTCGATCTTTTCAAGCTGTGTGGAAGCTCCGTATTCAGGAGTCATTACATACATCGAAACATCTGCAAAATCAGATACTTCTGAACCGGACTGTCCGATACCTGAAGTTTCAAGAATGATTACATCCGGGTGTGCCAGTTTCAGGACATTGAGCGCAGAATGGATGAACGGAGATACGGAAACATTGTTCTCTCTTGTAGCCATAGATCTCATATAGACTCTCGGATCGTTGATGGCGTTCATGCGGATTCTGTCTCCCAATAGCGCACCTCCTGTTTTCTTTTTGGAAGGGTCTATGGAGATAATGGCAATCTTTTTATCGGTATTGGAACGGAGGAAGCGTCTTACCAGTTCATCCGTTAAAGAAGATTTTCCTGCTCCCCCGGTTCCGGTGATTCCGATGATCGGAATAACAAGATCTTTGGATTTTTCGTCGATGGCCTGTACCAGTTCAGGTTTTTCTTCTGAGAAGTTTTCTACCGCAGAGATAATCTGGGCGATACTTGTAGGATTTTCAAAGCTGATGGTCTCAAGATCTTTTGCGGTAACGTCTTTTCCGGTGGCAAAATCGGATCTCTGTACAAGATCGTCAATCATTCCCTGAAGACCAAGCTCACGGCCGTCATCCGGAGAATAAATTCTGTCGATTCCATAGGACATGAGGTCTTTGATTTCTTCCGGAAGGATTACTCCGCCGCCGCCGCCGAAAATTTTGATCTGCGGTGAATTCTTTTCTCTTAAAAGATCGTAGATGTATTTAAAATATTCATTGTGCCCGCCCTGATAAGAGGTTAGGGCAATAGCATTGGCATCTTCCTGGATGGCTGTGTTTACAACTTCTTCAGCAGATTTGTCGTGGCCCAGGTGAATGACTTCACATCCGGTTCCCTGGATCACACGGCGCATAATATTGATCGCAGCATCGTGGCCGTCAAATAATGAGGCTGCAGTTACGATTCTTACTTTGTTGGTAGGAGTATATTTTTGGGTTTCCATAAAAAAATAGAAAATTTCTGAATTTTCAAATATAATAATAAAAAAAGAACTTGTGTTTAGTTGTAAGTCTTTGGTTTATATTCTATTCTGATATTTTATTTAATTATTTTTCTCCGGTTTTCCGGGTTAAGGTTCAACAGCAGCCCTGCTGAAATTAAGCAGCGTTAATTTCATTTTCCAATGACCGGATTTTCAGATTCTCAAATTAAATTCTCTACTTTTGCATCATATTTTACGGATATGCAGAAAGCTTTGATTTATTTCGCGTTGGGAACAGGGGTAAGTTTCCTTATCAATTACTTTTTTTTAAGCTCAGAGAATATTGCGGTAGATGCCTATTATGCCGTTGCTTTCGGATGTGCATGGGGCCTTGCTTACTACCTCGATACTCCGGAATTTTCACTGCCTAAAAAATTAGGACTGTCTTTTGCCGCGATGGGAGTGCTGGTTCTGATAGGAAGTCTGCTCTTTAATCTTCAGCTTGCCATTCCGTCTATTCTGAAATTTTCTACGGTCTTTGTAGCTTATTATTTAATAGCCAGTTTCAGGGGAAGCAAATCGCTGCGCCAGTAAACCTCCGGGATCCGGACATTGTATTTCTACTTTTAATGGAGCATCAGGAAGCTAATCAGGGCTAATCCGGTTACTAAAAACAGGAATGCAAACATATTGAGGAAGAATATAATTCCTCCGATGATAACGCTTACAACGCCGTGGGATTTATACACCCGGTGGTGGGCAACAAAGAAGTAGATCCAGCCATACAGCACAATTGCAATCATTATTATCCTGATCAGCACGGTGAGAAAAGTGATGTCCAGTGCGTTTGTAATTCTGTTTAGGATCGCAAAAATCAGGATGTTTACCAACAGGAAAGAGAAATAGTGCAGGGTAAAGATGCCATGATCAAAATACCACCATTTTTTCTTCTTGTGGAATATCCATAAAAAGAAGGCGAAAACCGGAAGATAGATGAACAGGGCTTTTGGAAGATTATGAAAAGAGGTTTCCATCAGATTTCTCATAATATCCCCTTTTTTTACTCCCTCTTCTTTCAGGCTGAAAAACTTATGGGCAAAGGCATCATTGATAAAACCGAACAGGCGTTTTTTACCGGCCATTCCTTTATCATATTCCTCCTGTGTTTTATAGCCCAGAAAGCTGCTGTTATCGGATATTTTATTCTCCGTATCCATGGTACTTTCAAGGCCTTCCTGGAAACTCTTTAGCTTCATGGAGTCTTCAACATGTTTCTGTACTTCTGTAAGCTTGGTAATTTTGGCAGAGTCTTTTTGTATCAGTTTTTCCTTTTCAATGGCTTTGTTAATTTCTTTTACGACCTGTTGCTGAGGCTGGGTGCTTAGGGTTATTTTGTCTCCCTTGCCTTTACCTTTTTCTGTATGGCCTATATTGAAGGGAGGGAAAATGGCAAACATAAAGAAGGTAATAAAGCTGACAAATATATAAAGCTTTACGGGAGGTACGAATTTCTGTCTTTTTCCTTCCAGATAAGTGGTGGTAAGTTTTCCCGGTTTGAACAGCAGGTTTTTTACGGTACTCCAGAACTGTCCGTCGTAATGAGTAAAATCTTCTATAAAATGGGTGAAAAGATAATAGAATGGCTGGCGGCTTTCGATATTCTGTTGTCCGCAGTGCGGGCAGTATCTTTCTTCCACCTGGTGCCCGCAGTTCAGGCAGTCTTTATCTTCTCTGATTTTTCCGTGGCTCATAGTTCTGGCTTTGGCGCAAATATAATTATTTCAGGAAATAAATGAATTATACAGGGAAGCTTTTACGGAAATCTTTAAAGTAAAATTAATAAAAAGAAAGAGTTGAGGGAAGAAACTCTTTGCTTTGCATCTGTGTTTTTAGAATCTTTGAAACGTTTTTTTTCAACGGTCATACTTTTTACAAGATTTATGCCAAAAGCATTTCGGGTGATAAAACGATTAAAACACCGCAAGTTAGCCCTCATTATACAGATAAAATAAAATATGTTTTTCTGTTACAAAAATAATTTGTACCTTTGCACACCCTTTTAGGGGTAAATTATGTTTAATCTTTAACTAAAACGTGTGAATACATTAAGTTACAAAACTGTTTCAGCGAACAAAGCTACTGCGAATAAAGAATGGGTTGTGGTAGACGCTGAAGGACAGCCGTTAGGAAGACTCGCTTCTACGGTTGCAAAGATTTTGAGAGGTAAGCACAAAACGAACTACACACCTCACGTAGATTGTGGTGATAACGTAATCGTTTTGAATGCTGGGAAAATTACACTTTCCGGAAACAAGTGGGCTGATAAGACTTATATCTGGCATACAGGATACCCTGGCGGGCAGAAGTCTATGACTGCGGCTGAACTTCAGAAGAAAGATTCTTTAAAGGTATTGGAGAAATCTGTAAAAGGTATGTTGCCTAAAAACAGATTAGGTGCTGCTATCCTTAAGAACCTTTACTTATATGAAGGAACTGAGCACAAACATGAAGCTCAACAGCCTAAAACAATTAATGTTAACGAATTTAAATAATTAATTATGTCTATAGTTCACAAAATCGGAAGAAGAAAAACTTCTGTAGCTAGAGTTTATGTAAAACCAGGTTCTGGAAACATTACAGTAAACGGTAAAGATGCTAAAGAATATTTCTCTACAGACGTGATGGTTTACAAACTGAACCAACCGTTTATCCTTTCTGAGACTGTTGGTCAGTATGACGTTACCGTAAATGTATTCGGTGGTGGTAATACAGGTCAGGCAGAAGCTATCAGATTAGGTATTTCAAGAGCTTTATGCGAAATCAACGCTGAGTTCAGATTAGCATTGAAGCCAGCTGGTTTACTTACAAGAGACGCAAGAATGGTGGAAAGAAAGAAGCCAGGTCAGAAAAAAGCAAGAAAGAGATTCCAATTCTCAAAACGTTAAAAAAGCGTATGGCTATTGGCTTATGGCGGATAGCTTTAGAAAAATTTTTAAAAAATTATTTTTTAACCCAAAGCTGGAAAGCCAACTGCAAAGAGCAAGAAGCCAACAGCAACTTTGCCCGTTACGTTTAGCATCCAAACGCTTCTCCCATCTAAAGAAGTTGTTGATTGTTTAAAAGACGGAAAGTAAACTAACAAAAACAGAAAACATGGCAAAAGCAAATGTAAAAGACCTTTTAGAGGCTGGCGTACACTTCGGTCACATGACCAGAAAGTGGAACCCAAATATGGCTCCATACATTTTTATGGAGAAAAACGGTATTCACATTGTAGACTTACATAAAACAGCAGTTAAATTGGATGAAGCTTGTAACGCTTTAGAAAAATTAACTTCTGCAGGTAAAAAAGTTCTTTTCGTAGCAACTAAAAAGCAGGCGAAAGAAGTAGTTGCAAAACACGCTTCTGAACTTAATATGCCTTATATTACAGAAAGATGGCCAGGAGGTATGCTAACGAACTTCGTTACAATCAGAAAGGCGGTAAAGAAGATGAACTCTATCGACAAAATGAAAAAAGACGGTACGTTCGAAACTTTATCTAAAAAAGAAAGATTACAGGTTGACAGACAGAGAGCTAACCTAGAGAAGAACTTAGGTTCTATCGCTGACATGGTGAGACTTCCTTCTGCTGTATTTGTAGTTGACATCTTAAGAGAGCACATCGCGGTAACTGAAGCTAAGAAACTAGGTATTCCAGTTTTCGGTATCGTTGATACAAACTCTGACCCAAGAAAAGTTGACTTCGTTATCCCAGGAAACGATGATGCTTCCAAGTCTATTGATATGATCCTTAGCGTAGTTTCTGAATCTATCAAAGAAGGTCAGTCTCAAAGAAAAGCTGATAAAGAAAAATCTAAAGAAGAAGGAGAAAAGGTATCTGCTGATACAGATGCTGATTTCGATGCAGAATAATTAAAGATTTTCTTTAATATAGGAAAAACGCCGGATTTAGGTCCAGCGTTTTTTTTTTGTTTTTTTAATTGAATTAACTTCCTTTTTTAGGACAGACCAGCAGGCCCGGAAAATCTGGATTATTGGAAGGTACACCTACTCTGCATACGCCTGAACAGCACATTTCTCCCATATCCAGGTTACAGCCATCCATACAGTTTCTGTATCCTCCTTTAATGGTTCTCAGTTCACCTCTTGTTACTTTTTTTAAGTTTTTCATAGTTTTGTTTTGGTATTTTTCCTACTCTGTAAGCTTTTCGGATTCCGCAGTATTGAGGATTAAATGTAGTAAAAATTTCAATATATAACACCTGAAAGGGAATTATTTTATTTTCTGCCAATACAGCTTTACAGAATGATTTTAGACCTCAGCACGGTTTTTTTTTAAATATTTCAGTGAATTATCAGGGGGAACTGCCTGTAATGACTCACTATTCATTGCCCGTCCCATAGCCCCGATAGTAACGGTTACCCCGCAGCTGGCGCAGAAAAGCAAATGGATTGATGAGGGAAAGTGATGGCGTGAGGAGTAAGAGTGGATAGCGGGAAAAGCTCCTGAAAAATATATTGATCAAAGAAAAACCCACAGAATAGACTGCGGGTTGATTTTTTATTAATTGGAAAGCTTTATAGAATAAGAGCTTGTGATGAATTTCGTCGCCTGATAAGATGAGCCGCAAAGCATACCGGAGAGCTTATAATTCTGGTTTTTTGGGACCATGGTGTATCCCATTTTCCCGGAAGCGATAGGGATTTTTTTGAAGAATCCGTTTCCGCTGACGGTGAGCACCATATTGCACCTGGAATTGTTCTCTACGGAAATTGAAGTCCTGGGATTGGAAGGAGAGTCCGAATTCAGGAGGTCATTCAGCACATCGGCCGTTTCCGGCTTATAGGTTTTTATCAGTTCATTATACTCTCTTTCGGTATTGGCTGTATTACTGGTTCCGGCTCCTCCGGAAGGGTAGGGATTTCTTACAGGGTAATTCCCGTAATTTACACTGCAGCCGGTAAGGATTACAGAAATTCCGGAAAGTATGAACAGCTTTTTCATGCCTGTTATTTTTTAGATTTTTTCTTTTTCGACGGTTTTGTATGGGGCTTTTCCTTTCCCTCTTTTTCCCGGTCCTGGCTGGCTTCAGGATTGGGAGTACGCGGATTTTCAATGACTACAAATATACTTTTTTTTATATCTTTCTGTGAAGTGTATTTTACATCGCAGACATTGCTGTTGAGACTGTAAGCCCCTTTATTGAGCACGATAAAGTTTTCACCATGCGCTGGAACAGCAAGGTTGTAAAAATCTTTTCCTTCAATTCTCAAAATAATATTGCAGTCCGAATTATTTCTGAAAAGCAATATGGCTTCTTTCTTGGTAATGTCTTCATCAAGCATAGCGTTCAGAAGCTTTACCGTTTTTTCCTTATGCTGGTCAGAGGTTTCCGCGATCAGTTTTTTGAATTCTTCGGCATCGGAGGAACTGGAATTTCTCATAAACCTGTTGGGGATATCGGTGATTACCGGTCTGGCTTCCATAGGTCTGGCATTCTTTGCTCCTTTGGTCCATTCGGTGTTCTTCAGAGCGATCAGTTTAGGTTTCAGGACACTCCTTTTGGGATCGTCCGGATGCGCCGTTTTAAGATACTCTTCTATTTCTCTGATATTTGTGCTTTTAAGGATATCTTTGCTTTTTTTCTGTGTGAAAGCAAAGCTGGGGATTAGAAAAGTGAAGAGCAGTACGGTTAAAAAATTTTTTTTCATCAATGTTTCAGTTCATCAGGTTATACGGAATTTTATGTAAGTTATGGTTTTGCCTTTGGAAGAAAATAATTCTTCGTAATAGGTTTTAATATCTCTAAGATGTTCTGTGTTCGGGTCGTATTCCGGGGCTCCGTAAATGTCATGGTGGGCGGTAATGATCTCATACCCCGCACCCTGAAGGTATCCGAGAGTATAGCCGTGGAGGAATTCCGAGTCGGTTTTCAGATGGATAATTCCGCCCGGTTTCAGGAATTTTTTATAACGGTTAAGGAAATCAGGATGAGTAAGTCTGTGCTTGGTACGTTTGTATTTGATCTGCGGATCCGGGAATGTGATCCAGATTTCATCTACTTCGTTTTCGGCAAAGAAGTGATCTACAAGTTCAATCTGGGTTCTGAGGAATGCCACATTATTCATTCCGTTTTCCACGGCTTCTTTAGCCCCGAACCAGAATCTTGCGCCCTTAATATCGATCCCGATAAAGTTTTTTTCAGGAAATGTTCTGGCAAGGCCTACCGAATATTCTCCTTTTCCACACCCCAGTTCCAGAACAATAGGGTTGTCGTTTTTAAAGAAATCCTTTCTCCAGTTTCCTTTAAGGGGAAAACCTTCCAAAGCTTCTTCCCTTGTTGGCTGGATAACGTTTGGTAATATTTTGTTTTCTGCGAATCTTGCTAATTTATTTTTGCCCATCGAGTCATTTATAAAATCCCGCAAAAATAGCAAAATTTGCACAGAATACCTTGTCTTTTAAAGATAAAAGACATAGAATGAGCTTATTTGTAGGGGTTATTTGCCTGCTGAACTTCCCAGTGCAACCATGATCGCTTTTTCAATGGTTTTTTGTGAAGCATACTGCGCACCGCATACCAGGCTGGAGAAGAGATACTGGCCTTTGTTGACAACAATTGAGCTTTCTTCATGGGCAGGAACAGCAAGTCTGTATTTGGTCGTTCCTACTCCCTCCATTCTTACGATGATGTTACAGTCGGAATTATTCCGGATCAGGACGATGCTCTCCTTGCTGTTCGGATCGTTATCGAATAATGAGTTTAATATTTTTACGGTACGGTTCTGATGTTCCACCGGGTTTACCGCCATCAGCATATTGAATTCTTCTGCTTCTGCATCAGGTATGGCAGCATTGGCCGAAGGATTTACCACATAGGTATTCTGGGCATTACTAGGCGTATAAACAGCGTTGTATTGTTTGGCGGCAAGTTCAGCTTTATATCTGGCGATCTGCTTCTGCTTGATAATGGCATTCATTTCATCGAAACTGATCTTGGTAGAGGGTCTTCTTTTCAGGAGTGCCAGCATTTCCTGCATATCTTTTACTTTCTGGTCCGCCGGATGGGCATTTTTGATGTATTCTTTCATCATTTCCATTACCCGGGGCTTAAGAACAGATCTTTTGGGATCATCAGGATGGGCATCTCTTAAAAATGCATTGATTTCGTAGATATTTTTACTTTTCAGAATATCCGTATAGTCTTTTCCCTTTTTCTGGGCAGACAGGCTGATGAAGAGAACTGAACTAAAAAATAAAAGTAATTTTTTCATTAACAGATTTTAAATTAAAAAAAAATGCTTTCTCTTAATTGGTGTTTGGAGTGATTAGTTTTTATATGACAACGAAATATAAGTATGTTTATTTTAAACACGTCATTGTGAGATAAAAATAAACATATTTTTGAATATTCAAAAATATCTGCTATGGATTTTTTAAGCGTTTAATATTGAGAAGGGCCGGATGGGTAATAATCTGATCTGTTTCAGCACTGAATTTTTTATTGAAAAATGGGCCGGAAACTTCTAGCAGGCAGGTTATTCAATAAGATAACCTGCCCGGATCATTTTATTTGACAATATCCAGAAGGTTGGAATTTTTAAGTCTTTTCTGGTAAATCGGCATATATTTCTCGATCGGAACTTTAATCGCTTCAAAATTGCCGGCCAGCACATAAGCCTGTATGTTTTCAGAGGTGTATACAAACTGAAGGAAATTATCGATCAGGTTTTCCGGAATTTTAAATTTAAGGAAGTAGTCTTTTCCCAGGTAGTTTTTAATCTGGGTTATGGAACTGTTCATTTTTTCATAAGCTACATAACGCTGTTTTTTCTTTCTTTCGCCGGAAAGAAGATCATAGATGCTTCCCAGACTGAATGTAAGCCCTCCGTCTCTGAGCCCGGCAATCGGAAGTTCAGGAGAAGTTCCGTCTCCCTTAGGTTCCGGCAGCCCGATTACCTTTTTAATGGCCAGTCCTTTATCTTCTTTTCTTATAGAATTTACGTCATATCGCAGGTTTCCGGTGGGCTTGAATCTGCTGATCACAATTTCCTGAATTTCATAATAAGCAATTTTCAACTCAACCAGATTTCTTTGCTGAAGCATCTGAGGAGTAAGGCGGATGTCCTTTCTTTCTGTAACAATAGAAGTAAAGCGGATAACATCTCCGGGTACGGCAGGAATATTATAATTTCCGTTATAGTCTGTCAGTACCGTTTTCTGGGTATTCAGATTGGTAACATATACCTGGTTGAGATACAGAATCGAGTTGTCTTTTAGAAATACCTCTCCGGAATAGTTCTGTGCATGGATCTTTACCAGAAAAACCAGCAGTAAAAGAGTAATTAGCTTATTCATATATGGTGGCAAAATTACATAGAAATACAGCAATTCATACTCAATAAGATCATGATTACAGGTTAAAGTTATATTAAACTTTGTCAGTAAACTGTTAATGAATGTTATAAACCTTTTATCAATAAAAAAATAATTAATAACAGTTAGCGGATTTTGATCTGATACAGGAAAATTACGAATTCAAATATAAAAGATGAAGACCGGAAAAAGAACGTTAAAATTTAATCCCACAACTTCTTTTTCCGGCCGGCTCACCTTATTTTATATCAGATACCTGTTATTTATGTTTTACTAAAAGCCAGCTTGAATATTTTACAGAAATTGAAGAGCCAAATTCTGTCCAGCTGATGAAATACCAGTATGTAGCGGTAGGTACGGGTCTTCCTCCCATTTTTCCATCCCAGATGTACCGGTTGCTGGGGGTTCCTCTGAAGATCTCTGCTCCATATCGGTCAAAGATTCTGAATTCAAGATTGTCATTGGCCATTAGGGCCGAATAGTCAATCTGGTCATTATGGCCGTCATAGTTCGGTGTGATGGTATTGATCAGGTTGATGAGGGCAAACTCTTTTTTTACTTCTGCACAGAAATTAGAATCTTTTACAAAAACCGTGTGATTGCCTCTCGGTACATTATTGAAGACATTTGAACTCTGCCAGCTGACTCCATCCAGGGAATACTGATAAGGGGGAGTGCCGCCGTTTACTCCTACTGTAACGGTAGACCCGTTGATTTCAATAGAAGTAATCACAGGAAGAGGAGATTCTGATACCGTAACATGCTGACGGTAAACACAGCCATTAAAACCAAGATCCACCCAATAGCTTCCCGCAGGAACATTGGTAATGGAAGGTGAGGTAGCTCCTGTACTCCACAGATAGCTGTCAAATCCAGGCCCTGCATCCAGGGTAGTGGTGGCTTTAGGACAGATAATCTGATCTTTCAGAATATCTGATTTCTTAGGCACTTTAAGCGTGATCCTGATTGAGCCTACCTCCGGACAGACCCCGTTCTTTTCAAACCGGATATAATACGTCTGTGCCGCTGTGGTAATGTTTACCGAAGGGGCTATCGGGGAAGTATTATTCTGTGCATCAGCTAAAGTGGCATAGAAAGTATAGGTAACCCCCGGATCTGTTGTAAAGGACGGAATAAGCGAAGCTAAACTGATTGCTTTTACGCCATCCAGATCGTCATCACAGATCGTAACGGATGCAGCATTTGTAATCAACGGGACCTTTGCTCCGATACTGAATTTTAAAGGCTTAATTACTGCGGCACATCCGTCGGGGGAGTCTACTCTGATATAAATTGTAGTCGCGGCGGTATAGCTCCAGTTATTGGGAAGGGTATTGTTGTTTCCGGCATTGGCATCAGCAGGCAGGGCATAGTACCTTACGTTGGTAAAATAAGCAGGGTTATTCAATACAATGGCGGTAATGCTGGATAAGTTGATATTTACTGTCCCATCGAAATTATCATCACAGAATACACCGTTATAATTATCCTGTACGATAGCCAGGTTGTATAAAGAAAGGGTGATCTGTGCTATATTTTTACATCCGATCGTATTTTTTACAACGGCGTATACGATAGTTCCGTTCGGTGCAGTATAGGTGTTGGGGGCTGTAATAAGTGCTGCGGCATTTTCTGTCTGCGCATCAGTAAGAGTTGGGTAATAGGTAATGGTAACCGGAGAGTTGTTGGTCACATTCGCTGTGCCCAGATTAAATGTTCCCTGCCCGTTGATATTACAGGCCCTGAGTGTTGCATTACTTACCGTCAGCGATTGTGCATTCACGGTTACCGTTACTGTTTCACAATCCGTAAAGACAGGATCGTTACCACAGAATGTATAGGTAAAAGTATCTGTTCCGGAAGTTCCCGGTGTATAGGTGATAACGCCGGTTGTCGGGTTAATGGCTGCAGTACCCAGTGTAGGAGGAGAAACAATTGCAATTGTGGAGATTACGGGAGTTTGTCCTGAGCTGCTGAATGCAGGGGTTATCGTCTGTGAGGTGCACACATTATAGGTGGCGGTACTCAGTTTTGTACAGTTCTGTACTTTAAACTGTTCTGTAACAAGAGGAGCACAGCTTCCCATCGTAACAGAGCAGGTGTAATATCCTGATTGTGTGGGGTTAATAGATGATCCGGTGGCACCGGGGATAATATTGCCATTAACGTACCATTGATAGGAGTCATAAACAATAGGGTCTACTGTCAGTACAATACCGGGAGCACAGTCGCCTCCTGATTTTATGATGACCGGCTGTGTAGGAAAGCCTGCAAAAAATCCTCCGTATCCGACAGCGTCACTGCCGGCGGTAATCCCGGCGGTAATAGCCTTGTCCGAGACAATGGTAATATTCCCTGAAACATTGGGAATACCGTAAGTAACCCAGTTAGTGGTTCCTGTCATATTGAACGGGCCTGTTGTTGCCGGAGGAATTCCTCCGTTTACCGTAACGGTAGCTCCTCTTTCAGTAATAAGATTCAGCTTGGTGGGAATATTCAGAATACCTAAAGGATTGTTGTTGGAAAGGACGTAATTTTCGTTGATAAGGCCCAGTTCGTTGATCTGTTTCGGAAGGTAGCAGTTCAGGGCGGGAATAAAATTGAAACCTCCGGTGGCTACTTCATTTCCGGCAGTAGTGTCCCCGGCAAGAATCTGGTATACATAAGCATTTTTGGACGTTCTGATATAGAGGTTGTAATGATTATTCCCCTGGTTCTGGTATTTGGTATCGGGAATAACAAAATATTGTCCTGTATTCAGAGTGGCAACAGGTGGAATTTCATTATTGACATATATTAAAGTGTTGTCTTCAGTAGCCACAATAATGGCCCCTTCCATATTTGCTCCTATACTGCCGTTTCCTTTTACCAGGGCAAATTCGCTTCCCAGTCTTTCAACGGGCACCGCCTGATCCATTAAAATATCAGAACTGGTGGTAATATTTCCTGCATATTGGCCGTTAAAGTTTCCGTTGGTAACATTCACGGGTTTGTTAGCTGTAATTTTAGCCCCTATGAATCCATCTGTATTCACGGTCCCTATACCGTCCATAATATACGACTGTCCTTTATTCAGGGTGATATTCATGATGGGGTTGCTTGTGCCTGTGGTTCCGTTTGAGAACTGTACAGAGGGCTTGTATCCGCTTACTGTAACCGTAGTATTGTCCTCTGTGGCCAGAATACTGGCCATAAAATTCAGGATAAGACTTTGGGCAGCTATGGGGGCAGTGGTTACATAAAAGTTTTTTCCTGTGGAAGGAATTCCTTTTGAGGTGATGATTTCCGCGTGATTATATACTGAGAATCTTAAATTGACATAAAAGGGAAACTCTGCTTTCAGATAAAGTCCCTTTGAAGTAGGAGTAAACAGATCCGCCTGCTGAGTGCTGATAATATAGGATCTTAATACGTCAAATTTCTGAGGATTATTTTTGCTTATATTGACGGTGCCTATCAGGTTATTGTTGTTGTAAATACTGACCGGAAAGGAAGTGGTTCTGTTGGTTGATAAATAGAGTTTCTGGAACTGATCGGGATTTCCGGTTCTGTCGATCATAGGGGCAAACCAATGCTCCCTGTCCAGTTGGCCAAAAACAGAGGTGAAAATATAAAATATAAATAAAAAAGATAGAATTTTCTTCATCCAGATTACAGGTTTATCACAAATTTAATAATAAAATGTATTAATGCCTTGAAAAAGTAATAAAAAACCACGAATTTAAATTCGTGGTTTTTAAAGTTTTACTGTTTAAATGCTATTCTCTGTTTTTTACCAGGATCCAGCCTGTGTATTTTATGGCAGTCTGTTTATTATCAGACTCATTCCAGCCTATTTCATACCAGTAATTTCCGGTGGAAACCTTTGTACTTCCGTCTAAGGTTCCGTTCCATTTATATCCGTTGGTGCTGTCTGCCTGGAATATTTTAGTCCCATACCGGTCAAAAATATTAAATACAAGGTTTTTCTTGCCTGCCAGCAAAGAATAATCGATACTGTCGTTGATGCCGTCTCCATTCGGAGTGATTACATTGATCAGATTAGGAATAGTAATTTCAATTTTAACTGGCTCACAGTTATAGCTGTCTTTAACATATACCCTGGCATTTCCCCTGGCTACATTGGTAAACACATTGGAATCCTGCCATTGAATGTTATCTGAAGAATACTGATAAGGAGGAGTTCCGCCTGATACATGAACAGTAACGGTGCTGTTGGAAATTTCAACCTGAGTCACTACCGGATGTTCTGATGCATATACTTTTACCGTCTGTTTGGTAATACAGTCTCCGGTCTTCAGTTTTACCCAATACGTTCCTACGCCCACATTTGAGATGGATGGTGTTGTAGCACCTGTGCTCCATTCATAGCCTGTAAATCCGGGACCTGCATCCAGTGTTGTTTTACCTTCAACACAGATGATCTTATCAGCAAGAATAGCTGACCGTACAGGAGGAAGTACAATAAGAGTGACTTCTGCAATAGTATAGCATCCTCTGGCATTGATCACCTTAATGTAAACCACCCCGTTTGGTGCAATATAATTAATAGGATCAAGGATCTCATTGGTTCCATTATGGGCATCCGTAGGGGAAGGGTAGTATTTTTTTGTGACACCTGTCTGCGTGGTGACATTGGCGGTAGTAAGATTAAATGTAGCCGTAGCCGGATTTTGTTCTATAAAACAGGATCTCATTGTGAAACTGTTGACGACAGGACTCGAGGATACGGTTAATTTTAACGTTACTTCTTCGCAGTCTGTAAATTCAGGGTCATTTCCACAGAATTTATAAACGATGGTTTCAAGCCCCTGGAAATTATTATTGGGAGCATAGCTTATAACGCCTGTAACCGGGTCTATCGTCGCAGTACCGTTAGCAGGAGGAGTGACGATGGTTACAGATCCCGGAACGAAGGTCTGTGTAGAATGGGTAAAAGCAGGGACAATCTGTTTTACTCCGTTACACATGGTTTCATTTACGGTAGTCTGTGTGAGGCAGGTGTATACCTTATATACCGGTGTAGTAACCGGAGGGCAGGTGCCCACAGTTATTTTTACGGTATAGTTGCCGGATTGTACCGGGGTATATGAATTGGCTGTTGCCCCGGGGATGGGATTGTCGTTTCTGTACCACTGGTAAGTTTCAAAGCTGTCGTCCACTTCCAGAATGATTCCCGGAATACAGTCTCCGGATTGCTTGGCAATAACGGGAACAGAGGAAAAACCTGCAAAATACCCTCCATATCCTACGGCACCACTTCCACCGGCAATACCGGCAGTCACAGCTTTTGTAGAGGTTACGGTAACATTTCCTGTGATATTGGGTACAGAATAGGAAACCCAGTTATTGGTTCCGCTTACCGGATAAGGCCCCTGAGCTGCTGGAGGGGTATTTCCGTTCACCGTAACTGCCGCGCCGGCTTCTGTTAAAATATTTAATTTAACGGTATTGGTTGTAGGGGGAAGAATGTTGATCATCCCTATTTCATCAATTTTTCTGGGCAAAAAACAGTTGAGGGGCGGAATATAATTGAACCCACCGGTAGCAGCCTGAGAATCATTGGCCACCCCTGCCAGTAGCTGATAGACGTACACATTTTTTGTCGTTCTGATGTACATATTGTAATGGTTGTTGCCCTGATTGATATAATTGGTATTCGATATTTCATTCACCCTGTAACTTTGTCCTTCATTAAGCGTGGCCGCAGGGGTCGCTGCATTATTGATGAATACCTGAGTATTGTTTTCAGTAGCAATGATAAGGGCATCTTCCATCCGTTCATTAATGTTGGCATTTCCTTTTACTATTACAAACTCATTTCCTAATCGGTCTACGGGAACAGACTGGTCCATGATAATATCCGTTCCGAAGCCCAGAAAAGAGCTGGTGGAAAGAGAAAACTGGCCGTTAAAATTTCCATTGGTAACCGAAACAGGTTTGTCTGCCACGATTTTGGCACCGATGAATCCTTTACGGTTCTGTACTATTTCGCCATCTCCTTCAATAATATATGACTGGCCTTTGTTCAGTATAAAAGTTATAGAGGGGTTGGTAATTCCGGTGGTATTGTTGGAAAATCTTACATCAGGGGAATACCCGGAAACGGTAACAGTTGTATTATCTTCTGTGGCCAGAATTCCGGTGGTAAAGTTTATTCCGCTTGAGTTGGATTGGGTTATCGGGGAGGTTGCAACATAAAACAGTCTGCCTATTCCGGCTTTTCCTTTGGACGTTAATATTTCAGCATGATTCAGTGACGAAAATCTGAACGTAACAAAGTAGGGCTTGCTGCCTTTGGTATACAGCCCCATTCTGACAGGCTTGAATAAATCTGCCTGGGAAGTGGTCATCATATTCTGAAAAGGAACATTGAAGACCTGTGGATTCCCTTTGCTCACATTAACGGTACCAATAAGAACATTATTGCTGTATATTTCAACAGGAAAAGGTGTGGTAGAGTCTGTGGAAAAATATAAACCCTGCTGCTCGGCGGCATTGGTGTTTCTTTTCATCATCGGTGCAAACCAATGCTCTGTATCTCTCTGAGCATATACCATGTCTAAGGCAAACAGCATCAGAAGGAAAAAGGTGAGTTTTTGAAAAAGCAAAAGAAAAATCTGCTTTTTACAAGGAAGTAGTTTTTTTACCATATTTAGAATTTTTTATAAATAATTTTCATTTTATTAGATCACAAAAAGACAGTAATGAAATGATGACTCAGACAAAGCATTTCATGATATAAGTTTTTTAGCTTTAATGAGAAAATAATGAGATAGGGAAAAATAATATTTTGATAAAAAATAGCAATCTGCTAATAAATATGTTTGTTTTCATCAGAGTAAGGTTAAGTTTTTTACAAATATATCATAATTAATGATCGATTTTTAGGAAATGTTTAAAATGTTTGAATTTTGTTAATAAAAAAACCACGATATATAATCGTGGTTTAAATATTCATATTAAATAATGAGTTTATTCTATATTTTTAACTAAGACCCATCCTGTATATTTAATCGGAGTTTTTTCTTTGTTAGATTCATTCCAATTGATGTGATACCAGTAGGTTCCGGTGAGTATTTTTTTGTCAAAATGTTTTCCGTCCCATTTGTAGTTATTAAACTTATCTCCGGTGAAAACCTTGTTTCCGTATCGGTCGTAAATCATGAAAGAAAGATTTTCTTTATAAGACAGCTCACTATAATCGATGTAATCATTTTTATTATCACCGTTTGGAGTAATGGCATTGATCAGGTTCGGAACGGTAACTTCCACAGAAGTAGGATTACAGTTGTAAGCATCTTTCACATAGAATGTATGCTGACCTCTGGTCATTCCCGTAAATACGTTGGAATCCTGCCAGTTGGTAGGTGTGTCTACCGCATATTTATATGGTGCTTTTCCTCCGTTTGCTATTACTGTCACCGTGGTATTTGAAATTTCAATCTTGGAAATCACAGGATCTTCAGCTTTTCTTACTCTTACCACCTGTGTTAGGAAGCATCCGTTTTTCTTCAGTATTACGGAATATTCTCCAACACCAACCCCCTGAATAGAGGAAGTTGTTGCTCCGGTATTCCACAGGTAGGATTCATATCCGGGACCTGCATCCAGATTGGTTCTGCTGTCGATACAAATATACTGATCTACCAGTAAAGGTGATTTTCTGATAGGAAGCGGAGTAAGCGTAATTTTTGAAACAGCCATACATCCTTCAACAGTTGTTACTTTAACGAAAACAACACCTCCGGTAGCAGGGAAATTTTCAGGAGTGGTAATTTCATTGGTTCCTGCATTAAGATCAGCCATTGTACGGTAATACTTTTTAATGGCTAACGCATAATCTGTAATATTGGCTTTCGTAAGATCAAAATAGGCATAAGGGGCTACATCATACCAACAGGCCGTAATCTCTGCATCTTTTACTACGAAAGGAACTACGGTAAGGTTTAAAGTGATCTGTTCACAATCTGTAAATTCAGCATCGTTGCCACAGAATTTATAGACAATTTTATCCGAACCGTTGAAATTGGCTGTGGGAGTGTAGGTAATCGTTCCGTTAGGATTAACGACTGCCGTCCCATTGGTAGGCGGTGTAATGATCACTACGGTACCCGGCACCGGAGTCTGTGATGAAGATGTAAATGCTGGAGTAATTACTTTGGCTGCACAGATATTAAGAGCCTGAGTAGTTTCTTTTAAACAGCTGAATACTTTATAAACAGCAGTGGTAAGAGGTGGGCAGGTTCCCATGCTTACTCTTACAGTATAGTTTCCTGAAAGGGTAGGAGCATATACGTTGGTGGTTGCCCCCACAATGATATTTCCGTTTCTGAACCACTGATACCCTTCATAGCTGTCATCCACTTCCAGGATAATCCCCGGAGCACATTCTCCGGAACGCTTTGTAATGACAGGAATTGAAGAGAAACCGGCAAAATAACCGCCATATCCAACGGCTCCACTTCCTGCGGCAATCCCTGCGGTAACGGCTTTTGTTGAGGTAACGGTAACGTTTCCGGTAACATTAGGTATAGAGTAGGACACCCACGCGGTAGTTCCGGCTACGGGAAAAGGTCCCTGTGCTGCGGTAGGAGTGGTAGGCGGTGCTCCGTTGGCCGTAACGGTAACGGTAGCTCCCGTTTCGGTAAGAATATTTAATTTTACATTTTTGGCTCCACTGTTGATGGTTTCCGGAAGTTCTTCTATTTTTCCTATTTCATCAATCCTTCTCGGAAGGAAACAGTTCAGTGGCGGAATATAGTTGAATCCAACCGTAGGAACAGGGTTAACAGGAGCCCCTGCCAGCATCTGGTACACATATACATTTTTAGAAGTTTTAATGTGCATATTCAGATGTCCGCTTCCCTGGTCAATATAAGGATTAACAAATGTACCGTTGGGACCCTGGCCCGCTCTCATCCATTGTCCTTCGTTGAGGACCTGAACAGGAGAGCCTGATCCGTTCAGGTATACTTCTGTATTGTTTTCGGTAGCCACGATAAGAGCATCTTCTATCCCGTCCGTAGTACTTCCATTTCCTTTTACCATGATGAATTCATTTCCTAACCTGTTGACGGGCACGGACTGGTCCATTACGATATCTGAGGAAAGTGCTGTGGTAGCAGGAAGAGCAAACTGCCCGTTGAAGTTTCCATTGGTGACCGAAATAGGTTTGTTCGATTCTATTTTGGAACCGATAAATCCGGATGCGTTGGCTGCAGTGGTATTTGAGCTGTTCATCTGCCCTTCAATAATATAGGACTGTCCTTTATTGAGGGTGATATTCATGGTAGGAACAGTAGCTCCCGTAGTACCATTGGTAAACAGAACTCCCGCATTATATCCTGTAACGGTAACGGTTGTATTGTCTTCCGTAGCCATAATTCCGGTAGTGAAATTAAGGTACATCATCAGGCCTGATGAGGCAAGAATCGGAGCGGTTACAGCATAAAACTTGGTTCCGATACCGGCTTTACCTTTAGAGGTCAATATTTCCCCGTGGTTGGTTACACTGAATCTGTAGTTTGCAAAAAAAGGTTTGGTCCCTTTCACGTACAACCCCATGTTTACAGGCTTGAATAATTCCGTGGAATTTGAAGTGACCATTTTTGCGGTTTCTACATCATATGTTTTAGGATCCCCTTTACTGATCGTTCTTGTTGCCAGCAATTGGTAGCCTGTGGCATTCCGGCTGTATATTTCCACATCAAAAGGAGTGGTAGAATCCGTAGACAAATATAAAGCCTGTTTAGCCGATGAAAGCGCGCCTGATCTTGCTGCCATAGGAGCAAACCAGTGCTCGGTGTCCCTTTGTGCAAGAACCATATTTGCCGTCAGAAAAACCAATACTAAGCTGAGTAAAAATCTTTTCATATGTATGGAATTAGGATTTCTACAAAATTAAAATAATATTTCAAATAGCGTTAGTGAAATGTAAATAAAAGTTAATTTTTATTATCGATTTTTAATTAAAAGCCATCCGGAGTAAGAAACTGATAATTTAGTGTCCGGTTCCGTCCATCGTAATACATACCAGTAAGTTCCGGTTGGAATACTTCGCCCGCTCACTTTGCCGTCCCAGATGTAATTTTTATCTGCAGAGCGGTAAACAGAAGCTCCGTAACGGTCGGCAACCTCTATGCTTACATTTTCTTTTATTTTCAGCTCAGAATAATTAAGAACATCATTGATTCCGTCTCCGTTTGGAGTGATGGTATTCACAAGGTTGATTACCAGAAACTCTTTCGTAACAGGAAGACATCCGTCGGCTCCCAGTACATATACTTTATGAATCCCTCTGGACAAGCCCGGGAAGACATTCGACGGCTGATAATTGATTCCGTCAAGGGAATACTGATAAGGAGGTGTACCTCCGGTTACATATACTGTTGCTGTTGACCCGAACATGTCTATTCTTGTAATAACAGGAGCCTGTGCGGTCGTTACGTTTACAGTCTGGCGGTATACACATCCGTTGAATCCAAGATCTACATAATAATTTCCAGGCCCCACTGCGATGGTTGGAGTGGTAGCCCCGGTACTCCATAGATAAGACGTGAATCCCGGGCCAGGATCAAGTACTACTCTTTCAGTAGAACACACTACCTGGTCATGCAGTCTTTCAGATTTTTTAGGCGTTTTTAAAGTCAGTTTAAGAGTACCGGTATTAGGACATCCTGTGGAACTCTGGAACCTTACATAGAAAGTATGTACGGAAGTAATATTCTGATTGGGCGAAATTGCTCCTGTACCTGCCTGTGCATTGGCCAATGTAGAATAGAATGACAGAATGACGTTAGGGTCCAGTGTAAATAAATTCTTATAGTCATTAAGATTTACAGATTCAGATCCGCTAAGGTCATTATCACAGATATCGGCAACTGCATTTGCGGTGATCAGCGGGATTTTGCCTCCTATTGTAAAATTAATCTGTCCGAAAGCAGAAGGGCAGTCGCTTACATTGGAAAATACCCTTACATATACCGTTGTATTGGCCGTGTACGTCCAGTTCGAAGGAAGATTGCTATTATTTCCTGCATTGGCATCTGCCTGGGTAAGGTAATATTTTACGGTGAAGTTGGCAGAATTGGCAACGATCTGTGGAGTTACGTTATTGAAATTTACATTGATAATTCCATCAAAATCATCATCACAGAAACTCGCATTGAAATTCGCTGTATTGATATTTGGAGAGAGGTTTTGCGTTAAAGTAATCTGTGCTGTTTTTGTACATCCGAAGGAAGAGACAACATTTACATAGATTATTCCCGGCGGACCTGTATAGGTCGCTGGGCTGGCAATCTGCCCTGTTAAATTAGCATTGGTAAAATACGTTGCCGTAGTTCCCGCATCCGGGGAAACAACAGCTGTGGTAAGGTTATAGGTTCCGTTTCCGTTAGTTGCGGCACATGATGCCAGGGTGGCGTCCTGAGTCTGCAGAACATCTATATTGATATTGACTTTGAAATATTCAAAATCAGCAGGATTCCCATTCCCCTGAATGTAGTAAGTAAATGTATCTGTTGCATCAGCCGTGAGACCAGGGTTGGGTGTGTATGTAATCTGTCCGTTGGCAGGGTTTACAGATACCGTCCCGTTGGCAGGCTGTACAATGATGCTGGTCTGTGAAATATTAACAGGCTGTGTTGAGCTTGTAAATACCGGAGTAATCACTTTGGTATTACACGATCCTATATTATAGGTGGTTGTGGAGATCGGGGGACATAATGTATATTCATATTCATAAGTCATCCTGGATTCACAGTTGTTTTTTGTGATATAGCAGGTATAAGTTCCTGCTCCGTACAGTTCAGGATTGATGAAGTAGGTAGTGGCTCCGTTAATCGGATTCCCGTTAAAATACCATTGATAAGAATCATAGCTGCTGTCCACCTCAAGACGAACTCCCGTATAACAGTCGCCTGTTTTGGTAATCGCCGGAACAGAAGAGAATCCTGCAAAATAACCTCCGTATCCTACTGCACCGTCACCGGCTGCGATTCCAGCTGTTACAGGTTTGGTAGAAGTTACCGTTATATTATTGGAAACATTCTGAATAGAATAAGTTACCCAGTTTGGGTTTCCGGTAACAGGATAAGGACCGGTAGCGGCGGCAGGCGTGGCTCCGTTAAAGGTTACCGTTGCTCCTGTCTGGGTAATGATATTTAGCTTGGTATCAAAATAATCGGTGCCAATTTTGTTGATGAAGCCAATTTCATTGATTTCTTTGGGAAGAAAGCAGCTTAACGGCGGGATAAAGTTCATTCCTCCGGTTGCGTAAACGGTACTTCCGGAAGTTCCTGCAAGAAGCTGATATACATACACATTATTGTTGGAGGAAATACTCATATTATTTCCTGTGGCACTGTAATTGGTTCCCGTAATGATGCGGTGTTCGCCGGCATTAAGTGTGTAGGTATTACCGGAATTTCCATTGACAGTAAGTACAGTACCGTCTACCGTTCCGATAACCAGGGCCGCTTCCATTCCGGAGGCAGCGGGTCCGTTTCCTTTTACCAGCACAAAATCTTTCCCCAGTCTTTCTACCGGAACAGCCTGATCCATCAGTACATCCACATTCGTGCTGTTTTGGGTAGTATAGATACTGTTAAAGTTTCCGTTTGTAACAGAAATGGGCTTGTTAGCCGTAATCTTTGCACCGATCAGACCTCTCAAATTGGCAGTGGAGAGTGTACTTTTAGCCTCAATGATATAAGATTTACCCTTATTCAGGGTAACTGTTCTTGAAGGAGCTGAAATTCCGTCAGAGAAAACAACCCCGGGATTATATCCGGATAATGTTACGGTTGTATTATCTTCTGTGGCAGTAATTCCTACCGTTGAATTCACATGGTCTTTTGCCGAAGTAACAGGAGCTGTTCCAACGAAAAAGTTTTTTCCGATACCCGCCAATCCTTTTGAGGTAATGATTTCAGCCTGGTTTGGAACTGTAAACCTGAAATTGGCAAAGAATTTTTTGTTTCCTTTTACATATAATCCCATAGAATTGGGCGTAAAAAGATTAGACAGGGTGGAAGCAATCATGTACTGATAAGGAACGGTTACCTGAACCGGATTTCCTTTGCTTACCTGTACTGTGGAAAATACAGTATTGTTGTTGTAAACCTGTACCTGGAAAGGAGTTGTTTCGTTGGTAGACAGGTATAAATAACACTTAGGAGTTCCCTGAAGAGAACTTGCGGACATTGGAGCAAACCAGTGCTCCGTATCTAATTGCGCATTAACTAATAAACAGAAAAATGTACAAAAAGCGAGTAGAAATTTTTTCATGCGTTACTATAAGGGCCGCAAATTTAAGCATTAATAATCAATTTTTTATAGAAAAAAATCAAACAATTGATCTTTATTATGGTATTGCTGAATATTTAAAATTTACGTCATATTTTGTTAACACCAATAAATGATCTTTTTTATGCTTTACCCACTGTAATGCAGGAAGGTTCCGGTTAATATATATATCTGTTAAGCTGAAGGCCGGTAATACTCTTTCTTTTTTTTAACCTATTTTTTCTTCAGTTTATCTATAACCGCTAAAAGTGATTTGCGGTTTTTGGCTGTATGGTAAAATGCGGGCAGTTTTTCCAGCAGCGTAAAGTGAGTACGGTCTTTATGCTCCCGGAGACCGGCCGCAATGTAGTTTTCCAGATATTCCAGATGGCTGCCGTTATAAGCACAGAATATACCTTCTTTAAAAGTGTGCTGCAGCCATAACTCTGCTCCGAAATAAACGTGGGCAGCTCTTATGCTGAGGGCTTTGGAGCCGGAAATACAGACTTCCATCGAAATGTCTTTATTATAGCCGCATTCAGGACAGTACAGTCTTGCTTTTCTCTGTTCCATGTCAGTTTTGGCAAATGCTTTATGTTCGCAAACGGGGCAGACTATCCAGACTTCATTGTAGAAATCGGAGACTGTTTTATTCTGGTCGGCGAAACGGTTTTTCTCAGACATTTTTCTGTTAAATAATAGTTTTTAATGGATGTTGTTTGATATCGGATTTTGTTTTTTATAGCTCACTGACTTTTCCTCTGGCTGTGATTGTATAGGTTTTGATGTTTTCACCAGGTTTGTAATAGTGTATTTCCAGAGTGGAAAAAGTATCATAAGCTTTTTTTGTTCCGAGGTTTACATTTTGTTCTCCCATAATGGCCTTAAACCGGATACCTTTACTGCCTTTCTTTAATGTAACTTTAATATTTTTAACTACAAAATCAGAGGGGGCCTTTTCTAAAGCAGTAACATCAAACGTGCATACTGCTCCGGTATCATCAATATTTTTCTGAACACTGTATTTTTTTTCCACAGCATCGGAAAAACCTTCAGGCAGCTGAACATTCTGATGTATCAGAACCTCATTGTCCGGTGTTCCGGAAGGTTGGCAGGCAGTACATATAAGACCTAATAACAGGACAGTAAAAAAGGAAATGGTTTTCATAATTTGTTTATTTGTTGGTTGTTCAGTCGTACCAGTAAAGAATTTTTATGGTGTAGCCGTCTTTTGCAAAAGCTTTCAACAGGGCTTTGCTAAGATATTCGTTGTTCCGGGTCTGCCTTATTCCTGTGAAGAACATATTTCCTGTGCTCTCATATCCCGGAATATCCCTGCTTTTTCCAATATAACGACGGGTAATCTTTACTGCATCCTGCCGGGTTTTGAATATCACATTAATATCCTTACCAACCCCTGTGATTTCAGACAGAAGGACTTCCTGCTTTTCTGTGTAATGAAAATTTCCTTTCATTTCGGTCTCCACAGACAAAATTCCATTATGGATACGATAAGGAGTAACGACGTTTAAGGTATCTTCAAAACGGCCGGAATTTGGCTGCAGCTTCATGTCTTTCTTCAGATAAAGATTCAATGTTGACTCAATAAGGGATTCCTGGGCGTACAGGAAAGATCCGGCCAGAATAGACAGTATCAGAATATATCGGTGGAGAAGATATTTCATAGCTGACAGTTTACAGCAAAGCTACACCATAAGACCGACTAAAAAAATACCCCAAAAGAGGGAGATTCTATTTGAGGTCCGGAGCCAGATAAATCGGAACCTATCCGATTGATTATTTCAGCAGTATGGATATGAAAAGCCCCGGAAAGCAATAAGCTCCGGGGCATAATATTATTTTGAATCAGATAGATTAAGCTAAGCTTACTCTTACGAATCCTGTTACTTTAAGGTCTCCGTTTACAGATTTTACATAATCAGCAACTGAGATACTTCCGTCTTTAATGAAATCCTGGTGTACCAAAGTATTGTCTTTGTAGAATCTCTGCATTTTACCTTTTAAGATATTATCGATAATGTTCGCAGGCTTACCTTCTTCAGTAAGTTTGTGTCTTTCGATCTCTAATTCTCTGTCGATAGTTTCCTGAGATACCGCAGTTTCGTCCAAAGCGATTGGGTTCATGGCAGCAACCTGCATAGAAACAGCTTTAGCAGCTTCGTCAGCTCCGTCTACTTTAGCAGAAAGTGAAGTGATAGCAGCGATTTTGTTTCCAGCATGGATGTAAGCTCCCAGGTATGGTCCTTCGATTCTTTCGAAAGCTCCGATCTCGATTTTCTCACCGATTACACCGGTCTGCTCAACTAATTTCTCAGCAACAGTGATCCCGTGGAAATCCGTAGCTAAAAGCTCTTCTTTTGTAGCAGCGAAAATAGCCATTTCAGCTAGTTCGTAAGCAAGCTCGATGAATGCTTCGTTCTTGGCAACGAAGTCAGTTTCGCAGTTTAAAGAAATAACAGCACCTAAAGTGTTGTCTTCGTTTACTCTTGCGATTACAGCACCTTCAGTAGACTCTCTGTCTGCTCTGTTGGCAGCAACTTTCTGTCCTTTTTTTCTAAGGATATCTACCGCTTTTTCGAAGTCTCCTTCAGCTTCAACTAGAGCTTTTTTGCAGTCCATCATACCTGCACCTGTCTGGTTTCTTAATTTCGCTACGTCTGCAGCAACTGGTGTATAAGACATAATATCTATTATTTTTTTATTTAAGATTAGTATTAATTTTTAGCTTAATTTTAAAGCAGTGCAAAGATAATAATTTTAATGATAAACTAAAAAATGACTTTTCACGTTATTGATATATTTAATACTATTTTAAAGACTTGATTAATGAAAAAAAACTTTCTACTCATATTTCTATGCATTTTTGCATTAGGTTTTTCTCAAAAAAAGAAAAAAACGAAAACCAAAACAGTTGTAGAAAAAGAAACGGTGATCATCTATACGGAGCAGGAGGCTGAAACCTCAAAAGAGCCGAGAGTAATTGCCGGTTTCCTGAAACAGAATCCCGGACATGCCAGAACAGACTTTTTTAAAAGAAAACTGGTAGAGATCATTCTGGCAGATCATTCATCTTCAGAAACACAACCTGGCATCAGGCCTGTTGGAAGGCCGGCGGATATTGCTAAAAATACGGATACAAAGAACGGAAAGACACTGGCTTCCAATACTTCTTCTCCTGCAAAACCTGAAAGAACCGTAAACTATGCTTCTGCAGGATCATTGAAAAGCACAGGTTCCAGTAAATCCGAACCTAGTGATGAAGCTAAAAGGACAGCAGCCATGCTTACCCATATATTTAATAATGACGCAGGAAAAAGTGAAGCTTATGTGAACATCAGAAATAAATCCGGCTGTCCGCTGGTATTGAAAATCAATGGTAAAAAATCGTACAGCCTGAGTGTTGCGGCCAAAAGCCAGAATTTTATCCTGATCGATAAGGGAGAATATGTATTGAGTACTGCCATTTGTGATGCCAGTTACAGTTCTTCAAAAAAGATTACCCAGGATATTGAACTGGTTTTGAATGTAGCAGAATAGAAATAAATTTAATAAGAAGGAAACTAAAGTAAAACCGGCTGAGAAATTTTTCTCAGCCGGTTTGTTTTTTTATCCTTTAAACTGTCCCATTGCAATGAATTTCTCCTGTCTCTGGGTTTCAAGCTCCTGTCCTGTGAATTTGGAAAAAGCTTTGATATTCTGTAAAATAGAATTTTTTAGATTTAAATAAGCGGTTTCCGGATCATAATGAGCACCTCCAAGGGGCTCTTCAATGATTCCGTCGATAAATTTCTCTCTTAAAGCATCTGCCGGAGTAAGGTTCAGGGCATTTGCCGCATCTTCCTTATGATCCCAGTTTCTCCACAAAATAGAGGAGCAGCTTTCCGGAGCAATTACGGTATACCACGTGTTTTCCAACATATATACTTTATTTCCAACACCAATTCCTAATGCACCGCCACTGGCTCCTTCTCCAATAATATAAGTGAAGATAGGGGTTTTAAGCTGTACCATTTCGAAAATATTTCGGGCAATAGCTTCTCCCTGACCTCTTTCTTCTGCTTCCAGTCCCGGGTAAGCTCCCGGAGTATCCACTAAAGTGATTACAGGGATGTTGAATTTTTCAGCAAGTTTCATCAGGCGTAATGCTTTTCTGTATCCTTCAGGATTGGGCATCCCGAATCTTCTGTGCTGTCTTTCTTTGGTTGTTCTTCCTTTCTGGGTTCCTATGATCATTACTTTCTGACCGTCAAGAGTAGCTAAACCGCCAACCATTGCAGGGTCATCAGCGAAATTTCTGTCTCCGTGAAGTTCTAGGAAGCTGCCTTTATCTGTCATTCCCTTGATATAGTCCAGTGCGTATGGACGATCCGGATGACGGGACAGCTGTACTCTTTGCCATGGAGTGAGGGTACTGTAGATTTCTTTTTTCTTTTCTAAAATCTTATCCTCAATCTGGCTGCATGCTAATTTTACATCAACACCACTTTCTTCTCCTACTAAAGAACAAGTCTGAAGTTGATCCATTAGTTCTTTGATAGGAAGTTCGAAACTTAAATATTCCATTTCTTGAAGTAAATTAAATCTTTCAAATTTATGAAAAATTATGAGAACCTATTTAAAATTATTGATAGCATTGTTTATTCTGGCGATACTTTCCTCTTTTCCAAGCGTTTCCAGAATGTCCGGAACATCCGGTCCCTTCAGTTCTCCCACTAAAGAAAGACGTAATGGCATCATCACTTTCCCCATTCCCAGGCCTTTACCTTCTGCAAAATCGTGAACAGTCTGTTTTAAAGTTTCCGCATTGAAGGTTTCCGTTCCGTTCAGTGTTTCAGCAAGATCTCCTAAAATAGCAGACGTTTCTTCATTCCACGTTTTTTTGGCTGCTTTTTCATCATAAGATACCGGAGCTTTAAAGAAAAACTTCCCGTTTTCGTAAATATCTTTAGGGAAAGTAGCTCTCTCTTTCATAAGGCCAATAACTTTCAGTAATTTCTCATCTGAAACACCGGACAGGTCAAGGTCTGTATTTTTTAAGATCTGAAGAAGCTCTTCATCAGATTTCATCTGCATATACTGGTGGTTGAACCATTCCGATTTTTCTTTACTGAATCTTGCCCCGGCTTTATGTACTTTATGAAGATCAAATTCTCTGCACATTTCATCCAGCGTAAGGATTTCCTTATCATCAGCAGGAGACCATCCCAGAAGGGCCACCATGTTGATGAAGGCATCCGGAAGATATCCGTTTTCCCTGTATCCTTTGGACACAATGCCTGTTGCAGGATCTTTAAAATCCAGCGGGAATACCGGAAACCCGAATTTGTCACCGTCTCTCTTGCTTAATTTTCCTTTTCCTTCCGGCTTCAGGATCAAAGAAAGGTGAGCAAACTGAGGTGCTTCCCAGTTCATTGCTTCATACAGCAGCGTGTGCAGACCAAGAGAAGGAAGCCATTCTTCACCACGGATGACGTGGGAAATTTCCATTTCATGATCATCTATGATGTTGGCAAAATGATAGGTAGGCATCCCGTCATTCTTTACCAGAACCTTATCGTCAAGGGTATTGGTATTTACAGAGAATTTTCCTCTGATGATATCTTCAAGATTAAGAATACGGTCTACGGGCATTTTGAAACGTACCACATACGGTGTTTTTTCAGCCAGCAATTTCTGAACTTCTTCTTCGGAAAGCGCAAGGCTGTTTCTCAGCCTGTTTCTTGTTTTATTGTCATAGGAGAAGACCTCGCCTTTTGCTTCATACTCTGCACGGATGGCATCCAGCTCCTCCGGAGTATCGAAGGCCAGATAAGCGTAATCCGTTTTCAGGATCTGTTCAGTATAACGGTCATAGATATCTCTTCTTTCAGATTGTCTGTAAGGGGCAAATTTTCCTCCTTTTTTAGGACTTTCATCAGGGATGATTCCGCACCATTCCAAAGCTTCTTCAATATATTCTTCAGCTCCTTCTACATATCTTGCCGTATCTGTATCTTCAATTCTCAATACAAATTCTCCGCCCTGGTTTTTGGCAAAAAGATAATCATATAATGCGGTTCTTACGCCTCCTAAATGCAAAGGTCCTGTTGGACTTGGAGCAAAACGTACTCTTACTTTCTCCATTTCAATTAAAATTTTGGTGCAAATTTACTTAAAATTATGCGTTTTTAAAGATGAATTATAAATTGATTCCCGGCTTTTTACGACTTGCAGGTATAAAAAAGATGAAGCTGTTTTCTAGCTTCATCTTATTTTTTTAGCATCAGCAGCTTAAAGAAAAGAACCGGATTTTTGTATTTGATCCTGTATTTTTCTTTCTTCCATTCCAGCTGAAGTTTTTCTTTTTCGGCTTCTGAACGGGGATCAGACAATAAAACTTCATATTTGAAATGAAGGAGCTGCAGACGGTATTTCTGGTAAAGCTGTTTATCTGCTTTAATATAATCAAGATACTTTCCTGTCACTTTTTTATAAGAATCTTCCATCAGCTTCCAGTTTCTTGATAAACTGGTTGGGAGCATTCTGTAATAGAATAACTTTTTATCGATAAAGCCCACCCTGTATCCTTTTGAGGTAAGGCGGAGGTTCATGTCCCAGTCTTCAGTATTGATGTTTTCGTCGAACGGATATTGTACCAGAAGCTCTCTTTTTACAAAAGTTCCGACGTTGGCGGTCCTGTTTTCAGCAACATTTTCGTGGAAAAAATTCGTCATGCTGTCTATTACTCTTTTCTTTTCTTTAGGAGTATAGACTTCTGTTATTTTATCCTCAGCCTGGTAATATCTATACCCATCTGAAAGGATAAAGTCAACAGGATTTTTTTCGATGAAAGCCACCTTCTCCGCCATGCTGTCCTCCGTATACCAGTCGTCTCCGGAAAGAAGGGAAACATATTCTCCTGAAGCCTGTGCAACTGCTGTGTTGATATTTTTAGCAACTCCAAAGCTTTCAGTATTCCTGATCAGCTTATAATGTTGCGTAAACTGTGAAAGTATCCGTTCTGCATTTTCAAATGTTTTGTCTGTGGATGCATTATCCAGAAGAATGATCTCATAGTTGGGATAAGTCTGTGAAATAGCAGACATACAGGCCTGCTCAATAAACTTTTCATGGTTCATTGTGATGATAACAAGACTTACAGGAGGTAGGGTATTCATAACGGGTATGAAAAATTTTTATTTGGATTAAAATTAAGGACGTATCCTGTATATAAAATAATGATATTCATCCGTGGACTTTCTTACTAAAGCAGGTTGCCTGGTTTGAAGTGAAAAGTATTTGTATATTTTTTCTTCAAAGTCAAGTCTTGGTATAAATTTATGGTAATCTTTTGAAATAAGAATGATATAATCAGGATCTGTTTGTTTCAGATAAGATAGATAGGCATTCCAGTCTTTATTTTTTTTAGTTAATAGCAGGGTGGCATTATTCAGTCCCCAGGTATCATATAAATAACAGCCTGAAAAATAAGCTATTGCTCCGGCGTCTGAATTAAGTACCCTGAATTTTATATCTTCCTCTAACGATTTTTTCTTCAGATATTTACCAATATACATAGGTCCTTTCTTTATAGCTTCTAAATAGGGGCCTACATAAAAAGCCCTATGCATATCCAGATACTTGTAATAATTAAAGATACCTAAAATACATAGTACAAACAACGCAATATTTATTTTTTTATTTCTTAAAATATGGATGTCTTCATATCCTAAAAAATAAATATAGTATACAAATAGCGGGTATCTGTAACGGTCAAAGAAATTCATTATTTCATGTATGAAAAAAGAATAATAGATGATGAAGAAAAATAAAGGTGCATAGAATATCAATCTGGTTTTATAGTTTTTAAGAGCAAATACAAGAATTGGTGAAAAGATAAGGGTGACAGAAATGAAATTCATTACTTTTTCAAATGAAAAGTCCCGGATATTTTTCAACAGAAACGGAAGCGGGATCAATACATCATAATAATAAGCCGTATACATGAAGTAAATCGATATGGAAGCCAGTAAACATAAAGCTCTTTTAAAAAATACTTTACTGAAAAGTTTAGTATCGATTACAAAGAAAAATGTAAATATAACAGCTTCTGGTCTGATGAACGGCAGGATAAAAGCCAGTAAACAGCCTATATTCTGATCCCTGTATTTAAGAAAAAGGAATAGAGTTGTTGCAAAGAAAACAGTTTCCAAGCCATGAGAAACCTGAAAAGCTGACCAGACACTGAATAAAACAGAAAATAGAAATATTAATCCCTTACGGAGAATAGATTGATGCGTCCTGAAACTTTGAAGCAAGAATGAAAATACAATGACGATAAGTATAAAGCTAATTCCTTTATTGATGTAAATGGGATTGGTAATAGATTCAAAATTAAAAGACAGGCTTTGAATAAGCATCCATAAAATACTGGTCTGTCCATTCCCCTGAATTGTATCCGCCGGATTGTACCAAGGCTTTCCTTCCTGAAAGAAATGTTTAGAATAGGTGAGAGTAATGTATGAATCATCAAGAAAAGTATCCCTTAAATTATATATGAAATAAAATAATATAGATAAA
Source organism: Chryseobacterium indologenes (assembly GCA_002439165.1). Classification (GTDB taxonomy): domain Bacteria; phylum Bacteroidota; class Bacteroidia; order Flavobacteriales; family Weeksellaceae; genus Chryseobacterium; species Chryseobacterium indologenes_E. The sequence continues at coordinate 85,145 of DJTE01000011.1, forward strand.
ACCAGAACTGAAAGTAAGGTTAATAGAATATTATTCTTTGTATTTTTTACCATAATAATGTTTCTGGCTCATTACAGCAGAATGTATTTTTCATGATGTATTAAAACCGATATACCACTTTTAAACCTCTAAAAGAATATTCAGTATGTTTCTATTGATTTTGTATCCTCTGATCTGTGTAAAGTTTCTCACTTTTAGTGAAAAACATATGCAAACCTTATGATTGTTTTAATAAAGATTTTTATAAATGAAGTATTTCTTCCAGCTTTTGGGCAAAAATCTCCGGATCCAGTCTGTAATCTTCATGGAAGCCTTCTTCGTCCTGAGGATAGATATAGAAGTTCAGATCGAATTTCATTTCCGCTGCCAGAGTAGAGAAAATAGGAAAGTCTCCCCATACGGCACTGTACCAGGAAAGTCCTTTAGCTCCAGGATTGGCAAAGATCAGATTCGTCCATGCCGCACCACTCGGACCAATGATGTACTCTGCATTATTCACCATATAGATCTGTTCATGAATGTTCAGGTCCTCAAAGAATACTGCCTCAAAACCATGTTTTTTCGAAACATCCAGAACTTCTTCTTCATTATATTTCCTGAACTTAGATTTTCGGGCAATAAATATCCTTTTCACAGGCTGTACCTGTACTTTACTCATGTCCAGGCCGTCAAAGCAGATCTTTCTCAGGTATTGAAGAGACTCTTTTGATATTTTAGCAAACCGTGCATCATATTTTTCCCCCGGCATAATATTCGGGACTGCATAATTGATGCTGGTGATGTGCCACAGTTTTTTAAATTGATAATAGTTTTTATCGTGGTTAAGGAATACAATCTTATAATCCTTCAGAAAGAAATGTAACAGCTCTTTCAGATTTTCAACTTTTTCCACATCCGAATCTACAATAATCAGTTTGTTTTTGGCATCCGGAATATGGTTGAAAAATTCAATTTTTGAAAGGATATCAATCAGGAAATGATAATAATTGAATGTAAACGTTCCCCCAAGAAAAATAGCTTCGTCATCATAATAGATGTTCTTATGATTCTTTACCTTAGCCAGTGTCATAGAGTGCTGCATCAGATTCACGGTGTTGTACACATAAATGATCCGGTCATCATCATGCCATCTTTCATAAAAGATCTTCTGCTTTTTGATGTCTAAAAAGTATGTGGAATCAGGAATACATAACACATTCTGAAGTGCAAAGATTTCCACTTCATTTTTAGGTGTTTTTACAGAAACCTGCTGTGACCCGAATGTTTTGGGAAGATAAAGATCTCCTTCATGCTTTTCCTTTATTTTGATTCTTTCTGCACAATATTCAGCAGGAATAGAATCCAGCGGTAAAAAATCAGTGACAAGCCTTTTGGCCTTTCTGAAAAATGATTTGATATAATATTTTCTCCTGAGTGCTTTAAGCTCAAGCTCTAAATTCTCAATTTGTTCCTTTGCATTCATATTCTGTAACTTGGATGACCGCAGATCATGTATCACATTTTCACAGGCCCTGTAATGGACAGGTAAGAGTTATTTCTACATTATTTCCTGATAAAAACTGATGGTTTGATCCACCATTCTGTTGATCCCAAAATCTGATTCCACCGATTTTCTGGCATTCAGAGCCATACGGTTTCTCAGATCATGGTCTTCAAAAATAAGACTTATCCTGTTGTGAAAGTTGTCTTCATCAGCAATAAAGCCATTCACAGAATCCTGTATCACCTCTTTAAAAGAATCTATGGCGGAGCATACAACAGGTTTCCGGATAGCCATTACTTCGAGCAAAGATAAGCTAAAATTTTCACCTTTGGATGGGAAACATACCACTTCAGCCCTGTTGATCAGGTCTACGATTTCTTTTCCGTTTCTGTTGCCCAGGAAGTGGATGGAATCTCTTATTTCTTCTTCTGCAACATGCTCTTTTACATAATCCGGATAATGATTGGGACGGCCTACAAAATGAAGGGAAGCTTCAGGGTAATCTTTTTTTAATCGGATAAACTCCCGGATCATGGTGTCAGCTCCTTTTTCAAAGGTGACATTTCCCAGGAAAAAAACAGATCTGGGAATAATCCCGATGGTTTCATCAGGGGCATAGAATTTTTCATCCACACCGTTATAAATTAGTCTCGGATTTTTAATATCAAAAAGGCTTTTGTTGATCTTTTCGTTGTATCTGGAAATCGTAATGATATTCTCCGATTTCCTGAAAGCTTCTTTTTCGCAGAAAATACGGCCTTTGTGTACTTTTTTATATCCGAAATATTTTTCAAGTACAGACCATGAGCCGTGGCAACGTATCACATAAGGTATATTCTGAGGGATGGCGAGTGCCAGTCCGTCAAAATCGTGGGTTTCGGCAACGTCAAAATGAAGTTTGTTTTTTCTGATCCAATCGCTTATTTTATCCGATATGGCTTTTTTTTCGGAAAGGTAGAGTTTAAAATGAATGGGTTCCAGTACTTTCAGCTTTCCGGTAAAAGATCTCATAAGTTCAAGCGCAGGGCTGGATTTGAAAATATCTTTAATGGAATGAATCGTTACCCCGTCTTCCCGGATATCGAAAGCGTATCTGGAGATTAGGAAAACATGTACTGAAATACCTCTCTTTACGAGTTCTCCGGATAAATTCTTATAAAAAGTACCTGTTCCTCCTACTTTTGGGGTCCGGGAACATTTGTACTCTTTGGTTACAATAAGTACATGTTTTATTTCTTTCATGAATTCAGTTTAAAAACAGTATCCACCCAATGATCCAGGGTGTACTTATAATAAACTGCTTCCGGAAGCTTTTCGTATGGTGTTTCAAAAAAATCTTTTTTTACATTACTGAATTTTTTATTCAGCAGCAGAATATTATTGGGATTATAAAAATCGTAACTGGCAATAGTGGGATTATCTGTAATGATCTTTTTTTCCAGAGCCATCGCTTCAAAAATCCTGAAGCTGAGCCCGGTCTGATCAGCCCGCATCAGGTCCAGAACTACTTTTGTGTTCTTATAGTAAGAGGGCAGCGCATGATGCGGAATCTTTCTTCTTCCAAACTTCAGTATTTCTATATTTTTTTTGTCGAAGATCTGATTCAGCTTATTTTTCCATCCCTTCTTACCCACCATGTACACTTCAAACTTTACTTTCAGCGAACAGAGCCTGTTGATGAGTACATTTAAGGCGGATAATCTCTTGTGGTCATAGGAGGAGACATAAAACAGATCCAGTTTGGGATTCTGTTTTTCTGCCGGAAGATATTCCAGATAATTATAATTCGTGATCTTTTCGAATCCGAAGTTTTTTACGTCTTCATCATCAAAAGAAAAAACCGTATCAAAATAATGCAGAAGATGAGTGGCAGGGTTCCTGGCCATACTGTCGTAGAGGTAGGCAATATTACGGTCAGTGTATTCCCTGATCTTCCGGTGTATTTCTTCATCTATGGCTTCAGGGTTGATTACAAGGATCTGATCCTGCTTTCCTATTTTTTCAAGAGATTCGAGTATGAAATTTTGTCTTTTATGATATTTCGGATTTTTGCCTAAGAAAATTTTGCTGAAAGTGTTCTTCAAACGTTCACCCGTGTTTTTATGGGTGAATGCTCCGATGTTGATATGGCAGGCCTGAATGCCTCTCTCATTCAGTTTATCCACGATATGCTCATCATAGTGCCAGAAATCGAAACTAATTAAACAAATTTTCATAGTGCAAAAATAAAAAATTCATATTTAAATTTATATTTTTGGCGAAAAGCCCTTCTATAATGAGAAAGAAAATTCTTATCGATGCCGAAAGACTGAAATATCCAAAGTCGGGAATTGCCAATGTATGCACTTCCCTGATCAGGGGATTGGATGAGAAAGTATCTGATTTTGAGTATTCTCTTTATGGTCCCGCGAAAAATATGCCCGTAACGAAGAACAGGTTTACGGTTATAAACTGGAAGTTCTGGCAGAAAAAAATTCCTGTCAGTACCGGATCTTTTTCGCTCATCCATACCGCTCACCAGCTTTCCGATTACTTTCATCAGATAAAAAACGGGCAAAAAAAAGTGGTTACTCTTCATGATCTTAATTTTCTGCATGACAACAGTTCCGGAAAGAAGGTCAAAAAGAGTACCAGACTCGTCCAGAAAAATATAGGAAATGCAGATGCCATTGTATGCATCTCGGATTTTGTAAAGGAAGATTTCCTGAAAAACAAACATCTTTTCACGCTGAATAAGGATGTAAGGGTTGAGGTCATATATAACGGACTGATCTTTCCCGAAATTACAGATTTTAATTCTAAAAATAAATACAGCTTCATAGGAAAAAAATACATTTTGAATATAGGTGTGCTTTTTCCCAAGAAAAACCAGGACGTACTGCTGGATCTTCTGACAGAAAACGACAGGGATCTTGTGCTGGTAACTTCTTCTGCCAAGTCGGCCTATAAAGAAAAGTTTTTAGAAAAAACGAAAGCTTTAGGTTTGGAAAACAGAGTGCATATTCTTGAAAATGTGGATAATAATGATAAGTATTTTCTTCTTCAGCACTGTGAATCCTACTGTCATCCTTCGTTGGCCGAAGGTTTCGGAATTCCGCCTGTGGAAGCCATGTATTTTGGAAAACCTGTTTTTCTGAGCAGATTAACGAGCCTGCCGGAAATAGGAGGAAATCTTGCTTTTTATTTTGATGATTTTTCAGCAGAAAATATGCAGCAGGTATACGCATCAGGCATGCAGACGTATGGCGCAAGAGCAGGCGAATATGCATCAGAACTGAAAGAAAGAGCCCTGAAATTCGGGTATACGGAAATGGCAGATGCTTACGAAAAACTGTATAGCAGCCTTTTGAATTAAAGTTTAACTTTTCCAAGTCTCAGTTTCCATTTGAAAAGATCAAAACTGTCCCCTCCTTTGATATCGATTCTCTTGATCTCGAATTTATTTTTCCACGGAAAATAGGCTATATTATTTCCGATACGTACAGCTGAGGTTATACCTGTATTTTCCAGCATGGCAAAAAACTCTTTCTTGGCTTCTCCTTTTTTGGGAAACTGCCCGTAAGGATAGGCGAGAACTTTGGTAAATGGTATTTTCTTCTCTTCAAGAGTACGGATGTTTTTCTGAAGGTCATCTGAAGCTTCCTGAAGGGTAAGCTGTGAGTAATTTCTGTGGGAATGGCTGTGAAGAGCGATCTCTATGAAATCGGTATTTAATGATCTGATCTCATCAAAGGTCATCAGTTTGCGCTGTTCACTTACTTCATCTTTCTGTATAAGTTCTGTGGGGATAAAAATGGTGGCTTTCAGCTGATACTTTTCAAGCAAAGGGATCATATACTGGAGGTTGTTGAGGTAGCCGTCATCAAAAGTCAGGATCAGTTTACGCCGGGTAGTTTTGTTGGCTTCCAGTTCGTTGAAAAACAGTGTGGTATAGTTGTTTTTAATATACTGAAGCTGTTCCTCCAGATTTTCAACGGAAACGGCTAATGCATCTTTTCCGGAGATATTTTTCCCAGGTTTAATTTTATGATACATCAGAATACGGATGCTTTCTGCCTTTGAAAATCCAAGTATTCTCTTAAAGAATCTGAACATGGTTATGTGAATTTAAGATCCCGTTAATTTTTTATGGAATTCAAAACATATAAAAGTTCCGGAGATCCATATTGTGCTTTTTTGTTTGGTGTACATTATACTCTTCAAATTTAATTAAAAATTGAAGGCACCAGCTTAAAAATATATTAAAATAAGGGTTTGTAGGGATGAATGACAGACAGCCACAGTAAAAACCGCGGCTGTCTGATATTGTTTTCTGAGAATCTTTACTGGTTTCTGAGAATCTCATTGATCTTAATATATTTAAGAAAAGTGTAAAAGGCTCCGGTGATGGAAATATAGAATCCTGCCACCCCGTCCATAAAACCCAGTTTGAAAAAATAGGTCTTTATGAAATTAAAAAAAGGAGCAAATACAATTTTAAACAGGGATACTTTTTTACCGTTCGCTATCTTCTTTTCTGCCATCAGCTGTGTGTAGTTATTGATCTTTTCAATGTGATGGGCAATACTTTTGTAGGTGTAATGGTTGATGTTTCCCGGAAGTTTTCCTGTTTTATCCAGGGTGATGAAACTTTCATGAACCAGATCATCGGAATATTTTCCATGTCCTTTCTTAAAAAAGCGCTCTCTCCATACCGTTCCCCAGCCTCCGTACCGGATTATTTTCTTCAGCAGGATATTGTTGAAATGAATTGTGTATACTTTATAAGCGGGATCACTGCTTTTCAGAATATCTTTAATAGCCTGTACGGCTTCTGCATCCGGAACTTCATCAGAGTCCAGAAACAGGATCCATTCGCCGGAAGCCTGTGCCAGTGTGTAGTTTTTCTGGTCACCGAATCCTTCGAATTTTTTTTTGATAAACTTTACTTTTGGAAACCCGGTACAGATCTCCTCAGTTTTGTCCGTAGAAAAAGAATCAACGATAATAATCTCATCTGCGATGTCATAAACGCTTCGGATACTTTTTTCGATGATTCTTTCCCCGTTAAAAATAATATAACAGACTGATAGTTTCATTAACGAAATTCTGTGATCGTTTTTTCAATGATTTTTACGCATTCTAAAAGCTGTTCTTCAGTAATTACCAATGGTGGTGCAAGCCTGATGATGTTTCCGTGGGTAGGCTTGGCCAGAAGACCGTTTTCTTTTAACTGAAGGCAAAGGTTCCATGCAGTGGAACTCTCCGGAGTATCGTTAATCAGAATAGCATTCAGAAGACCTTTTCCTCTTACTTTGGTGATAAGGTCGTTTTTTTCGATGATCTTTTCGATCTCTGCTCTGAAGACCTGCCCCAGATGTTCAGCTCTTTCTGACAGTTTTTCATCAGCTACTACGTCTAAAGCAGCCACAGCCACAGCGCAGGCAATAGGATTTCCTCCGAAAGTGGAACCGTGCTGCCCCGGTTTAATAACATTCATGATATTGTCGTTGGCCAATACTGCAGATACAGGATACATTCCTCCTGAAAGGGCTTTCCCTAAAATAAGAATATCAGGCTGTACATTTTCGTGATGACAGGCGATCAGTTTTCCGGTTCTTGCTATTCCGGTCTGAACTTCGTCTGCAATGAAAAGTACGTTGTATTTTTTACATAATTCAGAAGCGTTTTTCAGGAAGTTCTCATCAGGAACATAAACTCCTGCTTCTCCCTGGATAGGTTCAACCAGGAAAGCCGCGATATTTCCAGCCTCTCTGCTTAAGACGTCTTCCAAAGCAGCTGTATCATTATAAGGGATTTTAATAAATCCAGGGGTGAAAGGACCGTAGTTCCGGTTGGCATCGGGATCATTGGAGAAAGAAACAATAGTGGTGGTTCTTCCGTGGAAATTATTTTCACAGACAATAATCTTCGCGGCATTCTCAGAGATACCTTTTACCTCGTAGCTCCATTTTCTGGCTAATTTCACAGCGGTTTCCACTGCTTCAGCTCCGGAATTCATAGGAAGAACCTTGTCAAACCCAAACAGGGTGGTGATCTTCTGTTCATACTCTCCCAGTTTAGAATTGTAAAAAGCTCTTGAAGTTAACGCCAGTTTCTGTGCCTGGTCTACCAGCGCTCCTACAATTTTGGGGTGAGAGTGTCCCTGGTTCACAGCAGAATATGCTGAAAGAAAATCATAATATTTCTTGCCTTCCACATCCCATACAAAAACGCCTTCTCCGCGGTCAAGAACTACGGGAAGAGGGTGGTAGTTGTGCGCTCCGTGTTTGTCTTCAAGGTCAATAAAATACTGTGAGTTTTTTGTTGTTTCTGCTGTTGACATATGTTTTGGTTTTTGACAAATTTAAGCAATATTAATGAGATGCATCAACAAAAGTGGAGTAGTGCGGAGGCCTGAAATTAAAGTATATTTTAAGGGCGAATGAGAGTGTATCAGTAAATATTTCTTGGTCTCAACAGATCATGCAGGTATTATATCTTTATGCAGCCCTTTTTCACTTGTAAAAATTTTTTATAATGAAATGTATTCTGTTTTCTGAATTACCGTACTGGTTTTCTTACCACCGGTGGAAGTGATGCAGGACGATATATTACCCTGATCATCATAATTGATGCTGCTGGTAACGGTTATTCTGGTTTTATCAGGATAAACGGAAACCGTTTCTACTGCGTTTTTCCTGTGATCATATGTGATGAGGGTAGTTTCCTGAACTCTTCCATTCTTTTTGTTAATGATAAGATCAGGTCTGTCTTTCAGGCTTTTATACTGATATACGGTTGAAGAAATATCGGATGGCTGGTCTGTATAATAGCTTTTTACCTCTCTGATCTGATGGTCCGCGGTATAGTTACATTCCAGGATAAAATTACTTCTGACTGATTGGATGATATAGCCCTGTTTATTGTAATGATATTCTTCAGTTTCGTCAATTTCATTTTTATTGTCTTCATATTTTCCATAACTGCTCTTCCGGATGAGTCTGCCCGTGCTGTCATAGGAAAATACTTCCTTTCCGGTTCCGTCAGAACTTGTAATGCTGTCCAGCCTGCCATTGTCATAATGATAATAAACTGTGAGTTCATCTTCTTTTTCCCTGTGAAAACTGTTTTTGAGAAGAAGACCCGTATCAGAAAAATAAAGAGTCCGGTAGTCCTGTTGAGCTGCTTTATCTGAATAAGAAGTCGTGATTTCAACCTTTTTAACATTCGATTGCAGCCCATGATCCTGTAAAGTTACAGGAGGTCTGAAAAGGAGATTCTGCCTGAGAACGGAATCGTCCGGTTGTTGTGCCGTAATGAATACACACAGAAAAGCGGAAAAGAACAAGTGCAGTCTGTTCATTGAGGGGCGGGTTATTGGTTTGATGTATTTCAGGAGTGCTGTAAAGATAAAAAAAGACAGAACGGCGATGGCCATTCTGTCTTTGTTAGTTTTTAATATAAAGCGGCATTTATGAATTTGGCCAGTCTCCGTGGAAGGAAGCTGTTCCAAGATCAATCTGTTCTGCACTTACTACAAAACTGATGTACATACTGTTGTTATCTATTGCATCGAAATCTACTTCGTGCTGGATTACATATCCGTTGTTCCACTTTAATGTTGTAAGTGTTCCTTCTTCATGAGACTTGTTAAAGGTAACTTCTCCTGTTGTAGGCTTATACTTTCCGTTCAGCAAACTTTCCAGAATGTCTGACTTTTCAGTAGCTTCTACCGTAATTTTGATAAGGGCGTTGGAAGGGTCTGATGCTACACGTCCTGAAACGTCCGTAGATCTTGATACACTGTAATTCAGTTTTAACAGTTTCTGACCGTCTCCCCCGTTGAATTTTAAAATTCCTCTCGAATTTTTTTCTGCCATGATTTGTAAATTTTTATGGATTAATATTCTGTGATTTGATTTCTTATGTCACCAAAAATAGAAGTAATTTCGGTAGGAAAAAATAAAATCAGTATAAATTTTAAAAAGTGTAGTAATAGTGCGACTAACAACTGTTAGGTAAATTGAGCTTTGTGAATCAGATATTTATGTGAAAGGAAGTGGGGTAGCAGCTACGGATGTCCTATGGGCAGGAAGGTTGAGCCAATTTATATATCTGATCTGAAAATCCGGTAAAACAAAAACAGATTTTAAAACAGTACAGTCCTGAATTTTTATTTGTAACCGCTTTTATAAATAATACGCAAAAAATTCCCTGAAAACAGAATAAAGATCCCTTACTTCAAAATAGGCAGGGCTGGAACTTTCAATGTTTTTGAAATGATGTTTCCTGAACAGTTTTTTTATCCGGGTCTGATGATAAAACTGTGATACGGAAATGATCGTATCATATTGTAAGCTGTATGCTGTTTTCAGGGTATTCATAACGGTCTTTTCAGTGTCATCCCCAAAGTTATCCACAAGAATGTCAGCCGGGGGAATTTTATTCTTAACAAGGTATTTTTTCATTTCCGTACCTTCCCAATAGCCCTCTTTGCCGAGACCACCGCTTACCAGAATATTTCTTACCTGTTTTTTCCGGTACAGTTCAATACTTTTATCCAGTCTTGCCCTTAGCCGCAGCGAAAGAGTTCCGTCTTCATTCACTTTATTTCCGAATACCACGGCAAGGTCAGCTTTCTGCTTTGCATCCGTAAGCCCATCATAAGTAATATAAAGTGAGTGAATAAGAAACCAGGCCAGGCCTGAAATCAGAATATATTTTACAGTTTTTTTCAGCATGATTTTCTCAGTTGAATAAGAACAAAAATAAAAAACTGCCTCAAATAGAGACAGTTTAAAGTTTTTATTTTAAATAATCTTAGTGATTATCATATTTTCTATCCATTACAAAATCTTCCATGAATTTTGTCGTATAGTTTCCTGCAAGATAATCTTCGTTATCCATCAGTTGTCTGTGGAAAGGAATGGTTGTTTTTACTCCTTCAATATAGAATTCCTCAAGAGCACGTCTCATTTTGGCAATCGCTTCTTCACGGGTCTGAGCCGTAGTGATCAGCTTGGCGATCATAGAGTCGTAGTTGGATGGAATGGTATATCCTGAATAAACGTGAGTATCCACTCTGATCCCGTGTCCGCCGGGAATATTTAATCCTGTGATCTTTCCGGGAGACGGTCTGAAATCAGCATAAGGATCTTCCGCGTTGATTCTGCACTCAATGGAATGTAATTTAGGATAATAGTTGATTCCTGAAATAGGAGTTCCCGCAGCAAGAAGGATCTGTTCCCTGATCAGGTCATAGTCAATTACCTGTTCAGTAATAGGGTGTTCTACCTGGATTCTTGTATTCATTTCCATGAAATAGAAATTTCTGTGCTTGTCTACAAGGAACTCGATAGTACCTACCCCTTCGTATCCGATGAATTCAGCTGCTTTTACAGCAGCCTCGCCCATTTTCTCACGAAGCTCATCTGTCATGAAAGGAGAAGGTGTTTCTTCCGTTAATTTCTGGTTTCTTCTCTGTACAGAACAGTCTCTTTCAGAAAGGTGGCAGGCTTTACCGTATTGGTCTCCCGCAACCTGGATCTCGATATGTCTTGGCTCTTCGATCAGTTTTTCCATATACATACCTCCGTTTCCGAAGGCTGCTACGGCTTCCTGAATAGCGGACTCCCAGTGGTCTTTAAGGTCTTCAGCCTTCCAGACTGCTCTCATTCCTTTACCTCCACCACCTGCGGTAGCTTTGATCATGACAGGGTATCCTGTTTCTTCAGCAATTTTTACTGCGTGCTCATAGGATTCAATCAACCCGTCAGAACCCGGTACACAAGGTACACCGGCAGCTTTCATCGTTGCTTTGGCATTGGCCTTGTCACCCATTTTTTCGATCTGCTCAGGAGAAGCACCAATAAACTTAATGTTGTTTCTCTCACAGATTCTGGAGAAGTTGGCATTTTCAGATAAGAATCCGTAGCCTGGGTGAATAGCGTCAGCATTGGTAATTTCCGCTGCTGCAATAATGTTAGGGATTTTAAGGTATGAGTCTTTGCTCATCGCAGGGCCAATACAAACCGCTTCATCAGCAAATCTCACGTGAAGGCTGTCTTTATCCGCAGTAGAGTACACCGCAACGGTTTTGATCCCCATTTCTTTACAAGTACGTAAAATACGCATTGCAATTTCGCCACGATTGGCGATTAATATTTTTTTGAACATCTCTCCGAAATTTTAAATTATAAATTTTGAATTTTAAATTATTTTAAATGAAAAAAGTTTCACCTAAAATTTATAATCTTTAATCTAAAATTCCTTAAGAAGGATCTACTAAGAATAATGGCTGGTCATATTCTACCGGAGTAGCATCATCTACCAGGATCTTAACGATCTTACCGCTGATCTCAGATTCGATCTGGTTGAATAATTTCATTGCTTCGATTACGCAAACCGTTTTTCCGATGGAAACTTCATCTCCTACATTTACGAATACATCTTTATCCGGGGATGGCTTTCTGTAGAAAGTACCGATCATTGGAGACTTGATCGCTACATATTTGCTGTCATCAGAAGCTGCCTCTGCTTTTTCAGCCGGAGCTGCTGCCGGAGTAGCTGCCGCCGGTGCAGGTGCTGCTACTGCCTGAGGAGCGGTGTGGTAAACAGCAGGCTGTGCATATACTGCGTCGCTTCCCGCTAATGGAGTTTTAATAGTGATTTCGAAATCTTTAGTCTTGTATTTTACTTCCGAAACTTCAGCTTTGGATACAAACTTGATAAGATTCTGTATGTCTTTAATGTCCATAAATTTGATATTTGATTTTGGGCCAAAGATACCAAAAAAACATAAAAAACAACAAAAAACCGCCTAATTTTATCAAAATTGAGCGGTTTTTGTATTAAAATGAGGCTTTTTCAGCGAAAAGCGACTCTTAGTTTTCTTCAGTAGTTGCTACTTCTTTTTCCAATACTACTTTACCTCTGTAGTAAAGTTTTCCTTCATGCCAGTGAGCTCTGTGGTAAAGGTGAAGCTCTCCTGTTGTTGCATCTTTAGCTAATTGAGGAACTACGGCTTTGTAGTGAGTTCTTCTCTTATCTCTTCTTGTAGACGACTGTCTTCTCTTTGGATGTGCCATTTTGTAATAACTTTTTTAATTGATGAGCGATGAGATTCATCATCTCATCATATTTAAATTATTTTATTTAATTATTGTCTCTTAACTTTTTCAAGGCATCCCAACGGGGATCGCTTTCATGTTCTTCCTCTTCTGTTTCCTCAATATCTTTCGGGCTGAACTGATCAAGGAGTTCCAGATCTTCATCACTTACATTCGGTGAAAGTTTTTTCATCGGGATAGAAAGCTGTACGTCTTCGTAAATCAGCTGTGCCGCATTAAAGGCATGGTCTCCCGCCGGGATTGTGATTACATCTTCTTCGCTGTCATCATATTCTTCCCCGAATTTTACCAGAACCCTGATCTGGTTTTCAATGGGATAGTCGAATGCTTCATTGGTAATATCACAAATCAGCTCCACTGTTCCATGTACTTTGATCTCAAACTCTAAAAAAGTAGTGTGTTTTTCTAAAAGAATATCCACTTCTATTTTAGGATTTGTAAATTCCTGTTCAGTGTCAAATAATTGAAAGAACGTTTTATCTATCTCAAATTTGAACTCGTGCCTTCCGTTTTTTAGTCCGGAAAAGCTTACGTCATAGTTTCTTAACTTGTCCATAAAATGAGTGTGCAAAAATATGCATTTTTTTTATAATAACAAATAAAATCCATCACAAATTAATTTTAAAATTTGTTTTAACGGTTTATGCTTCAGTTTCCTCTGGAAGATCCTCGTCTATTCCATTATCAACAGCCATTTTTCGCGGCTGCAGACGGTTGTTCATCAGATCATTGTATTCACTTCTGTTTTTAAAAATCTGGATGGCAGTAAAGATCGCTTCCGTAAAACTCTGCTCATCTGCTATGTTCTTTCCTGCAATGTCATAGGCTACGCCATGGTCAGGAGAAGTTCTGATGAACGGTAGTGCTGCAGTATAATTTACCCCTTCTTCATAAGCCAGTGTTTTAAAAGGAGCAAGCCCCTGATCGTGATACATTGCCAGAACTGCATCAAAATTCCTGTATTTGTTGGGCTGGAAGAAACTGTCGGCAGGAAATGGTCCGAAAGCAAGGATGCCATTGTCTGAAAGCTCTTTTATTGCCGGCTGAATGATCTCAATTTCTTCAGTACCTATAACGCCTCCGTCTCCTGCATGAGGATTCAGTCCCAATACTGCAATTTTCGGTTTCTGAATGCAGAAATCTTCAATTAATGTCTGGTTCAGGGCTCTGATCTGCTTTTTGATCTTTTCTTTTGAAATATTTTCCGCTACCTGTGCAATAGGAATATGGTGCGTGGAAACAGCAACTTTTAAATCGTCGGTTACCAGGAACATCAGTCCTTTTTTGCTGAATTTTTCTTCAAAATATCCCGTATGTCCGGCATGCTTAAAGCCCATTTTTACCATTTCATCTTTGTTGATAGGAGCGGTGACAAGAACATCAATATCTCCTTTCATTAAAGCTTCAGTCGCCATTTCCAGGGAATCAATGGCCATTCTGGTGGATTCTTCCGTAGGAACTCCCAGTTCCACATTCACATTTTCTTTGGTAAGGTTTACCATATTCAGCTTTCCGCCCTGAGCCTGTGAAGCTTCATTGATGTAATTGAAGTTCAGATTGAGTTTGAAAATATTTTTCTGATAGGTAAATAATTTTCCCGAACCAAAAATCACCGGAGTGAAAAAATCCGTAATGGTTTTGTCTTTCAGAGACTTCATAATGATCTCAGGACCGATGCCATTGAAATCACCGATTGAAATTCCTACTCGTACTTTATGGTTTTTTGGGCTCATTTTGATTATCTTTGAAGATTATAATGTACAAATTTAGCAAAAAATAATATGTTCACAGGAATTATTGAGGCAGTAGGCGTAATTGAAAAGATAGAAGAAAAAGGAAGCAACATAGATTTTACCCTTACATGCCCGTTTACCAACGAGCTGAAGATAGATCAGAGCCTGGCGCATAACGGATGCTGCCTTACCGTTGTAGAGATTAAGGAAAGCCATTATGTGGTAACGGCTATCAGCGAAACATTAGAAAAAACCAATCTTGGAAAATGGGATGTGGGTACGGTAGTAAACCTTGAAAGATGTATGAAGATGGACGGAAGACTGGACGGGCATATTGTTCAGGGACATGTTGATAAAACGGGTGAAGTAGTGGGAATAGAAAATAAAGACGGCAGCTATTTTGTGACCATCCGGTATGAGGATGACGGAAATTTTGTAACCGTTCCGCAGGGATCAATTACCGTAAACGGAATCAGCCTTACAGTGGCAAAAAGCGAAGAGAAACAGTTTTCAGTAGCTATTATTCCATATACCTGGGAATTTACCAATATGCAGCATCTCAGAACAGGAGATAAAGTTAATTTAGAATTTGACATCATTGGTAAGTATATTGCTAGGTTAATTAAAAAGTAGAATGCCAATCAGTAAATACAAAGGATACAGTTTAAGGAACCGGGTATTTTTCGGTTTTCTGCTGGTATGTTTTTTAAGTGTTGTGGCTACATCGCTTGTGCCTTATTTTGTCCTGAGAAAGAATTCCCAGGAACAGAGCAATATTGAAATGCAGGAGAAAACCAATGCGGTAATGAGGTTCCTGGATTATGCGGTAAGCCGTACCCTTGTAAAGACAGAAGACCTTCCAAAAGTTTTAGGAAACAAGATTTTCGAAATTGCAGACATCAATCAGCACGATATTGTTATTTATGATCTGAAGGGGAATTACCTTCTTTCCAATAAAGATGAAAGCCAGGTAGATCAGAAAGCAATTCCTATCTATATTGTCAATAAAATTCTGGCTACTGAAGCCAGGGTTGATATCAGGGGATATGACAAAACAAAAGAAGCCGGTCTCACTTCTTCTTATCTGCTTTTGAAAAACAATGATCTTGAGCCTATCGGTATTGTATATATTCCTTTGTACCACAATGAATCCGCTTATTTTGATGTTCTGAACCAGTTTGTGAAGTATATTCTTCTGGTGGATATTTTCCTTATTCTTTTCAGTATCTGGATCAGCTGGGTGACTTCTAACGGTCTGGCGAAAAATATTACGAAGTTTTCTGATATGATTACGCGGATCACTCTCTTTGAAAACGAAATGCGTCCCATCAGATATTATAAAAATGATGAATTGAATGCTCTGGCCAGGGCTTATAACAGGATGATCCTTCAGATTCAGGACCAGAAAGAAAGGCTTCGTTTCAAGGCTTCGGAAGAAGCATGGCGTGAAATGGCCAAACAGGTGGCGCATGAAGTGAAAAACCCGCTTACTCCGATGAAGCTTACCATTCAGAATTTTGAAAGAAAATTTGACCCTGAAGATCCTAATATCAGGGAAAGAGTAAAACAGATGAGCAAAACAATGGTAGATCAGATCGATCTTATTGCTACTGTGGCATCTGCCTTCTCCGAATTTGCCAAGCTTCCTGAAAAAAATAATGAAGTGATCAACCTGAATACGGAAGTGGAAGATATTCTTCGTGTCTTCAATGATGACAGCATCTTTATGCATTCCAATAAGGGGAATATTATGATCAATATGGACAGGATTTACCTTTCCAGGATTATTACCAATCTTGTTACAAATGCCAAGCAGGCGGAGAGTGACGAGAGAAAGCTGATCATTAATGTGGATGTGGAGCAGCACCAGAGAAGGGTGATGATCTCTGTACAGGATAACGGAATCGGAATTCCTGAAAATATGTACGAAAGGATTTTTGAGCCGAATTTCACCTCCAAAAACAGCGGCATGGGGCTTGGTCTTTCTATGGTAAGAAAAATGATTGAAGACTATAAAGGAGAAATCACGGTGAGATCGGAAGTAGGAAAAGGTTCCACATTCATTATTACATTACCTACCAATTTATAGTGAAGTCTTTTATATTTAAGCATTTTGAAATCCGGCAGTCAAAAGAGGTCTTCCGGGTCGGAACAGATGGTGTGCTTCTGGGAGCGCTGGCGGGTGTGGAAAATGCTTCCCGTGTTCTGGAAATCGGAACAGGAACCGGGCTGATCTCTCTGATGCTTGCCCAAAGAAACAGGACGGCTTCTTTTCTTGGGCTGGATATCAACGGTGAGGCAGCTGCGCTTACAAAATCCAATTTTGAAAATTCTCCCTATCATTCAAGGCTCGCTCATCTGCATCAGGATCTGAAGATGTTTGAAACAGGAGAAAAGTTCAGTTTTATTGTTTCCAACCCTCCTTATTTTGAAGAATCCGGATCTGAAAAAGATAAGATCGCCCGTCAGACCGTCGAGCTGAATTTCAGGCAGCTTATAGAAGCTTCTGTAAAGTTTCTGGCAGAAGACGGAATTCTGTCTGTGATTATTCCTGCGGAAGTGGGAGAAGAGTTTATCAGGATGGCTGATGAAAACCGGCTGTTTTTAATACGAAGAATCAATATTCAGGGGATTGAAAATTCAAAGGTAAAAAGGCTTATTCTTGAATTTTCTTTAACTGAAAGGCCTCTGTCTGAGTCTGCTTTTATAATAGAAAAAAGTCCGAGACAATACTCGGACCAATATCTTGAACTCACCAAAGAGTTTCATGTCTTTAAGAACAAAGATTAACGGATATTTTACTTTTCCGGTTTTCCTATTCAAATAATTCAGTGGTATCCAGGACGGATACTTTTCCGTCTTCACATCTTATCGCTTCTCCCGGAAAATTCTGGATCATATGATAATCGTGGGTTGCCATTACTACTGCTGCTCCGTTTTCAAGGGCAACCTGTTTCAGTAAGGTCATGATTTCGTTGGAGGTTTCCGGGTCAAGGTTTCCGGTAGGCTCATCTGCAAGGATAAGGTCCGGGTGGTTCAGTAAGGCTCTGGCAATAGCAATACGCTGCTGTTCTCCTCCGGAAAGTTCATGCGGCATTTTATGCTTTTTACTCTTCATATTTACGCTTCCCAATACCTCGTTGATGCGGTCTTCCATTTTGGTCTTATCGCTCCATCCTGTGGCTTCAAGAACGAATCTCAGATTCTTTTCAACAGTTCTGTCGGAAAGAAGCTGAAAGTCCTGGAATACGATTCCCAGTTTTCTCCTCAGGTTAGGGATGTCAGAAGGTCTGAGCTTGGCAAGATCAAAACCAACCACTGCCCCGTGTCCTGATGCTAAAGGAATATGCCCGTAAAGTGTTTTCAGAAGGGAGCTTTTTCCGGAACCTGTCTTTCCGATAAGGTAGCAGAATCTGCCTTTTTTAATGTTAAGGTTAACATCAGAAAGAACAGTGAAGTTTTTTTGCGCAATTTTCGCGTGCTGTAAACTTATGATATTATCTCCGGAGATATTTGTATGTGGCATAATTCGATTTTAACGTGCTATTTCTAAAATATTTTTTGAGATCTTAAAAATAGAAAAAAGAAGCTTAAAGAACCTAAATTTTAGTAAATTTTAACAACAAAAAATGCCTGAAAAACTTCTTTTCAAGCATGATTTGTATATGATAATATAGAAATTATCTCTTAGCGCGTGCAGCACTTACAGTTAATCTCTTTCTGCCTTTAGCTCTTCTTGCAGCCAAAACTCTTCTCCCATTTGGCGTAGACATTCTTTCTCTGAAACCGTGTTTGTTTCTTTTCTTTCTTTCTGATGGCTGGAATGTTCTTTTACTCATTACTATATATTTAAATCGTAATTATATCTATTAATTTTCAGGTTGCAAAGATATAGAAAAAAATATAAGTTACAAACTTTAGCTCTCTTTTTTTGAAATTATTTAATAGGTTTTTTAATCAGTTACTTACAAATCCCGAAGGAAAGGCCGATTGCGGATACAAAAATAATATTTAAATGATTTGTTTAAAAGCTCTATCTTTGAAAACTCAAATTTAAAGAAAAACAGAACACCGGATGTTTACACCTGCAGAACTTTTAGAAATCAATACATTACTTGCACCAGAAAAGAAGATTGTTATCCTTACCCATTATAATCCGGATGGGGATGCTATTGGTTCCAGTCTTGGACTGAAGCATTTTCTGAAAGCAAAAGGTATTTCTGCGGAAGTTATTGTTCCCAATGATTTTCCGAAATTTCTGAAATGGATGCCGGAAGCAAAGAAAGTGATTATCGGGGAATACAAAAGAAAACTGGCATTCGATATGATCAGCAGTGCGGACGTGATTTTCTGCCTTGATTTTAATTCTCCTTCCAGAATAGGGATCCTGGGAGAATGGCTGACGAAAGCCACTGCCAGAAAAATCCTGATCGATCACCATCAGCAGCCGGAAAATTTTGATTTTGTTTATTCTGATACTGTTATTCCTGCGACCTCCCAGATGATCTATCATTTCATTGAAGCCCTGGATGAGGAGCATCTGGTAAATCTTGATATGGCAGAATGTCTGTATACAGGGATTATGACCGATACAGGAGGTTTCCGTTTCCGTTCCACAAGTGCGGCCACTCACAGGATTATTGCAAATTTAATAGAAAAAGGAGCAGACCCGTCTGTAATTACCTCCAATACCTGGGATACCAACACGGTTTCCCGCCTTCATCTCCTTGCCCTGGTATTGGGAAGAATAGAAGTGGTGAATGACGGAAAAGTGGCTGTTCTGTCGCTGACAAGAAATGAACTTAAAGAATTCGGTTTCCAGAAGGGGGATACGGAAGGTTTTGTAAACTATGGATTAAGCATTGCCGGAGTGAAGATGTCTGCTTTCTTTATGGAAGATCTGTATGAAGATTTTATTAAAATTTCTTTCAGAAGCAAGGATGATGTAGATGTTAACCGGTTTTCCAGAAAATATTTCAATGGCGGTGGCCATATCAATGCTGCCGGAGGAAAATCTTACGGCTCTCTGAAAAATACGATCAGTGATTTCAAAAGTTATCTTGAAAAAGATGAACTTTATTAGAAGTATCCTTAAATTTTATCCGGTATTATCTTGAAATGTACAGGCTCATTATGTATTAATGATTTTCTACATATCTTCAGTATGTCCTGCATTTACCTGTTGCTTACAGGTCAAAAGCCTGTTTTTAACTGATATACGCTGCTGTTTCCTGTTAAAAGGTTTGCTGTAAGTTTCTTTCTGTGGATTACATTTAAATCTTATCTGTGTAATCGTTCTGCTATTTTTTTCATCTTTTTAAAAACAGTTTGTCCGGCGGATTACTGAAAAGGATGCCTCCCGGTTTTTCACGCTGATCTTTATTAATCATGAATATGGATTTTTCAAAGATATTCTTGATGGGTGAAATAATAGTTAATAAAAGTGTCTGATTATTTTTTAATATTTGTATTTTAATTGAAAAGATTATAAAAACATTAAAATATTTCATAATATGTAATTTGTTTAGTATTATTTTCGTAGATTAGATGGAACTTACTTAAAAACAATCTATTATGAAAACAAAATTACTCGCGATGTTGTTTGCATTGCCATTCTTAGCAAGCGCACAGTTTTCTCAAAATTTTGACGCAGGGACCACAACTCCCACTGGTTGGACGGTTATTAACGGAGGAGATGCCAACGGCTTTATTTTTGGTCCCGGAGCTCCTAGAAGTGTTTATTCATTACCCAATGCGGCACAGATTAATTACAGTACCGCAGCTCATGATGATCTTTTGATTACTCCTGCAATTACTGTAACGGCAGGTGTTAACACAAGGCTGACTTACTTCGTAAAGAATCAGGACCCTAACTATGTGGAAAGCTATGCGGTAAAATTATCCACTACAACTCCTACTGCAGCAGCATTTACCACGGTATTAACACCGGTTGCCCCCGCTCCGAACCAATGGACTTTCTTTTCCATAGATCTGTCTTCCTACGTAGGGCAAACAGTATATGTAGGGTTTCATGCTACTTCGGCAGACATGTTTAGGTTGCTTTTTGATAATATTAATAGTGACGTTGCTCCTACTGTAATACCGAACTGCCCCGCATTGGTTTCTCCCGCTAACGCACAGACGGGTGTAAATCCAAATGCGGCAACATTAACGTGGACGGCTCCTGCTTCGGGTGCTGCGGTAGACAGCTATGAGCTGTACCTTGATACAAATCCGAATCCTACAACTCTGGTTCCGAGCAGTTATTTATTCGCAGATTTTAATAACCTGCTGGGGAATACAACATATTACTGGAAGGTAGTTGCTAAAAATGCAGCCGGTGTGGCGGTTTCATGTCAGACGAACAGTTTTACCACCGGACCTTCTTTTGCTCCTTACTGTTTTGGGAATTTATTGTTTACCAGCGGTGTTGAGCCGATTACCTCGGTTCAGTTCAGTAATATGAGCAATACATCTTCGGAATTACTTAACAGCCCTGCTCATGAGAACTATGCCAATAAAATAGCTACCGTGGAACAGGGAGGTACTTATCCGATTACTTTCAAAGGGAATACGGATGGAAATAATGCTACGAAATTTGTTGTATTCATAGACTGGAACCAGGATGGAGATTTCCTTGATGCCGGCGAGATATATTTCAGTACCACCGGAACAGCCGTAACGCTGACCAACTCTACCGGAGTGGATACAAAAACAGCCACGGGAAATATCGTTGTTCCGGCTACGGCAACATTAGGAGCCACAAGAATGAGAGTTAAGAAGAATTATGCGACGGGCACCATTTTCTATTTAAGCCCTTGTTATTCTTCAGGAGCAACGCTTACTTCTACTTCGGGAACTACCGGTTACGGTCAGGCTGAAGATTATACGGTGAATGTTGTTCCTGCAGGTTCACTCGCTGTTAATGAAAGCAATACCAAACCTAAACTGGGAGTGTATCCGAATCCGGTGAAAGATATGTTGAATGTGTCAACGGCAGACAGAAAGATAACGGAAGTTTCATTCTATTCGGCTGACGGCAGGCTGGTGAAATCGGTTAAAGAAAATATTTCCGCGA
This sequence comes from Chryseobacterium indologenes, assembly GCA_002439165.1. Classification (GTDB taxonomy): domain Bacteria; phylum Bacteroidota; class Bacteroidia; order Flavobacteriales; family Weeksellaceae; genus Chryseobacterium; species Chryseobacterium indologenes_E. The sequence goes on from DJTE01000011.1 coordinate 106,550, forward strand.
TCAATACTGATGATCTCAAATCAGGGGTGTACGTAGTGAAAGTAAAAACATCAGATGCTGAACAGACGTTCAAAGTAATTAAAGAATAATCTGATAACAATAGTATTTAAAGGCTCTCTATCCGGGGGCCTTTTTTGTATCCTTTGGTTTCCAGTTCCAGGCAGGTGTATTCATAAACCTCCCTGAACATTTCATCCAGGTTTTTCTTACTGAACAGGCTGAACTTGGTCATTTTGGGAGGATCGAGAAAAATATCGCAGGATCTGGCTTTGGAATAAACGGATTTGGCAATAGCAAGGTGAAGAATCCTATCGAACTCCTTCATCAGGCTCATTTTTTTCAATTCGTCATAGCTTATTGAGTTCACATGGGAGGCGATCAGAAAGTCGCATTTGTCGATAATAGGTTCAATAGGAAGGTTGTCCAGTACGCCGCCGTCTACATATATTTTCTCTTCAATTCTTACGGGAGGAAGAATAAAAGGGACACTGGATGAAGCGAGAAGTGGCCTGAAAAGTTCGCCTTCGGAAAAAAAATCAACAATGCCGTGCGTCATTTCTGTGGCTGCTACATAAACCGGTATTTTCAGGATTTTAAAATCGTCTTCAGGAAAATGGTCTTTAAAAAGTTTTAAAATGAAATTTGAGCTGAAAATTCCGTTTTTTGAAAGTTTCAGATAAGACCGGGAAAAGAAAGTGGTCTGTTTAACGATTTCTATCATTTCATCCGGCGTTTTTCCGAATGCGTAAAAAGCACCTACGATAGAACCGGCACTGGTCCCTGAAATAATATGAGGTTTAAGACCGTATTCTTCGAGCGCCTTCAGAACGGCAATATGGGCAATTCCCCTCATTCCGCCTCCGGAAAGTGTAAGCCCAATAATTGGCGGCTGTTTTTTTTTGAACGAGAATAGACCCATTGAAATAATTATTCCCCACTAAGATACAAGATTTTTTAATATAGGGAACTGAAGTTTTCAGGCAGGTGCAACCTGTTTACAGGACCAGTCTTTTGGGCAGGTTATGAAGAAGTTCTGTGTTGATGATTTCAGCGCAGATGGAAGGTTTTTCCCAGTGCCCGTTGTGCCCGCAGTCTAGAATATATGATTTTATATTTGTCCTGTCCGGAAGGTTTCTGATCATGACATCCGTTTTTACCGCATTGTCATGTTTTCCTGCCAGAACTAAAATTTTAGCTTCCAGATTTTCCATAACGTGCTTTTTGTCGGTTCTTTCCACCATACCTTTTACACAGGCTAATGCTCCCAGATTGTTTGTTGATAGAGCTGTTTCGAGAGCGGTTTCAATTTTCCCTTCCAGAATATCCCATTCGTTGGGATTGAAAAGATTAGGAACGCCGGCTCTGGCGTAATGGGCAAATGCATCTTTAATGATCCTGTAACTTTTAATGCGCTGCTGCTTTTTCTCTTCATCATCTGCAAAATAAGTCGAAAAAAACAGCGTAAGACTTTTCAGGAACTCCGGGTGTTTTTCGGCAAAGGCAAGTGACGTATAACCGCCCATAGAATGCCCTAACAGATGTACTTTCTGAAGTTTTTCATGATCTAAAACCTTTTTTACTTCATCTGCCATCAGTTCCATAGTGTGAACTTCCGCAAGGATGTCGGACTGTCCGTGTCCCGGCAGGTCAATTTTCAGCAGGGAGAAATCTTTAGAAAGATGAGGTTCCATGTCATTCCAAATCGAAAGGTTTTCCATAAAGCCGTGAAGCAGGACGAGGGTTTCTTTTCCGTTTCCTTTTCTCTCAAAATTCAGCATGATTTCTATTGTATTACAGTTAAACTAAAATTCGTTACCGTTTCAAATTTAAATAAAAAAAGAGCATTGTAAAAATGCTCTTTGCTTTTATTGGGTTAATTCGGTATAAACTTTCTTTTCCCAGGGTTTTATATCGGCGATGCCGTATCGTTCTTTTTTGGAAATCGCGACATTGTCCAGAACATCCACGAAGTTTTTATAACTGGCGTCGTCTGTCGGTTTTATAATCACGGTAAAATTATCCGGAACCGGAGCGTTTTTAAAGGCATCGGAAATAATCTTTGAAATGTTTACGCCATTGAAATCGGTCTCTTTTAAATTACCTGTATTAAGGTCTTTTTCATTGCTCTGGTGATAGAATACCCTGTTGTCTTTCCCGAGGATAAAGGTAACCTGATTTTTGTCGTTAATTACAGTTTTAGGGTCGTGAACAGGACTTTTTGCGGGTAATCCCAGATCCATTACATTGGGTTTTGTAAAATTGGTGGTAAACATGAAAAAGGTGATCAGCAGAAATCCCAGATCTACCATTGGGGTCATATCTACCCGGATTAATTTTTTCTTTTGTTTTCCTCCCTGTTTTTCCTGAGTGTTTACTTCGGCCATGGTGCATAGTTTTTAAATGTTAAACAAATAGTAATAAAGACTGAACTTTTAATCTTTATCCGGAGAAATCTATACAAAGTTTATACCTTAATTTTGTAATTGGTAATTATTTTGAAAAATATTTGAATTTTAATATTTAAAATAAAGGTTTCTTATTCTGTATTGTTTTTTGAAATTTTAAAACTGTTCTTTTATTTTCTGATCAGCAGTTTTTCTGTTGAGATAATATTTCCTTTATGCAGAACCTGTACAGAATATACACCGTTGCTGAATGCTGTAACATCTATGGCGGCTTTGGATTCAGTATATTTCCTGCTGAATAATTTTCTTCCCGACATATCCGTAATGCTTACTACTGCTTCACCGGGAAGAGGGCTGATATAAACCGTATTTCTTGCAGGATTGGGATAAAGTGAAATATATTCGGGTTTTACATTTTCATGGGTTCCCAGTTTTTCAGATCTCAGTTTTATAATCTGGTAGTCATAGTTGGACTGTAACGGTGTAAAAGAGTTGGACATCCCGGCCATGACATACCCTCCATCTGCGGTTTGCTGTACCGCTGATGCATAATCATCATAAGGCCCTCCAAATCTTTTCTCCCAGTCTGTATCTCCGCCGGCAGTTAATTTTACCAGCCAGTAATCATTGGAGGTGAAACTGGCTGCTGCGGCAGTGTAACCCAGCACAACAGATCCTCCGTCATCCGTATTGTCTATACTGAACGCATAATCATACTGCTCGTTTCCAAGAGATTTTTGCCACAGCAGATTTCCGGAATTATTTAATTTTATAATCCAGTAATCAAAATAGCCGTTATTGGCGGTAATATCCCCGTTAGTGGAATTGGAGCTTCCTGCAATAATATATCCTCCATCCGGAGTTGGCTTCAAGGAATTTGCCGTATCTGAAGAAGAACCACCATAATTTTTCGACCACTGTATATTTCCTGAGGAATCTGTTTTTACAATCCAGTAATTAAGATCACTGCCCGCCACGGTGATACTGCCGGCCATTACATATCCTCCGTCGGCAGTCGTTTCAACAGCCGTAAACTCCTCAAATCCTGGGCCTCCGAAGGATTTCTGCCACACTATATTTCCGGTCTGGTCCAGTTTCACGATCCAGCCATCCGCATATCCGTTGTTTCCGGTAATGTTACCATCAGCAGAGTCTGATCTTCCTGCTACAATATATCCTCCATCCGCAGTTTGCCGGACGCATTTAGCTATATCGCTGCCACTTCCGCCTAATGCTTTCTCCCACTCTATATTCCCGGCGGGATTCAGTTTTACAACCCAGAAATCTTCCTGACCATGATTGCCGGTAACATTTCCGTTAACCGAGCGGGTAGAGCCGGCTACAATATATCCTCCGTCATTGGTTTGCCGTACGGAATAGGCTTTATCATCTGCCGTACCTCCATAAGATCTATGCCATTCGGTAGTTCCCGCGGCATTTACCTTGATAACCCATTGGTCAAAGAGACCATGATTGCCGAAACCTTCGTCAATGGAAAGTGAAGAGCCTGCTATAATATACCCTCCGTCATTGGTCTGATGGATATCCGGAGATTGTTCCATCCGGCTTCCTCCGTATGACTTCTGCCATTCTATCGAATTATTCTGTGCAGAAAGAGAGGCGAAAACAAAGAGAAAAAAAATAGATTTTGAATATCTCATAAAGTATCGAATTTTTGATGTTAACAATGCCGTGTTTCTTTATTTGCTGATGAGAAGTTTTTCAGACAAGATTATTTTATTCTTATGCAGTATCTGAATAAGATAGGTACCGGTTGTAAATGCTCTGAGATCCATTGAGATTTTCTGATCACTGTATTTCTGCGTGAATACTTTTCTTCCGGACATATCAGTGATACTTACGGTTGTATTGCCGGGCAAAGAACTGATATATACAAAATCTTTTGCCGGATTCGGATAAATATCAGGCTTATGAATAAGGTTGTTTTCAGCAGTGCTTAATTGATCGGATTTTAGTTTTACGATCCAGGCATCACTGCTTCCGTGGTGTCCTGTAATATCTCCGTCTGCGGACTCTGCTGTGCCTGCCAGTATATATCCTCCATCAGAAGTCTGCTGAATAGAATATAGAGTGTCAAAAGCACTTCCTCCCAATGCTTTTTGCCATTGCATATTTCCTTCAGCATCTAATTTGATGATTCCATAATCAGCAAGTCCGTGATTTCCTGTAATATTTCCGTCTATGGATGCGTATTCCCCGGCCATAATATAGCCTCCGTCTGATGTCTGTTGGACAGAATAAGCATAATCATTACCGCTCCCTCCAAGATACCTTTGCCATTGCATATTTCCTTCAGTATCCAGCTTGGCTATACGATAGTTGGAGACCCCAAACGTTACCGGGATTTCAGAGTTTACAGAATTGGAACCTCCGGCAACAATGTATCCCCCGTCTGATGTTTCCCGTATAGATTCCGCAGCATCAGCAAGATTTCCTGTCAGTGATTTCTCCCACTGTATGTTTCCCGAGGGATCTAATTTTACGACCCAGAAATCCTCGTTTCCATGGTTTCCTGTAACGTTTCCATTCGTGGAAGCTGATCCGCCTGCCACAATGTAGCCTCCGTCAGAGGTCTGCTGAACAGAATTAGCTCTGTCATAGGAACTTCCTCCCAATGCTTTCTGCCATTGCAGATTTCCTGAAGAATCCAGTTTTACAATCCAGTAATCAGAAAATCCGTGATTTCCTGTAACATCTCCATCGGTAGAATAAGATTCCCCGGCAATAATATATCCTCCGTCCAAAGTCTGCTGAACAGAATTGGCTATATCTTCTTTACTTCCTCCCAGTGATTTTTGCCATTGCAGGTTTCCTGAGGGATCTAATTTTACAATCCAATAATCGGAGTACCCATGATTTACTGTAACATCTCCGTTGGCGGAAGCGGATTCTCCTGCAACAATATATCCTCCGTCAGAGGTCTGCTGAATAAAGTTGGCAGCATCATAAAGAGTTCCACCCAGTGATTTCTGCCACTGTATAGCTCCTGATGCATCCAGTTTTACGATCCAGAAATCAGAATCTCCATGATTTAGTGTAACATCCCCATTGACAGACGAAGACTGGCCTGCTATAATATACCCTCCGTCAGAAGTCTGCTGAACAGAATTGGCCTGATCCCAGCCATTTCCTCCCAAAGCTTTTTGCCATTGTATAGAGGGAGCCTGTGCGGAAAGGAATGAAGATATGATAAGGAAGAAAAAAATAGATTTGAAATATTTCATGCATCTTTATTATTGGTTGTCAGTGAACTAAGTTATTAAAAAATAATTTCGTTTAAATAAAAAATGAAAATATTTGACAGAAAATAAAAAAGACTGTCTCAGATTGAAACAGTCTTTTATTTTTTATTGCGAGATTGCTATTTATTCTTTTTGTAATAACTGACCCCACATTCCAGGAATTTTTTGAAATCCTCTTTCGGCATATATCCGGAAACCGGAGTGTTGATTACTTTTCCGTCAGGTGTTATTAAAACATAATGAGGCTGGGAGTTATTATTGAAGTTTACCTGCTGGAATAAGCTCCACCGGTCACCAATCGTTTTCACTTTTTTGATCTGTCCGTCCCCAAGATCAATCTTTGTTTTCTGATCTTCAGGAAGCTCTTCCTTATCATCCACATATAAAGAAGCCAGAACAACATCGTTCTGAAGGATTGGCAGGATATCAGGTTCGCTCCATACAAATTCTTCCATTTTACGACAGTTTTCACATCCGTATCCGGTAAAGTCAATCAGGATAGGTTTGTTCTCTTTTTTCGCAATTTCAATCGCCTTAAAGAAATCATGTTCAGGATGCATTCCTAAAATCCCGTCTTTCTCGTCATGGAAATAGCTTACATTCAGAGGAGGCAGGATTCCGCTTAACAGCTGAAGTTTCGGGCGGTCTGAAGGAATCAGTCCCTGAATAAGATAAATGACAAAACCGATTCCCAGTGCTCCTAAAATTTTTCTGGTAATAGAGATTTTCGGTTTTTTATCATCATGCGGGAATCTGATCAGCCCGAACAGGTATAAGGCAAGTCCCAAAGCGATAATAATCCATATCGCAATGAAAAGTTCTCTTTTTAAGAAGAATGTTTTGGAAACAAGATCCGCTTTGGATAAGAATTTTAAAGCTAAAGCCAGTTCAACAAAACCTAAAACCACTTTCACGGTATTCATCCATCCTCCGGATTTCGGAAGACTCTGTAAGGCCTGAGGGAATAATGCCAGCAGTCCGAAAACAATAGCCCATGCCAGCCCGAATCCTGCCAGTGCAAAAGTAAGCAGCATCGGAACGTTGGCGGAACCTGTTACGGCACTTCCCAGTAAGCTTCCCAGAATAGGACCTGTACATGAGAATGAAACAATCACAAGCGTTAAGGCCATAAAGAAAATACCAATGATTCCTCCTGCTTCTTCCGCTTTTGAAGATTTATTGGCAATAGAGCTTGGAAGCGTAATGTCATAATATCCGAAGAAGCTTCCTGCAAAGAAGATGAATATGATGAAGAAGGCAATATTCAGCCATACGCTGGTAGAAATTTCGTTGAAAATATTTCCTGCAATCCCATCAATTAAATGGAACGGCACGCTTAATAAAACGAAGATTAAAAGGATGAAAAATCCGTAGATCAATGCATCTCTTTTACCTTTTGCTTTGTTTTTATTTCCTTTGGTAAAGAATGAAACCGTTAATGGAATCATTGGGAAAACGCAGGGTGTTAATAGGGCAATTAATCCTCCGATGAAACCCAAGAACAGATAAGTCCAGTAATTTTCATCCACCTTTGTTGAGGCGGTCCCGCAGTCGGTCAGCGGTTTTTTGAAATCAAGCGTTTCAATTTTCAGCTGTTTGGGATCCAGTTGTGAAGCTTCAGTAATGGTTACTTCTGCTTTTGCCGGATTTTCTGTAACTGTTTCAGCTACTTTAGCCGAGTCTTGGGCTGCCTGAGCCGTTTCATCGGTTGCCGCTGTTTCTTCAACTCCTTTTGGCGTTACTTTCTGGTTGAACTCTAACGTGTTGGGAGCCAGACAAACCCTGTCATCACAGGTCTGATAGGTGATTTCAGAAGTAACGTCTGCCGGTTTTGCAGGGTCTTTTAATTTAAATTTCTGCTTAAAGCCCGCTGTATTGGAATAGTAGACGATTGTTCCGCCGAAAGCCTCAGAAAATTCCTCATGCTTTTTACCCACTTCGGTAAATTTTCCGATCAGCTCAATATTTTTGCCCGAAACTTTATATTCAGTAGGAATTCCTGTGTCCTCAGGAAGATCTTTGGAATAAATATGCCAGCCGCTTTCCATAGTGGCATTCAAAACAGCTTCATACTGATTGTTACCCAGGTCATTGACGGTGAACTTAAATTTTACGGGATTTTTAATCTGCGCATTGATTCCTGCCGCTAAAAATAGGAGGACTGCTAAAAACCAGTTTCTAAATTTCATTTTACTTTTCATTAAAAATTTTGAGAATACATTTCGTCTTCTCATCTTTTGCATATCTTCTGTCCTGTCTTAAAGGGATGATTCCGAGAACGGAATTGCTGCTGTCGCACAGGATCCAGATTTTTTGCCTCGCTAAAATAGATAATTTTTCGTCCCTAAAAAACTTAGAGACTTTCTTTTTGCCTGAAAATCCCGAGGGATAAATTTCATCACCATCCAGCTGTTTCCGCAAATACACGGGAAACTGTATTTTTTCAGCATCAAACTCCCAGTTAAAAACAGTATTGATTCCATCAATCTCTTCAATAGGATGCTGAAAATTAACGGCAATCAGAGATCCGGCAGGCTCCGGATTTTCAATAAGGATCATTTTATTACTGATTTCCTGTTTTCGGCCCAGATCGATAAGGATTAATTCGCCACGGCCGATCATCAGCTGATAATCTTTTGAAAAAAAAGAACTTCCGTTTTCCGCTTTAAAAATTTTTGGAATCTCATTTTCCCGGTCGAAACCGTATTTTTTTAAGATCTCAAATTTTACAAAATCACTTTCCCGGTCCAGCTTTTCCTTTGATAAAATTTTATGGTCCGGGTTAAATACCGTCAGTTTATTTTCAATTTCCTGAATCTGTTTTTCCACAAAATCTTTGGTCTGATTCAGATATAAAATGCTTTTTTTAAAATTGTCCAGAAAATGATCATTGGTTTCCAGAAGTTTCGGCACAATTTCATTCCTGATCTTATTTCTCAGGTAATCACTTTTCTTATTGGAGAGGTCTTCCCGGAAATCAATATGGTTTTCTTCAGCATACTGATAGATTTCCTCTTTTGAAAAAGGCAGAAGCGGGCGAAGAATACGGTTGCTGTTCGCAGGTATCCCGCTGAGACCGTTAATCCCGGCTGCTTTGGATAAATTGATCATGAATGTTTCCAGCTGGTCATTCAGATGATGGGCGGTTACCAGAAACTCAAGCTGCTCCTGTTCCCTGATCTTTCTGAAAAAGCCGTAACGGAGCTCCCTGGCCCAAAGCTGAATGGAATTTTCAGGCTTCCTGTCTTTTTCCGACACTTCATAAAGATGAAACGGAATATGATTTTTTTCACAGAAATCCTGTACCGTTTTTTGATCGAGATCCGAATCTTTTCCGCGAAGCTTATAATTGATATGGGCGATATGAATGCTGAATTCGGCATCCTGAAGTTCATCCCTGAAATCTCTGAACAATGAGGCCAGAACCATGGAATCCGCACCTCCGCTTACCGCCAGAAGATAGCTGCGTTTTTCCGGATCGCTGACCAGGTTTTTCAACTCATTTTTTAAACTTATTTTTTTCAAGACGCAGGGTGGAAATTTCTTTTATGCAAAGATAATCCATATAATTCAATTGAATTTCCCTAACTTTGATTCGTCTAAAAATGATTACTTATGAAGATTTTTAAAATTTTAGCAGTTTCTGCAATGGCGCTGGGATTGACATCTTGTGTCAGCAAAAAACAGTATGACGCTTTGAGCACAAACTATAAGCAGTGTATTGAAAATATTGGTGAAAGACAAAGAGAAATCCAGGATTTAAAGTCTCAGAATTCAGCATTGGCCGGTGAAAACAATCTGTTGAAAAGCCAGCACGATGCTTTAAAATCATCTTTGGATGCCTGTCTTTCCAATACAGGAAAAAGTTCAGCTAATATTGATAAACTGGTGGGAGAAATCAATGCCTCCAACTCTTATATCAAGCAGCTGATCTCCAGCAATGCGAAGAACGACAGTCTGAATCTTGCATTATCCAACAAGCTGAAAAGATCTCTGGATAACGTAGCGGATGATGATGTACAGGTAAAAGTTCTGAAAGGGGTGGTAATGATCTCACTTTCGGATAAAATGTTATATAAAACAGGAGATTACAATGTATTGCCGGCAGCTCAGGAAGTGCTTGGAAAAGTGGCAAAAGTAATCAATGATTACGATAAATATTCCGTATTGATTGAAGGTAACACAGATAATGCACCTTTGAACTCTCCTAATCTGCCAAAAGACAACTGGGATCTTTCCGCACTGAGAGGTACGGCCATTGCGAAAGTATTGCAGACGCAGTTTGGAGTAGATCCTGCAAGAATTACCGCGGGAGGACGTTCTGAATACAATCCTAAAGCAACCAACATGAGTGTTTCGGGAAGAGCGGAGAACAGAAGAACAGAAATCATCATTATGCCTAAGCTTGATGAGTTTATGAAACTGATGGATATTGCTCCTAAGAAATAATACAGATAACTTATAAATAAAAACAGATCCTGAAGAAATTCGGGATCTGTTTTTTTAATCAAATTAATTCTTCTTTTTTCAATAATGAGATAATTCGCTGTAAAAATGAGCTGGATATTTCGGTTTTAGTTTTTCTTAACGAAGAAACCGCTCTGCTGTCTGGCTTTGCGGTCTTCTGATTCTCCTGGTTAATTTGTTTTTCAGCCACATTCATTGTTTTTTCCTTTAGTGTTTTTACCCTTTGTTCTCTGCAAATGTATAGCTATTATCAATATCAGGGTATCCGTGTTTTTACGGTATTTTGCATTGAATGTATTTTTTTTTTCCAATGATGGATTTAGGTACTAACCTCAGTCCGGGATAAGAATATCCGATAGATTCATAGAATTGAATACGTTGTCTAAAAGCAAGCTCCGTAGGAGCGGCCTGATAATCATATTGGTTATTACCTCACGCTCCTGGAGCTTCAATACTCATTCAGGTTAATTAGGGACTTTCCTTATATTTTAAGTACATTTGAATAACAAAAAAATTGCAGCATGAGCTTTTTCGAAGAAAAGAATCCTGAAATGGACAGGTATCTGGAAACCCACGCTTCCTCAGAACCTGAAATCTTGAAAAAATTGAGAAGAGAGACCTATCAGAAAACCACCCAGCCGCATATGATTTCCGGTTATCAGCAGGGAAGGCTTTTAACGATTGTTTCTCAGATGATACGTCCTGAAAATGTACTTGAGATAGGAACTTTTACGGGGTATGCTACATTATGCCTGGCTGCCGGACTCGCCAGAGATGGGAAGATAACAACGCTGGATGTAAACGAAGATCTGGCCTATCTGCCAAAAAAATACTTTGAAAACAGCGAATATGCAGCACAGATTACCTTCAGGCTTCAGGATGCCAAAGAATTTCTGAAAGAAACAGACGAATTTTTTGATCTTGTTTTTATTGACGCTGATAAAGAAAACTATGCCGAATATTTCAGACTGATCAAGCCCAGAACGAAATCAGGCTCGGTAGTGATGTTTGATAATGTCTTATGGTATGGAAAAGTGCTGGAGGAAAATCCTAAACAGAAATCCACACAGGCCATTAAAGAACTGAATGATTTAATCGCAAAAGATGACGATTTTGAAAATCTTATTTTACCTTTGCGGGATGGAGTAAACTTCCTTCGCAGGAAGTAATTAAAGATATGACACCGAAAAATTCAGAGCTGAATTTTTCGGCTTCCTAACTTCTAAATGAATAAAATGAACAAAGGAATTTGTATAGTCACGGTAGCACCGGTACGGGCAGAAGGTTCGGATAAAGCGGAAATTGTTACAGAAATATTGTTTGGAGAAAGTGCAGACATTCTTGAAGTAAATAAAAACTGGACCAGAATAAAGATGCATTACGATGGCTATGAAGGATGGATGGATACCAAACAGCTGAAACCTGTTACCGGTGAAGAGCTGGAAAAAAGGAAAATTACAGTCGTTACTGAAGATTTTTCTTCCGTGCTGATGAATGACGGAAAAACACTTCTCTCTATGGGGTCCGAAGTGGAATTTCCTGTGGTTGCATCAAGAAGAAGTCACGATCTGCGCGAAAGTATAGCCCTGGCTGCTAAAGAGTTTCTCAATGTTCCATACCTGTGGGGTGGGAAAAGCTTTTTTGCCGTAGATTGCTCCGGCTTTACACAGCTGGTCTATAAAATTCACGGAATTAAACTTCCGAGAGATACTTATCAGCAGGCAGAAGCAGGCGTTCCTTTAAACTTTGTTGAAGAAAGTCAGCCAGGAGATTTGGCCTTTTTTGAAAACCCTGAAGGGAAAATTATCCATGTGGGGATCATGCTGGATAACCAGAGAATTATCCACGCTTCAGGAAAAGTAAGAATTGATATTCTGGATTCTACCGGAATCTTCAATAAGGAAATGAATAAGCACACTCACAAACTGAGGGTGATTAAAAATGTTCTTTAGGCTTTAAAACCAGTCTGGGATGGAAAATATTTTACTGACCGCTTTTGATCTTTTAAATTTAGGAATGTTGATCTTCTTCTGGAGATTTACCCTGAGATATTATAAGGCACTTCCTGAGAAAATTCCTGTTCACTTCGATTTTTATGGAAAAGCCGATCATTTCGGAAACAGAAAGTTTTCCTTTTTTATGCCGGCTTTTATAACGGTATTATTTGGAGTGCTTACTGTTGTATTAAGGTTTGAAAATACAGTTAATTTTCCGGTAGAAATTACCGAACAGAATAAAGACTCCCAGTTTCTGATCATGGAAATCTTTGTTCGATGGATGATTACTTTGGCCATACTGATCTGTATGAATCTCCAGGATTATATGTTCCGCTATACCTTTGATGAAAACGTAAAGCCGAGGGTTCCTTTCGGAGGAGCGATGCTGGCTGTTTTTGGAAGTATGATCACCATATTTGTTTTTATTGGTCTGTTTAAATGAAGTCCTTCAATTATCATAAAGCTAAATCTGAAAAATAACCCCCGATGTCTTTTCTTTATAATCTTTTCGTCAGTCTTCTCATTTTCGGAATGAAGATTTTCGCATTGTTTAATGATAAAACTAAAAAAGGAGTTGAAGGGAGAAAAGAATCTCTGAATAAAGTGAAAAGTGCTTTTTCAGCTTCCGATAAAACTATCTGGATGCATGCCGCCAGTCTGGGAGAATATGAACAGGGACTGCCGGTGTTGGAAAAACTGAAAGAGAAATATCCCCGTCATAAAATTCTGGTAACCTTCTTTTCACCTTCGGGATATGAGAATGTGATTAAGAAGAAACATATCGCGGATGTAATCTGCTATCTTCCTTTTGATAAGAAAAATATTGTAAAAGACTTTGTATCAGGTATTAATGTTGAACTATTTTTTACGGTGAAGTATGATTACTGGTACAATCTCCTGGCTGAACTTAAAAATAAAGGCACTACCATCTATGTTGTTTCTGCCTTGTTTTATGAAAGCCAGTCGTTCTTCACGTCGTATGGAAAATGGTTTGTAAAGCAGCTTCAGAAAAATATCGATTGGTTTTTTCATCAGACTCCGTTTTCTATGGCACTTGCCAAAAGTGTAGGACTTACCAATTCTTCGGTAGCGGGTGACACGCGGTTTGATCGTGTAAAACAGCTTAGAATGCGTGATAACCATGTAGAATATATCAACAAATTTATCGATGGTAAACAAACCGTGGTTTTTGGAAGCAGCTGGCAGGCCGAAGAGAAGATTGCAGCAACAGTTTTTAGGAAAAATGCGGACCTGAAATTAATTATAGCCCCTCATGATCTGAAAAGAGTTGAGCATTTAAAAAGCATCTTCCCTGATGCTTTGGTATACAGTGAAATTAACAATGCAGAAGCAGCTGTAAAAGAATCTCAGATTTTAATTATAGACAGCATCGGATTGTTGTCAAAACTTTATTCCTATGCAGATATAGCTGTGGTAGGCGGAGGTTTCCATGATGCAGGGCTTCACAATATTCTCGAAGCAGCAACATTTGGAGTTCCGGTAGTTTTTGGAAATCACTACAAAAAAAATCCCGAAGCAGATGATCTGATTACCGCGGAAGGCGGAAGATCCTTTTCTGAGGAAAATGCTGCCGCTGAATTTGTTCTATTTCTCCTCAATAACAGAGAAGAACTGGAAACAATGTCCCAAAATGCAGGCAGATTTATAGACGGGAAACCGAACTCCACAGAACTTATTCTCCGGAAAATTTTATTTTAAAAATCCCTGGCTTTTGATCCCTTTCATGATCTGTTCAATATTTTCCGGAATATCCTCACAGCTTCGGAGCCAGTTCATATCCACGCCGTTGTTGGTAGATAATTTCAGCAGATAATGGTTTTCTTCTATACCGGATCGGGCTGTTCTCAGGAAGTCATCAATTTCCAGCCAGTAATCTTCATCCAGTTTTTTGGCAAGGATCAGGGCTTTAAATACTTTATTGATGATATAAAGGTATAATTTGTACACATGGTCAAATCTTTGCCTGCTGAGGTCGCTGTTGTATTCTAAAATTTTGTTGATCAGAAGCAGGTTAAGCGAAACATCCCCGAATTTGTCGGTGGTTATTTTTACATGCTCAGTGATCTCTGCGCTTATTTTCCGGATGACGCTCAGAAAATATTTGGAATTGCCGATGTATTTGGAAGCCAGAAGCACCTTTTCTGAAACATTTTCTTCCATGGCATTCCTTTTATCATCCGTAGTTTCAGGATCAATCAGTTCAAAATATAATTTTTTAGACAGGAGCTTGTCTTTCTTCAGCAATCTGAAAATAAGCCTGTCCTTTTCTATATTTGAAAAAGCACTCAGTGCCGCTTTGAATTCTTTTGAATACTCCATCAGTTGAAAATTTTAGAATATTTAAGGAACCCGTTCACAGCCCAGTTGGCGGTATAATAAAGTGATTTTATGGTAGAGAATTCCATGAAATCTTTATACACAAGATACTGATCGATGATGATGTTTTTTTTCTTTCTGGAAACGCTGTTTTCACGCATTCTGTATTTGGCCAGCGTCTTTTTTACAGGCATTCCTTCCGGGATTACTTTTAAAAGGTTCAGCCACATCACATGATCTTCCCGTTTGCTTTTAATAGGAAAGAAAAATTTACCGACCCTCCGGGTGTCATACATCGTGGAAACCGGAGCCAGCCTGCAGGTTTTCAGAAGATTGGAGAACGTAACGATTTTGTCTGCTTCAAAATCTTTAAGAACAGGCTCAAGCTGCTCATTGCATCTTGAATAATTACAGTATACCAGTTCCGCATGATGTTCCTGCATATAACCTGTCATGGTTTCCAGATATTCAGGATGCCAGTAGTCATCGGAGTCCAGGAAGGCAATATATCTTCCTCCGGCTCTTTCAAGGCTTTTATTTCTCGCGTTTCCGGCACCTCCGTTTTTCTCAAGCGTCTCAAGTTTTATTCTGGGATCATTGTATTTTCTGATGATCTCAACGGTATTGTCTTTGGAAAGATCGTCGGTAATCAGCCATTCCCAGTTCTGATAGGTTTGGTTAAGAACAGACTGTATCGTTTCTTCGATAAATTCTGCAGAATTGTAGCAGGGAGTAATAATAGAGACCAGGTCTTGCATTTGTGTCGTTATATCTTTCAAAATTATAAAAATTTCTTTTCATACAGATGCCATGAAGCAATTCCTGCTCCAATTACGACGAACATGCATACAAAACTCATCATATACGGATTGTAATCGGCAAAAAGCCCCGTTGTCTGAAATGTTCTGATAATCGGGAAATGAAATATATAGATTCCATAGGTGAAATCCCCGTACTTGCCGAAATTATTCAGGAATTTAAAAGAGTAGGCGATATACAGAACAATAATACTGATCATGATAGGAGAGAACAGCTTTATTTTGAAATAAAGATCGATCCATACCGTGATTATGGCAATGATGAAGAGAGTGTTTTTATGTTTGATAAACTGATCAAAATTGAAATAAATCAGCATTCCCCCGATAAAATAGCACAGTGATCCCGGTAGCTGCTTGGCCATTGAAATTTTCCCCGCCATTTCAAAATAATTGAGATAAATGAGCGAAAGAAAATACAGGACCATCAGACTGGTATTTCTGTATTTATTATTTTTTCCGAAGAGTAAAAACATCAGGGGAACAGCGATGTAAAAGCACATTTCTATTTTCATCGTCCATAATGCTCCGTTTACAGCCTGGTTGCCGAATACCCCCGGAAGCCAGGGAGCTTTGAAATTCAGGAAAAGAGAATTCCAGAACAAATATTTATAAACCTGTGTATTACCGAAATATTCCGAAAAAGAAAGAGTGCTTACCAGACTGAGCAGGATAGCACAGAGAAATACAACCAACAGGTAGGCGGGAACAATCCTGTTGAATCTTTTTTTAGCGTAACTTTTAAGGCTGGATGACCTTTCATAGCTTCGCGCGATTAAAAATCCACTGACCACAAAAAACGAAAAAACAGCAATTTCTACGGGGCTGTTTTCTAAAACAGCAAGCTCTTTGGAGAAGCTTAATGCTCCCAGATGTCCTACAAAGACAATGAAAGCGAGGAGAACACGTATGAAGTCAAAATTGTTTTTCGTTATGTTTTGCATTTTTTTTCTTTGCTACAAAAATAACTTTTTTAATAAAATAAAGGCGTTTCAGCGGGTTCAATATTTATTAAATAAGGCGGTTTTTGCGCTGTACGGTTCCAAAATTGGCAGAAATATGGATTTGTAAAATAATTTTTCACAAAAAATAGTAATATAAATCAAAAAAATTATAATTTTAGCGCTTGAAAATTTGAGTATATGAAGAAATTAGCATTACTATTTGCAGGTTTATCATTATTTGTAGCTACTGGATGTAATGACAACAACGATAATGAAATGGAATATCCGCTGGTAGGCGTATGGCAGCCATACAAAGAAGTTGTTACAACCATAGAGACAGGAGAAACTCCGGTTTCAGACGAGATCACCTACACCACCTGTCAGAAAGATTCCAGATGGAGATTCAACACAGAAACTGTCGGTAAGAGAACAGAGTGGGGAGATTCTGCAACTCCGGGGACGTGTGCTATATCATCAGACCGTAATTTTACGTATACCTATGATAAAGCTGCCAAAACAGTGATCATCAAATACCAGGGAACCGTGGAACCTGATAACGGAAAAATCGTTACCCTTAATGACACCACCCTGAACCTTGCTATAAGAGTAAATACGGAAAATCCTAATGTATTTAAGACGATAACATATACTATGAAGAGAATTCCTCAACCATAATATATTGACTACCATATAATAAAAGATCTCATCTCCGGATGGGATTTTTTTATTTCATAACGGAACATATTATCAGCCGTTAATTTCTGCCATACTATAAAAATCAATCACACGAAAGGTTATTCAGGCCAGATATTTTCCAGTGCCAGTACTTTCTATCTTTTACGGTTGAATTTCAGCTCACAAACAGGGGCTGCATGTCTCTCCGGCAATTAATTGAAAATTAAATTCCCATTTGCTTTAAAATCATTATTTTTGTGAATCCCGATTTCGGATATTTTAATTTCCGGAATCAGGTGTTTAACATCTAATATCTATAATAAAGTGTTTTACGATCATCAGCAGATAGAAAAAAAGTGGCAGAAATACTGGGAGGACAATCAGACTTACAAGACTTCCAATAACACAGACAAACCTAAATTTTATGTTCTCGATATGTTTCCGTATCCATCCGGAGCAGGACTTCACGTGGGGCACCCGCTGGGGTATATCGCATCAGATATTTATGCGAGATATAAAAGACATCAGGGGTTTAATGTACTCCACCCGGTAGGTTATGACAGCTTTGGCCTCCCTGCAGAACAGTATGCAATTCAGACAGGACAGCATCCGGCTGTAACAACGGAGCAGAATATCAACCGCTATGAAGAGCAGCTGAAAAAGATCGGTTTTTCATTCGACTGGAGCAGAGAGGTAAGAACTTCAGATTCCTCTTATTATAAATGGACCCAGTGGATTTTTATTCAGTTATATCATTCATGGTATAATAAAGATACAGATAAAGCAGAATCTATCGATACGCTGATCCGTCATTTTGAAGAAAAAGGAACAGAAGGTTTAAATGCCAATCAGAACGATGAACTGAGTTTCACCGCAGAAGAATGGAAGAATGCTTCCGGATTGGATAAAGAAGATATCCTTTTGAATTACCGTCTGGCATACAGAGCAGAGACTACCGTAAACTGGTGTCCCGCTTTGGGAACAGTGCTGGCTAATGATGAAGTAAAAGACGGAAAATCCGAAAGAGGAGGATTCCCGGTATTCCAGAAAAAAATGATGCAGTGGAGTATGAGAATTTCGGCTTACTCCGAAAGACTTTTACAGGGACTCAATACTTTAGACTGGCCGCAGCCGCTGAAAGATTCCCAGGAGTACTGGATCGGGAAATCTCAGGGAGCACAGGTGAAGTTTCAGGTTGAAGGCCATGATGAGATTGTTGAGGTATTCACCACAAGACCGGATACCATTTTTGGAGCAACTTTTATGGTGCTGGCCCCTGAAAACCCTTTAGTGGAAACCATTACTACGGATGCACAGAAAGCCGAAGTAGATACTTATATAGAAGAAACTTCCAAAAAAACAGAGAGAGACAGAATGGCTGACGTGAAAAACGTAAGCGGTGCTTTCACGGGAAGTTATGCCGTCAATCCGTTCAGCGGAGAAAAAATGCCGGTTTACATTTCAGATTATGTGCTGATGGGCTATGGAACAGGAGCGGTAATGGCGGTTCCTGCTCACGATGAGCGTGATCACAGATTTGCAAAGAAATTTAATCTGGAAATTAAAAAAGTTGTAGAAACGGAAGAAGATGTCCGGGAAAAATCTTTCGACTCTAAAGATTCAGTTGGTGTAAACTCTGATTTCTTAAACGGTCTGAATTATAACGATGCCAAATCAAAAATAATTTCAGAAATTGAAAACCGGGGAATCGGTCACGGAACCACCAATTACAGACAGCGTGATGCGATCTTCTCAAGACAGCGTTACTGGGGAGAGCCGGTTCCTGTATATTATAAGGATGGAATGCCGTATACACTTCCCGTTTCTGCTTTACCGCTGGAACTTCCCGAAGTGGAAAAATATTTACCGACTGAAGACGGAGATCCGCCATTAGGAAATGCGAAAACATTTGCATGGGACGAAGCGAATCAGAAAGTAGTGGCCACAGACCTTATTGATGACAAAACTGTTTTCCCGCTTGAATTGTCTACAATGCCGGGATGGGCAGGAAGCTCATGGTATTTCCTGAGATATATGGATCCGGATGATCAGGAGACTTTCGTTAAAAAAGAATTAGCAGATTATTGGGGACAGGTAGATTTATATATCGGAGGAAGCGAACATGCAACCGGACACTTACTGTACTCCCGTTTCTGGAATATGTTCTTAAAGGACAGAGGATATATCAGTCATGATGAACCTTTCCGTAAACTGATCAATCAGGGTATGATTTTGGGAATGAGTGCTTTTGTTTTCAGAATTGACGGAACCAGCCAGTATGTTTCTAAAAACCTGGCCGGAAATTACCAGACACAGAAGATCCACGTTGACGTATCCTTATTAAAAGGAACCTCTGATGAACTGGATACTGAAGCCTTCAAAGCCTGGAGACCGGATTATGCCAATGCAGAATTTATTCTGGAAGACGGAAAATACATCACGGAGCGTGAAGTGGAAAAAATGTCCAAGTCAAAATATAATGTCGTAAATCCTGATGATATCTGTAATGAATACGGAGCGGATGGTCTGAGACTTTATGAAATGTTCTTAGGACCATTGGAGCAGTCCAAGCCCTGGAACACACAGGGACTGAGCGGAGTTTACGGTTTCCTTAAAAAATTCTGGAACCTGTATTTCAACGGGGATGTTTTCGAAGTTTCCGGCGAAGAACCTTCAAAGGCAGAATACAAAGTTTTACATACCTTGATAAAAAAGGTGGTGTATGATATAGAAAACTTCTCTTTCAATACTTCAGTATCTTCCTTTATGATCGCGGTGAACGAACTTCAGAAATTAAAATGCAACAAACGCAATATTTTGGAACCTCTTGCCGTTATCATCTCTCCATATGCTCCGCACATCTGTGAGGAACTGTGGAGTTTACTGGGGCATGATACTTCTGTTGAATTCGAGAAATTCCCTGTATTGAACGAGGATTATCTTGTTGAAGATGAAATAGAGTATCCTGTAAGTGTAAACGGTAAAATGAAATTCAAAATTTCACTTTCAGCTCAGTTATCTGCCGGGGAAGTGGAAGAATTGGTGATTGCAGACGAAAAAATGCAACAGATTTTAGATGGCAAAACCCCGAAAAAAATCATTGTTGTGCCTCACCGTATTGTGAATATCGTAATTTAAAAAAAAATTAACATTGGCAAATTAAAAAAAATGAGGGGCTTATTTTTTTAAATTTTTAACCCAAATGTTAAAATTGGGGAAAATAAATAAAATATTTAAAAATAATTATTATATCGAAATCGTATTAAAATTTCTTTATCAAAAAAAAGCAAAATGTTTATTTAAGACTCTTGCATTTTAATTAATTTTGCCTTTAATTTACACCCTGTAAAATTTTAAAACAATATAATTTAGTTAAATATGGAAATGAATGTTTCAAAAAATGATGAGCAAGTAGTTGCTAGAAAAGCAGGAGGTTTAAATCCAGCTGTTATTATTCCTATTCTATTTGCTATAGGAGTATGTATTTATTTATTCGTTCTTGGAAGCCCAGGAAACTTTAAAGACGCAGATAAACTTGGAAGTGGATCTGTAGCTTTCTCAAGTGTTGAAGGAAAGGACATTCACCCAGAGTCGTTTTTAGGTATTATCTACAAAGGAGGGGTTATCGTACCAATCTTGATTACTTTCATGATTACTGTAATTGTTTTCTCTTTTGAAAGATACTTCGTTCTTAGCAAAGCTGCTGGAAAAGGAAACTTAGACAACTTCGTAGTTCAGGTAAGAAGCTTACTGAACAAAAACAAAATCGATGAAGCTTTAGAAGAGTGCGACAGACAGCAGGGTTCTGTTGGTAACGTAGTGAAAGAAGGTCTTACTACTTACAAAGCACTTTCTCATGATACAACTTTAAATAAAGAGCAGAAAATGGTAGCTCTTAACAAAGCTATCGAAGAAGCTACTACTCTTGAGATGCCAATGCTTGAGAAAAACATGATGATCCTTTCTACTTTAGGTACTGTTGCAACGCTTGTAGCACTTCTTGGAACGGTAATCGGGATGATCAAGGCATTCTTCGCATTAGGTTCAGGTGGTGGTACTCCAGATGCTGCTGCACTTTCAACAGGTATCTCCGAAGCATTGATCAACACTGCTTTAGGTATTGGTACTTCAGCAATCGCTATTATCCTTTACAACTTCTTTACTTCTAAAATTGACGGACTGACTTATAAGATCGACGAGATCGCTATGAGCATCCAGCAGTCTTTCGCTGAATTCAACTAAGAATTAGCAAGGATTTTGCAGTAAGTAAAAAGAAGTTTAATTAAAAATCATTCATAATAATGGCGAGAGTCAAACCAAAAAGACACGGAGTAATTACGGACATGACGGCAATGTGTGACGTTGCGTTCCTGCTACTTACGTTCTTTATATTGACCACTCAGTTTAAAAAACCTGACGTGGAGCAGATTAAACCGCCATCTTCAATATCGGAAAAACTTCTTCCTGATGCCAGTCTAATGACTATCAATGCTACTCCGGACGGAAAATTCTATTTCCAGCCAGTAGAAAATGCATCAGAAAGATTAGCCCTTTTGGAAAAAATGGGAGAAAAGTATCACATGACTTTTGATACCAAACAAAAAGTGGCTTTCCAGAAAGTACAGGCGATCGGGGTTCCTATGAACCAGCTGAAAGGCTACCTGGATATGTCTGAAGATGAGCAGAAAAATTATAAGAGTCCTACCGGGATTCCGATGGATAGTACAAATAAGCAGTTAATCGACTGGGTACAGCAGAGTTTAAGCGTTAATCCTGAATACAAATTAGCTATTAAAGGTGACGTTACTACTGAATACCCTAAAGTTAAAAGCCTGTTTGAGGGTTTGAGAGATATTGATTTTCTTAAATTTTGGTTGATTACATCACAGGAAGGAAAACCGTAAATCATTAGAAATGGCAGAAGTACAAGTACAGGATAAGGGCGCCAAAGGCGGCAAGGTACGTTCCAAGAAACAGAGTACCAGAGTTGATATGACTCCGATGGTGGACTTGGGTTTTCTATTGATTACCTTCTTTATGTTCACAACTACATTTAGCAAACCGAACGTTATGGATTTGGGTCTTCCGGCAAAACCGAAAGATGATACTAAAAAACCACCTCCAACAGAAATTAAACTTTCGAACTCTATCTCTATATTATTAGGTAAAGACAACAAAGTGTTCTGGCACCAGCAGGATAATACTTCCCTGACTGATCAGAATCTTAACGAAACTACCTTAGACAGAGAAGGAATCAGAAAAGTTATTGAGCAGGCAAAAGCAAGAGCGGCAGATCAAACCAAATTTACGGTGATCATTAAGCCGACTGACGATGCTGTATATAAAAACTTCGTGGATATTCTTGATGAAATGGCCATTACCAAAAGCGAACAGTACGGGGTAACCGATCTGAAGCCGTGGGAGAAAGCTATTTACGAGAAAAAAATAGGAGGTGCCTCTGCACCGGCTGCCACAAAGTAATTTAACCATAAAATTGTATATCTATGGCAGATGAAAATGTATACGGTCAGAATCTTACCCTAGACGAAATCGTATTTGAAAATAGAAACAAGGAATATGGTGCCTATGATCTTAGACATCAGTATCCTAAACTTTTGACAAAATCTTTTATCATAGGAACCGCATTGTTCCTGCTTATGGCTTTGTCTCCGTTCATCTATCTTACGATTAAAAATCTTACAGCTCCGCCTAAACAGGAAGTGAAGGCAGATCTATTAAATATTATCGAAGAAGATCCGATTATCGAGCAGCCTAAAGAAGAAGAACCACCTCCACCACCTCCACCTCCGAAAGAGGAAGAGAAAATTGAGGTTATTCAGAACGTTGTTCCTGAGCCTGTAAAAGCTCCGAAGATTGAAACACCACCTCCACCGATTTCCAGACAGTTGGAAACAACAACCGGTTTACAGAATCAGGAAGGGGTGAAAGCTCCGGCTTATACGCCACCGCCACCACCACCATCTACCGGTACTAAAGCAAGTACCGCAGAGGTGAAAACAAATAACCCTAACGAGATCTACAAAGATGTAGACCAGTCTGCAGAATATCCTGGAGGTATGGGAGCATTGAGAAAGTTCCTGGGGGAAAACTTTGATACTTCCTTAATGGAAGGAGGTGAAGGTACACTTAAAGCCAAGCTTAAATTCGTTGTAGAAAAAGACGGAACTGTTTCCGGAGTTACTATTGAAGAGAAATCTCCAAATGGCGACTTCAACAATGAAGCGATCCGCGTAGTTAAGAAACTGAAAAAATGGACTCCTGCGAAAAGAAACGGGGAGAGCGTTCGTTCTTACTATAGCGTTCCGTTTACAATGAACTTTGAATAGTAATTCTTATTCAACTTATAAAAGAAAAAGAGAGGCATATGCTTCTCTTTTTTATTTTTTTTGGTATTTTTGTTACATGATGTTCAATTGGTTATCCTTAATTACAGGATTGTTTTATATCGTATTGGGAGGTGTAGTTATTGTCTACAAATTTTTCTTTACGATTCTTGAGCCTGCCGTTGCTTATGCATTGGGTGCAGTGCTTATTCTTTATGGTATTTTTAGAATCTATAGAGCACTGGGAAAAATTAAAAATTCAGGAAATGAAGAATAGTTTTAAAGCATTGTTACTCGGTGCTTTAAGTATCATCGCTGTAAGCTGTAAAAAAGAAGATAAATCTCCGTCTTACCATAAAGGAGACCTTACCATTCTTGCGGATGAATCCTTCAAAAGTGTTACTGAAGCACTGGCTGGGGGATATATGATCAACTATCCGGATACCCGCATCAAAGTGGTTACCAAAAAAGAAGATCTGGGTTTTATGGACCTTCTTAATGATAAAGCCAGGATTGCTGTCATGTCCAGAGATCTTAGTCCTGAAGAAAAGAAAGCTTATGAAGAGCAGGTAGACCTGAAGTTTCTTCCCGCTAAATTTGCAGCAGATGCCGTCATTTTTGTAGTCCCTAAAGATTCCCCTAAAGAAAAGATCTCTATGGACGAAATTAAAAACGGGCTGGAATCTGATGAAAAAAACTTTATTTTTGACGGAACCAATTCAAGTAACCTAAACTTTGTCGCTCAGAAATTAAAAAAACAGCCTAAAGACCTTAAATTTTCCATTATACCGGGGAATCAGAACATTATTGAAGAACTCGGGAAATATCCCGGAAAAATAGGCGTTATAGGACTTAATACATTTAGCCGTCCTTATGATAAGACCTCTCAGAGGCTGAGAGAAATGGTGAAAGTGCTTCCTGTGGAAGACGGAGGAAAGCTGTATACAGCTGATTCTGATGGAATGCGTGAAATGAAATATCCGTTCACACGTGTTCTGTATTTTTTAACCAACGAAGGAAACTTTAATATCGCCAACGGCTTTATCAGGTATTCATGTACCCAGCTGGGACAGATGATTGTGGAAAAGGAAGGACTGCAGCCTTATAACCTTTATAAAAGAGAGGTACAAATGCGTTAAAAAAATAAAAATGATATTTTACCCTTCAGAAAAACAGTATTTTGGTCTGAAAATTGTGTAGAATATAACTCAAGTACAGAAAAATATAAAATGAAAGATATAATGATTATGAATGTAAAAAAGATTGCTTTTGGAGCAGCCGTAGTATTTTTTGCCGGTTTCACTTCTGCACAGACGCTGCAGGACGGTATTAACAGCATAGATAGTGATAAATTTGCACAGGCTAAGACTAATTTCACAGATATGATCGCTAAAGAGCCAAGCGCTGCAAATTATTTCTATTTAGGAAATACGTATCTGAAACAGGGAGAACCTGATTATGCCAAAGCAATCGAAAGTTTCAACAAAGGTCTGGCTGCAGACGGTAAAAGCTTTTTAAATAAAATAGGACTGGCTACCGTAAAACTGGGTAAAGGTGATAAATCTGCCATCGCTGAAATTCAGAAAATTGTAGCTGATTCTAAAGAAAAAGATCCTGAAGTACTGTTCAGAGCTGCTGAAGCGTTAACTTTATTTGAGAAAAACAGTGCCCCGGATGCGGCAATTCAATATCTTACAAAAGCCATTGAAAAAGCTGAAAAGAAAGGAGTACCTGCTCATTTCTATTACACTCTCGGGGATGCTTACAGATTGAAAAGAATGCCTGGTGATGCAATGTCTGCCTATGATAAAGCACTTCCTTTAGCTAAAAATAAAGCGTCCGTATACACAAGAATGGCAACTTTATGGATGGCTGCACAACAGTGGCAGCAGGCTAAACAAAATATTGACAAAGCTATCAGTGTAGATGCTACTTACGCGCCGGCTTATAAAGCCCTGGCATCTTATGATATCAGATACCAGCAGAATGCAAAAGCTACCCAGGACCTTATCAACTATACAAAATATGCTGACGAAGATCCGTATACCCAGCTGGAAATTTCTAAATTATACTTCACCAACGAAGATTACGCGAACTCTAAAACGGTATTGGATAAGATCTTTGATAAAATCGATGACCCTATTAAATTTAAGCTGAGAGCATATCAGTCTTATGCAGACGGAAATTATGCGGAAGCCAAACAAAATATGGATACTTTCGTTTCTCAGGCAGAGAAAACAAGAATCCAGCCCGCAGATCAGGGACTTCAGGGACTTATCGCAGCAGGTTTAGCTAAAACAGAAACCGATGCAGCCAAGAAAACTGCTTTAATGAACGAAGCACAGCAGAAAATTGCTATTGCTAAAGGAGCGAAAGATGAAACAATGAAGTGGGATGTGGAAATGGCGAATATTGCCGGTGGAGGAGCTTCCCAGGCTGAAGCGGATAAAGGCCCTACTACTCCTGAAATTGAAGCGCTTAAGAAAAAAGTGATCGAAAATTCACAGGATTCCGATTCATTATTTAAATTAGCGACTGCTTATCAGGATGTTAAAAACTGGAACGGGGCTGTTCTTACATGGCAGAAAATGATTGCTCTTCTTCCTGAATGGGCTCCGGCTTATTACAGTCAGGGATATTCTTATCAGCAGGCAGGAAACAACGACGCAGCAAAGCTGGCTTATGAAAAGTTCATCAGTATAGTGAAGCCGGCAGATAGAGAAGCCAACAAGCAGACGCTTGCCTATGCCTATTTTGCCGTAGCTTATATGGTGAAAGATTCTGATGTGGCAAAAGCAAAAGATTATGTTGCCAAGTCTTTACAGCTTGATCCGAGTTATCAGGATGCAGTAAAACTAAATGCAGAAATCAATAAGTAATTTAAAATTTAAATTATAGATATTAAAACTTCCCATTCCTAATGTTTGGGAAGTTTTTATTTTAAAGCTTATCTTTGAAAGTATGAAAACAGATATACTTGCTTTTGGAGCACATCCTGATGATGTGGAACTGGGATGCGGCGGTACTATTGCCAAAATGATTTCGGAAGGAAAAACATGCGTAATCGTAGATCTTACCAAAGGAGAACTCGGAACAAGAGGAACCGATGAAACAAGAAAAGAGGAAGCCACAGAAGCGGCCAAAATATTGGGCGTCTCTGCAAGGGAGAATCTTGGAATGAAGGACGGCTTTTTGACCAACTCTGAGGAATATCAGATGAAGATCGTAAAAATGATCCGCAGATACAGGCCGGAAATCGTCTTGGCCAATGCAATTGATGACAGACATCCGGACCATGCAAAAGGAGCGAAATTAGTGTCGGATGCGTGCTTTTTATCCGGACTGAGAAAAATTGAAACTGTAATGGACGGAGAAAACCAGGAAGTCTGGAGACCCAAGCATATTTTTCATTACATTCAGTGGAAAGATATAAAGCCGGAGTTCGTTATCGACATCTCCGAACATCTGGATAAAAAAATTGCAGCCTGTATGGCTTTCAAAACCCAGTTTTATGATCCTGCTTCTAAAGAACCTGTTACTCCAATTGCCACAAAAGACTTTTTTGAGAGTCTGACTTACCGTGCCCAGGATTTGGGACGATTATCCGGAGTTGCTTATGCTGAGGGCTTTACGACAGAAAAATTAATTGCTTTGAAAAATTTTGATGGAATTGTTTTGTAATTAAAAAATCTTTCCTATATTTGCACTCACAAAACGGTGATTGTAGCTCAGTTGGTTAGAGCGTCGGATTGTGGTTCCGAAGGTCGTGGGTTCGAGACCCATCATTCACCCAAGAAAAGTACACTTTTAGAGTGTACTTTTTTTATTTCTATATGCTCGCCAAAACTATTTTACGGTGTTGATTATTTGTTTGGTAATCCATAAGAAAAGCATATTTTTGCAGCCGTCATAGATTATTATGATAACCGTTGTCTCTAAAAACTAAAACCTGAATTTGAAAACCATGATACCATGAAACTACCACCTGAATTTTATTCTGTTAATTTATCAGTACTTATTGTTCCTGCAATTTAGAATCAAAACATTCCTCAGAAAAGATACAAGCTGTATAATCATTTTATTTATTTCAGTAATCACCTATAAAATGTCTGTGCTAAAGTAGCCGCAGGTGTTCTGTCGGTAATGATACAGTATGCCGTTTAAAAAGACATTTGCCAGTCAAAGTGTGATAAAGCCTGTATTTTTTCGTGAATTAATTTGATTTTGGAAAGCCTGCATTTCATATGGAGTTCAGAAACCATTCAAACGAAGCGGAACCGAAAAGCTAAACGAGTAGGAGAAATATTACGAAACTTAAACATGAAGAGATTTAAAACCATGAAAAAACTCTACTTTTTATTTTTAATCCTCAGTTCAATTTCTGCATTTGCACAAACGTATAGTTATACAACATACAATACTTCCAATTCAGAAATAGGAAGCAACTATATTGCGGATATTGAAACCGATGCCAATGGTTTATTATGGCTGGCGACTTCTAACGGGATTTCAACTTTTAACGGAACGGCTTTTACCAATTATAATACGGCGAATTCCGGTATTGCATCCAATTCAATTATAAAAATTCAAATTGACGGTTTAGGCAGAAAATGGATTGCTTCTCAACTCAATGGGATTATTTTGTATAACGGTACAACCTGGACGAATTATACAACTTCCAATTCAGGCTTACCGGCTAATGCAATCAATGATATAGCGGTTGACGGGCAGAATAACCTTTGGATTGCAACAGATTCAGGACTTACAAAATTCAACGGGACTGCCTGGACTACTTATACTTCTGTAAACAACCTGAATTCTGTGGCAACTGACAGTAATAATGGCGTTTGGGTTACCAATGGAGGGGTATTGTATAAATTCAACGGAACTGATTTTGATTTTGTAGCTCAGGGAACCGAACGTATATTAAGAATTGCCAACAATACAGTGTATCTGAAAGGTTCTGATAGCTTAATTACCTTAACAACAAGCGGAACTAACCTTACATTTATCTATCAAAGCACTTCCTGCCTTGCAGGATACAACCCGAAGGCTTTGGATCTTGACACTAACAACAAGGTATGGATTGGCTTTAACGGAGCAGGTTTACAAAACTTTACTAATTGCACGACCTATACCAGAGAAAATACAAATTCAGGTTTGCCGGATGACTATTTCAGTGCAGTTAAGACAGTATCTTCAGGGACTATCTGGCTGGGAACATTGCAGCTTGGTTTGACGAAAATGACGCCAGGTGATGTTCAAAACGGCTGTTTTCAAAAAATAAGCGCGGGTAGCTTACATAGTGTAGCTATAAAAACTGACGGAACATTATGGGCCTGGGGAAATAATTACTCAGGACAATTAGGAAATGGTACCACAGCTAATTCATCAATCCCGAAACAAATAGGGACAGGTAATAACTGGAAAGCGATAGCCGGTGGAAGCAATCACACAATTGCTCAAAAAACAGACGGAACACTGTGGGCATGGGGAGCAAATTCAGGCCAGTTGGGAAATGGTACAAATACAGATCAGCATACACCGGTTCAGGTGGGAAGTGCTAATGATAATGATTGGAAAACCTTTGACAGTGGAATGTATCATACCGTTGCTATAAAAAATAACGGTACATTGTGGGCCTGGGGGCTTAATCCGTATGGACAGTTAGGTACGGGCAACACTACAACCAGTTTGGTACCCGTTCAAATAGGAACTGCCAATAACTGGTTAGCTGTTCAGTGCGGACAGGACTTTACCGTTGCCTTGAAAACAGACGGAACACTTTGGGCCTGGGGAAGCAATACTTACGGTACTGTTGGAGATGCCTCCAATACCAATAGATTAGTACCGACTCAAATTGGAACCGCCAACAATTGGCAGAGTCTTGGTGTAGGAGCACTTCATGTTGCAGCATTAAAGACAGACGGAACACTTTGGGCATGGGGATATAATGCGAATGGACAGCTCGGGGACGGAACAACCACAGATAAGAATATTCCAACACAAATCGGAACCGCTGCTGACTGGCAGAATATTGCATCCGGAGGAAATCACACCCTTGCAATAAAATCCAACGGAACACTCTGGGCCTGGGGAAGGAATCAATATGGTCAGTTAGGAAACGGACTTACTGCAAATAGTAACGTTCCTGTACAGATAGGCAGTCTTACAACCTGGAAAACCATTGCCGGTGGAATATCACATACTTTTGCCTTAAAAAGCGACGGGACTGTCAGTACATGGGGATTAAATCTTTATGGTCAATTAGGTGACGGCTCTAATGTTGATAAAAAAATACCAACAGCTCTTGCCTGTCCGACTTTAGGTGTTGATGATTTTACCATATCAAAGAATACCATAAAAGCTTATCCGAATCCTGTTCATGACAAGCTGATTATTTCGTTTGATCAGAAGATTTCCTTTGTATCGGTTTATAATGTATTGGGGCAGGAAGTATTGAATAAAGAGGTGAATGCCAACGAAGGCACAATAGATTTTTCCGGTTTAGCACCAGGAGTTTATTGGGTTAAAGTAAATTCAAATGATAATACGAAGGCATTAAAAATCATTAAAAAATAACTGAAGATATTCATAACAAAAAATTAGGTCGGTGAATCATCAGGCTGATGCGACCAGATTTTTGAATGTGATTTACCTGGAAAAGTACACCGTAAAAAGTGTACTTTTCTTGTTTTTATACCTTGCTTCTCCGAAAAGGAAATTGTGTTTTTGATCCTGTTTGTAAATATTAATTGTGTTTATTAATCTTATTCTAGAATATATATGAAAATTATTTATAAAAAACATTATATTTGTGAAAACTAATTACACTATGCTAAGGATTGTTAATATTGATGACCATCAGGAAATCAGAAAAAATATACTCAGTTTCATTCCATCCGGATTCATTATTTCTAACTGCTTAAAGGAATGTGAAAACCTTTAATGCCATTTAATTTTCTGGAATAATACTTCATTACTTATCAATATCACCTATTTTGACCTTACATCAGAACAGGCGGGTAAGTCTTTAAACAGATTTATATAAAATTCCAACGAATTTATTCGTGGCTTCAACAGATATTCATTTGTCAGAATTATTATCTGGCTTTCATTTATTATTGCATCATAATTCAAAAGAAAACACATGCATATAAAACTAATAATATTAATTAAAATCAATAAACTCATGAGAAAACAATCAATTTTTTTAATTCCGGTTCTTGCCCTGATGCTTCTTTTTACATCTTGTGGAAAAGAGAGTACTCCGGTAGAAATAGGTAAAGAATTCAAAATAGAGCAAAACCCTATCACTATTGTAAAACTGGAGGAAGGAAAAGTACTGCGTTCATCAAAAGAAGAAAAGGTACAGATAGCACCAAAAGGGAAGAAATATATCTATCTGGAGGTGAAAAATCCAAAAAGTGAAATGATCTTTCTGAAAGCTTTTAATAAAGAAAAAGAGCTGAAATCAGAGGACGATCTTCAGTATTTTTCCCATGATGTGGAAACCGGATTTGAAGATGCTTATTATCTTGTAGATGAAAATACCAGCATTGACAAAATTGTGATCACTACACCTTCTGAGACTGAATATGTCGTTATGAATCCAGCGGTAACAAAAAGTAAGCTTTCTATTCCTGAAGATGTTCAGAAGATCATAGATTCTTATAGTGGAGAAAAAGCAATCGGGCTAATGGATGGGTTTGCTCCTTATGTTAAAGATGGAAAAAATGTGTACGATGTTGCAAAGCAGGAAGGCCACGTGATTGCAAGTAACATGATGAGTAATAACGCTGAAGTTGATTACTTTACAGAGGATGGAAAGAAATATATTTTCAATGTGAAAAATATTTTTGGTACAAATGCAAAAGTAACCACCTATTGGGACAACGGTAAAATAACAAGTATAGAAGTTGTAGAATAATAATTTTATAAAATCTGAAAAGATCGGTATAGACAGGTTATTATGGTTGGGATTAAACGCAGCCTCAGCAGGCCTCCTGCCCGTAAACAGGATATCGTTATAAAAAATATCCGCAAAACAATATGAAGTTTCGGTATCTTACCTGACGGCCATCTGAAAAAGTACACTATAAAAAAGTGTACTTTTTTATTTATACTGCCTTGTCCTGAAAAAGCAGAGAACTGAATAAAAAAGCCTCCTGATCTGAATGCCTGCCATTAAAAAAGGTACAGGTTTCAACCCTTATGGTACCGGAATTGTCTCTGCAGTCAACAGTTCCTCCTGATATTTTTATTCCGTTTGGACCGAATTAAGTATATTTGATGGTTAGTCAATATTTCTTTTAAAACTGATCATGAAATTCAGAAATGATATTTCCTTTCTCCGGGCACTGTCAGTAGTTGCTGTACTATTATATCATTTTAAATTTTCTTTTTTTAGAGGAGGGTTTATCGGGGTTGACATTTTCTTTGTTATCTCAGGCTATTTAATGACGCGGATCATTCTGTCCGGGCTCTCAGATAATAACTTCTCTCTTTCTGATTTTTATAAGAAAAGATTGATGAGAATATTTCCTGCACTGCTGGCCATGATTACGTTTTTTGGTATTCTGATCTATTTTTGTATCCCAACCCAATGGCTAATCTATACAAAACAATGTTTTGCAAGCAGCCTTTTCTTTTCCAATATTGCATTTTATTACTGGGATGCAGGCTATTTCAGAGGCTCTCAGCAGCTCAATTTTCTGCTGCACACCTGGTCACTGTCTGTGGAGTGGCAGTTTTATATGGTGTATCCGGTGATGTTGATGCTTGTTCGCAAAACTTATATCAATACCCGGAAGGTATTTAACGGTTTCTTTATTATGGGAATTTGCCTGTCTATAGGGCTGATGCTTTTTCATTATTTATTCAGTGCCACCTATTCTTTCTATATGCTGGATACAAGAGCCTGGGAAATGATGTCCGGAGGTCTTGTTTTTCTGTTCAGAGACAGGATCAGGGGAAAAAGTACACAGGTAAAAAAGAGGCTTTTTTATGTATCGTTCGCGATCCTTGTCTTCTTTCTCGTTTTTGCGGATGAACATTCCGTAAGATGGTGGCCGTTTGTAACAACTATGTTGCCGGTGGGGTGTACGGCTCTGATTTTATGGTTACAGCCTGACCTGAAGATTTTCAGTAACAGAATAATTAAATATACAGGAGATATTTCCTATTCACTATATCTGTGGCACTGGCCGCTGTATGTTTTCAGCTTGTTTTTCGGACTGAACGAAAGCTTTATCTATAAAATGGCATTCATTGTGCTGTCTGTATTTTTTGCCGCTATATCTTACCATTGCATTGAAAAGCGGGAGTATAGGAACTATAAATTTACTTTATGGGCTGCTGTAATCCTTTTTTTACTGTCTTATGGTGTTTCAAAGCTGAATCCCCAATACTTATTGGATAGAAAAACGGCTAATCTTGCTTATGCAGCAGTGTATTACAAAGATAGCAAAGAAGTTCGGCGGCAGTTCAGGCGGGAAACTCAGCATCTGAGAGATGTTCAGCCTTTCAGTGAATATAATTTGAATACGCTGAAAATTAATCCTGACAAAAAAAATATCATTTTATTGGGAGACAGCCACGCAGGAATGTTCTCACAAACCATGCACGATATTCTGAATAAAGATAAATACCACCTGATTCAGGTTACGGGTGATGCTACCTATCCGATGGCTGATGCAGAAGGAGGATATTCCGGACCCAAAGAACTTTTTAATTACTTTTTTAAAGAATACTTCCCTGAAAACTATCAAAAGATTGATCTTGTTATTATCAATGCCAATTACGATGCCTATGAGAAAAATGATCTGGCAGAGAAGATCGGTTTTAATGAAGATTATTTTAAAAAATATAATATTCCGGTTGTTTATCTGGGGCAGACAGAAAATTACGGCATCGACTTTCCTACCCATTTCTATCTGAAGAACAGATTTAATACTGAACCAGCCAATAGCCAGTCACTGAGAGATAAAGTACGGCAAACCAATCGATATTTAATGGAAAGGCTTGGAAACCGGTACATCAGTCTCCTTGACTGTAAGATTACCAGAGTGAGTAAAGAAGGAATTCCTTATATGTACGATATGAACCATCTTACTTATTACGGGACCCGGCAATATCAGGAATTCATCCTGGAATCACTGCCCTTAAAATAATTATGGGTGATACCATCAGGTATGATGCCGGGGATATCTGAAAATAATGAAACTTATCCGGCTGTTTTTAAGATGATAATAATCTGATTTTCATATTTATTTGCCAGTTTTTATATTGTAGAAATTATTTTAAATCATGATAAACAGTCAAAGCTCTTAAATCATATGGCTTTTTCATTTTTATTTCCTTAAAAATAAAAGATTTAAATAATGTTTTTTTTAATTCGGAAAAATGCTCTTACAGGCTATACAATAGCGGAATGAAGGTACCACAGTGAAAAATTTCCCTATATTTAGTCCACACTAACTTCAAATATGGAAATAAAGGTCACAGTAAAGCAATTGGGTAAAAAACACCCTGTTCTTTCGGAACAGAAACTTGAAATAGAGTATACAGACAATACTATTACGCTGGAAAGGCTGTTAAAGCTGATCGTTCAGCAGCAGGTGGAAGCATTCAATGCAAAATCATTTGAACTGGAAGACGAAGACTATGCTAAAATCCCCACAGACAATTATCTGAATATCCTTACCGATACAGGAAAAGCAGGATTCGGAAGTATCTACAATCAGAAAAAGGCAGATCTGGCAAAAGCTCAGGAAAATGCCATTCAGGCTTTTGAAGACGGGCTGTTTGCCGTATTTTATAATGATGAACAACTTGAAAACCTCACCCAAATCATCAATCTGGGCCTGGAGCATTCCTTTACTTTCATCAGGCTTACCTTCCTGGCGGGAAGCTATTGGTAGAAAAATCACACTAAGCAACAAATATAAATGGAAATTACAGAAAAACTAAAATCAAAGGCTCTCGTCAGCAATTATTACGAAAAAGTAAAAAAAGACCTCACAGCACTGGCAGAAGGCAATATTTCAGCACGTGTCTTCCAGGATAAGCCTGTACTTAAAAAAGAGGTAGCAGAGACGGCTCTGCTGCTGAAAGGGAAGGCCAATCATTACCAGCAGCTTACTTTAGGCTCCAAAGAGGCCGAAAAATTAAAAGATTACATCAAACCGGACATCTGGGATGATAAAGATTATTACGAACTGCTCGTTTATTACTTTGGACCTTATGCTGATCTGATAAAGTATGCCTGGAACAAAATGGCTTACAAAATGTATCAGGCAGGATACTACCGCCGTTCATTCCGGGCACCGCATAACGAGCGTTATCTGTTGCTCAATCAGGTGAACCTTTTGCGGGAGCTTGTAAATTTCCCGGTAATCTATAATTACAGCAGCGGTAATCAGTATTTTGATCTTTCACTGGAAGAACAGATCATTTACGATCACGCAATAGCCAATAATTCATCCCAGTTTTATGTATGGTCGGCAGCCATTGATACAGGAAATACAGCCGTCTACAAGTTAATTGAGGATATTATTTTCAATAAACATACAGAAGGAAAAGTATCCAGAAACATTATAAAGGCTCTGTTGAACAGTGAACAGAAGCACTGCTGGGAGCTCGTTGAAAAACTGTTGCTGGCAGCCCAGAGACAGGAAGGTCTCCGGCAGACCATACTGGAAGCGCTGGATGAAACCAGTATAGGAGCTCTTCAGTATATGGTTCACGTGATTCTTGAACACAAGCTCACCCGTTTTTCTTCCGTTGTGAGGGCCATAGATACCTGGACAGGATTGGGATGGGATGCGGAAAAAGAATCTGTGGTGAAAAATATAGTCTCGCTGGCAGATACTTACTTCAGCAATCCCGAACAGATTCCTGCTGCCATAAAAAGCAAAAACAATAACGAGGTCTACATGGCACTTTGGGCACAGGCCGTCTGGGATGTGGAAAAAACAGTCCCTTACCTGCACCAGCTCTTTGATAAAGGAAATACGGAAAAAAAATGTCTGGCGGTAAAGTTTGCGGTGGAAACCGGAGATCCTTATATCCAGATGCCGCTGTTCTATAAAGCAATACAGGAGGACGATCTGCAGGTGCTGGCATTTGTGGGACCTTCTTTATCCTTATTATTAAGTGTCAATACCGACTCAAAATTCTATATCAATAATGCAGATTATCCGGATTTTTTTGAAAAACTCCATGCATTAACCCAAAAGATAGACATAAAGGAAAAAAAATTCGAGGGGAAGATATTCTCATGGCTTAATGCTACTTTTAATAAGAATAATTTCTATTCTTCGATGTTCTATCTGGTAGGAGAAGATGAAAGTAAACTGGATCTGGTGCTTTCTTATTTCGACCAGTTTGAACTTTCATTGCGGGAACAGCTGACGAGGGTACTTTTAGGTGACTTTTACTGCTATTCATTCTCTTACGGAATAGGAAAAAAGAAAAAGGCTGTTACTCCCTTCCAGAAAGAATTTGCTTTCAGAATTATAAAAGACAGGGGAGAATCTCTGATTGCTTCAGGAATCAATGTACTCCTTCAGAATTCCCTGAATAAAGAAGAAGTCATGACTTTCTTCGATATGTTTAAAAGAAAAGGAGGGACGCTCCGTAAAAAACTGATCGAGCTCGTTATTCAGCAGGAGGATGAAACAGTGGTTCCGTTTGTGGATGAACTGATGACCAAAGGTGATGTGGAGCAGAGAACAGCTTCTCTGGACCTCATGCTTCAGCTTCAAAAGAACAGAAGAGTGTCGGCCCGGATCACAGAATGGACCAAAATATATTCTGAAAGGCCAAAGATCTCCGAAAGAGAACAGAACCTTCTGGAGCAGCTTAATCCTTCCGGAAATCAACAGCAGCTTTCCCCTGAAAATGGCTTCGGGTTCTATGATCCTAAAGTTATTTCTGCGTTCGGGCTGCCGGAAGTAAAAGCAGATTCCGTATATGCAAAAGCGGTTAAAAAAGAGAAATACGGATTCACACAGCCATTAAGCCGGATAAAGGCGGAACTGAAAAAGCTGAATGACCTCTACCTGAAACATAAAGACTATGAGTACGAATTTGAAAACTGGGATGGTGCTATGCAGAAACTGCTGCTGGGAAATAGTTTCGTACAGATTAAAAGGAATACCGAAGGTTTTACGGGCGCGCAGTTGACAGAAAACTATCCTTTGCATGAAGTATGGGAGCAGTGGTATAAAGATTCGGGGCTTGAGCCTAGAGATCTTTTCCTGATGACCTTTGCAGAAAGCTGCGACCATAAAAAATTCAGGGATTTTCTTGACAATTATGTGTTTTATTGTAGAGATGTGCTGCCGAATCCTAAGAAAGGAGGTTATTTCTGGGATAACCCTATTAAATATATTCTGGATTCGCTGCAGCATAAATTTGTGTTTGAAGAAAAAACAGACTTCCTGCTGGACATCTGCAGTACATTATTTGCGAATCTTCCGGAAGAAATTATCAATCATAAGGCAAAACAAAACGATTACTATTACAGATACGACGGAAACGGCTGGCAGCAGACAGGCTTTTTCAATCTGTTCCTGGATGCGGTTCCGTTCCGGAAAATTACAGACGAACAGCTGATTAAGCTATGGAATTTATACCGTTGGATGCAGTTCAACGGACTGCCGGAAAATGTAAAGCATACCGTCCCTGATTTCTACTTATTCTGTAAAGCTTATGAGCTGAAGGTAATCACCAAAGACGAGTTGTACGAAGGGATTTTCACCGGAGATTCTGTCATAAGAAACCTCACCACTGTCAAATTCTATCAGAACAGCGAAAAGCTGTTGGAAATCTTCCCTTTCCTGAAACCTGTTATTACAGAAATACAGAATAAATTCCTTGATGTGGAACTTATCCGTGGCGATGCCAATACTGCCGTTTCCCACTTTGTACAGGAGTTCAGGGCGATATACGGAGCAGAAAGGTTTGCACAGATACTGAAAGGGCTGGGTAAATCCGGATTGTATGCCAACTACATATACAGTTATGGCAATGAAAGCATGACCAGGCAAAAGTTATTTTCTTACCTGCTTTCCCAGTGCTATCCTCTGGAAACGGATACCCAGAAATCTTTCAACGAAATAATGAAAAAGGAAAAGATCACAGAACTCCGCCTGATACAGGCAGCTGTGTATGCTCCGCAGTGGCAGAAATTCATCAGCAGCTATTTGGGCTGGAAAG
Organism: Chryseobacterium indologenes; assembly: GCA_002439165.1. GTDB lineage: Bacteria > Bacteroidota > Bacteroidia > Flavobacteriales > Weeksellaceae > Chryseobacterium > Chryseobacterium indologenes_E. The sequence continues at coordinate 144,020 of DJTE01000011.1, forward strand.
GGTTGGATTCTGCGATCTGGTGGATGCACGCCCATACCAAAACCGGGGCCTATCAGGAACAGAATTCGGAACTGGAAAGTGAGGCGGCTAAATATTCATCGGTAGATATTCAGGAGTTTAAAGACGGAGCTGTGGATAAAGAATGGTTTACCAAAGCTTATAAAGAGCTGGGGAAAGCCCGCTGGGAAATGCTTTACGAATCGGCCAAATATATTTCAGACGGTAACGGGCACCGCCGTGCAAGACTGTATTCAGATACCCTTACCGGAAGCTTAAAGATCAAAGAGGTAACGGCAAAGGTCAAAGATAAAAGAGATCAGGATTTTCTCCGGGTATACGGCCTTGTTCCGCTAAGCAAAACCAATCCGGAGAAAGATGTACTGAGCCGGTACGAATACATACAGCAGTTTAAAAAGGAAAGCCGTGAATTTGGCTCTATGAAACAGGCCAGTGAAGCTTTGGCGGTAAGAGTTGCCTTAGAAAACCTGGCAAGAAATGCTGGCTATCCTGATCCGATCCGTCTGACCTGGGCTATGGAAACCAGACAGATTCAGAATCTGCTGTCAAAAGAAACCCAGGTAACCGTAGATGGCGTAACCGTAGGTTTAATCATTGAAACAGACGGAAAAGCTGAACTTGTGGTATTCAGAGATGATAAACAGCTGAAATCTATTCCTCCGAAAATTAAAAAGGATAAGGCAGTGATAGAATTGGGGAACTACCGTAAAATCATGCGTGAGCAGTGGACCCGTTCCAGGAAAGGACTGGAAGAAGCCATGATCAGGGGGGATGAATTCCTTTTTGCTGAAATTCAGAACCTGTTTGAACATCCCATTATTGTAAAACACCTGGAAAAGCTGGTATTTATTTCCAATGACGGTAAAATCGGATTTTTTCATGATGGAAACCTGGTGAGTTCTCATGGTGAAATTCAGGAACTGAACAGAGAAAATACACTGCGTATTGCCCATTGTGTAGATCTGCATCAGAATTCTGTATGGAGCGATTATCAGCATTACTGTTTTGCAGAAAAGCTGATCCAGCCGTTCAAACAGATCTTCAGGGAATTGTATGTGCCGACACCGGATGAACTGCAGGAGAAATCAGTATCACGCCGTTATGCCGGGCATCAGATCCAGCCGAAGCAGACTTTAGCTCTTCTGAAAACAAGAGGCTGGAAAGTAGATCATGAAGAAGGGCTGCAGAAGGTTTATCACAAAGAAGGCTTCCAGGTGAAACTTTATGCGATGGCAGACTGGTTCTCGCCGGCAGATATAGAAAGTCCTACGCTGGAAACCATAGAATTCCATTCGCTGAAAACGTATAAGAATATTCCTTTTGAAGAAATCAATCCGAGGCTGTTCTCGGAAGTCATGCGTGATGTGGATCTGGTGGTTTCAGTAGCGCATGTAGGAGGGGTAGATCCTGAAGCCAGCCATTCATCCGTTGAAATGAGAGCTGTGCTGATGAAAGAAACAGCCCGCCTGTTTAAACTGGATAATATAAAAATAGAAGGTTCACATGTATTGGTGAAAGGCCAGATGGCGGAATACAGTGTGCATTTAGGAAGTGCTGTTGTTCATCAGACTCCGGGGAGGTATTTATCAATTCTTCCGGTACATTCCCAGCACAGGGGAAGATTATTCCTGCCTTTTGCTGATGATGATCCGAAATCTGCGGAAGTCCTGTCTAAGGTGTTACTGCTGGCTAAAGACAATGAAATACAGGACCCTACCATACTTTCCCAGATTAAGAGGGAGTTTGTGTAAAATATAAACGTTAGGATTTTATAAAACTAAAAAGGTACACTTTCAGCGGTGTACCTTTTGTTATAATACCTGAGTGAAGCTGGGAACCGGACGAAAAAAAATATAAAGATCATCAATACGATAAGAGTTGATCTTTTTTTACTCATTTTATGATATTAAAATTTATAGGGAGCATCAGTACCTATGGCTAAAAGTAACTTCCAGCCTCCTTCTTCCATCTCCCGGACTTTTATACCCGGCTCCCCTGGTTAAACTCAGTTTTTTTAATATTCTAAAAGACAGGCATCATTAAATAAGTTGTTATATTTGTTTCCGGAAACTTTAACTATTAAAACATCAGAAAATGGGCATATTCGATTTTATAAGAAATGAACTTATAGAGGTTATTGAATGGGTAGACAACACTACCGATACGGTATTATGGAAATTCCAGGATGAAGGTAATAATATAAAGAACGGTGCAAAACTTACCGTACGTGAAAGCCAGGCTGCCGTTCTGATGAATGAAGGTGAATTTGGAGATGTCTACACTCCGGGACTTCATACGCTTACCACGAATAATATGCCGGTGATCACTACTTTGGAATCCTGGAAATATGGTTTTAATTCTCCGTTTAAAGTAGATGTTTATTTCATCAGTACCAAACAGTTTACCAATCTAAAGTGGGGAACTTCATCTCCGGTTATTATGAGAGATGCCGAACTGGGGCAGATCCGTTTAAAATCGTTCGGGAATTTTGCGATAAAAATAGATGATCCTAAGAAGTTTATTACCGCATTTTCAGGAACCAATCCTTATGTAAAAGCAGACCAGGTTGAGGAAACTCTCCGAAATATTATAGCGAGCAAAATGGCGGAAGGTTTTGCCGAAGCGAATGTTACCGTTCTGGATTTAACCGCTCAGTTTTCTGAGCTGAGCGAAAAGTTAATGCCTGTTTTCCGGAATGAGTTCGATGCTTACGGAATAAGCCTTGAAAAGTTTTTTATAGAGAGTGTTTCTCTTCCTGATGAGGTAGAAAAAATGCTCGATAAGAAAACCCAGCTGAACGTACTGAAAGGCAGTCTTGATGATTTTAATAAAATGCAGGCGGGAATTTCTATGGAGAATATGTCTGAAAACAGTGCGGCCGGGAATGTAATGGGAATGGGGGCAGGAATGCTGATGACCCATGTGCTGAACCAGTCCGCTCAAAGTACTCCCGATACCTCTTCGAAAAATAAAACTGAGCTGATGGATATCCTGAAGCAGTTAAACGATTTAAAAACACAGGGCATTATCACAGAAGAAGAGTTTACCCAAAAAAAGCAGGAAATACTGAAACAATTATAGACTTCTATGGCAAATATAGTGGAGTATCCGTGTCCTAACTGTAATTCGGAGCTCAATTTTGATTCAGAAAGCCAGAGTCTTAAATGTTTACACTGCAGCACACTTATTCCTATTGCAGAAAGTAATGAGTTGATTACTGAGCAGCGGATCAATGCATTTTTAGATGCTTCAAAACTGCCGGTTGTTGAGCTGAAAGAATTTAGTTTCCGTTGCTCAAAATGCGGAAAAGACAATATATGTACGGAGAATATCGCTTTCTTCGAGTGCCGGCACTGCAAAAATAATATCATTAATACAGACGGGTATCGGTCAAAGCCTATCACTCCGAAATCTATTCTTCCTTTTGAGATTTCCAGGGAAGAAGCATCGGGTATTTTTCAGGGCTGGATCGGCAAAGGATTCTGGAATGATTCTGCCCTGAAGAAACAGGCTCTTAACGATAAAATGGACGGATGCTATGTGCCCTTCTGGACTCTGGATTCTCATACGGAAAGTGCTTGGTCCGGAGAAGCCGGAATTTATTATTATGTAGATATAAAGTATAAAGACCATAACGGACACGAAAAGGTAAAACGGGAGAGGAGAACACGATGGCATTACAAGTCGGGAAATACGGTTCAGTTTTTTAATGATATGCTTCTGTCGGGATCAAAGGAATTTGAACAGAAAACTATGGAGGAAATTTACCCTTATGACTTAAATAAGCTTAAACCTTTTAATGCTCAATATTTATTGGGATGGAGTGCCAAAGCTTATGATGGTGATCTGACCCAGTCCTATAATTATTTTCATCAGTATATAGATGGTAAGATCCGGGAAATATGTATCAGCCTTTTAAAGGAGGATACTTACAGAGGATTATCGGTGCAAACCCGCTATTATAATGAGACATTTAAACATATGGTTCTGCCGGTATGGCGATGTCATTATCTGTTTAAAGGGAAATCATACTTTTATATGATTAATGGGCAGACCGGTAAAATTTATGGGAAAAAGCCGCTTTCTGCATTCAAAATAGTTTTTACGGTCATGATGATTCTTGCGATTATTGCTGGACTGATTATCATTGGGCGGCAGAAATAAAACCTGATGGCCGGTATTGTTTTCTGGTGTTGTTTTATATTAATCGGATTGTATCCGATTGTGTGCTAAATCGTCCCTTCGGGACTTCCTCATAATAATTTTTTACCGGTTGATCTTTCAAATTTTGAATTCATTGATGGCAAAAGGTTTTCGTTTTAAATGGATGATGTTTTCCGGGTGGGTTTTGGAAATGCTGCTGCTCAGGAAATAGGGAAGAGGGAAATTATGAAAGCCCTGAAGAGCAATTAGTTCCCTGAATAGACACTGTACGTAATTATAGTTAAAAGTAGTTTCCAGCTTCTTTCTTCCGGTTTCCGGCTTTCAAATATTTTATGCTGTTCGTTTTCAGACATAAAAAAAGCACCTTTTCCAGATGCTTGTGTTTTTAGATATTCTTTTTTTTAAACCTCGTCGTCAGAATCTATTGTGAATGATCTGCTTTTGAAGTCTTTGTCATGTTTTTCTGAAATTACATCCTCACCCTTCTCGTTAATGATGAAATCTGTGGACTCATTAAACATCTCCTGAAAACTTTTAAAATCTTCTTTGTAAAGATAAATTTTGTGCTTCTCGAATGTAGCTTCCCCATTCTCTCCGAAGTTCTTTTTACTTTCGGTAATCGTAAGATAATAATCTCCTGCTTTCGTCTCGCGCACATCAAAGAAATAAGTTCTTCTCCCTGCTTTTAACACCTTAGTGAAAATTTCATTTTCATGGCGTTCCTTGTATTCACTCATTGTTAGATATTTTTTAATCTTGTTAAGAACAAATATAAAAGAATTCTTTTAATCACAAAATTTTTTTTATGATTTATTTAACAATTGGGAACGAAACGGCTATGCGGTTACAGAATTGGCAATTTCGGTAAGGTTGAGAATTTTGTCTGCTTTTTGAGCGCTAGACTCTCTGTGTGTGATGATTATGGAAGTGGCGTTTCGGATTTTTCTGTCGATATTTTCAAGAATGTTCTGCTCGGTTTCCGTATCCAAAGCAGATAAAGAATCGTCGAAAATAATAATATTCGGGTCTTTAATCAGGGCTCTGGCGATGCAGATTCTCTGTTTCTGACCTCCCGAAAGCATCACTCCGCGTTCACCTACAAGTGTTTTATACTGCTCTTTAAATTCAGCAATATTTTTATCAACGTCAGCAATTTTTGCATATTCCACTACTTTCTCATGAGAAGTATGATCGATGGCAAAACCGATGTTGTTTTCAATGGAATCTGAGAACAGATAGCTTTCCTGTGGAATGTAGCCGATAAACTTCCGGTAGTTATAAAGGTTATGCTCTTTCAGGTTTTTTCCGTCAATCAGAATTTCACCCTCGGTAGGATCAATTAACCGGCACAGAAGAAGAGCAATGGTGGATTTTCCGCTTCCGGTTTTACCCATAATAGCCAGTGATTCACCTGCTTTGATCTTAAAGCTTAAGTTTTCAAGAGCTTTGATTCCGGTATTGGGATAAACATACGTTACATTTCTGAATTCAATATCCCCTCTGATCGGATAGTTCTCAAAGTTGGTATTCACAATCTCTGATTTTTTATCCATAAATTCATTGATTCTCTGCATAGAGGCTTCCGCCCGCTGATTGACTGAAGTTACCCAGCCTACCAGAGAGAAGGGCCAGATCAGGATGTTGATGTACATAAAGAAGTCTGCGATCTTACCTACACTCAGTTCTCCTGCAATATATTTTTGCCCGCCAACCCAGATCACGGAAACATTCAAAAGTCCGATGACAAATAAAATAATGGTAAAGAAATAGGCTTCTGTTTTTGCCAGGTCCAGAGCTTTGTCCTGGTAATCGGTTACTTTAATGCCATAGTTTTTCTCGATGTACTTTTCTTTGGCAAAAAACTTCACCACACGGATTCCCGAAAAGCTGTCCTGTACAAATGTGGATATCGCAGACTGGCTTTTCTGCATGATCTTCGATTTCTTATTGATAATCGAACTTACCTTAAATATAAGATAAGAAAGTACGGGAAGGGGCAGGAGAGTCCATAAAGTCATTGAAGCATCTGTGCTTACCATATATATAGCCGTAATCACGACAAGAACGATAAGGTTAACAACATACATGACACCCGGTCCCAGATACATCCTTACGGCAACAACATCTTCACTGAGCCTGTTCATCAGATCTCCGATGGTCGTCTGCTTATAATCCGTTAAAGAAAGATCCTGGTAATGTCTGTATATTTTATTTTTCAGTTCGTATTCAATTCTTCTGGAAGCTACAATAATAGTCTGTCTCATCATGAAGGTAAAAAAACCTGTGAGAAGAGAGCTGACAACAATGATCGCCACATAGATCAGTACCTGTTTATTGAAGCCCAGACTTCCGTTTTTCATATCTGCAAGCTGGTCCACAGATTTTCCGATAAACTGAACTTTATAAATATTGAAAAAATTACTGGCAATGATAAATAAGAATCCCCAAAACAAAAGTATTTTGTGTTTCCAAAAATAAGGGTTTAAGGTTTTTAGCGCTTTCATAAACTTTTACAAAATTACGAAAATGTGACCATATTACGAATTTCATCAATTTTAAATTTTGTATCTTTGCAGCCATAAAAAGCTCTTTGAATGTTAGGAAGACGACAAATTCGTGAAAAAGTAGTGCAAACAGTGTATTCTTACTACCAGAATCCTGTAAAGTTTGATGTTTTAGAGAAAAATATGTTCTCAGGAATAGAGAAAATCTATTATCTATACATCTATCAGCTGAATTTTTTAGTGGCCCTGAAAGAACTGGCGGAAAACCAGATCGAGATCGGGAAAAACAAGTTCATTAAAACTGATGCTGATATTAATCCTAACCAGAAATTCATCAACAACCAGATCCTGATCAAACTGGAAGAAAACCCGGAAAGGTTATTTTTCACAGGCCAGCATAAACAGCTGAAATGGGATATGCACGATGATTTACTGGTAAAGACTTTCCAGAGAATTACAGCAGGAAAACGCTATCAGGATTTCATGAAAGAAGAAGGATATTCTTTTGAGGATGATCAGAAGTTCATCGGAAAACTTTTTTTAAGATACATTGCTGAAAATGATGATTTTCATGATTATCTGGGAGATAAGGAACTTTCATGGTATGATGATATCCATATTGCCAATTCCATGGTGCAGAAAACAATCGGTTTCCTGAAAGAAGATGAGGAAAGCAGAACCCTGATCAAAATGATCAAAGATGAAGATGATAAAACGTTCGCCAGCAAACTGCTCAGAGATACCCTGAATAACTGGGAGGTGAATGAGAAAAAACTGGAGGAAAGACTGGAAAACTGGGACCTGGAAAGAGTTTCTTTAATGGATAAAGTGATTTTATCTACTGCTATTTCAGAACTGGATAATTTTCCTTTTACCCCTTCAAGAGTTATTATCAATGAATATATTGAAATTGCAAAAGTATTTGCCACAGACCGTTCCAATATCTTCATCAATGGAATTTTAGATAAATATTGTAAAGATCAAAATAGAATTTAACATGAAAAAGACGTTATCAATTATCGCTTTGTCTATTATAGGCTTTGGTTTGGTTTCCTGCAAAAAAGAAAACAAAGAAACCCAGAGTACTGAAACTACCCAGGATTCTACGGCAGCAGGTACAACTGCAGCTACGGAAACTGCTACCCCTCCTGCAACTACTGAAGCAGGTGTTCCTGCACAGGTTTCTAACCAGCCGTCAACTACTGTGGCTTTAGGTGAAAGCAACTTCGATTTCGGAAACATCAAGAAAGGAGACAAAGTAGAGCACGTATACGAAATTACCAATACAGGAAACAATCCGTTAGTAATTTCTGAAGTAAAACCGGGGTGCGGATGTACAGCTCCTGACTTTACCAAAGAACCTATCCTTCCAGGTAAAAAAGGAAAAATCACATTACATTTCGATTCTACTAACTTCGACGGAAACGTTCAGAAATATGCAGACGTATTTGCCAATGTAGATAAGTCTCCGATCAGATTAACGTTCACTGCGAACATTCAACCGTAATTTAACCCATATGTTAACAATCTTTTTACAGGCACAGCCACAGGGATCTTCATCCATGATGCTGATTATGATGGGGGTAATGTTCGTCGGGTTCTATTTCCTGATGATCAGACCTCAGATGAAAAAGCAGAAACAGGAAAAGAACTTCCAGGAAACCCTTAAAGTAGGAACCAGAGTTGTACTTACTTCAGGTCTTCACGGAAGAATTGCGCAGGTTCAGGATGACGGTTTTGTTATTGAAACACTATCCGGAAAGCTTAAATTCGAAAAAGCAGCGGTTTCAAGAGAATTTACAGAAGCCCGTTTTGGAGATAAGGCAAAAGCTGCTGAAAAAACAGCAGATAAAAAAGAAAACGAAACTGAAGCAAAATAATTTTTCAGTCTGAAGATATTTCCGGCGCGGGGAGCAAAGCTCCCCGCGCCGGATTTTTTATTAAAAAACTTGTAGAGAGATTAATTGAAACCTGACAGGTTTAGGTGGTATCATTGGATGTATATTTAAACTTTGTATTTCAAAAAAATAAGCGAAGCGGCTTTGTTTACTTTAAAATACTGCGCCGTTCCATATCTTTGTTTGCCGTTGCCATTAAAAAAACTCAGTTCAGGTTAGAAAATAACTTTAAGTTGTTCCATTTCATCCAATACAAACAAATAAAATATCTTTGTGCCATGAATCAGAATATAGGTAAAAACGTTCTCATTTTAGGAGCCAATTCAGATGTGGCCAAGCAGTGTATAAAACAGTATCTGGAAAAAGGATTTTCAGTTACTGCGGCTTCCAGAAACACAGCATCTCTGGAAAGTTTTATTATTGAAAACCGGCTGGACCGGACAAAGGTGAGCGTTTTGTATTTTGATGCTGCAGATTTTGATTCTCATCAGAAATTCTATTCCGAACTTTCCGTAAAACCCCATATTGTAGTATATGCAGCGGGCTTCCTCGTGGATAATGAAAAAGCTCTGAATGACTTTAAAGGAGCAAAACAGATGATGGAGGTGAATTATATGGGAGGAGTTTCCATTCTGAACCTTATCGCGATGGATAAAAGCAATAAAAATCTGGAAAGAATCATCGGACTTTCTTCGCTTTCCGGAGTGAGGGGAAGGAAAAGCAATTTTGTATATGGAAGTACGAAAGCGGCCTTTACCCAGTATTTGGCGGGCTTACGCCAGGAACTTGCTTCCAGGAAAATTATTGTAAATGCTTTGGTGATCGGCTATATCAGAACCAAGATCAATGAAGGACTGCAGCTGAATGAATCCCTCATCATGGAGCCTGATTATGTAGCGAAATTCATCGTTAATGCCGGGAATTCTTTTACCATTGTCCCGAATTTCAAATGGAAAATTATTTATCATATTCTGAGAATGCTGCCGGAAAGCTTAGCCGCGAAACTCCCATAATTTTTTTGAATATTACTATTTAACCGGAGTGAAATTCCATTTCGGTATCCTCTTTGCTATGGTAAAACCCGAAAATTATTTCTTCACAGCAGGATTCGGTTACAAATGATCATTGAATATAATGAGGACAAATCTGTTCCGGTATTCAATCAATCCGCTTTAATGTTTAAAAGCATTTACTTTAGCCTGGAAGTTTAAGGTCTGTTTCTTTGGGAAACATACCCTACTCTCATTTTGTATTTATTTCAAAACCTGCTGTTCGTAGAAATCAATCTGAAATACAAATACTAAAATAAGCAGCAGAAAAATGGACGATTTACAACTGAACAACATTCAAAAACATTGGGATACCTTAATATCTTCAGCCATTTCATGGGCACCGAGAATCTTTACTGCAATTGTTTCTGCATTATTGATTTATCTGATCGGATCATGGATGATCAGAATGATTAAGAAACTTGCTGAGAAAGGGTTCAAAAAACGTAATATGGAAGCTTCTTTACAGCACTTCCTTCTTAATATTATCAACTGGGGGCTCAATATTCTTCTTTTTATTGTTGTAGTTACCCAATTGGGAGTACAAACCTCAGCATTTGTAGCCATGATTGGTGCTGCTGGTCTGGCAGTGGGTTTAGCTTTGCAGGGCTCACTGACGAATTTTGCCGGAGGAATCCTTATTTTATTATTAAAACCTTTTAAAATAGGAGATTTTATCTCTACCAATAATGGAGTTTCAGGAACAGTACAGGCCATAGATATTTTCCATACCAAATTGGTGACACCACAAAATCAACTGATTGTTATTCCTAATGGAGTCGTTTCTAATAACAGCATTACTAATTTTACCCAATTGGGAACACGCCGAACTGCTCTGGACATCGGGATTGCCTATGATGCAGATTTAAGACAGACCAAAAACGTTTTAATGGAAGTGATTAAAAATAATCAGTATGCCCTTAAAAATCCGGCACCACAGGTTGTAGTAACGGAACTTGGAGACAGTGCAGTGAATGTATCAGTAAGAGTAAGTACCGCTACGGAAAATTTCTGGACAATGAACGAGGAACTTATCATTAGCTGTAAAGAGGCTCTGGATAAGGCCGGAATCGGAATTCCTTTTCCTCAGAGAGATATACATGTTTATAATAAGTCAATTGATGATAAAATATAAGCTCTAGGAGCTTTTAGCTGTCCTGAAAATATCTAACTTTTTAGGACATTTTTGTGAGAATAAGTTGACAACAGGCCCCATTTATATAATTGTTTCTTAATAGATAAAAAGAATGTACTGGGCTAAGTAACAAATCAATGATATTAATTTCAGATGGAGATGAGAACACTCAATCATATGATCTGGAAATTCCGATTCATGATGCGGTTAAAAATAATATCACGATCAACCTCTGGATTCTCTTAAATTAAAAAAGATTTCATACGAAACAGGAGGTACTTTTCATGTATTTTACACAAAAGAAGAAATTCGAAAATTTAATTTTAGTCAACTAACTGTTGAAAATAAAGGTTTAAGGTCTTTAAAAACATCTTCTTCTTCCATAACTGATGAAAAGCTGGGTAAAATATATAAAGAGATCGAAAATGATAGTGCGGCTGTAATCTTTAACACATAATAAGTCATTCAGGCAAATCCAGCTTTTGCAATTCATTCCCTGCTCTGCAGCAATTCCAATGCCTTCATCATATCAATTCCCCTTCCCAAAACAGGTTTAAACAAATCTCCTTTTTCCCTGATTCTGTCCGGTGCATTATGAATATTGAAATCAGCAGGTTTTAATCCCAGTTTCAGTTCACTCCATTCCAGCGGCATAGAAACAGATGCACCTTCTTTCGGTCTTACACTGTAAGTGCTTGCCAATGTCTGTCCGGTTCTGTTCTGCAGATAATCAAGATAAAGCTTTTTATCATCTCTTTTCTGAAGGCTTCTTTCCAGAGTCGTAATTTTTGGAAGCTTTTCATTTACCTGTTTCATCAGTATATGAGCGAAATCTTTTACCTGGTCAAAATCATATTTTCCACCCATCGGGATGTAAATATGAATTCCCGTACTTCCGGAAGTTTTACAGTATCCTTTTACCTTAACCGATTCCAGAATTTCATTCACCTGTAATGCTGTTTCGATTACCTCATCAAATGTATTTTTCTTTGAAGGATCAAGATCCAGAACAAGATAATCGGGATGTTCCAGATCCGGCAGGGAACTGTTCCACGGGTTGAGATCAATGCAACCTAAATTATTCAGGTAGGCCAGAGTTGCCTTGTCGTTGCAGTAAATGTAGTCAATAAATTTATCATTGGATTCGGAGTAAACCTGTGTCGTTTTGATCCAGTCCGGAATGCTGTCTCCGGCATCTTTCTGATAAAATCCCTGCTCTTCAATCCCGTTTGGAAACCGGTTCAGAGACAAAGGGCGGTTTTTAAGGTAGGGAAGAATATACGATGCAACAGACTGGTAATAGGCGATCACATCCCCTTTGGTAATACCGTCTTTTGGAAAATAAATCTTATCCTGATTAGTAAGCTTTACCTTATGCTTATTCAGAGTGATTTCTTTTTCAGAACTTTCGGTTTTTTTTGATGGAATTTTGGCTTTCATTGCTTTTGAATGTTTACGGTTTGAACTTACTTTATTTTCAGGATCTGCAGTTTCTGCGGGCTCTTTATCCTCCCGGAGGGCTACAAAAACAGGATGGCGGTAAATGCCGTCTTTAGTGATCTCGGAATATTTAATTTCACAAACCAATTCTGGTTTCGTCCAGGTAACAGGCATATTCGTCTTTGGAATGGTTTCAAACGGAGCTGTTTTTATAATTAATTTCTGAAGCTGCCCGTAAAGCTGTTTTAATAATTCATTGTTAAAACCGGTTCCTGTATGGCCACAGTATGTCAGTTGCCCATTAATCAACTTTCCTAAAATCAATGCACCGAAACTTTCACGTGAACCTCTGGGTTCCGTAAAACCGCAGATGATGGCTTCATCCGTATTGGTGAATTTTATTTTAAGCCAGTCACTGGTTCTGTAATTTTCAATATAGCGGCTGTCCGATTTTTTGGCGATCATTCCTTCAAGCTTCATTTTTTTCATCTGCTCAAAAAAAGCAGTTCCTTTTCCGGGAATATGATCACAGTATTTAATGATGTCTGTTTCCGTTAAAGCTTCTTTAAGCAGCTCCTTCCGCTGAAGAAGGGGAAGATCTTCCGTAGAATGTCCGTTCAGCCATAGAAGATCAAAAACCTGATAAACCAGAGCCGGATCAGGGTGGTCTCCGATCTGCTGCAACAGCTGAAAATCAGGTCTTCCTTTGTCATTATAGGCGACAATTTCGCCATCCAGAATCATCCTGTATTTCTGGGTGCTGAAGTCTTCTGCAATTTTTCCGAATTTTGACAAGAATGATATGCCGTTGCGGGAATAGAAGAGAGGGGCATCATGGCTGAGGTCTGCGATGGCTCTGTAACCGTCCCATTTTATTTCAAAGACCCATTCCTCATCATCAAATGCTTTTTCAGACGGCTTGGCAAGCATCGGTCTGATGAAAGATTTAAGTTTCTTTTCATTCGTTAAGGAATTGAAGTTTCTGAAGCTTTTTTCTGAAGTTATGACTTCTTTCTTCCGCTGCTTTTCGGGCTTTTTTTTTCCTCTAAAAATTTCGTTACCAAAGATTTTGGTGAAGTGTTTTCTTCAGCATCATAAGGACTCTCTGCAAATTCATCCTTATGTTTGATCAGCAGCCAGGCGTTGTCTTCTGTGTTTTTCATTTTCACGAGGGCAAATTCGCCTTTCAGTTTTTTTCCGTGTAAAATAAACTTTAGCGAACCGGCATGAAGTTCTTTCAGCAGTTCCTTTTCATCGGAGAGTTTCGGATTATCTTCCAGAGGTTCGTAGGTTCCGCTGTCCCAGACCTCAACCTGCCCGGCCCCGTAATTACCTTCCGGAATATTGCCTTCAAAATCTTTGTAATCATAGGGATGGTCCTCCACCATCATCGCAAGACGTTTGTCTTTCGGGTCGAGCGAAGGTCCTTTAGGAACAGCCCAGCTTTTCAGTACGCCTTCCATTTCAAGTCTGAAATCATAATGAAGGCGCGTTGCGGCATGTCTCTGAATCACAAAAATAAGTTTTTCCTTGCTTTTTTTTGTTTTTCCCTTCGGTTCGCTGGTTTCGTCGAACTTTCTTTTGTTGTGATAATCTTTAAGAGCCATCAGGATGCGGATTTGGATTTAGAATGCTGTAAACTGGCCTTCAACTGGGCCATCAGGTCAATCACCTTACCTTCTTTGACTGGTTCGGTTTTCGGAGCTTTTATATTTTTGCCTTTTGCTTTCTGTTTAATGATCTTCATCAGTTCATCAGAATAGGTGTCCTTATACATTTGAGGATCAAAGTCCTGTGAAAGCTGTTTGATAAGGCTTACGGCCATTTTCAGCTCGGCAGGCTTGGGGGCTTTTTTTGCGGGCATTTTCAGGTCTGCATAATCCCTGATCTCCTGATCGAATCTCAGACGGTTCAGAACAAGAATGTCATCATTATACGGACGGATCAGCCCGATGGCTTCACTTTCACGGAGCACAAATGTTCCGATGCCGGCCATTCCGGTTTCCTCAAGGGCTTTCAGCAGCAGTCTGTAAGCGTTTTCACCGTTTTTCTGTGGCTCCAGATAGTATGGGGTTTCAAAATAAACACTGTCTACCTCATCTTCCTTTACAAACTGGTCTATGGAAAGTATCTTTGTTTTTTCCGGGCTTGCAGCCGCGTAGTCTTCATCGTCCAGAACGATGTATTTATCATCCATGAGATAACCTTTTACAATGTTTTCCCATTTAACTTCTTTTCCCGTGCTTTCGTTTACTCTTTTGAATTTGATGTTAGAAAAGTCAGATCTGTCGAGCATATCGAGGTCCAGTTTGCTGGTTTCGGTGGCAGAGTAAATTTTAACGGGAATATTTACTAAACCGAAGCCAATGGCGCCATTCCAAATTGCTTTCATTGTCCTACGTTTTTAAAAATCAATCAATTAACATGCCGATAAAAGCACATGTGGTACATTTTATGTCCTTTATTGCCAAATGACAATGGCTTTTACAGCCGGTTTTTCTACCTTTAAATTTCCAAAGAACTGTTTTCAAAATATGGAAGAACTGTTGAATTACATCCGGAAATTCGGAATACTGAACGAAAGAGAAGAGGAACTGATTGTTAAAGGACTTCAGGAAACGGTCATTCAGAAAGGCGATGTTTTTGTAGAAGCCGGAAAAGTAAGCCGTAAAATCGCCTTTGTAAAGGAAGGGGTATTCCGTTCTTTGTATTATAATAAACAGGGCGACGATTTTACCCGCTTTTTCATTTATGAAGGCCGGTTTATCGGAGATTTTCACGGATTTGCCGATCAGGTTCCGTCCAATGAATACATTGAAGCCATTACCGATGCCGTTCTGATGGAAATAGATTTTGATCATTTTAAAATGCTGGAAAATAAAATTTCAGCCTGGCCGGTTCTTTTTTCAAAGCTTCATGCCTTTGTTGCCGAAAATAAGCTTAAAGTAGCCAGTACCATGCTCAATCTGGATGCCAGATCACGGTATATCCATTTTCTGGAACATTATCCGGGACTGGCCAACAGGGTTCCCCAATCCATGCTGGCTTCCTATCTTGGTATTACACCTTCCTCACTGAGCAGAATAAGAAGACATATTCTTTAATTTCCGTATAAAAGCCAGCGATCATCTATAACAGAAACTCGTAGCTTCCATCCTCCATCTTCCTTCTTAAAAAATCCTTTTTTGCCAAATGACAATGGCAGCCTTTTCTAACGGTCATAGCTTTGTTCCATAAAATTTTAAAATATGGATATTGTATTAGGATTGCAGTGGGGAGATGAAGGAAAAGGAAAGTTCATAGACCTCATCAGCGAAAATTACGACATTACAGCTCGTTTTAACGGCGGAGCGAATGCCGGGCACAGTATTGAGCGGAACGGCAAAAGAATCACCCTTAAATCAATCCCTTCCGGAATTTTTATGAAAGGTGTTCAGAACGTCATCGGAACCGGAGTCGTTCTGGATCCGGTAAGTCTGAAAAAGGAGATCCTGAATCTGCAGTTGTTTGATGAAAGTATTCAGCCGGAAAACAATCTGGTTATTTCCCGGAAAGCTCATTTCGTACTTCCAACCCATAAACTTCTGGATGTTTTTATGGAGGGGAATCCGGATTATACCACGATAGGAACTACCAGAAACGGCATTGCACAGGCATATTCCAATAAGATTTTAAGACAGAATCTGAGAGTGGAAGATATGCATTCCCCGGATTTTAAAAGCAGAACAGAGCAGATTCTGAAAAGAGATTACCGGTTTCTGGCCGGAGGAGATATGGTTTTGCCTTCCCTTGATGAGATCAGCAGTGAATTTTTTGAAGCCGTGGATTTTCTGAAAAAATTCAGATGTACAGATACGGAAATCTATTTGAATCATGCTTTATCTGACGGTAAAAAGATCCTTGCGGAAGGTTCCCAGGCTGTAATGCTGGATATTGATCATGGAACTTATCCTCACGTTACCTCTTCTTCCACTACGGCAGCAGGAGCATGCAGCGGATTAGGTGTTTCACCGAAAAAAACAGGTGAGATCTATGGTATTGCCAAAGCCTATTGTACAAGAGTAGGTAATGGCGTATTTCCGACGGAGATCTTTAATGAAGAAGGTGAAAAGATAAGAACGGTTGGTCATGAATTCGGATCCAATACCGGACGCCCGAGAAGGATTGGCTGGCTGGATCTGCCTGCTCTGAAATATGCGGTGATGGTAAGTGGAGTTACCCAACTGGTTCTGACGAAAGCAGATGTTCTGAGCGGAATGAAGTCGGTCGCCGTCTGTACCCATTACGAACTGGAAGACGGAACTATGGAATCTGTGTCAGGCAGACTTTCTGAAAATATAAAACCTATCCTTAGATGGCTGAAAGGCTGGGATGCAGATGTTACGGCAATAAAAAGCGCTTCAGATTTACCGGATGAATTAAAAGACTTTATTTCCTTCCTGGAAAGTGAACTGAAAATCCCCGTGGCCTATCTTTCCACCGGTCCGGGGAGAGAGGAGATTTTGAAGATGAATTAAATATAAAAAAAGCGGGGCAATAATTACCCCGCTTTAAATTTATGCTTTTAAATTCAACTGAATTTCCAGTTCATCCAGCTGCGCTTCTGCAATGGAAGCCGGAGCATCAATCATCACATCACGTCCTGAATTGTTCTTAGGGAATGCAATATAATCTCTGATCACCTCATTTCCGTCGAGGATCGCCACTAAACGGTCAAATCCGAATGCTAAACCACCGTGAGGCGGTGCTCCATATTTGAAGGCATTCATCAGGAATCCGAACTGTGCTTCCGCTTCCTCTTTGGTGAATCCTAGAAGATCAAACATCTTAGACTGAAGATCCTTATCAAATATTCTGATAGAACCGCCTCCGATCTCGTTTCCGTTAAGAACCATATCATAAGCGTTGGCTCTTACTTTACCGGGATCTGTCTCAATCAGATGAATGTCCTCAGGCTTGGGAGAAGTGAAAGGGTGGTGCATTGCATGGTATCTTCCGGTTTCCTCATCCCATTCAAGAAGCGGGAAATCAACGACCCAAAGCGGAGCGAATTCATTTCCTTTTCTCAGTCCCAAACGGTTTCCAAGCTCCATTCTTAAAGCGGAAAGCTGGGCTCTTACTTTATTTTCATTTCCGGAAAGAATCAGCATTAAGTCTCCTTCTTTTGCTCCGAATTTTTCAATGATTTTTGATAAATCGTCTTCGTTGTAGAATTTATTGACCGATGAAGTCTTCACTCCGTCATTCTGGAATTTCACCCAGACCATTCCTGAAGCGCCGATCTGCGGACGTTTTACCCAGTCAACCAACTCATCGATCTGTTTTCTAGTGTATTCTGCACATCCTTCTACATTGATTCCTACTACAAGTTCAGCTTCATCAAATATTTTAAAATCTTTTCCTTTTACCAGTTCGTTCAGTTCTGTGAATTCCATTCCGAAACGGATGTCCGGTTTGTCGTTTCCGTACTTTCTCATCGCATCGGCGAAAGTCATTCTCGGGAAATCTCCGAATTCTTTTCCGGTAATATCTTTTAAAAGGGTTTTCGTCATTCCTTCAAAAACATTCATTACATCTTCCTGCTCTACGAAAGCCATTTCGCAGTCGATCTGTGTAAATTCCGGCTGTCTGTCCGCTCTTAGATCCTCATCACGGAAACATTTCACGATCTGGAAATATTTATCCATACCGCCTACCATCAGAAGCTGTTTGAACGTCTGCGGAGATTGCGGAAGAGCATAAAACTGTCCCGGGTTCATTCTGCTCGGTACCACAAAGTCTCTCGCTCCTTCCGGAGTGGATTTGATCAGTACCGGGGTTTCCACCTCGATGAAGCCTTCGTCTGAAAGGTAATTTCTAACCTTCTGAGCCATTTTGTGACGGAAGATCAGTTTGTCTCTTACCGGTGCTCTTCTGATATCCAGGTAACGGTATTTCATTCTCAGTTCCTCACCGCCGTCCGTTTCATCTTCAATCGTGAATGGAGGAAGCTGGGAGTCATTAAGGATGGAGAGTTTTTCAACTAAAATCTCAATTTCTCCTGTCGGAATATTAGGATTTTTGCTTACTCTTTCAATTACTTTTCCGGTAACCTGAATCACAAATTCACGGCCTAATTTTTTAGCCTCTTCCATCAGCTGTGCAGAAGAACGTTCCTGGTCGAAAACCAGCTGGGTAATTCCGTAACGATCCCGGAGATCTATCCAAATCATAAATCCTTTATCACGGATAGTCTGTACCCATCCAGAAAGTGTAACTTCTTCATTTAGATTTTTCAGAGATAATTCTCCGTTGGTGTGTGATCGAAACATAATTATTTGTTTAAAGTTCAATGATTAAGATTCAAAGTCCGGTTTTTTTCAGAGTTCTGTAATCGGACTTGAATTCAGGGTGCAAAGATAGGATTTTTGAAAGTTTTATAAACAAAAAAACTCCCTTTCGGAAGTTTTTTGAATTTGTTTGTGGTAAAAGGATGCATGCCGCCTCAAAACCGGTCCCGGGAATTTCAAGATCAGCTTTTGATCCATTCAAGGGCTTTGTCCAGTACCTCATCTTTATTGTTTTTGATTCCTTCGACGGTGGGTTTTACTTCTACGTCAGGAACAATTCCTATTCTCTGGGTTTCTCTGCCGTCCGGATAATAGATTCCGATACCGCTGATCATGGTACTGATATTTCCCGGAAGGAGAATTTTCGACACATTTCCGTCTGCACCGGCAGTGGTAGATCCAAATACCTTAGCGGAAGGAGCCGTTCTGAAAGCCATCGTGTGATATTCGGCACTGCTTTGGGTAGTTTCGTTGATCAGAATCGCAATTTTCCCTTTATAATAGTCAGCTCCGTTCCCGTCCACTGCAAGATTGGGAGTAAAGGTGAAAAGGCCTGGCATCTGATTATCCGTTTGGGTGAACTTTACAAAATCCGTAGAATTCTGTTTAAGAAGTTTTCCCATAGAGAAGACAACGAAATCAGGCGGATAGCTTCTGAAATCAATGACAATCCCTTTCGTACCTTTCATCTGCTCATAAATTTCCGGAAGTTTCTTCCCGTCTGAGCTTCCCATATAAAAATAACCGGTCTTGTCATCCAGCATTTTAAAGAATTCTCTTGTTTCTTTTTTAGGATTCAGATCCTTGAAGTCATATGTTTTTATTGTTTTGTTTTCTGTCTTTCCGTTTCTTGAGATTTTAACCGTAACTGTTTCCGCATTGCTTTTCAGAAGCTTTTTGGCAATATCCCTTAGCTGGGTAGGATAATTGGATGCCGGAGTAATTTTCAGCATTTCTTTTACGATTTGAGCAACAGGTTTTCCATTCACTTCGGTGATGATATCTCCAATCTGTAATCCTGATTCAGCTCCCAGCTGATCATTATAATAACCGTTTACCACTGCTTTATTTTCAGCAAATACAAGTTTTACAGGAGAGTACCTTGCGCCAAAGTATTTTTCCAGGGCCTTGTTACTTCCCCATACATTGGCATGGGTATCATGAATTCGGGCAATGATTTCCAGAGCAGAAAGTGTATACTCTGTTTCATTTCTGGCCTCTGTGAATTTCGGGATAAATTCAGTCAGGACTCCTTTCCAGTCTTCCTGGATGAGGTTTTTATACGGGAAACAATACTGAATGATATTCCAGTATCTGTAAAGGGAAAGAAGGCGGAAACCGGCATCGGGATACGCATTATTCTCATAAGGTTTTTCACGCTCAAAATCAGGATTTCCTATTCCTTCATAGAATTCCAGATAATAATTGACTTCAGGTCTTTTAGCATCTTTTAGCTGAAGAAGGAGATCCGAAAGTTCTTCGGAGAATCCTGAGCCGGTAATCCAGTTCAGATCCGGGCTGATCTTTACGTTTTTAGAATCAACAGCTATTTTTTCAGTCTGAAAAGTTCCGAGACCTTTAATCCAGTCGGTAAGAACTTTATCTCTCTGCTGTGCTGAGGCTCCGTTGATTTTAGGCAGGATTCTGAAGAGTTCGTAATCCCAGTTATATTTTCCTTCGGCTACATTAGGGTGATAGTATTTTAAATAGCCCCAGATCAGTCCGAGATTCTTTAAATTGTCCAGGTTCTTTTTGCTTACATCAATGCTTGTGATTTTGGAGCCGTTGTCAAATTCCTTATCAAGATCAGCATTGAACTGCTTCTTCTGAAAAACGGCCGCTTCCTGGATATCTTTGCCGTCTATGGTTATTTTAATATCATCAAACCATGCTTTTCCTTTCCCTGTTAAAAGGGTGCCGATGAAGATTTTCTTGGTATTTTCAGGAGACAGATCAAGGGTAGTTTCATATTTCGTCCAGGGTGTCGTGCCTTTGATGCCCTTATCCTGCATATTGTTGAATCCTATTTTCGGATCGATACGCATCCAGAATCCGGCAAAACCGTCGGTTACATTTTCTGTTTTGATATAACCGGAAATCGTAATTTTCTTTCCGGCATAATTTTCAGGAAGAATACGCATCATGCCTACCATCCCCGGTTTTTCTGAAGCCTGAGCTAAAACAGAGTATTTTCCTTCGTATTTTTCCTTGTCGTCTATGGAGACAGATGATTTGGGAGCATCAATAAGAGTCCATGATTTAGGAAGATTATTCTCATTATTTTCAAAATTCAGATTGTCAATTTTCGTTTGACCCTGATAGCTGGTGAAAAACAGAAGTGCCAGAAAAGCTGTAATGTTTTTTTTCATGGTTTTAATTTTTCCCAAATCTAGGGAGTTAAACACGTTATATGCCATATAAAACGCTCTTTTTATGGAAATATTATAAGTACAGGATTTTATTTTAAGAAAACTTTAACAAATGAAAAACTTTCCATATGCAAAGTACCATTCAGTTTTGAATCGATATTTTTGCTTAAAATAATTACGGAGGTATGTCGAAATATATCAGTTTTATAAAAAAAGCACTGAGCGGTGAGGAAGCAGATTACACGAAAGCGGATATAAGAAGTGCCGTACTTCTTTTAGCTATTCCGATGATGCTGGAAATGGCGATGGAGTCTGTTTTTGCACTGGTTGACCTGTATTTCGTAGGCCATTTAAAAGAAAGCGGTTATGCAATACAGACGGTCGGGCTTACCGAATCTGTTCTTTCTGTAATGTACTCCATTGCGATAGGGATGAGTATGGCGGCAACTGCTCTGGTAGCCAGGAGAATCGGTGAAAAAAATCAGGATCAGGCTTCCAGAAGTGCGGCACAGGTTCTGCTGGTGTCATTTGCTGTTACTTTGATTCTAAGTGTGCTGGGCGTGGTATTTGCTGAAGAAATTCTGGTGCTGATGGGTTCAAAACCGGAAGCCGCAGCCTATGGAAAGAACTTTACCCGGATCATGATGGGAAGCAGCGTGATTATTATGCTTCTGTTCCTGATCAACGGGATTTTCAGAGGAGCCGGAAATGCAGCCATTGCCATGAAATCGCTATGGATTGCCAATATTGCCAATATTATCCTGTGTCCTGTGCTGATCAAAGGTTTTGGGCCGATTCCTGCTATGGGACTTACGGGAGCTGCCCTGGCTACAAGTATCGGAAGAAGTATAGGGGTTATTTATCAGTTATATCATCTTTTAGTGGCAGATACCCAGATCAGGATCAGGCTGTCTTATTTTAAGCCTCAGTTTGAGCTGATAAAATCTATTGTGAAAATTGCCACTCCCGGGATTTTTCAGTTTGTGATTGCGTCATGCAGCTGGATTTTTCTTGCCCAGCTGGTGGCTACTACCGGCGGAGAAGATGCTTCGGCGGGTTATCAGACGGCTTTGAGGCTGATGATGTTCTTTATGCTTCCGGCCTGGGGACTGAGCAATGCTGCGTCTACACTGGTAGGTCAGAATATGGGAGCCGGAGAAATGCTGAGAGCAGAACAGTCTGTGATGAAAACCGTAAAGTACAACGTCATCTTTATGCTGGCCGTAAGTCTTATTTTTTTTCTGCTGGGAGATTTTCTGGTAGGATTTTTTACCCAGGAAACTGAAATCAAGGCTTTTGCCAAAAATGCACTGCACATTATGAGTACCGGTTTTATTTTCTATGGAATAGGAATGGTGATGATCAATGCATTTAACGGAGCCGGAGATACCTGGACACCAACCTGGGTAAATTTTTTCGGATTCTGGCTGTTTCAGATCCCATTGGCCTATTTTCTTTCAAAACATCTGGGAATGGGACCGAAAGGCGTCTTTATATCTATTCCGGCCGCCGAAACTTTAATTACGATTGTCGCTTTTATTCTGTTTAAAAAAGGAAAGTGGAAAACGGTGAAAGTCTGATAAGAAAGGGTTAAGGAAGCTGGAAGAGGGGAGTTTTTAAGATCAGGATGATAACATAAACTCAATATATTTTTTAAAATTAAAACAGGTAAAAACGGGTGTAAATAGTTTGCAGCCGTTTTTTTTGTTTCCGCATCATCTGAAATATGGCTGATAATCGGGATTGTTTTATGCTTCAATTCTTTCTAATATTGATTGCTGAGATGAACAGAATTTTGAAGTATGAAAATAATAGTATTGAGTATCCTTTTTATGCTGACTTCAGCCACAGCCTGCACACAGGAAAAGAAAGATAAGGCTGCTTTAATTCCTTCAAAAGCCAAGACTATAAACAGCGTTCCGTTTTTAACGAAACAGAATGATTTCATTTACGTAGATAAGAGAAGCCTTAAACCTGTTACCGGCCGGAAATTCCGGAGTGCATCCGTATTTACACCCACCGGTTTTGCCGTTGTTGAAAATGAAAAGAACGAATATGCTGTCATCGATGAAAACGGTAAAACAGTTCTGGATTTTTCAGCCAGCCCAATCGGTTTGAATGTAGTAAACGGATTTACACTGTACAAAAAAGATATTGAATACGAGAAGAAAATGCCTGTCTGGAAATGGGACTGGAATATCATGGGGAGCGGCATCAAAAAAGAACAGACGTATCATAAAATAGAGATCGGAGTTGTAGAAACCCGGCAGGTCTTACTCCAAAAAGACATTCCGTATCTGGAAGATAGCTATTACCTGAATTTCGTTTCCGTAGATGAAAACCATGTGTTCTGGAACGGAACCCTTTACGAAATCAGAAAAGGACACTTCAGTAAAACGGAAAAGGATATTGCTGTTCTACTGAAAAATAAACGGTTTATCAAATCTTCCGGTACCACTTTCTCAATGTACGGACCGGATCAGAAAAAAGCAATTCACAGCGGGCTGCAGGGAACTGAAACGCTTTCAATCCGGTTTGGAAAGGAAGTTATCCTCCTGAATGATGTGAATAAAGAACGGTATGATCCGGAAGTTCCCAAACTTTTAACAGATATTGGAAGCGGTGAGGTTTATCCTTTTCCACAGTATGAAAAAGCATTTCCGAAAGAAATTACAAAGGCCACAGCTTCACAGATCGATTTCATAAAGAAAACATCTTTAGTGTATTCTATAACCGATTCGCCTTATTTTTTGCTGGGTGTTTTTAATTACGACCATGAGATCTGGGCCTACGACTGGCTTTATATTGATACCAAAGGGAATGTCACAGATTCTATTGATACCTATGATTTTAAAGTCCTGGATCAGGTGGGATATCTGGTCTGGCCTGACAGAAAAATGATTTTACCTGACCCATACGTTGACAAAAACTGGAAATTCGGTAAAATAAACTCTTACACCGGGATGAATGATCAGTACCTTATCAGGATTGAAGACGGAAAACAGGTAAGAACGATGGGCCTGTGGAACAGTCGTGAAAAAATATGGGTGATAAAACCTGAATATTATACGATCTCCGTTTTGGATGCAGAAAAACAGATCTATGCACTGCAAAAAGAGCAAGACGGCCTGTATATACTCTATGATCATAAGAATAAGAAAAATCCAGGTTCAAAGGCATATCAGTCTATTAATTCAGATGGCCTGGTGAATGTGAAACTAAGTTCCGGACAAACAGGTTATTACTATATTGATCTTGATACCGGAAAAGAATATAAAGAATGAGGTAGTGTTTTGTTACCCTGAGTGTAAATGGCTGGAAGAAAAAGGCTGAGAGCTGCTTTTCCTGATTTCCGGAATCACTGTTCCGGGCCTTGCTGTATTTTATTTTTGTCCGTTACTTTAAATCCAAACAGGGCAGAGATTAAAAAACCACTATTATCAGGGATATTTTGAGCAAACCCCTTTGATTATCTTTAACTCAAAAATTGATTAAAGATAAGAGGGTGAAACATTTAGTGATTTTGACTTCACTTTTTGCAGTATTGGGCTGCAAAGGCAATGCCCGGAAATTACAGGTTACTGCTATTTATACCGAGCCTAAACGGGTTATCAAAGAGATTCCGGGGGCTGGGGTAGCGCATGCGTATACAACTCATAAAGAAGTTACCGAACGTCTTGATCCTAAGATTTTCATGCTTTCCAAAAATGCCGAAACACTAAAGTTTCGTATACAGGGAAACATCAGTTCCGTTGGGCATACCATTAATCAGGTGAGAAAAATCCGTTTTGAAAAAGGAGAACAAAATGGGAATACCATTATCCTGAGATATTATAATGAGGTCAAAAGAATTCCCGGTAAAGAAAGTGCAAGCGTACGAGGGTATAATTATACAAAGGATGAAGTCTACACAATACCAGTGGATGTTAAAATCATAAAAATCGAATTGTACGAAGAGCATATTAATGGTTCACCAGATACAAAACCAAAGCTTATTGCTCAACATACCTTTAATTTCTTTGCCAAAATATAATCACCTGAAAATGAATTCTAGCAATGCATGCACCTAGATTAATAAATATAGACCGGAATACTATTGCTGATTTTGATAAGGAAGCGGTATTTTTTGATCCGGCCACAAAATCCAGAATTTCCTATTGGACAGACGGAACGGATGTATATTGGCGTACAACAAAATTAAAAGTTAATCCAAAATGTTTTGGTGTATTTAATAAACTCTTTGCTAAGGACAACAAGCATTGTTTTATGCAGGATAAAAGACTGAAAAATGCGGATGTAAACAGTTTTGATGCATTAAATTATTGCTTTGCAAAAGACCGTCATTTTGTATGGTGTCTGGGCGGAAAATTTGAACCTTATGATATTGAGACTTTTGAAGTTTGTGATGATGGCTTAAATAAAAACCTGATGCATCCCTTTTATTTTTCAGACGGAAATTCAATTGATGGTATACTGCAAATTTCCTCAGGGTATGCGAAGGATAAACATCAGGTCTATTGTTATGACCATACAGGTAAAGTGAAAATACTGAAAGACGCTGACCCTGAAACCTTTGTTTCCTTTAATGATGGTAAGTTTGCCAAAGATAGCCTGCATGTTTACTATTATTTTAATCAGATTAAAAAAGCAGATCCTGAAACATGGAAATTACTGGATCTGAAAGAAGGCTATTCCTGCGATGCAAAGCATGCGTTCAGATTTAAAACCTGTTTTGAAAATACTGATATAGCGACATTATCTATTTATGAATTCACCGATAAAGAAGGTAATACAACAAAATTTTTAAAAGATAAAAACGGATTGTTTGATTTGGACGGAACAAGGATTACAGAAGACAAACTGAAAAAAGATTATTCCTGAACAATAAGGATTTAAATGCTTCGACAGACTCAGCATGACATTACTTTGTATGAAGCAAAATATTTAAGAAGAAAATTTTGAAATACCGGTCGCTGAAAACAACATTACCTTACATTAGAATGATATGAAAAAAGAACTTGCAAACTCACCATCAGATAAACGTGATCGGGAACTTTGAGCAAAATCCCACCGAAAGCCCAAAGGATTTATACGCGGGCATTTTCTGGATCCTGATCTTAATATAATATAATTTATCATGCTTTCATCTGTAGATTTAAACCTGGAAAGATTGTTATTTCTTACTGCTTTGATGCTGTTTTTAGGAGCAGGATTTTCATGTACGCTTATTATTTTTATCATTAATTCCATACGGAAGAAACATAAAAATGGCTGGTATTATATCCTTTTATTTCTGGTTTCAGGAAGTATCGCGGTGGTTTTGGGCGCATTTTATTTTTATACTTTAATTGAACAGGCTGCATCAGGTGTATAAAAAACCACTATTATCAGGGATATTTTCATTCGCTCTCTTTTAATACCTTTAATTCAAATTTTTATTACAAAATAGAGCAGTAAAACTCCTTATGATTTATCGGAACAATGATGCCTGAATTCATTGAAAAAAATGATTAACAAAGCCGGAAATTCAACGGTTTTGAGTATTGTCTTCCGACAGGATGGAACGCTTTTATTGAATAATATTAAAAGGAAACCGGCTGGAAGGTGCTTTATTATAACTGCTGACAGCCATTCGCCTTAGATAAACATTAATTTTTATAACTTTTATAGCTTTCTTTTTCACCCCGGATTAAAAATGAAAAATTCTTATTTCGAAAAAACACACACAATAAAAAAGAATGGGTAAAAACAGTAACAAAATAAAGCTGAGTGAAGAAGAAGCTGTAAAAGTAATAGTTGATCTCGACCGTATTGTTGTTTCACTCGATAAAATAAAAAGTCATTTTGCAGAAGAGTCTGATTTTCAGAAACATGACAAAATGCTTAGTGATTATATCATCAATGAACAGGTAAATCAGACACTGGCACAAATAAGAGGTCTGTTATCCTCTAAATTTTCACTGAGTGTTGGTAAGGATGACATGGATGATCTGGAAAGAGCTTGCAGCACTAATAGATATTGGTCTCCGGAAAGTAAAGAAACTGCTGTTTCCGCAAACCTTGAGAACTGGCATGAAAGAAATCTTCCGGTTTTATCCGGTTCACTTGTGAATGAATTTGATGTTTACCATAAACTTTTCACGAAGAAAGAACAAAGCATGTATGCTTTTGCCCTGATACTGGACGATGATTGCCTTACCGCTTATTCAGCCGTTTCTACAACCGAAAGCTTAAAGAAAATCCATAAAAATAAAGAATGGGATGCTCCTGAATGGTGTCTGTGTGTTAGCCAGGGCGCTGTAAAAGAAGGGGTAGACAGTTTTACCAGACTGCTTTTGGATCGATATAGAAAGGATATTGTTCCATTATTTCAGCAAGGCTTTGACTATGCACCCGAACGGCAGAAAAATATGCAGTTATTTACAGATGCTATGCGCATTGCCAAACAGGAACTGGTGGAAAAATACGGAAAAGAAGTTGAAGAAATGGCTTTTTACATAAGCATACCGGGAGAGCCGATTGTAGAAAAGAACAGTGCATTAGCCATCAATAGCGAGGGCAATACGAAAGTAAAAAAACTATTGGATAGTTTATATATTTAGAACGGAGTAGGAGGCAATAATGTTAATGATAGCCTGTTAAACAGAGATTATAATGAATTTAGATTTTGAGAAATTAGCCATACAGATTGAGGCTGCAGCCCGGAAAACGTTTCAGGAAATGGTCGCTCATCATGCCGGTGAAAATATTTACGCTTTTGCATTATACAGTGACGAGGGTGCTATGACAGTATGTCCGTCAATCAATACAATGGATTTTTTAGCCACCAGACCTCAGGACGACTTGACCTATTATACATTTGAGCCAGCAGAATGGTGCTATGAAGGTAGCAGACCTGGCGATGGATTCTCTGCAATATCCCATCAACTGTATGAAGCAATTGAAGCAATTGAAGAGGATCAGGAAGAGGTAGATGATGACGATAATGACGAGGAATTCGAAGAGTTTCAGCAAACTTTGTATCAAACATGTTTTGACGTTTTATTCAAATTAAAACAAGAAAATTTCTTTAAAAACCTTGTGGGGAAAGACATTTTCTTAATGTTTTCCGTAACTGATTATGAGTTTGACCGTAATAAGCTGAAAGAGATGATTATTTTACTGAATGATAATCCGTACCAACAGGAATATCTGGACTGGATGAAGACATGGCGCAAATAAAAGAAAAAACGCTATATGAATATTGTACAAAATGGAAAACCTTCATATAGATAATACAATTTATGGATCAATTAGGAGAGCTGATTAATGATAAGACTTCGGAAGAATTACATTACCTCGCCACCCGTCACAATTGGGACAATGGTGTGAAAGTTTTACAACGGATTACAGAAAGTTCTGCTTGCAGTGAAGCGACCGCTCTGGAGTTATTCTGGCTGGCACAGCCACAGGATTTTCAGCAATATAAATTGGATATAACGCTAAAGGACGGATACCAGAACGAGGTGTTTGTGTTGCTGAAAACAATTTTAAGGAACTATCCTGATAGCTTTTATCAAAAAACAGCTATTCAGTTTGATTCGGCACCATTTTATGAAAATGAACTCACAGTCCCCGACTGGATTTTTCAGAAAACCAATGGTGAAGACAGCTATGTATACTACGAAGAGGATGACATAGAAGGCTGGTTTGATACGGATTGGAAAAGTAATATCCAGCGTGCAGAATCGGCCATTGAATTATTCAATATAGCCTGGTTTATGGAGGAACCAGAACAGGCAGCGTTGATTTTAGAGCATCCGTTATGCGATAAAGGAATTGCAGTTCTGGTATTCTGGCGACTGTACAACGAATGTGCTGTGTATACCGAAACAAACGGGAAGCTAAAAGAGATCATTCATAACATTCTGAATAATACTTATCCTGAGGTATTGAGCTATGATCCTAAAACCGATGAAAAAGTAGATTACAAGAAGAAAAAGATAGTCTGGGAAATACCGGAAATATTTAGGAAATCGGTTTGAAACATACATATAATGATAAAAAAACACCATGATAAAAAAGAATACTGCTTTCCCGTTTTTGATTGTCCTGTTGATTATAATCTTCAGTTGCAAAGAGCCGGAAAGAAAAAAAATAAACTTTCCGAATGAGCTGAAAAATACCCATTGGATTGTTAATTACGGAGGGCTTATCAGTCCGGAGGGCGGGAATACCTATGATCTGTCAAAGAGAATAGATACCGCATTCATTTTAAATTTCCATGCCATAGATTTCCTGGATGAAGAAAAGTTCAGCAGTTATGATAATTGGGAATGTGGAAATGATTGCTTCACGAAAGTATACGGGAAGTATTATTTTACGGAAGTTCGCCAAATAAAGATGGAAGTTGACAGTATCAGCAAGTCCGTATTCTGTGACGTTCCGACCCGGGTTTTCAAGCCGTCAAAAGAAATGGTTTTCGACCTTGTTAAAAAAGGAACTCAATTAACACTCATAAGAAATAAGAAAGTAAAATGACCGATTTAATAAAAATTTTCCCGGAGTACGAAGACGTTTTTTATGATGATATTGAGAATCATAAGAAATATTTTCTTCCGATTTGCTCAGTTAATTTAAAGATCATTGATCCGGCAGAAGATCAATGGCTGCATATTGTTTCTGTAAAGGAAATTTATGATGGCTGTGTTGGAGAAGATACACCGGAATACCATACAGAATATACCAAAGCGGATATGTTTGGTTTTGATGTGATTGACGGCAAATACAAATTTGATGCAGACTGGAACTATTTTTCAGCACATACCGAAATCTCTCCGGAAGATTACGGAAACAGTTATTCAGATCTAGAGATTGAATACAATATGAACGGAGCAATGTATCAACTGAAAAAAGAATATTACCAAAAACACAATAAGCTTTATGATAAAGATTTCAATCGGCCGGGTTTGGAGGTTTACGACATTCGCCGCTTAGAACGTTTACGTAAGCTTACGGTTGAAGATCTGGAGAAAGATAATGAGTCAGAATATGCAGAGGAACGTTTACAAAATAAGATTTTCGGTATTTTTGAAGAACTTAATACCAATGCGCTCCCCTTGGAAGAATGCAATTTCGGAGGTGAAAACCTCATTGAAAAACCCTTTAAACCTGACGGAACCCTGATGGATTATATTGCATGTTTGGAAGGCTATGATTTTCAGCAAAATTCTGCAGACCAAGTATTTTTATTTTATGACAAAGGACTTAAAAAAGCAGTCATTTGTTTAGAATACACTTAAAAATCAACTGTAAAGGAGTTTGGTTTTCAAAACTTCTGAGAAGTATGAAAAGCCAAATATATTTCGAATTTTATTCATAAGTTAGTTCTGTGAAAATATTGGCAATGAATGTTCTTGCTTGAACTTTTTGTTCATCGAAATACCTCATCTGCCACTATTTTTTTTTAGGTGTAAATATAAAATTGAACAAACCTCATGAAAAGAAGCTATTACCAAAACTCAATTGAAAACTTTATAAAAGAAGATTCAAATTCAATCTTTGGACAACTCTCAATAAATCATCAGCATAATTTAGAAGACCTTCAAAAAAATGCATGGATCAAACAAATTGATATATTAAAAAAAACGCTTAATCGTTTAAATGGAAGTATTTATTTCGAATTTTCTATTCCTAGAATGGGAAAAAGGGTTGATAATGTTATAATTGTTAATGATCTTATTTTTGTAATTGAATTTAAAATTGGAGACGAGCAGTATTCAAATTATGCACAAAATCAAACCATTGATTATTGCTTAGATTTAATAAATTTCCATGAAGGAAGCCATAATAAAACTATTATTCCCATTCTTGTTGCAACTAAAGCAAGTGAGCAAAATTACGACTTTTGTAAAGCAAAATCTTTGGAAAAGTGCATTCTATGTAACGAAGAAACTTTTCAAAGTACTTTAAATAAAATTATAGAAAATTATTCCTCTAATCATAATTTTGATTTTTCGATTTGGGAAAATAGTGCTTATAAACCAACTCCTACAATTATCGAAGCTGCACAAGCCCTTTATAAGGGTCACAATGTAAAAGAAATTTCAAGAAGTGATTCTGGTGTCATTAATTTATCTAAAACAACCGACTCTATTAGTAAGATTATTGAGAAATCTAAAGCAAATAATCTAAAGTCAATTTGTTTTTTAACTGGGGTTCCTGGCGCAGGAAAAACATTAGCAGGTCTAAATATTGCAAATGAAAGATTAAAAACAGATGAGTCAGAACACTCTGTCTTTCTTTCTGGTAATGGCCCTTTAGTTGACGTGCTTCGTGAAGCTTTGGCTAGAGATTCTGTTGAAACTGCGAAAGCAAGAGGTGAAAAACTAAACAAATCTCAAGCTGAAAGAGAAGCAAAATCTTTTATTCAAAATATACATCATTTTAGAGACGATAATTTAAAAACAGAAAAAGCACCAATAGAAAAAGTTGTTATTTTTGATGAAGCGCAAAGGGCTTGGCAAAAAAAACAAGTATCAAAATTCATGAAAACTAAAAAAGGGATAGAAAATTTTGATATCTCTGAGCCTGAATATTTGATTAGTGTTATGGATCGTCATGATGATTGGTGTACGATTGTCTGTTTAATTGGAGGTGGGCAAGAGATTAATATTGGGGAAGCTGGAGTTTCAGAATGGATTGAATCTTTAAAAAACAAATTTCAAAATTGGGAAATTTACTACTCTACTAAGATATTATCGGAAAACTCTACCTATTTAAATGATCCTGAACTTTTAACTTGGTTACAAAATAATGGAAATAAGGAAGACGATTTGCATTTATCTGTATCAATTCGTTCGTTTAGGAGTGAAAAAGTTGCATTATTAATACAGTATATTTTAGAAAACAAACATGAAGAAGCCAAACAAACGTACAATTCATTAAAAGAAAATTATCCAATTTACTTAACTCGTGATTTAAATAAAGCAAAATCATGGTTAAAAAATTCTGCTAAAGGAACCGAAAGAATTGGAATTGTTGCAAGTTCTGGTGGAAGAAGATTAAGAGCTGAGGGAATAGATGTAAAAAATAAAATTTCACCTGCTGATTGGTTTTTAAATACAAATGAGGATATTAGATCATCATATTTTCTTGAAGATATCGCTACTGAATTTGATATTCAAGGACTTGAAATTGATTTTACATGTTTAGCTTGGGATATTAATTTATACTATGATAATGGTTGGAATTTTCAAAATTTCAAAGGTTCTAAATGGCAAAATATTAATCAAGACTCAATTAAAAATTATTTGTTAAATTCTTATCGGGTCCTCTTAACTAGAGCAAGGCAGGGAATGATTATTTATGTTCCTAACGTAGACAACACAGATTGGACTAGACCAAAAGAGAAATATGATTCTACATATAATTACTTAAAATATAGTGGTATAGATATACTTTAACGCTGTACAAAGATGAATACACCATAAAAGCAATGGAAAGCAAAGAAAAAATAATATAGATGTACATAGGAAGCACAGCGAAAGAAAGACCGGACCGTTTTGTGGTGATAGAAAATGAAGATTCTGCCACGGATATTTTGGAATTAATGCAGGAAAAAAAGGTTTTCAATCTGATTCTGGATGGGAAAACCTGTGATAGAGTTATTTTTGAACTTCCCGAATTCAAAGAAGTCTTCGGAAATATCAATATCATTTACCTTTCGAATTTTGATATTGATCAAAGCGAGATTTTGTATGCCCTGAAAAATGCCGTTCGTCTTGAAATCAGAAAATGTACCTACAAAGGCAAAGAACCGATTGACTGGACTGTTTTTACACGGTTGGAAGAAGTTTTTACTCCTTATTCAAAGCGGTTTGTCAATCTGTTTACACATCCGGCACTGAGAACTATTTTCATTGAAAAATTTACGGAAGAAAACTACCGGTTTCCCCAAAATGAAATCCTGGAAACCCTGTCCATTGAAGGCAGTATTTCCTGTGATTGGTCCACGCTTACTCATTTTAGTAAATTAGAAGCACTGTACCTGTCAGAGATTAAGTCTTTAATATCAATCTCGTGGCTTGCCAATTTAAAAACATTAAAAGAGCTGGATCTAAGCTTTTGCAAAAATGTTGAGAACATTATAGAATCCGTTTCAGAGGTTAAAACCCTTACATCTCTTCATCTTTTTCAGAGCGGAGTTATAGAATCTCTGCAAAGCTTAACCAGTCTTACGAACCTGGAAGAATTGATTATTGAAAATAAAGGAAAATTACCGGACAAAAACATTTCTTTTCTAGATAAAATCCCTAACCTGGAATACAGCATTGAGATTGGAAGTTTTGGTGCAGGAAAGTCCCGGCCTTAATCTTTAATAAGAATGCTTCCGGAATTCATCATAGGTATTTTGTCTATATTTACATGCTCTAAGATAATACAGTTTGAAAAATATAAGAGTTTGATGTACAGGTTATTATTGATATTCACTTTGCTTGTTTTTCCGTTTTTTGCTCACGCACAGGATGCTTTAAGCAAATTGGAGAAGGAATATAACAATACCTCAAACCAAACAGCAGAAAGGCTAAACCTGGCTCCCAAATATGCCAAAGCATTATTTCTGCATAATAACAAAGATCAGTCGTACCAGATTCTAAATGCCAATATTCCCATTGCCGTCAGACAGAAGGATGGAAAATATGCCACCATTTTATATGCAGTTCAGGCAATGAATTACCGGCTTGACAATAAAGAAAGCGAATCTTCAAAAAGTCTGGACCTGGCTAAAATATATAGCTTAAAAACAGATAATAACGAATCGAAAGGGTATTTTGAATATGCAAAGGGATGGATTTTAATCCGTAACAATAGAACAACAGAGGCCGTTGCCGCATACCTGAAAGCGATTGACTATTACGAGAGCTCACCAACCACTTCTACCCTGTACGGAAGATTTGCTACAACAGTTAAAGAACTGTCCGCAATCTATTCTAACCTGAATGAATACCAGCTGGAAGAAAAATACAGCAAGCAGTTTCTGGTGCTTGCATCCAGGCAGAATGATCCCAATCTGATCTTTGATGCGTACATGCGAATGGGGTATGTATACGAACAGAAATACATTCAGAATCCGTCTGATGTGGATTCGAGAAATAAAGCAGAGCAGTATTATCTTCAGGCAATTACGACTTTCAACAAAAACAGGGATGCGATGCTCAACAAAAGTAATCTCTCCTATGCTGCTATCAATCTGGCCAACCTGTACACCGGTTTTGAAAGAGATAAAGCAATGAAATATGCCCGGCTGGCTAATCAGGTGAGTCTTGAAACCGGCGATGCCATTCATATCGCTTCTTCATTTGGAATTCTGGCAGAGCTGGCCATACAGGATAAAAACTATGATTTAGCCAAGTCTTATTTCCTGAAAGCTTCAATGGAAATCGGGAAAAGCCCGGTGAGAGATCACAACATAGAACTCTCGATTCTTGAATCTCTGTCCCGGATCAGCGAAGAGCAGGGCAATTACAAAGAAGCACTGACTTATTATAAAAGTTATGTAGATAAGTATAAAAGCGTTTATGACCAGGAAAAACTGGATATTACCAAAAGACTGGAATCACAGTTTGAGAAAGAACGGCAGGAACAGAAATATATAAAACTACAACTGGAAAGCGATAAAAAAGCACAGCAGATTAAACTGATCAATATTCTTCGGGCACAGCGCGAACAGGTTTATAACAACTTAAAACTGGTGGAGGAAAATCAGCGGGAACGGCTGAAATTTTCAGAGCTTGAGTCCGAAAAAAGAGCACAGCAGCTTCGCCTGGCAAAATTAGAAACCAGGCAGAAAAACAATGATATCAACAACTACAAAAAACTGCTGGCCTTCAAAGAAAAGATCAGTACTTATTATATCATTTTTATTGTGATCTCCGTGGTGCTGATCATCCTGTTGCTCTATGCCTATAAACAGCGGGCTAATTCGATGAAGCAGAGAGACGAACTGTTTGCTCTGGCCCTGGAAAAAGAGAAACAGAATTCAAAAATATCCACGCTTACGGCACTGCTGGAAGGGCAGGAACAGGAGCGTGGCCGCCTGGCCCGTGATCTTCATGACGGATTGGGCGGCTTGCTTTCAGGAACCAAACTTCAGTTGTCTTCTTTAGATTCCCACCAGTCAGGAAGCATAAAAGAAGGAATTTCAAAATCGATCATCCAGATCGATGG
Organism: Chryseobacterium indologenes; assembly: GCA_002439165.1. Taxonomy (GTDB): domain Bacteria; phylum Bacteroidota; class Bacteroidia; order Flavobacteriales; family Weeksellaceae; genus Chryseobacterium; species Chryseobacterium indologenes_E. The sequence continues at coordinate 179,134 of DJTE01000011.1, forward strand.
TGCTGTGGAAGAACTGAGACGTGTAGCACACAATTTAATGCCCGATTTACTTATAAAATACGGTTTGGAAGCAGCCATTAAGGAATTTGCCTCCCGGATGTCCAGTAATGCACTGGAAATTCATACCGAATTTATCGGTTACACAGATTCCCTGTCGGAAGAAAGACAGCTGATCATATACAGGATCATTCAGGAACTGGTAAACAACGCGATCAAACATGCCGATGCTTCCGAAATTATTATCCAGATCAGTGAAGAAGATGATGTTTTAAATCTTACGGTAGAGGATAATGGCAAAGGTTTCGACCCGACAGTTTCAGAAGTAAGAAAAACAGCAGGTTTCCATAATATAGAATCAAGAGTCCGGTTTTTAAAAGGAACGATGAATATCACCTCCGAACTGAATATCGGGACCAGTATAGAACTTCAAATTCCTATTCATTAAACCATGATAAAAGTAGCTATAACAGACGATCATCCGCTTCTATTGGAAGGGCTGAAGAATATTTTAGAAAACAGCGATAGCATAGATGTGGTCGACTGTTTCAGAAACGTTTCCGAAATGAATGAGGGCCTGGCAAAGCAGTCCGTTGATATTTTGCTTTTGGACATTAATCTGGCAGATACCAACAGCATCGAACTCATCAGACCTCTGAAGAAAAAATATGTAAACCTTCAGATTATTATGCTTAGCGTTCACAATGAGCTGCCTGTGATCAACAGTACTCTGGCAGAAGGCGCTTTGGGATACATTCAGAAAAATGCTTCAGTTTCCGAAATCCTGGAAGGGATTGCTGACGTATATACCGGCCGGCGGTTTTTATGTTCACAGACCAGATCTGTTCTGGAGAAAAAATCATCCAGCGGATTAAATCAGGTTCCGAAACTTACCCGGAGAGAAAAAGAGATTTTAGGCGAAGCAGCAAAAGGTCTTACGACGAATCAAATGGCAGAAAAACTTTTTATCAGTCCGCATACCGTAGAAAGCCACCGGAAAAATCTTATTGAAAAATTTCAGACAGCCAATCTGAGTTCAGCCATTAAATTGGCCATAGAATACGGTTTGATTATTGAATAACCGGTTTCTCTATTCAACAAAAAGGTCCGCTTACATCGTAAAAGCAGACCTTTTTTATATAAAATCAAATAATTAGGTGTCTCTCATTAATCTTTGAACCTCAGCGCAGCCTGGAACAGATTTTTCTTTCCTGTTAAATCATATTCCTCGTTATATACAGGCTCGTACATCAGCAGGTAAACTCTCCCGTCAAAATCTTTCAGGCTGACAGGCTGATCCGTCATAATATCATAAAATCTTGTAACCGTGCGGGTGCCCGTCCACTGTTTTAAATTACCCTTAGGATTTTTATCGAATCTGTGATCTTTAGCATCGGTATAATACCAGTACGACGGTGCCTGATCCATCAGGAACAGCTCCTGGTTCTTATTATAAAGTTCCTCTGCCATACCTGTATTCTGAAACCAAGGAACCTCAGCACTGTAAATACCTAAAGCAGCCGCGTAAATATCCTTATCCGTGGTAGCTCCCACTAAAAAGCCCTCGAGATTTGTAGAGGTAATTTCGAACTGGAAAGGAGTTTTTTTCAGATCATAGACATCATTGACCGGCTTGATTACTTTTCCGTCCTGTTTGATAACTACTTTCAGCGACTGTGCAAAAGTCATTAAACTTAATAAAGAAAAAAGGAGGGTTAAACTTATTCTTTTCATTGGATATCTTTAAACTGCTGCAAAGATATCGGACTTTGGTCCTGTAAACACTGGCTGGTTTCAGGGGTTTTTCAGCTTAATTAATCTCAGACCGGCATCTTCAGTACCTATATTCCGGTCTCCATTTCCCATTCTTCCATCAACTAAAACAGCCCGGCCTTCAGCTGAATTCTGATGAAAGCGGTTTTCTGCTTTTTCCCCTTTGATGAAGCTGAATTAGCAGGATAAACCTCGGCATAAAAGGTCCTGTCATCCAGCCAGAAAGCTTTTGTTTCGTCAGCTATTTTGAAGGTGGTAAAATTCACGTACAGAAGGGTTTCCTGAACATGACTTTCCCCCGGATATTCCCCGATTTCAAAATTACTTCCCGTATCATCATTGACAGAGACGGAAGAAACTCTGTTTTTACCTGGAAGAATCTGGGGATAACCTGCGGTAAACAGCCGGAATTTATCCATAGGATCCGTAGATGTTGCATCATAAAAAGAATAATAGGTACCAGGAACATCTATGGAATGTTCTCTGAAAACCTCTAACCCCAGATAAGGCGACCGCCCTATATATTCATTCAATAAAGGACCGTCTTCCGTAGAAACATTTTCATGCTGTATAATCACAGGTTCTTTAGCGTTTTCTGTGAATACCCAGTTGTCGCCTTTCAGCTTTATATAAGGGTTCTTTACCAAAACTTCATTGATACGCTTTTTATAAGCTGCATCAAATTCCTGCCCGGAAACTTCTGTTATCATACCGTATTTGCTGAACGATTTATTTTTTAGATCCTGGGCCCCTTTAAACATACTGCTTCTGATCTCATCAAGATTCACTCCCTGCAAAGTCAGTTCGGATGCTGCCGTAAATTCGGATTTCAGCACAAAAGCTTCAATGCTGTTTGAAATGTTATTGTTAATACTGTAATGAATGGAGTAGAAGTCATCAAATTCCTCAAATCCATAGTAATTATCCAGTTTATTGTAAGCAATCTTCAGATGGGCAGCATCTTTATTCGGGGCTGTGAAAAACTGTACGGAGTCCAGCCTGGTAAATAGCTGAAAAGGGACCTCCTGCACATTATCTACTCCTTTTATCTTTTTAAAATCGGCAAATGTAATCGCTTTCTGTGCCATTTCAGTCTTTAGCTGATTCGTATCTGACGTTTTATTTTTTTGGTTGCATCCTGCCAAAACCGCCATAGAGAATATAAAGGATGGATATAAGATTTTCATTTATTTTTTTTAGCAAAAGTATCGGTAATGAGGGGATTTATCAACAAAACTGCTTAATATAGGGTATAAATAGCTGAAAACAGGGATATATTGAGCAATCTGATTTAGGCAATTTTACAAACGTTAAATTTAAATAGTGTAAATTATTTTATAGCAATGAAAAATATAATAACCAGCTTTTCAGTAGCGGTCATTTTACTGACCTCCTGTTCACCTTCTGCCGAAAAAAAAGTACATAAGGACGATTCCGTGGGGATAAAAAAAGCAGATACGGCTGCTGTACTTCCTCCTGCAAAGAATGTAACATTAAAAGCAGAAATACCGGCTGACTTCTCAACATTAGTTCCTGTTGATGTGCTGAACGGTAAAAGCACCAGTGTATATGAAAAATATGGTATTGAGTTTTCCGGCAACTGCTATTCATGCGATTTGGCCAGGCTATCCGTTACAAATAACAAAATAGTATGGACCAACGTCTGCGATGAAAAAGATACTTTTGAAATCAGCGGTTTTACATTCTCTGATGAAGGAAACAAAACGATTCTGAAAACACAGGAAAGGACTTATATTTTGACCAAAATAGATCAGGCACCGGTTTACGAACTGGTTATAGAAGGACAGAAGCTGGAATTGAATAACAAAAGAGTATCCCGCTATTTTACTACCCAAAAGGCCTTGGCTCTTTTCAAAGAGCATGACTGTGGCGACTTTGAAGGATAGCAGAATACTTAACTCTTTTATAAAAATTTTAACAGCTTTATTCCCTGGGGTTTAAGCAGTATTTTGTAAATTCGTTGTTATCAACAAAATACTTTACTATGGGAAAAGGAGACAAAAAATCGAGAAGAGGTAAGATCAATTCGGGAAGCTATGGAAAAAGAAGACCGAGGAAATCCTCAAAAAGAGCTGCCGAAAACAAAGCAAAGTCTTAAAAGTAAAAAGGCCGGAGAAATTTCTCCGGCCTTTTTCAGGTATACAAATTAAATTATTTTCCTCCTAAAATATTTCCCAGGATACTGCCTAAGCCGCCTCCCTGCTGCTGGCTGTTTCCTCCTCCAAGAACACTTCCAAGAATGTCATTCAGCGGGCTTCCTGATGATTGGGACTGTCCGCCTCCTAAAACACTGCCCAGAATGTCATTCAGAGGATTAGACTGCTGAGCCTGTGCCTGGTTGGAAGCATTTCCCAGGATTCCTCCCAAAAGATCTCCCAAACCTCCTGCACCTACATTGCTCTGCTGTTTTTCTTTTCCGATATATCCCATCACCACAGGAGCCAGCATCGCAAGGATAGGTCCTATTTTATCAATGGAGATCCCGGTATTCTGGGAAAGCTGGTTTTCTACGTTGCTTTTCTGTCCTCCGAAGATATGGTCAAGGATAGATCCGCCTTCAGCCTGTCTGGACTCGATCTGTGAAGCATCGTTAAGGATACTTCCGTCGTGGTCCTTGTCCAGGGCATTGTTCAGGGCTTCTGCTTCTTTGGAGTCCTGTGATTTATTTCTTAGGTAAGAAATAATCAGAGGGGCAGCGACAGCCAGTAAAGCGATAATCTGGTTTCTGCTGATTCCAAATTTGTTTTCAGCCTGTTCAGCAACCTGATTGCTGGTATTCCCTGTAAGTAGGTCAATTAAACTCATGTTTGTGTTTATTTAAAATTAAGTGAACCAAAGTTATCAAAAAATATGCCTCATAAAATTTCCGTGGTTCATAATTATTGTTAAAGTTTTCGGATTTCTTCTTCGGTATATCCTTTGCTTTTCAGGAGTTTGATGTATTCTTTGGCACTGGCAGTCATCCAGCCCATACGGTCCGGAGCCTTTTTTCCATCGATAATAAATGCCAGGATTCCTTCATTGTCATTCATCCAGGGAACCAGATAATAATTGAGTCCTCCTTTGTATTTTTTATATTCATGAAAACTTCGCCCCTTTTCAGTTAAAAAGGCAGCGTGGTATGTTGCATAATATCCTAACGGAATAAAAAGACATACCCATGAGAATTTCTTTAACGGGGCATATTGTGCCGAAGCAAGACCGTATCCGATAGACAGGGCAAAAATAATATTAAAAGGAAGGAAGAAGACATAATTATCGGAAACTGCATAAAAAGTAGAAAATCCGTATACACATACCGCCGCGGTAAAAAACACAAAAAACATTTTTTTATCGTTTTTGTATAAGCGGATCATTCCCATAATGCCGAAAAAGACAAAAATGTTGAAATTATAGATCAGATAGCCCACAGACTGCAGGAAATCCATAATATACTGTACAAAGCTTTTTTTGAATGTATTCTGTATCCACACCGATCCTTCAGCAGTGTAAGGAGAATTCAGAGGAAGCCCCTGAGAAAGATTCATTACGGAAAGCAAACAGAAAAACAGAAGGAACAGCAGGAAAGAAGAAATCACATACCTCTTTTCAGCCCTGAAATAAAACAAAAAGACAAGAAGGGCAGGAATGAGCAGGATATTCTGGATATGCAGCCAAAGACTTATTCCCAGAAACAAACCGCTCAGGACGATATAGTTTTTTTTGTTTTCTGTAATAGCCTTGATCATAGAGAAAAAGAAAAGGCTTATCCAGAGACAGTTATAAGTATATACTTCCACGATTTCCGCATTTCTCCAGAAGGAAAAACTGAAGCCGAAAACAAAAGCTGCGGTAATGGAAACCCACTGTATTTTTGTGATATTGTTTACCATCAGGTAAATAAGGGACACGGTTGCAGCCCCGGAACTAATGACCAGCAGCCTGCTTGTCGCAATGGCATCCAGTCCGGTAATATCTTTAAGCAGAATTGCCGTATTTACATACAGAAAATGGGTAATGGCCGTTGCAATAGTGGCGTATTGGCCTATTTCCACGGTATGAACAAAACCTACACAGTCTGCGAAAGGGATTCTGCTGAAACTGCCTGCATAATAAATTACTGAAAAAATAAAAAATAAAAGCAGGGCCGGTAAATATTTAGACATAATTAATTCTTTACAATCGGCACATTGGAGCATGCCTCACCAAACATTAGAGATTTTACAATCGGTTTCAACTGTTCAACCAGTTCAATATAGGCATTTTCCGGAATTTCTTTATCCGAGCATCCTTTTACCAGTACTCTTTTTCCCCTCATTTCATCAAAATCATGGCGCTGGATGGCGTTATGCATTAAAATTACTTCAAGATCTTCGCGGTTGCCGAACACAATTTTTCGGGTAACATCTGTCAGTTTGGCTGTCAGTAAAAAATAGGCCCAAAGCGGAACAATGGCTTCTGCCGAATTATAGATATACACATAAGTATCACGATATTCTTCAATATCTATGGCAGCTACTTTTTCACGGAAATCCTTTTCTTTAAGGATCATTTCCATGAACAGGAAATCTTTAAGGTCGATTCCCTTCCTTACCCCTTTCGGAACGAGGTCTGTAAGATCAAAATTGATCAGTCCGCTTTCCGCAACTTTATTCCGGATTTCAAATTCTTCTGACATTTTTATCATTATCTTTGAGCAAATTTACAAATTAGATCGATACCAGACTTAATTTGTTCTCTATCCTTATCATAGAAGCCTCCCATGATGAAAACCAGGTGAGGCAATAAAATAAAAAGATTTCGAAAGAAATGAAATATTACATTATTGCAGGTGAAGCTTCCGGAGATCTGCACGGAAGCAATTTAATGAAAGCCCTTAAACAAAAGGATGCCCATGCCGAATTCAGGTTCTGGGGCGGGGATCTTATGCAGAAGCAGGGCGGAACAATCGTAAAACATTACCGCGATCTGGCATTTATGGGATTTCTGGAAGTTGCCATGAACCTGAGAACGATTCTGAACAACATCAAATTCTGCAAGGAAGATATAAAAAACAATAAACCTGATGTACTGATCCTGATCGATTATCCGGGCTTCAATTTAAGAATTGCCAAATTTGCGAAAGAGCTCGGGATCAAAGTCGTGTACTATATCTCTCCGCAGCTTTGGGCCTGGAAAGAAGGAAGGGTAGAGATCATCAGAAAATATGTGGATGAAATGATGGTGATTCTTCCTTTTGAAGAGGATTTTTATAAAAAACACGGCGTGCATTCCCATTTTGTAGGACATCCGCTGCTCGATGCAATTTCTACACTCCGGGAGATCCGTACTGAAGACTTTAAGAAAGAAAACGGACTGAATGAAAAAGAGATCATCGCACTGCTTCCCGGCTCCAGAAAACAGGAGGTGGAAAAGATGCTTGAAATTATGCTTTCCGTAAGACCGCATTTTAAAGATTACCAGTTTGTAATAGCAGGTGCCCCAAGTCTGCCGAAGGAATTTTACCAGAAATATGTAGATGATAATGTACATTTCGTTTCCAACAGAACCTATGACCTGCTGAGATGCTCCAAAGCCGCGTTGGTTACTTCAGGAACCGCTACTCTGGAAACCGCACTGCTGAATATTCCCGAAGTGGTATGCTACCGGGGAAGCCGGATCTCTTATGCCATCGCCAAAAGACTGGTAAAAAATATCAGTTATATTTCCCTGGTCAACCTGATTATGGACAGGGAAGTCGTAAAGGAGCTTATCCAGAATGATCTTACGACCCCCAACCTGGTGAATGAACTGAATAAAATGCTGAATGGGGAAACAAGAAACAAAGTGTTGAAAGAATACAGCCTTTTAAGAGAAAAACTGGGCGGAGAAGGAGCCAGCGATAATGCTGCCGATGTTATTTTAAAGATGATTTAAATTAAAAAAAGGTTTGAGAAAATCAGAACGGATCTCCATGTATTGATGATTTTATCAGATATCCGGGCAGGCGGACATTCTGTTTCCGGAAAATAAACATGAATTTCTTTCTTATTTTATTGATTTCTATAATAAAAATTCAGGCGCTCTGTTGTTTTCTTCACTGATGTTTACCCGAAGTATTCAGTAATTACAGAGCTTATAACGGACTGGTTAATTTCCTATATTGGTGAGATAATTAATTCAGTTGAACAGGCAGCCTCATTTTATTTTAGCTTTATGTTTCATTCTGGGAATTTTCTTTCAGGATCGTTTTTTGCTGGATAAAGAATCTGTTTATCTTGTTATAGCAGGCTGTATTCTGATTTTCATTCTGACTTTTTTTCATTCCTACCGGCTGTGTAAATTAAAAGGAATACTCCTAATGCTGATGTTTTTCGGAACGGCTGTTACGCTTCATTCCTTTAATACTTTTCAGCCTCGGAACCTATCCGTTTCTTCCGGCGGAGCGATTGTTTTTAAGATTTCAAAGAAGCTGAACTCAACAGATAAGAATAAGAAATATGAAGCTGATGTTCAGTCGGGGAAAGAAAGATTTGCTGCCGTAGTCTATATCCCTTCAAAAAATAAGGAACTGGATTTTAAACACTATTACCGGTCGGAAGCTTACATTTCAAAACCTGAACCTCCACGGTATGATTTTCAGTTTAATTATTCCGGCTACCTGAACAGGAACGGCATTGAATACCAGTGTTATATTCAGAAAGATATCAGTTCGGTCGTAAGAAATGACTTAACGCTTATTGAAAAAGTCAGGCAGCAGCGGCTTGAAATACTGCAGAAGATCGATCGGTCGGCAATGTCCGGTAAAACAAGGGAGTTTTTAAAAGGAATGATTCTGGCTGACAGAACAGAGATTGATTCTGAGACCGTACAGGATTTCAGCAGGTCCGGCCTGGTTCATTTCCTTGCCATATCCGGAACCCACATTGTTATTATTTTCGGGATTTTTTACTTCCTGCTTACCCGTTTCAGTCCACTGCGATTTAGGAAATATGCAGTAGTAATGAGTCTTGTTTTTATCTGGCTGTTTGCAGGATTTATAGGATTCGGAAACTCGGTGGTGCGTTCCTGTATCATGCTGAGCGTGTATTTTGTATATGTGCTGCTTCAGCGAAAACCGGATCTGCTTCATTCCCTTTCCTTATCAGCACTGATCATCCTGTGTCTGGATACCCACCAGATTTTTGATGTGGGATTTCAGCTCAGTTTTCTTGCTGTTCTGGGAATCTTTTGGCTGAATCAGCCTTTGCTGAGATATTTCCCCAGACAGGACCATTATCTGAAAAAACTGCTGTTTAGTACAGTTTCCATATCGCTGTCTGCCCAATTGGCCACACTTCCTCTGGTTCTATATTATTTTCATCAGTTTTCACTGATCTCTTTTCCTGCCAATATTCTGATTGTTCCCTTTTCTGAACTCGTTATCGTATTTTCATTCCTGATGACCTTTCTTATTGCGTTTCAGCTTGATTTTATGCTGATAAACATGGTTTATGATTTCTCTGTTCATATTCTGCTGAAAATAATTCACTGGCTGGCAAAAGCTGATGCAGTCTACTATTCAGATATTCCGATGAATGCCGCAGAAGTATTCCTTTTATCCGGAATAGTATACATGTTGGGTGTGATGCTCAGGAAGTATAGCCTTAGAAACGGAGTCCGGCTGATGGTTGTCGTGGTTCTGTTTTTTGTTTTCCGTACAGGATTTAATGTTTATGAAGGCCGGAAGAATGAAATTCTATTTCATGAAATGAATAAAAGTAAATTTTTTTCAATAAAAAAAGGAAATAAAGTAGGCTTTTGGGTGCCTGAAAATTCAGATGAGAAGAAAATCCGGAAATTTATTATCAGCCCTTACTGCTCTTCCAGAAGGGTTCACTACTTTTACTTAAAGACATTCCCATCAACAGTACAGCGCGTGGAATATCAAGGCGAAATTTATGATTTAAAATAGACTTTGCGAAATTCATTTTTCCTGTATTTACAACGTATTAAGCTCTTATTTAGAAAGATTACAAACTGGCTAATTGTGAGATTTCTCACTTTTCGATATTGTTAACATTTCTTAATTTTGTGGAAATTCAAATTTAAACTTATATGGCAGGTTTAACGAGTTCTACGATAGGTAGAAAATATGCTATGGCATTATCAGCTATGTTTTTGCTGATTTTTCTTATACTGCATTTGACAACCAACTTATTATCAGTTCTTAACCGTGATGCTTTCAATACCGCATCTGACTTTATGGGCTATAATCCGTTTGTGCAGTTCTTAATGCAGCCTATTCTTGGTTTTGCAGTTATTTTCCATTTTGTAATGGGGTTTGTTCTGGAAATCAAGAATAATAAAGCACGTCCGGTAAAGTACGAATCAAACAACCCTTCTGTGAACTCTTCATGGATGTCCAGAAATATGATTATTTCCGGTGCTGTTGTTCTGGCTTTCCTTGCGCTTCACTTATATGATTTCTGGTTTCATGAAATTACCTACAAATATGTAGACGGAACAGCTCCTGATGCTGAGCGTTTCTGGCCGGAACTTCACGCGAAATTTGCAGACCTCTGGAGAGTTGCTTTATATGTGATCTCTTTTGTTCTGTTGGGATTACACTTAGCTCACGGATTTCAGTCTTCGTTCCAGTCTGTCGGGGCAAGACACCCAAAATATACTCCGGTAATCAAAGCCTTCGGAAAATGGTATTCAATCCTTATTCCAGCAGGTTTTATTTTTATCGCAATTTATCACTTTGTAACTCAATAATATCAATATACTAATATGAGTAAATTAGATTCAAAAATTCCGGCAGGTCCTTTAAAGGATAAGTGGAAAAATCATAAAGACCATATGAACCTTGTTGCCCCAAACAACAGAGATAAGATTGATATTATTGTTGTAGGAACAGGTTTGGCAGGTGGTTCTGCGGCAGCTACTCTGGCGGAGCAGGGATATAACGTAAAAGCATTCTGCTACCAGGATTCACCGAGAAGAGCACACTCTATTGCTGCTCAGGGGGGAATCAATGCTGCTAAAAACTACCAGGGTGACGGTGATTCAACCTACAGGTTATTCTACGATACCATCAAAGGTGGTGATTATAGGGCTAGAGAAGCTAACGTATACAGACTGGCGGAAGTTTCTGCCAATATTATTGACCAGTGCGTTTCCCAGGGGGTTCCTTTCGGTAGAGATTACGGAGGCCAGCTGGATAACCGTTCATTTGGTGGGGTTCAGGTAAAAAGAACCTTCTATGCCAAAGGACAGACAGGACAGCAGTTATTGTTAGGTGCCTATTCTGCAATGAGCCGCCAGATCGGTAAAGGAAGAATCAAAATGTACAACCGTCACGAAATGTTAGACCTTGTTATTGTTGACGGAAAGGCAAGAGGAATTATCGCAAGAAATCTGGTAACAGGTGAAATCGAAAGACATTCTGCTCACGCAGTTGTTATCGCTTCGGGAGGGTACGGAAACGTATATTTCCTTTCTACCAACGCAATGGGATCAAATGTTTCTGCAGCATGGAAAATCCACAAAAAGGGAGCTTACTTTGCAAACCCTTGCTACGTGCAGATTCACCCTACATGTATTCCGGTTCACGGAACTCAGCAGTCCAAACTGACTCTGATGTCTGAATCACTAAGAAACTCCGGAAGAATCTGGGTTCCTAAAAAAATTGAAGATTCAGTAGCCATCAGAGAAGGTAAATTGAGGCCTGAAAATATCAAAGAAGAAGACAGAGACTACTACCTGGAGAGAAGATATCCTGCATTCGGTAACCTTGTACCGAGAGACGTTGCTTCAAGAGCAGCTAAAGAAAGATGTGATGCCGGATACGGAATCGAAAATAATGATACTCAGGAAGGAGTTTACCTTGATTTCTCCACAGAGATCATGAAAAAAGGTAAAGAAGCCGCTATCGAAAAACATATCCATAATCCTACCGATCAGCAGATCTATGATCTTGGTAAGAAGTGGGTTGAGGAGAAATACGGTAACCTTTTCGTTATGTACGAAAAAATTACAGCCGATGATCCATACAAAACCCCAATGAAGATCTATCCTGCGGTTCACTACACCATGGGTGGTGTATGGGTGGATTATAACCTTCAGTCTACCATTCCGGGATGTTTCGTAATTGGTGAAGCCAACTTCTCCGATCACGGGGCGAACAGACTGGGAGCATCTGCACTGATGCAGGGGCTTGCAGACGGATATTTCGTACTTCCTTACACCATTGCAGATTACCTTTCTGCGGATATCAGAACCGGAACGATTCCTGTTGATTCAGATGCGTTTAACGAAGCTGAAAAAGGAATTAAAGATAAAATAGATTTCTTCCTGAACAACAAAGGAACCCATTCAGTAGACTACTTCCACAAGAAACTGGGACACATTATGTGGAACAAAGTGGGAATGGGAAGAACTCCTGAAGGATTGAAAGAAGCAATCAAAGAAATTGAAGAAGTAAGAAACGACTTCTGGAAAAATGTAAAAGTTCCTGGTGAAGCAGATGGTATGAACACTGAGCTTGAAAAAGCATTCAGAGTAGCAGACTTCCTGGAACTAGGACAACTAATGGCTATCGATGCTCTAAACAGAGAAGAATCTTGTGGCGGTCACTTCCGTTGGGATCACGCAACTCCTGATGGAGAAGCGGAAAGAGACGACATCAACTTCAAATACGTTGGAGCCTGGGAATATCAGGGGAATGATATCAACGCGGAAGTGTTGCATAAAGAAGAACTGATCTACGACAACATCGAGGTTAAAACTAGAAGTTACAAATAATCTCCAACCTATAAATATAACATTATGAGTGCAAAAAAAGGCCTACATCTTACGCTGAAAATTTGGAGACAGAAAAATAATAAATCTAAAGGTCAGTTTGAGACCTACAAAATATCAGATGTATCTACGGATTCTTCATTTTTGGAGATGCTGGATATCCTGAACGAAAACTTAATTAACGAAGGAAAAGAACCTATCGCTTTCGATCACGACTGTCGTGAAGGGATCTGCGGTATGTGTTCGCTTTACATCAATGGTAGAGCTCACGGTCCTGATACAGGTATTACAACCTGTCAGCTTCACATGAGAATGTTCAAAGATGGAGAAACTATCGTTATTGAACCATGGAGAAGTGCTGCTTTCCCTGTTATTAAAGACTTAATGGTAGACAGAAGCGCATTCGACAGAGTAATGGCTGCAGGTGGTTTCATCTCTGTAAATACCTCCGGTAATACATTGGATGCCAATGCAATTCCGGTTCCTAAAGAAGACGCGGACAGAGCGATGGATGCTGCTGCCTGTATCGGATGTGGAGCCTGTGTGGCAACCTGTAAAAACGGATCAGCAATGCTGTTTGTGGGAGCCAAAGTTTCCCAGTATGCATTACTTCCACAAGGTAGAGTAGAAGCTAAGAGAAGAGTCCTGAATATGGTGAAAGCTATGGATGAAGAAGGATTCGGAAACTGTTCAAATACAGGAGCATGTGAAGTAGAATGCCCTAAAGGTATTTCTCTTGAGAATATCGCAAGAATGAACAGAGAATATATGGCAGCTCTTGTAGATCAGGGATAGAACCGGTTCAGATAGAATAAAAAAAATCGTCTCTGCTAAAGAGACGATTTTTTTATGCTGTTAAAGTTTGTTAAGTTCCTTAAAGTGCTTGGTGCTCTTTATATAATAAGTCTATATTTGGTGATCGTATAATATTGTACAGCTAAAGATTGTCTTTTATGGGATTCCGACAGAAAAGGGAAAATCAATAAAGATTAATTACTGTATAATACCTTATAGCAGGGTTGTTATAAAATTTTCAAAAAAAATAATCGGGGTGAATTAGCAAACCCTAAAAAACGTATTTTTGTGTAATATTAAAAATTGAAATGAAAAAATATCTTTTATTGTTTATCATCGCGGTCTTTGCGGTGTCTTGTTCAAAAAAAGTTGAAGTAAAAGGAAAGATTACAGGAGGCTCACCATTGGAAAGAATTGAGCTTATTGAGGCTTCCGGTGTGGCTACACTACCGCTGGTAAATCTGGGATTAGATAAAAACGGTAATTTCTCCGGTTCCTTCGACGCTCCGAAAGACGGGATGTATGAGATATCTTACGGAGAAAAAAGAAATCTTATCTATCTAAAAGCGGGACAGACTTTAAATATTTCCGGTAATGGAGCAACTTTCCCTATGGAATATGTAATTACCGGTGATGCTAAAAAGAATAACGATTTCTTTATAGCTACCCAAAAATATCTGGGAACGTATGCACAGAAGGCAAATGTTCTTGAACTGGTGAAAAAAGATGAAAAGACATTTCTTCAGGGAGTTCAGAAAATAGATAGCGATATTACAAAAAATGTGGATGAGAACGTTAAAAAGTTCAATCCGGACAATGATGTTGTAGAATGGAAGAAAATGGATGTTGCCAGTACTATTCTTACCATTATGTCACAATATGAAATGAGGAAGAAAATATCAGAAGGCCCGGCTTTCAAACTCTCTAAAGCTTATACAGATTATGAAGAAAAGTTACAGGAGAATAAAGATAAAATGCTGAAGACAAGCCCTGTTTACAGAAGCTATTTGCTGAACAAATATAACATTGATTTCCAGAAGTTTGCTGAACCTAAAGTAGCTAAGAATCCTACCGTTACCCTTTCTGAACTGTTTGCAGAGTTCCTGAAAAATCAGAAAGATACTCCGCAGCTGAAAAAAGATTATCTGCTTTCATTCATTCTTGCTCAGGATATCCGTCCGGGAGCAGATCCTAAAGCACTGGACAGAATTTCTAAGATTGTAGACGAAGATATCAAAGATACAGATGTAAAGAAGAGCCTGAAAGAGCTTCACCTGGCAGTAACCGGAGTGAAAGTTGGAGAAGTTGCTCCTGAAGCTTCCCTGATCAAACAGGATGGGAAATCATATAAAATTTCAGAAGGAAAAGGAAAACCGAATATGCTTGTATTCTATACATCATGGAATCCTTACATCGCAGAAGCTACCGTTCCGATCCTTAAAGAAGTGGTGAACTTCTATAAATCTAAAATGAACTTCACATTTATCAACCTTGATGATACAAAAGATCAGTTTATCAAAACCAGCAATGCTCTTCTGAAAGGTATTCCGGGAGTAAGTGTATACGGAGAAGGAGGCCTGAATTCAGACGTTGCCAAAAAATACGGAGTTTATGGATTTAAACTGCCATGTTTCGTAGTGGTGGATAAAGACGGTAAAATTGCCAGCAGATCTTTTGTGAATATCGGAGAACAGGATCTGGTAAATATCCTGGATAAGCAGACCGGTCTTACAGCACCTAAAGTAAATCCTAATATCCAGCTTCAGCCTGGAGGAGAAATGATGGTGGACCCTTCACAGCCTGCACAACCTGCAAATCCACAGCCTGCACCTGTAAAATAGTAAACTTTAACATACATGAAAACCTTATCCTCGGATAAGGTTTTTTTTTATTGTATTTTTGCCGGATAAAGCCGGAAGGTTTTATGGTTTAGAAAAATAGAAATTGAGGGATGAGAAGTAAGATTCCCGTCCGGACTTAGAAAAAATTGAATTTTACGGATGAAAAAGAAAAAGAATATAATTCTTGAAAATATCAGGCTTCTGGCTGCAGGAGCTAAAGGGGTAGCCATAGGAAAAACAGAGGATGGGAAAACGGTATTGGTTTCAGGAGCAGTACCGGGAGACCTCGTCAATGCCAGGGTAAAGAAAGCCAAATCCAAATATTTTGAAGCCGAGGCAATAGAAATCGTGGAGAAATCTCCTTTCAGAACAGAACCTAAATGTATTCATTTCGGAGCCTGCGGAGGTTGCAAATGGCAGAATATGGCTTACGAAAAACAGCTCGATTTTAAACAGGAAGAAGTCTATAACAATATCAAAAGAATTGGCGGAATTGATGATTTTGTAACCATTCCGATTCTGGGTTCCGAAGAACAGTATTTTTACAGAAACAAAATGGAATTCTCTTTTTCCAATGCACGCTGGTTAACGTTGGATGAAGTCAGTTCGCAGGAAGATATCAATGATAAAAATGCCCTCGGGTTCCATATTCCGGGAATGTGGAGCAAAATTCTCGACCTTAAAGAATGTTTTCTTCAGGAAGATCCCTCCAACGCAATCAGACTGGCCGTAAAAGAATACAGCGACAAAAACGGACTTGAGTTTTTCGATGTAAGAAACCATGCCGGATTCCTGAGAACACTGATGATGAGACAGAACTCAAAAGGAGAATGGATGGTGCTGTTCCAGCTTTATCAGGAAGAAAAAGAAAACAGAGAAAAACTTTTTGAGTTTTTACTGGAAAAATTTCCTCAGATCAAAACACTGGTTTACGCCATCAATCCGAAACCGAACGATTCTATCTATGATCTGGATATCAACGTTTACTTCGGTGAAGGCTATCTGATGGAAGAAATGGATGGGCTTCAGTTTAAAATAGGTCCCAAATCCTTTTTTCAGACCAATTATAAACAGGCTCTTGAATTATACAGAAAAACCCTGGAATTTGCAGACCTGAAGGGGACTGAAGTCGTTTATGACCTGTACACAGGAACAGGAACTATTGCCCAGTACGTCGCAAGAAATGCAAAACAGGTAATCGGAATAGAATCTGTGCAGGAAGCCATTGATGCAGCCAGAGAACATGCCGAATTGAACGGCCTTGATAACTGTACTTTCTACTGCGGGGATATGAAAGACATCTTCAATGATGAGTTTCTTGAAAATCACCCTAAGGCAGACGTACTGATCACCGATCCGCCAAGAGACGGAATGCACCAGAAAGTAGTGGAGCAGATCCTGAAACTTTCACCGGAAAAAGTAGTTTACGTAAGTTGTAACTCTGCAACACAGGCCAGGGATCTTGCCCTGATGAAAGACCACTATACCTTAGTGAAAATATTGCCTGTGGATATGTTCCCACAAACACACCATGTTGAAAATATTGCCCTGCTGATCAAAAAATAAATATTTAAATTTGAAAATATAACCTGAAAATTTTAAATGAAAGAAGTGAAAAACCTTAGGAATACAGCATTAGTCTTATTGGCACTGTCACTGGGACAGAATGAACTGAAAGCACAGGAAAAAGACTCTGCGGTAGTAAAAACAGATACCGCAAAAGTAAAAAAAGATGATCTGAAGAAGAAACCCGCTATGAAATCCTATAAGGAAATCATTACCGATAAGGCTGTTTCAGACCAGGGTGTTTTCACCGTTCACAAAATTGAAGATAAATATTATTTTGAAATTCCCGATAAAATGCTGAAAAAGGAATTTCTTTTGGTAACGAGACTTACAAAAGCGGCAGCGGGAATGCGTTCGGGAACTACCGGTTATGCCGGAGATCAGATAGGCCAGCAGGTCGTTGCTTTTGAAAAAGGCCCGAAAGATAAAATCCTTCTGAGATCTATTTCATATGTAGATTATGCAAAAGATTCCACATCAGATATGTATAACTCCGTAATCCGGAATAACGTACAGTCTATCATCAAATCTTTTGACGTAAAAACATATGGAAATGATAAAAAATCTTCAGTAATTGAGGTCACAGATCTTCTGAATTCTGATAATGAAATGGTGTCTTTCTCGGTAAGAAACAAAGATGCCTTCAAAGTAGGGGCTTTTCAGAAAGATATGTCATTCGTGAACTTTGTAAAGTCTTTCCCGGGGAACATAGAAATCAATACCACCAAAACCTTTGCACGCACCTTAGGGAAACCCGCACCGGGAACTCCTCCTGCTGATCTTCCGAAGGTAAGCGGAAACTATACGGTAGAGATCAACTCATCCTTCGTTCTCCTTCCGGAAAACAAGATGCAGGCCCGTTATTTTGACCCTAGAGTAGGCTATTTTGCCGTAGGATATACCGATTTTGACCTGGATCCTCAGGGTGTAAAAAGAATTTCACTGGTAAAAAGATGGAGACTGGAACCCAAGCCTCAGGATCTTGAAAAATATAAAAGAGGAGAACTGGTAGAACCTGCCAAACCCATCGTATTCTATATCGATCCCGCAACTCCCAAGAAATGGGTTCCTTACCTGATCCAGGGAGTGAACGACTGGCAGAAAGCTTTTGAAAAAGCAGGATTCAAAAATGCAGTTTATGCAAAAGTTCCTGATCCTAAAACAGATTCGGAATGGAGCCTTGAAGATGCAAGATATTCTGCTATTGTCTACAAACCTTCAGACGTTCCCAACGCTTCCGGACCCTCTATTTCAGATCCGAGAACAGGGGAAATTCTGGAAAGCCATATCAACTGGTATCATAATGTAATGCTGCTGTTAAGAAACTGGTACTTTGTACAGGCAGCACCCAATGATGAAAGAGCCCGAAAAGTAAAATTCGATGATAAGCTGATGGGAGAACTCATCCGTTTTGTTTCTTCCCATGAAGTAGGACATACCTTAGGACTAAGGCATAATTTTGGCTCAAGTTCTACCGTGCCCGTTGAAAAGCTGAGAGATAAAAAATGGCTTGAAAAGAATGGCCACACTCCTTCCATTATGGATTATGCAAGATTTAATTATGTTGCACAGCCGGAAGATAAAATCGGGGATTCCGGAATTATGCCGAGAATCGGAGATTATGACGATTGGGCTATTGAATGGGGATACAGAAGATTCTATCAGTACAGTACACCGGATGCAGAAAAAGAACATCTGAATAAATGGATCATCAGGAATCTTAAAAATGAAAGACTTTGGTTTGGTACAGAATCCAACCCTCTGGATCCGAGGTCACAGAGTGAGCAGGTAGGAGACAATGCCATGATAGCAAGTACATACGGAATCAAAAATCTTAAAAGAATTATAGATAACCTGGACCAGTGGACGGCAACCCCGAATGAAGATTACGAAAATCTCGGAATGATGTATGATCAGGTAGTATCACAATTCAGAAGATATACAGGACATGTTTCAAAATATATTGGCGGGCAGATGGAAACGCCCAAAACGGCAGAACAGTCAGGAGTAGTATATGAAGCCGTAGCCAAAAAAGATCAGGAGGAAGCCATGAGATTTTTAGAAGAGAATGTGTTTACCACACCACAATGGCTGCTTAAAAAAGATATTTTTGAGAAAACGGGTAAAACCCCTGTAAATACTGTTGAAGAGATCCAGAACGGTGTTCTTTCAAGAATTTTAAGTTCTTTTGTATTACAGAATATGTATCAGATGGAAGCAATAGATCCGAATACCTATACAGTGATGAATTTATTGTCAGACCTTAATCATTCGGTTATTAAAAAACAGAACCCGGATGTTTACGGAAGAAATCTTCAGAGAAACTATGTGAGCAGTCTCATTAAGCTTGTGGATACCAAAGTTTCGGACAAATCCGATGTTGCTGCCATTGTCAGAGGAAATTTAAATACAATAAAGAAAGAGCTTGCAGTAAAGGCAGATTCAAATACAGTGAATAAATACCATTACGAAGACCTTGTTTTCAGAATTGAAAAAGCTTTAGACCCAAAATAGAAATATGAAATACCTTAGATACCTTATAGTATTATGCGGCCTTTGTATGATCTGGTCATGCGGAGGGGATGATGATATCTGTGAAAGCGGAGAAGGAACTCCACGGATGAGAATAGGCTTCAAGTCCCAGGACGGTAAAATTACGATGCTGGAAAACGTGTATGTTGCCGTAGATTACGGTTCCGGAAAAGTGGAACTGGGGAGACAGCAGAAAGTGGAATCAATACTTGTTCCTCTAAGAGTGGATGATAATGCCTATACAGATATTTATGTGAGGGAAGAAGAAAAAGGGAAAGAATCTCAGGTAAGAATAAGCTATACTACCAAAGCAACGTATGTATCTCCGGGATGCGGCGTTAAAAAATCCTATGAAAATCTGAATGCAGAATTAGTAACAACTGATCCTGTAAAAGGAACGGAAGTAGCACAAAATCAAATAGAGAATGAAGACAAGACAAGTATTTATCTTATTTTTTAGCCTGATCGGAATACTGACGCTGGCTCAGGAACAAAAAGAAGCAAAGAAATCCGGCTGGAAATACGAACCCAATTTCATGGTAGGGCTTGATGCCCTTAATACAGGAGTTTCTTTTTTCTCAGACCGTATGCTGTATCAGGGGTTTATCTCTTCCAGAATAAAAGAAAACGTTCATGCCATTGCAGAAGCGGGATTTGAAAAAAACGTATATCAGAAAAACGGCTACGATGCAAAGGCCAGCGGACCTTTTGTGAAACTGGGGGCTTTTTATATGCTGGCAAAAGATGTTGAAAATCCGTTCAACGGATTTTATGCCGGGGGAAAAGTGGGGGGAGCCTTTTATAACCAGGAATATATGGCCATCCCTGTCCGGGGGTTTGGTGGAAGCGCTTCCTCGGTGGCATTTCCGTCTTCTTCACAGTCTTCTTTCTGGCTGGAAGGAACAGTTGGAGGAAGGGTTCAGCTGTTTGATTCTAACTTTTATATAGACGTTAATCTTCAGCCAAGATACCTTGTATATACTTCCAAGCAGGATAATATATCACCAATGATTGTTCCGGGATTCGGAAGAAGTTCTTCCAAATTCAATATGGGTTTTGCATGGAATATAGCCTATAAATTTTAAATATAAAAACTAAAAAAACAAGGCTTCGGTATTTCCGGAGCCTTGTTTTTTTATACACTGGGATGAAAAATATATGTGGCGGGATTCCCGAACCCCTTCAGTTAAACTTTATCCTATTTAATATCAGTTCGGATAAGAAAATCAGACTTATTTTACATGCTATACTTATAAATTTTCCGCAAAAAAATATGATGTTATTTGAGCTTTTTAAGTGCTCCGTAGGAGTACTCTGTTCATAGAATTGATATAGATGATCTGAGGAGAGCTCCGTAGGAGCGACCTGATAATGATATTCATTAATATGTTGGTCTCGCAGAGCTTTAATACAGGCAAAATTTGAGAACAATTTTAGAGAACCTTAAATAAGCTCAGTTCGGGACAAAAATATCTGATTCAGACTGGTTGGAAGCTGGGAAAAGAAAACTATGAAGGTCACTGGAAATAAGTGTTGATTTGCATTTACAATGGATTTCTATCTCACTTCCCGCCTTTAATACCTAAAACCTTTACCCCGAACTCTCACGGTATTTAAGGTGATAAAAATTTCTATGGTTACAACACTGTGGCCGGTTGCCGGAAGCCGGAAATACCAGCCATGAAAATATGCGTGTTGGAGACGGATCATATGAAAAACAAAAGACCGGCTCATATCCCGGATTCATAAGGAAATGGCTCAGCATATTAAAATAGTACTGATCCCGGGGGAATCCCGGTATTTTTTATTTCATGGAGTAAAAACAGATATTATGAAAATTTTACAAAAAAAATGCGATTTATTATAAAATTAGTAATGAAAAATGATTAGATTTGTATGATTAATATAATAATGAGAACATTATGAAGAAACTCTTTACTTCTTTAATACTTCTTCTGTGTTTGATAAACATCGGCTTTGTATCAGAGCTCTATGGTCAAACACCTGCGACATTGCCCTACAGCCAAGACTTTACGGCGGGTAATGATTTCACATTTTTGAACGGTAGTCAGCCCAATAAATGGGTGCATGGCAACGTGGTCGGAAATCCCGGAAATTCCCTTTTCATTTCAAATGATAGTGGAGCGTCCAATACTTATGACAATGGTAATACAAGTGTTACCTTTGCTTACAGGGATATTACGATTCCGGCAGGATCCGTTATTGCCAACTTCTCGTTCGACTGGAAGGCCAACGGTGAATCTACCTATGATTTTTTAAGGGTATGGCTGGTTCCTACCACCTATACACTTAACCCGGGAACGAGAATCACT
The DNA here is from genome assembly GCA_002439165.1 of Chryseobacterium indologenes. Taxonomy (GTDB): domain Bacteria; phylum Bacteroidota; class Bacteroidia; order Flavobacteriales; family Weeksellaceae; genus Chryseobacterium; species Chryseobacterium indologenes_E. The sequence goes on from DJTE01000011.1 coordinate 200,735, forward strand.
ACGGGAACAGGAAGAACCCTGGTAAGCGGTAATCCGTTTAACTTACAGACTACCTGGCAGACGTACTCTACCAGCAACTTAAGTATCAATACTTTTGCCGGAGGTACCATGCGTCTTGTATTCGAATGGGTTAATGACGGTTCGCAGGGATCAAACCCTCCTGCATCTGTTGATAACATCTCATTCTCTGTGCCTTCATGTCTTTTCCCTATATCATTGGCAGTTCCTACTGTAGGAGCCAATTCTGCAGGACTTTCATGGGCACCTCAGGGAGCAGCTCCGGCTAATGGCTATGAATATTATTATTCTACTACCAATACACCTCCGGGAACAGGTACACCTGGTACTCCGGTTCCAGGGACTACGGCCAACCTTCCGGGACTGGCTAACGGTACCACCTATTACTGGTGGGTAAGAGCTGTTTGTTCCGGTACAGATAAAAGTGCCTGGGCAGCAGGTCCTTCATTCATGACCGGACAGATCGGACAGGGAAATCTTACAGGGGTATTGCCGGACTATTCATATTACGGATATAACTACTCCCAGCAGATTTACACCGCAGCGGAAGTAACTGCAGCGGGTACAAACAGCTATATTACAGCAATTAAATTCTATGTAGCTACAACTTCATCTCCTCAGACCAACTACAACAACTGGGTAGTTTATATGGGGAATACTACACAAAATAACTTTGCAACTACCACAAGCTGGGTCCCTTTGGCAAACCTTAAACAGGTTTATACAGGAACTTTACCTACCATGACGGATGGAACCTGGGTTACCATACCTCTTACCAGCCCGTTTATTTGGGATGGAACCAGTAATATTGTAATTGCAGTGGATGAAAACTCTCCAGGCTATACCGGATCTCCGGGAGCTACATGGGGAAATTATAATGCCGGAACCAACAGAGGTATTCTCTTCTATGAAGATGATACCAACCCGGATCCAGCTTCTCCGCCAACGGCAACCAGCAGATATTCCAATATCCCGAAACTGGTATTGGTAAGTGAGGCCCTTCAGACCTGTTCTGCTGCGCCACCTGCAAATATCGCCGTTACGGGTATTACACCTACTTCAGCTAACGTATCCTGGACACCTACGCTCGGAGCAACATACGTTTTACAATACAGAGTGGCACCTAGCGGCGCATGGAATACAGTTCAGATCACTACACCTCTTACATCGAGCTGGCCTCTTACCGGACTGAACGAACAGACCCAGTACGAAGTGCAGATCGCTACAAAATGTAACGGAAACCAGGGAGCATTCTCAGCAGGAGTATTCTTCACAACACCTCCTATTACCTATTGTAGTGCAGCCTCTACAAGTAGTACCATTGATGGCTATATCAGTAAGGTTGTGGTAACTCCAACAGGAGGTATACCGGTAACAAGTAATTCAGAGTTCAGTAACTATACAGATTATACTACTGATCCTACAAGATTGATTACCTTATCAAGAGGATTGAACAATAATACTATTTCCATTACCAAAACATGGCCGGGTACCCAATATTCTTTTGGAACCGGAGTATGGATTGACTTTAACAGAAATGGTATATTTGAGCCTTCAGAAAAGATTCTGACTTCCGGAAGTAATACTACATCTCCGGTTACAGCTACCTTCTATGTGCCTACCGTAGCTCAGGGCGCTTACGGAGGTGCGCTTACTACCCGTATGCGTGTAGCATTAAGAGAAAGTGGTGCACCTGATGCGTGCGGTACATTCACATGGGGAGAAGTTGAAGATTATGCTGTAAAACTTGTTGATCAGCCGGCGTGTACCAATACACCGCCTAACGATATTACAATAATGAATATTACGGCAAATACTGCTACCGTATATTGGACTGCCGCAGCTAATGCCACTTATTCGCTTAGATACAGATTAGCAGGAACAACAGCATGGATTACGACGGTAAACCCTGTACCTGCTCCGGGAAATACGTATACAATTACCGGTTTATTGGAACAGACCAAATATGAAGTTCAGGTAGCTACAAAATGTGGTACTGCAGCTCTTGGAGCATATTCTGCTTCAGTACAGTTTACAACAACACCGCTATCATACTGTGAAATGACAGGTACAGGAACTAACGACCACATTTCTAATGTAACCGTTACCCCTGCTAACCCAGGTGCCCCGGTAATGAGTAATACATCGGTACAGACCAATTATATCAGCTATACAACACCGGAAACTCTCATCACTCTTGATGCAGGTTCCATTGGTAATAAAATTTCTGTAGCTAAAGGATGGACGGCAGCAACCAACAGTGATGCGGTGACAGCCTGGATCGACTTCAACAGAAACGGACAGTTTGAAACCGGAGAACGTATCCTTATTTCACCGTCCAATACCAATACGCCTGTTACAGCAAACTTTGATGTTCCGGCTACTGCCTATACAGGACAGTACACTACAACAATGAGAGTAGTATTGAAGCGTGGAAGTGCACCTACTATCTGCCAGAATGCAGCTAACGGTGAAGTGGAAGATTATGCGGTACGAATCAGATCGTGTACAACGACCACTCCAAGCCAGCCTAATATTACCCCTACACACAACTCTGCAACAGTTAATTTTACAGGAGGGACAGTTACCTATCTTGTAAGATACAGAACTCAGGGACCACCTCCGGGACTGTGGACAGAAGTATATGCTTCAGCAGTTCTGAATAACATACCTCTTGTAATTACAGGATTGGCAAACGCTACAACTTATGAAATTCAGGTTGCTGCAGTTTGTGGTGGTGTTACCGGAAGCTTTACACCAATCAAGACATTTACCACAAGATGTGATCCTACTCCTCCGAATGTTATTGTAAGTAATATTACCACTAATTCTGCACTTATTACATGGGCACCGGTAGTGGCAAGTTCAACTTACGTTTTCGAATGGAGAAAAGTTGGAGATCCAACATGGAACCAGATTACAGGTATTGTACCTCCTACCAATACTTACCAGTTGAATGGTCTGGATCCTTATACTACTTATGAAGTAAGAGTGGCCAACAAATGTAACGGAGAAACAGGAATCAATCCATACTCTAATCCGAAAGTATTTACAACGGAAAGAATCTGTGAACTGCCTCCTCCGGGCTTAACGATCACACAGCTTACGCCTACAACTGCTGAAGTAGTATGGGAAGGATTCCCTGGAGCAACCTATATGCTGAGATACAGAAAAGTGGGAATTCCGAGCTGGACAACAGTTTCTACAATAGATCCTACTTATACCATTACAGGATTAACTGAACTTACAAGATATGAAATGCAGGTAGTGAATATTTGCAGCGGTACCCCTGGAACCTATACCCCTCCATATTATTTCACAACACCAACAGTGATCTACTGCCAGATGGGAGCAGAAAACTTCGGAGGAGAGCATATTTCTAAAGTGACGGTAAAACCTAACGGAAGACCTGAAATGAAAAACGAATCCGGAGCGTCAAGCTACACAGACTATACCGGAGTTCCGGGAGCATTCATTGAACTTGTTCAGGGATCCACAGGAAATGAGATCAGCATCGAGAAAAAATGGACAGGTACCAACCATGATGAAGGAATCGCCGTATGGATCGATTTCAACAGAAACGGATACTTTGATATCAATGAAAGAGTATTTACTTCACCACCGAATACAGACAGTCCTGTATCAGGAACATTCAGTGTTCCGGCCGATGCATTCGTAAGTACATCTGCTCATAAATACGTAGTGATGAGAGTGGCCATGTCGAGAGACGGTATTCCTGTAAACTGCGTGAACATGAAGAACGGGGAAGTGGAAGATTATTCGGTAAGAATTGCCAAGCAGGGTGTTCCGAATTCACTGAACCAGGATGATATCATGATCTACCCGAACCCTGTAAGCTCAGTATTGTATGTGAAAAATATCAGCAAAAAAGCAAAATATAAGATCTACAATGCTGCCGGTCAGGTGATCGTTGAAGGTATTCTGCTGAACAACCAGATCAATGTAAGCAGACTGATCAACGGAGTGTATGTAATAGATATCGATGATAACGGTAAAACCGTACAAAAGAAATTTATCAAAGAATAATCAATGAATTTCAAATAAAATGAGCCCTCAGTAATGAGGGCTTTTTTTATTGTTCTGAGGGGAGCTGAATGCTTTTATCTTATGTCTTTTTTATGTTTAAAATATTTATGAAAAACAGATGTGTAAGTTTATTTTATTAATGAATAGTTATTTTTATTATGATTTTATCATTAATTTGATTGTTTTGTTGATTTTGTGTAAAAAAAATAATTAGATTTGTGTGATTAATACAAAATAATTAGAAAAATTATGAAGAAAATTTTTATTTCTTTCTTTTTTCTTTGTTTGTTTGCAGTAATCAAGGCACAATGGAGCCCTGCATCATCCAGTGGAGAAAGAGTTAAAGACGGTTCTGGTCTCCGGGACTATTATTCTTTGGATATTTCATTGCTGAAATCACAGCTTTCAAAAGCTCAGGAGACTGGGAAAAATGCGAAACCTGTTGAAGTTTCTCTGCCGGTCCTCGGAGGGAAAATTGAAAAATTTGCGGTTTACAGTTTTCCGGTCGTGGTGAAAGAGCTTGCCGACCAGTATCAGCTGGGCTCATATGTCGGAATAGGAATAGATGATCCTTCAAAGCATCTGAGATTCAGTTTGTCTCCCAATGATTTTCAGGCAATGATCATCAAAAACGGAGACTATCAGTTTATAGATCCGGCCAATCCGGCAAAAACACTGTATAGTGTTCATTCCAAAACGAATAAAAGTAAAGACGGATTTCTATGTTCGGCAGAAGAAAGCGAAAGTGCCAGACAGGACATGCAGAAACTTTATCAGCTGGGTAAATCTTTTACCAACCAGTCTGGGGATTTTTCGAAAAATTCTGATAAAAAGTACAGAACTTTAAGAATTGTGGTTTCCACATGCGGAGAATATACTCAATATCATGGTGGTACTGTTGCAGGAGCTTTATCAGCAATTAATGCTACACTGACAAGGATTAACGGAGTGTACGAAAAAGATTTTGCGCTTCATTTAAATCTTCAGAACTATCCTTCTATTATTTATACCAATGCGGCTTCAGATCCTTACTCTCCTTTAACGGCAGCAGGAAATGCTAATGGAGATTTGTGGAATAATGAGGTTCAGAATGTATTAACAGCCAATGTGGGCAACAGCAATTATGATATAGGACATCTTTTTGCTCCGCCGGGAGCCGGAGGTAATGCAGGATGTCTCGGATGTATCTGCCGGGATAATGTTCAGCCGGCTGCCAATGATAAAGGTTCGGGCTGGACCTCACCGGGAAACGGTAATCCGGTTGGAGATAATTTTGATATCGATTATGTGGCTCACGAAATTGGGCACCAGTTAGGGGGAGTTCACAGTTTCTCTTATAGTGCGCCCCAGCTTGGTTCCTCAACAAGTGTTGAACCCGGATCTGGTTCGAGTATCATGGGATATGCAGGTATTACAGGGCCTACAACAGATGTGCAGGCTCACTCGGATCCCTATTTTAATGTGACCAATATTACCCAGATTCAGGCCAACCTGATCAGTAAAACATGTGATGTGGAAACACCAATTACCAATAATCCACCTGTAATAGCGGCACTCCCTACATACAATATCCCTAAAGGAACAGCATTTGTTCTTACAGCTTCAGCAACAGACGCTGAAAATGATCCCATGACTTTTAATTGGGAAGAAGTTGATATTGCCACTGAAGTCATTAATAATGCAAATTTAGGAAACACAGCATCAGGTCCGTCTTTCAGATCTGTTGCTCCGTCTGCAAGTCCGGTCCGGTATTTTCCAAGACTCTCTTCGGTACTGAGCGGTGTTCTGAATAACTCCAATAATCTTTGGGAAGCTGTATCCACAGTAGCCAGAACCACTAAATTTACTGTTACAGCAAGGGATAACCACCCGAATCCACAGCAACAGCAGACCCAATCGGCTACCCAAACCATTATTGTAGGAAATAACGGGCCATTCAAAGTAAATCCCGCAACAATTTACAACAACGGTCCCACAAATGTTAGCTGGGATGTTGTGGGAACCAATGCTGCACCTTATAATGCTCCGAATGTAAAAGTTGACTTTACAACAGATAATGGAACGACCTGGCATTTAGTAACAGCCTCAACTCCTAATGACGGAACTGAAGCGCTCGATTTTACTCCATTTCCGCTCACGATAGGTGGTACAGCAAAAATAAGGGTAAGTGCAGTGAATAATGTATTCTATGCCATCGGTAATGCTCCCATAAGTACCCTGCCGATATGTACGCCAACTGCTCCGGGAGGAATTCAGGTAACCGCCGTTACCCAGGCACAGGCTACCATTACGTGGAACGCATCATTCGGGGCTACTTATATTTTTCAGTACCGCGTTGCAGGAACCACAGCATGGACCAATGCCAATCCTCAGCCTACCACCAATACCATTATTCTGAACGGTCTCACCGCCGGAACACACTATGAGTTCCAGATTGCCAATGTCTGCTCAGGAGTAACAGGAAACTTTTCACCGGTCAATGTCTTTATGACCCCGTATTGTGCCGGAACATCAACCAATACAGATAACGGATATATTTCAAACGTTACAGTTGAGGCTGCCAGTTCTTATACGATGAGTAATAACTCAGGAGCAGCCAATTATACCGATTATTCATCTGATGCCACAAAGCTTATTACATTGGTACGGGGATCGGCCAATAACACTGTTTCAATCTCTAAATTCTGGACAGGTGCCACATCAAGCAAAGCTGTAAGTGTGTGGATTGATTTTAATAAAAACGGAATTTTTGATACCACCGAAAGAATCCTGAACGGAGCTAATAACACCACTACCCCGGTTACGGCAACATTCCCTGTACCGGCAACGGCTTATAACGGCCCTTATCCTACACGTATGCGTGTTGTACTGAGAAACACGGCAAATCCGGCAGCATGTGCCAGCTTCAGTGACGGAGAAGTAGAGGACTATGCGGTGAAATTAATTGATCAGCCGGCATGTACGAATGCTCCGCCGGCCAATATAACGGTAACCAACATGACGCCTACTACTGCCAATGTTTCCTGGACAGCAGCAGTGGGTGCCAACTATGTATTGAGATACAGAAAAACAGGACCCACAGCCTGGATTACAATAGATCCTGTTCCTGCTCCGGTAAATAACTATACAATCACCGGTTTAACCGAACAAACCCAATATGAAGTACAGGTAGCTACCAAATGTGGAACCACTCAGAGCGGATTCTCTCCATCTACCCAGTTTACAACACCTACATTGGCGTACTGCCCAATGACAGGTACCGGAACAAATGATCATATCTCCAATGTGACCGTTACTTCCATAAATCCGGCTATCCCGGTAATGAATAATACCTCAGTGCAGACCAATTATATCAGCTATACATCACCTGCTACTCTTGTCACCCTGGAAATAGGGTCTACCGGTAATACAATCTCTGTGGCGAAAGGGTGGACAGGAGTCACCAATAGCGATGCAGTATCTGCGTGGATAGACTTTAACAGAAACGGAATATTTGAAACATCAGAGCGGATTCTGAACTCTGCTTCAAGTACCACTACTCCGGTAAATGCTACTTTTGCTGTTCCGGCAGGAGCGTATTCAGGAACACTGAATACCACCATGAGGGTTGTTTTACAACGCTCATCTGCCCCAACCCTCTGCCAGAATGCAATAAACGGAGAAGTGGAAGACTATGTCGTAAAACTAAAGCCTTGCAGTACAGCGGTACCGGGAAATCCTGCCTTTACCACTGTCACTCATAATTCAGTGGAGATTAACTGGACAGCAGCGACCAATAATTTTACTTATGTACTGCAATACAGGGTACAGGGTACCACTGTTTGGACGAGTGTATATGTTACCGCATTACCTTATACCTTAAACGGTCTGATTCCTTTCACCACTTATGAAGTACAGGTTGCGGCCAATTGTGGAACATCTACGGGAACGTTTACTCCAATAGCTACTTTTACCACAACATGTGATCCCACTCCTCCTACTGTGACTGTTACCAATATTACTTCCAGCTCCGCACTGATTACCTGGGCACCCCTTGCAATAGGATCTACCTATACTTTGGAATGGAGAAAAGTAGGTACGGCAACATGGACACCAGTCGCCAATATTGCACCTCCTGTGAATTCTTATGCATTAAATGGTCTGGATCCTTACACCAGGTATGAAGTAAGAGTCGCCAATAAATGCAGTGGATCAACTACTCTTAACCCTTACTCTAATCCAGCTGTATTTATAACAGAAAGAATCTGTGAACTACCTCCTCCGGGCTTAACGATCACGCAGCTTACGCCTACAACTGCTGAAGTCGTATGGGAAGGATTTCCTGGAGCAACCTATTTGCTGAGATACAGAAAAGTGGGTATTCCGAGCTGGACAACAGTTTCTACAATAAATCCTACTTACACAATTACAGGATTAACTGAACTTACAAGATATGAAATGCAGGTAGTGAATATATGCAGCGGTACCCCTGGAACCTATACCCCTCCATATTATTTCACAACACCAACAGTGATCTACTGCCAGATGGGAGCCGAAAACTTCTCAGGAGAACATATTTCTAAAGTGACGGTAAAGCCTAACGGAAGACCTGAAATGAAAAACGAATCCGGAGCGTCAAGCTACACAGACTATACCGGAGTTCCGGGAGCATTTATTGAACTTGTTCAGGGATCCACAGGAAATGAGATCAGCATCGAGAAAAAATGGACAGGTACCAACCACGATGAAGGGATCGCCGTATGGATCGATTTCAACAGAAACGGATACTTCGATCCGAATGAAAGAGTGTTCACTTCACCACCGAATACAGACAGCCCTGTATCAGGAACATTCAGTGTTCCGGCTGATGCATTCGTAAGTACATCTGTTCATAAATACGTAGTGATGAGAGTGGCCATGTCAAGAGACGGTATTCCTGTAAACTGCGTGAATATGAAGAACGGGGAAGTGGAAGATTATTCGGTAAGAATTGCCAAGCAGGGTGTTCCGAATTCACTGAACCAGGATGATATCATGATCTATCCAAACCCTGTAAGCTCAGTATTGTATGTGAAAAATATCAGCAAAAAAGCAAAATATAAGATCTACAATGCTGCCGGGCAGCTTATCGTTGAAGGTATTCTGTTGAACAACCAGATCAATGTAAGCAGACTGATCAGCGGGGCTTATGTGATTGCTATCGAGGACGGAGATAAATCTGTTCAGAAGAAATTTATTAAAGAACAATAACAGGATAAGTTTAAATAAAATAAGCTCTCAGAAATGAGAGCTTATTTTTTATATTTCAATCCCGTGAAAAAAGTAACAGGATCTTGTTTATTCAATTGTAAAAATGATCCGTTCGGTCTGTTCTCTTAAATCTTCCAGATTGGTATTGTTGTAAATAATACAGTCTGCAAGCCTTATCTTATCTTTTTCAGGCATCTGTTTCTCCATAACAGTCTCTACTTCACGGTAGGTTTTGCCATCACGGTCCATCACTCTTTTGATTCTGATGTTATCTTCGGCGGTTACCAGAAGAGATTTATAGCACTGTCTGTTGAGTTTTAATTCAAACAATAAAGCAGTTTCCTTAAAAACCAGATATTTCGTCTGCTTTTTTACCCAGTCTTCAAAATCAATCCTTACAGCAGGATGAATAATCTCATTCAGCTGGTGGAGGAGATCTTTATTATTAAAAACCTTTCCGGCTACAAATTTCCTGTTATAAAGACCATTCTCATCATAAGCATCTGTTCCCAGCAGTTCTTTGATCTTTACTTTTAAGTTTTCATCATCATTGACGATGCTTTTGGCTCTGTCATCTGAATAATAGACGGGAAATCCCAACTCTTCGATAAAACGGGCAACCGTCGTTTTTCCGGATCCTATTCCTCCGGTCAGCCCGATGATCTTGGGTGATGGTTCCGGTTCCGTTTTCTGCGTTTCTGAACGTAATTCTTCCATGATTAAAAATTAATATCCAAAAACATCATTAAAAGTATAGGTTTCATCAAGTCTTACTCCTTTTTCTGTCATTTTAAGACTGGCCAGTTCGTGATGAGCATCGTGTTCAAAGAACAGCAGGTATTCATTATCAATACACTGCTTCAGAAATTTGCCTTTTTCTTCCAGGGTCAGAAGAGGTCTGGTATCATAGCCCATTACATACACCTGATTGATGTGTCCTGCGGTAGGAATAAGATCAGCTGCAAAAACTACGGTCTTTTCCTGATACTGAATCACCGGAAGCATCTGTTTCTCCGTATGTCCGTCTACAAAAATCACATCCATTTTCAGGTCCGGAGCAAATCCGTAATTTCCTGTTGTAGGGAGGGGTAAAAAGTTCAGCTGCCCGCTTTCCTGCATCGGAAGAATATTTTCTTTCAGAAAGCTGGCCTTTTCTCGTGCATTAGGTTCGGTAGCCCATTTCCAGTGATTTTCATTGGTCCAGAACTGAGCGTTTTTAAATGCGGGTCTGTATCCTGTTCTGTCGTCGTTCCATTCAATAGCCCCACCGCAGTGGTCAAAATGAAGATGAGTAAGGAAAACATCCGTAATGTCTTCTTTTACAAAACCGAATTTTTTTAGATTCTTATCAAGGTTATCATCACCCCAAAGCGAGTAGTGCCCAAAGAATTTATCATCCTGTTTATTGCCCAGACCGCAGTCTACAAGGATCAGTTTCTTTCCGTCTTCAATAAGCAGTGAGCGGGTTCCCAGCTCAATCAGGTTTCTTTCGTCTGCAGGATTGGTTTTTTCCCACAGACTCTTTGGGACGACGCCGAACATGGCACCGCCATCCAGTTTAAATTTTCCACATTGTATCGGATATAGCTTCATATATATTTTGATTATTATTTCTTTATTAATTTCATTTTTTCAGCAATCTTGGCTGCATAAATATCAGAAGAATTTTCAAGATGTGAAATGATACTTTGAAAATCATCTTCTTTTCTGTTCTGAGAAAGCTTTTGTTTAATAAATATTTCCGTTGGAATGATCTTGAGGCCAAAAGCACCCTTCATTTCTTTTTCCACAAACGCTTGCCCCATATCTTTAACCGTCACAGGACACTTTTGCAACGTTTCATATTGGGAAGTCAGCTTTTCAAGGTGCAGATAAAGTTCTTCAGGATCCATTAATTTCACCTTTCCGTAAACCTGTACTGCCTCATAATTCCATGTTGAAACATTGATATGATCATACCAGCTGCTTGAAATATAGGTATGGGCTCCCAGGAAATCACACAGCACCTCATCACCATCCTTTAATATTTTCGCCTGTGGATTGGCTCTGGAAATATGGGTTTCAATATAAACATTTTCCGGATCATTTTCATTAAGCATCATCATAGAATGGGTGGCCCTGATTTTATCCACAGAAGAAATCAATAAGGCAAAAGCATTTTCCCGGATAATTTCCCTCATCAGATCAGAGTCCTCACTTCTGTATAATTTAGGTATAAACATAAACTAATAAACTCTTATTAATTTTAAACCTTAAACCCTTGATCAGAAAAGCTCTCCGGGATTCTTCGGTCTTGTAATATTTAAATGCCGGTAAGCTTTTTCGGTAACTTCTCTTCCTCTGGGTGTCCGGATAATAAAGCCCTCCTGGATCAGGAATGGTTCATACACTTCTTCCACCGTTTCCGGATTTTCACCGATTGAAGTTGCCAGAGCAGAAATTCCCACGGGTTTCCCTTTGAAATTTTCAATCATCACACGCATGATCTTATTATCCATTTCATCCAGGCCGAATTCATCCACATTCAGGGAATCCAGGGCATATTTTGTAATTTTGATCTCTATTTCTCCGTTTCCTTTTATTTCTGCAAAATCACGAACCCTTCTCAGCAGGGCATTGGCTATTCTGGGGGTTCCACGGCTTCTTCTGGCAATTTCTATCGCGGCATCTTCATAAATGGTACTGCCTAAAACCCCCGCACTTCTCTGAATAATCATCGATAAAAGCTCTACGGAATAATATTCCAGCCTGCTTTGGATTCCGAATCTCGCCAGCATCGGCTTAGTAAGCATTCCGCTTCGGGTGGTTGCGCCCACCAGGGTGAAAGGATTAAGGCCGATCTGTACGCTGCGTGCGTTAGGACCGGTTTCCAGCATAATATCTATTTTGTAGTCCTCCATGGCAGAATAAAGGTATTCTTCCACAACCGGAGAAAGACGGTGAATCTCATCAATAAAAAGGACATCATTTTCCTCCAGATTGGTCAGCAGTCCGGCCAGGCTTCCCGGTTTATCCAATACAGGACCGGAAGTAATCTTGCAGTTTACTCCAAGTTCATTCGCAATAATATTGGCTAAAGTGGTTTTACCCAAACCCGGAGGACCGTGAAGAAGAACATGGTCAAGAGCACCCCCACGTCTTTTCGCCGCAGATACAAAAACCTCAAGATTTTCCAATGTTTTTCTCTGCCCGGCAAAGTCTTTAAAACTCTGGGGGCGGATCTGCTGCTCCTGCATAAGCTCTTCATGCGAGTAGTTTTCCTTATCTGGATGTAAAAAATCTGGCATTAATTCATTTCATTTACCTCAAAGATAGGAAATTTAGATAAAGGTTGAAAGACAGATCCGGAAAAGGGCAGGAACTAAAGCCGGGGTAAAACCGGATAAAGCAATGAAGCCCTGAAGATTTAATCAATTGAGATATTTTAAGTATTTTTGAGAGGAAATATTAAAGCTGAATTGTGAGATTAAAATTCCGGTGGAGTTGAAATCCTTAAACAAACAATTCATCTTCTAACCCATAGTCTAAATAAATGAAATTAATAGGACCATTCAGGCAGGTTGTAACACTTGCCGGGCTACCGTTAAGAGGTAAACTTTCCGATGAACAGCTGGAAATTACTGTTGATGGAGGAATTGTAATCAATAACGGGATCATTCATAAAACAGGAAATTTTGATGTATTAAAATCAGAATTTCCGGATATAGAAACTGAACAGATTGAAGGAGAGCAGATTGTTCTTCCCGCTTTCACAGACTCACATACCCATATCTGTTTCGGAGGAAACCGGGCCAATGATTTTGCTATGCGTAATGCCGGCAAAACTTATCTGGAAATAGCCGAAAGCGGAGGAGGGATCTGGAGTTCCGTACAGCATACAAGAAATGCTTCAGAAGAAGAATTACTGAAAACACTATTGGAAAGGATCAGTTTCCTGGTTGATCTTGGTATCACAACCATTGAAGTAAAAAGCGGTTATGGCCTGGACGTGGAGAACGAGCTTAAAATGCTCCGGATGATCAGAAAAGCTCAGGAATTTACTGAAGCAACTTTGGTTCCTACCTGTCTTTCCGCCCATTTAAAACCAAGAGATTTTGAAGGAAGCAACCCTGAATATCTGAAATATATCCTTACCGAAATTTTACCGAAAGTAAAAGAAGAGAATCTGGCGCAGCGTGTTGATATATTTATTGAAAAATCAGCGTTTCAGCCTGAAGAAAGTAAAGATTTCCTACTTAAAACTAAAGATTTAGGTTTTGAAATCACCGTTCATGCCGATCAGTTTACCCCGGGAAGTTCTCGAATAGCTGTGGAGGTAGGAGCAAAGTCCGCAGATCACCTGGAAGCAACGGTTGATGAAGATATTCAGTTTTTAGCAGAATCAGATACAGTGGCAACAGCACTTCCGGGAGCAAGCTTAGGATTGGGGGAAAAATTTACGCCGGCAAGAAAATTACTGGATGCAGGTGCTATCGTAGCGATTGCCAGTGACTGGAACCCGGGATCAGCCCCTATGGGAAATTTAATTACCCAGGCTTCTATTCTGGCTGCTTTTCAGAAACTGACGACAGCCGAGGTATTGGCAGGAATGACCTACCGTGCTGCCTATGCCCTTAATCTGGAAGACAGAGGAAAACTGGAACCTGGTAAAAAAGCAGATTTTGTGACTTTTAAAACCGATAATTTTCAGAATGTTCTTTACAATCAGGGAAGTCTTGGGGCAGAACATGTTTATATTGACGGAAACCTTATAAAATAAACACACTTATGGGTATCTTTGATAAAATCTTCAGTAAAAAAGATCCGGAACAGGAAATCCGTACCTATAAAGATTTCTGGAACTGGTTTCAGACCAGGGAAAAAGACTTTTACGAAATTGTAAAAAACAGGGAAACGGCATCCATTGAAAAGGATTTTTTTGATGTACTTTCTCCCAAGCTCCGCCAGATCAATGAACATTTTTATTTTCTTACCGGAATGCTTGATGATACTACCGCAGAGCTCATCATTACCGTAGACGGAGAAATAAAAAATATGGTTTTTGCTGAAGAACTTATCAGCGCGGCCCCTGAGTCGGAATACTGGCTGTTTACCGCATTAAAGCCTGCTAAAAATATAGATCACGTAGCTCTTCAGATGAACGGCTATGAATTTACAAAAGATAATGTATTCTTTTATTCCAACGAATCGGAGGAGTATCCTGACGAAATCGATCTTGCTTTTGTTTATGAAGGGCTAAATGAAGAAAACAAAGGACAGATTACCACCGGGATATGTGTGTTTTTAGACCATTTTTTAGGCGAACTGAATTTTGCGACGCAGATTGACGTATTCAGTATCATTGGAAAAGATCAGGCAGAAAAAGAGCTGGTTCCGATCGGAAAACTCAAAGATTTTCTGGAATGGAGAGAAAGGGAATTCACCGAAAAGTATGAAAAGGTAAAAAGAACTGATACAGAAGATGAGTTTTCTGTTATCAGAGCTGCTTTAGGTAATGAAAGACCGCTTATTGCCTGCATGAATCTGCCCTTATTACAATATGATGCAAAAGCTTCCTATCCGTGGATTTCTGTTCTTAAATTTCACTATAACGGAGATAACAATGACGGCCTTCCCGAAAAAGAAGATTTTGAAAAATTAAGCGATATTGAAGATAAAGCCATTGAAGATCTGCAAGAGAAGGGATACCTGTACATAGGCAGGGAAACTGCGGATAACGTTAAAGAATGTTATTTTGCAGGAAAAGATTTCAGGGAAATTTCTAAAGTTTTTAAGACAATAGAGGATAACACTCCGGAATATAAAATCTCATTCAGAATCTTTAAAGATAAATACTGGCAGTATTTTAAATATTACAATAATGCTGTTTAACAAAAATGCGGAAGAAAAATTCTTCTGCATTTTTTTTATTTCCGGTGTACAGATAACCAAAGTAATTAATTTCATCCTTACTTTTTAATTGTAAAATCATACTAAAAAATCTGCGTCATCTGCTTAATCAGCGAGAGAAAAAAAACATAAAAATCAGGCAATATGCAGGAAGCTTTACAACTTTTGTTATACTATACAGCTCTTACAAATCTTTTATTTACAGGTTAAAATTTACTAGATAAATGACCTTAAAAGTCAGCATCAAGAAATCATAAAGTCCTCCATATTTTTCATATTTCCTATAAGTTTTCTTATCTTGCGCCGCGATTAGCGTTGATTTTTAGATAAATAACGTATTTTTCAATAGTTCTTAAGTGCGCCGGAGATCCCGGAAAACCTGGATATTTTCTTATTTCTCAGTACTTTTTTACAGCTATATTCCATACCAGGAAGACTTGTCGATACGATAAAACGAAAATAAAAAAAATGAATTTTCAAAATGTTAGATCTACTTTTAACAAAGGGGTCACTATTCCGAGTTTAATATTTATCATAGGTACCTGTTTTCTGTCCGCAGTTTATCCCAAACCAACAGAAAACATACTGAATGAGATTAAGCAGTTCATATTTGTCAATTTAAATTGGGTATATGTATGGTCTGTGACGCTTTTTGTAATTTTCCTGGTGTATCTGCTGTTCAGCAAATATGCCGACATTAAGCTGGGAGCGAATGACAGTAAGCCGGAATATTCCTTCTTTTCCTGGATTTCCATGCTTTTCGCAGCAGGAATGGGAATCGGACTGATTTATTTCAGTGTAGCTGAACCTATGCAGCATTATTCTTCAGATGTTTTTGCCGATAATCATTATGTAAGCCGGGCCAAGCAGGCACAGCTCTATACTTTTTTCCATTGGGGAATCCATGCATGGGCTATTTACGGAGTGGTGGGGCTCTCTTTATCTTATTTTGCCTACCGTTACAGACTTCCGCTTTCATTACGGAGCTGCTTTTATCCCTTGCTAAAAAATAAGATCAATGGAAAATGGGGTAATGCCATTGACGTTTTTGCACTATGCTGTACCTTCTTTGGAATTACTACCACACTTGGATTTGGAGTGGTGCAGATCAGTTCCGGACTGAATATCCTTCATATTACACCAGAGAACAGTTTTATGTATCAGATCATCATTGTGGTTACCCTTGTTGCCCTTTCTGTGATGTCTGCCATCTCAGGAGTGGGAAAAGGAGTAAAAATTTTAAGTAATATCAATGTTATCAGTGTAATCGGGCTTCTGCTTTTTGTATTGATACTGGGACCCACGGTATACCTCATCGGAAGCTTTACAGATGGTCTGGGAAATTATATCAATAACTTTTTCAATCTTACCTTCAATACCCATGTTTATGAGAAAAATGCCCTGCCGTGGTTTTATGACTGGACTATTCTTTACTGGGCATGGTGGATTTCCTGGTCGCCATATGTAGGTTTGTTTATTGCAAGGATCTCCAAAGGAAGAACGATCAGGGAGTTTATCCTGGCGGTTTTAATCCTTCCTACACTGTTCAATTTTATCTGGATGTCCGTATTTGGAAACAGTGCTATTTGGTTTGATTTAAATATGGCCAACGGACAACTAAGTCAGTTTGCCACAGATCCGGACGCGTTAATGTTCAGATTCTTAGAATATCTGCCTTTATCGGAGTTTACAGGGTTATTTGTGATTCTTATCATCCTTATCTTTTTTGTGACATCGGCCGATTCAGGTATATTTGTAATGAACAGTATTGCAACTAAAAATGCCGGTAAATCTCCAAAATGGCAGATTGTATTCTGGGGTGTTCTATTGGCTGTGCTTTCTCTTTTACTGCTGAATGTAGGAGGTCTTAAAGCATTACAGAGTATGACCTTAATTACTGCATTACCGTTTTCCATTGTGGTTATTCTATTCATTGTAAGTCTGATGAAAGGACTGTCGATTGACCGGAAATACTATGAAAGAAACTTTTCAGCGTCTACTGTTCCGTGGTCCGGCGAATTCTGGAAAGAACGCTTAAAGAATATTGTTTCCTTTAAAGATAAGGCTTCCGTAGATCATTTCATACAGGTAAAAGCCTGGGAAGCCTTTACGGATCTCCGGAAGGAATTTGCCGCCAACGGAATTACAGCACAGATAAATCAGGGTGAAAATCCTGTCAGAATAGAAATAGAAATCCATCAGGGGGTAGTAAACAACTTTGTTTATGGTATCGAAAATCAGATAAAAACAGTGTCTGAACATATCATGAATGAAGAAAACCTGCCGGAGCTGGATGATAATAAAACCCATTATCCACGATCCTATTTTGGAGACAGACGGGAAGGGTATGACGTGCAGTATTTCACCAAAAATGAGCTGATTTCCGATGTACTGAAACATTATGAACGGTTTTTGGAAATTATTTCAGAAGAGCGGAATGAAATGTTTATCAGCAGCAATGCCAATGAGAATAAACATTGAAATACATACTATTTGTCTCACAATGAATACTTTGTTTAATGTACGAAAGAAGTTTTTTATTTAAACAATATTAATTAGCTTTACTGAATAGAATGATGCGACTTAAATTGAATTTTAAATAATTATGTTTCAGAATATTTGGCAGGGTAGGCTGGATGGAGAAGAGCTTCTTTTCCACAGGCTGTTTCAGAGAGTAAAAGAAGAACAGAATTACGATACTATCTCAACGAATGATTTCGTTATACACGGTTTTGCCGTGGATGAAGGAGTACGAAGGAATAAAGGACGTCTCGGAGCAAAAGATGCACCTGATGTGATCCGGAAGAATATGTCTAATTTCCCGGTTATTTTCCCTGATTTTTCTCTGCTTGACTTCGGAAACATTACCTGCGAAAACGGAGATCTGGAAACAGCCCAGAACAGCCTTGCCAAAAATGTATCAAAAGTACTTTTAAAAGGAGGAAAGTCATTGGTGCTGGGTGGAGGTCATGAAGTAACCTATGCCCATTATTTAGGCGTAAAAACAGCCTTTCCGGAACAGAAAATAGGGATCATTAATATTGATGCCCATTTTGATAACAGGCAGCCGGAAAAAGGTGCAGGTCCAAGCTCGGGAACAGGATTCTGGCAGATTGCACAGGAAGGACCGGTCAATTCCCTGCACATCGGGATTCAGAGAAATTCAAATACTTTAAAACTCTTTGATACGGCTCATCAGTATGGAATGAAATATATTCTTGCAGACGAAATCTTTTTTGAGAATCTTCCGTCCATTTATCAGAGGATCAATGATTTGCTCGATAGTGTAGATTATGCATACCTCACCATTTGCATGGATGTATTCAATGCCTCCATTGCGCCGGGGGTTTCCGCTTCAGCATACAACGGGATTTTTGCAGATACAGCTTTTATGCATTTTTACAGGCATATTTTAAAAAATAAAAAAATAGTGGCTCTGGATGCAGCAGAAGTAAACCCTTCCTTTGACATTCAGGACAGAACGGCAAGGCTGGCAGCATGCCTTTTGAATGAATGGTTTATGGTATAAAACAATATATCATCAATAGAGAAAATCATTATTTTATATAACTTTAAGGAACAAAATTTGTTGCTTTCATGATGCTTTTAAAGAAGAAGCATTAAATAAATTCATTGATTTGAATTTAAAACAGAAATTAAATTATGGAACAGTTAATTGAAAATAAACTTATTAAAGCAGATAAGACATTTTCATCATGGAGAAAAGTACCGTTTGAAGAAAGACAGAAGCTGATTGCAAAAGCGGCGGAAATTTTAAAAAACAATTCGGAGAAGTTTGGAAGGATCATCACGACAGAAATGAATAAACCCATTTCCGAGTCGGTTGCTGAGGTAGAAAAATGTGCTTTAATGATGAATTATTATGCAGAGGCCGAAAATATTTTAAAACCTGAAAAAGTGGAGTCTGAGTTTGCTTATTCTGAAGTTCATTACGCTCCGAAAGGGGTGATTTTAGGTGTAATGCCCTGGAATTTTCCTTTCTGGCAGGTGCTGAGGTTTGCTGTTCCCGCCATTTTAGCCGGAAATACAGTCGTTCTGAAGCATGCTTCCATTTGTTTCGGAAGCGGAAATGCAATCGAAGAAGTTCTTCTGGAAGCAGGTTTCCCGGAAGGTGTTTTCCAGAATCTTGAAGTAGGACATAAAATGGTAAAAGAAATCCTGGAACATGATGCTGTAAAAGGAGTGAGCTTAACTGGGAGCGGAAAGGCCGGGGGAGAAGTGGCTTCTATCGCGGGTCTAAATATCAAAAAATCTTTACTTGAACTGGGCGGAAGTGATGCCTTCATTATTTTTGAAGATGCTGATCTGGATGAAGCGGCAAAATCCGGGGTAAAATCCAGACTTCAGAACTGCGGACAGACCTGCACAGCGGCAAAAAGATTTATCATCGATGAGAAAATAGAAGATGAGTTTTTACCGAAATTCATTGAAGAATATAAAAAATATGAAATTGGAGATCCCCTAAATAAGGAAACCAAATTAGCCGGAATGGCAAGACCTGATCTTGCTGATGAATTGGAAGCCCAGTTCAACAGGGCATTGGAAAGTGGAGCGGAAATCATCATTCCTCTGGAAAGAGTCTCAGAGAACGAGTTTAAACCCGGTTTAATCAGAGTTAAGGAAGGAAATCCAATTTTAAAAGAAGAACTTTTCGGCCCTCTTGGAATGATTATGACGGCTAAAAATGATGATGAAGCCTTACAGATGGCTAATGATATTCCTTTTGGTCTTTCCAACTCGGTATGGACGAAGAATAAAGAACGTCAGTTGTATTTTATTGAAAATCTTGAATCCGGAACCGTAAATATCAACAGAATGACCAGCTCTGATCCGCGTTTCCCGTTCGGTGGGAGCAAGGCTTCAGGATATGGGACAGAACTTTCTTTACTGGCTTTAAAAGAATTTGTGACCGCGAAAACCATCGTGGGAAACTAGAATGAGAAAGGCACTTTATCCTTTTTTTCTCTGCTTTGGCTTTGGGCTGCTTTCATCACAAAAACTCATTCCAATAGACCGTTATGGGGTGATGACAGATTCTGCGGATATTAAAAATCTTCAGGAAAAATATAAGCTTATAGGTCTATTTCAGGAGGTTTCGGGAAAATCTGATGAACGGAGAGCAAGAGTTTTAAAGGAGGGAGATTACAGCTGGAAATGGGGGTTTATAGATCAAAGCGGGAAAGAAATCATTCCGGCGGAATATACTTCTGCTTCTGTTTTTGATCAGTACGGTTATGCGAAAGTAAAAGTAAATGTTGCCATAGACCGTAATTGCAGTGCGGACCATCTATGTACAGAAGAAGATACCACACCTGTGTATTATTTTATTGATAAAGAAGGAATACGGGTGAGTGACTATTTCAGAGACGTAGAAAGCATTTCTGATGATTACTGGATTGGTAAAGATTATAAAGTTGATCAGCTGATCCGGAAAAAGGATATGAAAGTTTTATACGAATCGGGAACTGATTCTTATCTTTCCATAGATTCCGATACCTATAAATTATCTGAATACTTCATAAAAGAAAGAAGAAAAGACGGGAAAAGCGATCTGGTGAATCTGAAGGGAGAACATCTCACAAATTTCAGGTATCAGGATATAATTGCATTTAACAGATTTTATTTCGGACTGGTACAGAAAGACAAAAAATATACATGGTATCTGTTAAACAAAGATTTCCAGCCTTACGGACAAGATTTTTACACGGAAACAAGTTTGTTAAGCTATGGTTTTAATGGAAATACAATTGCTTTAGAACAAAAGAACGGTTCTTTTCTGGTCAATGAAAAAGGAAAAATTATCTCTGAAAAATACAAAAGAATTTTGAAAGCAGGTAATTTCTACGAAGCATTAAAAGCAGATTCTATTGGTTTAATCAATACAAAAGGTCAGGCCGTAACTTCTTTTAAATACCATCGGGCAGATCTGTATCAAAACCGGTTTATTCTTTTATCCACTTATAAAGATAATAAAACCATTGTGAATATTTATGATCCGGAGACCAATAAGGTATATGAAGAGTCATTCTGGATGCCTGGTAAGAAATACATAGTTGCCGGACAAAATGAAAATTATGGAATAAGAAACTCCAATCTGAAACTTATCATCCCCCAGGTATACAAAAGACTTTCTCCGTTGGGAGATACAGGATATTTCCTGGCTATTGATAAAAGGGATAAAAAAGGTCTGATCAATCATAAAAATAAGGTGATTATCCCTTTTATATATGATAAAGGTTTTTTCGATATTGCTTTTGACTTCCTCATCCCAGAGAAGGAAAAAGATAAAAAAGATATTGGGAAATATGGGATTCTTTTTGAGAAAAACGGACATTTTGGAATCCTTAATTATAAGGGTGAAGTCATAATACCATTTGGAAACCATAATATCAGTTTTTTTTCTGATCCATCTTTAGCCATGATCTGGAAAGATAAAAAAGTGGGTGTTATGACAAGAAATAAAAAAGTGATCCCTTCGGAATATGACTTCTATAAAAGGGGGAATAATGACAGCGGATATTACTTTTTTATTAAAGATGAAAAATTAGGGGCAGTAGATGAAAATAATAATGTGCTTATCCCCTTTGAAACAAAAGATGTTCAGGAGGTAGAAGAAGGTTTTTATGCGGAAAGATATTTTGTCCTCAGGAAAAGATACGGTTATTCCCTGATAGATAAAGAAGGTAAAGAGTTTTATCCAGGCGGTTTTGATTATGCTCCCCCTATAATGAAAGAAGGTATTGGCCTTTTTGACAGAAGAATTCTACTGGATATCTATAAGAATTCAATAAAAGAATCCGAGTTGAATTATAATATTGATGAGGATGATTTTAAATAAAAAACTCCCGGCAGAATAGAAAATATCCCGGGAGTTTTTTGTATGCTTTGACAAAAGTAACTTTGCTTATTGCTTATTGCTTATTGCTTATTGCTAGACAGTCGTCAATCGTAGTGTATTGGTTTTTCCGCCTTCGTAAGATGGAGTAGCGTTGATGTTGATGACAAAATCCCCGCTTTCAATATACCCGTAATTGTGTGTTAGCATATTCACCTGGATAATGGTTTCATCCGTAGATTTTTTCATGTCGTAATAATAGGCATGAACTCCCCAGAGAAGGTTCAGCATCGTGATGACCCTTTTATTCCCGCTGTAAACAATGATATGGGAATTCGGTCTGTGAGCGGCAAGCTGGAATGCTGTATATCCTGAATGCGTAAGCGTAACGATTGCAGAAACGTTGGTTGTTTTCGCAATTCTTACCGCTGCAAGACATACCCTGTTGGTGATGAATCTCTCATCGATGCAGTTGTAATCTTTTTCGATCGGCTCATTTTTATGCTGGTAAAAATGGGTCATTTCGATGTTTTTTACAATTTTTGCCATGTTTTCCACTACCTGTACCGGGTATCTTCCCACAGAAGTTTCTCCGGAAAGCATTACCGCATCAGCACCATCCAGTACGGAGTTGGCTACGTCGTTTACTTCCGCTCTTGTCGGGGTAAGGCTGTTGATCATGGTTTCCATCATCTGGGTAGCGATAATTACCGGCTTTGAATAGAATCTTGCCTTTTCTACCAGGTTTTTCTGGATAGCAGGAACTTCTTCCATCGGAACTTCCACACCCAGGTCACCACGGGCAACCATCAGTCCGTCACATTCCAATAAGATTTCGTCGATATTTTTAACCCCTTCAGGCTTTTCAATTTTCGCGATGATCGGTGTTTTGAATTTACCGTTCGGGTGAGCATCAATCAGTTTTTTCAGGTCAATGATGTCCTGTGCATGGCGTACAAATGAAAGCGCAATCCAGTCAACCTCCATATCAAGCATGAAATTGGCATCCTGAATGTCCTTTTCCGTAAGCGCAGGAAGCGATACATTGGTATTAGGAAGGTTTACTCCTTTTTTAGAGCTCAGAGGTCCCCCCTGGATTGTTTTTGCCTTTACAGTATCCTTTTCATTGGTTTCTGTTACTTCCAGTACCAGTTTACCATCATCAATAAGGATTCTTTCTCCCACTTTTACGTCCTGAGGAAACTGCTGGTAGGTCATATACACTTTGGTAGAATCTCCTTCCATCTTTTCATTGGTGAAAGTAAGAATATCTCCCGGGTTAAGGTAAGAGCCTTCCTTTACTACACCCACTCTCAGTTTAGGTCCCTGAAGATCTCCCAGGATTCCTACGGAGTAGCCGTATTCCTTATTTAGCTCTCTGATGATTTCAATATTGTTTCGAACCAGGTCGTAATCTGCATGTGAGAAATTTATTCTGAAAATATCAACACCTGCTTTCATGAGTCCTAACATCACCTCCTTCGAAGACGAAGCCGGTCCTAGTGTTGCGATAATTTTTGTCTTCTTTAAATACTTATTCATAATACTGGATAATTTGATAAAGTTCCTCATCAGAACTTAGTGTATAATCTTGTATCGGAAACACAAGATTTTCAGGGAGCAAAATTACGGAAAAATCAGGGAATTGTTCCGAACTATGCAGAATATATTCTACATCTGCCTGATTATTTAATAAAAATTTAATGTTTTCTTCTCCTGAGAAGAGTTCGGTCTGTAGTTTTTTTTGCTTACTTTCCGAACACCGGTTGGAAATAAAGGTAAAACAGGTTCTGGTAGACTTGTGGTAGGCTTCGAATCTCGGAAAAAAATAATCGTAATAATCCCCGTGAAAGACAAGGTCCTTCTTTCTGGAAAAATTGAGGCCGTTATTCTGATTTATTTTGTAGAAAAACTCATGAGCGGGTATATCTTTTGCTAATCTTACCAATCCTATGGCAATATCTTCAAATTCTATATCATCCAGATCATAAAGTTTTTGAATTTCCAAGTATGTTTTCTTTTTTGTTTAAAATATAAAATGCCCTCTGTGCTGCCTTTTCCTCTGCCTTTTTCTTGGAAGTTTCCGCTGCGTTAGCTATTTTTTCGTTTCCCAGCCATACATGGCACCTGAAGACGACCGCTTTATTGGCCTGGATTTCTTCGCAGGTTTCATACTTTATATTTACTTTTTTCTTCTGGCTCCATTCAAGCAGAAGACCTTTGTAGCTTACAATTTTATTTTCAAGCTTGTTGATTTCGGTAGGCGTCAGAAGTTTTTCAAGAATGATCCTTTTGCAGGTATCATACTGAAAATCCAGATAAACGGCACCGATAAGCGCCTCAAATAAATTTCCGGAAATATTTTCACCCAAAGCCGCGGAACCCTGCTTCTGCAGAAGGTCGGTAAGTTTCAGATCTTCTCCCAGTTTATTAAGGTTTTTCCTGTTCACAATTTTAGATTTCATCTGCGTCAGATATCCCTCATTGGCCTGAGGATAGGTCTGGAACAGATGGCAGGAAATAATGGTACCCAAAACAGAATCTCCCAAAAATTCAAGCCTTTCGTAATTGCTGTCTTGATTTTTAGAAGAACTTTTCAAAGAAAAAGCTTCACGGTAGAGGGCGACATTCTGAACCTCGGTACCCAACATTCTGTTCAGTTCGGTGCTGAGGAAATAATCTCTCTCCGTTAATTTTCTTTTTCTTTTTTTGAGAAGGAATTTAGAAAAGTATTTCTGTAACTCCATTCAGTAAATTTAGATTTTCTTAAATAGAACGCAAGCGTTATGCCCGCCAAATCCAAAAGTATTGCTCATGGCTACTTTTACATCTTTTTTCACAGCTTCGTTGAACGTAAAGTTTAGTCTGCTGTCAATATTTTCATCATCAGTAAAATGGTTGATGGTAGGGGGAACAATACCATGAATAATAGTTCCCAGTGCAGCGATAGCTTCAATTACTCCGGCGGCACCCAGAAGGTGACCGGTCATTGATTTTGTAGAATTGATCTGAATGTCGTAAGCGTGTTCACCCAATAGTCTTGAAATCGCGTTGGATTCTGCAATATCTCCTAATGGAGTAGAGGTACCATGCATATTGATATGGTCTACTTCATCAGCAGTTAAGCCTGCATCTTCCAGACAGTTTTTCATAACCAGGTAAGCACCCAGACCTTCAGGATGCGGAGCCGTCATGTGATGTGCATCTGCACTCATACCGCCTCCCTGTAATTCTGCATAAATTGTGGCACCACGTTTTACCGCGTGCTCATATTCTTCAAGGATGATACATCCCGCACCTTCACCCAGTACAAATCCGTCTCTGTCTTTGTCAAAAGGTCTTGAAGCTGTTTTAGGATCATCATTTCTTGTAGAAAGCGCCATCATTGCATTGAATCCACCGACACCACTTGCTGTAACGGCTGCTTCAGAGCCTCCGCACACAATTACATCTGCTTTTCCAAGCTGGATAAGCATTTTGGAATCAATTAAAGCGTTTGCTGAAGAGGCACATGCAGATACCGTTGTATAATTCGGCCCGTGAAATCCGTATTCAATAGAGATATGACCCGGCGTAATATCCGCGATCATCTTAGGAATAAAGAACGGGTTGAATCTCGGAATTTCAGTGTTGGCCCAACCTAAAACTTCAGTCTCAAAGGTTTCTAAACCTCCGATTCCTGAACCCCAGATTACACCGACTCTGTTTTTATCCACATTGTCTTCAATAATTCGGGAATGTGCCACTGCTTCTTTGGCAGCTACCATACCCAGTTGGGTATTACGGTCCATTTTTTTAGCTTCTTTCTTATCGAAATGCTGTAACGGATCGAACCCTTTTACTTCGCAGGCGAATTTGGTCTTAAAGTTTGTGGCATCAAAAAGAGTAATCGGAGCGGCACCGCTCTCACCTTTCACAAGATTTTCCCAGTATTCTTTTGCATTATTTCCAATCGGTGTTATTGCGCCAAAACCGGTTACAACTACTCTTTTTAATTCCATAAACTTTTTAAATTTTCTTTTTTGTTGAAGAATATTATTTATTTACTACTTCCTCGATATAAGCGATAGCGTGTCCTACAGTAGTAATTTTTTCAGCCTGATCATCAGGGATTTGAATGTTGAATTCTTTTTCAAACTCCATGATAAGTTCAACTGTATCTAATGAATCAGCCCCTAAATCGTTAGTGAAGCTAGCTTCAGGAGTTACTTCTGTTTCTTCAACGTCAAGCTTATCAGCGATGATAGCTTTTACTCTTGATGCAATGTCTGACATAGTAAATTATTTTTTTAATTGTTAGATGGTGCAAATATATAAAATTCTTTACGATAAAACATTTTTTTAGTCTTTTTTGTGGACAACGATTCCTGATTTTGGATAATAAAAGTTTAGTCTTTTCGTTTTCAGGAGTTTATATTTTATATATAGTATATGGTATGTGAATTTGATTTTTTCTGAATCTGATCTGTTTTTCCTGATCAGTATCTGCTGAAAATAAACGTTTTTTCTTCTTACTTCACTGTTCCGAAACAGACATAAATGATAAAACTGAGCTTTTTAACAAAGCTGAATTGAGCTGTGGAACAAAATGACAGCCTCATAATTATCAGAACTTTGTCTGTACAATGAAAATAAATAAAAATAAATAAAAATATGAAACGTATAGACAAAGTCTACATTAACGGCGAATTTACCGGACTGAACGGTACGGAAATCTTTGATCTTGTGAATCCTTCAGATCATCAGAAGATTGGAGAAGTGGTGCTGGGAGATGAAAAGGATACTCAAAAAGCGATCGCCGCTGCAAAAGAAGCTTTTAAAACATTTTCAGGCACAACTGTGCAAGAACGTATTCTTATTCTGGAAAGTTTAAAGAAATCTGTGGAAAGCCGGGAAGAAGATCTTATTGAAACCATGATCCTGGAATATGGAGGAACAAGACAGTTCTGCACCATGAGTTTTCAGAATATGGCGGGGTCCTTCGATCATATGATAGAGACATTGCGTCATTTTGAATTTACCAGAAAAGCAGGGAATACGCAGGTACTGATGACTCCGGTTGGAGTTGTCGGGATCATTACTCCCTGGAACTCAAGCAACAGCTTTATCTGTAATAAGTTTGCGACTGCCGTTGCAGCAGGCTGTACAGTTGTGGTCAAGCCCAGTGAGATGAGTGCATTGCAGACGCAGATTATTATGGAATGTTTTCACAGTGCAGGCCTGCCAAAAGGGATTTTCAATGTGGTGAACGGATTGGGCAGCGTGGTAGGGAGTGAGATCGTTAACAGTCATGATGTGGCAAAAATATCCTTTACAGGCTCTACCCGGACAGGAAAGATGATTGCAAAAGGAGCGGCAGACACGATGAAGAGAGTTACCCTTGAGCTTGGAGGAAAGTCACCCAATATTATTCTGGGTGATTCGGACTTGGAGAAGGTTATTCCCGAGGCTGTTTTTGCAGCTTATATGAACAGTGGTCAGGCCTGTATTGCCCCTACCCGTTTACTCGTTCCCCGTTCAAAAATTGAACAGGTAAATACAATTGCAAAACAAGCCGCGATGCAGGTTGTTGTAGGAGATCCTGCCAATGAGAATACCAATGTAGGACCTATGGTTTCTGAAAAGCAATACGAACGGGTACAGTCTTATATTAAACTTGGAATAGAAGAGGGGGCAGAGATATTAGCGGGAGGAATGGGAAAACCTGAAGGTCTTGAAAACGGAAATTTTGTAAAGGCAACCATTTTCACGAATGTCCGTAATGATATGAGCATTGCCAGGGAGGAGATCTTTGGTCCTGTACTGTCGATTATTCCGTATGAGAACGAAGCGGAAGCTATTAGTATTGCCAATGATACAGCTTACGGACTGGCTGCTTATATTTCTTCCGCAGATGAAGGGCGCGCATTGAATATCGCGTCACAAATTGAAGCCGGAAGGGTTTGTATCAATGGTTTTAAACATGATCCTCTGGCTCCTTTCGGCGGATTTAAACAGTCGGGAATCGGAAGAGAATTCGGAGCTTACGGTTTGGAAGAATATCTGGAGCCGAAATCAATTCTAGTATAAAAAATAATTAAAAGCACTATATTTAACAGTTCAGGCCTGGAAGCTTTTGGGCTTGATTATTAAATATGAACAGTATAAAAAATGTCTGAAGATTTAAATTACATTAATTATTCCTGTTATTTTACCGTTTTCCGCGAAGGAGAGCAGTTTGTTTCCTACAATGCTTTATCTATGGTGATTTCAGGAGAGATGGAGCTTAATGACGGAGAGCAGAGGAGAATATTCAGGAGCGGAGATGTGTATCTTGTCAGGAAAAATCAGCTGTTAAAGTTTTTAAAAAAACCGGGTGAGGAAGCAGAATTTAAATCCCTGTCCATCAGGTTTGATGACGGAATGCTGAAGCAGATGAGCGCAGAGGAACGTTTTGTGGTTCCTGAAAAAGTTAAAACTCCGGTTTTTATGGATCTGTCACAGGTTATACACCTGAAATATTTTATGGAATCCCTGTTGAAGTATCAGGATCTTTTGGAAAATAAATCTCCGGAACTGGCTTTGTTAAAACAGAAAGAAGCTTTGCTGCTGTTATTTGGATATGACCAGTCATTAAAGAATATTCTCTATGATATTTCGGAACCCTATAAAATCAATCTTGAAGAGTTTATGCTGAAGAATTACCATTTTAATGTAAAACTCGACCGTTTTGCCTATCTTACGGGAAGAAGCCTGGCAGCCTTTAAAAGGGATTTTGAAAAGATTTTCGGAACGGCCCCTGGAAAATGGCTTCTTCAGAGAAGGCTTCAGGAGGCACATTACCTTCTGGAGAAAGGGAAAAAGGTTTCAGATATTTACCTTGATCTCGGATTTGAAGACCTCTCTCACTTTTCATTTGCATTTAAAAAGCAGTTTGGGTTGCCACCAAGCAAATTGTTGTTGTGATATCCATTCCAATCTTATGAAATAATGAACAGGGGCGGTTCATTCTTTGAGCCGACCCCGTTTTATTGCGCCGGTCTTTTATTACTGCCCGGGTGCAGCCTCTTTCATATACAGAGATATTTTTCCTGTAATTTCCGGCCGAGTATTAGTAAGCACTTTATTTCTTTCCGTATTTGTTCAGGAGAACAGCTGCTGATGATCCTGTATTCCGTGGTTTATAGTTTTTAGTAAGGACCGGATATGTAAATTAAAACCTATCGGAATTTTGAAAATCTGCAATTTACAGACTCATTATTCGTTGTTATTCATTATTTATGAGTACCTTTGCAATGATTCTCATTTATTTGAGTTTTCATGGTTATTAGTTTTTATCCTCGAAGCAATTCGGGGATTTTTTTGTATAGCCTATGTATATTGACTTTTCTGTGAGGAAGAATGGGAGAATTGTTATGGAGATGGTTTATGTGAAAAACAAAAAAGAGAAAATGTAGTTTTTACAAATTCTCTTTTAGTTTAAAAGTGGAGTTGGAGGATATAGAATGATTTCTAATTATCAAGTTGTTATGTTTGAATTTAAACTTTGCTACCACTTATGCTACTACCAACATTTGTTTTACTTTTCTGAATTTGAATTGACAAACTGTTGTAGAAGAAAGAATTTGGAAAAGGTGTAATCCCTTACATTTAAGTTCTCTCGATTTAATTCAAATAGTCGCATTAAAGTTGAATATAAAATCATCCTCTTATTATTATTATTTCTATCAAAAGTAATATATTCTTTTTTATAAAATTCTTCCGGTGATATACTTTCTATCCTATGAAATTCTTGTTGGAGGCACAATAATTCCTCAACTTCTAATTCTGGTATTGCGTCTATAATTTCTTTTTCGATTCCAACAGAAAGTTCTTCTAATTGTGGGTGATTTTTTAATAATATAAATTTACTTATTAGGTATGATACTTTCCTTACATAGCTATTTATATCAAGTACATATTTTACAGTATATTGTTTTTGTTTCGTCTCAAGAAAATCATATATTTCATTTAATTTCATTCCTCTAATATCTTCGCTGTCCACACCTAATTCTTCAATTAAAATATTTAAATATTTTGGACGAGTAGCTCGTATATTAATATCAGGCTTTTCTTGTTTAATAATTGTTTGGTAGTATGTTTTATTAATTTCAGGTCCCTTGTAATTATGATTTAGAATCACATAATATTGAAACGTACTAAATAAATCAATATAACATACTAATCTTGTATTTCCAAAGCTTCTGTCGGTGTAAAGCATTAAAGTGTGTGTTGGGAAACCATCTTCTATAACACTTCTAACGGGTTCCATTAGTTTGTCAATAGTACCAACAGGATAAAAGGCTAAAACATTTGTAGTGAAAATTATCTGTTCGTTTTCTGTATCGATTGTACACGGCATATCTGTTCTTTTTATACCATGTAAAGAGGCAAAACCAGTCGCTATTTTATTAAGTCCAAGTTTAAATTTTTCATTGAAATTTTCGATTCCTTGCGAAAAATTTATACCTAATTCTTGCCAATCACTAATATGATCTATCAGTTCCACACTTATGGTTTTGGTATCATGACCTTCTTTCTCGAGATCTTGGAGAACTTTCTTTTGAAAAGAATCAAGAATCTTTTTTGCACCATAAATTTTTACAGTATTGGTTTCTTTATTAAAATCGTAATCGGGTTTTTTTGGAACGATTTTTCCATCTTTTACTTGTACTTCTATTTTAGTTCCATCAGATTTTTTAATATAACCTATAAGGGTTTTACCACCATTTTCACCGTGGTCTTTAGATGCAAGAATATGACTTATCGGACTTGTAAATAGATCAAAGATTTTTACA
Source organism: Chryseobacterium indologenes (assembly GCA_002439165.1). Lineage (GTDB taxonomy): Bacteria > Bacteroidota > Bacteroidia > Flavobacteriales > Weeksellaceae > Chryseobacterium > Chryseobacterium indologenes_E. The sequence continues at coordinate 231,590 of DJTE01000011.1, forward strand.
AAATCAGTGTCAATGGATTTGGATAATTTACTTCCACACATTTCGCAAAGAATATTTGGTGCTTTTAAACGACCATATAAAGCATTTTGAATGATATGTTCGTCATGTTTAAATTTTGGTAATTCTTTATCAAGATCTTTTCTCAAATATCCTTTTTTTTCAATCATTGTTTGACCACAGAGGTAACAAATATCTTTCATGTTGATTAGTTTATACTTTAAAAATAAAAAATATATCTTAAAATTATAAGCTTATTTATGGGAAACCGTAATATTTATAATATATTCTATTTTACTTTTGAATGATAAAATTATTTTTTCTGAATTGTAAAAAATTATATATTTAAATTATATAATATTATATTCTATGGAAACAAAAAGTTTATCATCAAAATTAGATCAATTGTCAGATGAACAAGTTCTAAAAGAGTTTGTTAAAAGGTTTAAATGTGATGGTGCAATTCTTATTTATTTAGAAAATAATTGCGAGAGTGGTCTTGCTCGTTGGACAAATAAAAATGGAAAGAATTGGGTTAATAATCTGATGCCATTAATAAAAGAAATTCATACATAATATTAATTAAAAAACTAAAAACCATGAAAGGAGGTGGAGGCGGAAGCCAAAATTACAGCAGACAATTAGCAGGAACACAAGGAGCAGGTTTTATAGGTGGCGATGATGAATGTTTAAATATATTATTTGACGTATATCTTAAAAAGATTCAAAGTCAGATATTTAAACTGAATGTCGGAGATATTTTACAGATTGATTTAGATCAGGAAATGCAATTAGTGAATGTTTTATCAAAGGGTATCCTATGTGGGATAGTTGATACTCCACAAGTACTACAATTGCGAAATTGTATAAAAAAGGGCTACAGATATAAAGCTACAATTATTGAGTTAGATGGAAATGAGGAGAAATGTAAAGTAAGAATACAATATTTACAAACTGTACTATGATTGATATTGTTGGTGGGACATATTACGAAGTATGTCATGATCCAAAGTACGAAGATCTTTTTGGGTCCGGTTTAAGGGGAGCTATTGCATTAAGTGACAAAGGATTTGAAATTAATTATCATTCATCTGTTGGTGCCGATTTCAAGGAACTTTTTGACTATAAGGTTTCAGCTTACAAAATTAATCAATATTTACAGGTACATGAAAAATCTATTATATTCGATTATTATCATCCATTAGCAAAACCAATACCTTATAATTTACCTGCCAAAAATTTCATCTTACCAAAGGTAGAAGCAAAGCATATTCTTTATTATGGAATGATTGAGTCGGATTGTTCTGTGGACGGAGAGTATGTAGTTTATGATCCTCAAAATCACATAGGATTTAGAAAAACTAATTCAAAAGCACAGCATTTAGCTTTGATACTAAATAAAAATGAGGCTATGATGTTAAGTAATAATATCAGTAAAGATATAAATGAAGTTGGAAAATTTTTATTGGAAAATGAAGAAGCAGAGGTGGTAGTAATAAAAAATGGAGCAAAAGGTGCTACAGTTTTTTTTGAAAACAAATCTAAAGTGATTCCTGTTTTTGAAACAGAATCAGTATGGCCAATAGGCAGTGGGGATATATTTTCCGCGGTTTTTGCTTGGAAATGGATGATTGAAAAACTTTCTCCTGATGATTCTGCGATGTTTGCTTCAAAATATACAGCAGATTATTGTAATTCTAGGAATGTGCCACTTTCCAAAAATCCGAAGGAGTTTAACAGTATAATGTCGGAAAAAAGAAAAAAAATCTATTTGGCAGGACCATTTTTTACGGTTTCAGAAAGATTTTTAATCAATGAGATTTATTCTATATTAAATGGGTTTGATGTTGATATTTTCTCGCCATTTCATAATGCAGGTATACCGGTTTTTAAAGAGGATTTTGAAAAAATAGCAAAAATAGATATTGATAATTTGAACAATTGTGATGCGGTTTTAGCAGTTATTTCAGGAAATGATCCTGGAACAATTTTTGAGGTTGGATACGCGAAAGCATTAGGTAAGAAAGTCATTTTGTTTTGTGAAAATTATAAAGAAAATGACTTATTCATGTTTGAAGGAACTGATTGTGAAATCACATCTGACTTATCAACAGCAATATATAAAGTCTCATGGTAAAAAAAGCTTTTATCGTGGTGGGGTTAGGATATGGAGATGAAGGAAAAGGAATTGCAACGGATTTTCTTGCAACCAAATATCCAAATTCTATAATAATTAGATTCAACGGAGGTCACCAAGCAGGTCATTGTGTTGTTGATAATAAGACGGGTAAAAGTCATGTGTTTTCAAATTTAGGATCTGGAACATTTAGAGGTCTGCCAACATACTGGTCAGAGAAATGTACTTTTGCACCTACTTATTTTCTTGAAGAAATTAGTGAAATAAATACTGATTTTAAATTTTATGTTAATTGTAATTCTCCAATTACAACTCATTATGACGTATTATTTAATCGTACTTCGGAGCTAACCCAAAGAGATAAGAGAAAAGGAAGTTGTGGTGTAGGATTCGGTACAACAGTAGAAAGAAATAAGGTTATATCATTTACAATTTCAGATTTATTTAAAAATGAAGAATTTCTAATTTCAAAACTTCAAGAAATTCATAATTACTATAAGAAACTTGTTAATATTGAAACATCATTTGATTTTGATCAATTTGATCACCATGTTGAAAATCTTTTCTTTCTTGAGCAGATATTCATTTTAAAAAAATTATTAATAAAGGGAAATATACATATTGTTAATTGTGATAGTGAAATATTTGAAAAGTGGGATACATTTATTTTTGAGGGATCACAAGGTATTTTAATAGATCAAAATTTTGGAACAAAACCATATATTACTAAAAGTAATACTACTTCGCAAAATGCGATTGCTATGATTCAAAAATCTAAGCTAAATATTGATGCGGAAATTTTTTATGTAACCCGGGCATATCAAACAAGACATGGAAACGGTCCCTTTAAAGAAAATAATCCAGATTTTCATTTAATAAATAATTTAGAAGAAACTAATGTTGATAATCTTTATCAAGGAAAAATGAGATCTAATTTCCTTGATATTGATGATTTAATTTATGCACTTAACTGTGATAAACAATATTCAAAAGAACTTAGTAAAAATCTATTGATTACTTGTATTGACCATATGATTTCTGAAAATATTAAAATTTATATTAATGGCGGATTAGAAGTAGCACATTATAGGAGTATTTCTAATTTTCTTGGTATAGATTTTAAAAATGTATTTTACAGTAAAAGTAAATTTTCGAAAAACATTTTTCAGTAGATATTGTGACTCTTAGCAAACCATATCCTCAGGAACAAGAAATTGGATTGCCAAGGAATAAATTTTGATAAAAATAAAACCTGAAAATTATTTCAGGTTTATTTTTTATTTAAATATTTTAGGAATGGAAATCTTATAATGTTCAGAACGATAGACTTTAATTCATATCAACTTTAAATCGATGGATAAAATCTGACATCTTAAAACCTCACTATATCGGAAATAGGGTTTATTTTAAAGAATCGGAACTACCTATAACCAAAAAGAACCTCACGTGAGGTTCTTTTTTAGATATAAATTAGCTCCAGATTTTCAGACATTTTTGATCTGATTTTTTTCGCTTTTTCCAACATAGTATTTTGGTCATAATGTTCTACCATGGAAGTTGTTTTATGACCGGTATTTACCATAATACCTTCGTCTCCTAGCACTGATCTAAAATTGGTAATATAAGACCTTCTACAAATATGGGATGTTATCAATTCCCACTTTTCGTAATGGTCAAATATTTTTCTTTTATTAATCATTTTTCCACCAAAGATTAAATCTTTAATTCCTGCTAATTGACAGACAAGTTTTATGTATTCATTAAATCTTTGATCAGATATCTGTCTAGGGAACTCACCCAATCTTTTGTCTAAAATCGTTTTTACCGGATCCAAAAGTATTGCAGTAACGGGATCATTTGTCTTCTTTTGTACCAAGGAGATATAATGATGATCAATTATATCAGTTTTTTTCAATCTTAGTAAATCTGAAACCCTCAATCCCATATAACAACCTATAACCAACCAATCTCTAGCATTATCAAGGTAATCTAATTCCAAATCAAGAACTTTGATTTTATGAATTTCCTCTAAACTTAATACAGGATCTTTATAATTTTTGGGTTCTATATAGAATGTCCAATTGGGAACTTCATCACTTGTTTTATGTTTTTTCGATTTAGCAAACTTGATGAAGGTTTTAATGATCTTCAGTTCTTTTACTATCGTCATCGGTGCATACCGGTTCTTTGTACACCAGTCTGTAAAAGTATTTCTAAAATTATCATCAATATCTGAAACTGTAAGTTTTGAGTTAATCTTAAATAATTTATTCTTGATTACTCTGAATTTTTTAATGGAAGCAGATGTTAATTCTTTGTGTTTTCCTAAAGCGAAAACACTTTTTTCTTTGATGTAATCTTCTATCAATTGAGATATAAAAACTGATTGACTCACCGCTTTTTTCTCAGATTTCTTTTTATTTTTGCCATATTTCAAATCTAAAAAACTCTTAATCTGTGATTTCGTGACATTGTAATTGTTCATCAGAAGAAAACTGTTCAGATTATTTTTTAACTCATTCAGTTTAATATTAAACTCGTCAATATTTTTATTCAATATTTTTTGGGATTCATCTTTAGGACTTTTCTTTTTGAACGATAGTTTATACATTCCACTTTTGGCGTCCCACCTTTCTGCGTCGATTGAAAAAGGACTTGCCCAAAAGAAATCAAAGTCTCTACTTGGTTTATATCTTAAATAGATTGTTGCCTCTCCAACCGTCTTTCTTAATAATAATGTTATACTCATAATATGCTGATTTAGGCTAAGATACAGCGGAAAATCTGCATTGCCTAGCAAGCTGGATTGAAAAGTGGAGTTTTTTTAAAAAAAACAATTACAAAATAATAACTGTTCGTATATTTGAAATTATGTCCTGTACTAATGATAAATTCAACATTTTTAGAATTAGAAAACAGGTTTAAACTTTAAAACTGTAATCAGACGTGATCAATAACCAAGATATACTATTCTACAACGAATTAATTCAAATTATTAAACCTAATTCTACTATCAAAATTTGTGTAAACAATTTCAGTTTTAACGCAATTTTCGATTTATTAGAGCCTTTCCAAAACTGTAAGTCTATTGAACTACTCATTCAGAAAACAGATTTTGATCTCCAAAAAGCATCTTTTGTTAAAGATTTATCTGAAAATGAAACCAATGCAAAACTTCAAACTTACTACCGTCTTCGTCAAGTTTTAGATTTTGTTGAAAAGTCTGTTTTTGTTAAAAAGGGAATTACCGGAGGTAACAGTTTTATCATTGTTGATGATAAATCGTTCCAATTCGCACCAAACAACTTTAACGAAACCACACTTGGACTCGTTAAAGATGGTAAACCTTATATGATTTTTGGTCTTGAAGATTCTTCAAATTCTTTTGGTAAGGCATTTGAGAATTTATGGAATGGAGGTATAGATTGCAAACAAGAATTGATTAATTTATACCAACAAGCGGATGTATTAAAATCAGCAGAAGTAAACTATAAATATTCAATCTCAAAAATTTTTGCAGGAAAAACTACGGAGGATATCAATGAGGAAAGATTAATGAAAACCGGATTCAAAAATTCTGTTGTTTGGAATAAACTTTTTAATTTTCAAAAAGATGCAGTCTTAGGTACAATAGATAAAATTGAAAAATTTAACGGTTGTATTATTGCTGATTCTGTTGGTCTAGGTAAAACTTTTGAAGCTTTAGCAATCATCAAATATTACGAACTCCGAAATGATAGGGTTCTGGTTCTTGCTCCAAAAAAACTGAGAGATAACTGGGTTACTTACCGCCTTAATGACCGAAGAAATATTTTAGTACAAGACAGACTTAACTTTGATGTTCTCAATCATACCGATTTGAGTCGTGAAAAAGGAATGTCCGGAGATGTAAATCTTGAAACGGTTCATTGGGAAAATTACGATCTTATTGTTATAGATGAATCACACAACTTTAGAAATAACAATCCTTCAAAAGGGACGGTTTCTCGTTATGAAAAATTGATGAAAGATGTAATAAAATCTGGTGTTAGAACCAAAGTACTATTACTATCTGCAACACCGGTTAATACAAGATTAAACGACTTGAGAAACCAACTGGCTTTCATCACGGAGACGAATGATCAAGCATTAATAAATGAAGGAATTTCAAGTATTGATCTTACTTTGACACAAGCACAAAGAAAGTTTAACACTTGGATGAAACAAGCAAATCCTACAAGAGAAGATCTTATCAACAGATTGGATGGTGACTACTTCAAACTTTTGGATATTTTTACCATTTCAAGATCAAGAAAACATATTGAGAAATACTATGATGTTGCGGATATTGGCAAGTTTCCAACAAGATTAAGACCGATATCCCAATTCAGCGACTTCGATACAGATAACAAAGAATTTTCTATTACAGATATTAATGATTATCTACAATTATTAAATTTAAAGTTTTATTCACCGATGTATTTCGTTTTCGAACATTTGCAAGAAGCTTATGCTGAAAAATACGATACGAAAACAGAAACCGGTGCAGTTTTCAGTCAATTAGACCGTGAGGAAAGTATTATTACCCTAATGAGGGTTAATCTTTTAAAGAGATTGGAGTCATCAATATTTTCATTCTGTTTGACAGTTGAAAAACTTTTGAAACATATTGAAATGCTTCTCGAAAAGATTGCAAATCATAGAGAGTTTGTTGAGGAAATGGACGTTCGAGATTTCGATTTTGATGATGAACAGCTCAATGATCTTTTTATCGGTGGTAAAGTAAAAGTTCTGTTACAGGATATGGATTTGATAAAGTTCAGAGAGTTTCTTGAATCAGATTTTGAAATATTACAAGATTTGTACTTTAAGTGCAGAGTTATAACGGTTAGAAGAGACCAAAAACTTAAAGATCTAAAAGATCTCATTTCTAAGAAACTTCAAAACCCAATCAATTCCAACAATAAAAAGGTAATTGTCTTTTCTGCATTTGCTGACACGGTAAAATACCTTTACGAAAACTGTGCAGAAGAATTTGAGACTCAATATGGATTAAAATCAGCCTTGGTTTCCGGTAGTGATACAAACAAAACCAATTTAGAAGGGTGCAAAACAAATCTACAGAACATCCTAATCAACTTCTCACCAATCTCTAAGACAAGGGACAGCATCTTTCCCGATCAGGAAGGTGAAATTGATTTGTTATTTTGTACCGATTGTATTTCAGAAGGACAAAACTTACAGGATTGTGATTACCTAATCAATTACGATATTCATTGGAATCCGGTACGAATTATTCAGAGATTTGGTCGTATTGACAGAATTGGTTCTAAAAACGATCAAATACAGTTAGTTAATTTTTATCCCGACATAGAATTAGATCAATACATAGACTTGATTCAACGTGTAAAAGGTCGTATGCAGATTCTTGATATCTCCGCAACCGGAGACGACAATGTTATCGATGATCGTGACGGGCAAAATAAAGAATTGGAATACCGAAAAAAACAGTTAGAAAAAATGAAAGATTCAGTGGTTGATTTGGAAGATCTCGAAGGAGGAATTTCTATTTCCGATCTTACTTTTAATGATTTTAAAATAGATGCTGACCGTGTAAAAGAAGAGGAATTAAAACAGTACGAATTATTTGCTAGTGGGATTTTCTCTTTGGTGGAAAACAATCTGGTTGATCATCCTGCCGGAGTTTTATTTTGTCTTAAAGATTTAGATGAAAATAATTTTGAGGATAAACTTAAGTCAAATTTGTTACATCCGTATTCGTTGGTTTACATTACTTATGATGGTGATGTCAAAGTACCAATGAGAATGGGAAAACGAGCCTTAGATGTATTTAAAAAACTATCATTTGGAAAATTATCTGTAAAAGAAGAATTGCTGAAGCAGTTTAATATTAAATCAAAATCAGGTAAACACATGAACCAATATGTGGAACTTTTAGATATTGTAAAAAATCATTTGTCCGGTGAAGAAAAAACAATGGAACTTAACTCTATCTTCAATCCAAATGGTTCATTAATCGGTAAATCAGGTAAAAGATCTGAATACGAAGTCATAAGTTATCTAATTGTACACTAAATTAAAAAACTAATAACATATATCATATTAATGAATTGGAAAGAAATTTTTAAGTTACCCGATAATTGTATTCTCAATATTCCCATCACAAAAGTTTCCCTGAAAGAGCAAGATGGAATTACAATCAGCGAGGCAAAACTTTTGGATGGTTCAGATGTTCAAAGTATTCGAATTTTTGGAATTGTGAGTAAAGGGAACGCCAATATTCCTGAATCTGTTGATGACTCGCAATCTTTCGTTGAAGTCTATTTTATTACTGTCAGTTTAAGAACAGATATTTATGAAAAAAATTATAAACCGGTTGCTCGATTGATACATAAACTGATTCCTCATCATTGTCTTGTTATTATGCAATCTGAAGATGAATTGCTTTCTCACATTAGTTTAGCTACCAAAACAATAAATAAAAATGACCAAAGATTAAGAGTAATTTCAGGTGAATTATTTTCCGTTATAATCAGCGAAACACAAACAGATTTTCTTGAAGCCTTATCTTTCGCCAATGCCAATACCATCAATCTTAAATCATTTTATGAATACTATCTACAAGTTATCAAAAATTACAATCTAATTGATTTGACTAAAGAGTTCAAAATAAGAACGTATGAAATGACAGAAGAATTACTAATCATCAATGAAGCTGTAGAAAATTATCAAACAGAAATTCACGATCATCAAAAACAACTGAAATCGGTCACTCAAATGAGTGAAAAAGTCAGGATAAATTCCGAAATTCACGATCTCAAACAAAAAATAAACGAACTAAAAGTTAAGATAGAACATGGAAAAGATTAATGAATTGACCTCAGAAAATATTGTTCAGAAGAATATTGAAAGATTAAAAGAAATCTTTCCTACAGCTTTTAGTGAAGGGAAATTGGTGGTTGAAGAATTACAGGCATTGGTTGGAGAATACATTCAAAAAGATAAAGAATTTTATCAAATGACTTGGGCAGGTAAAGCCGAAGCCCAAAGAGAAGCGAACAAAGTTTCGACCGGAACTTTGCGACCATGCAAGGAAGAAAGTAAAGATTGGGAATCTACCGAAAATATTTTTATTGAGGGAGATAATCTGGAGGCTTTAAAACTTTTACAAAAGTCGTATAGCAACAAAATCAAAATGATATATATAGATCCTCCATATAACACCGGAAAAGATTTTGTATATAAAGACAACTATAAAGATAATCTAAATAATTACCTTGAAATAACAGGGCAAACTGATGATCAGGGAAAAAAGTTTAGTACGAATACAGATAGTGATGGTCGTTATCATAGTAATTGGTTGAATATGATGTACCCTCGTTTGAAATTAGCTAGAAATTTATTAAAAGACGACGGTGTGATTTTAATTAATATGGACGAGAATGAAACTGTAAATCTCTCTAAATTACTAGAAGAAATATTTGGCTCTGAAAATAATTTAGGTACAATTATATGGGACAAGCGTAATCCAAAAGGTGATTCTAAAGGAATAGCTTATCAACATGAAGAAATTATATGTTATACAAAAAATAAAGAAACTTTTCTCTCTGACAACCAGCTTTTAAGACCTAAGAAAAATGGACAATCAATTTTAGATAAAGCAAAAAAAATATTTAATCAAAATGCAGAAAAAACTTTAGATGTTATTAATAAAGAGTTTTCAACATGGGTTAATGCTCAAAATGATTTTAGTGGTGGTGAGAAAGCGTATAATAAAATCGACAGTTTAGGAAGGGTATATCAGGCTGTATCGATCGAAAAGCCAAAAGATCCAATGTACTTTTATGAGGTGAAACATCCTAAATCTGGTAACCCTGTAAAAATTCCGAAAAAGGGATGGAGGGTTTCACAAACTACAATGCATCAATTATTAAAAGAGGATTTAATCTTGTTTGGAAAAGATGAATCAACATTGCCAAGGAGAAAATACTTGTTAGAAGAAAATATGTATGAGAATTTATCTTCAATTCTTTATTATGGGAATAGTGATAGTAAACTTTTACAAAATATGGGAATTCCATTTGATACTCCTAAAGTAGTTAATATTTCAAAAGAGCACATTCAAGCATTTACAAAAAATAATGAAATTATTATCGATTTTTTTGCAGGTTCAGGTACTACTGCCCATGCTGTAATGGTACTTAATGCGCAGGAAAATAGCCACCGAAAATGTATTTCAATACAATTACCCGAACCTACTGATAAAAAATCTGAAGCTTATATAGAAGGTTTTAAAACTATTGCAGAGATTACCAAAGAACGTATTCGACGAGCAGGGGAACTCATCAAAAAAGAAAATAAAGATAAAGAAGGAATTCAAAATTTAGATACAGGTTTCCGTGTGTTCAAATTGGACTCTTCCAATATTCAAGCTTGGGATACGTCCGTTGATGAATTTGAAGGTCAATTAGATATGTTCGCAGAAAATAATGGGAACCATATCAAATCTAATAGAACAGAAGAAGATGTGTTGTTTGAGATCCTTTTAAAGTACGGTTTGGAACTAACATTACCAATTGAAGAAAAAGTGGTTGGAGACTGTAAAATCTACAATATCGGTTTTGGATCAATGTACATTTGTTTAAGTGATCAGATCAAAACAGATGTAGCCACAACCATTGGTGAATGGCACAAAGAATCTTCGGATTCCAATCCATCCGTCATTTTTAAAGATTCTGGTTTTGCCAATGATGCCGATAAAACCAACACAGTACAAACTTTAAGACAGGTGGGTATTGAAAATGTGAAATCTATTTAGAATGGAAAGTTTAAAAGAATTAATCTCTCAACTCAACTCTACCGACGAATGTACTAATATTGAAGCAAAAAGAGCCTCAGATGTCGGTAAATCTATCATGGAAACTGTTTGTTCTTTTAGTAATGAACCTAGTTTAGGAGGTGGATATATTTTATTGGGTGTAGAAAAAGAAGATAATCAAAAAAGTCTATTTCCTGAATATGTAGTTACCGGAATTCCTTTCGACAAATTAGATGAGATTCAAACCAATCTTGCTTCACAATGTTCTGATTTTTTTAATAAACCCATTCGCCCAACTATTAAAGTTGAACAGGTAGACGGTAAGAACGTTGTGATTGTTTTTGTAGAAGAATTGTCGCCAGAAAGTAAGCCCATCTACATTAAAAGCAAAGGGTTGCCCCAAGGTGCATACAGAAGAGTAGGCTCCGCTGATGTAAAAGGTACGGAAGATGATATGGGTATTTATTTTAGTACTACAGAATCATTCGACAGTACAGTTGTAAAAGATGCTGAATTAGATGATATTTTGGAAGATAGTATTCTACTTTACCGGAAATTCAGATCAGAAGTTAACTCTAGTGCAGAAGAATTACAATATGATGATATAGAATTGCTACGATCAATACATGCTATTAAAAAGAAAGGTAAAGACTTTTTTATTACTTACACTGGATTATTGACTTTTGGTAGTCGTCCTGCATTAAGAAGACTTTTACCAATGGTAAGAGTTGATTATATAAGAGTTTCAACTAACGAATGGGTTGAAGATGCCAATAATAGGTTTACTTCTACTTTGGATATGCGAGGTTCATTATTAGAATTGGTTCAAAGAATTATCCATACCATTGGTGATGATTTACCAAAAGGTTTTGAATTGACAGATGAAAATATTCAAGCCAAAAATATAGGACTCCCGTTAAGAGTTTTACGTGAAGCAGTTGTTAATGCCTTGATTCATAGATCTTACAAGGAAAATAGTCCTATTCAAATTATTCGTTATCCCAACAGAATTGAAATTATCAATCCGGGATTTTCATTAAAAACTGAAGAACAATTGGGTGAACCGGGTTCTGTAAACAGAAATCCTTACATCTCAGCTATTTTTCATGAGACCAACTTGGCTGAGACCAAAGGTTCGGGAATAAGAACGATGAGACGTTTGATGGAAGGTGTCTCCATGATGCCCCCAACTTTTGAAAGTGATCGCGAAAATAATAGATTTACAGTAAGGTTATTATTACATCATTTGTTGAATGAAAAAGATTTAGAATGGTTAAAGAATTTTGATTCTTATAATTTGACAGACAATCAGAAACGGATATTAATTTTTATAAGAGAATTAGGTGCTGTTGATAACTCTTCGGCAAGACAAATCAATGGTTCCGACTCTAAGACTACTAACAGTGATCTTCGAAAGCTTAGAGAACTAGATTTATTGGATACAAAAGGTAGAAATAGATATACTTATTATATTCCAACTTCTGTTCTTAAATCTACTTATTCAGATATGAATGTTGATCAAGCTATTACACCAGTTGAAGGTCTTAGTGCACCAGCTAAAGATCTTAGTGCACTACCTAGTAATCTTAGTGCACTAGCTATTAATCTTAGTACACTAGCTAAAGATGATATAGATAAACTATCTCTAATTAAGAAGAAAATAGATACTCTTCCTGCTAGAATAAATGATAAAGCGGTAATTAAGAATATTATTTTAGAACTATGTTCAATAAAAGAATTCAAAATTTATGAATTAACGGTTCTTCTTAACAAAAGTGAAAAATACATATTTCGGGATTTTGTAAAACCACTACTTGAACAAAAAGAACTTGGCTATAAATTTCCGGATATGATCACACATCCTGATCAAGCATATTTAACTTTAAATAAATAATATTCAACAACAAAATGAAAATACAATTTGAAGGTAACCTTAGTTATCAGCAAGATGCCATAGAAGCTGTTGTTGATGTATTTAAAGGTCAAGAGAAATTACAATCTAATTTTACGGTTTTAGCTCCAAAAGATCAAACCATTGATTACGAAGCCGATTTGGGTTACGCTAATAAGATAAATCTTTTACCAAAACAAATCGTTGAAAACGTTCAAGCCATCCAAATGAAAAATGGTTTGCGAATTTCTGATCCCAATAAAATTGACAGAAATGATCTTCAGTTCTCCATTGAGATGGAAACCGGTACAGGAAAAACCTACGTTTTTACTCGTTCAATAATGGAAATGAACCGTAAATACGGTTTTAAGAAGTTCATTATTGTCGTACCATCAGTTTCTATTCGTGAGGGAATTAATAAATCATTGGAATTGACGGATGATCATTTTAAGAAAGTATTTGAAAATACGCCGTATAAATACTTTATTTATGACAGTTCCAATCTAAGTCAGGTAAGAGACTTTGCCACATCAGACCAGATCAGAATAATGGTCATCAACGTTCAGGCATTTTCACAGGATGTAGATACAGTAAAGGGTTCAAAACGTATAATGTTGGAGTATAATGATAAGTTAGGTGCAAAACCAATTAGTTTACTTCAAGATACCAATCCAATCGTTATTGTAGATGAACCTCAAAGTACTATGAGTTCAAAATTACAGATACAGTCTATAAAAAATTTGAATCCAATAACTATTTATAGGTTTTCAGCTACTCATAAAGACAAAGTAAATCTTCTCTATAAATTTGATGCTATTGATGCCTATAATGACGGAAAGGTTAAGAAGATTGAAGTAGCATCTGTAACGACGAAAGATGAAGTGAGCGACGGGGCTTTCATACAGGTTTTAAGCATATCCAATAAAAATGGATTTAAAGTTAAACTGAATCTTGATGTCAAAGGGAAAAATGGAAAAGTAACAAGGTCACCTAAAGAAGTGAAGTTAGGTGATGACTTGTATCAAATTACCAAGTTAGATCAATATTACGGATTTAATGTGAGTGAAATCAGTACCGAACCTGAGTTTATTGAATTTTCTAATGGTCAGTTTTTACAATCCGGTCAAACATTAGGTGGTGTAAACGATACTGATATCAAGAGAAAATTGATTGCTAAAACCATACAAGAACATTTAGATAAAGAGGTAAAACTTAACCCAAAAGGAATAAAAGTTCTGAGTTTATTTTTCATTGATAAGGTCGCAAGATATCGAGAATATGATGAAGAAGGTAATAAATTAAATGGTGAATATGCTCAAATTTTTGAAGAAGAATATAATAGAATTATTCAGTCGCCAAAGTATAAACTGTCTCTTTTTAAAGAAGTACAAGATTTAGAAGTAATTGTTTCTGATGTTCACAAAGGCTATTTCTCTACCGATAAGAGATCAAAAAAATCTAACTCAAAAGATAAATTTGAAGCCTTTAAAGATACTTCTGGTTCTGTAAAAGCAGATGAAGATACTTATCATCTAATTATGACAGAAAAAGAAAAACTACTTAGTTTTGACTCACCTGTACGATTCATTTTCTCACACACTGCATTACGAGAAGGTTGGGATAATCCAAATGTTTTTCAGATTTGTTTATTAAAAGAAATGGGTGCCTCAGAAATAAGAAGAAGGCAGGAAATAGGTCGTGGATTGAGAATTTCTGTTAATCAAACCGGGAATCGTGTTTATGACGAAAACGTAAACATTTTAACAACGGTTGTCAATGAAAGTTTTAAAGATTTTGTGGAAGGATATCAAAAGGAACTAACCGAAGATACGGGAATAAAATTTGGTCATCTTGCTATTGAATCTTTTAATACGGTAGTGACTTCGGTTGACGAAAACGATGAACCAGTTTACTTGGGACAGGAAACATCTTCTCAAATTTATCAAACTTTTATAGAATTAGGATATATTGACAAAAAAGGAAAGATTCAAGACACCTTAAAAATCCATTTAAAAGAGAAAACCGTTGATTTAGGTCAGGAATTTAGTGAAACGGTCTCAAAACAGATTTATAATATCTTAAAACAGGTTGCAGGTTCTTTAGAAATAAAAGATAATAACGATAAACGAGAGATTAAAATTAATAAAGAAGTTTTTTTATCAGAAGACTTCAAAAAACTTTGGGACACGATAAAGTTTAAGACAGTATATCAGGTAGAATTTGATTCTGAAAAATTAATTGAGAACTGTATTAAGACAATTAATAACAATGTCTTAAACCAACAGGCAAAAATAGAATTTGTAAAAGGTAAACTTGCTGTTGGAAAAGGTGGGATTAAGACGGATGGTGAATTGAAAACTTATGTTGAAAATTTGGAGGTTGAAGTAAGAAGTTTACCGGATATTATAACGTATCTTCAAAATGAAACTGATCTTACAAGAAAAACAATTGTACTTATCCTAAAGGGATTAGAAATAAGAGTTTTAAAATATTTTAAGACCAATCCACAAGCTTTTATCGAAAAGTGTATCGATGTTATTAACATTCAAAAAAAATTATTTATTGTTGACGGTATCAAATACCAAAAAATTGGGGATCACGATTATTATGAGCAAAAAGAATTGGAAAAAACAGATGCAATTGGTTATCTGAGTAAATATATGGTTGAAGCCTCCAAATCGGCATTTGATTATACCTTATGTGACTCTGATGTTGAATTAAATCTCGCTAGAGAGTTTGAAGGTAGCGAAAATGTAATTTTGTACACCAAATTACCGGGTTGGTTCAAAATTCCAACACCATTAGGTAATTATAATCCCGATTGGGCAATTTTATACAATAAAGGGGATGGAGAGAAACTATATTTTGTAACAGAATCTAAAGGGACAATTTTTGATGAAGGATTAAAGCCAATCGAGACTGGAAAAATTAAATGTGGTAAGGAACATTTTAAGGCAATTGGTAGCAGGATGATTGTTGCATATACGATGGATGATGTTTATAATCAAGTATAACAAAACAGTTAATTTATATGAATTTAAATTCAGAATTCTCAATAAATGAATTTATAGATTATCTCAAAAATTTGGATCATAATAAACAAAAGAGAATGTTATTTATGATTGAAGCAGAACTTACAATTTTTGATGATTTCGATTATAATACAAACTTTGGGGTATATCCCAACTATCAACATATTGCATTTGACAAAGTTATACGTACTTCATATTACAAAAATTATAATTTACTTTATGCTTATCTTGCTGATGGAAATCTTTTAAGTGTTCCAGATGATAGTATGAGAGAAAAATGGAATGTTTTAAAGGATCAATTTTTAACTGAATTAAATCTTCATCAGTCAATGTTTGATCATGAATATGAAACTTTCAAATTTGGTTTAAGATTAAAAGAATTGAGGCAGTATAAAAATATTTCAAAATCGGAGTTTTCTAAAATATCCGCTTTAAGTAAACAGAAAATCACCCAAATTGAAGATTTTGGGTTTTTATCGAAGATATCGGAAGTAAATCAATATGTAGTTGACGGATTAAAAATGAGTTTAAATTTAAATGTGAAATAAAAAAGTTGATAAACAATGCAGGCAATAAATTTATATAAAGTTTTTAATTTGGGTTTTTTCAGAATTCCTGATTATCAACGTGGATATTCATGGACAGATAAGCAACTTACTGAATTATGGGATGATCTGGACGAAATTCAAGAGATAAATGGTGAATTAAAAAAACATTATAAGGTCCAGCGATACAAGTTTCTTATATTTTAAATGTAAAGTATCAATAGATCCG
>DJTE01000022.1 GCA_002439165.1 Chryseobacterium indologenes
CAACTTTTGGGACTGATCCATTCTTATCTTTGTCTCCTAAAATCAACTTTGCCTATAAATGAAGCCTTTGTGTTGAAAAAACACAATGAACGTGAATTAAATAACCATTTAAATGTAATACAAAAAATCAAATTTAGAAATTTATCACATGATCTTAACACAAACTTGATGGTTAAAAAATAAAGACAGCATTGAAAATCAGTGCTGTCTTTTATGTCTGTAAGGATAGATCTGTTAAATTCTTTCTAATTCCTCAGCGTCAATCGTGGTTTTAAAAGTTCCGTAGTTTACGATTACTTTATTTCTCGAAATTTTCTCAATCGTTCCTACACTGGTACTTCCGGTGATTCGCACGCGCTGGCCTACCTTCATCCATACCGCACGGTCACTTTTACGTTTTTCTTCAAGCTTTTCATTGGTTTCAGCGATCTTTTCGATAACATCTTCCTTTTTAAGCTGCTGCGTGATCTTTCTCTTCACAACCTGGAGACGTTTGGACTCGTCCTTGTCGGCTCCCAGCTTTCTGAATTTCTCCTGTTCCAGCAGTTTAACGAAATCTTTTACCACATCCTTCCTGGATTTTCCTTTCGTATAGCTGTCGATAAAAGTTTCAATCTTATTTCCGAACTGAAGTTTGCGGTGTTCCTCTTCATACAGTTTCTGGAAATTAAACAGTTTCTGCTGAAGCTGTTCATTCAGTTTCTGAAGATTGTCGCGCTTATCCTCAACCGATTCTTTTCTTTCAGCAAGGTCGGATTTCAGTTTTTCAACCTCAAACTTTTCCTGCTGCAGCTTTACAATCGTTTTATCAAGGTTAACGATATCGTGCTCTACTTTTTTCTTGGCAGCATGAATGATAAATCTTGGAATTCTGTTCTTTTCCGCCACTTCAAATGTAAAGGAGCTTCCTGCCTGTCCCACTTCCAGTTTATACATCGGTTCCAGTGTTTCCTCATTGAAGAGCATGGCCGCATTCTGGGCGTTCGGAAGCTGTTCGATTACCAGTTTGATATTCGTATAATGCGTCGTAATAATAGCAAAACTCTTCTTGTCGTAAAAATACTCCATAAAGCTTTCAGCCAGCGCACCTCCCAATTCCGGATCCGAACCCGTTCCGAATTCATCAATAAGAAGCAGGGTTTCCGCATCCGCCTCACGGATAATTCCCGACATTTTCTTCAGCCTTGAAGAATAAGTAGACAGGTGGTTTTCGATCGATTGATTATCCCCGATATCCGTCATGATCTTATCAAAGAAAAACATTTCCGATCTGGGATGTACCGGAACCAGAATACCGCTCTGGATCATCAGCTGAAGCAGTCCTACCGTTTTAAGGGTGATAGATTTACCTCCGGCATTGGGTCCTGAGATACAAATAATCCTGTTATGCTCTGTAAGGGAGAGGGTTTGAGGATGGATGGTCTTGTTTTCCTGCTTATTTCTCAGCCATAACAGAGGGTGGAAGGCATCTTTCAGCCGTAATGTCTTGTGGCGGTTGATTTTCGGAAGAATTCCGTTAACCAGTTCCCCGAACTTGGCTTTGGCTCTCGTAAGGTCAAGATCAAAAATATACACCTGGTATCTCCAGAGCTGTGGCTGGAATTCGGCCAGTTCAGCGGTAAGTTTTCTAAGGATCTTATCGATTTCCTTTTTCTCTTCCTCTTCGTTTTCCCGCAGCTTGAAATAATGCTTTACCACACTGTCCGGCTGGATATACGTAATGGATCCTGTTTTCGAAATGCCGAGAACCCTTCCCGGAACCCTTTTCTTGAAGCCTGACTTTACAGCCAGAACCCTCTGGTCTTCAATAATACTTTCGCGGATGTCATCCAGAAACTCACTCTGTCCGTAATTGAACAGGGCACGGTTGAAATTTTCCTGAATCGCTTTCTTGGCATGCTGGATCTCGGTTCTCAGTTCCTTCAGCACAGGAGAAGCCTCACTTTTTACTTCTCCAAAACGGTTAAAGACCTTATCTACCTTATCAATGATCTCTTTTCTGAACTCCAGAACAGAAACTTCTTCCATTAAAGTAGGGAAGGTTTCCGGCATGGTGGGGAAAAACTTCTGAAGTTTCCCGATCTGTTCCGTGATGGCTTTTATTTTGATGAAAGCACTGTTTTCCAGACGGTAATTCTCGATCAGCATGAGCTTCAGCTCACTTTCAATATCTTCATATTCATCGAACGGAATTGCATTTGAACTTTCAAAACTCGAAAGATATTCCGACGTTTTTTTCAGTGAAAGTTCCGCCTCGTCAATTTCCATCGGACGAAGTTGAAGAATTTTTTCTCTCGTTTTCGGAGAATACGCAAATGGAGAAATTTCCGCGAGCAATTGCGGAAATTCTAATTCGTTTAAATCTTCTTTGTCTATATACACAAGGCAAATTTACGGATAATTTGAGAATGAGCAGATTTGATCGTTTGAAAATGTTTGTAATCATCAGGATTCATTATTTTTGAAAAATGAAACTGGAAACCGAAAGACTACAATTAAAAGAAATCAGCGAAAGCCATGTTGAAGATATTCTGAAAATCCGAAGCAACGAAATCACCAATCGGTTTGTTCAGAGAAACTCTCCGAAAAATAATTATGATGCCCTGCAGTTTATTTTAACCATTAAAGAAAGAACTCAAAACAATCAGACGGCTTATTGGGGAATTTCTTTAAAAGATCAACCGGATCTGATCGGAACGATATGTCTCTGGAATTTTTCCGAAGACAGAACCGTGGCCGAAGTCGGGTATGAATTATTGCCGGATTATCACAGACAGGGAATCATGTCGGAAGCTTTGAAAGCCGTTTTGAATGTTGCTTTTAATGACCTGCATTTTCAGGAAATTCTGGCCATGACCAATAAGCATAATGAAAACTCGAAAGGCCTTCTTGTGAAACATGGTTTTACTTTAATGGAAGGCAGAATAGATGAAGGATTTCCTCACAATCTTGTTTTTAGTCTGAGAAATAAAATGATCTAAGCACAACATTCTATGATTTATTCGAAAATTTGATATTGCCTGTTTTTTAATTTATATTTGAACTTTTATCAGACAAACCATGAAGAAATTTTTAACCGTTATTGTTATTGTGGCACTTGTTTTCTTTGTTATTCTGCAGGTTTTTATGTGGTATAACAAAAATAATATAATGAGCAATCAGGCCGTTTTCAAAGTTTACCTGGATGTAAAAGATGAAGATATGGATGACTATTTCGGAATAGAAAAAGGAACCTATGATAAAGATAAACATATGATCGTCTGTGACCTTCCTGTAAATGCCGCTGCATTCAAACCGCACAGCCAGATTGTTGACCGAAATATTGCCGGGATCAGCTGCGATGAAAAATATAATCCGGAGATACACGATAAATACGATCAGACCGAGCTTACCGATGACGGAAGCATGACCCTGATGATTCTTGATAACAATTCATCCGTTCCTGTTCAGATGGTTAATAAAAACCTGGGAGGATCAAGTATTGTAGCAAAAAGACAGGTCTACTTTGACTATGGAAAAGGAATGATCAATCATATCGTTTTAGCCAAAGACAAAGTATACGATTATTGTAATAAATAATAAACTGAAAGCAAAATTGATAACCGCCCGCCAATTTTCAAATTAACTCATTTTCAAATTTTCAAATTCCCCTATATGACCTGGACAGAAGTTTTAGCCCCGATAAAAAATACAGAATATTTTAAAACCCTTTGGGATAAAGTAAAGCAGGAATATGCCGCAACAAAGGTTTTTCCTCCGAAAGACCAGATCTTCAGAGCACTGGAAATTACTCCTTTTGACGAAGTTGAAGTCGTGATTATCGGGCAGGATCCTTATCACAACGATTATCAGGCAAACGGTCTTTGTTTTTCCGTTTCCGAACAGGTGGCAGCACCGCCTTCCCTTAAAAATATTTTCATCGAACTGAAAGATGATCTTGGAGTGGTAAGAACATCGAAGGAACTGGATGATTGGGGTAAGCAGGGAGTGCTTCTTCTGAATGCCACATTAACAGTCCGGGCTCATACTCCGAATTCTCATAAAGATCTGGGATGGGAAAAATTCACAGATTTTGTGATCAAAGAAATTTCAGATAAAAAAGAAAATGTAGTTTTTGTCCTTTGGGGAGCTTTTGCACAGAAAAAAGCCGAACTCATCGATCCTGCTAAACATTTTATCCTAAAATCGGCGCACCCGTCTCCGTTTTCCGTTCACAGAGGATTTTTTGGAAGCAAGCCTTTCTCAAAGATTAATGAATATCTTGTTTCAAAAGGAAAGAAGCCTATTTCCTGGTAGGTAATGAAGCTTCATCTGCCTTTTTAATGCTGATGCCGATCCTGTATTTTCCGGAAAGAGCCCTGGCTCCGTCCTGGGATTTAGGGTAGGGCGTTACTTCTTCCAGCGTAATCATATACCCGTTGAATACCTCCGATTGATGATAATTTCGTCCGGGATGATTTAAAGTGGCCAGATTCAGAACCATAGGTCTGGAAGTGGTTAGCATGGCTTCTACCTGTGCCACGGCGGCTCCGGCCCATATACAGTTTACACCTTCGGGGCAGCGGCTGTCTTCGGAAATTCCTTTAAAGGTAACGTTCATCTGGTATTCATCCAGAAATTTATTTTCCCCTTCATTCAGATAGATCATTGCTTTCTGGTCTTTGGAAAGGGTTTCTGAATGGTCAGAACTATTTGTTTCTGTCGTTTTAACCGGGACCTTATCTTTTTTCCGGGCATTGCATCCGGCTAAGACAGACATTCCCAGGGTTAACAGGATGACTTTATGGAACATAACTTTTTTTTGGTTTTAAATAATATCAAGCATATCTAAAACTACTACCAAAAACATTGCCACACCCACTACAAAACTGAAACCGGTGCCGTAAATAAATCCTATAAAGGCTCCTTTGGTAGATTGTAAGGCCTTATTCATATCCTTGCTGTCATGAAGAAGTTCCCCGATGAAAACACCGGCAAACATACCCACCAGGAAACCTAAAGGAATAGGAATGAATAGCCCGACAATAGTTCCTATGATGGAACCGATGCTTCCCCAGCGGGTGCCTCCGTATTTTCTGTTGGTTTTGGCAGGAATCACATAGCTCAGAACCGCAGAAGCTGCCGTAAGAATTCCAAATGCCCATACATAGATCATGGGAAGATCAGAGTCTGTTCCGAACTTATAGATCAGAAGACCGCAAATGCTGAGCAGAAGACCCGGCAGGATCGGAAGAAATGTTCCGAGTATTCCCAGAAACAGTAAAATAAGGCATAGAATATTGATTAAGGCAGTGTCCATTCTTTAAAAATATAAATGCAAGATAGGAAAAAAGAACATTTACAGAAGAGTTTTAAGAATTTGGGATGAAAATTGATGGGAATTGTAACATCATCCTTCTTAATTTTATAAATTTGCTGTAATGAAAGACGAAATTCAGGATACCAAAAATTTTTTGCAGGAAATCAGCGACCAGCTTTACATCTATATCAGCCAGGTAACCCCTGCCGGTCTGGATTGGGTGGTGCATATTATTGTGAAACTTGCCCTGCTCTGTGCTGTTTTTCTTGTGGTGGATTTTGTTTTTAAATTCATTATCAACTTTATTTTCCGGTTTTTCCGGAGCGATGAAAAATATCCGGTCATACGTTCGGTCTATCAGTCTAAGATCACCAATTCAGTAGCTCATTTTGCGGCTCTCCTTGTGGTGGGGGCTGTACATCCTTCTATTTTTCCGGCTACGGCACTGCCGAAAACAACTACATTTATCAACAGGTCGGTTAATTTAGGACTCGTGCTTATCCTCGCAGGGATGCTGTACCGCTCACTGACAGGTTTCAGGAACTACTTTACCATCAAACAGGATTTCTATAAGATCATGGCGCTGAATGCCATCTCGGAAACCGTTAAGATCCTGGGGATTTTTGTTTTTTCCGTAGTGGGAATCTGTGTGATTTTCGGGATCAAAGGAACAACCATTGTCGGAAGTCTCGGAGCGATTACTGCGGTACTGGTACTGGTTTTCAGAGATACTATTCTGGGATTTGTAACCGGAATACATGTGGCAACCTCTAAAAACCTGAAAGTAGGGGACTGGGTAAGTATTCCCAAATACAGCATCGAAGGAAATATTACCGAAATAAGCCTCCTGACCACCAAGATCACCAATTTTGACAAAACCGTTTCTACGATTCCTACTTATGACCTCCTGACCACAGAGATCAAAAACCTGCAGGTAATGTCGGAATCCAATACCAGAAGAATCAAGAAATCGATTTATTTTAACATTAATTCCTTTAAATTTTTAACGGAAGAAGATATCGAACGTCTGAAAGAGATCAATCTGATCTCGGATTATCTTGAAGAAAAGAACCAGGAGATCAAAAAAGAAAAAGAAAGTCTGAGACATAACGATAAAACAATCAACGGCAGACAGCTTACCAATATAGGAGTGTTCAGATATTATGCCCAGAAATATATAGAGGACGATCCTGATATTGATAAAAACGGGGCTAAAATGGTCCGCCAGCTGGATATTACCCCACAGGGGCTTCCACTGGAGGTATACTGTTTTGCCAATGATTCCAAATGGGAACATTTTGAACAGATCCAGGCTGATATTTTCGATCACCTGCTGGTCGCTTCAAAAGAATTTGATCTGCAGGTAATGCAGGTGAGTGTAAAAGTATAGCAAAAACAGAGGGCTGTCCTTCGGAAAGATAATAATTATAAGAGATATAGAATCTGCTGGGCAACAATTGCACATCCTGATCCGATCTCGAACTTTTAAAAAGATATGACAAAATTAAGCGTAAACATCAATAAAATCGCAACATTAAGAAATGCCAGAGGAGGCGATACACCAAGCGTAACAGAAGCGGCGGTGAAAATCCAGGAATTCGGGGGACAGGGGATTACCATCCATCCCAGACCGGATGAAAGACATATAACCCGAAAAGATGTCTACGATCTGAAACCTCTGGTAACTACGGAATTCAATATTGAAGGAAATCCGCACCGTCATTTTATTGATATGGTGCTTGATGTAAAACCTGAACAGGTAACACTGGTTCCTGATGCCGACGATGCCATCACTTCCAACGCCGGCTGGGATACGAAAAAGCATCTTGACTTCCTTACAGAGATCATTGCTGAATTCCGGAATGCAGGGATCCGTACTTCAATTTTCCTTGATCCACTGCCGGAACTGGTAGGGTATGCAGCAAAAACGGGAGCAGACAGAATTGAACTCTACACCGAAGCTTATGCTAAAAATTACCTTTCCAATAAAGAGCAGGCCATAAAACCCTATTATGATACTGCGGTTGCTGCCGCAGAACATGGATTGGGAATCAATGCCGGGCATGATCTCAGTCTTGAAAATCTGAAGTATTTTGCAGACGGCATTCCCAACCTTCTGGAAGTATCCATCGGTCATGCATTGATTTCAGAGGCCCTGTATATGGGACTTGAAAATACAGTCCAGGCTTATCTGAAGAGACTGGCCAAATGGTAAAAGATAATCAGGCCGGATGAAATATCTGGCCTTTTTCGTTTTTTAACCTTTGGCAAAACTGTTTATTAAAGAGGGGAGTATGCCATCTTTCTATGTCTGATTGGTTTACTTGCTGATCATCAATCTTAAATTCTAATTTTTAAATCAAAACAATGGAAATTTTAAACTCAAAAATATTTGGTGAAAACTTAACGGAAACACCGCTTCTTGTTTTCCACGGGTTATTTGGAATGCTTGACAACTGGGGAAGTTTCGGGAAAGACCTGGGAGAATATCTTCCGGTACATTTGATCGACCTCAGAAACCACGGCAGAAGTTTTCACTCAGACCAGATGTCTCATGATGATCTTGCGGATGACATTGCCCGTTATATGGATCATTATGAAATTCAGAAAGCCCATGTTTTAGGACACTCGCTGGGTGGGAAAGCAGTAATGCAGTTCGCTATAAAATACCCTGAACGGGTAAAAAAACTGATCGTGGTAGATATTTCCCCGAAAGCTTATCCTCCTCATCATCAGGGAATCATCAAAGCACTGGAAACGGTGAATTTTGATACAGTTGGTTCAAGAAGTGATGTGGAAGCTGCCCTTGCCCAATATATCCCTGAAAAATCTACCATTCAGTTCCTGGCTAAAAACCTGTATTGGGATGATAATAAAAAACTGAACTGGAGGTTCAATCTTAAAACACTTTCTGAAAAATATAACGAATTTGTTTCAAATGCCATAAAGTTCGGAGTATTTGAAGGAGATACCCTATTTATTGCAGGAGAAAAATCAAACTATATCCTGCCACAGGATGAATACGGTATCAAACAGCAATTTCCGAAAGCCAGGATAGTTACTGTAAAAAATGCAGGACATTGGGTGCAGGCTGAAAATCCAGTTGATTTTGCGATTTTTGTTAAGCAGTTTTTAGGTTTGGATTAAATTAATTCTATGTTTTTCATATTTTAGTTAAAATTTTCTTAAAATAAGGTAATATTTCCCCGTGTGATGAAATTTTTTGTACTTTAGTTTTAGAGAAAAACTAAAAATATTAACTTATGGAAAAGAAAAACTCAAAAAAACCGTTCTTTGCTTCGTTTTTAGAGAAACAAATTCAGGATCCTGAAAAAATCCAGGGAGGTGGAACCACCGATCCCTCTATGGATATTGTCACACTGCCGACAAAAGATCAGCTGACATCGGTTACGCTTGACAATGTAACTCTTCCCATCAGGGATAACGTTGTGACAATGAAACATCCTTCCGACAGTGACGAGGCCGGAGAACTGGATTATCTGTAACCACAAAACCACAGAAATTTTACTAACCAAACTAAAATACTATGAAAAAGAACAATTCTAAGAAACCGTTTTTTGCTTCATTTCTTGAAAAGCAGATTAATGATCCTGAAAAAGTACAGGGAGGGGGAACCACTCCTGATACTGACGTGATCACACACCCTGCGACAGATGCTTCTACATCACCTATTTTGGATAACATGACAACCCCGAAACAGGATTATATCGAAACTAAGAAGTATCCGTCCGACAGTGATGAAGCCGGAAATTTTTAACCCCCAAATTCTATTATTATGAAAAACAAAAATTCAAAAAAGAAACCGTTTTTTGCAGCTTTCCTTGAAAAGCAGGTTACAGATCCTGAAACTGTAAAAGGCGGAGAATCAGGAATTATCACCATCCCCGAAAGAGATGTGATTACAAGACCGTCAATCGATACAGCAACCTCTCCGAAATTAGATATGGATCATACCTTAAAGTATCCGTCAGACGGAGATGATGATTCACCTACTGTTCCGTTTTAATAACAGATAACAACGTTAATACAATCATATAAAGGAAACTTACCACTAAGTTTCCTTTTTTAATAAAACCGGCAAATGATTCTCTGTATAACCCATTCACAGGACTTTTATAATATCGATATCTTTTTTGAATATCTTACCTCCAGGAATATTCCATATTTCAGACTGAACTCAGACCGTATGAACCATCTTCAGAAAATAAGTGTGAATGAAGATTCATTCGAGCTTACCGACGAAGAAGGAAATACCATTCATTCTGATGAGATAAAAGCCGTATGGCACAGAAAAGCCTGGGGAATAAAAGCCCCTGAGGAACTGGATAAAGACTATGAAAAAATATTCCTTAAAGGTTATGAAAATATCCGTTATAACCTTATTACTGTGCTGGAAGACATTCCATGGATCAATCCTTATGAAAATGAGCGGAAGATTGATGGAAATAAAATGCTTCAGTTGAAGCTCGCCAAAAAAAACGGCTTAACTGTCCCTGAAACTCTTTTTTCAAACGATGAAGAAAAGATACTTGCCTTTTTTCACACCATATGCGAGGGAAAAGCAGTGGCAAAACTGCACAGCCTGACCACAAAGTCTATGAGCGGAGAAAGCCTGATATCAACAATGGTCATTGAGGAAACAACATTGGATCATATCTCGGATATCGCATACTGCCCGATGATCTTTCAGCCTTATATTGATAAAGAATATGAACTCCGCATCGTATATATCGCAGGTGAGTTTTTTACCGGAAAGATCAATAACAGTGAGCATGCCGACTGGAGAATTGCCCGTGAAGGCCAGTTCTGGTCAGCATATGAACTGCCGCAGTCCGTTAAAACAGGATTAACCTCCATGATGGAAGAAATGGGGCTGTATATCGGAGCCATCGATATGATCAGAGGAAAAGACGGGGAATATTATTTTCTTGAGGTAAATCCTCAGGGAGAATGGGGAATGCTGCAGAAAGAACTGAATTTTCCCATAGCAGAAAGAATTGCCGACAATCTTATAAAAAGAATCCATACCCATGAATAAAATTTTAATTATTACCCATACCGCAGATAACTTCTCCATTGAAAAAGTAACAGAATACATAGAAAAAAACGGCTGTGAGGTCATCCGCTTTGATGTTGACCTTTACCCGCTTCAAAACAAACTCACCACTTCTTTTCAGGATGGTGAATGGGTAAGTATTCTTGAAACACCAGAAGCTAAACACCGCCTGGATGATATTGCTGCCGTATGGTATAGAAGGGCATACAATATGGGCCACGGACTTAAAGAAGAAATGGACCCTAAATTCTTCGGAGCTGCAATGGGAGAGATCCGGAATACCCTTTTTGGATTCCTGGAATCGATAGATACTTACGCTCTCGGAAAACCGAGCGTTTACAGGAGATTAGACAGTAAGGAAGAACAGCTGAAGATCGCTGACAAAATAGGCCTTAAAATTCCTGAATCCTGCATTACAAACAACCCGGAGGAAGCAAGGAAGTTTATTCTGAAGCATCAGAATGTAATCGCCAAAATGCAGACCGGATTTGCTATTTATGAAGATGGAGTAGAATGCGTGGTGTTCACCAATGTCGTAAGTGAAGACAACCTTGAAGAGCTGGACTCACTCCTGTACTGTCCGATGCAGTTTCAGAAGAAAATTGAAAAGAAAAAAGAACTCCGCGTAACCGTTGTGGGCCGCGATGTTTATACTTTTGAAATCGATTCCCAGCAGTCTGAAGAAGCCAAAATAGACTGGCGAAAAGACGGGGTAAACCTTATTAAAAAATGGGAGAGAACAGAATTGCCAGCAGACATTGAAGCGAAAATCCTGGAACTTCTGGACGTTTATAATGTTGATTACGGGGCTATTGATATCATCGTTTCCCCGGAAGATGAATATTACTTTATCGAAATCAATGCTGCCGGCGAGTTTTTCTGGCTGGATAATCTTACAGAAGGGCATCTTATCTCAAAAAGTATTGCCGATGTTCTTTGTGATAAGGCTCCGAGAAGAAATAATATGGTCTTAGCTTAACGAAAGACAGAGATTTTATAGCTCTTGAGTTAAAAAATGAATTTTGTTGGATAACGCCAAGACGCAAGGCTTTTGACCTGCTATTCTGCTTTTAAGGCGCAAGAAAATCCAAGATTTTCAACAAGTAATACAGTATGAAATTTTATCGGAGATAAAATCCTCGCGCCTTATACCCATACAGCTGGAAAAAAATAGCGCCTTTGCGCAAGCTCCAACAAAAAATATATAGATCAAAAAGATCTGCGTCATCC
>DJTE01000036.1:0-260 GCA_002439165.1 Chryseobacterium indologenes
GCATTGGTAACTAAATTCTGATCCGCTGCGGATAAATCCAGATCATTATTTGTTCCGCCCATTGTTCCGGCGGCTGTTGCTGCTTTAATTGTCAAAATATTGCGAGGGATTAGGTTGGTTCCATTCATGAAATTAGCACCTCCGGCTTTTACTTTAACATTAAAGTTCTTTGTGGAAGTAACCTTCAAAGAGTTGGCTTTGGTAATGGTCTGATCAGAGTTGTAGTCTGCTGCAGTAACATAGTTAAAATCAACCGTATT
>DJTE01000036.1:670-36402 GCA_002439165.1 Chryseobacterium indologenes
GTTCCTAATATGATGGCTCCAATAGTTAAGGCTGTGATTACGATTTGTTTTTTCATGATGGTAATATTTATTGTTATTTTTTACTTAATTGTTATCTTTTGTATACTGCAAATTTATAGTGGTGCTAAAAGTTTCCTTGTAGTGGAAAAAGGAAGTTCATGTAGTAAAATCACTACATGATTACTCATTGGGTTTAAACAGGAAAGCCCTCAATACTTTGACAGTATTGAGGGCTTTCTTATTTAAAATTGTTATTTACTTACAATGCAGTGGCAGTATAAGTTATTTTTTGGGTGTAAGTTCCCTGTGGTTTTCCCAGAAGGACCTTAGATGCATTTTCCGCCGAAATGGAGTAGGCAATATTTAAAGACTGTTTGGTACCTAAGCTTGCATTACTCACCAGCACCTGATCAGTTGCAGATAAAGTGACCTCATTCAGGGTTCCCACCAGACTTCCGCCCGGTATTGCTTTTACCTGTAATACATCTACGGGAATTAAGTTTGCACCGCTTACAAAGTGTGATCCTTCAGATTTTACTTTTACATCAAAATTTTTAGAGGAAATAATGACTAAACTGTTGGGAACGGTCACATTTTTTGATGAATTATAGTCTTTTGTGCTCCCATAATTAAAATCTACTGTGCCTTCTGAAGCAGCAGAGCCAATGTCCATTGCAATAACGTCCGATAAAATAATATTTACTGATGTACTCACCTGCCCTGAATTTTGTGCCATAACCCGGTGGGTTCCTAAGGCAATTACTCCCAGAGACAGAGCAGCGATAAAGACTTGCTTTTTCATGATTAATAAATTTAAAGAGGTGTAATAATATTGTCATTCAGAACTCACTATAAATCTAATAACATTATCTGACATTACCAAAGCCTTTTTCATCATTGATTAAGCATTGTTAATTCTGACCGGATTTTCATTAAATCTGCCGGAAAATTCACAAAGGGCGATGATCTATACCGTTTTTAGCCAACATACACCGACAAGAATCAGAGTTTGGGGTAAGCAAAGTTTAAAAATAATGGACCGTCAGTTGCTTTTTTCCGGTTTAATGAAGCCTTCTGGAAAATTATTAGCAGTATCAAAGAACACAAAAAATCCCGTATGAACGGGATTTTGATTTCTTCTATTTTAAAACTTACCTGA
This sequence comes from Chryseobacterium indologenes, assembly GCA_002439165.1. GTDB lineage: Bacteria > Bacteroidota > Bacteroidia > Flavobacteriales > Weeksellaceae > Chryseobacterium > Chryseobacterium indologenes_E. Next base: position 1,830 of record DJTE01000036.1, read on the forward strand.
TCTCCACAGGAACTGAGATTTTATCCCAATCCATAGTGAATCCATTACTGTTTATTTTATAAACCAAAGTTTCCTGTGTTGCCGGTAAAGCTTTTGTTTTTACATCAACACGTAAAGCATCCTTAGCCTGTTCGTACTTATAAGCACCCCATTGTTTGGGCTCTTTGTTGAAAATAGCCGTCCAGGTTCCGCTTTGTTTAGGGATCAGGAAAAAACTGTATTTACCTGCAGGCAGTTTTTTACCCTGAACGGTAATATCTTTATCTGTTTCGAAAGTCGTTGCTTCATTGGCACCCGCACGCCAGACTTTATCATAAGCTTCCAAACCGCCCCAGATGGTACGCCCTTTTACAGAAGGGCTGCTGTAAGCTATTGTAATGGTTGCATCTTTAATTTTTCCCGTTGCAGTAGCGGGAGGGCTGGCAGGTTTTTTAGTGTCCTGTGCAAAGGCATTCAGGGAGACTGTCATTGTTGCAACTAGGACGGCAGCAGATTTCATGATGGATTTCATAATATTTTTGTTTTGTTTGTATGTTTACTTTGTTGTTTTACGAATTTACTGCTTTCGGCTTATAAAACAATAACCCGATTGCTGAAAATATAATAACCGCCGCTGCCCCGATTACATTAAGCCAAAGGAAAGAAACGATATCAAACTGATAAACGGCAATCACAGCAATTTCTGATAATATTGCAGCAATAAATACATTGGACCCGGTGATTTTTTTATAGTAAAATGCCACCAGAAAAATTCCCAATATCGGGCCGTAGAAAAGAGAACCCAGTACATTCACCGCTTCAATAAGCGAACCCATCTGCGTGGCAAACATGGCAACCCCGATTGAGAAAATCCCCCAGGCTAAAGTATGCAGGCGGCTGTACCTCAGTTCGGTTGCATCATCGGGAATATCTTTTCTGAATATCAGATGAACATCTTTTAATGAGCAGGCGGCAAGGGAATTCAGTGCTGCCGAAATGGAACCCCAGCTGGCCAGGAAAATAACGGCAAACAGTAAACCGATCATCCCGACAGGTAAGGTATTTTTTACGAAGTACAGGAAAATGTAATTGGTATCCGTTTTCTCCGCATTATAGTTTGATGTATTGATAGCCTCCTCTACCCTTCCGTGCAGTGCTTTTACCTGGGTTTGCGTGTTTTTAAAATCCTGAATCGTTTTTTTGAGCCGGGGAGAGTTTTCTTCTTTCAACTTTAGAATTTCTTTGGATTCCGCATTGAATTTTATCTGTAAATCCTGATGCTCTTTTTCAAAAACCGCCGCCTGTTCAGGTTGTGTATCCTTCAGATACTGATAAGAGCGTTCGTTAAAGTAAATCGGAGCCGGTTTCAGAGAAAAGAAAGCGAAAAGCAAAGCACCGATCAGGAGAATCGCAAACTGCATCGGGATTTTCACCAATCCGTTCAGCAGCAGGCCCATTTTTGCATTGGTATTATCCTTTGCCGTAATATACCTCCCCACCTGGCTCTGGTCCGTACCAAAGTAAGAAAGCGCCAGGAAAAAACCGCCAATTAAGCCGCTCCAGATATTGTATTTGTCTTTCCAGTCGAAGTCTGTGGTGATTACATTGAGTTTTCCGGATTTACCCGCCAGATACAGCGCATCGTTAAAGCCAATTCCATCCGGCATATTCTGAATAAGCAGATATCCGGCAAAAGCCATGGTTCCCAGAATAATAAGAAACTGTAATTTCTGGGTATGAGCAATCGCTTTTGCTCCGCCAACATAGGTATAGATCAACAGAATACCGCCTGTTAAAACATTCGTTAAATAAATATTCCAGTTTAAAACACTTGACAGGATGATACTCGGGGCATAAATGCTGATTCCTGTTGATAATCCTCTGGAAAAAAGAAAAAGCAGTGAAGTGAGCACCCTTGTTTTCCTGTCAAAACGGTTTTCCAGGTATTCATAGGCCGTATAAACATTTAAACGCTGAAAAATCGGGATGAAAGTGATGCAGATCACAATCATGGCCAAAGGCAGGCCAAAGTAATACTGAACGAAGCGCATACCATCCGTATAAGCCTGGCCCGGTGCCGAAAGAAATGTAATAGCACTTGCCTGCGTAGCCATAATACCTAAAAGCACAATGTACCAGGGCATTTTATTATCTGCTTTCAGGTAAGATTCGTTGCTTTTCTGGCCACGACCGATGAATACGCCATAAGCCACCACTGCAACAAGTGTAAAAATAAGAACTGTCCAATCTGTATTACTCATGCCCAGAATTTAGTAAACCAATAATAAAATGCGATCTGTAATACTAATGCAACGGCTAATAGTATGTACCAGGTATTCCAGTTTTTAAGTTGCTTGTTCATCAGTTTTTCTCTGCAGATAAAAAGTTAAAAAATAAACGCGCCGCCCCCAAATTTCCCGCAGGCAATTGTCTGAAAAAGGCCAACGGCGTATAAATAAAATTACCTTTTCCGTATTTAGCATATAAAGTAGATCCCTTCAGGGGCTCTTCATCCGTATCGTGCATTTCAAAAAGCGGTTCGTAGGCCGCATCCCATTGGGCAGGGAAATAGGCACCACGCTCCTGTACCCAACCTTTAAAATCATCCGCAGTAATTCTGTTTGGAAAGTTCAGTAATTTATGATTGGGATTTAAAAAGGTAACGGCAGCATTTTCTTCGGTCACCCGCTTATTGGCAATACTGAAACTGTACATTCCCAATTGGTCAACGGTGGTATCCTGGTTGGTATTATACTGCATCACCAGATTACCTCCGGCTTTTACATAAGACCATAAAAAAGGCATCCAGCGGCCCAGCTTCTTCTCTGTGTTGTTGGCCCGGACACCAAGTACAATGGCATCATATTGTGCCAGCCTGTTCTGACTGCCGTTTCCACCGGATTTATCTATACTGCCATAAAAATCTCCGTCTTTCAGGACATCTACCTGAATACCTGCAATGCGCAGGAACTCCGGAATAAAGTCGCCTGCCCCTTCTATATACCCCACTTTTTTAACCTTCGCCTGAATATCGCCTTTCATTACGGTTACTGTGGCAGGTGCAAAATATTGTAAGGAAGGTAAATGCGGATACTGAATTAATACCTGTTTTTTAGTATAGGTAACTCCATCTGCAACAAAGCCGGCATCCAATGTCAAACGGGATGAATGTATTGAGGCAAGCTTGGTCTTTGGAATAACGTAATCGATAGTAGTATCTTTTCCGTTGAGCGAACTTATACTAGCGCTACCCAACCGTTCTCCGTTATACATCAGGTTGAGAACACCGTTACTGTACTGTCTGCCGGAATTGACTTTAACATTTAAACTCAAATGTAAATCTTCATTGTCTCTGGCTACATAAAGCGGCTGTGCAAATTTCAGTTCCAGTGCAGGAACAATACGCAGAGCTTCTACCACATCACCACGCACCGGGTCTAATTTCTTGAAAGATAAAGGAAGTTTAACCTGAAATTTTTCCGAACCGATTTTTAAACCGACCAAGACATTCAGTGGCGATTCTGCCTCGGGCAAACCGATTAAAGTATCATTCGGGACAGAGAAGGTTGCTGCGTCCGTAGCCGGTTTTGACAGCCAGTAAGGTTCTGTGAGTGCTGCATCTGCAGGAATCTGAATATCATGCTGAATGGTGATTAAAGAGTCTTTTGACAGCTTTCTGCTGACGTTTTCTGACTGATTTAACCATTTTACATTTTCTAAAACCACAGGATCTGCAGCTCTTGAAATCAGATTTAACCTGAATTTGTAATGATCTCCGGCAACCGCTTCAGCCTGATCGGTAACTACCTCGCCCATAAATCCGGCACAGCTTAAAATGATATGGTCAAGAGATTTAATTTTATCTTTTTTCAGGTCTGCATCTTTTAGTGCCATTACTTTTTTCCGCAAAGCAAGCAAAGCAGGTAAACTGAGGCCGGGATTATTGAAATTGAAAGCGGAAATAATCTGATCTAATGACTGGTCTATATCAGCGTTTCCCTGCGAAGTCCAGGTTTTAGTTACTCCGTCAAAAAGGGTTGTTTTTGCAGGTTCGCCAATAACGTGGGCAAAATATTCAGTTCTGATCCCGGCTACCGACTGTGTTCCCGCCCCCTGGCTTTTATGTAAGCTTCTGCTTAATCCTGCCAGTTCACCATAGCCCATTCCCAGTTGCGCATCATATTGCCCAACGGTAACTTTCAGTTGATTTTCAGCGGTAGTATTCACCCCGCCAAAGCGGAAAGTATTCCACAATACGCGTTTGGGCTGCCATACATTCACATATTTCAGTTGTTCCGGGAAGGCATTTTTATCTCCTGCCAGCTTAAAAGCTTTTTCTGCAACCACTGCCGAAGCCGCATGCTGTCCGTGGCCTGCCGCAGCATTAGGAGGAAAGCGACAAATGATAACATCCGGACGGAATTGACGGATTACCCAGACTACATCTGCTGTAATACTGTCTGCATTCCATTGTTTAAACGTATCGGTAGTATTTTTAGAGAATCCGAAATCAATAGCACGGGTAAAAAACTGTTGGGCACCATCTAACTTTCTTGCTTCTAAAAGCTCATGCGTTCTGATTAGACCCAATGCAGCCCCCTGCTCTGTTCCTAATAAATTCTGACCGCCATCCCCTCTGGTTAAGGACAAATAGCCCGTTTCTATATTTTGCCCGTTGATTAACCATGACAGCAATCCCGTATTCTCATCATCAGGATGAGCCGCAAGGTATAAAACTTTAGGGAGATGTTTAAGTGTTTTGAGTTCACGGTAAATTTCAGATGATTTGGAGGGCCGGACCTGCTGGGCCGAACAAAAAACCGTATAAAAGCCAAGAATAAATACAGTACTTACTTTTTTGAACATTTAATTTTACTTTGCAGAGCAAATATAAGTAAATCATCTTTCTTTCAGCTTTAAAAGAATAAGACTGTGAATTTCTCAAAAAAACTGTTTATTTTTTATTAAACCACAAAATTCTTCACATTTAAGTTCAAATAAGCTGAAGAGCCTGTTTAAATTGTATTTGAAAAAAATGTATATATGATTATCAAGCTTTTGTCTCTCCTGTATGATTGAAAATTTTTGCCACGGATGCATGATTTTTTTATGTTTCCCACAGAATCCACAGATGTTTGTGAATATTTTCTCCCGCTGATTTTGCAGATGACGAAGATTTTATGGGTATACTAAACCTTATATTTAAAACTTATGCATATTAAAAATTTATAAGATCTGATCTGATAATTCCCTAAAGATCTCAGATTATTATGGGTAAAAAATCTGTTTAATCAGCAAGAATTTAAAACCATAAAATGTAAACAGACTCTTATGTTTTTCTCACTGTATTCTGCGTAAGATAGATATAATTGAACATGCAGAATGTTGCTGCCGCCCCGAAAGTATGCCATAAAAAGTGTGTTCCGAAACTAAACCATTCCCATTTATCAGCAATTCGGAAAGTGAGTGCAAGCACAAACGACAATAAAGCAAGGCCTACCCATTGGCCGGCCTTCCACTTTGTATAGATCAAATACCTTAATACCGAAAAAAGCACAAATGAAGCCATAACTGCATAGTTGATGTTGATAAAGAGAGAGGTATTATCTGTAAAAATCCAAATTCTCAACGCAAACATCAATATGAGATATACGATAACCATTAAAGCAGCATAATACCACGTGGTGCTGCGGGCTACAAAATAAAATCCGGCAGACAGGCAGAGCAACATAATGGGCATCCAATCCATCATGATGAATACCGCCCACTGTCTGAATGAATGATAAACAGTTCCCCCTATGGCACCAATATATAATAAGATTAAGCAGTAGGTTAAAAAAGGATATGCTTTAAAATTCCCTTTCATTTTAACGGTCCAGAAAATGGCTAAAGCCAAAAACAGCAGAGCAGTTACTGCATTGAACGGTTCAGGGAAAAACTGAGCCATATCTGTTTCCTTATACAACATGCCTCCGTCCGGAGGTATTGGGTTTATTGGCATTGTCTTTTTTTTATCATATTTTACAGGTATGCTTGGGTCCCGATATTCCGCTGCCATATCATTTATATCAGAGATATTTATGATAAATTACTTAAAAAAGCCTAATATATATTTATTAAAGATACAACTTCGTCTTTAAATTGATCAGGAATTTCACCTCCATGAGAATATACCGGGCTATTCTGTTGCTTCTCTCTCTTTTAACCTTTCAACAGCTTTCCTGCCATTCCCGGGTAAGCCCGCCCATGTCCTTCTTTTAATAATTGGTGTTCTATCTTTTCCGGAATCAGTTCACCGTCTTCAGCGGTCAGAAGCAATATGGTTTCTGTTTTTTTATTTTATTAATCCTTTTATTAAATTCAATCCAATTGATAGTTCAGCCGTTATCTCCTGTTGTAAGGACAGGAAATCTGTGGTTTCGTCAACTTTCTGTTCCCAGTACAAAGCAGTTTCTGCCAGCTTTATCAGCCCGGATGTCCCGGCAGTACCTTTCAGCTTGTGGAGGATATTTTTCAAATCGGCAGCATTTTTTCCGGCAACTGCCTTTTCTATATTGTTTTCGGTCTCGGAAAGCTGCTGAACAACCAGGTTGAGAAATATGTTCCTGAAATCTTCATCGTCTCCTGTCTGCTCATTAAGAAGATTCAGATCAAGATATTTTTCCGTTTTTACAGTGTTTCTGTTCCCTGCATTATTGCCGGAGATATATTTCTTCAGCATTTCCAGAAGTTCCGATTGTCTCAGGGGTTTCGGAAGAAAATCATTCATTCCGGACAGGATGCATTTTTCCTTTTCACCGGTTATGGTTCCTGCGGTGACTCCTATAATGGGAATATTCTCATATCCCGGAAGCAGACGGATCTGTTTTGTGGCTTCTATGCCATCCATTACTGGCATTTGAACATCCATCAGGATCACCGAAAAATGTTTGTTTCTGCACTGCTCCAATGCTTCCAGGCCGTTTACCGATTCTGTAAGTTCGGCATCAGGAATCAAAGATTTCATCATTTTGTTGTTAAGAACCATATTCACAGGGTTATCATCAACAAGTAAAATATGAAGGCCCTGCGGAAATACATAATTTTCCATTTTCTGCTGTGCCACTGCGGCTACGGGGATTTCTTTTATATTATGCTGTACCGCACGTTTCAGAGTCTGATAAAGTTCCTTTGATTTGATCGGTTTCAAAAGGAAATAAGAGTTTTCGTCCTGGCGGAAAGAATTGATTATATCGTGTTCTTCCGAAGAAGTATGAAGAATTACCAGTGGTGAAGTTTCGTTCTTCTGAATGAACAGCTCCTTAATTTTTTCGATGGTTTCCACCCCGGAAATAACCGGCATATGATAATCCATTAAAATAACATCAAAATGTTCTCCTGCCAGTAAGATCTGTAAGGCTTCCATTCCGTTGGCGGCCAGTTTTGCTTCAATATTCTTATAAGCCAGCATGTGCTGAAGAATCACTCTGTTTGCTTCGTTATCGTCTACAATAAGTACTTTATCTATTGTAAGTTCCTCATCCTCATTAGCGTGGGATATTTCATAAGGAACATCAATATCAAAGAAAAATACAGATCCTTTCCCCGGTGAGCTGTTCAGTGAAAGATGACTTCCCATATACCCTAAAATATTGTTCGATATCGTAAGCCCGAGACCGGTTCCGCCATAGTGTTTGCTGATAGAGCTGTTTTCCTGGGTAAAAGCATCAAAGATATGCTGCTGCTTTTCAGGCGGAATACCTATTCCCGTATCTCTTACGGAAAAGCGTAATGATATATTTTTATTGCTGATATTCCGTTTTTCTACCTTCAGTTCAATTTCACCCTGCTGTGTAAATTTCACAGCATTTCCCAAAAGATTGATAAGAATCTGCTTCAATCTTGTTTCGTCAAGCCAAATTATTTTCGGCAGGCCCTGCTCGATATTGAGCAGCAGTTCAATATTTTTTTTCTGTGACTGGTAAAGCACCACATTAATCACCTGGCTCACCACATCATATACATTGGATCTATCTATAAGAAGTTCCATTTTACCGGATTCTATTTTAGAAAAATCAAGAATATCGTTAATGATGGCCAGAAGATTTTCTCCGGATTCATTGATATAGTTAAGATATTGGGTTTGTATTTCATTAAGGGGAGTTTTCAAAAGAAGATCAGAAAATCCTATAACTCCATTCAGAGGTGTACGGATCTCGTGGCTCATGTTGGCAAGAAATTCCGACTTGGCCTTGCTTGCAATATCCGCCATTTTCTTTGCATTTTTGAGTTCTTCATTTGTTTTTATAGTACCGGTAATATTCTGTACAGAGGCTATTACCCCTCCTATCACTCCATCAGAAAGGTACCACGGGCCCACTTCCAGCTTGTAATGCTGGATACCTTCTTTATGCAAAACTTCAATGGCAAAATCTTCGTTTTTATAGCTCTTACCCTGTAATGCGTTTTTGTAAATCGTTTTCCTTTTTTCAGGAAGATTGGGCGAAACAGTGAAGAGATTCTCTCCCACCAGCTCCATATTATTCATATTGAATTCTTCTTTCCAGCTGGAGCTTACCGAAAGATAATTAAGTTCTTTATCAAACATTGCCACTGCAACGGGAACATATTTTGCAAAAGACTGCATCATGGCTTCTTTCTTCTCCAGCTCCACATAAATAGTTTTAAAAGTATCAATATCCTGAATGATCCCGAAAACCCTTTTACAGGATCCGGCTTCAAACTCAGGAATACCTTTTACTCTTACCCAGATCGTAACCCCGTCATTGCGGACGAGCTGAAATTCTTCATCGTAAGGGATGCCTTCCGAAACAGCCCTGTTGAATAAAAATTCAACTTTCTGCCTGTCTTCTTCTTTGTAAAAGCCAAGTGCATTTTCGAAATCCGGCTGGAATTCCTGGTCTATTTTATGAATTTCTTTTGTTGTTTTAGACCAGAATACAGAATTATTTTTGAGATTCACTTCCCAACCGCCTACCTGGGCGACCGAACTGGCCTGCTCCAGCATTTTCTTGGCATAGAGAAGGTCTCTTTCCAACGCTATTCTTTCAGTGACGTTTAAGGCTGTGCTTACTACATAAGGATTTCCGTCTTTATCGATCTCCACCAGATTATGGTACATCCAGACCAGTTCTTCGCCTTCTTTTGATTTGAGGATCATTGTCCCGAAATCTTCCCTGTTGCGGTTGATGCGCTGCAGATATTCCTCCAGCAAAGGCCAGTTTTGCTCAGGTACAAGGTCTTTCAGATTCAATCCGTTTACTTCTTCTGCAGAATAATGCAGGATTTCCCTTCCTTTTTCGTTCACTTCAAGAATATTCCCTTCCATATCATGCATGCTCATCAGGCCGATGGCATTTTCAAAAAAGCTTCTGAAACGGCGCTCAGAGCTTTCAAGCTGAAGCTTTTCTTCTGTATATTGGGTAATATTAATCCCGAAACAAAAAATTTCAGTATGATTTTGATTTTGCCGGAAGTACCATTCTACAATAACGGGAGCAGCGTTTCCCATCTCTGTTGAGGTCTTTAATGTAAGTTCTTCATCATTCTGCACAAAGTTTTTCAGTTTGAGCTGTACTTCGGCATGCTGTTCTCCCAGAATTGTTAAAAAATCCTGATGAATGGCCTGCTTTTCGGATAGCTGAAAAGTTCTTTCAAAAGCGGGATTTATTTCTTTAATGATAAATCCGGTATCCAGAACACAGATCAGGTTATTGGAAATATCAAAGGTTTGCCGGAAGTATTCGGCCTGGATATTTTTCTTTTTGTTCAGGAAAAACTTTGTCACTGCATCGCCTATTTTTTTAAGCGTTACAATCTGGCTTTCTGAAAGTTTTTTGGGCTTATAATCAATAACGCAAAGCGTTCCCAGTGTAAAGCCTTCATCATCTATCAGCGGGATACCTGCATAAAAGCGAATGCCGGCCTGCAGCATGAGTGAGTTGGAGGCAGATCTGCTATCCTCCAGAGTATCATGAATAACCACCACATCCCCACTCGCAATGGAATACTGGCAAAGTGTATTTTCCCGCTCTACGGTATCCAGAGATATTCCGATACAGCTCTGTACAGTCTGAATATCACTTTCCATAATGGCCACCAGTGAGCTGGGACAATCCGTAACCAGGCAGGCAGTTTCTGCAAAAATATCTAGTTGAGGATCCTTCGGCAGATTCAGAAGATCAAATAGTTCCAGCTTTTTTATTCTATCCTTTTCATTGCCAGGCACCGGATAATTCCTCATGATATTAACTATTATTTGTTTTATGTTAAATATAGAGAAAATTCCGGTGCAAAAAAATTATTTTATATAATAACCATATTATATCAATTAATATATCTAATAATGCATTTATGAATAAATAATTTAAAAAAATAAACAAATCAATGTAAATATTTCACTATTCACAGACACTGTTTATATAATCATCATATGTATGCGCAACTCTTTATCCTGAAAGGGTTTCAGCCATTTTCTTTTCTCTCCTTCTTTGGATAATAAGATGTGCGGCATCCAGCATTTTAACGGTATGGATGTAGGGCATCACGATATTCCTTTCCGGGAGGTTTTCATAGACGCCCATTGAGAAATAGACGATTCCGGACATAAAATAATCAAATTCTTTGAGGGTGTATTCCCTGAATGCTTTTTTGAAAACCAGCAGCGGATTCCGGTATTCTTTCTCCGAAAGCAGGCCGAGAACCCACGGGGAAACCTTTTCCTTTCCGGTATCCACCAACCATTTCCTGTCCTTCAGCATAATGAGATAGCCTGCCCGGATGAACGACCGCATCGACTGGTGAAACCGGAAGATCTCCGCCGGATCTTCATGGATCCAGCTATTCCTTTTTACCGCATAATTCATAATATTACTGAGCATTTGTTTGGAAACATCCAGCTCATTGAACTGAAAGAACGTTTCCATCAGCTGCAACCCGGAGCGCTTCTTCCCTGCCTGAAACCGGGTATCGAAATCTGTTTTTATTTTTTTCATTTTTTGTATTTTTATGTGATGATCTGTAATGTTTTTTTTATAGTTTCTCGCAGATTTTGCAGATAACGCAGATATTTATTAGTCTGTTTTAAATAGTTAGATCTACACAATCCATTTTTTTATTTTGAGCCGTGCTTTTATTTGAACCATTAAGGTTTTTAAGCGGTTAAGAATTATTAAGATCATAGCTGAAGCTATTTTTTAAGCGCACCGCCTTATCAATCTTTGATGGATCTTAACTTTCCTTAAAGTCTTCATTTTTCTTAATGGTTAATACAAAACCACCAGCCTACCGATGTACGCTGAGTTGTATTGTAAATGATGAGTAGAAATAAAATCTGTGTTCCCGTGAAAGCCCTGAAGCCGCAATGGATTGTACACTCCACTGTACCCTATCATGATACTTTATGTAGTGAAGCAGCTTAGAAAGATGATTGTAGAAAAGCAGAACAGCATGAAATAAAAACGGCATGAGACTCTACAATATCCGTCATTGAGGCACTGGTATACCTTGCACACAGATAAGAGAGCCCACGCCTAGGTCGTGAGCTTCCTGCTTATCGTCTTGTGTGTCTAAAAATTACCAGTTTTCAATGACAAGATTCTAAGCAATAGCTTCTATTATTTTTTGAAGTATCGCAAAGCTACTTTATTGCAGCTTATTGGACAAATGTAAGAAAAAGAATTCAATTACGGCCGATCGACCGTGTTTTTTTATTATTAAATTATTTCATTTGTTTCTATGACAGATATTAACGACAAAATTTGCTCATATATTACAAAAAACTGGTTAATACCTTGGCTTCAGGAAGGAAAGTCGCAAACTTCTTTTGCCAAAAATCATGGTGTAGAAGAAAGCACCATTAGAAAAATAAAAAGTGAAGAAACTTACAGAATACCTGTTGAAACACTTTTTAAAATATGTGAAGCAAGAAAAATTAGTTTATCTGATTTTTTTAAACTTATAAATGAATAATCCTGACGAAAGTTGGGATTTTTTTGTAATGAAACTTTCGAAATCTTTAAGAAATACCGTAAAAATACGGATTCAAAATTTTAAGCGCATCTTTATTTTTGTTGTTTACGGGAAACAGTAAAACTTTATTTTAAGAGTTTTATATATTTACAAATATACAATGTTGATAAAAACAACTAAGTTAGATTTTGAGGAAAATTCCCGAAAAACAAAAAAAACATGAAAATTGATTTTGTAAGAATTAAAAATTTTAGAAAACTTCAGAATTGTAAAATAGAGTTTTCAGATAAAGAAACAATATTTGTTGGAGCTAACAACAGTGGTAAGACAACTGCTATGGAAGCATTAATGACTTTCTTAAAAAGAAAGGAATTTAAAACACAAGATTTTACCATAACGAATTGGAATGAATTAAATAAAATTGCAGAAGTTTGGATAACTAAATCTGATTTAACTGAAGAAGATAAGAGTCTTAGCTTATTAGAACCGCACTTACCATCTTTAGATTTGTGGATTAATGCTAATATATCAGAATTAAGATATGTAAATCATTTAATTCCCACTCTTGATTGGATCGAAGGCCTTCTAGGTATTCGACTAATACTACAACCTAAAAATATAGAATCTTTAATTGAAGAATATACAATTGCCAGACAAAAAGTGATTAAATTGAATACTGATTCTGGTAACTCGGTTGAACTTTGGCCAAAAGATTTTTGGCAATTTTGTGAAAGAAGATTAAATACTTATTTTGAAATCAAAACATATATACTTGATCCTGAAAAGATAGATGAGGATCAAGTAATCAATGAAAATAATATTGAAATAGAAGGTAATCCGCTTAAAGATCTAATCAAGGTAGATATAATAAATGCCCAAAGGGGATTTGTTGATCCTAATTCTCCAGAATATCAAAATACCCCAAATCTATCCTCTCAATTACGCACTTATTATGAAAACCATATTGATCCTAACATAAATCCTACAGAAAATGATTTGAAGGCATTAGAATCTTTAAATGAAGCTCAAAAAGCGTTTGATACTAATTTACAAACAAATTTCAAAGAAGCACTTAAAGAACTTCATGATTTGAATTATCCTGGATTTGGAAACCCTGAAATAACATTATCTTCTCTCATTAAAGCAACAGATGGATTAAATCATGAGTCTGCTGTTATATATAATATTGATAATGGGCTATCTCTGCCAGAAAGGTACAATGGATTAGGATACCAAAACTTAATTTCGATGGCTTTTAAGTTAATTAGCTACCGTGATGAATGGATGAAGAAAGGGAAGAAAGCTGATGAAAATGATAATATAATTGAACCCATACATTTAGTTTTGATAGAAGAACCAGAGGCGCATTTACATGCCCAAGTCCAACAAGTTTTTATTAAGGAGGCTTATAAAATTTTAAGAAAACATATCGAGTTAGGTGATAATACCGACTTTACTACTCAATTAGTAATCAGTACTCACTCTAGCTATATAGCGCATCAAAAATTTGAAAGTTTAAGATACTTTAAAAGAAATATTGCATCAATTCCTATTTCTGAAGTGCTTAGTATAAAATCAGTTTTTGACTCAAAAAAACCTGAAGAGAATGAAACTGAAAAATTTGTTATTAGATACCTGAATACAACTCATAATGATCTGTTTTTCGCCGATGCTGCAATATTAGTAGAAGGTCCCGCAGAAAGAATTCTTCTCCCTCATTTTATAAAAAATAATCATGCAACACTTGACAAATGTTATATAACTATTTTAGAAATTGGAGGAAGCCACGCTCACAGACTACGGCCTCTAATAGAAAAGCTAGGTTTAACTACATTAATTATTACTGACTTAGATTCTCAAGAAAAATATTCTAACACTTCAAAAACTCCTCCAGAAGATAGTTATAAAAAATGTAGGCCTCAAAAAGGGACAAATCAAATTACAGATAATGATACTTTAAAAACCTGGAATCCAAAAATAAAAGAAATTGACAATTTATTAGAATTAACTTTTGAAAATAAACTTTTAGCTGATTACCCAATAAGAATAGCTTATCAAACTGAGGTTGAAATATCTGGTACAAAAGTTTATCCTTATACTTTTGAGGATGCACTAGTTTTGGAAAATATTGAAACATTCAAGACAATAACAGAAACAACAGGATTATTGAAGAAAATGGTAAAAGCTACCAATGAAAGTGATCCAAATATCTCTGCAGAGCAAGCATATTTAGCAATTAATGGTAAAGGAGTAAAGAAAGCCGAGTTTGCACTTGATGTATTATATTTTAAAGATCCTAAATCTCTCAAAACGCCAACTTATATCAGTGAAGGATTGAATTGGTTACAAAATATATTAAAAACTGAAAAAAAGATTGAAACTGAAACAAGCACATTATGATAACTGAAAATAATGATATTGATAAACATATCGATGATGAAATTTTCGAATGTATCAATCCTTCAAATCTTAAAAGTTTTTTTCTCTTTGCAGGTGCTGGATCTGGAAAAACAGGTACTTTAGTAAATGTTTTGAAAAAGTTCAAAAAAGAATATGGCAATGATTTTAAATTAAAAAACAAAAAAATTGCAATCATAACCTATACGAATGCAGCTGCAGATGAAATTAATCGTAGACTTAAGTTTGATTCAATTTTTACAGTTAGTACAATACACAGCTTTTGTTGGGAATTAATTAAAAACTTCACTACTGATATAAAAAAATGGTTAACCATAGATTTAAATGATTCTATAATAGATTTGGAAGAAAAAATTTCAAGAGCTAGAGACCCCAATAATAAAACAGCTATTACAAACCAAAGAAAAAAAGAATCAAAAGCAAAAAGACTAGATTCATTAAATACTATTTCAAAATTCGTTTATAATCCTAATGGAGATAACATAACAAAATCTTCCTTAAATCATTCCGAGGTAATAGCTATTGCATCCTATTTTATAGCATCAAAAGATTTGTTTAAGCAATTAATTATAAATAAGTTTCCAATAATCTTAATTGATGAGAGTCAGGATACTAAAAAAGAATTAATTGAAGCATTATTTTCACTTCAATCACAAAATAAGACAAAATTCTCATTAGGCTTATTTGGAGATACAATGCAACGAATTTACAGTGATGGTAAGGAAAAGCTAGGAGAAGATTTACCCGAAGATTGGTTGAAGCCAGCAAAAGTAATGAATCATCGCTCCCAGTTAAGAATTGTTGAGCTTAACAATAAAATTAGGCAAGAAATTGATGGTCAAAAACAGTTAGCAAGAATTGAAAATACGGAGGGTGTGGTTAGATTCTTTATTATACCAAGAGATGCAGATAAAGAAAAGGAAGAGGAATCTATTAAAGAAAAAATGTCACTATTAACCAGTGATAGAAAATGGATAGATAAAAGTTCACCTAAAAGCAAATTGGATATTTCTGTAAAAACGTTGACTTTAGAACATCATATGGCAGCTACAAGGATGGGATTTGGATCTTTTTTTAATCCTCTTTATAATATAGATAAATTGAAAACGAGCATGCTTGATGGTAGTTCTTCTTCGATTAATTTTTTTACAAATATAATTCTGCCTTTATATCTAGCTCATATATCAAATAATAAATTTGAAGTCGCAAATATTGTCAAACGGCAATCACCATTATTTGATAAAAAAAATATTATTAAAGAAAGCGATAAACTCACCATAATACAACAATCAAAAACAAGTATTGATAAACTCTTAAAGCTATGGGAAAACAATAATATCCCAAGCTTAATGGAAATTCTTAAAGAGATTGATGAGACAAATATTTTCAATATTCCATCAGAGCTAAAATTAGCTCTAGAACGTTCATACTTTGCCGATTCAGAAGAAGAAGAAGAAGAAGAAGTAAATGATGATGGACTATCATTAGCTTGGGATTCAGCATTGAAGGCCAATTTTGATGAAATTGTGAAATATCAATCCTATATTTCTGAAAACTCTCCATTTGGTACACATCAAGGAGTTAAAGGGCTAGAATTCGAAAGGGTTATGGTTATAATTGATGACGTTGAGGCTAGAGGTAATGCATTTAGTTATGATAAGCTATTTGGTACAAAAGCTTTATCGAAAAATGACAATGATAACATATCTGTTGGTAAAGAAACAGGAATAGATAAAACTTCGAGACTTTTTTATGTTACATGTAGTAGAGCGAAAAAAAGTCTAGCAATTGCTGCTTATACGGATGAACCAGAAATCTTAAAGGCGAAATTAATAGAATTAGATTGGTTCACAGACGAAGAAATTGAAATTCTACAATAAAAATATTGTTTTATCTTTCTTTTTAACAAACTAAGCCATATGAGACCTTAACAATTATTATAAATAACTACTAAGTTAAAACAAAAAAATCCCAGCTTACGTTGGGATTTTTAAGTAAACAACCTACCATTGTATATTTATGCAGGAGAGACTTCGAAGCAGGTTATCATCCATTCAAGTAAGCGAAAGCTAATAAGCAAATCCAAGTCTGTTTTATAATCTTCCAATTGAAACTTTAGCTGTAACAACCTTGAATGCATTTTTTCCTGGGAGTACGGTTTTCAAATTGGTTTCAGCGGGCTTTCCGAAAGTTGCCTTCCTCTTTTTTCTCCTTCGCGCTAAAAATCTTATCTGCGGGGAAGACAAAAGCAACTGTAAGTTCTTCACCTATCAACGGCTTATAAAAATTAATCATCATTATTCAAAAGCCGTGCAGCCTTTTCATCCACCAGAAACAAAAGTTCGCCATCCGTAGGATCCAATAGCTGTGACGGGTATGCGGAAGGGGTATATGCACCTTCCAGAACTTCCTTCAAAGCCTCAGCTTTCGCATCGCCAAAAGTGATTACGATGATTTTCCGGGCTTTATTCAAAAAAGGCGCTGTAAGGGTAATCCTGTACATCTGCTGGGCATCCAGGTAATAGGCGGCAACCCATTTTTCTTTTTCGTTCAATACTGCTGTTCCCGGAAACAGCGAAGCCGTATGCCCATCTCCTCCCATTCCCAGAAGAATGAGATCCATTACACCGTCATCTCCCAGTTTTTCTTTCAGAAGGCTACTGTACTTCGAAGCAAAATCCTCCGGCTCTATACCTTCCTCAAACATTGGAAAAACATTAGCGGGCAGCACGGGCACATTTTTCAAAAGTGTTTCCCGGGACATTTTAGCATTACTGAGTTCATCATTCAGGGGTACCCATCTTTCGTCCCCCCAAAAGACAAGAACTTTGCTCCAGTCGATCCGGTTTTTATACTCATCTTCCGATAACAGCCTGTATAGACCTTCCGGAGAGGACCCCCCTGTTAAGGCTACTGTAAAATAGCCTTTCTGCTCTATTGCTTCATGGGCAGCGGCAACAAACAGCCTGGCCGCTTCCTGAAAAATCTCTTCTGTGGACGGTAATATGTTAAGCATTTTCTTCTCTTTTTAGTTTTTCGTGGGAAGTAAGCCAATAGTGTCCCTGTCTTTTCAGTAATTCATCTGCCGCTTCCGGTCCGGAGCTTCCGGCAGGATAAGTAAACATTTTTGAAATGTTTCCTTTTTCCCATGCAGTCTGGATATTGGCGATCACATCCCAGGCCTCTTCTACCTGATCGGAACGCATAAACAGCGTGGAATCTCCATCAAGGGCATCCAGGAGTAAGGTCTCGTAGGCTTCCGGTGTATCCGGTGAACATTCAAAATAATCGAAAACCATTTCAGCAGGATTCAATTTCATATCAAGCCCCGGTTTTTTGGTCATAAACGACAGCTTAATGTCCATTTCGGGCTGAATATCAATCGTTAATCTATTGGGCTGCAATTTATTTATTCCATTCTGAAAGGTGGTACATGGAACTTCTTTAAAGCTGATGATGACTGAGGATGTTTTTTCTGACATGGATTTACCGGTACGCATATAAAACGGAACGCCATTCCACCGTTCATTGTCAACATAGAACTTCATGGCAACATAGGTTTCCGTATTGGAGTTCGGATTCACTCCCGGCTCCTGAAGGTATCCCCTCTTTGGCTGTCCTTCAATTTCCCCTGCTGTGTACTGCGCCCTGACTGTGTAGTGATTAATATCTTCCGGATTAATTCTTCTGACGCTTTTCAGGACGTCTACTTTCCTGTTTCGGATCTCCGCAGATTCAAATTCGGCAGGAGCTTCCATAGCCACCATACAAAGGATCTGCATGAGGTGGTTCTGGATCATATCACGCAACGCTCCTGATCCGTCATAATATCCTCCCCGATCTTCAACCCCCACTGTTTCTGCAACGGTAATCTGTACGGAATCTATATATTTATTATTCCACAACGGTTCAAAAATAGTGTTCCCGAACCGGAAAGCCAGGATATTCTGCACATTTTCCTTTCCCAGGTAATGGTCGATCCTGTAAATCTGTTCTTCTTTGAAGGTCTTTGCCAGCATGGCATTGAGAGCTACTGCCGACTCCTTGTTGTACCCAAAAGGTTTCTCAATGATCATACGGTCCTGATCCACATTTTCAGCCAGACCGTTTTTCTTGAGGCTTTCCGATACCTTTTCAATAAAACTGGGAGCTACTGAAAGGTAAAAAAGACGATTGGCCCTGATTCCCAAACCGGCATCAATATAATCCAGCTGATTTTTCAGCTGAACAAAAGATTCCTCCTGAGTAATATCAAACCTGATGAATTTTATTTTTTCTTTGAATACATTCCATTTCTCTTCAGAGAAATTTTTGATCCTCGAAAAAGCTTTGATATTTTCCAGGATATAGCTTCTGAATTCTTCCTGGGTATGTTCTGTTCTTCCTAATGAAAGAAGTTCAAAGTCGTCCGGCATCCAGCCTTCCAGAAACAGATTGAAAAATGCAGGAAACAATTTTCTTTTTGCCAGATCCCCCGTTGCCCCAAAGACTACGATAGAAGTTGGCTTTTCATCATTATTTTTCATTGAATTTATTTTTTATGATTCCCAACGGGTATGGAAAATTCCTTCTTTATCGGTTCTTTCATACGTATGCGCTCCGAAGAAATCGCGTTGGGCCTGAATAAGATTGGTGGGTAAATTTTCAGAGCGGTAAGCATCAAAATAAGACAGGGCATTCATCCAGGCAGAAACCGGTGTTCCGTTCTGAATGGCTTCTTTTAAAACCGAGCGGATACTTTCCTGCGTTGCATTCAATTGATCTGCGATCTGCCGATCAAGCAATACGTTGGGTAAATCCGGCTGTGCTGCGAACGCTTTTCTGAAATCTTCCAGCAGAGCGGCTCTGATAATACAGCCTCCTCTCCAGATTTTGCACACGGTTTCCAGGTGTAAATCATAACTGTAAGCCTCTGAAGCTGTTTTAAGCTGGGCGAGCCCCTGCGCATAAGTGGTGATGATGGCGAAATAAAGTCCTTTTTTCAACTGCTCCAAATTAGCATTGACCCTCTGATGATTATTCCAGATCAGTAATTTTGAAGCCCGGATCCTTTCCGGTTTATATTTGGACATATCCCTCATGTTTACCGCAGCATCAATAACCGGAACCGGAACCTGCAGATCCATGGCATTTTGGGAGGTCCATTTTCCTGTTCCTTTGGATTTGGCCCAATCGGAAATCAGATCCAGCAGATATTGAGTGCCTTCCTTTTTTTTCAGAATATCGGCGGTGATCTCGATAAGGAAGGAATTCAGCTCTTCCTTATTCCACTGTTCAAAGGATTGCTGTATGGTTTCATGATCCAGATGATAAACATTCTTCATCATGTCATAAGTTTCTGCAATAAGCTGCATAATTCCGTATTCTATACCGTTATGCACCATTTTCACATAGTTTCCGGCACTTCCGTTGCCTAAAAATTCTACGCAGGGTTCACCATCCACTTTAGCCGCAATAGCTTCAAAGATTGGCCGTAAACGCTCATAGGCAGTTCTGTCGCCTCCGGGCATCATGCTTGGGCCTCTTCTCGCCCCGCTTTCTCCTCCTGATATTCCCATTCCGAAAAAATGGATTCCTTTTGAAGAAAGTTCCCTATATCTTCTGTCTGTATCTGTAAAATAAGTATTTCCGCCATCTATGATAATATCTCCCTGATCCAGAAACGGAAGCAGGGTTTGTATGGCACCGTCCACAGGAGCTCCTGCCGGCACCAACAGCATAATGGCTCTGGGCTGCTCAAGGGATTTTACAAAATCTTCCGCCTGAACCGTAGCATAAATCCGGTGTTCTTCCTGCGCTTCTGCCTGCAGTGAATCTGCTTTTCCCTGATCCAGATCCAAACCTGCAACGGCATATCCGTTATCGGCCATATTAAGCAATAAGTTCCGGCCCATAACGCCTAAACCCACTATACCAAAATTGTATGTCGTCATATTCAAAATATTTTTATAAATGTCAATTGATTACCGGCTGCCGCTCATCGATTAAGCGAATTGAAATAGCAGCAGTCCCATATTTAAAATACTTTATTAAAATTAATCCTTATTTTCGAAATGTCTGAAATAAAAAAAGAGATATTTATATAATCAATAGAAGGTTGTAGCTGGAAAACGGTAGCCGGAAGCCGGAAGTTGCTTTGAGTCACATCGTTATCCCCAAAGCCCGGACAGCACGATACCTGGTTTGCTAAAGCCATGCAGTTTAACAGATTTCTATCGGCCATGAACGGATCCGTTACCGTTCCCTGCGGATTTTCATTTAATTTTATGTATTCGGATTTAAACTCTATCTTTAGCGGAAATTAATAATCTTTATTCACCGGTATGAAAAAATTGATAATGCGCTCTGCATTCGGAGATCCTGCTTCTTTACACCAGTTCTTAGACGGGATATTTTTTCTTTACGTTTAACCGGTATTTTTCAAAACATTTCAAATTATAACCAAGAATCATACAATTCATGAGCACTAAACCGAAAGAATGGGCAGAAAGCTACTTCAGCAGGCTGGAAAAAGCCATTGAAGAATTAAAAAATCACGATCTGGTAAGCAGTGTCAACTTCATTAAATATCCCGGAGCAACGGAGGAACAGATTGCTGAAGCTGAGGCAAAAATTTACGAAGAGCAGATAGAAAATGCCGAAAGATACAGTACGGATGCCCCCAAAGAGCCATTTATCTTCAACGAATTCATCAAGGAATTCTACAAAATCAGCAACGGTCTGCACGTATCCTGGCATTCGGTTATTTTTCCCAAAGCAGAGGCCATAACCCCTGAAGACGGATTCCCGACAGCAAAAGATGATGATGACTTTAAAGAAGGATGGATATCCATTCTCCCCATACAGGGCCTGGCCAACTTAAGCGATACGCACTATGACCTGTTCGGCGATCCCCGTTACACAAGATTTGGCAGGGAAGCGGAGGAAAGCGGCGCACTGTTTAATTACTTTGACGGCTTCAATTTTTACTACGACACCTGCATCATACTGAAAAACGGAAACCCTCTGATAGCTTTTGGTGATGATTACAGTGCTTCATATGAAACACCTCATGCCTGCGATTTTGTTATTTACATGGAATACGCACTTTCTACTTTCTTTTCGGTAGAATGCCGCACCAGGCAGCTGCAGTTTTCCGACAGTTACGAGGTATATCCTGAACTGGAAAAGATGGTAGAAACACAGGATTACAGTACCCTTGCAGACCTTCTGAAAAGTAATGAGCATACGGATATCGATTCGGTAATTGCCCTGGGCTATGAGGAAAAAGGCATCAATTATGCCGATGAGGATTATATGGAAGAACTTCCGGAAGCCATCTCGGAACGGCTGAGCCCGCTAATAGGAGAATAAATATTCAAAACAAACGCTTCATTAAACAATCTGATCATTACAACCCGGCAGCTGTATTTTGTCTTCAGCGCCGGATAAAATAAACAATACTATGGAAACCACTGAAAAACCTTTAAAAATACGTTTTTATAAAGAAGAATTTTTCGATGAAGAAAAGCTTTATATGGAAATAGGCGCAGAATGCCTTCTGAGTGGGATCACCTGCCATGTAACTCTGGATAACTCTTTTGCGGAATATACATGCGGGACCTCGGGAACCCCTTCCCATACTATGGATGCGGATATAGGATCTGCATTTTACGATATCATAAAGAATGTATGGACGGAAAATCCGGGCAAAGAAAAGGAGTATTTTACGTTTAATATCCATACTAAAGCTACTACTAACGAGACTCCGGCAAGACTGCAGGAAGCCACACATACGGTGCGCATCAAAAATCCGCTGTACGGAGTAAAAAGAGAGGAATGGCCGGAATGGGCAGATCCTCAGTTTGATCTGCCCGAAATAGTAAAGGATAAAGCGCCACAAAAAGATGATTTTACCATCACGGTATCTCCACAATATACAGACGGGGATATGTGGGATTTTCTTGATGAAACAGCTTATTTTGACCTGACCGTTTCATCGGGCAGGCCTGTTAAGAAGATCAGCGTTACCACAAATCTTATGTACAAGTCGCAGAAGGAAAGTCTCTCTGCGGAGGTAAATCCTGAAGCACAGTCACACGAGCTGAGGATTGAGGTCTCCGGCAACCTGCTGGATCAGGTAAAGGACCTGGGCAGTTTCAGCCACGGAGATCAGGAAAAATTCGATTATTTCTTCAATTTAGAAATCATTGACACTGAAGATCAGAAGCATATGCGGAAAGTATCTGTCCAGCTGCCTAATCCTTATTATGGAGACATAGAATCTGAAAGGCAGATTGCCCGTGAAGTACTGGCTGAAGTATTCCTGAAAAAATATAATGAAGACATCGCTGAACTGAAAATAGAAAGCCAGCCGGGCTGGTGGTCCTGGAAAAAGGATTATGCTTCATTCCAGTACGGATGGAACGATGATGAGATTCTGCTCTACCGCTACTTTGGCTCTGTGGATTATGATGCCGATCAGGATGAGGTTTGGGATGAAATGCAAAAGCTCACGAAGCTGACCAACGGTGCAGGAAAATTTGAGTATGCAGACAGCTACTTTGTTCTGAAATCCACATTCGGTCCGGGATGGATAGAAGCAGAAGACCTGGAAAAGAAACTTGACGAGTTCGAAAAGTTTGCAGAGTCTGAAGAACTGGCGAAGTTTCTGGCAGCCTACGAAGGAGACGACTAAGACGGAAAGCATTTACAGAATTTTTATGGAGACGGCTTTTATTTACGGAAATGGTAAATGAAACTGACAATCTGTAAAAAGGAATTCAGGGATAAAAAGGAAGATGGAAGTTGAACGCTTATTACCGGCAGATATTCATAACTTCCCTCTTCCGGCTCCCGGTTTCAGAAAGATATGGCCGCAGAACAGACGCGTGTTTAACGTTTGTTACGGCCCTGATTCTTGGTGGGCATGAAGATATTAAAAACATACTGAAAGTAAAATTAATAGAGAATATAGAAATATTGTCACCGGCTTTCAGCTAAGATTTTTATACCCAAATTATCGTTTTAATAAAAAACGAAATCTAAAACCGGAAATTTTGCTTTTTACAGCAATATTTTCAGTTTTCACTATCATATCCGGAGTCTGATTCATTTTCTTTTGAAATAAGACGTTAAATATCAGTTTTGAAAGTCTTTAAATGATTAAATTAGCCCTGAATTAAAATGCACTGAGATTCTTATGAAAAACTTGTCCTTTGTATTGCTTATCTCACTTGTACAGCCAGCACTGGCACAGACTAAATTAGAAAAAGCAATTACAAATCTTGAAAATAATTACGAACAGGAAAAAGTATATTTACTTACCGACAAATCACAGTATGCAGCCGGCGACAAAATCTGGTTCAAAAGCTTTGTATTTGACGGCTACAACCGTACAGCGCTATCCACTACCCTGTTTGTTGAACTCTACAATTCCGATAAAAAATTAATAGACTGGAAAACCGTGCTTCTTACCAATGGTGAGGGCAGCGGAGATTTTCAGCTGAAAGAAGAACTTCCTGAACAGGTTTATTTTGTAAGGGCCTATACTCCTTACATGACCAATTTTAGTGAAGATTTCCAGATCGTTAAAACAATTCCCGTTTACAATCCCAACTCTACGGAATCGCTGGTGATCTCCAAAAGTTCCGACTGGTCTGCGAAGGCTTTTCCGGAAGGAGGAACTTTCATCAACGGTATGCCTACGAAATTTGCCGTAAGATTATCAGCCGATACTTCCCTGCCGGAAAGCTGGACGGGGAAGATAGTAGATACCCAAAGCCCCAACGTTCCTGTTACTACATTTAAATCTTTTGATAAAAATGTGGCCTCTTTTACCATCACTCCGGTTTCAGGAAAAAAATACCAGGCCATTATTCAGGATAATACGGGGAAAAGCAAAACAATAGATCTGCCACAGGCTTCAGACAGCGGCCTTCATCTGGAGGTCAGCAGTTCTAAAGAAGGGGTAAAATATACCCTGAAGGGCGTTAACTTAAAACAGCAGCTTCAAAACTATAAAATTATCGGGACAATTAATAACCACCTTGCTTATAAGGCTAATGTCCAACAGATGACCAATGAGGCATCAAGCCTTATTCCTACAAAGCTGAACAACGGAGCCAACGGTATTCTGCAGCTGGCGGTCTTTGATGATCAGGATAATCTGGTGGCGCAAAGACTCTGCTTTATAAAACCCGGAAGTTTAAAGATTGAGAAACCGGAAGTTGTAGGCCAGAACATAAAGTCAACCCCACGGTCTTTCAACAGTATTGATCTTTCCCCGGAATCTTATTTTAAAAATTATACGGTTCTGGTAAGTGAAGATGACGGCAGCAATAAACCTGAAGAGGAAAATATCCTGAGCGGCCTTTGGCTAACGGGAGATTTCACCTCAAAAATAGACAGTCCGGCACAATATTTTTCCAACAATGCCAACACAGAAGCTCTGGATGCCCTTCTTATTTCTGAAAAGTGGAAAAGATTTGACTGGAATTCCGTACTCAGCGGATCGGTACCCACCCTTAAAACCGATTCCCAGAAGTATCTTTCTTACAGGGCAAGGCCCATTAAAGACAATACCCAGCTCGTGAATACGAATGTCAATTTATTATTGAAACTAGGTAACAATGCTCCTGTTATTAATCCTTTTCAAACGGATCAGAACGGATATATTTATCTAAATAATCTTAATAATGAAGAACCTTTGGAGGTTTCGGTATTTGTAAATTCAGAAAAGGACAAAGAAGCAGGTTCTGATTTGTTTGTTACCATAGAACCCCTGGTAAATCCTACACCGTTTAAAGGCAGTTTCCCGGGTACAAAATATAAATTAGTAAAAAGCGGTGAAAACAAAACTCTTCCTCCAGCTATTTCCAGAGCACTCAACACTCAAAAAAATATAAAAAAAATAGCGGGTACCGATATAGAAATTGAACAGGTAAAATTGGTGGGAAAAAAGAAAGACCCGAAAGAAGAACTGGACAGACAGCTTTCCAGCGGAATGTTCAGTGCTGTAAATTCTACGGTATTCGATTTCGTTAATGAAAATCAGAATGTTTCCGTATCTGGGAATATATTCGACTGGCTGCAGGGAAGAGCGGCCGGTTTAAGTTTTCAGAGAAATAACTCCGGAGTAAACGTCCCTTATATCCGCGGCAAGCAGGCTAAACTCTATCTGGATGAAGTGCCTACCGATCCTTCTATGATCAGCAACCTTCCCATCAGCAATATTGCTATGGTAAAAATTATCAGGGCATCGGGGTTAATAGGTGATGCAGTAGCCGTATATACCATGAGAGGTGATTTGAAAGCTAAAAGCAGTGAAAAACAGACAACGCAAAATAACAATTCGGCGATCATCAAGGGGTATGATAAACCTTCTGAATTTCCTGTTGAAATGCTGGATGATGCTGCGAAAATTGAAAAAGACACCCGCGAAACCCTGTACTGGAATCCTAATTTATTTGACAGTGACTATGTTCCTCCGAGAATCAAATTCTTCAATAATGACAGCGCAAAACAATACAGGGTTCTGATCATAAGCTTTGATGAAGACGACAATCTTCTTTATGAGAATAAAATCTTTAAATAATATTTCTCTGCATATAAAAGCCTTCCGGTAAAAACCGGAAGGCTTTTTTAAGTAAATTTAAACGGTATAATCCGGTTCGTCTTAAAGCTGAAAATTTGATCCTGCAGGCTGTTTTTGCACACAGACATCTGAAATTTATTTCCATAATATTTAATTATATTTGAAGATCAACCAATAAGCCATTAAAATGAACGATAGCAAACATGAGATAAAACTCAGGCCGACAACCGTTACCGATCTGGATATTCTTTTTCAATTCCAGCTTGATCCTGAAGCCGGCTATCTGGCTGCGTTTATGCCAAAGGATTTCGCCGATAAAGAAGCCTACCTTGCCAAATACACCCGATTACTGAATGATCCTACCGTGAACAACCAGACCATTATTGCCGGTACTGTGATCGCAGGAAGTATAGCAAAGTTTGTCATGGAGGGCGATGCCGAAATCACGTACTGGATAGATAAAGCTTTCTGGGGAAAAGGTGTTGCAACAGCAGCATTGAAAGATTTTCTTAAGATTGAAACTGCCAGACCTATTTTTGGACGTGTTGCCTTTGACAATATAGGATCGCAGAAGGTTCTTGAGAAATGCGGCTTTGTAAAAACAGGTTCCGACACAGGTTTTGCCAATGCCAGACAGGCGGAAATTGAGGAGTTTATTTACAGGCTTGATCTTTAATTCAGAAATATAAAAAGTACGCTCTCCGAAATCTCCCGCTTCGGAACGCCTTTACTGCATGGGGTTCAAAATGAGGAGATCTTATCCGGCACGGAATACATTAAGTAAAGATTTACTTTTTAAATCTCTATTATCATCCCTTAACAATGCAGGTTACTTACCCGAAATGAAACAATGAAAATAAGCAGCGCTTTTTATGCAGATATTGCCGTGATACAGTTTACCTATTGGTTTAATCATCAGAACAATACACAAATCTGTGCCTGTGCAGAACTTAAAGAAGGCATTCCTTTTGTGGAAATTGACTTTAAGGACACGGATAAGGAACTCATTTTTAAATATGCACTCCGGCTTGGAGAAATACAAAATGAGTTATCCCGAAAAGAAAAATATTCACTGGATTACTTACAGTATCCTCTTCCTCCAAAGGAAGATGAAAAATACCGGTTAGATTAAGTAATTGAAATCATACCGGTGTGGGCCTCTACCCCATTTGCCCGTAGTTTTTCAGACCCGGCCGAAACGTTTGCATCAGCGGAGAATTCACTATTCCCCGGGCGGTTATTTTTTTAAATTAATTAGCTATGCCGGTCCCGGTTTCATCCCCCTGGTTTCCCGATACCAACGGAACGGTTTAATCTGGAAAATATACAATGACATCAAACTATGTTATCCCCATGGAAAAAAAAGTTTCTCCAACAATCCAAATTATTTTATTACAATCCATAGAAACTTCATTTGACGCGGATTATTCTTCCTACATAAATCGTCTGATTGTTCGTTGATAAATGTTGTTAAAGATCTTATATTATTGAAACTTATATTTGTTGTATTTATTCAACTGATCAATGAACTAACTTTTTGACTGATCATTAGTAAAGCAATAAAAATTTTCTATAACCGGCTCGTTTTTAACATAATAAAAAAAATGTAAAAATGGCTGCTTCCTGTAATAATGAATAAAAAAATAGTTGTAAACTTGATACATATCAAAAAAATTACAAAATGAAAAAATTATTATGAGTTTCAACTATTGGAATGGCATTATTTTTACCGATCCACTTTTGATTGGGTTTTTAATATGATTTGTGATATTGGAATATAAAATATGACCGATTCTCAATATAGAGATTTTATGTATGAAGTTAATGCCATGAGTGACCAAATTTGTAAACTTCAGGTAGAAAAGACAGCTATGAATTTTACATCTATCGAAATGAATACCTCTAATATCAAAGAAAGAGGTTAAAATTTAATTTTTTATTAACTATTTAATTCCATTAGCTACTAATGGGGTTTTAAATACTATATAAATTAGCTCAATGGAAAAAGTATTAATTCTTATCTCTGTTGTTTCATACACAATGTTGTTTTCTCAAAAAAAGGATAATATATCTGATTTAAAAGTACGTTATCACATGATAATGGTTTCCGATTCTACTTTATTAAAAAATGAGAATAAAGCTCCTGTTTTTAATTACACATTATTATGCAGTACAAAAAAATCTATTTATTTTGATGAAACAGCAAAAACGTTTTATGACTATTTACATAATAACAGGGGAAACTATCGCCAACTCCCTATAAATAGCTATCCTAAATCTGAAAGTAGTGTCTACAAAGATGAGGATAAATTAATAGTAACATTACCTATTGGAAGAAAAAATTTATACAGATATGAAGAACCTGCTTTAAATTGGGAACTTATAAAAGATAAACAAAAAACGATACTCACTTATTCATGTAACCTGGCTAAAGCTACTTCTGATACAGGAAAAGTTTATTATGCCTGGTATACTACTTCAATTCCTATATCTGAAGGTCCTTTTAGATTTAAAGGATTAAATGGTTTGATTTTAGAAGTTTATAACGAAGAAAAAACAATAAGAATAAATGCCGTTGAAATTGCAAAAATAAAAGAACCAATTGAGCCTCTTAAATATGTAGCGATTTTTGATGTCAATAAATCCCAATTTTTGAAAAAAAGAAAAGAATTTATTCTTGACCCTAATGTAGATAATTACCAATCTAAATATAAAGCAATAGGACCTGATGGAAAGGAAATTATTCCAGAAAGGCAAGCTCCACTAAAAATTAAAGAAAATAATCTATTAGATTAATCAAATTATTTTTTCCAAAATACAAAACAGCAAGGCTTTCTTTACGAAGGTCTCGTTGTTTTGTATAAATATATTATATTAAACTACAACCAGAGACTGTTTAATTATTTCGGTAAATTATTATATTTATATATTATCATCTTAATTATTATGGAACAGCTTTTTCCCCTTCGAAAATTGGCAGGACAACAACTTCAGAAATATTACTTTTGAAACAGATGACAAAGAATTTTAATATATCGGAGAAAAATGGAAGACCTATACGTATATAAAGACGAATACGACAATGACTGTACATTTCTCAGGAAAAAGTATTATGAGAAGGTATCTGCCTTAATTACTGATTTTTTTGAAGAACCTTTACCCGATAATGACTTAACCTATGTTTCCAATAATAATGAGGGCGACACTAGAATACGGTGCAGATACAACGGTTACCGATAGCTTTGGAAGGACTGCTTTAGATTCTGCTCTGATAAAGAAACAGCGGGGAGAAAATATGGATGAAATCATAAAAATACTATGCTAAAAACTATTACTTTGCCGGTTAATTTTTTTTAAACCGTCCATGCCGGTGCCTGACTCAGTTTTATTCCCTCAGATTTCCCGATAACAACGGAAGCCGATTTAACCGGAAAAATATACAACAATACCCAACTATGTTTTATAATTATGACCATGAAAAAAATATTTGCTAAACAGATCCAAATTATTTTGTTACAATCCATAGAAGCCTCTTTTAAAGCTGATCTGTATCAAAGTTACAGAGAAGAATTTGAGAAAACCAGAACATTTTTTTCAGTCAACGAACCGGATTATGAAATGTTTTCAAAGCAATTAAAAGAAAGTTTAAAAATAATTTTAAACAATACAGATAAAATAAACTTACTGCGGTTTTTCACGGAGGAAGACCTGGCACCGGGTATAGACAACCAAGAACTGGTTCCCTATTTTATATTATTATGGAACAGCTTTTTCCCCGTCGAAAATTGGCAGGATAACAACTTCAGAAATATTCCTTTTGAAACAGATGACAAAGAATTTTAATATAACAGAGAAAAATGGAAGACCTATACGTATATAAAGACGAATACGACAATGACTGTACATTTCTCAGGAAAAAGTATTATGAGAAGGTATCTGCCTTAATTACTGATTTTTTTGAGGAACCATTACCCGATAATGAGTTCCATCAGCGTTTCCTGAAAGTATTAAATACTCTTGAAGATTATCATGATGTGTATCATATAACAACCGAGATGCCCTTTTACTGGGCGGTCTGCATCATCGAAAACAGATGGACCCACAATCATCTGATAAAAAATAAAACCAATGAAGAGTATAGGGAATGGAGTCATAAATACCGTACAGAAAACGACATCATCACATTTATCATAG
Organism: Chryseobacterium indologenes; assembly: GCA_002439165.1. Lineage (GTDB taxonomy): Bacteria > Bacteroidota > Bacteroidia > Flavobacteriales > Weeksellaceae > Chryseobacterium > Chryseobacterium indologenes_E. The sequence goes on from DJTE01000036.1 coordinate 31,966, forward strand.
AGGGAATCAATGAAGAAACCTATGTTTTCAATAATAATGAGGGCGGCAAAAGTATATTTTTAAGAAAGAAATACTATGAATTCATAGATAGCCTGGTCACTGATTTTTTTAAAAAGCCTTTTGAATACAATAAGATGAATGCCGGACTTATTAATCGTTTAAATGCTTTACCTGCCGGTGGAAATTATAAAACGGTCAGCAGCTTTACAGGTAATCCGCCTTACTGGGCACTGTCGGTCATAGAAAATAAAGAAACAACTGATGTTCTGAGTGTAGAGCAGTTAAAATCATACCCGGAATTTGTTGAGGACTTTTACAGAAAAAACGGGATCAGTTCTTTTATTATTCCGCAGAGCTGAAAATATCCTGATCCTGAAGATCCGTTCATGAACACCAATCGGTCTGAAATATAAGAATATGATTGATTTTGAAATAGAAAATAAGCTCATCACCCCGGAAGAACTGGAGGAATTTGAGATAAAAACAGGGGTATCACTCCCTCAGGATTATAAAGAACACATGCTAAAATATAACGGAGGATCTCCACTGAGCTATCATCTTTATTTCGGAGAGCCGGATGAGGGTATCCTCTTTTCCGGTTTCAAACCGATTAAATACGGTGACTATCCTGTTGAAAAGCAGGACTATTTACCCAACCGGTATCTTAGTATCGGTTATACGGAAACAGGATATTTGGCCATGTCGCTGGATGGAAAAGATTATGGAAATATTTTTGTTTATTATTCAGAAGCAGAATTAAAATTGCTGGCTTCATCTTTTACTGAATTTTTAGACGGCTTGTCGGAAAGCGAATAATTCCTATAAACACTCTAAAGCAGTACCGTCTTCAATGCACTCAATTTTTACATTCATCAGCAGCCGGGTTAATGGAAATTTAATTATTTTTATGGCTAAACTATAAACGTGAAACGAGTGAAAAACTGTAAACCTTTGAATCGTATAAAAATACCTGGTCACCTCTCATCAATACCTGTATCGGAGAATGTAAGTTTTCCTAAAAAATCTGTGAGCAGCAGGGCTTTTGTCATGAGCCTTATTTTGATATTATGCCTTTTTACGGGTAATCTGCTATCCGCTATTCCACCCGGTTTTACTACCCGGAACATAAAGTTCAGCAGTGAAGGGGTATCGCTTTCAGGGACAATTTTTAAGCCTGACCGTACATCTGCCGCAGTTGTCATTGTACATGGCTCCGGACAGGAAAAAAGAATGATAGAATTTGCAACACTTCTGGCTGAAAACGGCATTGCTGTTTTAACGTACGACAAGCGCGGCGTCGGGGAATCAGGCGGGATATATGCCGGTCCGGAAGTGGGAACCAATAATGTAGACTCCGGAAACCTTAACCTGCTGTCTTCAGATGCAAGTGCCGCTGTAAATACATTATATAAAGACCTGGGAAAATCTCATGTCCCTATTGGTTTAATCGGGGGCAGCCAGGCTGGATGGATTATTCCGCTGGCCGCCCAAAAAAATAAAAAGATCAGATTTATGACGATATTCAGCGGGGCACTTATCACCGTTAAACAGCAGCTCCGGTTTCAGTTTTATACCAATGGAAATTCGGGGTTTTGGGATACCCATACGGAAGAAGATGCACGGAAACACATTATGACCGATCCCGACAGATATGAATTTACAGATACTGACCCCCTCAGTACTCTTTCCCGCTTATCAGTTCCGGGGCTATGGATTTTTGGGGGCAGAGATATACAGGTTCCCGTTAATCTGTCCATCGAACACCTGAATGCTTTAAAATCCAAAAACAGATACTATGAATATAAACTGTACCCGGCTTTAGGGCACAATACTGCATTTTCAGACTCTGAAGAACCTGTTGAATATGCTATAAACTGGATAAAAAAACAGAAAATGACCCAATAGTAAAAAGTGTGACCATAGAGAATAACTGCCGGTCTGTTTCATCTTTATCAGTCAATAGAACTCAAAATAACTTCCCCGCTCCTTTTTCCGGCTTCGTTAGCCTGATCCGGGCGACTGAACAAAATAAAAAAACAGCATCTTTCAAAAGAAAATCCCAAATATTCCGTTTAATTCTTAAATTTGACTAATGCAAAAGAATCTATATCTCATCATTATACTATTTTCTCTCAGCAGCTGCTATACGTACCAGGTAAAAAAACAGCCGGATCCGGCCGCCGATAATAGCCAGGAAGCTAAAAAAGGAATCACACCTGCCAATAATGCTGCTTTACCAATGAAAAAGACCGCAGAAGAAGCGCAGAATCTGAAATTGCAGCAGCCGGCAGCCCCAGTCAGTATTCAGGAAAAACTGGCTCCTAATAAAAATGTTAAAATAGATGTTGAAGGCAGATCTTATAAAATAATCGTTGACCGTTGGGAAAGCGACAGCCTGGTGGCACACCCCGTTAATAATGCTAAAAAAACGCTGAAATTCCATAAGAACCAGATCAATGCGGAAAAAATTGCAGAAAAACGGTTTTCACAACCCATAGCCGATATTCTTACCGTGGCTGCTTATACTGCAATTGGTGTTGGAATTTATTTTCTTGTCCGATAGTTTTAAAGGTATTATTTATGGCTTTCTTCTGCAGATTTTATACATTCCCAATAAAAATCGCAGATTTAAAACCTTGTGAGCTTTATACCCAAAGTATTTAAGTTTAAAAATAACTTAGATGTTAAATTGTTTTATCCCTTTTGTGGTTAAAAAATCTGCTCAATCTGCATGACCAGCGAGCCAAAACAAAAGAAAATCCAGCAAATTTGCCGAACCAATCAATAAAAAGTATGGAAGATCATCAAACTGAATTTAGTCTGACTGTAAATGGCAGAATAGCGGGAACCTCATTTAAAAAAATAGAAGAGCTGATCGTTCCTTATTTCAAGGACCTCACAAAGATCAGTTTTCATGATGACAATGATTATACGGTATCGCTGGAAAATAAAAATTGGGAACTAGATATGAATCTGTCTAAAATCCTCATAAAAAATACAGAAGAAGATTATTTCTTAGGTGCCGCCTGTAAAGGGACATTTGAAGAAGGAGAAAAAGCCCTGAAAGAATTTGCTGCATATCTGCATGAGAACGGATTTATATATTCTCTGGAATATGAAGATATCGCTGACAACGAATATCTGATACAACACCCTGGTTGGAATATTTTTTTTAATGAAAGGAAACAGAAAACCTATCCTGAATCAGAAGGGTAAAAGAAGAAAAAACACTATCCGGATAGACTAAAGTCTACTCTATTGAATAAATTCTGCAGATTTTATACATTCCCGCAGATTCCACAGATAACGCGGGTCTTGTTATTGGTAATCCAATAAAAATCGTAGATTTTTAATCTTATGTTAACTTTTATGCTCAAAGTATTTAAGATTAAAATAGCATGTGCAAAAAACTTTTGTCCCTTTCGCGGTTAAAAAAATCTGCTCAATCTGCATGATCTGTGAGAAAAAAACAAAAGAAAACCCAATTCACAAAACCTCCTTATCACCGATCCAGGCCTATATTTCTCTCCTTTCCGGAATAAGGTACGCTATTTTGGCAGTGTTACTCTTATATTATTAAGACTCTGGAAAATATGTATTTTCTTTTCCCTTGCCATTCTGTACAGAAATTCGTTTCTTTCCTGAATCGGCAGATTCAGTATGTGATCAAAGGATCCAATGGTTACTCCATTTGCGCCACCGTCTTTTTTAAACTGCTCTGTGACTATTTTCAGAATTTCAGCTTCTATTTCTTCCATTTTTTCCATAAATAATTAGTCTGGTTTTTTACATACAAATTCAAAAACAGCTTCGGCTATTGAGTCAGGAACTATTCTATTCTACGTTCTGGCTACCGTCACTTCAGAACCTTTGCTAGTATACTCAATAAACTTTTCTAATTCTAATGCCTTTTCCCACAATGAATCCCCCACTGCCACCCGAATATTTACCGGGAGATGTTACTTTTTTGTCCGGGTATTCAGCATTCATAATTAAAATTTTGGCAAATATACTAAAAGATCCCTGCCGCCGCACGAATCTTCTGTGTGGTATCAGTATTATCACACGCTTTCCAAAGTTTTCCGGCTCCGCTCTCCGAAGTATCCCGGCTTTGGAGATTATATCCCTTTATTAAAAGCTTTTTTATCCACGTTATCGTACAAATCTTTTGTTTGTATTTATAATCTTCCGCATGGAAAACTAAGCCTGCTTTTACAGGATTTTGATCTATATAATTAATTTCCTGGTTAATGAGAATATGATTGAAATAAAATCACTCAATGCAACCGTGCGGTAGCAGGGGTTTATTATTAAAGTGAATAAAAAACTGTTTCAAATGAGGTAACATATCTTTATTATGGAACTTTAGTCATTATAATATTATTAGGAATACTAAAGGTTGGCAGTCCATTGTATGCAGGATTTTTATATTCCCCT
>DJTE01000042.1 GCA_002439165.1 Chryseobacterium indologenes
CACAACTTTTGCGCTTGATCCAAAATTTGTGATTAAATAAAAAAAGCATGGGTCTGTAGTTCTTATTTAATCTGTAGAGGTTCTGGTAAACCATGAGGTATAAATAAGAGAACCCATGCCCATATAGAGCATGAGCAATCAACTTACTTATTCTACACCTCATTTTGAATTTACCAGATTCCTACAGGCAGAATAAAAGCTAATGCTTTTGTTTTTCGAAAAATTTGACTACAAATATACAAAAACTATACCTTTTATTGTTTATCTTAGGACAAAAATTAACTATGGTAGAAACTTTTCTTAAAGAGATGAATGATTGTTATGATAATGCTGAAAAAGCATTGTCTCAACAACCACAAAAAGGACTTCTTTCTTGGCTAAAAGAAAATAGTAATTTATATTCAAAGTATGCAATGTTTGCTCTTACTACAGTGGATAGTTGGGATAAATTTGAAAATAAAGAAGCATTACAAAAAGCACATTTGGAGACCTATAAGAGACATACAGAATTTATGAACAAGGTTTCTCTTCATTTTTCTCGTTCTTCTGAAAGTCAAAATGATGAGGCATTAAGATAGTTTTGAATCCCATACTCAAAATAAGTAAATTCAAATCATTCCACATTCTTGTGATGAGAACAAGTTGCTCCTTTTGTAAAGGTGTTAATTCTTGATTTTCCATTTTGTTAAATTTTAAGATTATTAATAAAAAAGAAGACTATCTGCTTTAGATAGTCTTTGTTGTTTTGTTTCGTTGAAATTTAGTTGGTGTAGAATGGTATATAGTTACCTTATTTTTTTATCTAAAAATAATTGGCTGGTATTTTATTTTTTTGTTATATTTAATTTCACAATACAGTGAACTAAATTAGCTTTAAAATCAGACAAAAGATGAAATAAAAAACAGAAATACCATAAAACTACACCAACTGAATATATTTTTAAACCACAAAATCATGAGAATTATGAAAAATCTTATCCTATCCATGATGGCATTCGTGAGTGTTCTGTCATTCAATGCCTGCGCCGATTCCAATGCGAATCAGGATCTGACTGCCAAAGAAAGCAATGCAGCTTTAAAAGACTTTGGAAAAACCATTCCCGTGGGAATAGAAGAAGAAAACGGAGCCCTGAAAGTTTCGTTCATCGTTACTGCGCAGTTTTATACCATTCAGCAGACCAGAGAGAATGAAGAGTATATTGCAATGATCCGCCAGGCTGTAAAAGAAGAAACGCCCGTTCACGTTTTCTTAAAAGCCAACACCACTGAAATCACTAAAATAGAAAAAGTAACCGATGAAGATCTCCGTTACTTTAAATCTGTCTTATCAAAAGAAGTAAAAGAAGAAAGCAATAAAGTGGTCAGCGTTCTGCCGAATGTTGCGACACTGAACAGCATGTTCACCCTGATCAAAAACCAGTCCTGCGGAACATCAACGGCTTCTTCGCCATGCATCACCTTCAGATACCCTGTTGACGGATGCTACGCCAGAGCTCACAAAATGAGACAGATCCTCATCAACAACGGCTACGATGCAGAAAAACAGTTCGTATACGGTAATTTAAAGGCTTCTACCGGCACCTGCTGTGTATCCTGGAGCTATCACGTTGCCCTTCTTGTAAGCTATAAAAATGCTTCCGGTGTTACCGAAAAAAGAATTTTTGACCCTTCCCTTTTTCCCGGCGGCCCGGTTACAGACGCTGTATGGAGAGCAGCCTGTGCCAATTCCAGCTGCGGATCGGTATCTGTAAGTTCTTATGCCAATACAGCAGGAAATGTTTATTACAGAAGCCCGGCCGGCTCCCTGATGTATGACAACAGCTACATCAATACCAATTGTGTGCTGACGACTTTCAGTGCTTTATCCGGATGTTCTCCTTCTCCAGCTCCTTATGTAGGACACTGTGGATTTTAATTAACTTTCAGCAGTTCCTGTATCTGTTTTTATTAATAAATTGCAGGAACTGTTATTTAATACAATATTTTATGAAAGCCTGGACCTATTTACTTTTATTATTTTTTATGATCACATCCTGCTCCGGAAATTCAAGTCCGAAAAACCTGACCTGGTATAATAATTCAACCATCACCGGCATTACGGAAGACCCGGACAACCCGGAGAGATTCTTGCGGGTATCCATAGGAATAAGCCAGCAGGTATTCTATGTATCCAAAAAGAAAGAAGATGCTCTTCTCATGGATAAAGCAACCCAGAGCTATAAAAGAGGAAAGGCTTTCGATATAGGTATTGAAAATAACACCAACATCATTAAAGAAATGAAAGAAGTGAAGAAGGACAACTAATCCTCCTGCTTTTTTCTATATATTCTGATTAAAAAATTGATTTCAAAAAACAGCCTGCATCTTCTCAGCAGGCTGTCTCTAAAGGGATCCCGTTCACTTCTCGGCGGGATCTTTTTATTGTTTTAGCGGATCACAGAGATTCCGGCATCTACCTTTATTTCAGCCCCATGAATATATGAAGCCTCATCCGAAGCCAGAAACAGCACTGTATTAGCGATTTCTGTCGGTTCACCCTGTCTTTTGAACGGTATGGTAGGAATAATATCAGTAACCGCCTGCCCGATCTGTTCTTCCGTAAGCCCCGTATTATTAAAAATATTGGTCTTAATATGCCCCGGACTGACACCGTTTACCCGTATTCCCCTTTCCGTAAGCTCTGTCGCAAACGTTTTGATAAAGGACTGTACCGCTGATTTTGCTGCCGAATACACGGAAAAACCGGGCATCGCAATTTCTGTGGCTACGGAAGTATTGAAAATAACTGAACTGCCTTCTTTCATTAATGACAACATCTGCTGTACCGTAAAAAACGGTCCCTTCACCAGCATATCAAACAGCTCGTCAAAATGCTTTTCATCCACACTTTCTATGGAGGCAAATCTTCCATAACCCGCATTGGCAAAAACCACATCAATGGTTTCTGTATATTTCAGAACCTCATCACGAAGATTTATCAGATCCTGCATATTCCCAGCATTGGAAACAATTCCTGAAGCGTGTTCTCCCAGTTGTTCCAATGCTTTATTCACTGTTTCTTCACTTCTCCCGGTAATAATCACCCTCCCTCCTTCACGGATAAACTGTTCTGCCGTTGCCAGCCCCATTCCATTTGTTCCTCCTGTAATTAAAATGGTTTTGTTTTTAAATCGCTGCATTATTTTTTGTTTAAAATTCTGTGGCAAAGATTAAAAAACCATCTTCTCAAAAAAATCCGTTTCATGCTGAAAACAACAGCTGTCTTGAAAATATCAGGATAAATTATGCAAAGCACAATTAAATTTTCAAAAATTAAATTGTGTACAATTTAATTGTTCGTATATTTGCAGTGTTGTTTTAACTCCGGTTCATGAAACAGGAGCTATCATAAGAAGTAGTTTAATTAAAAAATAAAGAAATGTCATTAATAGAAGATTTACAATGGAGACATGCGGTAAAAGCATACGATCCCGGCAAAAAAGTATCTGAAGCAGATCTGAATACAATTTTAGAAGCAGCGAGGTTAGCACCTACTTCCTCAGGATTGCAGCCTTTCCGCATCATTGTTGTAGAGAATCAGGAGCTGAAAGATAAAATGATGGCCGGAGCCCTGAACCCGGAAGTGATGAGAGATTCTTCTCACGTTCTTGTATTCGCTGCATGGGACAGCTATTCCAATGAAAAGATCGACAAAGTGTATGATTATCATACCGATGTAAGGGAACTTCCGAGAGGACGTTTCGGAAGTTATACCGATAAGATCAAATCTATGTACGGTGCACAAACCCCTGAAGAACATTTTGCCCACACTGCCAGACAGACGTATATCGCTCTGGGAATGGCCCTTGCACAGGCGGCCGAGTTAAAGATCGACAGTACTCCGGCAGAAGGATTCAGCAATCAGGTAGTGGATGAAATTCTTGGATTAAAAGAACTGGGACTTAGAAGTGTAAGCCTTTTATACCTCGGATACAGGGATGAAGCGAATGACTGGCTGTCTTCTATGAAAAAAGTAAGGATTCCGATGGAGGAATTTATCATTAAAAAGTAATATCTTCATCATTTCTTTCATATTCAGCCTTATGGAAAATTCAAACCCACCCAAATTAGAAAACCAGATCTGTTTTCCTTTATATGTTATTGCCAAAGAGATTACAGGCCTTTACCGTCCTTTTCTCGATGAGCTGGATATTACCTATCCTCAGTACCTTGTGATGATGGTATTGTGGGAAAATGACGGGGTTACGGTAAGCCATATCGGTGAGAAAGTTTTCCTGGACAGCGGAACCTTAACTCCCCTTCTTAAAAGACTGGAGAACAAAGGTATCATCAACAGAAAACGGAAAAAAGAAGATGAAAGAGTGGTTGAAGTATTTTTAACGGAATCAGGGAAACATCTGCAAAAGAAAGCCTGTGAAATTCCCGGAAAAATTCAGAATAAAATAGGTGTAGACACCGAAGACCTTATTCATCTTAAAGAAACGATCCAAAAAATATTAAACAAAATAGAGAAATAAATGAAAACGCTATATACAACAAAGGTAACAGCTCAGGGCGGAAGAAACGGCCACGTAAAAAGTGAGAACGGAGTTCTGGAACTTGATGTAAGAATGCCTAAAGCGCTAGGCGGTGCCAATGATGACTTTGCCAACCCTGAGATGCTTTTTGCAGCGGGATATTCAGCCTGCTTCGACAGTGCTCTGAACCGTGTGATCAGTCTGTCTAAAATAAAAACCGGTGAAACAACCGTAACGGCACAGGTAAGCATAGGGCAGCTTGAAAACGGAGGATTCGGACTGGCGGCAGAATTGGATGTGAATATCCCGGGAGTTTCTTTAGAGGAAGCACAGGCTCTGACAGAGAAAGCTCACGAGATCTGTCCGTACTCCAATGCAACAAGAAATAATATGGAAGTGAAGCTTTCCGTAACGAATAATTAATTATTTTCTATATAATAAAAAGCATCTTATTTTCTGATAAGATGTTTTTTTATGCTTAAACGACATCAAAACAGTAAATAACATCAGATCTCAGGAATAAAATACCTACGTAATCCGCGGGAAATTTAAAAGCAAAAAAATTATGCTTCCATACAATCCCCGGATTAGAAAACGCGATGGCGCAAAGGTTTTTGATTATGCTGACGTTTTAAGGCACAAGAAAATTCAAAATTTTCAGCAGGTAATACAGTAATAAATTTTATCGAAGATAAAATCTTAGCGCCTTATATCCATGAAGGAAGGGAGAAAATGGCGCCCTTGCGCAAACCAACAAAAGTACACTCAAAAAAATCTGCTCAATCTGCCAAATCCGTGGGAAATTTAAAAGCAAAAAAATTATGCTTCCATACAATCCCCGGATTAGAAAACGCGATGGCGCAAAGGTTTTTGATTATCCTGACGTTTTAAGGCACAAGAAAATTCAAAATTTTCAGCAGGTAATACAGTAATAAATTTTATCGAAGATAAAATCTTAGCACCTTATACCCATGAAGGAAGGGAAAAAATGGCGCCCTTGCGCAAACCAACAAAAGTACACTCAAAAAAATCTGCTCAATCTGCCAAATCTGTGGGAAATTTAAAAGCAAAAAAATTCGTGCATTCGTGGCAAAAAACAATTCGCATTAAATTTTATAAATTTTCTGTTCCTATCCCCTACCTTCTCATCAGATCACTCTTCTGATAGGCATCCACTTTTTTGTAAGCCTCATTCTTTTCCCTTTCTTTTTTATCAGAAATCAGGATACCGAACAGATGATCTATTTCGTGCTGAAAAATAACAGCCGTGAAACCTTCCACAATTTCCGAATATTTCTGTCCTTTTAAATCAACATATTCCAGCTGAATCACTTTACTTCTGTAAAACTGGTCTCTGAAATCGGGAATGGAAAGATCTCCTTCAGGACCGAGGTTCTGTATATCGGATTTCCAGACAATAACGGGATTGATGAAGTATTCCAGCGGTTCACCCTGTTTATCAAAACGCTGTACCCAGATCACTTTTCTGTTGATTCCTACCTGTGGTGCTGCAATTCCTACTCCGCCGTCCGTAGAAAGAAGGGATTCTTTCATTCTTTTGACTAAAACCGCCGTTTGAGGGTCTGTCGGATCAATTTCTGAAGAAAGTGACAGCAGGGTTTTATGCTGATGCCCGTCCGTGGTCTGGTAAATAGGAAGTGCGGTACTGATTTCTCCCTGGCTGATAATAGAAATTTCAGCAGGTGTCAGCTTCTGAGCATTGACTATACCCATCAACAGGACAAGCAGAAAGGATATTTTTTTCATTTTCATTGAATGTAATACAAAGATAGATGAATATAGTAATTTACAGAATTATATTGTATTGATAAAAGACATTATTACTCTGTATATTTTACAAATTGACGGCATAGGCTTCGGCTATTTTTTATTATTAAGGTGGACTAAAGTCCATCTGTATTGAATAAATTCCACATAATGCCATTGGTGTTTTTACTAAGAATTCTTTGTTATTTTTATTATCCTGGTATTTGAGCAGGCTTTTTATTTTATGGTAAATAGAAATCTGCTCAATCTGCATAATCCGAGACAAAAAATATCCACAAAAACCCTTGAAACCTAAGCGATCTGCGGGAAATTATTTTAACCACAACAGACACAAAAGCTTATGACACTTTAATGATTTTAAGTTCGAAACTTTGTGTATAGAAGTTCACTTAAGTTCTCTAAAAATCTATGTAATCTGAGTAATCTGCGGAAAACAGAAAAACAGGCCAAAACCTGTTTTAAATATTCTCGTTTATCGAGTGAATATGATTAAAAAGTCTTCGTCATATCCGCTGGGATAATCAGATTAAAATCTGTCGGGATATAGTCCTTTGAAGGGACATTCAGTTCCGGATCTTCGGATTCAAAAACAGAGATCACGGCCATTTTCAGGTTGGGATTCTTCTGCCTGATATACCAGTAAATTCCACCGAATTCTTTGCTGTGGTAGTTTCCGTTGTAATGGATAAACGTTTTTCCGGCCTGTATATTATTCAGGATAGATTCTGCCATAGTAGCATCTTTTACGGCCTGGGCAGAAATAAAGTTCATTACTTTTGTCCCTTCCGCATGATCGCCCATCATGGCTTTCATTTCAGGATATCCCGGTGTATCCAGAGTAACTTTTATCGGCAGCCGGGCAATATAAGTTTTCTCCTGTTCGGTTAATTTATTTAAGGATTCTATCCCTTCTTTCGACGTTTGGGAAGCGTATCTTCTGGGAATATTGGTCGCAATAAAGTTCAGTTTTTTCTGTTTTGCAAAATCTACCAGCGGTTTGTAATCTGTGGTATAGTTGTTCCATAAGCGGGCTGAATCTTTAAGGGTTTTGGCATCAAATTTTCCGCTCAGGTAGCTGTTCAGCTGGGTTTGATTATCTCTTTCGAACATTTCGGCCCCCAGAATGATCCGGCCGTTTTTCTTTTCTGACAAAGCTTCCGTAACTTTCAGCTGAAGCCAGTGGTTGATGGAATTATTATGATTTTCACCAAAGAAAACCACATCATATTCCGCCAGTTCTTTAACAAGCTTTTCGGTCTTTACTTCTTTTCCTTTTTTATCATAAAACTGGTAGGCTTTAAAATTCTGCGCTTTTAATGAACAGCATCCTGCCAGCAGTACGGCTATGAAAATATTCTTCATTTCCTGTTATTTAATTGAATCACAAATTACATTTTTTTGAATGAACAGCCAATCAGATTCCCGTATCAAAACTCAGCAAGGTATACAAAGAAAAAACCATGTTAAATCCTGATCTTTGATTCTGATCTCAAAATCTGCTAAAAAAAGCCGCCTTGAATAAAAAAAACAAAACGGCTCATTCAAAATCATCTAATTATTATTTTTCTAATTCTGCTATAAGGTCTTTCCATTCCTGCAGTTCAGGGATTCCCGGCTTTCTTTTTCCGAAGAACTGAACGATGAAGTCCCCTTCTTTATTGAATACTTCGATAGCCGTTACTTCTCCATCCTCAGTAGGTTTCTTAACGATCCATGCTTCAGCGATTTTCGTTACATCCATATGCAGGTTGAAATCCGGGTCCATTACATTGAACCACTGCTGATGCCAAAGGGTTTTCTTTACATTTCCGGTGTGGATCTGGATAATTCCCCTGTTTCCTACAAACACCATGATCGGGATGTTCTTTTCTGAAGCATCTTCCAATACATTAACTACTTTTGCATTATCGATTTTCTTAGTAAACCCTTCAGGAGCCAGCCTTAAAGCCTGGGTTCTGCTTACCCCGAATTTTCTGGTCATCATAAAGAAATCGTGAGTGTCTTTAAGCTCTGTCCATGCTTTTCTGAATCCTTCCGCATCGATTTCAGAATCCGGTTTTTCTGCTGCTTTTGGAGCTACTGCTTCAAAAACCAGGGCCTCATTCTGATCTTCTGCTTTATATTTTTCAGCAATGGCATCGAAAGCAGCTTCGTTGCTGTCCTTTGTAAGGTAGATCTTATGCATGGCAAGACCGTCTTTCCCAAAGAACTGAAGGCTTTTTTTGTCTCCTTCCACCACCGCAAAAGCAAATTTCCAGTGGTTAAGGAAAATTCTAAGATCGATATCTTCACCCACAAAAAGCTGGGCATGAGGACTGCTGAAATCTCCGTTCAGATAAGTTCCTTTTCTTTCGTGTACACATTCGTCGTTGCGTGTAAGGGCCATTACTTTTCCAAGCTGTTCTGCTTCGGTAAGGATATTCTGAAACTCAGGTTTCAGAGCAGTTACGCCCTCTCCTATACTTGTCGCCAAAAGTTCAGCTTCACTTACCTCCAGCTGTGCTGCTGCATTTCTTATTCTGATATGCGGATTTTCTGCTTTCAGAGCTTCCCATTTTTCTTTCAGGTCATTAACTAATGTGCTCATTATCTTATTTTTTAATGGTTAAAACTGTATAAATTCTTGTTATGGTTTCGTTTCCTGTTTTGCTTTTTATGTCTTCCCGCTTTTCGGAGATCTTCATTCTTTTGAAATGGCTTTTGGAAACCAGGTCTTCCATTTCAGTATTACTGTACAGGGTAAAATCAAATTCTGTGAACGGTAATTTTTCCATGAAATTCCTTTGTCCGAATGTAATGACTGCTGTTCCCTCATTCTTAAGAACTCTGTAAATTTCATTTAAAAACTCTACGGGTTCTTCCCAGAAGTAAACGGTGTTGACAGTGAATATTTTATCGAAGGTTTTATCTTCAAAAGGAAGTATTTTACCTTCGTACAGTACAAAGTCTGTTTTGTCTTCAAATTCCTTATTCAGCTTTTCCGCTTCCTGGTGCATCGTTTCGGAAATATCAATTCCTGTATACTTCAGGTTTTGGGCTTTGCTGAAAATATGTTTCACATGCCCGGCATTTCCGTGTCCTATTTCCAGAATATGTTCACCGTCTTCTATCAGAAGTGTTTTAATGCTTTCCAGGGTCATGCTGATATTGGTCTCATTCATCATTTCACCGATCTCTTTTCCTTTTTCTCCCTGAGGATGGGCGAGATTCTGTGCAAGGATCTTTAAATCGTCTTTTTCCATGGTTATCCAAAAATGATCATAGGGTTATTGGTAATAGGATGTCCGCAGATGGTACACGGGAAATTATAGGCGTGGCTGATATTTTCAGCGGTAAAAACTTCCTGCGGTGTTCCATAGGCGGAAACCTTTCCTGATTTCATTAACAAAATTTTATCGGCAAACTGTGCTGCCAGATTCAGATCATGCAGTACCACAATGGCGCTGTTGGCCTTTTGGGTAAAATTTCTGATGATTTCTAAAGCTTTATACTGATGTTTTATATCCAGATTATTCAGTGGTTCATCCAGAAAAATCAGCTTATGGGCAATATCATTCTGCAGCTGGGCCATTACCCTTGAAAGGTGTACCCGCTGTTTTTCTCCTCCGGACAAAGTATTGTATTCCCTGGATTTAAGATGGAAAATATCGGTTTCTTTCATCATACCGTCTACCGCTTCTGTATCTTCTTTTCCCGGCTGGGCATCGAAGTAAGGGTATCTCCCCATCATTACTACATCCTGTACTTCCAGGGGAATGTCGTTGCTGTTGTGCTGGGAAAATTTGGCTTTATGTTTTGAAAGCTCTTTTACATTCCATTCATTAATCGCTTTATCTTTAAACAGCACCTTCTGCCTGTTCTTCACTTCATTGGCAAGAACACTCAGCAGGCTTGATTTCCCGGCTCCGTTCGGTCCTACAATCGCAAGGAATTCTCCATAATCCAGTGAAACATCCACGCCGTCCAGGATATGAAATTCTTTGTGCTTATAACTGATCTGATGTGCCTTTATCATTACAATGACTTTTTGAATTTAACTAAAATAGCGATAAAAATAGGTCCTCCCATAAGTGCTGTCAGAATCCCGATCGGCAGTTCCGACGGCTCTACAATGCTTCTGCTGAATGTATCGGCCGTAAGAAGCAGTATGCTTCCGCACAGTGCAGATAATGGCAGAATAAAGGTATAGTCGGACTTAAATAAAAGCCTTAAAATATAAGGGACAATGAGCCCTACAAAGCCTATTGTTCCTGCAAATGCCACACAGGTTCCTACCATGAGAGCTACGGTGATAATGATCTGTTTTTTCAGTCTTTCCACATTAACTCCCAGGTGTTGTGCGTCTTTTTCTCCCAGCATCATTGCGTTCAGTGCTTTTCCTTTCGGCAGCAGTATGATATAGGAAATGATCAGGACTACGGCTAAAATAATATTCTTCGTCCATGTTGCCGCGGCAAGACTTCCCAGATTCCAGAACGTCAGATCCCGGAGCTGTTCATCTTTTGAGATATAGATCAGGAACCCTGTAATGGAAAACCCGATCGCTGTAATGGCAACACCGGTAAGAAGCATCATGACTACATTGGTTTTTCCTCCGCTTGTTGAAATTCTGTACACGAGCATCATCGATAAAAAGGATCCTGTAAATGCGGAAATTCCTACCAGTGAAAATTGTACGGCTTCAGGAAGATACTCTTTGAAATGTCCTCCTAAAACAATGGCAATTGCCGCCAGCAGCGTTGCTCCCGATGTAAGGCCTATTAAATCTCCCGTTGCCAGAGGGTTTTTGAAAAGCCCCTGAAGACTGGTTCCTGATACCGCCAGCATACTTCCGATTAAAATCGCCATAATGATCCTGGCTGCTCTTACATCCCAGACCACATACTGATCGCTTAAAGATAATCCCGGTTCTCCTTTTATATAATGCCACAGAACTTTGAAGGGTGATTTTCCGCCAAAGTCGTAGACCCCTGTATTAAGAGACAGTACTGCTATAATGACAAGCAGTACTGCGCTTATAGTTAAATAAAAGTATAGTTTACTTTGTGTTTTCAATTAAAAGTTTGTTTAATCCTACTGCTGCTTCTCCTAATCTTGGTCCGAAACCGGAAACCAATCCTCCGTCCATCGCGATGATTTTCTTATTTTTTCCGGCATTGGTCTGGGAAACTCCCGGCATCTTAAGTGCCCCTTCATTTCCGCCAGCTCCCTGAAGACCGGTGGTAAAGAAGAATAATACATCAGGATTTGCCTTTACAACAGCTTCCGGCGTTAAAGGTTTGAAATCTTCAAATTCGCTGATGGCATTTTCTCCTCCTGCAAGGCTGATCAGTGAGGCCATGGGTGTATTTTTACCGGCTACCATCAGCATGTTTCCTCTGGCATAGATAAATAATACTTTAGGCTTTTTAGCAATGGGCTGTACCTGCTTCAGATCAGCATCTATTTTATCATTGAGCTTTTGGTAATCTGTGTTTCCTACCGCTTTGGCAACATCTGCAATAAGCTTTTTGGTTCCGTCCACCGTAAATTCCTGCTTGAAGACCTCGGTTTTGATTCCTGAAGCGTTGATTTTTCCCATTAATTCAGGATTGATGTCTTTATCTGAAGCTAAAATAAGGGTAGGATTCACCGCCATGATCGGTTCGATGGTCATTGATCTTACATGCCCGAGATCTTTAGCGGTAGCTTTCAATGTTTCCGGATAGGTACTGGTAACATCTGTTCCCACGATCTCTTTTTCATGGCCCAATGCACTTACGATTTCGGTAATTCCGCCATTCAGGGTTACAATTTTATTGTTGCTTTTCGGAGCCTCTGAAGAGGTTTCTGTTGTACTTTCTGTTTTGGTACCTTCTTCTTTTTTGCAGGAATAAACTGCCATTAAGATAGAGGCTGCAAGAATGAATTTTTTCATGATATACTATTATTGATATTATAAGGGTTGGTATTCGAACTGAGGGAAACCGCGTTCTCCTGCTACTCCGGTATTATCGGTTTCACTTTTTGTAAATCTTGTGAATTTCAGTTTAAAGTAGTATCCTTCCGCATCTTTAATAATGTAGAACCGGTCTCCGTATACTTCAAGGCCGTTTTCTCCGACAGGATTTCTCCAGTTTCCACCAATGACGCGGTGGTCCTTGTAAACAAACTTAGACTGAACCACATCTTCCAGTTTGAAATT
Source organism: Chryseobacterium indologenes (assembly GCA_002439165.1). Lineage (GTDB taxonomy): Bacteria > Bacteroidota > Bacteroidia > Flavobacteriales > Weeksellaceae > Chryseobacterium > Chryseobacterium indologenes_E. Next base: position 12,490 of record DJTE01000042.1, read on the forward strand.
GTTATAGGCATTAATTCCGGAACCTGAAGTAACGATCACTTCATAAGCTCCTACTCCTCCAAGATTATTATTATTTACAAAATCTGCATAAATATAGCTTCCTGCTCCTTCAATAACGTTCGTAAATACGGTGAAGCACAGATCCCATTTATTTTTTTCCGGCTGTATAAATACCTGCTTTTTATTTTTGAGGCTCACAAAACTGTAATTGTAGGCTAAATTTTTCTCAACGATCACTTCATAATAATTACTGCCGTCAAGGTCAGCTGATTTTACCTTGTAGGCATCTCCCGATCTTACAATCTGGACTTTTTTCCAACCTCTGCTTGCTCCCCCCGTCGTTGCTGAACCTACGGCTACTGAACCGGTATAGATTTCTTTCCCCATGTTTACCAGATAGATTCCGTTTTCTGAATCATCGGCTTTGATTTCGGCAATTGCAGTATATCCGTATGGATAGTTTCCTTTCACATCATCAATATATATCTCATTCGCAGGATTAAAATTGGCCACCTGAACCTGGCTTTTCAAAGAAGCTACGCTGGCATCTGTTACCTGATCCAGAGTGGTTGCATTAGGAATTTTAGCGGCTGCCATCATGATGGAAGAATTTAAAACAACCTTAAATTCACTTCCGGAATAAAATGCCAGGTCCCAGTCTGTTCTCCGGGTGAAGGTCTGTACAGGACCTTTAGTTTGAGGATCAATTTCACTCAGGTCAATCCACACCTGGTTGGGCTGTGTAGCTCCTCCTACGGTAGGATTTCCTATGGCTCCCTGAACCGGAGCTACGGCTACCGGATCTTCATTATCGCTAAGACACGACTGAAAAACAAATGAAGTTCCCAACAAAAGACAAAATATTATTTTTTTCATTCCAGTTCTTATTAAAAATTATAGTTTAGACGGGCAAAATAGCTTCTGCCATAGAACAGGTTCTGGTTACCGGCTCCGGCATTGTGGCCGTCACCGGCAATGGTGGTATTCCTTATGGAAGAAACATTGAAAATATTTTTTATTCCTAAAGCCAGTTCCAGATGATTGTTGAGGAAAGGCTGGGAAACGGTAAAATTCATCATATTGAAATCACCGATCTCTCCTAAAACATATGCTCCCGGATCCAGCGGATCTTTCGAATTTATTTTATGGGTATACTGTCTGCTCACTCCGGAATATTTATAATAAAGAGCGAAAAGAGTCTGTGTTTCAGGCAGTGTATAATTGGCCGCAAAATTGGCTTCCAGATAGAAATTAAAGTCGTTGGGAGAGGAAACATTTCCGGTATTCATCGCCTGGGAAATCCCCATTACGGAAACTCCCGCATTCAGGCTTAAATTATCTTTTTTCACATTGATGCTTTCTCCAAACAGCAAAGATTTATAGTTATCAATATTCAGATAGGTATATTTCAGGGGGCTGTTGCTGATGATAACACTTTCAATCCTGTCTTTCACATCCAGATACATTCCTGAGGCACTCAGATTGAAAATCCAGCCGCCGGTACTTTTTAAATTATAATCCCAGAACAGCCCGATGGAGAATCCCGTTTCAGGCTTCAGGTTCTGATTCCCCCTGATATCATGGTTGTTATCTACCATAAAGGTGTACAGTTCGTCATAGGTAGGAAATCTGTTTGCAGAGCCAAAAATTCCGCGGATATCCGATTTTTCAGAAAAACTGTATCTTGCCGTTAATGAATAATTGAACTGGGAATCGAACCGGTCGCTTAAGGCCAGTCTTGCTCCCGGGCGCAGGGAAAAACCATTGGTGACCTTCCACTCTGCCGATAAGAAATTGGCATAATTGAAAATGGTTCTGTTGATATCTTCTTTTCCGGTACTTCCGAAAGTCCCCGTGGTACTGCTGGCAAAACCTTTCGTCCTGTCGAGCTCATATCCCAGCTGGAAATTAATTTTTTCACTATTCAGGAAGTTGCTGAACATCCCTCGTGAATATAAAACCTCGGATTTATAATACGTTTTTTTATCATCCCTTGATTTTTCAGTCCTGTTGGGAACATCATATTGGTAATCCTGGAATTTTCTTTCCTGATTCTGATATGAAAAATCCCCGGTATAGTTTATTCTTCCCAGTTTAGTCTGGATATTGAACTGATGAATCCATCTTTTGGTAAAATAATCTTTATCATTAGCTATATAAGTCCTGTTTCCTCCTCCCAATATATCCACATTCACGAGAGGGTTATAAAAATTCACCGTTTCCGTAAGAAAATTGACTTTATAGAATAGGGATGTATTATTTTTCGCATAACGCACTGCTGCATTGGTGATGAGCTGGTCTTTCGGCTGCCATTCGTAACCTCTGAGTGCTTTATCGGGATCAAAGAATTTATATCCCTGAAGTTTCCCTTTATATCCCTGAAAATCGTTATGATTAATATCTGCCGTTACAGACCAGTTGTCAGATATCCTGTATCCTACATTCAAAGACTGAACGTGGCGTCCGTTTCCTTTTTTAAACCAGTCATAATCTTTCCCGACTGTTTCCTCCTGTAATGAGGCCTGGATATTTAATTTTTTCGAATAATTTTTCTTGGTTATGATGTTGATCACTCCTGCTACCGCATTATTTCCGTATTCCACACCCATTGAACCTTTTACAATCTCAATGCGCTCAATATTATTTACGTTAAGTTTGGTAAGGTCTACAAGGTTTCCCATTCCCTGATCGCTAACAACAGGAATATTGTCAATCAGAATTTTAGTGTACTCTCCGCTTAATCCCATTATACTGGCATTGGAATCGCCGCTGCTTCTGTCAGGCTGTATTAAAATATTCAGATTCTGATTAAGAACCTCCGCTACGTTGGTAACGGCCATATTTTTTATCTGTTCTGCCCTGATAACCTCTACTTTATAAATGGATTTATTGATAGACTGCTGAGTATATTGTCCGGTAACAACCACCTCGTCTATTTTCTTCTGATTAAGAGAATCTTTTTCCTGTGCATTCACCCATAGAACGGCAGATAATGACAGTATGGAAAGTACCTTCTTCTTCATAGACACAAAAAATTTTCGACAAATATAATGCTTTATTTAGAACAATTAAAAATAAAATGTTATTTTTGTGGAATAATTCTAAATAAAAATAACGTCATGAAACTAAAACTACTTTTAGGAACACTGATATTAACAGCCTTTACAGCAAATGCACAGGTAGCAACGCTTAATGAGAACTTTAATAATTTCACGACAGGAAATACCACATTTCCACAGGGTGGCTGGTCCGCAGTAGTTGCTCCCATCACGGGCTCCTTTCCTCCGGTATCTCCACGAATGATTGTTGCAGCTCTTGAAAATGATAACAATCAAAGATTCATACAGTCTTATGCAGGTAATAACGGCTCTGCTCCCTCATACCTGATCTCTCCGCAGATTGAAGCACCGACAGGCAATAAAACCCTGACGTTTACCACTACTCTTGTTTCACCTTCTCCCGGCCCCGGGACCATCCAGATCGGATTGACAACAAGCCCTACCGACATGACTACTTTCGTACCTGTCGGAAATCTTATCAATGTTACCACCATTGGAGTTGTACAGAATATCAGTGTGAATATTCCTGCTTCTTCAGGTTCTTATATTGTTTTCAAGTTTACCCCTTCCGCAACTCACGTAGCTATACAGGTGGATGATGTGGTTTATAATACTACCGGAAGTCTGGCGGTAAATGATGTAAACAGAGTAAAGGAAAACTTCAGATTTGCCGTTAATCAGGAGAATACGGCACTGGAATTTATTACAGAAAAGGCTCCTAAAAATATCCGGATCTACTCTGCTTCAGGACAAAAAGCTGCTGAAGGAAAACCGGAAGGGCAAAGATTCAGCATCAGCGGGCTTCAGACAGGAGTTTATTATATGATGGTTGAAACCGCAGATGGCTCACTAGTCAAATCAAAATTCATCAAGAAATAAGGTTGATCTGACCATTTTACCTATACAGCCGGATGTTCATAATTCATCTGGCTTTTTCTTTAAGGAAAACACAGATCAGGAATCCAAAGTAAAAACACGATAAAAATCATGTTTTTATTTAGAATGATTAAAAATAATTAATATAATTTTGTAGAATCATTCTAAATAACAAAGCAAAAAAAGAGCATTATGAAAACACAATTACTTTTGGCTTCACTGTTAACACTGGGTGTTCAGCAGACTGTTTTATCCCAGACCGATGCCAACGGATACACCACTGTGAATATGACGATGGGGCCTCAGTACCAAAACAGAGTATTTTTTGATCTTGGAACCCATACTACGGTTTCTCAGACTGCCAATACATGGGATATCGCTTTTTACAGAGCTTCCAATACCAACTTCGGAACAAGGATCAATGATGCGCATGATATCAAGGTATATCAGGCTTCAGACGACCCAGCAGCATGGAACAGCATCACAAGCAACAGCATAGCTTCTTATGGTGCCCCGCTTTTCAATCCGGACAATACCACATCCATACAGGCCGGTGCTTTTGAACAGGGTTCCGCTGCTTACGGCTGGGGAGAATACAACCCCGGCAGCCACCATGTTGAGGGTAATGTGATCTTCATCCTTAAATATGCTTCAGGAGCAAGTGTAAAATTCATGATTGAGGATTATTACGGCGGTTATACCTTTAAATATGCAAAATGGAATACAGCGACCTCTTCGTGGGATGCTACCCAGACCAAAACAATAGCTAACGGATCCGATGATGCTTATTTCAATTATTTCTCTTTCAATACAGGTGAAAAAGTAGCCAGCCTTGAACCGCCGAAAGCCAGCTGGGATATGATGTTTACACGATTTTATACGGACTATCCTTATACAGATCCTGATACCGGCCAGCAGCTTACGATGAAATACAGAATGTCGGGAGTTCTTCAGAACCCGGCCATCAGCGTTGCCAAAGTACAGCCGGAGACCCAGGAAACGGCTGCCTCAGCCATTCCTGCCACCACTGCTTTCTCAAAAAACATCAGTACGATAGGATATTCATGGAAACCTACGATGGGAGCACCATTCTCAAATGTGGTTTATTATGTAAAAAAAGGTTCTGATTATTACAGAATGTACTTTACATCAAATGAGGGCGCCTCAACCGGAAATATGTATTTCAAATACAAAAAAATAACGGCCAGCTTAGGCATTACTGAGGTAAGTAAAAAGGCATCTTTCGGAATCTATCCGAATCCTGCGGCTTCCGACAAAAAAGTAACGGTTCTCTTTGATGTAAAAGAGAGAGCTGATAATAAAGGTAATGTAGAAGTATATGATCTCACCGGGAAAAAAGTATATTCAGCTGAGCTTACCAACCAGGCCGGTTTTTACAGCCAGGATCTGAATCTGTCTCATCTGACTTCCGGAAATTATATGGTAAAAATTACGTATGGAGGTCATACGGAAACCAAAAAGCTTATTGTAAAATAACTCAATTTTAATACTTTCTATTTTTTCTAATCAAAAGGCGGCTTCAGAACTCTGATAGCCGCCTTTTATTTTGTTTTAAAGATCAGTAAATCTTAAAGCCTTTATACACTTCCACCGAACTTTCCATGATTTTTGAAGCATCTTTACGGAAATCCAGAAGATGATCCTGCCCGTTATGCCTGTTATGATGCTCAACACTTTCCCAGAGTTCGATCAGAAAGAAGGTTCCCTTATTGTCTTTATCTTCAACAAGGTCGTACTGAAGGCATCCCTCTTCTTTTCTTGTTTCTTTTACCAGGTTCTGAAAAAGCTCCACAGCTTCCATCAGATAATTTTCGTTGAACTTAAAAAGTGCTACGATATGTAGATTCATATTCTATTGTTTTGTGGTGTAAAAGTAAAATATTTTCAAAACCGAAAGGTATTTTAAGGAATTTTATTTTTCCACAGGAAACGTTTTTTTCAACTCAGTACTGATTTATAAATCGTTATACAGCTCATTATAATCACCAGACTACCGATGATGAGAAACATTTTTTTTACGGGAAGCTTTGCGGTAAGCATTGCGGAAAAAGGTGCCGTAACAATTCCGCCGATCAGAAGGCCCAGAATAATGTTCCAGTGCTGAATTCCCAGTGTAAAAAAGAAAGTAACAGCCGCGGTAAGGGTAAGGATAAATTTGGCTACCGTGGAACTTCCCACCGCAAACCTGGGTGTAAAGGCATTTTTAATCAGTGTTCCGGTTACCAATGGCCCCCAGCCTCCTCCGGCAAAAGAATCTATAAATCCACCGACCACTCCCAACCGGGTAAGACGGGTCTTTTTTTTCATGGCTTTATCCTGTTTTTCCTTAAAAGCATTCGACAGGATTTGAATGCCAAGATATAAGGTATAAAAAGCGATAATGGTTTTGGTGATCTTCGCATAATACTCTCCGAGATAAGTAAGACAGACGGCTCCGATCACAGCACCGATAACTGCAGGAACTGCCAGCTTTTTCACCAGGCTTCGGCTTACATTTTTCAGTCGGATATGGCTCACACTTCCGGCCGCCGTCGTAAAACTTTCAGCAGAATGAATGCTTGCACTTACAATATGGGGCGGAATATTCAGGAATAAAAGTGTTGTCGTACAGATCACTCCATATCCCATTCCCATAGATCCGGCTACGATTTCAGCCAGAAAGCCCACCAGAAGCATCCAGTAAAAAATATAATTGTCTTTCGCCAGAACAGCCTTCAGTTCCTCAAGATACCCTAATCCATATAACGCTGAAACAATTACAGACAGCACAGCCGCAGTAATGAAAAACACGTTCAGCCTCAGCTGTACTTTTCTCGTAATCATCATAACTTTTTCAGCGCTTTTTCTTTGGAAGCAATAACTTCAGTATTCAGCATAAGGAAGGCTTTACCTTTTTGATGGCAGGTATACCATGCAACAGTATTCAGGAGAGTGATATCTTCTTTTGAAATCATAGTTCAGTTCATTTGAAGTATTGCAAATATCCAATAAAAATATTACTCTACAAAAAAAGTAGACTATTTATTCAAAAAAAAGGACCGGGTCAATCGACCAGATCCATTAAAGTTTTTTTCTCTAAGATATTCAGAGACGCATCGCGTACTTCTATGAGTACATCATGCAGCCCGCAGTGATCTTCATTGCAGTCTTCGCATTTTTCATAAAAATTCAGACTCACACAGGGCAGCATAGCAATAGGTCCGTTTACCAGACGGATAATTTTGGCCAGCTTCACGTTTTCAGGATTTTCTCTTAAAAAGTAGCCCCCTCCTTTTCCTTTTTTACTGTCAAGGATATCCGCTTTTTTCAGTTCCAGCAGGATATTTTCTAAAAACTTTAACGGGATTTTTTTATGTTCGGCAATTTCGGAAATAAGAACCGGGCCGTCATTCCTTTTTTCTACCAGGTACGACAGCGCTTTAAAAGCATATTGGGATTTTTTTGAAAGCATTACAGCAAAAATAAGAAAATTGTTTGAAATGTATAAAAAGATACAAAAAAGTGAAAATGAAGAGAGAAACCTGTCATAAATACACGAATGATTTTGGATCATCTTTATTTGCAGGCTGATTTTGCAGTTGTTTTGATTTTACGGTTGCTGGTTCGCGCAAGGTTCCATTTTTTCCCCGCTTCATGAGAATAAGGCACTAAGATTTTATCTTCGATAAAGTTTACTACTGTATTACTTTCTGAAAATCCTTGATTTTCTTGCGTCTTAAAACGTCAGCATCATCAAAAACTTTTGCGCCATTGCGTTTTCCAACCCCGGGGATTGCTACGGATGCACCAATCTTTTTGCTTTTAAATTTCCCTCGGATCCGGCAGGTTGAGAAGATTTTTTAAACAGCGATAAATAAAAAAAGATTTTTACATCTTAAATAAAGTTATACAGGAAGAGTTCTAAGCTAAAAACTGCTAAAGCATGAAGAACTTTTATGCCTTATAAGCAGGATTTAAATGAATTATAGAAAATTTAAACAAGTTATTCCTATCTTTGCTGCCGAAAAATAATAACCTAAACAAGAAAACTACTCTATGCAGCCCAAACTGCCTTTCCATTTTGATATGGAAACTGCCGATCCTGATGATTCCATGACTCTCGCTGTTTTAGCAACTCATCCGAAAGTTCACCTGGTAAGTGTTTCCGTGCATCCGGGCGGGACAGATCAAATTGGTGTTGTACGCCGTATTTTACAGATCCTTGACCGGGAGGACGTACGCATCGGAGCCGGAACTCCCAAATCTACGGCCAGCCGGGTTTCCGGTTTTCACAGGAAATGGATCGGAAATTACGGACACTCAGAAGCTGATGATACTGCGGCAAACATTATGGCAGAAACGCTTCGTCAGTTTCCCGACTGTACTTTATTAACCGGTGCAGCACTTACGAATCCACATGCTTTATTCGAAACGGGGATTTTCTTTGACCGCTGGTTTTGCCAGGGAGGTTTTGCAGGAGACAATATCATCCCTCAGGAATACCGTCTGGAAAAATTCAACGGAAAACGGACCTGTGCAACTTTTAACCTGAACGGTAATCCGCTTGCTGCCGAAGCGCTGCTTTCAATCCCGATGAGCGAAAGACGCATGATCAGTAAAAATGTATGTCATGGTGCCATCTTTACCAAAGCAGATGCCGAACTGCTTGCTCCGTTCCGCAGCCATAATAAAGGTCTCAGCCTGTTTCTGAAGGCAGTAGAACTGAAAGAAAAAGCACTTCACGACACCGTAGCTGCTTTACTGGCCATCGATCCTTCAAAAGCAGTCTGGGCAGAGGTGATTCCGTATAGACAAAAGGGAGAATGGGGATGTGTGGAAGCAGAAAAATATCCTGAACAGCACTCATCACTGATCACGACTTATATTCCAGACTTAACGGATCTCTGGATGGTGATCAAACCTTAAATTATAAGTAATAAGTAATAAGTAATAAGTAATAAGTAATAAGTAATAAGTAATAAGTAATAAGCAAATCTACTCCCTTTTCCTTTCCTATTTGCCTTTTCCCTATTAAATTCTTAAGTTTGCCTTATGTTCAGTAAGCAGGAAGCACAGCAGCTAAAAAAGGAGTTTTGGACGGCCTTTGGAAGATCTTTTCCCAGAAAGTGGATCTTATATGATACGAAGATCAAGGATATGTCGTTCAAATTTTATGCAGATAACAAAAAAGCAGAGGTTTCCCTGGATATAGAGATGAAGGATGAAATTTTCCGGAATGCCTATTATGAAAAGATCTGGTCTCTGGAGGATATTCTGAGAGATTTTATAGGAGATTTTCAGAAGGAGGAATATTTTACGCTGGACAACGGAAAGGTCATCAGTAAGATCTGGACTGAAAAACATGGAGTTTCTGTTTTTAACAAAAATTCATGGCAGGAAATATTTGAGTTCTTTGTAGAAAAGATGGACGGTTTTGAAAGGTTTTATTATGAATATGAAGACTTCATTAAAGATGTATAATGCAGCTGTCTGAGAACTGTACAGCCTTCAGTCTTATCTTTCCGATTCCCGGTTCTCCGTAACGGCATAAATTTCACCCTGAAAACCTATAAATTTATCATAAAAACATAATTTCATCGGTTTAATTCTCTGATTTTAAATATATTTGAGCTTTCAAAAAACTAACTATGACAATTGACAACAAAGCTCTCTTTTATTCAGGAACACATCCTGTATCATCATAACATATTCCCGGATTTATTATTTTTCTTAAAAGTTACACTTTAAAAACATATATTTTTTTATAAAGAAAGTACATCTGACATTTTTATCATCTATTTTCTGAAAATTTAAACCGAAACAGGAAATAATTATTGATGTAGTTCAATATTGAATAGGCCGGATGAGGCCTACCTTTACAGGTTTGTAATCTGCTTAACCTATGAAAGAAAATTCCATCTAATGGGAAACAGAAGTCAAAAGGGTTCTCACCCGTCTCTGTTTTTTTTAAAATAAACACACTATCTGATAACTATAATTTACACAATTAATCCATGAAAAAAGTATACAAAAATATTTTCGGCGAAGTAATTTCAAAAGCTGAAGCAGAAAAACTGGATGACTATCATCTCTATTATTATGAGAAAGGTTCTGAAAGAGTAAAAGAGATTGAGTTTCTGACCGAAGATGAAATATACAGCATCAATTATTTTATGAATGATACGGAAGACGAAGAACAGGTATTCAACTATCTGAAAGACAAGTCTGAACTTTTTGATATTGAAAAAAGAGAATCTGCCGGAGATTTCGTTATTGCAACCAATAAAGTATATTCATTATCCTCAGATGAAAGACCTCTGATTTCTAAAACGATATTTTACCATGATGATCCGGAAAATTTTATCTGCTCCCAGATTATTGATAACGATACCCTGAAACCCATCATGGAAAGAACTACAAAATGCTGGTATACCACTGATAAAAACGGTGAAAAGTATGCAGCCATAGAATTCAGCTATCAGGAGGACGGAAAACTGGAACTTGCCGTAGACAAAACCCCGGATCCTGAAAATGAACTGAACTGGGAGCATTATGATTACAGTACTTTTCAGGAACTTCAGAACCGGTTTTCAACAGATATAAGCTATTATAAAACAGCGGTGCTTCTTCCTAAAAATCTGGTTCAGGAAGAAATTACATCTTATTAAGAAGCCGGCTTTAAATATATTTTTTGTATTTTCAGGAGTAGAAGCAGGTTTCTATTATTAACCCAATAATCACTATGGAAGAAAATTCATTTATTTTTACCGATGGCAGCGATCCAAAAATGATTGAAGCCTACCGAAAAGCCCGGGAAACTTTTAAATATTTCTGGCGTGAACAGTCCTGGGAATACCGGAGAATTATCCCCGGCCTGAATCTTTCCTGCGTAAAAGCTCCTTTCAGTGAAAAAGATCCGGAAACCGGAGAAACGGTTGTAGAACATATGTGGATCAATGATATTGATTTCGATGGAGACACGGTGAGCGGATACCTGATCAACGAGCCCAATAGTCTCACTCATATCCGGGCCGGAGATCATTTTTCAATTCCGGTGAATGAAATCAGTGACTGGCTGTTTGCCATTACCACGGCTGAAAAAAAACCGAAAGGACTGTCAAAACTGTTTTCATCTTCTTCTCCTTCACGTCCTAAAACTTATGGAGGATTTACCATTCACAAAATGCGTTCCGACATGTCTGAAGCGGAAAGAAGAGAACATGACGATGCCTGGCAGCTGGATTTCGGGGATTTCAATGAAATTGAAGTGGTGAATGATGAGAAAGAAAAACCGGAAAACCTGATCGAGCACCCGATGAGTAAAAATATGAAAGAGAAATTCATGCAGTTTATTCAGGAATATCCGGATGAGCTGACCAACATGGATGATAACGGACTGAACCTCCTCCACCGGGAAACTATTGCTGGAAACCTCACTTCCGTACAGGGAGCCCTTGAAGCGGGAGCAGATAAAAATATCAGATCAGGAAACGGAAAAACAGCCCTGGACTATGCCCGGCAACTTCAGTGGGACCATATCATCCCGGTTCTGGAAAATTATTAATCAGGAGAGGCTTATGCTTCTCTTTTTTATTGACATGAATACTCATGGTCTGTTGCATAAAAACCTGGCATTTATTTCTTTAGGAATTAAAAGAAACTTTCCCTACTTTTAGGTCTGAAAAAAACTAAAACCAAACGATGAAAACCCATTCAAAAACAGAAGCTTTAAGGCCTTTTTATGAAATTTTTTTTCTGCTTTTTATATATTTTCTACACCCGGCTGTATCAGTTCTGAAGTTTAAATAATCATGAAAACAATCAAATCCATTCTGACTTTAGTATCCGGTTTTTTATGCTATATTCACGGGTATGCCCAGGCAGACAGTGTGTATGCTCAAATAAAGGATTATAAACCCGCAAACTTCAAAGATGTATATATTCCCGACCATAAGTTTGTAAACCCAACAATCGATTTCAACAATATGGTGGATGATTTTGTTCCTGAAGCAAAAGCTCCTCTTCCCAATCAGTACGAAAACCATACCTGGAAAGGGAAAATCAAAAAAATCACCAAATACCGTAAGCACTCCAAAGAAACGGAAAAACGGATCAGTGAGATTCATTTTTTCAACAGAGAAGGTTTTCTGACGGAAATGAACTTCCTGGTGACGACCAATGTTTATTTTCATTACGACAACCGGAACAGACTTATCAGAAAAGAAGCCATACGAGATAGCGACACACTGAATATGAGGCAGTATACCTATAATGATAAAAATCAGATCACAGGATATACAGAATCTTTTTTTGAAAAAGGTAAACGCAGGGATAGCCGTTGGGAAGTGGTGTATGATCCCGGTAACCGTTCTATCCTGATGAATGCTCCACAGCCTGACGGAAAATCAATACTGATAAAAAAATACATCTATGACGGGAATAAGGTAAAAACAGAAAACTATGCAGACGGTGCTCTGCTTCCGGATACCGGACACGAGTTCGTGTACTCGGAAAACAACAATATGATCAGCAGAAAATCCAAAGAATACAACAACTTTTTCAGCTATGATCAGTATAACAGGAAAACAAGAGAAGTAAGCATTATGCCCGGTAAAACCTGGGATGTACAGACAAAAACCTATGACAGAAACGGCTATGTCATCCGTTCTTCTTATGAAAATCCTGTGAATAAAACATCCGGTTCAATGAGCTATAAATACGACCGGACCGGGAATAAGGTTTACGAAACTTCCATCCCCGATTCCAACGGTAATTTTTATGAATCTTTTTATGAAATAGAATACTATTAAGTGAAACCTCCGGGTTTCTTTTTTTTGCCCTATTTGTAACAATGAGTGCCGGATAAGTGTCTTATTATAAAAAAACATATGAAAAGGATTCTGTTTTTTACCATCCTGTCTTCTGTATTTTTTTCCTGCCAAACTGCGAAAACCGGCTCAGATAGTAAGGATAAAAGCATAAAGGATTCTTTGAATGCAGCCATCAACAACGTTTACCAACAAGGGCTGTTCAACGGGTTTGCAGTCTCGGTAGTAGATGATCAGTCTGTTCTTTATCAGAAAGGATTTGGTTTTTCTGATGTTAAAGAGAAAAAACCTTATACAGATCAGACCATTCAGAATATCGCTTCTGTTTCCAAAACATTTGTAGGGATTGCTGTTTTAAAGGCACAGGAACTTGGAAAACTCAATCTGGACGATCCTGTCAATAAATACCTGCCGTTTAAAGTTGTCAACCCTCATTTTCCGAAAACCGAAATTACCATCCGACAGCTCACATCCCATACTTCCTCTATTCTTGATAATGAATTTTATCTGTCTAAAACCTATTACCTGAAACCTGATCAGAACCTTACCGGAGCTAAGTTGAATTTTGATGATGAACAGGTTTTCAACCCTTCCGAATCGGTGATTTCAATGGCGGATTATTTAAAAAACGTCCTTACAGAAAAAGGAAAATGGAATAAGAACAGTTTTTCTTCCTCCCAGCCGGGAAGTATGTACGAATATTCTAATGTGGGGACCACTCTGGCTGCATACATCGTAGAGCGTGCAACAGGACAGTCTTTCAGTGATTTCACCCAACAATATATCCTGAAGCCTCTGAAAATGAATCATTCAGGATGGAAGTTTAAAGAAGTCGATTTTTCGAAATTTTCCAGACTCTATGAAAATCCGGATACGGTTCTACCCTATTATTATTCCATCACCTATCCTGATGGTGGTTTTATAACCAGCATCCATGATCTGAGCCTGTATCTGAGCGAACTGATGAAAGGCTATAACGGAAAAGGAACACTTCTTACCAAAGAAAGCTACAAGCAATACTTTACACCACAACTTTCTGCTTCCCACTTCACGGAACGGAATGATAAAAACCCGTACAGCGAATCTTATAATACCGGAATATTCATCGGTTTTGGCCATACAGGCTACATTGGGCATACCGGAGGCGATCCGGGCGTGATGTCGATGATGTTTTTTAACCCTGAGAACAATCTGGGAAGAATTATGATTTTCAACACTAATTTTTCGGATAAAAAAGGGAATGATGCTTTTTATGGAATTTGGAATGTATTGGAAAAATATCAGAGCCTTTTCAGTAAGTAGGTTTAAAATTTCACTCCTTTTTAATTATATTTGTACAAAGACACAAATAAAAAAGTCATTATGGAAAAGCTAAGAAATCTAAGAAAGCAAAGAGGTTATACCCAAGAATATATGTCTAATATTATATCTACAGACGTATCTAATTATTCCCGAAAAGAGAATGATGAAGTAAGAATATATGATGATGAATGGGAAAAACTAGCTAAAGCGCTTGATGTGCCTGTAGAGGAGATCAAAGAGGAAAGACCAGGACGTGTGGTTAATAATGATAATTTAACCTTTAACGATCAATCTGCAAATAATAATTTTAATCAATACTATAATATTCCCAACTCTATTGTAGAAAACTTGCAGAGTTATATTAAAGTTTTGGAGGAGCAGGTGGGAGCTTTGAAGGAGGAGAATAGAAAATTGAAGAATAGATAGATAATTTATTTTATATAATAAAGGGGCTGTCCAAAAAGTTTGGACAGCCCCTTTTATTTTCTATCCGAATTTTCTCTTCCTCATCCAGAAGAACAATCCTCCCAGAAGGCCGATCACTGCCAGCGGAAGCAGTAAATTCAGCCACTGCCAGTTTGTTTTTTCTTCGGTAATCCTGTTTCTGTCCAGCAGTCTTTCTTCGATATTTCTGTTTCTCAGCTCCATCAGGTTGCTGTCGTCCAGAAGATAATCCAGGGCATTTCTCAGGAACTGCTCGTTTCCGAACTCCTGGTTAGTCAGAAGATCTACGCCCAGAGGAAGCGGTTCCCCTTTAAGGACTTTATTTCTTCCCACATCACCGTCAGCAATCACGATCATTTTATTTTCAGGACTCTGGTTTTTAAAGCCCGGATAAGATTTTCTTTCAATTCTTGAAGCATAAGCAGATTCAAACTTTCCTTCCAGTGCCACGGCAAAAATCTTCGGAGTACTTGGTTTCTCCATCTGCCCCAGACTGTCTACGCTGGCAATTTCTTTAAGATCCACATAATTCGGAACCTGCTTCAGAAGGGTTCTTTCACTGGATTCAAAAAGGACTTTGGTTTTGATATTTTTTCTTCCCAGTGTATCGATAGAAGTCGGGAATTCAAATTTCACCGGGTTGATATTTTTGGTCACCGGATTATCATTTTCAGCAATTCCCAGCGGGAAATACGGCCACGGAAGACTTGTATACTGAGGGTTCCCTCCTACTTCACCGGTCACTAACCTCAGCAGGGCAAATTTCTTCACGTCTTTTACCAGGGCCGGATTGATCCTAAGCCCGTAATTGAAGAAGAAATCCGTCATATTGATATCCACAGGGAAAGGCATTACTTTTTTAGATCTGGTAAGAGTATCCATTTCAGCATTCACGGCATCAATCATCCATAATGTTTTTCCGCCGTTCATGATATACTGGTCAAGAATTACCTTTTCGTTATCGGTAAATGCTTTTCTAGGTTTCGCAATCACCAGCGCACTCATTTGCTTGAGCAGTGGAATATCGGCCTGGGTAAGTTCTGTCTGGTTTTTCGGGATTACAGGGCCTGCATCGTAGTTTTCCAGAGCCAGCTGCATAAATCCGTGGAATTCTTCGGGTCTCAGCTCATCCTGATTCACAAGAATCCCTACTTTTTTTCTCTTATCCGCTGCAATATTTTTGATATTGGAAACAAGGCTGTATTCCAGCCCTTCAATAGATCTTGTAAGCTGTTCATCCGCATCAATTCCGGCCTGCTGCACCACCAGAGGAATGGAAACTCCTCTTTTGTCATATTTAATCACAGCATAAGGGAAAAGAGTGATCTGCGAAATCTTGCCGTCTTTCACATCCGGAAGTACGGAAGGCTGCATTCCCATTGCCATAAGGGTATCCTGTGACATTTTGGTTTTAATGGGATCAATGAATTTAAAATCGATCTTAGGATTGATCTTCCTGAATTCCTCCAGCATGAAACGGGTTTCGTTCTGAAGCTGCTTGAAACTTGCAGGGAAATCTCCTTCAAGGTAAACGTCAACTGTTACCGGTTTTTTCACAGATTCCAGCACTTTTATGGTGTTGTCGGAAAGCGTATATCTTTTTTCTTTGGTAAGATCCAGCCTGATGCCGGAGTAGGCCAGCAGAATAACCAAAGGTACAATAGCAAAGAGGAAAATTCCTATCGGGGATTTAGCGTGTATCTTCTTCATAATTCTACTTCTTTTTATTGATAAAATGATTGGACAATACTAAAGCGGCACCGATTACCAGGATAAAATAAGCCACATCTTTAAGATCGACAAGCCCTCTGGTAAAACCTAAGAAGTGCTGATAGAAGCCCAGGTTCTGAAGGATAAAATCTGCTCCGCCCAAAAGCTTATAACTTGCCAGCTGCTCTATTCCGAAATACATGATGAAACACATGAAAACGCCCAGAAGGTAAGCCATGATCTGGTTCTGCGATAATGAAGATGCCAGGATTCCCACTCCGGAAAAGGCTGCAATTAAAATAATCAGCCCGATATAGCTTCCAAAGGTCATTCCAAGATCAATATTTCCTGCCGGAACTCCTAAAACGTAAACGGTATAAAGATAGATCAGTGAAGGAATAAGGCATAGAATACCTACAATCCATACGGAAAGAAATTTTCCGGATACCAGTTCTGAAACTTTCAGCGGCTGGGAAAAAAGCCAGTTCAGGGTTCCCGTCTGCTGTTCTTCGGCAAAGGTTTTCATGGAAAGGGCCGGAATAATGAACATCAGCAGCCACGGAACGAGTACGAAATAGCTTTGAAGAGAGGCCATTCCAATTTCAAAAATATTAGAATCATTCTCGAAAAAAAACAGAAAAAGAGTTGTTATCAGACTGAAGGCTGCAATGATTACCCACGCGCTCCAGTTTCCGAAATAACTCCAAAGTTCTTTCTTTAAAATTGCAAACATGTTTTATAGTTATGAGTTATGAATTATCAGTTTTGAAGCACCTTTATCCGGGTTCCCCATTACCAATAAGTCTTTAAGGTTTTCTTTTATTTTTATTAACGAGTTTCACGGTCATCATGATCAGAAATACAAGAACGAAAAATCCTGCAATTAATTGCCACCAGTATTCAATTACTGAAGACTTCAGAATCACGGTAAATACCACAAGGAAAAGAATGAAGGTTGCAATCTCATTGGCCTGTCTCAGTTTGATGTTGGCCGTTTCCAGGGTATTTCCATTCAGTTCTCTAAGTTTCAGTACTTTTTTCCAGCACCAGTAATGGTAGATGGCAAGCCCGATCAGGAAAGTCAGTTTCAGGTGAAACCACGGCATTTTCATCAGCCCTGTATTCAGAAAGATCATGACAATTCCGCAAACGGCCATGATAACTCCTGCCGGAACCGTAATGATATTCCATAGTCTTCTGGCCATAAAAGTGTACTGCTCTCTCAGAATTTTCTTTTTTTCTTCCGGAAACTCATCGGTATCTTTATAGTAAACGAAGATCCTCACGAGATAAAAAATTCCCGCAAAGTAGCTTACCATAAAGATAATATGTAAAGCTTTGATGACGGTATACAGCATCCTAAAAATTTGTTTGCAAAGATAGTTTATTTCGGAAAAAAAGAGAATTTAATCTAAAGTCTTTAGCTTAAAATAATAAAGATTAAATATTTTTTAGAATTTGAAAATGAATTTCATATCAATATTAAAATTGAAGCGCAAATTGGAACCTTGCCGATTTGAGTGATAATCAAAAGGAAGGCCATCTATAGGAGCATCATCTTCTTCCTTTCCTGTCATATGAGTATAAGAAATATTTTTTTGTCTGATACCAAAGCCAATTTTAGGCATAAAACCAAACCATGAAGACTCTTTATGAAGCAAAATGCTGTAATTAATATTTAATCCATATTTGGTTCTTTTATAATCTGCTGAACTAAAAGAATAATAAACATCATTTTCGTCGTAATATTTTCCTGAAATATTTTTTCCTGTTTGATTTAAATAGAAAGCTTCTGCTGATACAAAATGTTTTAATCTTGATTGGGGCGCCAAACTGTAAAAAACTTCCGGTTTTATCTCAAAAACCCTATTTTTCCCTTCAAAATGACCCATGTTTACAGGAATTATTTTATCGGTTCCATATGCCACTTCGCTTCCAACCCACCATCTTTCATTTATTTTCCGCATATAACCTATATTATAGCGTTGGTCACGAAAAGGAGCAAAAGCACTTACAGTAAGTATTGATTTGTAATCATCAGATTGAGCATAAGTTGTTTTGAAAAAGCCCAAAAAAACAAAAAGAAGTAAATATTTCCGCACAAAATGGTTATTATAATTAGTGTTCCAAATATATTATATTATCATCTATTCAGCAATAACATTTTTTTTAACTACAATTATTTAATTACTAAAAGAAATAGTTTCAATTCATGTAAAAGCGGTATATTTTTAATGTATTTCAATTTTTCTTTATTGTTAATACATCCAATCCTCTGAATAAAAAAACAGGATTTCTCTAAATATAAGAAATCCTGTTTTTTATTCTACAAATGTAGATTTTTTTTATTTTAAGAAATCACCCCTAATTCTTTTCCAACTTTTTCAAAAGCAGCAATCGCCTTGTCAAGATGTTCTTTCGTGTGTGCAGCGGAAAGCTGTACCCTGATTCTTGCTTTTCCTTTCGGTACCACAGGATAAAAGAATCCGATCACATAGATTCCTTCATCCATAAGCTTTTCAGCCATTTTCTGGGAAAGAGGTGCATCATAAAGCATTACCGGAACAATAGCGGCATCACCGTCAGGAATATCAAATCCTCTGGCCTTCATCTGGGTTCTGAAATATCCGGCATTTTCCATAACCTTATCGCGAAGTGTAGTATCATCGGAAATCATATCCAGGACTTTCAGGGCTGCTCCTACGATACCCGGCGCCAGTGAATTGGAGAACAAATAGGGTCTTGAACGCTGTCTCAGCATATCGATGATCTCTTTTTTACCGGAAGTGAATCCTCCCAAAGCACCGCCAAGGGCTTTTCCTAAAGTAGAGGTAATAATATCCACTCTTCCCATTACTTCATTGGCTTCGTGTGTTCCACGGCCTGTTTTCCCGATGAAGCCGGTTGCATGAGAATCATCCACCATTACCAAAGCATCATATTTATCTGCCAGATCGCAAAGCCCTTTCAGGTCTGCAACGATTCCGTCCATCGAGAAAACCCCGTCGGTAACGATAATTTTGAAACGGTGATTTTTTTCTGAAGCTGCAATCAACTGAGCTTCAAGATCTGCCATATCATTGTTTTTGTAACGGTATCTTGCCGCTTTACAGAGACGTACTCCGTCTATAATGGAAGCGTGGTTCAGTTCGTCTGAAATAATAGCATCCTCTTCAGTAAATAAAGGTTCGAAAACTCCTCCGTTAGCATCAAAAGCAGCAGCATAAAGAATTGTATCCTCAAGACCTAAGAAATCTGCAATCTTTTTTTCCAGCTGCTTGTGAATATCCTGTGTTCCGCAGATGAAACGTACGGATGACATTCCGTATCCATGAGATTCAATCATATCCTGTGAAGCTTTCATTACCTCCGGATTGTTGGATAATCCCAGGTAATTATTGGCACAGAAGTTCAGCAGTTTTTTCCCGTTGGCTTCAATTTCAGCACTCTGTTGAGAAGTAATGATTCTTTCTCTTTTGAAAAGGCCGTCATTTTCAATGTTTTGAAGTTCGTTCTGTAAATGTTGAAGATATTTTTCAGAGATCATTTTTTGTTAAATTTTTAGATGTGCTAATTTAATAAAAAAAGCCGTTTCAATCTTATGAAACGGCGGTGTTATTTATGGATTCTGAAAATCAGATTATTTTAAAAGCGGAATTACGGTATGCGCCAGCATCTGCTGTGCGTTTTCTCTGGTTTTATGATCTATTGTTTTATAATCTTTCCAGGTGGTTACCATCTTTACTTCTCCCTGGTTATTCACCACCATAAACTTGGAGAAATCCGGAATCATTTCAAGCTGTGGCGGGGTCATCTGCTGTGCGAAAACCCTGTTGCGCTTTTTAACTCCTCCCGGAAATGCTTTATTTTTCAGCACCAGTATTTTGGCATCTGCGGACCTGTTCTTCACAATATCCACAGCTTTATTTATTCTCTTGTCATCCTCCCCTTCTACCAGTACAATATACACACTGGTGTTATAATCTTTTTCAAGCTGGAGAGCGTCCGGAAGGTGTTCTATACAGGGTACACACCAGCTGGCCAGTGTATAAAAAACGGTATTGGGCTTTCCTGAGTTTTTAGCGATGCACAGAATATCATTCTTATCTACGGCAGTTGCCTCTATAAATTCAGATTTTTTCAGGGCGCAGTTTTCCATCTGGGCGGATATAAACGGGCTTCCCAACAGAGAAAACAGGAATAAAATTCTCATAATTTTAAATATTAATTAAAAATTTTAATATAAAAACAATAAAAACAAGACTATTATTATTTTTTTGAAACTATTTTAGAATATTTTTAACGTTTAATGAATTTTATATGCTGATCTTTTACTGTAAAAATATAAGATCCCGGAACCAGGTCTGCTGTACCGATGATCTGTCCCGGCTGATACCTACTTTTTCTTACCAGCCTTCCATCTGCTGCATGAATAGAATACTCCGCTGTTCTGTCGACTCCTTTTAAATACATCTCATTTCTGGCAGGATTCGGATACAGGGCAAAATTTTCTTTCTCCACAGAAGCCACACTCAAAGTATTATCTTTAATAACCGTTGAGTTTTTTTCAAGAATCTGATATTCATAGTTAAGCACAACACTGGCCACCGGAAAAGAAACCGTTTCTACGAAATCCTGGTTATTGGAAGTATTATTTAAAGTAAAATAAGCGGTCTGCCCGGCAGTTCCCGTCACTTTTACAGGTAACGGCATTTCAAAAAAGTTTACCGTAGGAGAACTTTGAGTCTGGGAAACCCTGAATCTGATCTGGTTTCCGGTCTGTTTCCAACGGGTAGTATAAGTAGGATATCCCTCACCATACAGCCAGTCGTTGAAAAATTCCGTAAAATCTTTTCCCGTAGATTGAAGGAGGGATGCCTTAAAATCTGAAGTCGTTGCATATCCATAGGCTAAATCCGGTCTGGCAAGATAATCTTTCATGGCCTGATAAAAAGCGGCATCACCCAGGATCCATTTGATCATTCTTACAATATATCCGCCTTTGGAATAGGACAGCCTGCCGTCGAAGATCCTGTTTACGTTGGATAATCCGGTATCCGGAACGTAGGTACTTCCTCCGGTACCGGTGGTAATATAATTTTTCTCTCCCAGCAGATAATTTAAAAATTCGGTGTTGCTCATCAGGAGTTTCTCGTAGGCCAGATGCTCGCCAAAGGTGGCAAAACCTTCATTCAGCCATACATCATTCCAGGTACCGCAGGTAATTTTATCCCCAAACCACTGGTGGGCAAGTTCGTGGGCAATAAGGTCCTTGCTCCATCCTCCCATAGAAGACATGGTCTGATGCTCCATTCCTCCACCCCAGGTAAACTGCATATGGCCGTATTTTTCATTCCGGAAAGGATAAGGCCCGAAATAGGTTTCAAAAGTATCCATCATCTGTTTGGTCCATTCTATATTCGCCATACTTGTGGTGTTTGAACTTGTAGAAGGATAGATATAATTGACGAACGGAAATGGCGGGTTACCGATTGTGCTGTTTAATTTAACAAAATTGGTTACGGAAAGAGCGATCAGGTAGGCGGCCGTAGGATACATGGTTCTCCAGAATGTCAGTTTCTGCCCTCCGGCAAGAGACGTTTCAGACATCAGTTTGCCGTTGGCAGCTACATGATATTGTGAAGGAGCGGTAATTTTAAAATCAAACCGGTCGATCTTGTCATTAAGACTCTGTTTTGTAGGAAACCAGTCCTGTGCTCCGTAGGGCTGGCTCAAAGTAGAAAGAACAGGAGTTCCTCCCTGCGTGTTATTAAAGAAAATATCCGTAGCCGCAGGTGATCCGGAATAATGAATCGTCAGCGAGTCCAGCGTATTGGCGGGAAGCGATGCCGGAAAATTTATTTTTATTTCTTTGGTGGCCAGCTGCTGAAAAGGGATATTGGTTCCGTGATATTTCACCTGGGAAACCGTCAGCACATTTGTAAAATCAAAATAAATGCTTCCCATATTCTGGTTGGGCTTAAAGTGGGATGTCACCGAACCGGATATGTTGTATGAACCAGGGGTCAGGGTAAGATCCATTCTCTGGTACTGAAGATCATAGTTCAGGGTATTCGGGTTGATATTACCCGTGCCCATTTTATTGGCATAAGACTGCATCTCCTTTGCCACCAGTCCTTTTCTTTCGATATTTTCTTTCAGGTCCTGGCTGTAAAATGGCTGTGACAGCAGTAAGCATGCAATAAAAGAGTAAAATGCTTTCATATTCAGAAATTATTTCCAAATATAGAATAAATACTTTTCAGCTGAAAACCAAAAAGTATTTTTAATTAAAATAAAAATTCATTGAAAATATCTTACATATTAACGGCCTGCATAGACTTTATTTATGTTTTTTAAATCATCAATCCCATGTTGAATTTTAAAATAAATTTCAATTTAATGTTTTAAAAACTTTATATTTTTCTCTTTTATGGTAAAAATATATGTTCCGGGTACAAGATCTGCAATGTTTATCGTTTTTTCGGGCTGGTAAGTTCCTGTTTTCACGAGTTTTCCGTCCGCAGCATGAATAGAAAACCCAGCCGCTCTGTCAATTCCTTTTATGTAAAGTTCATTTTTAGCAGGGTTCGGATACAGGGCAAAATCTTCTTTTTCCACGGAAGACACACTCAGGGTATTATCCAGCATTACAGTTGAGTTTTTCTCAAGGATCTGATACTCATAGTTGAACTGAACACTTGCTACCGGAAATGCTATTGTTTCTACGAAACCCTGGTTATTGAAGGTATTATTCAGGGTAAAATAAGCAGTTTCTCCACCGGTTCCGGTTACTTTTACAGGCAGGGGCATTTCAAAAAAGTTTACGGTGGGAGAACTTTGGGTCTGGGAAACTTTAAACAGGAGCTGATTGCCAATCTGCCTCCATTTTGTGGTATAGGAAGGATAACCTTCTCCGTACAGCCAGTCGTTAAAAAACTCTGTAAAATCTTTTCCCGTAGACTGAAGAAGGGATGCTTTAAAATCCGATGTTCTCACATAGCTGTAAGCAAGAGCCGGTCTTGCATGATATTCCCTGATCGCCTGATAAAAAGCGGTATCCCCTAATATCCACTTGATCATCCTTAAAATATACGCTCCTTTGATGTATGACAGACGGTTATCAAAAACCCTTCCGACATTGGGAAGCCCGCCATCGGGAACATACACACTGCCATCAGGGGAAGAAGTGATGATATTGATCTGGCTTATCAGGTAATTCATAAACTCAGGATGTGTCATGATCAGCTTTTCATTGGATACATGGGTTCCGAATGTGGCAAAACCTTCATTCAGCCAGATGTCATTCCATGCTCCGCAGGTAACTTTGTCTCCGAACCACTGATGAGCCAGCTCATGGGCAATGAGATGTTTGGTCCAGCCTCCCAGGGATGTCATGGTCTGATGTTCCATTCCTCCTCCGTATTTGTATTCCATATGCCCGTATTTTTCGTCGCGGAAAGGATAAGGGCCAAAATAGGTTTCAAAGGTATTCATGATCTGCTTGGTCCATTCTAAATTTTCCATGCTTGTGGTGTTTGCACTTGTAGACGGATAAACGTAATTAACGAACGGAAACGGCGGATTTCCTATGGTATCGTTCATTTTTACGAAATTGGTGATGGATAGTGCGATCAGGTAAGCTGCTGTGGGGTACATGGTTCTCCAGAACGTCAGTTTCCTGTCTCCCGGAAGAACTGTTTCAGACATCAGCCTTCCATTGGCGGCAACGCTGTATTGGGATGGGGTTGTAATCTTAAAATCAAATCTGTCGATCTTATCGTTGAGACTCTGTTTTGTAGGAAACCAGTCCTGTGCTCCGTACGGCTCATTCAAAGTGGAAAGAACCGGTACATCACTCTGCATACCGACAGAAAAAGCATTGTATTCGGTAGAAGGTGGTCCGGAATAATGAATCGTGAGTGAATCCAGGGTATTGGCAGGCAGGGAAGCAGGAAAATCGATCTTTACTTCTTTGGTAGCGAGCTGCTGAAACGGAATACTGGTACCATGATACTGCACCTGGGAAACCGTGAGCACATTCGTCAGATCAAAATAAATGCTGCCCATAGTCTGATTGGGCTTAAAATGTGAAGTAACCGATCCTGCAATCATATGCACTGCCGGATCTAAAGAAACATCCAGTCTCTGGTACTGAAGATCATAGTTCAGTGTATTGGGGTTGACATTGAAAGTGGTCATTTTTTTAGCAAAAGACTTCATTTCCTTTGCGATCAGTCCCTTCATTTCAATGTTCTGGTCCTGTTTCTGGCCATAAAGCTGAAAAGAAACCATTGCACTTATGATTAAAAGATAAAATTTTCTCATACTCAGATCATTAGATTTAATCAAAGATAAAAAAAACCTTCTAATCATTGATTAAAAGGCTTTTATAATATTGAAATAAATATTCTGTTTAAAGATCCAGAGCCGGCTCAAGAATTTTTTCCATTCTCTTTTTCACCATATCCACAGATCCCGAATAATTGTTCACCATCAAAGAAAACACCAGTGTTTTACCGGAATTGGTTTTCAGGTATCCTGCTAAAGTCTTTACTTTGTTCAGGGTTCCTGTCTTAGCGAAGACCTGTCCGTTTCCTGTTCCCAGGAACATTCTTTTGAGTGTTCCGGACTGGCCGCCAACCGGCAGAGAGCTCAGGTATGTTTTATAGTATTTTTCGTCCATCAGGGAAGATAAAAACTTCACCTGGGAGATTGGGGTCACATGATTGCTTCTTGAAAGTCCGCTTCCGTCCATATAAGTTAAACCAAGCATATCAAAATCTGAATCTTTCAGATGGCTGGTTACGACTATTCTTCCTGATTCTGAAGTCTGATCTCCCATTTTCTGGAATCCAACGGTTTTCAGTAATGCTTCTGCCAGAGAATTGTCACTGTGCTGGTTGGTATAATAAATAATATCTGCCAAAGTAGGCGACTTATAGGCTGCTACAAGTTTTCTGTTTTCGGGAGTGGCATCCGTCATTTTAGGTGTAACTTTTCCTGTTACCGGAATACCTCCTTTTATCATGGTAGTTCTGAATGTATTGGCCAGGTAAGCCGGAGCATCGGGTAATTTGGTCGTTAATGTTCCGTTTCCGTCGTATTTTTCAGCATATACCATCTGATTGGCATATGGAGAGACATAGAAGAATTTTTTTTCTGAAGAGAATCCCGCTTTTTTCACGATCAGTTTTTCGTTGGCCGGATTGATTTCCCGCGTGGTTCCTACCGGCAGATAGTAATTATTGTTTTCAAGCCATACAACATTTTCCGGAAGCCTTGTAATATTGCCTTTGAAAAGCGCTGTCTGAATGATAATATCACCATTTACCTTTCTGATTCCTTCGCGTGAAAGTCCGCCCATGAAGTCTGAAATAATGTCTCTGTACGACCAGGCCCCTGCCTTATTGGTTCCCAGGGAAGGATCTCCGCTGCCTACCACATAAAGATTTCCGTTCAGGGTTCCGTTCTCATCTATCGTTCCTGAGTATTCCAGCTGAGTCATCCACCGGTAATTTTCTCCCAGTAAGCTCATCGCGGTTTCTGTGGTCAGCAGTTTGGTTGTAGAAGCCGGAACCAGAGGAGAACTTTCATTGTACGAAGAAATTACTTTCTTCGTTTTCGGATCGTACACTACGAATCCCCAGTCTGCATTTTTCAGCACAGGATCCGCCATCATTGTGTTTACATTAATGTCTACTAATTCTTTGGCCGATAAAACCGTTTTCTCCGCTATCGAAGTAATGGGAGAAGGCAGGTTCAAACTGCTTTTCTGATTATCATAAGCCTGTGAGTAAAGAACAGTAGAAACGGTAGATTGGGCAAGGAAGAATCCGGAAGCCAATACCGCTGCACTTGAAATATATTTTCTGAAATTTACCATCTATCTTTTTTTTGTTCCATAGTTTGACACTATAAAAAATGACAGGTTAAATCATTCAATACAGAAACCAAACATTTAATCAACGATCAAAAGTAGAAATTATTGTCAGATAAAGGGATACAGAGATATGATAAAAGACCGTAAATTTTGTTAAAAATTGTTAAAAATCAACAAAAATATCTTTTTTAATGCTTTGATAAGCAGTGATTTCATCAAATTCTTTCAGACTTAATAAAACCAGGGCCTTGAACTTTTCATAGTTCTTTCCGCGTGGAAGTTTGAGCATAATCTGGAACTGATATAAATTATTCAGCTTCCCGATCTGAGCTTTTTCCGGCCCCAGCACACAGTCTCCGGGAAGATATTTCCTCAGTACTGAGCCTAAGAACTGGGATGCACGGTTGGCCTTATCTTCTCTTCTGTGCTTCAGCTCAATCATGATCAGTTTGGTAAACGGCGGATAATGGAATTTCTGACGTTCGGTAAGGATATGTTTGTAGACTTTCGCAGGATTGTTCATTCTGATCAGCTGAAATACCGAATGTTCAGGATTATAGGTCTGAATTAAAATCTTTCCTTTTCCGGAAACTCTTCCGGCACGTCCGGAAACCTGTGTAATCAGCTGATAGGCTCTTTCCTCTGCTCTGAAATCCTGTACATACAGCAGGGAATCGGCTTTTGGAATGGCAACCAGCTCAATATGATCAAAGTCAAGACCTTTGGAAATCATCTGGGTCCCGACAACGATATCCGTTTCTCTTTCTTCTATTTTTTCGTAGAGTTTTTCGTAGGCAAATTTCTTACGCATGGAGTCCACATCCATTCTGTCCACTTCATTTTCAGGAAAGAGTTTGGAGACTTCTTCATGAATCTGCTCTACTCCTACTCCTCTTTCGTTGAGATTTTCTGAATAGCATTTCGGGCAGGTTTTTGGCTTTGAAGCTTTCTGTCCGCAATAATGGCATTTCATTTCGTTGGCTGCCTTGTGGTAGGTCATTACCACATCGCAGTTTGAGCAGTAATTCACATAACCGCAGGTCTCGCATTCCACTACATTGGCATAGCCACGGCGGTTATGGAGTATAATGACCTGATTTTTTTCATCCACTATTTTTCTGATCTCATCAATCAGATGTAGAGAGAAATTTCCGGAAACTTTTTTAGATGCCTGCGCTTCTTTGAAGTTGATCAGTTCATATTCCGGCAGATTTACGTTCCCGAATCTTTCATTCAGGAAAATATATTTCATTTTATCTTTTCTGGCTGCATAATAGCTTTCCACAGACGGTGTTGCAGATCCCAGAATAACTCCGGCTTTATAAAAATTTCCCAGAACAAGAGCGGCATCTTTCGCATTGAAATAAGGTGAAACTTCCCTGGGTCTGTATGCAGAATCATGTTCTTCATCTACAATAATAAGTCCCAGATTCTGAAAAGGCAGGAACAGGGCATTCCTTGTTGCAATGAGAATTTTTATATCATTCTGCCTGATTCTGCGCCATACCTCCACCCTTTCAAAATCGGTCAGTTTCTGGTGATAGAACCCCAGCAGTCTGCCGTATTTTTTTTCGAGTCTCCGGGTAATCTGTTTGGTAAGAGAAATTTCAGGAAGCAGAAAAAGTACGTTCTTTCCTTCACGGATGCATTCTTCAATTTTCTCAAGATAAATATGGGTTTTTCCGGAAGAGGTCACCCCGTGAAGCAATACATTCCGTCCTTCTTCAAATGCTTCATCAATTTCAGCTTTGGCTGCTTCCTGCTGTTCAGAAAGTTCTTCTATCTCTTCTATTTCTCCTTCGTAGCTGTCTATCCGGTCTTTCTGCATATAATATTCCTCAACAAGACCTTTATCTGCCAACGGTTTAAAATGAGAGCTTCCAAAGTAGCCGTCTTCAAAAAGATCTGCTTTTTTGATCGGAACTTCGGGATGTTCGGTCTGCTTTTCAAGAATTGCCAGGAAAAGGTCCTTCTGTTTGGCAGCCCTGTTGAGCTTTATCAGGATATCCGGAAGGTTCTGGTTCTTTAAAACCTCATCATTTATTTTAACGTAGGCAACTTCTTTTGCTTTATATTTTTCTGCCACTTTCTCATCTATCTCAATATACTGCAGATCGATCAGGGCGTTGATCGTTTTAATAATTTCCTTTTTCGGAATAAAGGCTTCAATATCTGTAAGATTGATCAGCTGGCGAACTTCTAAAGCCTGAATAAGATACATTTCATTGACATCCAGGTTTTCAAAATCAACCGTTACATTGGGTTTTAATTTTAAATAGGTCTCACTTTCCAGCTTCAGCGAAGACGGAAATGCAAATCTGTAAATTTCTCCTAACCCGCACATATAATATTCCGAGAGCCAGTTCCAGAACCGGATCTGTTCTTCGGGCAGGATCGGATTTTCGTCAAGGATACTGATCACTTCTTTGGCAACGAAACTTTCCGGTGCATTGTCATGAAGTTCGAAAACAAGTCCTGTGTAGATTTTTTTTCCTCCGAAAGGCACCAGTACACGCATTCCGGTCTGAATACCGTTCATCAGTTCTTCGGGAACTTTATAGGTAAAAGATCCTTTTAAATTAAGCGGCAAAACAATCTGGGCGTACTGCAAGGGAAAATTTTAAAGTGTAAAATTAGATTTTTATTCAGAGAACTGCAATTTTTATTGGAATTGAATCTTTGCATCAGAATTTTTAAAAATCAAATATCTGCATTATCGAACCAACAGTGTTGATTTGATGATGCAGATATTTTTGTTGGAAAAATATAAAAATTAAACGCAAAGCTTTATGTAAAATACTGTTGATTTTGAGAGAGCAAAGCAGGTCGACTTCGTTGCTGATGAAGCTTGTGTTTAATGCGTGCGCTTCATCGAATCAGCGGAGTTGATTCTACTCTTTGCCTCCTCGAAATATGCGGTAAAAAGATATAAACTTTGGTTTCAAAAAAATAGAAAGAAAATAAACGCAGAGCTTTACGTAAGATGCTTTTCATTTTAGCAGGCAAAGACATGTAACTTCGTCGCTGATGAAGCTTGTGTTTAATGCTTACACTTCATCGGATCAACGGAGTTGATTCTACTCTTTGCATCTCGAAATATGCGATAAAAAGATGTAAACTCTGGTTTCAAAAAATAGAAAGAAAATAAACGCAGAGCTTTACGTAAGATGCTTTTCATTTTAGCAGGCAAAGACATGCGACTTCGTCGCTGATGAAGCTTGTGTTTAATGCGTGCGCTTCATCGGATCAACGGAGTTGATTTTACTCTTTGCATCCTCGAATATGCGGTAAAAAGATGTAAACTTTGGTTTCAAAAAAATAGAAAGAAAATAAACGCAGAGCTTTACGTAAGAGGCTTTTCATTTTAGCAGGCAAAGACATGTAACTTCGTCGCTGATGAAGCTTGTGGCTAATGTGTACGTTTCATCGAATCAAGGGAGTTGATTCTACTCTTTGCATCTCGAAATATGCGGTAAAAGATGTAAACTTTGCGTTTCATAAAAAACTGCACATAGTTTTTACATAAAGAGAAACAGTTTTGCAATTTATAAAAATGATAAATAAAGAGCTTTTTCCTCAAAATAGTTTCCTTGAAGATTAACTAGTTAAATTCTGCTTTAATGATGCTCAAAAGAGCAGTTCTGTGATCTGGTACCAGAATGCAGAAGTAATAAATCCGACAATAATGCTGACGCCAATAATGAGATTGGTAAGTTTTGTATTGAGCCGGAACTGTTCTGCAATGATACTGGAAGTAACAAGGGTCGGCATAGCGGCTTCAAATATGGTGATCTTCGCAACGTTTCCTTTTACCCCGAAAAGCAGGGCCATTCCCAATACAATAGCCGGAGCCAGGATCAGTTTATAGAGCATGGATGCAGACATTTGCGGAATCAGTTTTTTCCAGCCGTTGAATTTCAGCTGAAGCCCTACTGAGAACAGGGCCAAAGGGCTTACTGTGGCTGCCAGCTTATCGAAAAAAGGTTCAGCAAAAGTGAAATCAATGAACTGTGACAGTATCAAAGCGGATATACAGCCTATGAGCGGAGGAAATGTGATCAGCCTTTTTAAAATAAATACAGCGCTTACTTTTCCAGATCTGCTTCCGCCTTTTACTGCGGCAATAATTCCCAATGTAGAAAGGGCAAAAAACATGGTCTGATCACAAATGATGGCGATACTGAGCAGACTTTCTCCGTAAAAAGCACTGATCAACGGAAACCCGATGAAAGAGGTATTGCTGTAACCGCTTGCCAGCTCAAGGGTGCTTCTGGAACGCCTTGAATACCCTTTGCTTTTGCTGTAAAACATCATAAAGAAGAAGCAGAAAACAGAGATCAGAAAGGTGGCTGCAATAGGAAACAGCATTTCCGTAGTCCATTTTACTTTGGGCAGATATTTGAAGGACACTGCCGGCAGGGCAAGATAAAGAATCCAGGTATTAATGCCTTTATGGGCATCGGGGTGGATAGATTTTGTTGCTTTGAATATCATTCCTGCTATAATGCACACTGCAATCAGAACAAAATTTACCATAACGTTAAAGAAATATTCTACAAAGTTACGGCTGATTTTTCAGTTGGAGGTGTAAAATTTATACTTTTTCGGGTATGATTCCAATCAAATGGGAAAGCTTTGTTTTTTCTGAAGGCTGGCCGAATAAAGCTTACTCCTGAATACGTTTTTTCAAATCCATATCAGCTCCAAGAATTCTGATGATTTCGATTTCTTTTATGTCTATGATTTTATAAAAAATACTATGTCTGCTAGAAAGAAATCCTAAAATATCAAACCCAATTTCACTCTGTATTTTTCCAATTCCTGGGTTTTCTGTAAGTATTTCACAATGATATATCAGTTCACCGTAATATTTACCGGCTGGAAAGGGTTTTAATTATTATGTTGTTTGTGGGAAATTAAATTTGTATGGATATGTTAATTTGCATTTTTTTGAAACGCAAAGATTTCTATGTTAATATGCAAGAATTTTTTTCTCTATTTGATAGAAATTCTTTTTGGGGTAAAAAATGTTCGTTTCTGTTAATTACAGCAATAATTCGATGGACAAGTTTATTCTTAACTGCATTTAAAACGTTCATTTTATTTTTCCCTTCGCTGACTTTTCTATGAAAATAAGCTTTTAATTCCTGATCTGATCTTACAGCAGCCATATGAAGTAGTTTTTTTATTTTAGTATTGGCCATTTTTGATACTCTTTCTTTTTTCACAACCTTTCCTGACTCATTTTTAAAGGGAACAACTCCGATGTAACATGCCAGATGCTTAGGGTTTTTAAAGGATTGAAAATTATTAGTGGTCACTATTAAATTAACAGCACATATATTACCAATGCCTGGAATAGAAGTTAAGAGTTCTTTATTACGGCTTATCTCATTATCCCCACTCACTATTAATTCAATCTTCTCCTCTATTTCTTTAATAGAGGTTTCAATAATTTTCAATGTCTTTTTATAGGAGTGATTGAGAATTTTATATTCAAAAATATCATAACTCATAGCTTCTCTCAATTGATTGGTGATAGCTACTTTTTG
>DJTE01000020.1 GCA_002439165.1 Chryseobacterium indologenes
TTAAACTACGTGTATTAAGTGCTGGGGCCATATTTTTTATAGGGTATACAGCATATGCGCAGAAGAACCCTGTTCGAGATACTACTTCGAGAGAGACAGAGATTGAACAGGTTGTTATTACGGGGTATCGACCAACGACTGAAAAAACGTCAACGACCTCATCTGCGAAAATTGATGAAAAGACAATTGAAAACAGGCCAAATCCCAATGTATTAAATACTATACAAGGGCAGTTGGCAGGGGTTAATATTGCTTCTGGCTCTGGTCAGCCGGGAGCCAAACCTACAGTAATTATTAGAGGGGTTGGAACGCTTAATGGTAACACAGATCCTCTGTATGTTATTGATGGATTTCCTTCTAATAGTGATTCATTTAGAACTTTGAATACAAATGATATTCAATCTATGGAAGTTTTGAAAGATGCATCTGCTATTTCAGAATTTGGAGCAAGAGGAGCTAATGGAGTTATTGTTATTAAAACAAAATCTGGTAAATATAATCAGGGATTAAAACTCAGATATTCTTCTTCATTTATGGTCTCTTCACTTCAGGATAATAAATATAATTATGCTGATTCAAAAGGATTGTTAACCCTTGAAAGCAGATATGGTATTGGATTAGGGGGATCTTTAACCCAACAGGAAATTGATAATTTCGAGATCAATACAGACTGGAGAAAAGTATTTTTTAGACCGGCAGTTGGACAAAGCCATGATTTCTCTATTACAGCAGGTGGAAAAAATATTAACTCATATACTTCGGTAGGTTATTTAGATCAGGATGGTGTTTTAAGATCAACAGGTCTTAAAAGATTTTCTGTAAGGAATAATATTGTGGGTAAATCAGATAATAGCAGATTTAATTTTTCCTTAAATACCGGAGTAGGATATTCCAAGAATAATCTGGCAACAAACTTAGGAGACGGAGGGGTTAATCAAAACTATGTATTGGGTGCGATGATTTCAGCACCATATATTTCACCGAGCCAATACCAGGGATCTCAGCAGGTGATGGATGATTATTCACAGAGTGGTACTCTTTTATTAACACCATTGTTTTTAATGGATAAACTCAAGAACTTCGAATCAAGTATTGGTGAATTCAGATTAGACTTAGCATCACAGGCTTCATATAAAATTACAGATGATTTTACTGCTATGATCAGAACATCTGGTCAGTATTTGAATTCTACCCAATTACAGGCAGAATATCCGAACTCTTTCAATGCACTTTTATTCTTAGGAAATAAAGAATTTGGAGGATCAGAAACAAATAGTACTACCAGAACTTATTTATTCAATAACTTATATCAATTAAGATATAACAAAAAGTTTGCAGAAAAACATACTATTGGTCTGGCTGCTAATGCTGAATTTAACTACTCTCAACTAGATTTTTCTTCCATCAGAAGAAATGGATT
This sequence comes from Chryseobacterium indologenes, assembly GCA_002439165.1. Taxonomy (GTDB): domain Bacteria; phylum Bacteroidota; class Bacteroidia; order Flavobacteriales; family Weeksellaceae; genus Chryseobacterium; species Chryseobacterium indologenes_E. The sequence goes on from DJTE01000020.1 coordinate 1,421, forward strand.
GGATCCAAAGACATATGTTCCGGGAACAGGTTCCGGTTATATTGCAGATACTTCAGATAATGATCTGTATGTTCCGATAACAAGTAATTATAAGCTTAAATTCAATATGATCTCCTATTTTGGATCAGTAGATTATGATTATGATAAGAAGTTCGGTTTATCAGGAACAATACGTAGTGATGGTGCTAGTAGATTTGATATCGGAAAGCAGTGGGGGACATTCTGGTCTGTAGGAGGTAGAGTTAATTTAGAATCTTTTATCAAAAATTCAAATATTACCTTATTGAAACTCAGAGGATCATTTGGTACTGTAGGTAACCAAAGAATTGTAGATGGAAGTGTATTCGAAGCGATTAACCCTCCAAAATACTATCACGTATTCTCAGCAGCCAACAACGTATATGGACCAAACAGAGGATATGGAATTTCCTTTGGATATTATGATCTGAAATGGGAAACTACCAGACTTGCTGATGTAGGAGTTGATTTTGATATATTCAAAAGATTATCGGGATCCCTTGATTTCTATCACAAAAAAACTATCGACCAGTTTATTGACGTTCCTGTGTCCTCTCCCGTAGGAACAACATTGATCAGACAAAATTCTGATGCAGATGTTGTGAACAAAGGGATTGAACTAAATTTGAAGTATGATATCATTAAGAGAGATGAATTTCAGCTTTCGGTAAGAGGGAATGGAGCTTACAATAACCAGAAAGTTGGAGGGCTTCCTGGAGATGGAGAAATCAGATCAGGAAATTATATTACCAGAAATGGAAGTAAGATAAGTGAATTCTTTGTTTACAAATATGCTGGAGTAAATCAAGGAAATGGTAACTTATTATTTTATGATATCAACGGTAATTTAACAGAAAATCCTAAAGAATCAGATCGTGTGCTAACCGGGAAAAACTATTTGCCGGAATTTCAAGGAGGATTTGGTTTTGATGTAAATTATAAAGGGGTTTTTGCTAGTGCGACATTTACTTATGTTGCTAAAATATGGAGATATGATTTCGATTATGCAAGCTTAATGGATCCTACAAGCTTAGGTACATTTAACGCAAGTGCAGACTTGTTAAATGCATGGACTCCTAATAATCCAAATACAACTGTTCCATCTTTAACAGCGGCAAACTTGGGACTGGATGCTCAATCTGACCGATTTATTGTTGATGCATCTTACTTGAGGCTTAGAAACGTTCAGTTAGGATATACTTTCCCTGCCAGTGCTTTAAGCGGAACGTTTATTACCGGTTTATCGGTATTTGTACAAGGAGAAAACTTAGTAACATTTTCTAAATGGAGAGGTTGGGATCCTGAAAGTAACAGAGCAGCAGACCAATATCAATATCCAACCCCTAGAATTTTTACTCTGGGATTAGACGTTAAATTTTAAATTAACCAAGAAATGAAGAAATCTTTTTTAAAAATATTTTTAGCTGCGGGATTATTTTTTGTATCCTCTTGTAGTGATGATTTATTAGAACCATATACACCTGGCTCGCTCACAGAAGTAGAGGCCTTAACAAATGTATCCGATTTAAGGTTGTTGATGAATGGGGCTTATTCCGGATTTAATTCCAGAGCAGAATCAGAGTTTGTGTCTGTATTTACAGATGAAGTAGGTATTGGATTTGCAAATGGAGGTCAGGGATTGAGTGCTGAATGGATTTTCCAAATGACTCCTAACTCCAGTTTACCAAGTGCGATCTGGTCTCAGAGTTACGCATCGTTAGCAAGAGTAAACAGGGTTATTGAATATGGCGATAAAGTGGCTTCAGGTACAGCTGCTGGAAATACAGAGAATGATAGAAAAAAAGTATTGGCTGAAGCATATGCGTTAAGAGCATATCATCACTTAAGAATTCTTGCTTACTTTTCAACAAACATGAAGGATGATTCGGCATTGGCAGGGATTTTAGCAACAAGATCTTTCGACTATACGGAACCAGGGCAGAAAAGAAGTACAAATGGAGAATTTTATGATTTGATTTTTGCAGATTTAGATAAATCTATCGACTTATTTACACAAGCTGGGGCTAATTCTATTGCTACTGCAAATGACAGGCTTTTTGTTAATAAATTCTTTGCAATGGGAGTTAAAGCAAGAGCCTATGCATATAGAGGAGATTATCCAAACGCTGAAATCTGGGCAAATAACGTAATTACACAATCCGGAGTAGTGCTTGCAAACAAAGTTCAATATAGAAATATGTTCTTTAATGACTCAGATTTGACTACCAGCCCTACTACAAGTGAGGTGATTTTCAAGTTAAAGAGAAATCCTGCATCTAATGCTCAGGGATATAATTTACACAATGCTTGGTGTAGCGTAAGACCTAGACTGGATGGCTCTCCATTCTATGAAGTGGGAAGATCAGTACATAATATTTTAAATCCAGCTAATTTACCTGCTGCAGGTTTATCTACCGCAATTGCTGATGTAAGAGCAAACGTAATTATTGCACCTTCTTCCCGTATTGATCCTGGATATGCTACTTCTTTTGATTATAGAAATTCTGATGTTCTTGTAATTAATAAACATGGTGGGGTAGCGACTGGAATAGCAACAGCTGGAGTTACTACTAATAATGGATTTAATAATGATATTAAGATTATGAGATTATCTGAGATGTATCTTATTAAAGCAGAAGCAAGAGCGGATGCAGGAGACTATGCAGGAGCTGCTGCTGCTGTAGATGCCATAAGAGACGCGAGATATGGTGCTAATCAGGCTGCTCCAGTATACCCAACTGCTGTGGCTGCTTGGAGAGGTGTATTAAATGAAAGGAGGATTGAGTTCGCTTTTGAAGGATATAGATTTCTTGATTTGAAAAGATTGGCCATTTTAGCTAATGTCGGGATTGACAGAAATGCTGCAGACTACTCTTCCAGTTCTGCGAATTTCCCTGCTGCAAACCCAACTAATTTACCAATGACCAGTCATAAATGGGCTCTGCCAATTCCTCAAGTTGAGACTAATGCCAATCCAGGGATCGTTCAAAATCCAGGATATTAATCTTAAATTCTAAAAAGAAATGAAAAATATATTTAATTATTTTATAATATCTGTACTAACATGCTCTTTATTGGCCTGTAACACAGAAGATAGAACAGTGGAAAACCCTTCAGAAGTTTTTTTTGCAGAAACTAATATTACAAAAACGATTAGTTCTAATCAAACATCAATGGATGTAGATATTCCTTATTCACTGACTATGCCGGCAGATGGGACACATGCTATTAATTTAGTTTTTGATCCTAACTTTTCAACTGCTGGGCAAGGAACAGATTTTGAGATTTTAACAGGAGATCAGATCACTGCAGGAAAATTGGGTGGTGTTTTAAAGTTGAGAATCTTTTCAGCATCAGCCTCTTCGGATGGTAAAATTGCTAATTTCAGAGTGACTTCACCAACTCTGAAGAGCCTTCAGGATAATAATATTGCAGGAGTTCGTCTTTTTAAAACATGCCCAACTAATACTTTTGTTGGAAACTTTGAAAATATTGGCTGGTTAATAGGTTCAGGAAATGTTACTATTGTAGAGGATCCTACAAAACCGAACACTCTTCTTGTGAAAAATTTTCTTATGAATGGGGCAGATTTACCACTTACCTATGATCCTGTATCATATGAGATTACTATTCCTACCGTGGAGACAGGAAGTATCCACGCAACTTATGGTATGATTAAAATGGGACCTGCTACAGATGGAACAAAATCTAGCTTTAACAGCTGTAACAGAACAGTTTCTTTAAGAGTAAACTATTTTGTCTCGGCGGGTAGCTTTGGAGTTCAGGATGAAAAGTTCACAGGATTATAAGCACTCAAATAAAAATAAATAAAAGATCGCTTATAGCGATCTTTTTTTAATTCATAATAACTGAAAATGAAAAAAGTAATAATATTATCGTTACTAGCTATAATAAGCAATGTTTATGGACAGGGAACTGCTACAATGCCTACTCAGGAAGGTTTTTTGGAGAAGATATTTATTGAAGGCCTTAATCAGCCTCTTAAATATTCTGATATAAATGGTTCTGCATATATTGATGATGATTTTAAACAAGCAAAAATTTCGCAGAATTATCCGATAATAGAAGCTCGCTACAACACCTATAAAGATGAGATCGAATTTAAACAGAATAATCTTATTTATGTACTGTCAAAAAATGAACCTTTTTCAAAAATGGAATTTTTAGATTCTAAAGAAACTCTGGTTCTTCTCAGTTTGAATGGAAAGGAAGGTTATTTTTATGAATTATATTCAAACAATAATAAAGTATTGTTGAAAAAAGTTATTACTATTTTAAATATTCCAGATAATAATAAAAGTTCATATAGAGAAAGTTCGGCACCTGCTTTTACGAAAGAGGTTAGCTATTATATTGGAGTTAATGAAAAATTTATAAAAGTACCGAATAATAGAAAAAAAATATTTGACTTATTTCCTGATAAAAAAATAGAATTAAAAACAGCTATTGATAAAAAAAATATTAACCTTAATAGCGATAAGGGGCTTATCGATTTTGTACATTTACTTTAATAGAATTATATTTATAACTCATATGAATACACTGTCGTTGTTATTCTGTAATAAATCCGAATTTGCGGAATTATAAAGCATTCAATTAAGAATGCTTTTTTTTTTCAATACCGTCATGAAATAACTCTCATCAGATTTTCTAATGCAGTGGACTTTTGCATATCTGGAGCGGTATCTGATAAGGTTCATGAATTTTTTATCTAAAAATACTATTCATTTTAACAGAAAATGGGATAAATTTTCCCGATTTTACTCGAAAACATAGAAATTTTATTTTTATATTTTTCGTTAATATTTCACTTTTGATTAATATTTTTTATTGTTTTAAATAAATTGATTGACTTTGATTTTATTTTTACTTTTCGTTAAAATTTCCTTAATCTTCGGATTCCTTTATTTTTTGTCAGATTTTTAAAGAGAACAAAACGTATTTTTTATCATTTCTGAAAGATCGTTATGGATTTTCCCTTTATTGATGCGGGTTTTGGCCGTTTAATAAATTGATGTTCATAATTTTTATTAACATATTTGTCACTTCAATATATTAAAATTTGTTAATATGAATGTGAAATTACGCGTTTTGACAGCGGGTGTCCTGTTTTTTACAGGGCAGGCTGTACTGGCTCAGCAAAAAGAGCCGAAGGACAACAAAGACAAGGAAAACAAGATTGAGGAAGTAGTTGTTTTGGGATACAGCAAGACTGCCACAAAAGCTAAAACAACAACATCTTCGGTAACAGTAGGTGCTGAAACTCTGGAAAACAGACCCAACATCTCCGTATTGAACTCAATTCAGGGTACAGCACCGGGAATTGTAGTAAACTCAGCTTCCGGTTCTCCCGGCTCAGGAAAATTCAATATCCTGATCAGAGGAGCAAGTTCTCTGAACGGATCTACGGATCCGCTATATGTTGTGGATGGAGTGATTACTTCAGGCTCTCAGTTCAGAAACCTGAACTCTTATGATATTGAAACATTCAGTATCCTGAAAGATGCCCAGGCAACAGCAATCTATGGAAACAGAGCCGCAAACGGAGTGGTTGTGATTACAACAAAAGGAGGGAAATTCAACTCAGGATTAAAGGTTTCTTATGATGCATTAACCTCATTCAGCAAATTACCTGAGGCCGATTACAATATGGCCAATGGGCGACAGCTGCTGCAGATTCAGAAAGGACTGCTGACGGGCCAGGGTGGTTCTATGACGCAGGATCAGATCGATAACTGGGGAGTGAATACAGACTGGAACAAACAGTTTACCCGTATCGGCATGTCCCAGCAGCATAACCTGTCTATTACTGGAGGAGGTGAAAATATCAACAACTTCCTTTCATTAGGCTATCTGGACAGTGAGGGAACAGTGAAATCTACTGATTTCAAGAGGTTTACGATGAGAAATAATCTTAACGGTAAATCTAAGGATGGAAGATTAACTTTCGGTTCCATTATAGGTCTTGGATATTCCAGAAGAAACCAGCTGGATGATGAAACAAACACAGGAATTGCCAATAATACCCTTCAGAATCCTCTGTTCGGGGGAATTCTTTCCAGACCGTACATCGGGCCTTCCCCTTACGCAAATGGCCTTGAATTATTTAATGCCATCAAGGGAGACGCAGCCAACAACAGACAGTGGATCCTTCAGGATAATATCAATGGCGGGATCAGAAACAGATTTACAGAGATCAGCATCTCTGCTAATGCCAACGTTAATTATAAACTTACAGATTACCTGAGTGTAGGAAACAGAACAGGTATCGAATACAAACAGTACGAAAGAATTTTTGCAAGATCTCCGCTGGGTTACCTTTCCATAAGTGTTGCCAATGGAGACGGAGCTCAGTACGGAGGGCATGAGGAGTTTACAACGACAAGAGATTTAACGTTCAACAGTATTACCAATATTACATTCAACAAATCTTTTGGAGACCATACCATCAGCGCCGGAGCCTATATGGACTATATCAAAGCGCACGTGAATACAACCATTCAGAGACAGAATGGACTGAATCCGCTACAATGGGAGTTTGGTGCAGGAACAGGATATATTCCGTTTAATCCGGATACACCGGGACTTTATAATCCTCAGGCAAGAGCATCAAAAATAACAGGTGGAACCCTGGCTTATTTTGGAACTGTGGATTACGATTATAAAGACAAGTACGGGGTAAGTGGAGTTGTGAGAAGAGACGGGTCTTACCGTTTCCTTCCTACCAACAGATGGGAAACCTTCTGGTCTGTGGCAGCAAGATGGAACATCAATAAAGAAGATTTCATGGCCAATTCCGGGTTCAGATTGCTTAAATTAAGAGCTTCAATCGGTACTACGGGTAACCAGAACCTGGGAATCGCTTCAGATAATTCCAATCCGTTGGTTTTGCTTCCTAATAACTTCCTTGAACTGTACAACGGCTTTTCAGGATATCAGAATATGCTGGGATATAATTTCGTTAACCTTTCCAACCCTTATTTAAGATGGGAACAGGTAAAACAGACCAACATAGGGATTGATTACAATTATAAAGGATTGATTGAGGGAAGTTTTGATTATTATCAGAAAAGAACATCCAGAATGTTCAACGATCTTCAGAAATCATCCGTTACCGGTACCTATGCGATCAGAGGAAATGACGGGGTTCTTGATAATAAGGGAATTGAAGGGTTAATCAGATATAACGCGATCAGAACTGAAACTACAAAGCTGTCTGTTTTCGCAAATGCAGCTTACAACTCCAACAAAATCGTTTCAATGGGCAGTGAAAACCTGGCCGGAGATGTAGTAAATGCCATAGGAGGGCCGGCAGGTCAGTATCAGCTATATCCGTACGTTGGTGTAAATCCTGACAATGGAAACTTACAGTTCCTTGATAAGAACGGAAATATTACCGAGGCTCCTACTTCTGCAGACCGAAGACTTACCGGAAAATCCAGATATGCCAAATTTACAGGAGGTTTCGGATTTAATTTCCAGCACAAAGGCTGGTATTTCGATACGTTATTCTCTTTCCAACAGGGAGGATGGATCTTTGATAACCTGCAGTCCTGGGTATTTGATCCTAGTGCCGCAGCCAACAGAAACCTTTCAGCAGATCTGTTAAATGCATGGACACCTCAAAACAGAGATACCGATGTGCCTGCACTGAGAGCAACCAACCTAAGCTTAGGATCTTCAGACAGATTTTTACACAGATCAGACTTTATAAGACTTAAGAATATTTCAGTTGGATACAGCTTTACCAAAAGCCAGTTAGGTAAACTACCGGTAAAAGGGATTAAAGTATTTGTTCAGGCGGAAAACCTTTATACCTGGACGAAATGGAAAGGATTTGATCCGGAGCCGATTACTTCCTACTCACTGAATGTTTATCCTAACCCTAAAACCGTATCGGTAGGTTTAAATGTTGATTTTTAATATAGAAGAATTATGAAAAGAGTTATAAATACAATATACGTTGCTGTCGCCTTATCATCCGCAGCATTTACATTAAGCAGCTGTCAGGATGCGCTTGATATCAGACAGCCCGGAGAACTGCAGGACTTTGAGGTCTATACAAGCGTTGCCAATCTGAATGAAGTTTTAAATGGTTCCGTATATGCCCAGCTGGATCCGATTGATGAGATTTATTTTACAGCCGTATTTACCGATGAAGTAAAACCAGGCTCCGGAAGCGGAGGACAGGAATATTCACTGCACAGACACTTCCTTGATGCAGCAAGCCCTGTGGTAACCGGAGGAACAGTAAGCACCGTAGCAAGTGACGGAATCTGGCTGAATAATTACAGAGTAATTAACAGAATTAACAGGTTGCTTGAAGGAGCAAAGAGAGTTACTCCTGCCAATGATGACGAAAAGAAGCTCTATAATTCAATTCTTGCGCAGGCAAGAGCAATCAGAGCCTATTGCTATGTACAGCTGGAAGCCTATTTTTCTATGAATATGAAGAAAACTGATGCTTTAGGAGTAATTATTCTGAAAGATGTTCCTGTGAATGAAGCCCAGTTGCCAAGATCTACCAACCAGGAGGTATATGACTTCATTAATGCCGATCTTGATTATGCAAGAAATATATTGGGGTACTCTGTTGCCTCTAACAAAATAGCAAGGTATTCGGTAGACAGAGGATTCGTCAATGCTCTTACAGCACGTTTTAACCTATACAGAGGAAATATGGCTCTGGCTAAACAATATGCCGATGATGTTATTACCAACTCAAAATTATCACTTACGAAGGCTTCCCCGTCTACAACTTTAGATGATGATCCTGCAAGTCCGACTTTCGGCCAGGATCTTACAATAAATTCTAAAGAATGGAAAGCGAAATTTTATAATGTTGCCTCCTCCTTTAATCCATACAGAAATCTTTGGAATGATTTTGACAGGGGAGAAATTATCTTCTCGTTAAACAGGTTACCGCTGGGTGCCGGACAGAGTATCGGATCAAGATGGAATACCAATCAGTCCGTGATCAATGGTTCTCCGATGTGGTTCTGGGGAAGAAATCTGTATAATCTCTTCCAGGCAATTCCCGGAGATATAAGAAAATATGCTTATGTAGATCCTTCATCAAAAGAAAACATTAACTATGAGACCGCAGTAGCAGGAACGACCAGAAACGATGCATTGGTGATCGATAAATATCCGGGTAAAACAAGTACACCTATCAGAAACGATATCAAGGTATTCAGACTGTCAGAAATGTACTTCATTTTAGCTGAAGCTGAAGCAGCAGCAGGAAACCTTTCTGCTGCTCATGATCATATTCAGAAAGTAAGAGAGGCAAGAAACTATCTTGGGCAGGCGGTTACTCCAAACTATTCAAGTGTACAGGCAGCCTATGCCGATATTCTGAAAGAACGCAGAATTGAACTTGCACTGGAAGGGCACCGTTACCTTGATCTGAAAAGACTTGCCGTACAGGCAGGCGTAAGCATGGACAGACACCCTACGGATGACATCGTACCTGTGAAGAATCTTGCTAATGGCGATGACAGGTATACTTTACCTATTCCGATCAAAGAAATCTCTGCAAACCCTAACGTGCAGCAGAATGACGGGTATTAGTCATCAGCTGGACTACCTCTTTTAAAGGAAACACAGTTAAAACTAAACGGATTTTAATTATTTTAATTTTAAAAGCTGTCTCAATGATTATTGAGGCGGCTTTTTTATTAACCGTTAATCCTGTAAATATTGATCGGAGTACAGTATCCCGTCCTGAAAATTTTTGGGAGTAATACCTACCAGCTGTTTAAATACCCTTGTAAAATAGTTCGTATCCGAAAATCCGGTCTGGTAAGCGGTTTCTTTAATACTGTTCTGGTTCGAAAGTAATTCTTTGGCCTTGCTGATCCTTTCCTGCAGAATAAAATCATTGGGAGAAGTACCCAGCTCATCCTTAAACATCCTGAAAAAATTCGATTTGCTCACGTAGGCAAGTTTGGCAATACTTTCAATAGAAAGCTTCTGATGAAGGTTTTTCCGGATATAGTCTACCGCAAAACCTATTCTGGATTTATTCTTAGCCACATTTTTTTCTACCATACTTCTGGCCTGGGTCTGCATCAGCCTGATCAGAAGTTCTTTCAGCGCAAGATCGGCCATAATATCCTTTTGGGAATTGTCGTCCATTGCAATCCTCATAATATTGTTGGTGGCAGAAGCCAGGGACTTATTATTAAAAAGAAAATATTCATCCAGCTGAATATTCCATTGGGAAGTTTCATCCGCTTTGGGCAGACTGTAATTAAAATAATTGAGAGAGTCTTCGATAAAGTCAGGATTAAGGCTCAGTGAAATACACTGTGTAGGAGATTCATCCGCATCAGGGAAATCAATCACCATCGTTTCGCCCGGAGCAACCAGGATGCTTTCCCCCGGAAAATAATCAAAGTAATTCGTTTTGCGATCCAGCTTCATGTGCTTTTTGCCTCTCAGCATCGCTGTAAAAGCAATATTTTCAAAATGAAGTTTAACACCGAAAGCCGCTTTATGTGTTTCATATATACTGAACTCACAGTTGTTTAGACTGAATTTGGTCTGGTTTTCCACAAGACTGGTCAGCTTGTTTTCATTCTTTAATTCAGGAGTATTTAATAAAAATTTATTATTGCTGTACATTTCTAAACATTTTAAGGATCGGACTCACTCAAATATAGAAATTTTAGCACAGTGTTGTTGTTAATAAAATTATAAAATTGAGGTCCTGCACTATTTTGAAGTGTTTTTGTACGATTGTGCTATATCTTTTTTCCGTTGAGATGTAATTTGGCATTACAAAAATTAAAAACAAGACTAATATGAGCACAATGACAGAACCGAGATCAGAGACCGCATTTCAGTGGCCTGAATTCAAAAACAGATACGATAATTATATTGACGGAAAATTTACTCCACCGGTAAACGGACAGTATTTTGATGTGGTCTCTCCGGTAGACGGCAAAAGCTTTACCCAGGTGGCCCATTCCTCAAAAGAAGATCTTGAGCTGGCAGTAAATGCTGCCGATAAAGCATTCCAGACATGGAAAAATACATCATCCACGGAAAGAAGTATCATCCTGAACAAAATTGCAGACAGAATGGAGCAGAACCTCCAGTATCTTGCTGTGGTGGAAACCATCGATAACGGAAAAGCAGTAAGAGAAACACTGGCGGCAGATTTACCTTTAGCCATAGACCATTTCAGATACTTCGCTTCCGTGATCCGTGCAGAAGAAGGCTCCCACAACGAACTGGACAAAGATACCGTGTCACTTATCGTTCACGAACCGCTGGGCGTTATCGCACAGATCATTCCGTGGAATTTCCCGATTCTGATGGCCATATGGAAGCTGGCACCGGCATTGGCGGCAGGAAACTGCGTGGTGCTGAAACCCGCAGAAAGCACCCCGGTTTCTATTTTGGTTTTAATGGAAATCATTGGAGATCTTCTTCCCGCAGGAGTGGTGAATATCGTTAACGGTTTCGGGGCAGAACTCGGAAGAGCGCTTGTTACCAATCCTAAAGTATCAAAAGCGGCATTCACAGGATCTACGGCCACAGGACGCCTGGTGATGCAGTACGCAACGGAAAATATCATTCCTGTTACCCTGGAACTGGGTGGAAAGTCTCCGAATGTTTTCTTTAATTCCGTAATGGATGCGGACGATGAATTCCTGGATAAAGCAATTGAAGGCGCAGTTCTTTTTGCCCTTAATCAGGGAGAGATCTGTACGTGCCCGTCAAGACTCCTGGTTCAGGAAGACATTGCAGATGCCTTTATTGAAAGGGTCATCGAAAGAGTAAAAGCCATCAAGATCGGAAACCCGCTGGATAAAACGGTAATGATGGGGGCTCAGGCTTCGCAGATTCAGAAAGATAAGATTCTTTCCTACATTCAGCTGGGAAAAGAAGAAGGAGCGGAAGTTCTTGTAGGGGGAGACGTTAATAATGCAGGAGAAGGTCTGGAAGACGGATTTTATATCCAGCCGACGATTTTCAAAGGCAACAACAGGATGAGAATTTTCCAGGAGGAGATCTTCGGTCCGGTACTGGCCTTTACGACTTTCAAAGACGAAGAGGAAGCCGTAAAAATTGCCAACGATACCATATATGGACTGGGAGCGGGAGTGTGGACGAGAGATGCCCATCAGCTGTATAATATTCCGCGTCAGATCCAGGCAGGGAGAGTTTGGGTAAACCAGTACCATTCCTATCCGGCAGGCGCTCCGTTCGGAGGATATAAGCAGTCCGGGATTGGCCGTGAAAACCACAAAATGATGCTGGATCACTACCGTCAGACCAAGAATATGCTGATTTCCTACAACAAAAACAAATTAGGTTTCTTTTAATTTTAATATTAGGGCGTGCCCGTTTGCCCCGGCTCCGCCGGGGCAAAACGGTCGGGCTGTTCCAGGGCTTCACTTCGTTTCGGTGCTCCATTTCATTTCGCACCGGCTCGTTCCTCGCCGCCCTTCCCATCCCTCGCGCAGACAAACGTTATCCTTATCCGGAAATTTTGGATGAGAAGAAAAGTCAGAACCTCTGGCTGAACAAAAACATTATGAAATAAACCGGATACAGAAATTGGGAATAAATAAAAATTTCAAATATATTCCTGCAGGCACTTAACAAAGAATACCTGTGCAGTACATGGATCAATAAGACGTAAACTTATCAGATAGTACAGAATCTTTGTATTTCAAAAATAAGCGGAGCGGCCTTGTTTATCTTAAAAATATACTGTTATTATTCACCTTTGTATTGCTTTGTGATTAATAAAAATCTCTGCCTGTTCATTATCCGCGAATGATAAATCAGTCAGGAAATTTACCATTAACCCTTTACTAATAAAAAAACTTCAACCCATATGATTCCAAAAACAATGAAAGCCGCCGTAGTTCAGGGCTACGGGCAACCCCTTAAAATCGAAGAAGTTCCGGTAAGAGAACCCGGAAGATATGAAGTACTCGTAAAAGTAATAGCCTGCGGAGTCTGCCATACCGATCTGCATGCAGTAGACGGAGACTGGCCGGCAAAACCCAAAATGCCCCTGATTCCCGGACATGAAGGCGTAGGAATTGTGGTAGCCTGCGGACCCGAAGCACAGGTAAAAGAAGGAGATGCCGTAGGAGTTCCGTGGCTGTACAGTGCGTGCGGATGCTGCGATTACTGTATTACAGGCTGGGAAACCCTATGTGAAGCCCAGAAAAACGGAGGTTACAGTGTAGACGGAGGCTTTGCGGAATATGTGATTGCAGATTCCAGATATGTGGGACATTTAAAATCCGATGTCAACTTTTTAGAAATAGCCCCGATTTTATGTGCAGGAGTTACCGTTTATAAAGGATTGAAAGAAACCGAAACCAGGCCCGGTGAATGGGTCGCCATCTCGGGAATCGGAGGATTGGGACATGTAGCCGTTCAGTACGCCAAAGCAATGGGAATGCACGTAGCGGCAATTGATGTAGCAGATGATAAACTTGAACTGGCTAAAAAATTAGGAGCAGATTTGGTGGTCAATGCACAAACCACAGATCCCGGAGAATATCTTCACAAAGAAGTTGGAGGTATGCACGGCGCATTGATTACAGCGGTTTCTCCGATTGCCTTCAAACAGGGAATAGACGTACTGAGAAGAAAAGGAACCATTGCCCTCAACGGCCTGCCTCCCGGTTCTTTTGAACTTCCGATCTTTGAGACTGTTTTAAAAAGAATTACCGTAAGAGGTTCTATTGTAGGAACAAGAAAAGACCTTCAGGAAGCACTGGATTTCGCCAATGAAGGCCTTGTAAAAGCTACCGTGACCTCTGCAAAACTGGAAGACATCAATGACGTATTTGATAAGATGAAAAAAGGACAGATAGACGGACGAATCGTTTTAGATATAGCCGGTTCAAATTAAAGATGAGCTAATGGACCCGGCATCAAATAGCCGGGTTTTTCTGTTAAAAAGTTGTAGTGAAAGATTAAAATTGATCAGCTTGATTAAAAAAATCTGCTCAATCTGCCGGATCCGCGAAAGAAGATACTTTTAGTAAAGTTAAGAATAGCTCTAAATAAAAGAAGTCTCAATTTTTTAAGGCTGTATCACATTTCATCTCCGATGAAATCCTTGCGCCCTTTTAAAACATCCAAAAAATAAAAAATAGTGCCTCAGCGCTTATCCAACTACGGAAAAACCTGAATTAACTAAGAAAAGCAGCTATGGAAACAAAAATATCCAGACTATCCGCTACAAAAAAAGCCCTTGAGATAATCCGCGAACTGGAAACAAAATATGGGGCATTAATGTTTTATCAGGCAGGAGGATGCTGTGAAGGAACTCAGCCGCAGTGTTTTGAAAAAGGAGGATTCTTTCCCAGAATGAATGATGCCATGATAGGAACGGTCAACGGTCATGAATTCTGGATAGACCGGGACCTCTTTGAATACTGGAAATATTCCCATTTTACCCTTGATGTAACCGATGGGTTCGGTCCGGGAGGATTTTCACTGGAAACCCCTCTAGGTAAGACTTTTAAAGTACATTACCAGCTGTTCACTCCGGAAGAATACGGAAATCTGGAGCCGGTAAAGCGCAGCGAATAAGCAATGATTAATCTGTGGCTGAAAGATCAGGTCTTCACAAACCGGTTTACAAACATGGCTGCAACCACATCTCCCACAGCATTAAGAACCGTAGCCAAAGGATCTACCAGCGTTCCTATGATCATCACGGCAGGAATAGCTTCCTGGGGCAGCTTATACACCGAAATCATCAGCATTTCCCCGATATATCCTCCGTTCGGAATACCACCGGCTACAATACTTACAAATACAGTGATCCCCAAAGCCAGCAGAAGATTGGCAGGATCAAAGAAATCTTTCCCGATAATCAGAAAAGCAACATAGATCTTGATGATTGAAGACATCGAAGAGCCGTTCTTATGAAGCGTGGTTCCGATCGGAATCACAAGATTCGCAATAGAATTAGGAATACCGATCTTAGAGGCTGCCTGAAGGTTGGCAGGCATCGTAGCAAAACTGCTGCACGTACTTAAAGCCGTAAGGGTAGGGTAGGCAGCATTGCTCCAGAACCCTTTGATACCTCTCTGCCCGTCTGCCATAAATGCATATAACGTAAAAAACAAAAAGAAATAAACAATTCCGGCTATATAGTACAAGCCCAAAGGTTTTGCATAAAATCCGAAAAGCTGAGGTCCTAATGTCGCAACCTGATACGCAAAATAAGCGCCCAGACCTATGGGAGCAAGCTTCATAATCAACAGAAGAAGTTCTTTCATCACTTCATATCCCGAAGCTATAAATACCCTGAAAGGCTCTCCCTTTTCACCTGCTTTCCGGGCAGAAAACCCTGTAAGAAAAGCAAAAATAAGAAGTGCCAGCATATTCTGTCTGGAAAAAAGTGCCGTGAATTCGCCCACTGTGAAAAAGCCTACAATCCGGTCCCCCCACGTATCGGTATTCGCTGCTTCTGTTATGGTTTCATTACTTCCGGAAACCCCCGAGACAGGAAAAAGATACACCGCGCAGATGGTGAAAACAGCCGCTGTAAGAATAAAGAACAGAAACGTTAAAGACATGGTGAGAATAATTTTCCCAAACTTAGACTGCTGCTCCAGGGAAGCAATAGAGTTCGATACGGCAAAAAATACCAGAGGAACCACACTCACAAAAAGAAGATTGAGAAAGATATCTCCCAGCGGCTTAATATATTCCACAACACCGGGTGCCGTAATCCCTATAATGCTGCCAACCGTAATTCCTAAAAGTAAAAGTATAATTCCTGAGTAGTTTTTCAAGACCTCTTTCATGCAGTACTTTTTATCAAAGATAGGCTTATTTTTAACATTCTGTTATACAATTTTCAGAGGCAAATTTCATAAATTTGAGTAAATATCGTTTCTATGGCTTATATAGATTACTATAAAATTCTGGGCGTAGATAAAAGCGCAACACAGGATGACATTAAAAAGGCTTACCGTAAACTGGCGAGAAAACTACATCCTGACCTTAATCCCGATGACAAAGAGGCCGAAAGAAAATTCAAGGAACTGAACGAAGCCAATGAAGTGCTCAGCAATCCTGAAAACCGTGCCAAATACGACAAATACGGCGAAAACTGGAAACATGGGGAAGAATATGAAAAGGCCCGGCAGCAGCAAAGGCAGTATCAGCAGCAGAATTATGGAGGAGGTGGATTTTCCGGTGCTGATTTCGGCGAAGGCGAAGATTTTTCCGATTTCTTCCAGAATATGTTTGGCGGAAACAGCAGCGGAGGCTTTGGAAGAAGCTCACGCGGAAGTGCTTCCGGAAAATTCAAAGGACAGGATGTTCACGCAGAACTGAATTTAAATTTACGGGATGCCGCCCAAACCCATCCGCAAACCTTTGAAATCAATGGTAAAAAAGTAAGGATTACGATTCCTGCGGGAGTATATGACGGGCAGCAGATCAAGCTGAAAGGCCACGGAAATCCGGGATTTAACGGCGGCCCCCACGGTGATCTCTATATCACATTCAATATTCCGGCAGATCCTGATTTTGAAAGAACAGGCGACGATCTGAAAACCAAAGTAGCCATTGATCTGTACACAGCTGTTTTAGGAGGCGACGTAAAAGTGAATACCCTCAGTGGAAGTGTCAGCCTTAAAGTAAAACCGGAAACCCAGAACGGAATGACCGTAAGATTAAAAGGCAAAGGCTTTCCCGTATACAAAAAAGAAGGGCAGTATGGAGACCTGTTCGTAACTTACGAAGTAAAGCTGCCGGTAAACCTTACTGAGAAGCAGAAAGAACTTTTTGAACAACTTAAAAATTCCTAAGCCATGAGTGAAAGAATATCCCGAGAAGAACTCGTAAGAATATACAATATAGAGATCACTTTTTTTGATGAACTCGTAGATTATGGATTATTAAGCATACACATTGAAGACAATATAAGCTATCTGATGTATGAAGATCTTCCTGATCTGGAAAAATTTGTCAACTGGCACTACGACCTCGAAATCAATCTGCCGGGAATGGAAGTCATCCATCATATGCTGAAAAAACTGGATACCCTGAAACGCAGGAACCGGGAACTGATGAATAAGCTTGCCGCCATCAGTGATCAATACGGGGAAGAAGAGTAAAAAATTAGAGTTGTCTTCTGAATTTTAAATGGTTTCAATTTTATAAGAGCGACAAAAGACAGAAAACTTTTTAATACTTTTAATAAGTTAACATGCCAACCATATAAAAGCACACGCCGGTCTTTAAAAATCTACGATTACCATTTACCAAAGCATAAAACATCTGCCCGATCTGCATAATCAGCCTTTACTTTGTATTCAGTTAAAAAGAAATAACTTTATTCAATAAAAGCGGACTTTAGTGGAAATTAAAATGTAAAAGTTCTCCCGGATTCAAATGCTGCACTGGAGTTAAAATAATTTCCGCATTCAGACTATTTCGTTTAGCTTTGCAGAATAGAGCAATGAATCGTTATGAATGAAGAAAAGATTATTATTTTAAAGCCTAAAAGACAGGATTTTGAAGAAATATACTTCAGCGGGAACCAGGGAAGCCTGTTATTTTCACCTACTACAAAGAGTAAAACAATTTTTACCATAGCTTCAGCAGTGATTCTGGGGGCCGCTTTTCTTTTAAAAGATCAGTTCAGTAAAGAAAATCAGGGGGTTTTATATTTTCTGAGTTTTATTTTTCTGTTGTGTGCAGTTTTTCTGTCGGTAAGCATCAACAAGGTTTCAAGATGGAAAAAACAGGTAAATACATACCTTAATGTACTTGAAAGCTGCAACGTATACGAAATCAGGTTTGATCAGAATTTTTTTGTGGTAGCCATTGATGATGAAAAAGAATCCAGCGAATGGAAAGACTTTGATTATTTTGAAAACAATGACCGTTTCATTTCCCTCGAAGGCAAATACAGCTATATGTTTCCCAGGAAATCTATGAGCGAAAAAGATTACAGTCTCCTTAAAAAAACGCTTAAAGAACAGATCAAAGCATAAAAAAATCAGAGCATATTTCCGCTCTGATTTTCTATGTATGGGGAATTTTGAAAATCAGTATTTTCTTAATTCATTCTTTTATTATTCCAGCCATCCCATCTCTTTCATCCACTCATCATTGTAGATCTTTCCTACATATCTTGAACCGTGGTCGTGAAGAAGTACAACAATAACATCGTCTTTGGTGAACTGGTCTTTCATCTGGATTAGAGAAGCAATCGCACTTCCGGCAGAATACCCGCAGAAAATTCCTTCTTCTTTTGCCAGTTTTCTCGCATAGATGGCACCGTCCTTATCCGTTACTTTTTCGAAATGATCAATAACGGACATATCATAGTTCTCAGGAATAATATCTTCCCCGATCCCTTCCGTAATATAAGTATAGGCATGGTCGTAGTGAAGCTCTCCTGTTTCATGGAATTCTTTAAGGATAGATCCGTAAGTATCCACACCAATCACTTTAATATCCGGATTTTTCTCCTTGAAGAAAGTTCCGCACCCGGTAATGGTACCTCCTGTTCCGGCTCCTGCTACAAAATGCGTCAGTTTACCTTCTGTCTGTTCCCAGATTTCAGGAGCGGTAGATTCATAGTGAGCCGCTCTGTTGGATAAATTATCATATTGGTTCACGTACCATCCGTTTTCCGTCTCCTTAGCCAGTCTTTTGGAAACCGAATAATAAGAACGCGGATCGGTAGGTTTTACATCAGTAGGGCACACAATTACTTCTGCTCCTACCGCGCGGAGAATATCACATTTTTCTTTGGACTGCTTGGAGTTGGTTACAAAAATACATTTGTAGCCTTTGATGATCGCAGCAAGAGCCAGCCCCATTCCTGTATTTCCGGAAGTTCCTTCAATGATGGTTCCGCCCGGCTTTAATCTGCCGTCTTTTTCGGCATCCTCAATCATTTTCAGAGCCATTCTGTCCTTTACAGAATTTCCCGGATTGAAGGTTTCAACTTTTGCCAGAACTAAAGCCGGAAAATCTTCACCTAAAACTTTATTAAGCTGTACAAGAGGAGTATTTCCGATCGTTTCAAGAATATTTTTTGCGTATTTCATAAATGGTTTATAAGCGGTTGCAAAGATAAGGCTTTAAAAATTAGCCGTGCAATTTAGAATAAATGAATTATTAAAAGCGAATCGTTAATTGGATAGTAATTTATTAAGTGACCGACGGACCGGGAATTACCATTGCCTCTTCACTCTTAGTTATATTTGATCACTTTCACCGGAGAAATCTTACTGATCAGGTAGCTTGGAATGATCAGAGCCAGTCCGGAAATAAGAAGTATTCCCAGTGAAATAGAAATGATAGCAATAGGATTAAGATCTACCGGAACTGTGCTTACGTAATAGTTTTCAGGATTAAGCTTAATAATGCCGAAGAATTTCTGGATCAGAATAAGACCGAGACCGATGGCATTTCCGTACAGGAGTCCTGGGATCATAATGATCAGGGTATAATTGATGAAAGTAGCTCTGATCTGGGCATTGCTGGCACCCAGTGTTTTCAGAAGCCCGATAGAATTGGTCCTTTCAATAATCAGGATCAGGAGAACCATAATGATATTGATAACTACCACCACCAGCATGATGATGATGATCAGGGCAATATTCGTGTCAAATATGCTGATCCAGTCGTTGATCTGAGGGTATTTTTCAGTTGCTTTTTCTGCATAATTCTTATAGCCGATAAATTTTTCAACCTCAGGGAAATCTTTATCAATATCGTTGACATTTTTCAGGAAAATATCAATTCCGCCCACTTCATCAGGTTTCATTTCCTGTATTCTCCTTACATGATTGATTCCGCCGATAACGAACTGATCGTCAATCATTTTAATATCGGTTTTGTAGATGCCGGTAATTCTGAATTTGCGGTAGATAGGCTTCTGGTCGGCTTTTGAAAATACAGTTACAATACTGTCGTTAACTTTAAGGTGAAGGTCATTCGCTACTTTTTGAGATATGGTAACATCATTATTGAAGCCCTTTTCCGTAACCGTCGGTGTAGTTCCGGCAACCAGGAATTTTTTAAATCTCAGGCTGTCGAAATCCTTGCCGATGCCTTTAAAGATGATCCCGGCAAAGCTGTGTTCATTCCGCATAATTCCGGTAACCGTAGCATATTTCTGAACACTTTCCACATCAGGAAGCTCTCTGATCTTTTGAATATTTAGTCCCTGGTTATCTAAAATAGACGTGTTATACGATGAATTGGACCTCGTAGAGCGCAGGGTAATATGACCGCTGAAATCTGCCAGTCTCTCTTTAATGGCTTTCTTTGAACCGAAGCCGGTAGCTACGGTGATTAAAGAAACAATGATTCCCAAAGCCACAGAAAGCCTGCCGATGAAGATGATAACCCTTGAAAGGTTATTTTTGTTATCTTTGGAAAACGCTATTTTTCTAGAGAAATATAAAGGAAATTTCAAGCTTATGAATTTAGATTTCAAAATTAAAAATTTACTTCTGATTTGCCTAATTTTTTTAGGAGTATTCAACCAATATTATTCTCAGACCCAAGATCAAACGGATTTTAAAACCGGGGCCGATCAGCCTGAGGTTTACCTGCCGCTACTGAAAAATAAAACCGTAGGTGTGGTGACTAACCAGACCGGACTGATGAGTGACAGAACCCATGTTGTAGATTTTCTGGTGAAAAATAACATAAAAATCAAAACAATTTTTGCTCCGGAACATGGTTTCCGGGGAGATGCGGATGCCGGGGAGAAAGTGAAAAACGGAGTGGATGTAAAAACCGGAATCCCGATTGTTTCCTTATACGGAAACAATAAAAAGCCCAAGCCGGAACAGCTGAAAGGAATTGATATCGTTGTGTTTGATATACAGGATGTAGGGGTAAGGTTTTATACGTACATTTCTACGTTATCCTATCTGATGGAAGCCGGAGCTGAAAACAACGTTGAAATCATGGTGCTGGACCGCCCTAATCCACATGACGGCTATACAGACGGGCCTGTTTTAAGGAAAAAATGGTCAAGCTTTATAGGAATGCATGAAGTACCGGTAGTATATGGGCTCACAATAGGAGAGTACGGCAAAATGGTGAATGGTGAAAACTGGCTCAAAAACGGCATTCAGGCAAAATATACCCTGATCCCAATGAAAAATTATCATAAAAAACAGCGTTATCCTGTTTCAGATAAGCCTTCTCCCAACCTTCCGAACGATAAATCAATCAACCTGTACCCAAGTTTATGCTTTTTTGAAGGTACTCAGGTTTCTGCAGGAAGAGGAACAGATCTGCCGTTCCAGGTTTACGGATCACCGTGGACACCGGGGCTGCCTTATCAGTTTACTCCAAAACCTAATTTCGGAGCAAAGGATCCTTTCCTGAACGGAAAATTATGCTACGGTGAAAACCTTTCAGACTACCCGGAAGATCTTAGAGAACTGAATCTCGAATGGCTTATGAAAGCCTATAAAAACTATAAAAATCCACAGCAGGGCTTCTTTCTCGAAAATCTGTTTTTCGATAAACTGGCAGGCACAGATGAATTCAGGAAACAGATTATAGCCGGAAAATCAATTCAGGAAATCAAAGCTTCGTGGAAAAATGATCTGGAAAAATTTGAGAAGATCCGTAGCAGATACGTGGTGTACCAGGATTAAGAAGTTAAGAGCCTGGGAGCCGGAAGAAGAAGTCCTTGAAACTTTCCTCTTCCTGCTCCCGGCTTTAAGCCTGTCCCGGCAGGTGTTTGTTAATTAATCAAAATTCTGTGGAGGTTTGCTGTCGTTCTTTCCTTTATTCAGGATAAAAAGACCAACAGATAAACCTATGACTCCGGCAAAAGCCGTCATCAGGGCTCTTTCCATTTTGTCAGGCTGGGTATTACCCAGATAATTCATTAAAAAAAGGATCACAAAAGTAATCACTGAAATAATAATATGATTTTTTCCGAACAGTTTCATGAAGATTATTTTATCTGGTAAGAAATCATGATCCCGCCTCTGTACGGAATAATTTCACCACTTTTATTATATTTTTGGGCCATATCATAGCGTTTGCCGCTTACACGGTCATATCCTTTATAGAAATCCTGGGCAGTCCCTATACCGGCGTAAATATCCATATTCCAGCGGTCGGACAGCTGAAACTGATATCCCCCTGTGACACCGAGTATCAGGGAATATCCTTTTTGATACATATTGGATTTAATGAAAGTTTCTCCTCTTTCATTACCGTACAGGTCGTTGTTCCAGTAATTCCATTTCTGCAGGGTAAATGCCGATGCAGCAATGTTGGCACCTATGTACCAATGGTTGAAAGCCTGATTAAAATAATATCTTCCCTCTACTGAAACCGAATAGTATTGCAGTTCATGCCCTGCAAATGATTTCCAGGGAGAGACAAGAACATCTGCCTGAAGTGTATATTTTTCGCTCAGCTGTTTTTCGGCAGCAACATTAATAACGCCAATCGGGACAAGAAGGGCATTACCTTTCAGATACAATTTTTTTTCCTGTTTCAGTTCCTGCTCCTGCTCCTGGGCTGTAAGTGTTCCTACAGACAGGACCGCAAAAAATCCTGCGAAAAATTTTCGTTTCATCATTAATTTTATTTTAGTTGATTTAGTAATTCATCGGCAAGGTTAGAGTCTTTTTGAGTCTGAACGGCTATATTCTTAGACATGGTAGCATAAGTTTTCGCCAATTGCTTATTACCGGTCAGAGAATAAAGTTTGGCAAGAATATACGTGTTTTCAGAGGTTTCGCCCCGCATTACAGATTTTTCAGCCCATTCTGTGGCCTTCTTTAATGATGACGGCGTTTTTATATGATCGCTGAAGACCCATGCAGCCCTTAAAAGCTCATTAGGATCGAAAGCATCAGAGTTTTTGTAATAGTCCAGTGCTGCTTTTTCAAATTCAGGGTAGTTGCCATGCTGCTCATAATAGCTTAGCTTGGTCTGGTTAAGCTTAGACTGTGCCAGCTCTTTTCCTACCAGCGGCTCTGCTGATTTCATAAAAAATTCCTCGTTGATCTTTTTATTTTTATCATCAATGGACTGTGTAAGGATTTTTGAAAGCTTCAGCTGACTGTCGAATTCTTTATAGGTATCTTCGGGAAGATATTTTACAATATCGGCTTTTCTTGATGAAAATGTTTTATAATTGCTGTCCTCCGTAGATTTCAGGAAATACAGCAGTAAACCTATTTCCTCTTTGGAAAGCTCTTCTGTTGCTTTCTTATTTTCAAAATATCTTTCAGAAGCTTTTTTGGCAAAATCATAATCCGAACTGGAGTTCAGCTTCATAATATTGATCAGAAATGAAGGATCTTTTTCACCTTTGGCAAAACGTTCTTTTAAAGATCCTTTTTTATTGGAAGGGGAATTAATGTCCTGGGCCATAGCTACGAAAAGTCCTTCTTCCATATAGCCGGAATTCTGGGACACCAGTTCTCCTTCTCCGTTTAGGAAAAGGTAAGTGGGGTAGGAACGTACTCCGAACTTGGCGGCAATTTCCCTGCCTTCCCCTTTTTCCATATCGAATCTGGCATTCACGAAATTGGCGTTATAATACGCTCCGACCGCTTTCTGGGTGAAAACATTCTTCTCCATCATTTTGCAGGGACCGCACCAGGAAGCATAAGCATCTATAAAGACCAGTTTTTTCTCTTTCTTGGCCCTGGCTATAAGATCCTTAAACGGTAATTCCTGAAACTGGATGGCTTCCTGAGCCATAATCATGACAGAACAAAAAGCAAATATTCCGGAGATCAGTTTCTTCATTTTCAAATAAAATTTACAGGCGAAGATAGGTAATTTCCAAAATATAGGTAACGAAATTGAGAGATCATGACTCTATATTAACTATTTTTAAGACTATTGTTTCTGCTTTTTAATGAAAAACAGATATCAAGCCTGTTTTATTATATTAATGTGTAATCGGAATTTATTTTTTTCCGTCCCGATAAGGGATATTGTCCGGGGTTTTGTGCTGTTGAACCGAAATTTGATGCTCCTGAAATTTTGTTTTGAAATTATATTTATTTTTGCGGTGTTGTTTTATCGAGTGGAAACCTTAAAGACCTGATATGCTTTACCTGTCCGGAGTTTTTTTAGCTTTTTTCCTGGCTTTTCTTTTGGTAACCAAAAGAGAGAAGAGTATAGCGGATTTCATTCTTTCGGCATGGCTTTCTGCAATCGGGCTTAACCTTACAGGGCATTATCTTCTGCTTATGAAGCAGTACACAGAATATCCTACTCTTGTTTTTCTTGGTTTCACGCTACCTTTGGTATACGGTCCCTTTCTATATCTTTATATTCAGAAGCAGACTTCGGCCCAACGGTTTTCTTTGAAATACCTGCTCCATTTTGTTCCTTTTCTGTTGTGTAACCTGTTGTTTTTGCCTTTTTATGCAGCTCCTTTCAGTGAGAAGGTAAATATCTTCCAACACCAGGGAAGAGGCTTTGAAACTGAAATGTTTCTCAGGGTTTATTCCATCTATATTTCCGGAATCGTGTATGTGATTCTTTCCTTTTGGAGATTGTACAGGTTCAGGAAAAATATGGTTCAGCAGTTCTCCAATACGGAAAAGATCAATTTCAACTGGCTGCTTTATCTTATCATATGGATTGCTCTTATCTGGGGACTGGTTCTTTTCGTTAATACAAATATTATCTATGGGGCGATCGCTGTATTTATTGTATGGCTGGGATATTTTGGAATAAAACAGGTTCAGGTTTTCAATCAGCCTGTATTGGTCTTTACGGGAAATACTGCGGTAGAATTTCCGGTTACAGAAGAAACGGAAGCAGCATCTCCTGAAAAGAAATACCGGAAATCAGGGCTTACAGATGAAAATACTGAAGAAATACATACAAGGCTGATGAATCTCCTGCATGAAGAAAAGCCGTTCATCAATCCGAATCTTACCCTTAATGAGCTGGCGGGAATGCTGAATGTACATCCCAACAGCCTTTCTCAGGTGATCAATTCCAAAGAAAATAAGAACTTTTATGAACTGATCAACGAAAAAAGAATTGAAGAATTCCTGACCAGGATCTCCCAGCCTGAAAGCAGGCAGTATACCTTACTTTCCATTGCATTTGAATGTGGTTTCAATTCCAAAACATCTTTCAACCGTAATTTCAAAAAATACACAGGCGTTACGCCAAGTGAATATCAGAAAAGCTGATTCCGGAGGTTTCATCTTTCAGGGAATAGGTTTCACCTTTCATATCTTTCATATAATCAGTTGGTTGTATTTTTATATTTTGATGTTCCAACTTTCCTGATGGGGCGAATCGTTGGGGGGGAATAATGAATCTTTGCATCATAATTTTTAACCCCAAAAGTATGACAGCTTTTAGAAAAAGAAAGATTCTCACCGGAACTTTTACCATTCTTATCTTATTATTTTCCTGTACAGACGGAAAAACCATTGATGAACCCGGCAATCTGGTACCTAAAACAGTCGATCAGGACGCTTCTCTTCCTTCCATAACACTAAACGGAGCCATGCTTCATGCCGAGGCTTTCGGTCCGGAGAACGGAACCATTATCGTGGCGCTTCACGGAGGTCCGGGAGGGGATTACCGTTATCTTCTCAATTGTAAAGATCTTGCTGAAAAAGGATACCGGGTGGTGTTTTATGACCAGCGCGGTTCCGGGCTATCACAGCGTTTCCCGAAAAAATCTTATACCTCTTTAGGAGCAGCAGCTGCCGATCTGATGTATGATGAACTGCATGCTGTAATCGCCCATTACCGAAAAAGTCCAACCCAGAAGGTCGTATTGCTGGGACATTCGTGGGGAGCGATGCTGGCTTCCGGATATGCCGGAAAGTATCCTCAGAATATTCAGGCACTGGTTCTTTGTGAGCCCGGCGGACTGCGATGGGATGATGTGGAAGAATATGTAAAAAAATCCCGGTCATTTAAGCTTTGGAGTGAGATCCTTAATGATGCCGCCTATCTGGATCAGTTTATTTCCGGTAAAGAAGACCAGCATGAGATCCTGGATTACAAAATGTCCATGCTTTCCTCAAAAAACAGCATTACCGGCGAAGGGGATTTTGATCCGGGTATAAGCTGGAGAAGCGGAGCCGTAATCATGGATGCCCTTTTTGACTGCGGCGACCAATACAAAATTGATTTTTCAAAAGGTCTGCAGAATTATAACGGGCCTGTTTTATTCTTTTACAGCGACAGAAATAAAGCCTATCCCGATTCATGGGCACAGAAAATTACTTCAGGCTACAATCATGTAACCCGGGTAAAAATAACCGGAGTGGGACATGACGGGATCATCAGCAATTCCAATGCATGGAACAACCAGACGAAACCGGAAATCACTACCCTTATCGGAGGACTTTAAATATAAAAACATGAAAAGATATAATATATCAGCCTTATTGGTAATTCTGACAGCTTTTTCTGTGAAATCACAGACACTCAACTGGTCTGCCCTGAAGACCAAAGAGAAACATATCCTGAATGCAAATATCGGAGCCGAATACGGGGTGATTTTCGGATTAGGTTATGGCTATCAGCTCAATACTGAATTATTTCCCGTGGTTATCGGAGCTGAACTTTCTGTTCCGTCCGGAGATCAGTTGTTTGATGATTTTAAAACCAAAGCGGGAGCCAATATCCGATGGCTGAAAATAAAAGACTTCCAGCTATCCGCAAAAGTACAGGGCGTTTTCCGGAGATTTGAAAATGAAAATGCGGCCATTGCCAATTTCGGGCTGGATATGGCAGGAGCAATCGGTTATTACAGACCCCGGTGGTTTGTTGGCGGAGAGGCAGGGTTTGATAAAGCCATAGTGACCCACTTCAAACATTCCGAACATTATAAGGAAATATATCCTGAGGTAAAAAACGGATGGTATGAACCGTCTACGGGAGGAAATTTTTATTATGGGATTCAGGGTGGATATTCTTTCAGAAATCAGGAGATCTGGTTACGGGGAGGAAGTATTGTCTCCCAGGATTTTAAAACCAAACCTCAGCTTCCGTTCTTTGTGCAGATTGGATATACCTATAAATTATAAATCTTTTTTATCATTTTCACATAAAAGATATTTTAAAGAACCGTCTTTATCAAGGCGGTTCTTTTATGTTCTCTATAAAAAAATCAATGATACTTTTAATTCACTTTATGGTCCTGAAATCTTTGTTATATTTTTGCAAACGAATTAATTATCTGTAAAAGAAAGATATGAAAAGTGAAAATTTCACCCGGATTTCTTTTAGAGAAAATAACAATGCAGAAGAAATTGAACATCAACTTTAAACAAGCGCTCTCTCAAAAATCTGTTTACATCGCGGTATTGTCGGCCTGTCTTATTGCAGTGACGGCCTTTGGCGTTCTCAGTTTTCTGATCACCCGGGACAGCCGCAAAAATACCGAAGATTTTGCCAGAAAAACCTTTGTCCGGAAATATGAATCCATAGAAAACGAATTCAGAAACATTGAAGATTCCCAATACCTGCTTCGTGCCCTGATCCAGAGAGACGGGCTGAAAAATTACAGGGATTATTCCTCCGTTCTCAATGATCTGAATAAGAAAAGAAACCTGCTGCCATACAGTTGGTACTACTATGACAACAGCAGTACGGGAAAGCCTGAAACCAACAGTCCTTTAACTGATATTTTCAGAAAAACCACACATACAGACCGTTCCATTGCCATAGAAAATAACAGACCGGGACATTTTAAAGATCTCCTGATCACCCGTAAGGACAGCCTGTACTGGATCAGCTATGACTCTCTGGCGCTGCCTGATAAAAACAGTTTGTATTACGGTTCTGCGGTAAGTCTGGATGATCTCCACCAGTATTTCATAAATGTAGATAAAAGTTCCAATACCTATGCCTATGTTTTTACCAAAGAGGGAATCTGTATTACCCATCCCGAAAAGAAATATCTGGGAAAAAATATTTTTGAATTTACAGATATCCAACCCAAAGATACTTTGTGCAGTACGGCAAAATCAGGATATACCCAGGGAACTGCTGCCTCAGAATATCTGGGAGTAGAGGTAACCCGGTTCATCAAACCTCTGAAGACCGATAATTTTGAAGGATATACCGTGGTAAATCATGTCAATTTTATCATCGATGAAAATATTTATAGGGTAAAAACATATACCACTTCTATTTTCCTGGCTGCGCTGTTTCTTATTGTAACGGTTTTCATCCTGTTTCAGAGATCTGTCAGGATTGCCTATAAGGAAAAAGAAAAAATACAGTCTGAGAAGAACCTGCTGCTGATAGAGAATGAGAAAATGCACAAAGCGGAAGTTTTGAATCAGCTCCGTCAGCTGAAAAACAATATCAATCCGCATTTCCTTTTCAATTCACTCAATTCCCTGTATATGCTGATCGGGATCAATAAGGATAATGCACAGAAGTTCACCATGAATCTTTCCCGGATTTACAGGTATCTTATCGTACCTCCAAAGGAAAACAGGGTGCCTGTTGAACAGGAAATCATTTTTATCCGGCAGTATATGGAGCTTTTGAAAAGCAGGTTTGAAGAAGAACTTACCTTTGAAATTAAGATGAATGCTCCCGGAAGTCTGGAAAAAAAGATCCCGTATTTATCCCTTCAGATTGTAACGGAAAATGCTATAAAACATAATATTGCCACCATAGACCATCCTCTGGAAATCATCATTAGCGTGGAAGAAGAAGCGGTCATTATAAAGAATACCTGGCAGCCGAAAACAGAACCCGTGGAAGGAGAGAAGTTCGGAATTGACTATTTGACTCAAATTTATGATTATTTCAAAGTTAATTCTCTTAATATTTCAGTTGATGGTGAATATTTCGTATGTTTTTTGCCCTTAATGAAGTGAAAATAAAAATCCATTCACTCCCGAAAAACTGCCTTTCACTCCCTAACACTATATATAATATTGCTTTACCTTCTAGCTTTGCCGGCTAAATCTACTATTTGGAATGAATCGGACTATTTTAATGAAGAATTACAGACTGGCCCTGTACCTGGGATTTGCTTTGGCTTCGCCGGCAGTACTGGCACAGAAAAAAGATTCTGTAAAAACGGATAAAGAAAAAACGGAAAAAACCGATGTTTCTTCGAAGAAAACCAAGAAAATTGAAGACCTGATCAAAAAAGGAACTTTTAAAAAAGGACTTTTTAATACCATTCAGGTAAAAACAGATGTTTATTTTGAAATTCCCGACAGCCTGATGGGGCGGCAGTTCCTGGTGGTAAACAAGCTGTCCCAGGTACCGATGCAGGTGAATGAGGCCGGTCTGAATAAAGGAATGAATTATGAAAACAAAATCATCTCTTTCCACCGTGATACCGTAGCCAGAAAAGTATGGGTAAAAACCTCCGAAGCAAAAGTATCTTCTCCGAAAAATGATGCCATTACAAAATCGGTGAAAGATAACTTTTCAGAATCGATCATCGAGGTTTTTGATATTGAAGCCCAGAACAATGATTCTACGTCGGTAGCCATTAAAGTCAATAAGGTTTTCGACGGTAATCAGAAGAGCTTCAACGATGTTTTGGCGAATGTAGGACTGGGAGGATCAGTAAAATCAAGCCTTTCTTATATTGAAGGTGTAAAGACCTTTCCTCAGAACCTGGTCGTAAAATCCCAGCTGTCTACTTCTGTGAATGAAGGAGGAGTGGATCTGCCTGTAACGCTTGGCGTAACCACCAATCTTGTGCTGCTTTCAAAAAATCCTATGAAACCGAGAGTGTCAGATCCCAGAGTGGGGTTCTTCACGGAGAAACACTGGTCATTTAACGACGGTCAGCAGAAAATGGACGAAAAGTTCTTCATTACCAAATGGAATTTAGAACCTAAAGACGAAGATAAAGAGAAATATCTGAGAGGAGAGCTGGTAGAACCTAAGAAACCGATTGTTTACTACATCGATCCGGCTACTCCAAAACAATGGCGTGAAAAGATTATTGCGGGAGTTTACGACTGGCAGGCCGCATTTGAACAGGCCGGCTTTAAAAACGCGGTAATTGCCAGAATGCCCGACGAAAAAGATGAAGATTTCGATATTGATGATGTAAGATATTCCGTGATTACCTATGCCGCTTCTCCAAAAGCAAATGCTATGGGACCTTCTGTTGTTGACCCCAGAAGCGGTGAAATCATTGAAGCCGATATCATCTGGTGGCACAACGTAATGACTTCCCTTCACGACTGGATGAGAATTCAGACGGGACCCATCGATCCGAAGGCCAGAGGAAATAAATTCAGTGATGAACATATGGGAGAAGCCATCCGTTTTGTGTCTTCCCATGAGGTAGGCCATACTTTCGGACTGAAACACAATATGGGAGCTTCGTTTGCATTCCCTGTGGAATCGCTCCGATCCAAAGAATTTACAGATAAAATGGGGGGAACGGCTCCGTCTATTATGGATTATGCCCGTTACAATTACGTAGCACAGCCGGAAGATGGCGTTACAGCAATCACGCCAAAGATCGGGATCTATGATAAATATGCCATTGAATGGGGGTACCGTTGGTATCCGGATGAATTCTCAGAGAAAAAAGCATTGAGAAATCTGATTGAAAAGCATGAAGATGACCCAATGTACTTCTATGGAGAACAGCAAAGTTTCCTGGAAACCATCGATCCGCGCTCACAGTCCGAGGATCTTGGTGATGATGCGATGAAAGCCGGTGAATACGGAATGAAGAATTTAAAGGTAGTCGTTGATAACCTTTTAAAATGGACTTATGAAGATGGAAAAAGCTATACGGATGCCGGAAAGCTGTATCTGGGAGCCATCGGACAATGGGATCTGTATACCGGGCATGTGATGGCCAATGTAGGAGGAATTTACCTTAACAATACCGTTTTTGGCAATAAGAAAAAAGCTTACGAGGCGGTTCCTGCTGAAATTCAGAGAAGAGCGGTGGATTATCTGGTGAAAAATGCCATTAATCTTCCGGAATGGCTGTTCTTTAATCCGATCTCCGAGAAGACCTATCCTGTGAAGAATTCTCCGATGGGACCATTTGAGCAGACACCCTATACGTTGGCAAGAGGAATGCAGTATGCCAATATCTATTCCCTGTTTATGGATGACAGGCTGCTCAGGCTGCTGGAAAACGAATTAAAACATCAGGTTTCAGGTTCAAAAGAAGAGATCTATACCGTAGAAAACCTGTTCGACCAGGTGAGAAGTGCAGTTTTCAGTAAAAGAGGGAGCCTGACGATTCTTGAAAAAATGGCTCAGAAGAATTATGTGGATGCACTGATCGTTTCGGTAAACAAACTATTTGAAAAAACAGCTGTAAAAACACTGAAACCGGATCATACCCTGAATATTCCGCTGATCTGCAACTACCATGAAGAAGATAACAACCTTAGGAATATTAATTATTCATCCATGAAAAGGGTATCTGAAGTTACCACTTACAAGAGAGCGGAACTGCAGAAAGTACTGGATCTGCTGAACAGGACCAGGTATAAAGGAGATGATGCTTCAAGAGCTCATTACACAGACTTAATTATTCGTATTGAAGAGGCCTTAAATAAATAATCGGAAATGAAAAAGACGCTAATACTTTTACCTCTTTTGGCTGCTAATATTGCACTAGCCCAGCAAAAGAAAACAATTACAGGTAAAGTTCAGGATGGCAGTACCTCACAAATCATCGCAGGAGCATCCATCAAAATAGAAACACAATCTGTTTCTTCCAAAACCAGCCAGGATGGGATCATTGAAAGTGTTTCCATTGGTACCGTTACAGATAAGAACGGAAAATTTACCCTGGAAATTCCGGCAGATACCAAATCTGTGCTGGTAAGCTATCTTGGTTATGAATCCAGACTGATTCAGATAGATGAAGACCAGACCAACTATAATATTTCATTAGCCCCGGCAGGTGAAGTTTCTGAAAAAAACAAAATTCAGGAAGTAATCATCACCGGGTACCAGAAGATTGAAAAACGTAAGCAGACTTCGGCGGTCTCTACGGTGAAGATGGATGCGATCAACCAGTCCGGTGTTGCCAGTGTAGACCAGATGCTGGCCGGGCAGATTGCCGGGGTAGTGGTAACCCCTGAAACAGGATCTCCGGGAGGTCCTGCCAAGATCAGAATTCGTGGAACGGCTTCTCTATCCGGTCCGCAGGATCCGTTATGGGTAATTGACGGGCTTCCGCTGGAGGGAAATGATGTTCCCAACTTCAGCGATAAAGATAATATCGACCAGCTTCAGAATTTTTCCATTGCAGGCCTGAATCCTAACGATATTGAGGATATCACTATTCTGAAAGATGCGGCTGCTACCGCTATTTATGGAGCAAGAGCTGCCAACGGGGTGATTTCCATTACCACGAAAAAAGGGAAAAAAGGAAACATGAAAGTGAATTTTTCAGCGGATACCTTTATTACATCCCGTCCTGATTTTGGCAAGCTGAATCTTCTGAACGCTTCTGAAAAAGTGGATTTTGAATTAATGCTTGCCAAACGTGCTGACCTTACTTACCGTGCTGATAAAGGGGAAGTCATGAGAATTTTAACCCAGAACAACCAGCTTGATGCATTCAGAAGCGGAGGTTTGGATGCGTTGAACTCAATGACCCGCCAGCAGCTTGATGGTCTGCGAAACAGCAATACAGACTGGGGAAAACTGCTATACAGAAATGCCATCAATAAGCAGTATGGACTGAGTCTTTCCGGAGGTAGTGACCGCTCTGATTACTATTTCTCACTAGGGTATTTTGATGAAGAAGGAACAACTATCGGTACAGGTTTTAAACGGTATAACCTTACCTTAAAGAACAATTATAAATTAAGCGATAAGTTAAATGCAGGAATCTCTATTTTCGGAACTCAAAGTGAGCGTTCATCGTTCATGACGGATGCTGATGCGGCGGCAAGCCCCATCAATTATTCAAGAAATGCCAATCCTTATCTGACACCTTACAATCCGGATGGTAGTTACAGATATGACCGGGATATAGACGGTTATGCCGATCAGTATGTTCCTTTTAACTTTCTTGAGGAAAGAGAAAATACAGATTATACGCTTAAAAATCATTCCTTAAAAGGGATATTGGATCTTGAATATAAAGTTTCAAAAAGCCTGAGATTCACGTCACAGTTAGGCCTTCAGTATGATACCAATAACACGGAGAAATTTGCTGCTGAAAATACCTACTATACCAGAAAGATGAGAGAAGGAACCCGTTATTATAAAGATGGGGGATTTCAATATTTCCTGCCTAAAGGTGGTGTAAAACAAAACTGGGATAATGAGTTCTTCCAATACAACTGGAAACTTCAGGGAACTTACAGTACAAAGATCAACTCGGTGCATGAAATTGATGTGATGGCCGGAACAGAAATCCGTAAAACGAAAGACAATACTACGGTTACCAGAGCTTTCGGGTTTGACAGTCTTACCAAAACCGGAGTTCCGATTATTTTCCCGAATTCTAATTTTGCAGCAGATAAAAAGTATGAAACGTACCGCGAAATGCCTGTCGCAGAAAACGCCTATGCTTCTATGTTTGCAACAGCTTCCTATACTTATGACCAGAAGTATACCTTCTTCGGAAGTGTAAGATATGACGGAACCAATTTGTTCGGGGTGAATAAAAAGTACAAATATCTGCCGATTTGGGCAGTCTCCGGATCATGGCTGGTATCCAGGGAAAATTTTATGAAGAACCTGAATGCCATTTCTAACCTTAGATTGAGAGCATCCTACGGTTTACAGGGAAATATTGACCGAAATACATCACCTTTCTTTATCGGTGAATACAACAATGCCACCATTCTGCCGGGCGGAAAAGAAGATGTGATCAACGTGATCAGTCCCCCGAATGATAAACTTCGATGGGAAAAAACAACCAACGTAAACTTCGGGCTTGACCTGGGTGTATTCCAGAACCGTATCAACCTTACCTTAGATGTTTACAGCAGAAAAGGAACGGATATGATCAGTATGAAAGAAACACCGCTTGAAACCGGATTCAATTATACGATGATGAACTGGGGAAGCCTTACCAATAAAGGGTTTGAATTGGCTCTTTCCACAAGAAACATCAATAAAGATAACTTTAAATGGTCAACCACCATTAATTTCGCCCACAACAAGAGTGAAGTTCTCAGCGAGCAGCCCCGCGACAATGCTTTCCTTCCTTCCAGAGAAGGCCTTCCTGTGAATGCGGTTTTTGCATTGAAAACAGCAGGAATGGATGAATACGGAAACCCAATGTTCTGGAAAGGAAATGAAAGAGTAAAAATTGCAGATTTCTTCAAGCTTTATGATGTTTATGAAGAATTTCTTCCGGGCCAGCTTGTAGATTCTAAGCTTTCACAGGCAGAGATGAGAAGTCTTTTCACCTATATTGGTGATAGAGACCCGAAATTTACAGGAGGAATTATCAATACCTTTAAAATCCACAATTTTGACTTTACGGTTTCTGCTGCCTTCAACTTCAAGCAGACGGTGATGAGATCGCCTTCTTACAGAGGAATGGAACTGGACAGAGGAAGAAACTATACAAGAGACGTCTACGAATCAGGAAATTCACTTCCGGGGATTACAGGTTCCGAAATGGAAAACAATCCCGGCTGGATGGGGAATAAATGGCTGACAAACAATCCTTCCAACGCCTACGGTTTGCTTGATATCTGGGCTAAAGAGATCAGCTATGTGAGAATAAGCAGCATCCGTTTAGGGTATACGCTTCCTAAAGAATTTACCGCTCCTATGGGGATCAGCAGTCTGAGACTGAGCGTGGAAGGACGCAACCTGTTCGTATTCAGCAATGGATATAAAGGATATTTTGATCCGGAAACCTATGGTAATATTTATGCACAGCCTATTCCTAAATCAGTTACCGTAGGATTTAATGTTTCTTTTTAAAACTTAAAAAAAATGAAAAAAATAACAGCATGTATCGCATTGGCATTGATCAGCTTTACCAGCATCGGATGCGATCGTTTTTTAGATATTCAGCCGGACGGAAAGGTGATTCCGGTAACTGTTGAGGATTACAGAAAAGTACTTACCTCAGCGTATGCCAAATATCCGACCCATAAATCTATGACGGCTCTTCGTACAGATGAAACCTATCTGGATGAAACCCTGAATGAATTCAACGTATACCGTGAAATTGCCATGTGGAAAGATACCAACAACGATGCGGCAACGATGGAATTTCCCTGGGTGAAATTTTATTCCGTAGTATTCTATCTGAATCAGATCATCAATGAGGGAAGCAAGACTATGACAGATTCTCCCGAAAAACAGCAGATTCTGGCAGAAGCATATGCGCTGCGGGCCTACACCTACTTCGATATGGTCAATTTATACGGAAAACCATACAACAGTGCGACTGCATCTACCGACAGAGGAGTTCCGCTGAGTCTGGAAATCGATCTGGAAGCAGTTCTGAAACCTTCTACCGTTCAGGAAGTTTACAATCAGGTGCATGCAGATATGGAGAAAGCAGAAGATTTAATGGTCACAGAGAAGCAGCCTTTGGACATCAGTTATAGATTTTCAAAAATATCATTGAATGCTCTTCTGGCAAGAATCGCCCTTTATCAGAGTGACTGGAATAAGGCATTACACTATTCGGAGCAGGCTTTGGCAATGAAAGGAAGTCTTACCGATTTGAATACCACCAATACCTTACCCAACCACTATGCTTCGGCAGAAGCAATCATGGCTTTGGACGCTGTGTTTGACGATGCCGCCAGAAACTTATCATATGCTTCCCCGGAATTGATTTCAAAATTTAATACAGTTGCAGACAAAAGATTCGGAGTGTATTTTGAAAAGAAAAATGATAAGTATAAGATCATTAAAAAAGGAACAGCAGATTTTAAAGTATCTTTCAGAACTTCAGAATTGTATTTTATTAAATCCGAAGCACTGTTGAAACTGAATAAACTTGATGAAGCTAAACAAACCCTTCTTAAAGTGGCTAAAAACAGATATACTCCGGACGGCTATACCTCTGTTCAGAATTTAGTAACCCCGATGAATGCCGCGGAATTTATGAATTTCATTATGGATGAAAGATTCAGGGAGTTTACCGCAGAAGGACACCGCTGGTTTGATTTAAGAAGAGCCAACCAGAAAGAAATAAAGCATACCGTGAACGGTAAAGAGTATATTCTTCAGCAGAATGACCCGAGATACACCATAGAATATCCGATGAGTGCAAAGAAGAATAACCCCAATTTATAACATTTCATATTAATATCCCCTGAAACCGCTTGAACTTAATTGTTTTAGCGGTTTTTTTGTATTTTTGTCAGTGTTATGAAAATTGCCATTATAGAAGATGAACTGCTGGCTGTTAATTATCTGAAAAATTTATTGGATAAACAGAGCATTGTCCCTGTCACCGAGACCGTTATTCTTCGCTCAAAGAAGCAGGCAATAGATTTTTTCAGCAGGGATTCGGCAGATCTTATCTTTATGGATATTCACCTGGGAGACGGGATGAGTCTTGAAATTTTCGAGCAGGTGGAACTTTTTACACCCGTTATTTTCATAACAGCTTTTGATGACTATGCGATGAGGGTTTTCAGGCATTTCACCATAGATTACCTTCTGAAACCTTTTGAAGAAGAAGATTTACATAAAGCTTTACAGAAATTCATGTCGATCAGGAATAATTTTGATCCTGAACCGGTGCTGAAATCCGTTTCAGCATTACAGCATGATAGCGCTTCCGGAACCATGAAACGCTTTATGGTAAGAGAAGGAAACAAGCTTAAATCCATAGACGAGCATGATACGGCTTACTTTTTTGCTTCGGGAAAATATCTTTTTCTCACCACGGCAGATCATCAGACCTATATTTTTGATGATACCATTAAAGACATCATCCGGAAACTGAACCCGCAGGTTTTCTTCAAAGTGAACCGTAAGTTCATCGTCAACAAAAAAGCGGTTACCGAAATCATCAAGCACTCAAGCCAGAAAGTAGAACTGAAGCTTTCCCCGGAACCGGAAGTCAATACCGAAATATTTATCAGCAAGCCGCAGATTGCAGAATGCCTGAACTGGTTTAATTCTTAGGGAAAGGGAGCCGGAAGTTTCTATTCCGCAGAGTACTCTATCTTGCCATCCGAAGGAACCATGAATAAAAACTGACTTCTGTTTTCCGGACTTTCATAGCTTCCATCCTCCATCCTCCCATCCCAATATTTTTCGTATTTTTCCCTTCCTAAAAACTAACATGAAGTTATGAGAATATATATGTTGGCAGCTCTGCTGTTTTCTTCCCTGCTGTTTTCACAGAAAATCCAGTTGAAGAAAGACAAAATCCTGTTTAATGAAAAAGAAATAGGCATTCTGAAATCACCTTACCGCGATCATTTTGAGTTTTATACCTTAACCAATGAAAAGGTTTTTGATGCCGATCTGAAAGGCGTTTCCCTGGCTAAAGAAGAAATTCTCTACTATCTGGATATGAAATCGGCGGACGGAAAGACTACACAGATCCCTTACGAGGTGCTGATTACCTCTTTTAAGCCGGACCGCATTGTGGCTCATCAGCTGGCCGTAAAATATAAACTCTTCAATGAAAAAGGCTTTGATAAAGCTGAACTGGAGACTTTCTTTACTACTCCGCGTGAAAACCTGGGCGATAAATACCTGAAGGCAAAAACCAGCAGCATCGCGGAAGATAATGAAAGAAAAAACAGGCTGGATCATATCAGAAACCTCTATAATCCGAGATTGGGATCAAAAGGAGAGATCCTGATTAACAACGGGGCTTATCCGGCCAGGATCATCGGATATTCCAGAGCGTATAACTGTGTCGGGTTCAATAATACAGGGCCGTGTCTGGAAGTAAGTGATCTTGATGGCGTTAAAGTAGCCACGATGTATCAGACCCAGGGTATGAAAACGTATGCGGTAAGAACTTTTGACAATAATGAATTCACCTTTACAGCTTCCCGATCTTACGCGTCTTCCGATTATGCTTTTGTGAGTGAATTTATAGCCAATCTCTTCATAGAAGGATATACGCTGGAACATCAGGCTTATTATAAACATGAAGAACTTCAGCAGGCGAAAGTGGATGATGCCATTAACAGGAGCATCAATTTATATGATGTGCCTGGATATTTGGTGGAGAAATCCGGTAAAAAAACAGAAGGAATGATCACCATCTGGTTTGAAATGCTGGATACGGAAAGAACAGGGCAGAAACTTCCCGAAGACGGAGCTGATCTGTTCGGACAGCGTGTAACCCTGAAAAAACAGCTTCCGGGAATGAGAAGCATGGCCACCAAAGTATATAATGCGGATTCAGGCGTGCATTTCTGTGTTTCCCCGAACGGAAATGAAGAATGTTATTACGGGCTGGATGTAAAAGGAGAGTTTATGAAAAAGCTTCAGAATTACGGAAGTATGCACGGAAATAACGCCTATTTTTACAGGCTTGTGGCCAGAGAAAATAAAATCATGCTGCTTCAGGACCCTGTTGAACTTCACAAATATGTCATCAAAACAGATCTTCAGCCTAAAGGGCAGATGCTTGATAACAGATCCAACAACCAGCTTTCTGAAAAGCTGGCCGATTATCTCAAAGACTGTAAAAGCCTTTCCGATCAGCTGAAAAAAGAAAGTCTGGATCTTAAAAACGAAGAAAATCTGCTTCACATCATTTCAGAATACGGTAAATGTAAAAAATAACGTACTTTTCCTTACTAAATATCATGGGACAAATACTTGTAGAATACGAAAAAGATAAAGGATTCCGGATCGCGGAAACGATGATGCAGCTGGTACTGCATTATATTCTTCAGGAAATGGAAAAGCCTGAACATCTTATTCCGGATAAATCTGATCTGCTGGAGGATACAAAATTTCATATCAACGGATACAGCGGAGGTCATATGTACTTCAGCCTGTTTGATGAAATCAGTTCACCGGCAGACGAACAGGTCATGATACAGATCCTGAATAATGTGAAGACAACACTGCAAAATAAAGGAAACCTTATCTCCGTAGAAGAACTAATGAGTATTCCTACGGATGATCTCACATTTAAATATATTCTTGACAAGAAACCCTTTCCAACCACGGAATTAATCCGCGTAATGGATGCTCTTATCCAGATGCTGGAAAGAACCTGGCCCTACAAAGATTATGAAATGGATCTGAACTGGAAGTATTTTGATTAAACTGAAGTTCAACAGATGATTGACAAAGAATAGAAAAAATGGAATATTTACAGTTTTTAAAAGATCACCCCACAGAAGATTCCTTTACCAATAAAGGTATAAGTGAAGCAGAAATCAGGCATCTGGAAGAGCTTTATAATAACAGCCGTTCATTTCCTGTTGCTTTAAAGGAACTTTTAACACTGGCGGGAAATTTCTGTCATGCATTGGATTATAACATTTATGACAGCCAGGAAGAGCTGCAGACAGAAGAAAGGGAAGAGCTGAGGGAATTGTATGATCTCACCATAGAAAGACCGTTCTTTTTTATCGATCTGGTTTCTCACGGTCTTCCTGTATTTATATTTCTGGATGAAGGAGATGATCCGCCTGTCAACCAGATGGTAAATAATCCTACTAAGGAAAAATATTATGAAAGAGTAGGAGGAACACTGCAATCCTATGTCATCAGCAGGATCCGGTATTATCAGAAATGGTATCCCGGCCATAAAAAAAATTAACAATGACAATGAATCACGAAGTTTTAAGCCGGTATTCTTTAAAGTTTTCAGTGGAAATTCTGGATGGAAGAAGAATGGGAACTGTGAGAACAACTGCTCCGGAAAATATGTTAAGCGGAAGCCTGGAAGACCTTTTTGTGCGTGGATATCCGGATGGATTTATCAGAAGGATCCTGAAAAATATAGAACGTGCCCTTCATAATGTTGATTTTGATCCAACAGATGATGGAGGCCCGGAATTTGTCAGTGTGAGGGTTGGAAAAGAAATCTGTGTGATAAAAAGTATAAGAGAAAAGGCTCCTGTGAAGATTCCTACTGAAGATTTAAAGCAGATCTTAATCGCATGGACAGACTATTTTGAAAAAAATGATATTGATGTGATATGACCGGATATAAAAACTCAGAAGGACAGGTAGTGACAGAACAGGAATTCGACAGAACGAAAGGAGGAACCATCCATACCTACGATGACATTACCGGAAGACTGAAAAAGACTGAAAATATCATTTTTATGTCAAAGCCGGGAACAACACGTACCTGGTGCGAATATTATCTGGATTCTTCAGAAAGTGAAACGGACATTATCCGGCAGTATACGGGTGAAACTGAAAATCATTCCCTGACCGTATTCATGTACTGGATGCACAAACCAATCTTCCTATACCGTTAAGAACCCGGAAATACTACTATAAAACAAGTAGAAACGGAGAACGGTATGAAGCAATAGAGTTCCTTTACGATGAAAACGGTTTATTGCTGGAAGCCATAGAAATGCCCTACAATTCAGACGAACAGGACTGGGATTATTATGACTGGGATCATTTTCAGCTCCTGCAGGATAAGAACTCAACCGATTTAAGTTATTACAAAAATAGTGATCTGCTGCCCGGGC
The DNA here is from genome assembly GCA_002439165.1 of Chryseobacterium indologenes. Classification (GTDB taxonomy): domain Bacteria; phylum Bacteroidota; class Bacteroidia; order Flavobacteriales; family Weeksellaceae; genus Chryseobacterium; species Chryseobacterium indologenes_E. The sequence goes on from DJTE01000020.1 coordinate 42,016, forward strand.
ATCTGCTTCATCTGCCGGATGATACGGAATCTGATTTTGAAAACTGATAGCAAAATTATCCGTGTTATTAGAAACAATCTCACATTGTAAGAGGGTTTCAGTTAAAAACCATCATCACAACCCAAACCGCCCGTAACTTCCATCCTCCTTCTTCCAGCTTCCTTTTTCAAGATCCTATTTTCCCAGCACTTTTTTTGCATTCTCATTATCAGGATTCAGCTCCAGGGATTTTTTATAATTTTCCAGGGCTTCCTTCTTTCTGCCAACTATCAAAAGGTTTTCACCATAGCTGTCATAGGTGTTCCAGGCATTGGGGTAAAGTTCTATATTCAGCCTGAATATCTTCAGGGCATCATCCATTTTCTTTTCTCCGGCCAGCTGGTAGCCAAAACTGTTGATTTCTTCTTCACCAACATTGTATTTCGAGCCAGTTCCTTTTTTATATTCTGACTTTATAAACGGAATCAGTTTGTCAATGGATTTTTCGTTGTTATAGGCATCGTTCAGGGAGATGAGATTCATTTTTCGCTCCTTTTCCTCCTGTTCTTTCAGGGTTTCAACGCTGTAATATTTTCTCTGTTCATCAGTAACCTGGGAAGGATCGATCTTATAACGTGCCCATTTTCCATTGGTTGTATGATCTTTATAGAACTGGGTTCCATAGATCTGTGGCTGATTTCTGCGCATCAGGTCCCTGTCTACGGCAGCGGCATACCACCACCGGTTCAGGGTAGGATCCATTTCCAGGGCCTGTCCGAAACTTTTAACAGCCATTCCTGAGGAAATGCTGTCGTTTCCGTGCTGAAATACAATTCCGGCGTTGAAATAATCTTTGGCCGTCTGTACTTTATTTTCCTTCATCAGAACAAGAATTCTCTCTCTACGGTCGCTGTCTTCCTTACTCAGAACAGACCAGTTGATATTCGCAACCTTTCTTGCATTCTGGTCATCGTCTGCCATTTTCTGAAGTTCGGGATTATCTTTTGTCTGAGAGAAAATCACTAGGGGAAATATCAGTAAAAGTAAAGTGAAAAGCAGGTTTGATTTTTTCATACGGTTAAAGTAATTAGTTTTTAAGAGGTTAATTAACCCGGGGCAATTTACAAATTAATTTGTAGCAAGCCGATTGAAATTCAGTTCATAGAAAAATATTGTTTTGAAACTTAATACCACGGTGATATATAATTAAGCTAAAAAAGATCCCCACCATCTGCATAATCAGCGGGAATATCAAAATATACAGAATTTATTCAATAGAGGCGGACTTTAATCCGCCCTGGCCGTGGCAATGAAATTTTAAAATCACAAACCGAAGGTTCAACGTAGTCAATAGGCACAAAGTTTTTTACACTTTAGTTTCAATAAGTTTACCTACTAAGCGTATAAAAGTACACATTAGTCTTTAGAAATCTATGATTTCTATTTCTTGCGGGATAAAAAAATCTTCCTGATCTGGCAGATCAGCGGGAATATCAAAATATACGGAATTTATTCAATAGGGATGGACTTTAGTCCGCCCAAATAAAAGAAACAATCCACCGGCTTTATCCAACCGATGCCGTTAATCTGTAAAATCCGTCCGCCCAACCATAAAACAATTCATTAAAAATAAATTCTTAAATTTAAAAAGACTTTTAAGAGTGATAAAATAGGGAAGTAGCAGGTAATTTGATAAAAATGAATTTCAGGTTTATAAAGACTAAGAATCAGTTGCTGAAAAAATATATGGAAGGGTTTTATGTTTTTGAGAGCGGAACATCAGATCCCCGGACAGAATATATCGTCTTTCCTTCCAATTACTGTGTACTTTCTGTATATAATCATGTACGGCTGCATATAGAGCCGGGTAAAATTCACTATTCAGAATCATTGACAGAATCTTCCGTTTCCACAATTGCTTTTGCTTTTCAGAAACCGCTTATCGGAACCTACGAACCGGGGATCAGGGAAATAACATTCTGTTTTTATCCTCTCGGCTTCAGCCATTTTGTTGATGATGACTTAAACAGCCTCCGGCAGGGAGATATTCAGTTCTTTGATTATGATAAAGATTTTAAGGCTTTTATTTCAGAAGTTCTGGATGAAACCGATGAAGCCGTTTTACAGGAAAAAATTGAAGAGTACTGGGTACGGAAACTTCGGCCTAAAAATTTTTCCCAGCTTGAAAAAACTTTGGATCTGCTGAACAGAACAGATCTTGATATTTCGGAGATTGCAGAAAATCTGGGATTAAGCAGACAGTACCTCACCCGGATGTTTACGAAGCACCTTTGCAAAACACCTTCCGAATACCGTAAAATTTTCCGTTTCAGAAAAGCATTGCAGAGCTTTACAGCATCCAGGAATCTTACCCATCTTACGTATGATAACCTGTTTTATGATCAGTCCCATCTTATTAAGGATTTCCAGAAGCTTACGGGAATGTCTCCCAGACAGTTTTTTAAAGGAAACATATCTTTGAATGAAGGATCGGTCAACTGGTTTTTTCCGGATTAGTTTCCATTTTTACAATTTTGAGAACAGAATACAGGATAATTTTGAAGAACACCGGTAGGTTCCGGGCATTTAAAATTATTGCACCATGTTAAATTTTATCCTTACCCTCTTACTGTTTATGTTCAGTATTTTCAGTTTTGCCCAAACGGCAGAGGGAGCAGAAACTTCTGCAGATCATATCTTTGATAAAGGTTCATCCATATCCGTACACAAGCTGTCCGGAACCCAGATCAGGGATCTTGCGGTACTCGGAAAAGTCTGGGGTTTCCTGAAATATTACCATCCGAAAGCGAATTCAGGAACGCTTAATTGGGACTATGAACTTTTTAAGGTAATGCCGGAAATCCTTTCAGCCAAAAATGAAACGGAAAGAAATAAAGTGCTTTTTACCTGGACTGCATCTTTGGGCGACTTTCCTGAAAAATCAGAAGGAAAAGATAATTCCGAACTGAGATACAAGCCCGATTTCCGGTGGATCGGTAAATCATTGGGAAAAGACCTCAGTGAATTGCTGCTGAATATTTCCAGAGCAGACAGAAAGGCGGAAAACCATTACGTTAAAATATATTCGGAGGATATGCCCATTCCTTATTTTCAGAACGAAGCAGCCTATTCCCGGTTTAAATACCCTGATGCGGGTTTCAGGCTGCTGAGCCTGTACAGATACTGGAATATGATAGAATATTTTTACCCATATAAAAATACCCTCGGAAAAAGCTGGGATAAAACCCTGGCAGATCTGATTCCGAAATTTGCAGAAGCGGAAAATGAAATGAGTTACAAGCTCGCAGTAGCTTCTATGGTCGCCGAAATACAGGATTCACATGCCGTATTATCGATATGGACGGCCCCTCCTTTATATGAATATTACGGAAAAATGAGACCTGCTGTAAATCTGGTATTTGTGGGTAGTAAGCCCATTGTTTCCGAAAGTCTTGAAGAGAAGAACGGAAATAGAAATGAACTTCTTCAGGGCGACGAAATTGTATCTGTCAACGGGAAACCTGTTGAAATTTTGCTTAAAGAGCAGCTTTCCTATGCATCAGGTTCTAATGAGCCTGTCCGTCTGTCAAAAGTAGGAGTAAGCCTTTTAAGGACCAATGATCCCGGGATTGAGGTAGGAGTGAAAAGATCCGGTACTTTAAAAACAGTCCGGGTAAAAACTCTTCCTCTGGAAAAATCTCTTGTGGAAGAAAATCAGGGAGAGCCTGCTTTCAAAATGATGGGAAGTGATATTGCCTATATTCATCCCGGAAGGCTGGATGTGAAAGACCTTGACGGCATCATGCAGAAAGCGGTAAAAGCTAAAGCAATCATCATCGACATGAGGACCTATCCGAAAGAAACGATGTTTCTGATGAAAATCGGGGACTACCTTTTTGATAAACCTAAAAACTTCTGCAGAATGACCAAAGGAAATGTTGTAACGCCCGGACAGTTCAGCTATTTAAGCGATGAATACATGAGTAATGTGAAAATAGGAAAAGAAACATCTGACTATTACAGAGGAAAACTCATTATTCTGTGCAATGAAACTACCCAGAGTTTTGCAGAAATGAGCCTGATGGCATTCCGTGCAGGTCCCAATACAACGATCATCGGAAGCCAGACCGCCGGAGCGGATGGCAATGTAACGGCACCTGTTGTACTGCCGGGGAATATCAGAACCGTTTTTACCGGAATTGGAATGTATAACCTGGACGGAACAGAAACCCAGAGAATCGGGATTGTACCGGATATAGAAGTAAAACCTACCATTCAGGGGATTCAGGAAAAGAAAGATGAGGTACTGGAAAGAGCGATCCGTTTTTCCAAAGGTGCCTGATTACCCGTCAGCACACATCAAAAATACCTTCATCAAAAATACAGGCTCATGAATCAGATGAAAATCTTCAGTACTGCTTTACTGTTCATCATTAATATAAACATCCTGTGGGCACAGACCCGGAAGAACAGTAACGAAATTGCTTTAATAAGAGAAATCAACGTATCGGAATGGAGTGGAAAGAATTACCGGTTCAGCGCAGATATCAGATGCGAAGATTATGATGAAATAACGGAAATGGGCATCAATGCCGTACAGGTAGGAAAAGAAAAGTTTGATCTGCTGAATCATACGGCGGCACAGGCCCGGATTACCCCGTCTGCAGAAAACAGAAACTGGAAAACCATAACCATTGAAGGTAAAATTGATCCGCAGTCCAGACTGATCTGGCTTTATCTGCTGGCTTTCGGAAACGGAAAATTTTATTTCGATAACCTGAATTTAAGTATTGAGTCTCAAAACGGCTGGATTGGTATCCCAATAGAAAATTCCGGGTTTGAGGAAACTGACGAGGTAAAAAAAGTTTTAAAAGCCTATAAAAATACAGCTTCTTTAAACAGGAATGATCATATTAAGACTTCCATTATAAAGTCAGGAGATAATAATGCCCTGATGTTAGATTCCCGGAACAATACCTTTCATTACGAAACCTATTACGGGTACAATCCGGCCAAAGGAAGATATATAACCATGCCGGACGGTAAGAAGATCTACTGCGAAATATACGGAGACGGAGAACCTTTACTGCTGCTTCACGGCAATGGCGATTCTATCAACACATTCAAAAACCAGATTCCGGAGCTGGCAAAATACTATCAGGTAATTGCCATCGATACAAGAGGGCAGGGGAAGAGTACAGATAATGACACAGAGTCTTTCAACTATCGGATTTTTGAAAAAGATCTGGAAGAAATTATCCGCCAGCTTGGGCTGCAGAAAGTAAGTATTGTAGGATGGAGTGACGGTGCTGTTACGGGGATGCTTTATGCCATTCAACAGCCGGAAAAAGTGCACAAACTGATCCTGATGGGAGCCAATCTCAATCCATCCGCCGAAGCGGTTACTTCTAAAATTCTCACCCAGGCCCGAAAAGACATTGAACGGCTCAAAAAGCAGAACGACCCTAAGAACAGAACCACTGTAAAACTCCTGGAAATGATCCTGAAGGAACCTGATATTCCGGTATCTGAACTTTCAAAGATAAAGGCTGAAACTTTGGTGATGGCCGGAGAAAAAGATCTTATCCTGGAAAAACATACCCGGTTGATCGCTCAGAATATACCCCATGCAGAACTGAAAATCGTAAAAGGGGAAACACATTTTCTACCCGATGAAAACCCGGTGCTGTTTAACAGTATCGTGCTGGAGTTTTTAAAAAAGGCAGATTAAGCCTGTGTTTTAAAGAAGCTTATTTGCTGGAAATGCAGATGTTTAATTCCTGCTCCTTTCAGATTCTGCCATACAGTGTTATTGATGCTTTTCTTATTTTGTTCTGAATTTTACAGGATATTCATTACTGATTAAAGGATAGCCTTCTTTCGACACAAAACCTCTGTTCGTAATTACAAATTCATACTCCCTTCCAGGTTTTAAATGAATTAAAAGTACAAGTGTTTTATCATTATTTTCATATCCTTTAACTTTTTCAATGGGAAAATATTCTTTTCCTTTTTCCGAATAATTAATTGAAAAGCTTTTTGGATTCATCTCTTTTGAAAAAGTTATCTTAAGCTCTTTTATATTGGGATCAACATTGTTGGTTCCATTTTTGAACGGATCAATTCTCACAATATAGGGTTGGTGTTCATTATAATCCTTTATAATTTTTCTTTTATTGATTTTCTCCCTGAAAAATTTAGATTTCAGAAGGAATTTTTCGACAGCTTTATCATCATCATAATTCAGTTCAATAATATCTTTTATAGCCTTTATTTTGTTTTCAGAACGATCATAATAAGATTTACAGATTTCATATCCTACATAATATCCCAGATCTGCGCTTTCTTCTTTTCGGCTCCCGTTGTAAAGCCAGTTTGCAAAATTATTTGAAAACATTTCTTTCATAAATAACTTTTTTATTTCATCTGTATGGTTTCTGCCGTACGTTAAGTATTGCGTTACAACAGGTTTCTCAATAGCGAGTTCTGCAATGAAATCGCAGGCTCCTTCTTTAATACTTTGGTTCAATACACGGTTTTTATCGCCTTTCTGCTGGGTGTGAATGTATTCGTGAATATTCAGGTAAACAATATTATCGGGAGATTGCTTTGCAAAAACATTTTTCAGCCAGTTATCTTTAAATTCAGATACATCCGCATCTGAAGTTCCGGTAGCGATTTCTGCTCCTACCAAAACCATATGATCCGTAACAGTCCCTCCGGAACGTAATCCGCCAATTGTGAAATACATTTCGGCATCTTTTAGTTCAGGATATAATTTTTTCAGGTTTTCAACCGCGTTATTCAGTTCAGCTGTTTTGTTTTTTATTCTTAAAGTATTGGGACGTATTGAATTCCAGAATTTAGGATAATCTTTTATAAGTCCTACATACAGGGTATCACTGTAATTTCGGGCTTTCATAAAAGCCTGAAGCCCTTTTGAAGCCGGTTGAATGTATAATTTGTTGATAAAGTTCAGTTTTTTGTTATAATCATTGGTGTTTTGGATACTGTCGAAAGCAATCCAGAAATTATCAATATCCGAAGTGATAATTTTATTTGAATTTTGTGAAAAAATAGTAATAAATGAAATGGAGAAAATAATTATTAAAATTTGTTTCATTGTTTTTTATATTAAAAACAAATCTACGTATTGTTTTATTACATTTTTGAATAAAATTATGTCCTGATGGATATCCGGAGTCTGCTTACTTTCAACACTTCATGAAAATCGGTTGATCTTATTACTGATGTTTGATTGGAAATTATTTGTGAATTTTATGCTTTATTTTTTAACAAATAATGAAATAAATACATTGAATAAATCAAATATGTTTTTATTATCCATTTGTGTTTAAATTTTAATAAATATTTATATTGTTATTTTTAATAGGTTGAATTATAACGGATTAAGTAAATATTAATTTGTATATTTATTGAATCAAGATATAAATGAATACACTCTTTATTAAAAATATGGTTTGTAACCGCTGTATTATGGTGGTGAAAGATGAATTGGATAAACTTGGTCTGAGCGTCCGGAGTGTCAGCCTGGGTGAAGCCGTTTTGGATGAAGATATAACGGACAAACAGATAAAACAGCTCGAAGCAGCACTTATTCCATTAGGATTTGAACTCATAGACGATAAAAAGATCCGCATCATCGAAAAGATAAAAAATATCATTATTGAATTGGTGCACCATCAGGATAATCATACCAAAACCAATCTTTCCGAAGTGTTGAGCAGCGGGTTGAATCACGATTACAATTACCTGTCAAACCTTTTCTCCGAAATAAAAGGAACTACCATCGAAAAATATTTTATCGCACAAAAAATCGAAAAAGTAAAAGAATTGCTGGTCTATGACGAATTGTCGCTGAGCCAGATTGCTTTCCGTTTAAATTACTCCAGTGTTGCTTATCTCAGCAATCAGTTTAAAAAAGTAACAGGCCTTACCCCCAGTCAGTTCAAACAGATCCGTGAAGAGAAAAGAAAACCCCTGGACGAGGTGTAAATCTTACAAATCTATCCGGCAATTCCGCAATAACATTCCTCCGGATTGTAACCAACTTTGTATTGTAACTAAAACAAACGAAGTATGGCATCCCACAACAATAAAGAAATTATCTATTTACCTCTGGAAGACGTAGAAAGTGAACATTGTGCACTGATCGTTGAAAAAGGATTGCAGCAGGTAGCAGGGATAGACACGCACAAAGTGGAGATTAATAACCGGAGAGCAGCCATTACAGCAGACAATACCGAAGCTGTCGCGGAAGCCGTAAAAGCTATCCGCGATCTGGGGTACGGAGTCTCTACGGTAAAAAATACATTTCCTGTATTGGGAATGACCTGTGCCTCCTGTGCCGGCAGTGCAGAAAGTATTGTGAAATACCAGGAGGGAGTAGTAAGCTCTTCAGTAAATTTTGCCACTGGTAATCTTACAGTAGAATACCTGCCCAATATGATTGATGCTGTTCAATTGCAGCAGGCAGTACAGTCTATCGGTTATGATCTCCTGATCGCAGATGAAACCCAGCAGCAGGAAACCCTGGAAGCCATCCATATCAAAAAATTCAGGCAGCTGAAGAGCAAAACCATTTGGGCCGTTATCCTGTCCATACCTGTTGTGATCATAGGAATGTTTTTAATGGATATGCCTTATGCCAACCCGATTATGTGGTTATTTGCCACACCCGTTGTACTATGGCTGGGGAAAGACTTCTTTATAAACGCCTGGAAACAGGCCCGGCACCGTTCTGCCAATATGGATACCCTGGTGGCCCTGAGTACCGGAATTGCATATCTGTTTAGTGTGTTCAATATGCTGTTTGAGGATTTCTGGCATCAGAGAGGACTGCATGCCCACGTTTATTTTGAAGCAGCAGCTGTAATTGTAGCCTTCATCCTCTTAGGAAAACTGCTGGAAGAAAAAGCTAAAGGCAATACCTCATCAGCCATCAAAAAACTGATGGGTCTGCAGCCTAAAACCGTAATGGTGATCCAGGCTGACGGCACAGAAAAGCAAATTGCCATTGAAGCAGTAAGCACAGGAGATGTGATTCTTGTAAAACCGGGTGAAAAAATAGCCGTAGACGGAATAGTTACTTCCGGCAGTTCCTATGTAGATGAAAGTATGCTGAGTGGGGAGCCCGTTCCCGTACTGAAAGCAGAAGATGAAAAAGTATTTGCCGGAACCATCAACCAAAAAGGCAGCTTTCAATTCCGTGCAATGAAAGTAGGAAAAGAAACCATGCTTGCCCAAATTATTAAAATGGTGCAGGACGCGCAGGGGAGTAAAGCACCCGTACAGAAACTGGTAGATAAAATTGCGGGTATTTTTGTTCCCGTTGTCATGGCAATAGCCATCTTTACATTTATTTTATGGTTCATTTTAGGTGGGGATAACGGAGTAGTACAGGGCTTGCTGGCAGCCATTACCGTATTGGTGATCGCCTGTCCCTGCGCCCTGGGATTGGCTACCCCTACCGCCATTATGGTAGGGGTGGGAAAAGGGGCCGAAAAAGGTATTTTAATAAAAGATGCGGAAAGCCTCGAATTGGCAAAAAAAGTAAACGCCGTTGTATTAGACAAAACAGGAACCATTACCGAAGGAAGACCCGAGGTAACCGGTATTCAGTGGCTGGATGGCAATGATATCGCCAAAAACGTTTTGTTAAGTATAGAAAAGCAGTCAGAACATCCATTGGCAGAAGCGGTGGTAAAGCACCTGGAAGCTGTACCGGCCACATCATTATCTCAGTTCGACAGTATTACGGGCAAAGGAGCCAAAGCCATATATAATGGTGAACTTTATTTTGTAGGCAATAAAAAGCTGCTTACGGAAAACCATATCAGCATCAGTGAAATTTTACTGAAGCAGGCAGATGAATGGGGCGCACAGTCCAAAACCGTTATCTGGTTTGCCAGCAGTAAGCAGGCACTTTCAGTCATTGCCATATCCGACAGGATCAAAGCAACTTCCGTAGAAGCTATCCGGCAAATACAGGGAGCCGGTATAGACCTTTATATGCTTACAGGTGATAATGAAGCTACGGCCAAAGCTATCGCAGAGCAGACAGGCATTAAACATTACAGGTCAGAAGTATTGCCGCAGCATAAAGCTGATTTCATAAAAGAGTTGCAGCAGCAGGGGAAAGTTGTGGCAATGGTAGGCGATGGGATCAATGACAGTACCGCACTGGCTACCGCTGATGTGAGTATAGCAATGGGGAAAGGCAGTGATATTGCAATGGATGTAGCCAAGATGACCATCATATCATCCGACCTTACCAAAATACCACAGGCCATAAAACTGTCCAGACAGACCGTAGCTACCATAAAGCAGAATCTGTTTTGGGCATTCATCTATAATCTTATAGGTATTCCCGTTGCAGCAGGTATTCTTTATCCTGTCAACGGATTTCTCCTCAACCCGATGATTGCCGGTGCTGCTATGGCATTGAGCAGTGTAAGTGTTGTATCCAACAGTTTAAGGCTGAAGTGGAAAAAATAAAACAGGAATCCCGGTTTTCGGAAAGAGTGACATTAAAGGATAATTATTCAGGATAAAACCAACAGCTATGGAACATCAGCACGATCACAGCCATTCCGGCAGTGCCAATAAAAAGACATTAACCATAAGCCTCATTATTATTACAGTCTATATGGCGGTAGAGGTTATTGGCGGATGGATGACAAACAGCCTCGCCCTGCTGGCAGACGCGGGACATATGCTGAGTGATGCCATATCACTGTTTATCGCCCTGATGGCCTTTACATTCAGCAGCAAAGTAGCAGATTACGGAAAAACATATGGCTACAAGCGATTTGAAATATTAGCTGCAGTAATCAACGGAGCAACACTGATCCTGATTTCAGCCTACATTATCTATGAAGCCATTGAACGTTTCCAGAAGCCACCTGCGATCCTTTCCGGCGGAATGCTCATCGTAGCAGTGATAGGACTGGCTGTAAACATGCTGGTAGCCTGGATTATGATGCGGGGTGCTGATGTTAAGGAAAACCTGAATATGCGGGGTGCTTACCTTCACGTAATCAGCGATATGCTGGGTTCGGTAGGTGCCATTGTTGCCGCTCTGCTAATTATGTTTTTTGGTTGGATATGGGCAGATGCACTGGCAAGTATTATCGTTTCTGTATTGGTTTTACGAAGCGGATACCTCGTTACAAAATCAGCAGTACACGTGCTGATGGAAGGCACGCCGGAGAATGTTGACATAGAAAATGTAACACAGAAAATACTGGAAACAGAAGATATCATCAGCATTCACGACCTGCATATATGGACCATTACAAGCGGATTAAATGCATTAACCTGCCACGCCGTAGTTAATGGAAAAATAACGGTTGAGGCGAGTGAAATACTGCTCCGTAAAATAGAACACGACCTCGGGCACCTGAATATTCATCACATAACTATTCAGCTGGGAACAGACGCCCACAGACACGATAATTCGGTATTATGCATTGTAAAAGCAGAAACAGCCTCACACAGAGAACATCATTGAGTCCGGATAATATGTAAAAACTGCGGACCTTTATATTTATGCTATTGTTACTTCCTTCATAAGATACACATCCTGAATAGCCTGTAACAGTTCAATACCTTTTTCAAAGGGTCTTTGAAAAGCTTTTCTGCCGCTTATAAGACCTGTTCCTCCGGCACGTTTGTTAATAACAGCTGTACGTACGGCATCTTCAAAATCCTGTTTGCCGGATGCCCCGCCTGAATTTATCAGACCGGCACGGCCCGCATAGCCATTGAGTACCTGATACCTGCACAGGTCAATAGGATGATTGCTGCTCAGCTCACTATACATCCGCTCATCCAGTTTTCCGTAACTGCTATCACCAATGTTCAATGCTTTATATCCACCGTTGACTTCCGGCAGTTTTTGCTTAATAATATCAGCACCAATAGTAGCCCCCAAATGGTTGGCCTGCCCGGTGAGATCTGCGGAAAGATGAAAGTCTGTTCCGTCTTTTTTGAAAGCATCGTTACGCAAATAGCACCACAGTATTGTAGCCATACCTAAAGAATGAGCTTCTTCAAATGCTTTGCTGATCTCTGTAATCTGCCTTCCCGAATTCGCTGATCCAAAATAAATAGTTGCTCCGACTGCTGTTGCGCCCATATTCCAGGCCTCCCTTACGGTTCCGTATAAAATCTGGTCGCTTACATTAGGAAAGGTCAATAGCTCATTGTGATTTATTTTTACAATGAAGGGTATTTTATGGGCATATTTCCGGGCTGCTGTACCCAAAACTCCAAAGGTTGAAGCTACCGCATTACAGCCACCCTCGATAGCCAGCTTTATAATATTTTCCGGATCAAAATACATAGGATTAGCTGCAAAGGAGGCCCCCGCACTGTGTTCTACCCCCTGATCTACTGGTAATATGGAAAGATATCCCGTGTCTGCCAGACGTCCGTGTCCAAAAAGATTTCCCAGACTTCTGAGTACCTGTGGATTTCGGTCGGAAATACCATAAATGTCATCTATAAAATGAGAAGACGGCAGATGAAGCATTTGTTTAGGGATTGCTTTACATTCATAATTGAGAAGATCTTCTCCCCCCAAATACTGTATGAGTTTACTGATATCCATAATATACTATTTAAATGATTTTTATACTATTAACGTGAACAACCCTGCTGAACCTTTACCGAGGGCATAAGTTCTATGTGCTGTATTCAAAATTCATTTTAAACCGGGGGCAAAAAAACTACTTCTTCACTATTTTTCTCCGGATCCGGCTCAGGCTGGGTGGCGTGATACCAAGATAGGTGGCAATATCATGTATCTTCACTCTTTTGAATATAAAAGGTCTTTGATGGAGGAGCTGCAGATAATTTTCTTCAGGAGTATTGTTTTTAAACTGCACAAGACGTTGCAGTGCTAAAAAATATGCGGCTCTTACCATATTGATTTCAAGTCTTTCATAGTTGATATTGAGCTTGTGAAGATCATTTTTGTCCTGGAAACTCAGTGAAAAAACTTCAACATCTTCTATGGCTTTTACAGACAGGTGAGAGGGTTTTTGTGTAATGAAACTGTAATAATCTCCGCACCACTCTCCTTCAAAATTAAAATCAATAATAAATTCCTGAGTTTCTTTTTCTTCAATATATTTAGTCGCTCCTTTTGTCAAAAAGAAGTATTCTGAGCAAACTTCACCTTTTCTGAGCAGATATTCGTTTTTTTTGAAACTCTTTTGTTTCAGTTTAGAGAGCTTCAGATAAAATTCTTCATCTGAAAGCGGGAAAAAATAGTCCCAGTTTTTTCGAATGTCTGCAATCAATTGCCCGGAAAATGCTCTGTTCTCAAATTCAAGATTATACATTATCCTATTTTCTAATGATTAATAAAACAGTTATGGTCTTTTTAATTTCAATTAAAAATTTGGTTTGGCTTGCTTTCTTAAATGCAAAAATACATTTTTTAAAAATATAAAATAATATAAAATGTTAATTTATAACGCTTTAGTTGAGCGAATGCGTTTTGTTAAGAATAATTTACCGCTATTTCAGACTAAATCATTTTTTAATTATCTTTTAGTTAATAATTACATTTAATAAATTAACAAAAGACAATTTCTTCTCCTGAATAATTACCCTTTTTTCTGCTTATTTACAGGTAACTGATCCGAAATTTGTCATGAGGATTATTTTATCTGTCTGGTGATGTTTTGTGTGTTTAATAACTGAAGACAGATTAAAATATAATGATTGTGATATGGTATTGGCTTCTAAGTATTTAGAAGCCATCACCATTAGATGATTATCATAGATTGGAAAAAATAACGATAATTTTTTAATTAGATAGACAGATGAGAAAAACAAAATTTTTTCTGATAAGTTCGCTTGCTGTAATAAGCATCAGGTTTTCAGCACAGGTTGGTATCAATACGACAACACCTCATGCTACACTGGATGTGGTGGGTAAACCGGCTGAAAATAATATTCCGGATGGTGTTATAGCCCCAAGAATAACCGGAGATCAGCTGAAGGATAAAGATGCCGTTTACCTGGCTGACCAGACCGGTGCATTGGTATACGTAACCCAGGCTGTTACCAATCCTTCTGTGAAAACAGCAAAAGTTGATAAACCCGGATATTATATGTTTAATGGGACAGTATGGAAATTTGCATTTGGAAGTAAGGATGATGAAGTCATGATCGGAGAAATGATTTATTATCACGGGAGCATACCGGCTGGTACTTCAGGAACGAATATTCTTGCCAGCACTTATCTTTCGGATTTACCGGTACTGGATAAATTTTTAAGACTTGATGCCCAGTTTGACGCTAGCTCGGCTGGGACGGGAACAATAACAAGTTTTAATCCGAGACTTTATAATATAGGATCTTCTGATGTGAAGATATGGGTATCAGAGATGTCTACCTTTACAGGTGATTCTGATAATGGAAATATTAAATTATCTCCCGGGGCATACAGACAATTTGATGATGGAGTTTTTCTTACACAGAATAATAATGAGACGGTAACATTTGATATTACAATTCAGGAACCGCAACCGAAATGGTATAGGGTTTACTATGCATTCAGAGTAGATAATAAGTCGATGACTGGAAACAGCAATGCAACAACTACAGACTCCAATACTTCGGATAACACAAGAGAACTGTTTTTGTCAATACAAAGACTATATTAGACTTTTTCAGAAACCTTAAGTAAGGTTAAAAAATCAACAGAATAATTTTAAAATATAAATTGAAGTGATATTTTTTGCATCGTAATAAATATCAGGTGAAATGGAGGAAACTGCATGGTTGTGAACATGAAAAACTAAAAATAATATCAACAATTTATAAATAAAAGCCGTCTTCATAGATAATGAGACGGCTTCTTTATAATTTAAATCCTTGCAGATCTGTTGGGAGAATCTTTAAAAAAAGCCGCAATTATTTCATCCGGTACAGACTGGTTGTCTATTTTTTTAGAAAATAAATTACCTTATACGTTCAGTAATGTTTTAGATTTAAAATTAACAAAAGACAATTTATTCAATCTGTTTATTACCCCTTTTTTTGCTTATTTATATTTAACTGATTCGAAATTTGTAGTCAGGATATTTTATCATAGCCGTGTTTAGGAAAATATTATACAGACGGAGGATATTTAAAATACTGGAAAATCAGTCTGATTCAATTTATACAGAACCGGTAAGAAAGCCTTCATAGGTGTCAGTAAGAGTGTTACTGTACAATTTCTCTTATGTACAGCAAGTTGCGAAAGCTTACGAATGTAAAAGCAATAGCAAATAGTTTACATAGCATTCCTAGTCAGTTCATATCGGAATGCAGCTATAAAAGCGGGATTCTCGCAAATCCGTATAATAGTAACCTTAAATAACAGTAAAATGAGCAATAATAAATTTTTAATAACAGTGGCTTTATTTGTAAGCACAATGTCTTTTTCCCAGGTGGGAATAGGAACTGCTAATCCCGATCCTTCTTCTATTTTGCATCTGGATGTAACCTCTCTGCCTAATGGTAATAAGAAGGGATTCTTAGGCCCGAAGGTAGCTTTACTATCAGCGTCAGACGTTACCACTATCCCTTCACCGGCTAATGGATTATTGGTATATAATTTAGGAACAGCTGGACTTACTTATGAAGGATATATGTTCTGGAACGGTACTTCGTGGCGGATTTTTGATAATTCTACCACAGTAAACGGTACTATAAATACACTGGCCTGTACGGGAGCCGAACTGTTTCCGGGAACCTATACTTCAGGTGTAGCTTATTCAGGAACAATGAAAGTACCTTATACAGGAGGTAATGGAGGGGTTTATTCAGCAGGTTCACCAATAGCATCCACAGGAGTAACAGGTCTTACAGCAACCTTACAGTCCGGCAAAACAAATGTAGGATCAGGTGAATTATTGTATTCGGTAACGGGAACTCCCAATGCCTCTTCACCTGTTTTGGCAACATTTGCATTACCTTCTGTAGCAGGAGCTTCCGGCTGTAGTGCTACTGTTGGACGCACACTCTTTGATTCAGAGGGAAGTAAAGTATATAAAGTGAAACATCGGGGAAGAAATATTGATACTGATGGATTTCCTAAACCGACTTTAATTGCTCCTGAAATGAATTTGCAGTTCAGGTGGGCGGTGGTCGGTGGGATTAATCGTTTACAGATAAGATTGGTCAATGCTCCTTCAGCCAATGTAAGTGTTTTTTACATAGGACATTGGTCCGGAGCTACCCACAGTGATGATTATAATACTTTTACATTTACACCTGCTAACTATAATATCTATCAGAACATAGATGGTGACTGGAGAAACAGATGGGGATACTACTATCAGTTTGCTACCAATGAAGAACGTATGGGGGACAATAATCCCATTAATTTTGTAGCCAATTTATATGGATTGTGTGGGTATAATAATGGATGGGGTGCTGCAAATGAGCCTTACTCTTTAGCTCTGGAATTATTCTGATCAGAAACTATATTGTCATTTGTTTCCTCTTTTAACGGCAAAAGAAGCTAAAACTGATTTTATCCTGAAATATAAAGTATCATCCTGTTATTTTCAATACCCAAATCAGAAAAGAAAGTCTGCTGTGGGCGCAGATTATCTCAGGCTTCTTTTCCTGAGAATGACTCAACCTTTTTTAACAGTGCTTTAAAAAGGTTGAGTTTTCAGTTTATCCCCTAATCAGTAAAAATTATAAATCAAATATAGAATAGTATAATCCGGATCTCTAAAATAATAATCAACTTTATATGTACTAATCTTATAATAAAAATAGAGCGGGATATAACCCATAAGAGTTAATCTGCCTTTGAAAAATCAAATAGAACCGCAATGACAAATACTTCCAAAATACACATCAAAGGGATGGTATGCAGCAGGTGTATCTACGTTCTGTCTGATGCCTTATCCCAGCTTGGGCTGGAGCTCGCCGAGGTACGTTTAGGTGAGGTGATCCTGAAGAAAAACAATCCGGATTTTGACGAGCAGACGATCCGGTCTGTATTGCAGGCATTGGGATTCGACCTGCTGTACAACAGACATCAGAAGATTATTGAAGATATAAAGACTGCCGTGCAAAAAGGTATTCAGCAGCAGTTAGATACCGGAAAGCCTGTAAGGTTTTCAGTATTGATAAGCAATGAACTGAATAAAGACTATGGAAGCCTTAGCTCTCTTTTTTCCCTTTTTCACGAATATACACTTGAAAAATTTATTATTTACAGTAAAATAGAAAAAGTGAAAGAACTTTTGGTCTATACCGATCAGTCATTATCAGATATAGCCTATAACCTGGGTTACAGCAGCCCTGCCCATCTTTCCAATCAGCTGAAAAAGCA
This sequence comes from Chryseobacterium indologenes, assembly GCA_002439165.1. GTDB lineage: Bacteria > Bacteroidota > Bacteroidia > Flavobacteriales > Weeksellaceae > Chryseobacterium > Chryseobacterium indologenes_E. Next base: position 59,372 of record DJTE01000020.1, read on the forward strand.
TACCGGCTTTACTTCTGCTTACTTCAAAAAAATCCGGGCAGATAAAAATGCCGTTATTCAAAGAAATAATCCTGACCACGATAACCTGTAAGGTTAAGTAAATATATGAAAGACACAAAAAGCTGAAATAAGTGTTATTTTTTATATACCTATTTATTGATCTAATCTTTCAGAATATTTTGTTGCAGGAGGTATAACAATAGCGTCGTACTTTTGGATATAGCCAACGATAGAATGATTGAGCCGGATGTTACGCTTTATACTCAGTTCTTTTAGCATATTCAGATCCACAACGGTCCATTGGTCTGCAAAGGCATATTTCAGCAGTTCCTTATCTTCATCTTCTGTGAGGTCTTCCGTTTTTCCTGTTTTGTTATTGAAGATGTATCTGGGAAAACTGATTATAGAAAACGATTTCGACTGATTCACATTCGCCAGTTCATAGATCATATTGCCTACTTCCAGGCTTCCGCTGAAACTTGTTCCTCTGGCTGTATGAACAGCCCCCAGCTTAATCAATATTTTTACAGAATCCTGTTTTAAACTTTGACGGTGATAATATTGGGTGAAATTACGTTTCATATTGTCAACCCGAAACTGCCAGAAGCCCTGCGTAATCTGATGATTGATCATCAAAGACCGCTCGAATTCTTCTATCAAAGGGAGATTTATTTTATTTTTTGAGAGTGATAAAAAAGTTTTCAATTCATTGGAACGAAGCAGATTATTCATCAGTTCAGGATTGAAATTATTTTTTCCTTTTTTATATTCAGATTCGGTGAGCGTATATACTTTTTTATATAAATCTGCAGAAACCTTTTCTTTATCTGAGTTCCTGTAAAGTTCATCAATCAGAAAAAGATAAGAAGAATAGCTTTCAAAGTCTATTCCGGAAAGGTTGATATGATATTTTTTCAATTGCCGGAGTGTTTCCTCTTCTTCTTTAGTTCTGAAGAATCCAAATGGTGGGATCCCGGTTTGAGATAAATATTTTAAATAATATGATTTTAAAGGAAAAGAATTTTCAGCTAACTCCGAAAGCTTTTTTGCTGACACCGGACCAATCTCAGTGAGATAATGATCATATCCGTTTTCTTTAAAAAAGGGTAGTAAAGAGCTTACCAATGTTTCAATAGAATGTATATCGTGCTGTTCTCCAATTAAAAAGAACTGAGATTCCTTAATTTTATTTTTTATGAATTCCGATCCTTTTCCGGTAAAATTTCCATCCTGATCCAACGTGAAATAAGAGGTAGATTCCTTGATAACAGTATGCTCCTGTTGTGAAAATACAGCAGCCCAAAAAACTAAAAAGTAAACTGTAATATATTTTTTCATTGTGCTTTTATGGATAACGTAACCAAATTTAAATTATTTCACTTCAATAACATGAAGTATCCGTTTTTATAGGAAACAGACCGGCGAAAACAGAGTTTTTTCCATATTACATTCGCAGTATTTCTTCATTTCAGGCCAATACTGTTATCCTCAAAAAACCGCATTCAAGATCGGTTTTCTAAGCTCCTTTATATCATACAGATAAAATTAAGAAATGTTACAAAACCTAAAAGCAATTGTGTAAAAAGCAGCTTAATACACCACGGTACATTTGTCATTAATTATTCTTGATTGTATTATCCTAAATTTTAATAATATGTTACATAAATTATCTACGTTGCAAAAGCCGGCTGTTATTATTCCGCTGCTTAGTCTCTTTTTAGCGGCTTGCGGCGGTAAAGAACAGAAACAGGCTGCAGCTCCGGCAAACACTAAGCTGCCCGTTGATATCATCGTGGCACAGCAGGAAGCTCTGAATCTGGAAGAGTCACTCGTAGGGACCATAGAACCCTTTCGGGAAGTCGCTATCGTTGGGGAACTGGCACAGAAAATAACCAGAGTGGCCTTTAAAGACGGAAGCTACGTAAAGCAGGGCGCAGTACTCTACACCCTCAACGATGCAGAGATCACTTCCCGCCTGAGACAGGTGGCTGCACAGATAAAACTGGCAAAGATTACCCAGCAGCGTCTGGCGAATCTTTTGAAAACAGAAACCGTTAACCAGCAGGAATACGATGAAGCCCATATGCAGCTGAATACCCTGGAAGCCCAGCAGGACCTCTTACGCGCAGAACTGAGCAAAACAGTCATCAGGGCTCCTTTTTCAGGTAAAATAGGAATCACAAAACTGCAGACAGGCGCTTATGTTTCCCCTGGAACAACGCTCGTTACCCTGCAGGATCAGGGAAGTATTAAGATCAGCTTTTCCGTTCCCGAGCAATACCTTTCTTATGTACAAATGGGCAGTACCATAAAATTCAAAACCGTTCTTTCCGATAAAGAATATACGGCTTCCATCATAGCCACCGAACCGGGACTGGAAGCCCAGGGAAGAAGTCTGCTGGTACAGGCTGTAACCTCCAATGATAATGGAATGTTACGTGCAGGTCTTTCTGTAAAAGTACTGTTCAACACCGGAGAAAAAGGAGCAACAGGCGTACAGCTGCCTTCAGAAGCTCTGGTACCCGGACAGAAGGGCTATAATGCATTTGTAATCAAAAAAGGAGTAGCCAAAACCGTACCGGTCACTATTGGAAACCGTACCGAAACAAAGGTTACCATCACGTCCGGGATCAGTACAGGAGATAGCGTTATTGTCTCCAATATCCTGCGCCTGGGCGACGGAATGCCGGTAGCCCCGGTTCCGGTTAAATAATTCAATAAAATTTCAGCACAATGAGTATTTCAGATTTAAGTATAAAAAAACCTGTATTGGCAGGCGTATTCTCCCTGCTGATCGTTATCCTCGGCATTGTAGGATGGAAGCAGCTCGGTATCAGGGAATTTCCGCTTACCGAACCGCCGGTGATCTCCGTCATTACCTTTTATCCCGGGGCAAGTCCCGATGTTATCGCATCCAAGCTTACCCGGCCGATGGAAGAATCCATTGCAGAGGCAAGCGGTATCCGTACCATATCTTCCGAGTCCAGGGAGCAGGTGAGCGTTATTTCAGTAGAATTTAACAGGGATATAGACCTGGAAGATGCCCTGAACGATGTAAGGGATAAAGTTTCCAAATCCAGGAAACAGCTTCCTGCCGATGTAGATCCGCCTATTGTTCAAAAAGCCACATCGCCTGATAACCTTGTAGCCTTTCTGGAAGTAGAAAGCGATACCAAAGATATAAAAGAGGTAAGTCACCTCGCTTCAACCACTATCAAAGACAGGATGCAGTCCATCCCGGGAATCAACAATGTAGCCATCGTAGGTGAACATAAATATGCGATGCGCCTGCGTTTTGACCCTGTGAAGCTGGCTGCCTACAACCTTACCCCGGAAGATATCCGCAGAGCATTGCTACGGGAGAATATAGACCTTCCCTCAGGCAGACTGGAGGGTAACCAGACCGAACTGAGTATCCGCACACTTGGAAGACTGACCACCGCCGAAGATTTTGAGCAGATGCTCATCAAGCAGGTAGGTAATACCGTTATTTATTTAAAAGATATAGGCTCGGCAGAGCTGGGCGAAGAAAACGAGCGTACTGCCATCATCAACGAAACCGGGAACATCAACCGTGTAGGTATAGGAGTTGCCGTGCAGATACAGCGGGGTGCCAACGCTATACAGGTGGTAGATGAATTTTACAAACGGCTGGATCAGCTTCGTAAGGAGATTCCCTCAGATTACCGTCTTATTGTCGGGTTTGACTTTACCAAATCCGTAAGAGAATCCATTAAGGAAGTAGAAGAAACCCTGTTTATTGCCTTTGGGCTTGTGGTGCTCATCATCTTCCTGTTCCTGCGTGACTGGCGTTCTACCATTATTCCGGTAATAGCAATTCCGGTGTCTATACTTTCGGCATTCTTCATTATGTATGTCGCCGGGTTTTCCATCAATGTGCTTACCCTTTTAGGACTGGTGCTTGCCATAGGCCTGGTGGTAGACGATGCCATTGTGGTACTCGAAAATATTTATAAAAAAATAGAAGAAGGGATGTCTCCTATACAGGCAGCTTTCAAAGGATCCAGAGAAATCTACTTTGCCGTTATTTCTACCACTATTACACTGGCGGCGGTATTTCTGCCTATTGTATTTATGGGAGGAATCAGCGGTCAGCTTTTCCTTGAATTTGCCATTGTGGTATCCGGTTCCGTACTGGTATCTGCCTTTGTAGCCCTGACGCTCACCCCGATGCTGAGTGCCTATTTCCTTAAAAAGAAAGAAAAGCCGAATTGGTTTTATCGGGTTACAGAACCTTTTTTTGTATGGCTTAATAATGGTTATTTTAAAATTCTGAAGGCCTTTATGAAAGTAAGATGGATGGCTTGGGTATTCCTGGCAGGAACTACTTTGCTCATCTATTTTGTAGGCAAAAGCCTGCCTTCCGAGCTGGCACCTGTTGAAGACCGTTCCAATCTGAGCCTTATTGCCATTGCGCCGGAGGGAGTCTCCTTTGAGTATATGAAAAAAAATATGATCGAAGTCGGTAAATACGTCAACGATAATACAGACGGCCTTTATCAGACCTATTCTATGGTAGCCATTTCTTTTATCCCTGCTCCGGCCCCTGTAAATGTTGCCGCGCAGAGTATCTACCTCAAAGAACCTAAAGAAAGAAAAGCTTCTATCCAGGATCTGTACAACCAGTACGGGGCAGCCTCCGGACAGTTCCGGGGATTCCTGCTGTTTCCTTACCTGCCACCTACTATCGGTACCCGTTATGGAGGCGGTATGCCCGTGCAGTTTGTGTTGCAATCACCCAATCTCGACAGCCTAACGGCTGTACTGCCCAAGTTTTTAGCCGCAGCCCGTCAGAGTAAAAAACTAATGTTCGTAGACTCGGATCTGAAAATAAACAAACCCGAAGTAAAAATAAACATAGACCGCAGAAAAGCAGCAATGATGGGAGTCTCTATGGAAGAAGTTGCCAGAACCCTGCAGCTTTCCTTATCGGGACAGCGTTATGGCTATTTCCTGCGCAACGACAGGCAGTATGAAGTAATCGGTCAATTGGAACGAAAAATGAGAAATGATGCCAGCGACCTTAATTCCATCTATGTACGTTCCGCAACAGGACAGATGATTCCTCTGGGTAATCTTATTACCAAGGAAGAAGCAGTAAGTCCCGCAGCTATATACCGATACGACCAGTACACTTCAGCTACCATTTCGGCAGCCACTGCTCCGGGAGTAAGCCTTGCAGAGGGTATAGAAGAGATAGAGCAGATCAAGAAAAAAGTTTTAGGAGACAACTTCAAAAGCTCGCTGGCCGGGCAGTCCAGAGATTATAGAGAAAGCCAGGGCAATATTATGTTTACCCTGATCCTTGCACTGGTGCTGATCTATATGATCCTTGCCGCCCAGTTTGAAAGTTTAAGAGATCCTCTTACCATAATGCTTACCGTGCCTATGGCCGTAACAGGTGCTGTCCTCAGTCTTTCCTGGTTTGGCCAGAGTCTGAATGTCTTCAGCCAGATCGGGATCATTACACTGGTAGGACTGATTACCAAAAACGGAATCCTGATTGTAGAATTTGCCAATCACCTGAAAGATCAGGGATTTTCAAAATTCGATGCTGCCTTACACGCCGCCGAGCAGCGTTTCCGTCCTATCCTGATGACTTCGCTGGCAATGATATTCGGGGCATTGCCTATTGCGCTCACACCCAACAGCCGACAGTCCTTAGGAATTGTAATCGCCGGAGGGCTGGTGTTTTCAGGTATACTGACCCTGTTCATTATTCCTGCCGTGTATTCCTATCTGTCCAGTAATAAACGGAGCAAGGAAGTGGTAGAAGAAGATTTTGTAAGTATTCACCCTAAAAACCATTGAAAATGAAAAATCTATTATTGATCATCAGTACCGGATTACTGTTGATGGTGGGCAATGTCTCCCTTAAAGCACAGCAGACCACGCTTTCGCTTTCCGGGGCACTTGAAATGGCAAAGAACGGCAACAAGCAGTTACAGGCGCAGGCATTGGAAGAGATTTATACTGCAGAGCAGACCAGGGAAACCCGCAATGGTTACCTGCCCAATATCTCTGCCGGAGCCTCCTATATCCGTTATTTCGACCGTCAGGTCATATTTATGCCGGGCTCTCTTGTAGGTACTACCAATCCCGTAGAAGCTGTATCCGTAGGAGGAAAAAATGCACTGAACGGATTTGTGTCCCTTTATCAGCCCATCATCGATCCTTCCATACACCGCCAGTTAGGCGTGAACAAAATAAGTGAGGAAATTGAAAAAGAAAAAACCATAGACCTGCAGCGCAAGATCGCCTACAAAGTCGCTGCTCTTTACCTCAATATGCTGCTGATGAATGAGCAGACAGAGCTTTTAGATCAAAGCTTTCAGCGTAATGTAAGGGCATTAAAAGACACCCGTTTATTGTTCCTTCAGGGAAAAGCGATAAAGGCAGATACCTTAAGTAATTTTATTGCCGTGGAAAATATCAGATCCGCAGTTTCCTACCTCAAAAATAACATCGAAGTATCGGAGCTGGAACTGAAAAGACTGATCGGAATGGAAAAAGAAGAACGGATCGCACTGACCGATAAACTTGAATTTGATTTGGCATCAGAGCGATCAGCATTCAGTTCTCTGGATGAAGCACTGAAAATAGCTGCTGAAAACCGCAAAGACCTGAATATCCAGCAGCTCGTCATTAACCTCCAACAGAAAAAAACGGAAGCAACCCGTGCCGGACTGATGCCCAGATTATCCCTTATAGGTCAATACCAGATTCAGGCGCAGGAAGATGATTTCAGACTGGATACCTGGCCGAGAACCTCTTTTGTGGGACTTCAGTTCTCCGTACCGATTTTTGACGGAAACCGTACCAGGTCCCGTACAGCACAGGCTAAGATAAAAACAGACCAGGAAGTCATACGCCTGAACGATCTTAAAGATGAGGTGAAAACCCAGCTGGCAGGTATCCTGAGCAAATGGGAAGAAGCCCTGAGACAGCTGGATATACAACAGACAACGGTAGCCTCTGCGGAGCTGAGCCACCGGATGATGGAGGACCGCTTTAAGAACGGCCGAAGTTCCCGTCTGGAGCTTACCGATGCTGAACTGGCGCTGACACAGGCCAAAATAAGCTATCTGCAGGCTGTCTATAATCTTAAGGTACTGGATGTGGAGCTGAAAAACGCACTGGGCCTGCTTGAACTTTAATGTAATAAAAAACAATTATCCTTTCAACAAAAAAATAATTCAATGAATACAACGACAACACCTCCTGCTTTGTACAGCAAGCGCTGGGCAGCGCTTATATTACTCTGTACTGCGGAATTTGTGGTGATAATGGATACCTCCATCATTGGTGTCGCTTTATCAGCCATTAAAGCAGACCTTGGCTATACCCAATCCGGAATGCAATGGATCTTTAATGCCTATGTGATCCTTTTTGGAGGCTTTTTAATGCTGGGAGGCCGTTTGTCCGACCTCTTCGGAGCCCGCAAAATTTTTATGTGGGGATTCACCATCCTTACAGCAGCCTCACTGCTTGCCGGACTTGCCTGGTCAGATTCCGTGCTTAATACCGGGAGAGCATTACAGGGACTGGGTTCGGCTTTCATTGCGCCCTCATCGCTGATGCTGGTCTTTACGATGTTTTCCGATCCCAAAGAACTGAATAAGGCATTGGGATTTTGGGGAGCTTCTGCGGCGGCAGGCGGTTCTGCCGGAGTTTTTCTGGGAGGAGCCATTACAGAATGGCTTTCCTGGCACTGGATATTCCTGATCAATATTCCCATAGGACTTTTGGTGCTGATGCGCAGCAAACCCTTGCTGATAAAAGGAATGACACAAAAAGGGAAAGTAGATGTGGTAGGTGCCATACTGGCCACGGTTGCCCTGGTGATGATGGTATATGCCATTGTATCGGCCGAAATTGCAGGTTGGCTATCGTTTGAAACCATCAGTATGCTGATTATTTCCATCGCCTTGCTGGTTGCTTTCTATTTCAGCCAGAAGTATAAAAAACATCCGCTGATGCCACTGCACATTTTCAAAGTGGCGAATCTTTCCTATGGAAATATCGTAATGATCCTGCTGGCCGCAGCCTGGATTCCTTTATGGTTTTTTCTTAACCTGTATCTCCAGCAAACGCTTCATTACTCGGCTTTCAACAGCGGGCTGGCGCTTTTGCCTATGACCATTGCCATTATGCTGCTGATGGTAGGGGTTACGGGAAAGCTGGTCGCCAGGTTTGGCTTTAAATCGAATATGATAATAGGGCTGATAATGCTGGCTGTTTCATTATTCCTGTTCAGCAGAGTTCCGGTAGACGGAACTTTTGTGGCAGATGTACTGCCGGCCTCTTTACTGGCTGCGGTGGGGATGTCGCTTACCTATATTCCTGGAACCATTGCTTCCACGGCCAGTGCGCCGCCAGAGGAGATGGGACTGGCATCCGGCCTGGTAAATACCAGCTATCAGGTAGGATCTGCATTAGGCTTAGCCATTATCGTAGCCATTTCCGCTGCAAAAACGAATGCCATAAAAATGATCGGTGCCCCGGAAGCAACGGCACTGAACTCAGGTTTTCAGACGGCGTTCTTCGCTGCGGCTATTGTATGTGTGATTGCTGCCATTATTGCTGCGGTGGGTATTAAATCACCTAAGGAATAAATCTTACAACTTAAACCGGTAATCCTGCAAACAAGAAACTTAGTAACCAATGTAATTTTGTATCAATAAAACATTTTAATAAAATGAAGCAATTAACCATCAGCGTGCCCAATATGCAGAGTACACACTGCCAGAGCAGGGTAAACAACGCCGTACGAGAAATAGAAGGTGTACAAATAGACAATATAGCAGCAGGCCATCTTACCGTTTCCTTTACTTCGGAGAGCAGGGAAGAAGAAGTAATAGATGCGATTGAGAAAGCAGGCTATACTGTTTCGACAGAGAAAGACAGCAATGCATCAGGTTACAATAGAGGCTGCTGCAATAATGATTAACCGTTATCCTTGTTGAAAACAGTGTCTCCGCATCAATAAATAGAGTGATATAGTTTTGATGCGGCATTGTTTTCAGGGGATTAGTATTTATATTGATAAGAATAGTAGAAAAGCTGTAAGACTAGATGGTTTTACAGCTTTTTTTGTTTTTATTAAATAAGGTATGAATTTGGGATGATCAGTAAGTCTGTATTTTTGTGATTTAGTTTTATCGTCTTTTGTCTTGTTTACAAATACGAAAACTAAAAAAGCATTAATGCAAAACAAAAACAAATTAAAATAAATGTATAACCTTTTGATAATGAACAGAAACATTCATCTATACATTTTTACCTGTATATGTGCTAAAGTTTCATATATTTGAGATTTACACAAAAGCTTTTCCAAACTTTATGCAAATGAAAAAAACGATTATCATTTTATCTTTATTTTTCAATTTCACTTTAAATGCTCAAGAAAATATAAGTAAATTGAATTATGCAAAAACTGAAATTTCAGTACCTGAAAATTGTGTTGCTAAATCTGAATACGAAATAATTGATTGTAATGGATTTTCTGCGCAATGGCTGTTCTTCGACGATGAAATGATAAAGCAAAAAATTAACGAACAATTTCAAGCTCAAATCGAAGAAGAATTTGAATACAAAAAGAAGAAAAATATTGAATTTACTTCTCAAAATCAAAAATTTAAAGGAACTAAATACGAATTAAAAAACGGAACTTATAAAATTATTGGTTTTGGACGTATAAATGATATTCCTTTATTATTAAATTTAGGATTCCAAAAAGATCCCAAAAACGATAAAAGTTTAACGGAATTTGAAAAAAACTTTATTAACCTTCAATAAAGGCTTCGTGTAACAAGGGTTTGCCCAGATAATAGGTGAACCTGCATAGTTTCAACCAATTTTACTTTGACAATATTGCTGATTATTTTCAAAGGATTAGTATTTACAAGCAGAATAGAAAAGCTGTACTACCGGATGGTTTTACAGCTTTTTTGTTTGTAAGAAAAACCCGTAAACTTCACAAAACAAACAAGGAATAACATAATACTAAGCTGGAGCATATGCCGGAACTTTGACCCCAAAGTTTAAGCTTATGAAAACAACTGTTCAGTGGAAAAATGTGTACCTGCTATTTATCGCGCAGGCACTGTTCCAGACGGCCTCTATCCTGGTGATCACCTTATCGGGAGTAGCAGGGTTGGCAATGGCCCCGGATAAAAACCTTTCTACATTACCCATTGCGATGATTACGGTGGGTACAGCGGGGATGATGATTCCTGCTTCTGTGATCATCAAAAAAATTGGTCAGCGTAAGGCGTTTATGCTGGGTACCCTTGTAGGCGTACTGGCCGGGCTGGTTTCCTGGTATGGTATTGTTCAGCATTCATTCTGGATATTTTCCATAGGCAATATGCTGGTAGGCGCTTATCAGGGATTTTCACAGTATTATCGCTTTGCCGCTGCTGATGCTGTTCCGGAGCAGGCGAAAAGCAAAGCTATTTCTTTCGTAATTGCAGGAGGCATTGTTGCTGCATTTGCCGGACCCAATCTGGCTAAATTCACACAGCATATGGGAGCTGTACCTTATGCCTATTCCTATTTTTCTATCATTTTACTGAGCTTATTAGCGTTGGGTATTATATCCCTGCTGAAGTTAGGCAAAACAACCTTACTTGAGGTAAACGATACTAAAGTAAAGGGACGGGCTCTAAAGGAAATCATTAAAAATAAAGATGCCATCCTTGCGGTACTTGCTTCATCTACTGCATTTGCCGTAATGGGTATGTCTATGACCGTTACACCCATTGCGATGTACGGTTTCGGGCATCCGTCAGAAAGCTCGGCAACGGTTATTCAATGGCACGTACTGGGGATGTTTCTGCCTTCATTCTTTACCGGGCTGCTCATTCAGAAATTCGGTGTTTACCGGATCATTATTTCGGGCTTGCTGATTATGCTGCTTTATATTGTTATAGCCCTTAGCGGGACGGGTACGGGCTACTTTGTGGCGGCATTGTTTGTGGTAGGCCTGGGCTGGAATTTCCTGTTTATCGGTGGCTCTTCTCTGCTTACTAAAGTTTACCGGCCTGAGGAGAAGGAGAAAACACAGGCTTTTCACGATTTTACGGTGTTTGCGGTCATCAGTATTGCCAGTTTCTTTGCAGGAAGTCTTTTCAACCACTGGGGGTGGAAAGGCGTGAATGTAGTGCTGATCCCGATGCTGATCATTACTTTGATCGTAGCTGTAAGAATTGTTTTGTATAAAGGCAGTTCTGTCCGATAATCTGTAAATATTGCAAATTAAATAAGTAAAAACGCAATACAGATAAGCTTCCGGCACCTGAAATTTGTGTAATAAATAAGAAGGGTAAAATCAATCATTTAAAAATCCACTTACCGGTTGCGGCACCTCCGTAGCAATTTTATCCTTCCTGTAAAGCCTCCTCCGGTAGTAATAAAAATTATCATATTATGAATACAGAGCATCAACAAAGTCTCAGCAATGTATACACCTGTCCTATGCACCCGGAAGTGAGGGGGAGCAAAGGCGACAAATGCCCTAAATGTGGAATGACATTAATATCCGCAGGTGAAGACAGGGAGAGAACGGAAGTGAAAATAAGTACCGGATCACAGGAGATAGAAGCCGGTAAACCTGTCAATATGAGCATTGCTGTTACCGAGCACGGCAGGAATGTAATGCTGGATGTAATACACGAAAAGAAAATACATCTGTTGACTGTAAACGAAGAACTGTCGTGGTTTGATCATATTCATCCCGAAGAACAGCCGGACGGGACCTATCATATTTCGGAAACCTTTCCCGCAGCAGGAAAGTATCTTTTATTTACCGATTATAAGCCGAGTGGGAATGCTCCGGAAGTTAACACACATTATATTGAGGTATCGGGTACTGTTACAGATATTCCACAAAGGCTGGAAACAAAGCTGGCATCAATAGTGAATGGCTACACGGTGTTTTTGCTAAATGGTGATGAACTCACCACTACGAATGTACAGGGACTTCAGTTTTCAATCGTAAAAGACTGCAGAATACTGCAGGCAAAAGATATGCAGCTTTACTTAGGTGCCAATGCACACATTGTAATGATCAGTAAAGCCGATTATGATTTTCTTCATATCCATCCTGTATTTGACGATAATTTTCCCATTTATGCTGAAACGATCATTAAAAAAGCCGGACTATACCGGATGTGGGTTCAGTTTAAAATAGAGGATATGATACATACGGCAGACTTTACGGTAACAGTTTCAAGAGGGGAGCATGCAGAGACAAACCTGGGGGGCCATCATTAATAAGGATCAGAAAGGTAACAGTATAAAAAATGATAACCGGAATATTCACCAGTGTCATTAAACATATGGTGAACCGGCTCCAATAAAAAAAATAAGCAATGAAAAAATATATATTTTCCGCAATCGCAGCAATGATTCTTTTGTATGCCAGCCCGGTATCTGCCCAGCAATGGAGCATAGGTGCCCGTGGAGGACTTGCGATACCTAACCTAACGGCAGGAAGTGGTTCGGCAGTTAATCCGCTGAACAAAGGGTACAGTTCAAGACTGGGTGCAGGATTGGGTATTTTTGCAGAATACCAGACCGGTAAGCTTTTTTCTATTCAGGCAATCCTGGAATATTCACAGCAGGGTGGCAAGAAAGACGGGTTCCAGGCTTTTCCGTTTCCGGCGCAGATAGCTCCTCTGTTTGGTCCGCAGGCTCCTCCTTATTTATATGCGGATTTTAAAAGCACAGCTAAACTTGATTATCTGATGTTGCCGGTTTTAGCCAAATTCGGATGGGATCTTGGAGCTGAAAAGAAATGGCGGATCTATGCCGGTGCCGGACCATTCGTAGGGCTGCTGCTGAATGCAAAACAGGTTACTGAAGGTAGTGGCCAGGTTTACCTTGATGAAGGAAAAACCAAACCCGTTCCTGCAAATCCCGCGAACCCTTCCGCAGGTATCCTGACCTTATCTTTTGATAATACAAAAGATATTAAAGATCAGCTTCGTTCATTCAATTTCGGATTGGCCGGTAATGTAGGGATTGGCTATAAAATAAAACGTAATATGATTTTCCTGGAAGGAGGTGGTAATTACGGTTTTATTAATATTCAGAAAGGATCTGCCAATGGAAAGAACAGATCCGGAGCAGCTACCGTTATGATCGGTTATGCTTACCGTCTGTAAAGAATAAATTATACAGGTTGACCGGCTCAATGTCCCTGCTTGGCGGCCTTTACTGCATTTTTTTCAACAGTAAATTTTACAAATTAAACCGGAAATATAGCAAAAATAAAGGCGCATTATTGTTCAACTTTGTATGAAGAAAAACAATAAAAAATTTTTTAAAAAATGGAAAACAAAATATTGCAGTTCAAAACAAATATCAACTGTGCAAGCTGCCTGGCATCGGTAACCCCTTTTCTGGATAAAGCAGAAGGTATTGAAAACTGGGAAGTAGATATCCATAAAAAAGAGAAGATTCTCACCGTAAAAGCAGAAGGTATTACAGAACAGGAAGTAATAGAAACCGTGGAAAAAGCAGGATTCAAAATTGAATCCATAGAAAAATAAAACTAAATTATAGAAGATCGCCACTATTGAGTTTTAAAATTATTTGAAGACAGGTCAAAAATTTCTGTGTTAGTTTGGTTTGGTAGCTGGGAGTTAGGAGATGATTAGGGAAGAAGAATTGTTATCTTTTTTTTCTTGGATAATTTCACGTTGTGATAATGATCAGAATGATAGGAACAGGAGTAACATTCAGTCTCCTTCTTCCAGCTTTTTATGTAAAACCGGACCAGATGAAATGAATAGTGGCGATTATTTAATTTAAAATAATGTATAGGACAGGAGTGTCCAACGTTCCGTATCGGACGGTGTATTTATAAATAAAATAAAGTGTTTTAAATTTGGTATAGTTTAGTGATTCAATAGGGAAACTTCTTATATGAAGTGAATTTAATCATTATTTGAGGGTTTTCATGGATAACCCTCATTTTTTTTTATAGTTAAATCTGAATAATGAAAGCACAAATTACAGAAGATTTCATTGGAATGCTAATGATCCCTGATATCTCAGGGTTTACAGATTTCGTGATCAGTACAGAAATATCTGTGGGAAAATACATTACAGAAAATCTCATCCAATCCATCATAAACAGCAATATCCTCTGTCTCGAAATTTCCGAAATAGAAGGGGATGCTGTGCTTTTTTATAAATACCGTCACCTGCCCACTTTTCAGGAAACCCTGATGCAGATAGAACAGACATACGGCGAATTCTCTAAAGAGCTGTGGAAGCTATCACAACAATTAAACCTTCAGATCCCGCTCTCTTTGAAAACCATTGTACACTATGGAGCATTTACGAGCTACCGAATCGGTAAGTTTGAAAAGCTGTATGGAGCAACCGTAGTGGAAGCACATAAGATGCTGAAAAACCGTGTTGCACAACGTCCGCCCTATGCATTATTTTCAGATACTTTTCTGAAAGCCAATTTCGACAGCCCTGAAAAAGCAACGGTAGAATATGATAGCTGTGATGACTGTCGATATCTCCCTGGAATAGGGTATATCCATTATCTCTGATTATGATGAACAGTAAATATCACAAATCAAATAAGAAAAATTGTAAACAGGAAGACCAATAATCGGCGGAAATTTGTCAGAACAGAAATAAGGAGTTTACAGCCCCGGATCTGTATCAATCTAAATGTTCAATCTTTAAAAATGAAAAAATGAAAAAAATAATGTTAACATTGGGAATTATGCTCCTGGGATTCTCGGCATTTGCACAGAATACAGATAAACTTTTAACCAACTATCTCGATGTAAAAAATGCACTGGTGAACAGTGACAGTAAAGCAGCTTCTGCAGCCGCAACCGTATTATACCAGTCCATTAAAAACGAAAGCGACTTCAGCCAGAAAACAAGCTTGCTGCAGGCTGCTGAAAAACTGAATAAAGCGGGCAATTTAGAAAAGCAAAGAGCCGCACTGGACCAGGTATCCGTCAGTCTCTGGAAATTGGTGGAGAGTGATAAAAAACCGGACCAGACCGTTTACTACCAGTATTGTCCGATGAAAAAAGCTTACTGGCTCAGCAGGGAAAAAGAAATTAAAAACCCTTATTACGGAGCTTCTATGCTTACGTGTGGAAAAGTAACCGCAACTAAACAATAGCTGGGATTATGAAAAATTTTCGGATTGTAATTATTCTTTTCCTGGCCGTTTTTGCTGCTGCCTGTACACAACATAAAACACAGCAAAGTACCGGTAATTCAGGAAGTATGGACCATAGCGCCGGGAAAACAGCCGGAGCAGATTATCAAAAAGGAGATGTAGTGCCACACGATGAAGTATGTATGGTCAACGATGCCTTTATGGGGAAAAAGCAAATTGAAGTAGTTCATAACGGCAGGAAATATTACGGCTGTTGTGAAATGTGTGAAAAAAGAATTCCTAAAGAAGAAGCTGTGCGGATGGCGGTTGATCCTGTCTCCAAAAATCAGGTTGACAAGTCCCGGGCGGTAATTGCCATTACAGGCGATAATGGCGAGGTATCCTATTTTGAAAACGATGCCAGCTATAAAGCTTTCTTTAAACCATAAAAATAATAAAGATGAAATACACAAGTTTATCCAGCCTTGCCCTGGCCGCTCTTATCATCTCTTCCTGTAGCCAGACTCCTGATAAGAATAGTGATAAGCTGGCAGCGGATAATGCAGCAGTGCAGGAAACCGGTACGTCCGGGAATAGCAATACCGTTCCTGAAAAATTCTCTATTGATCCTGTTATTAAAGATTATCTCATTTTAAAAAATGCACTCACGGCAGATGATGACAAAGCGGCGGCCGATGCAGGCAAACAGCTCTTTAGCACACTGAACGGTGCAGATATAAAAGCAATTCCCGGAGATAAGCTGAAAGACTACACAGAAATTGTGGACAATGCCAAAGAGAATGCAGAACATATAGGTGCTAATGCAGGTAAGATAGATCACCAAAGAGAACATCTGGCTTCCTTAAGTAAAGATATGGCTGACCTCATTGAATTATTGGGAACTACACAAAAGCTGTACCAGGACCATTGCCCGATGTATAACGATGGTAAAGGTGCCGTTTGGATCAGCGAAACAAAAGAAATCAGAAATCCATATTACGGAAATAAAATGATGACCTGCGGATCGGTGAAAAAAGAGTATTGATCATGAAAAAAGTGAGGAACAGAACTTTACCCGTTATACTGATTGTTTTTTTAGCATTGCAGTTTTTTCAGCCTGCACTTAATACAGATCATGGAAAAGTTTATCCTGCTGATTTTACCAGGACTTATAAAATACCCGCTGAAGTTGAAACAATACTGAAGACCTCCTGTTACGACTGCCACAGCAACAATACCAACTATCTGTGGTACGATTATGTGCAACCCGCCAGATGGCTGGTAAACAAGCATATCAGGGAAGCTAAAAAGGAATTGAATTTTAATGAATGGGGAAGTTATTCAAACCGGAAACAGGAACGCCTGCTACGTTCAGCAGCAGAACAGGTTGAAACCGGACAAATGCCGCTCCGCTCTTATACTTTAGTGCACAAAAATGCAGTACTCACTAAAGAGCAAAGTCAAGTTTTAATAAAGTGGCTGAAAGAGCAACCTTAGATTCCAACAGAAAAAAAACTGAAAATGAACAGATCCATCCATATACTTAAAAGCTTATTACCGGCAGTTTTGATGCTGCTTTTCACACAGACCCTTTTCGCACAAAAGGTAGTGCGTTACGATCTTGTACTCAAAGATACCATTGTGAATTTTGCAGGCAAAGAAAAAAGAGCCATCGCAGCAAACGGGCAGATTCCAATGCCTACCCTTGAATTTACAGAAGGGGATACTGCCGAAATTGTAGTACATAATCAGTTGAAAGAAGGTACTGCGATCCACTGGCACGGCTTATTCCTGCCCAATAAGGAAGACGGTATTCCTTATTTAACCCAGAAACCTATCAAGCCCGGGACAACATTCACCTATCGCTTCCCCATCATCCAGAACGGGACACACTGGTATCATTCACATGAAGGTCTTCAGGAGCAGATAGGGATGTATGGTAACTTCATTATGCATAAAAGAGCGGATGACAAAACATTCCGTAAAGGGATAGACGATCTGCCTTCCGTACCCATTGTGCTCAGTGAATGGACCAACCTCAACCCTGACAATGTTCACCGTATGCTGCACTCAGCCACCGACTGGTTTGCCATAAGGAAAGGGGCGACTCAAAGCTATGCAGAAGCTATCCGTGGCGGATACTTTAAAACAAAGATCAAAAACGAATGGAAACGTATGCTGGCAATGGACGTGAGTGATGTGTATTATGAGAAAGTACTGATGAACGGTAAAAATATAACAGAACTTAAAAATATTGACGGTAAATCACTCAAAGCAGGCGATAAGGTACGTTTACGTATTGCTAACGGTGGCGCATCTTCCTACTTCTGGCTGCGCTATGCAGGGGGTAAAATGAGTGTAGTAGCCAGTGATGGTAATGATGTAACCCCTGTTGAGGTAGACAGGCTCATCATCGCTGTCTCCGAAACTTATGACGTAGTGGTTACCATTCCTGAAGACGGGAAAGCCTTTGAATTTATAGCCACCACCGAGGACCGTACCCAGTCTTCCAGCTATTTTATAGGAAACGGAGTAAAGCAGTATGCAGGTGCATTGCCCCGGTTGAAATATTTCGAGGGAATGAAGATGATGAACGATATGATGAAGATGAACGGAGACCTGGATGATATGGGCATGAATATGTCTTTACAGCAGATGGATATGAATGTGGTTATGTACCCCGAAATTACCGGTGAAGAAAAGAAAAAAGACAAATCTGCAAAAAACAAAATGCCGGAAATGGACCATAGCCAGCACCAGATGACGGACCATGAAAATAAGCAGGCTGATGCCGGCAAAGGCCACAAAATGAATATGGATGAAGATCCGAACCGTTACAATTCAAACGCGATGAGCAATATCGTAACACTGAATTACAGTATGCTCGAATCTCCCCACAATACAGAACTTCCGAAAAATGCTCCGGTTAAAGAACTGAAGTTTACCCTTACCGGAAATATGAACCGCTACGTATGGAGTATGGATAACCGTATACTGGCCGAAACAGATAAGATTCTCGTCAAAAAAGGCGAAATATTACGGATTACACTTTACAACAATTCGATGATGCGGCATCCGATGCACCTGCACGGTTTCGATTTCAGGATCATTAATGGCAAAGGGGAAAAAGCTCCTTTGAAAAATGTACTGGACATTATGCCGATGGAAAGCGATACCATAGAATTTTTGGCTAATGAGGAAGGAGACTGGTTTTTTCATTGTCACATCCTTTATCACATGATGTCCGGGATGAACAGGGTGTTTGCCGTAGATGATTATCAAAACCCTTATCTGCCCGATAAAGCAAAAGCTTACCGAAAGTTACAGCGGGACCATAATATGCCGCACCTGATGGCCGAAAATGATTTTGCCACCAATGGTAACGACGGATCAGCAATGTTGCAGAACGCAAGATGGAGTCTGGGATCAGAATGGCGTTTGGGCTACAATGATATGCACGGATATGAAGTGGAAACCCATTTGGGAAGATACATCGGTAAGATGCAGTGGCTGATGCCGTTTATAGGTTTCGACTGGCGGTACCGTAAAATGGGGATTGATGAGCACGAGAAAAATATATTCGGGCAGACCAACAAGAAAGATAACAGAGCCGCTGTAAGTTTAGGGGTGATGTACACCCTGCCTATGCTGGTCAACTTTCAGGCTGAAGTCTATCATGATGGAGTCGTACGTTTGCAGCTGATGCGTGAAGATATTCCTCTTGCGAAAAGATTAAGAGGGGGCTTTATGGTAAACTCGGATTTGGAATATATGGTAGATCTGCGCTATATCCTTACCAGAAACCTCGGAATCCGTACCCACTACGACAGTGATATGGGCTTTGGTGTAGGATTATCATTGAACTATTAAAAAGAACTTAAACCAATCAAAATACAAAAAAACCTCTGACTAATCAGAGGTTTTCAAGTGGTTTCTCCAGGAATCGAACCAGGGACACATGGATTTTCAATCCATTGCTCTACCAACTGAGCTAAGAAACCATTATATTGTTGTTTGACTTACTTCGTTGTTTTAAAGTGATGCAAAAGTAGGAAGTTTTATCATACAAAGCAAGTATTGATCGTAGTTTTTTTGAATAAAACCAAAAACCTACTGATTCTCAGAAGGATTATTTTCCTGTTCCTTCCTGATCTGGTCGCTCATCTCTTCCAGTACCGGTTTGATGGTACTTTCCGGAAGATCACTGATCCTGATATACATCAGTCCGTCAATGGCATCGTTGAAGTTCGGATCCACATTGAATGCGATTACTTTCGCATTCTGTTTAATATATTTTTTGATCAGAACAGGAAGCCGGAGTTCCGGTTCCAGGTCATCAATGATTTTATCCAGTTTATTAAGATCAGACTCCATTTCCTCAAAGAAGAGATTCTTATCCCTGTCACGAAGCTTTACTTTATATTCATTTCTCGGAGTGATATACTGGGCTACTGCGGAATCAAAATAATTGGAACGCATAAACTCAATCATCAGAGATTTGGAAAATTCCGAGAATTTATTGGAGATACTTACCCCTCCCATCAGGAACTTATGATCAGAGTTTCTTAAACATACGTGAACAATTCCTCTCCATAAAAGAAAGAGTGGAAGAGGCTTCTGCTGATATTCCTGGCAGATGTAGGCACGGCCCATTTCGATCACCTTTTTAAAGAAAGGATGAATGTCCTGCTCAAACTCAAACAGCGAGCTGGTATAGAAACCTTTGATCCCGAATTTCTTCATCACCTCCCGTCCCAAAGCCATTCTGTAAGCCCCGGCCAGCTTTTCCTCACCGCTGTCCCATAGGAAAAGATGATGATAATGCTTGTCATATTCATCAAGGTCAAACGGCAGATTACTGCCTTCACCCACTGCACGGAAAGTAAGCTCTCTCTGACGGCCTATTTCCCTCATTACTGAAGGAATTTCTTCATAAGTCGTAAAGTAGATCTCGTAATTTCCGTTGCTGAAAAGCATTTTGTCTGTACCCTTCAGTTTACTGATGTCTTTAAGAATATCCTCTTTCGGAGTTTCGTCTATAATATTCTGAACAATATTTTCTTCCTTCAGCAAAGGAAATTTTACCGATAAATTCTGAAGATTGATGCTTTGGGCTAATGATTTTCTCTTTTCATAATAAGATTTCATCATATATACCTTACGCTTCAGGAATTCTCCCAGTTCCTCAATCGTTTCCATCTCATCCATGGCCTTTACCGTTATAGGACGTCCTATTCTGATCCTGATCGGTTTCTCCCTGTCATTCATCATTTCAGCGGGAAGCATCAGGGTTTGTAGGTTAGGGTGGAGTTTGGCCACCTGATAAAACAGGCGGCTGTTTTTGGCATGAAAATACATGGGAACTACCGGAACTTTGGCCATCCGGATCAGCTTAAGTGCTGTTTTTTCCCAGTCTTTATCCAGAATTTCCCCGTAAGGATTATTTTTATTGGAAACTTCTCCGGCAGGAAAAATACCTACACAGCCTCCGTTCTGAAGATGTTTCAGGGTTTCGCGCATTCCGGAAGAGCTGCTGTATGCTTCTTTTCTGTTTTCAAAAGGATTTACAGCAATTACATACGGTTCCATTGGTCTGATCTTTTCCAGAAGGAAATTTCCCATCACCTTAAAATCCGGACGTACCTCCGAAAGGATCTTACACATCAGAATTCCGTCAATAGCACCCAGTGGATGATTCGAGACCAGAATAAACGGTCCCGTCTTCGGAATTTTTGCCAGGTCTTCCTCAAAAGCCACATAGCTTAAATTCCGCTCTCTCACAAATGAGTCGAAAAAATCTTTGCCTTCCTTGTCTTTTAGTTTATCGTATAATTTGTTTACTGCATTTATTTTAGCAACGCTCATCACAGCGGATGCTACCGGATTCTTCAGGAACCCGATTTTACTTAAGCCGGAAGCTTTGATAAGATCATCTTTCGAAATTAGACTCATATGTGTTTAGTCGCAATTAAAATTATTGTGTTACCATTTGAAGTGTATTTTTAGAGATCTGCTCCAATAATACGGTTTTTTCATGGTAAAATTTATCAATGTGATCCTTCTTCGCATTTCTTACAGTAAATAAAGATACATTTTTAACTGTTTCGGTTTTAAATATTTTTTGAAGTTCTTCGTTTAAATCATCAATTTGTCCGAATTTATCCTCCAGACACAGAGCAAGAGAAATAGCAGAGTTCTGCATCAGGGATACTTTGATCTTGTATTTGGAAAGATGGCTGAAAATAAGGCTCATATGATCTTCCGCAATAAAGGAAAAGTCCCTGGTAGAGATTTTTAAAAGAACCTGATTTTCTTTCAGAATATAAGATTCCTCCTGCTGGTTCTGATCAGATGCACCCACCTTTGTACCTTCTTTGGTAGGATCTACGAAAGATTTTACATAAAAAGGAATATTTTTCTGCTGTAAAGGCTGAAGGGTTTTCGGGTGAATGACGCTTGCTCCGTAATAAGCCATCTCAATAGCCTCTTCGTACGATATATGGGAAAGCAGAGATACATCACTGAATTTCCTAGGATCTCCGGTCATCACACCCGGAACATCTTTCCAGATCGTCATTGCTTCAGCATTCAGGCAGTAAGCAAAAATGGCGGCGGAATAGTCAGAGCCTTCACGTCCTAAGGTTACCGTGAAATTATTTTCATCAGAACCAATAAATCCCTGTGTTACATAGCAGATCTCAGGATTTAATGTTGAAATAAATTCCTCTGTTCTGGCCCAGTCCACAGTTCCTTCCCTGTATGAATTATCAGTTTTGATATAATCTCTCGCATCCAGCCACTGATTGGTAAACTGAATTTCGTTCAGGTATTCACTCACGATCTTGGTAGAAATCATTTCTCCGCAGCTCACCACCTGGTCGTAGACGAAATTGTAGTTGGGAGATTTATTTCTTCTTAAAAAAGAATCGATATCATCAAAAAACAGATTTATCTCTGCAAAAACAGCGTGATTCTGAGGAAACAGACCTTCCGCAATCCCGATGTGTTTTCGTTTTATCTTTTCAATTTCAGTTTGATAGTCATCTTTCTTGAAATAAAGTTCTACAACCTTTTCCAGTTCATTAGTCGTTTTGCCCATAGCTGAAATCACCAGCAGACATTTGGAAAAGCCCTGGCTTTCTAAAACCCTGGACACATTTTTCACACTCTCAGCGTCTTTTACAGACGCGCCACCAAACTTGAAAATTTTCATTAATTTGTTAAAAATAAAATTGTTAGATTAAAAATTACATGAGTTTTTTACGGAGGTCAAAAATATAAATTTACAACGAGATATGAAATAGGCGGCCAGGCTTAGGGAATTAAGATTTTATTAAAATTGAGACCTGGAGAACATTATGAGAATTTTATTGAAATATTATCATTAATCGGGGAGTAATAACCAGTCCGGATTTTTAACCGTATCGTCTTTTGGATTGTGTATCTGGTTTAAAATCAGCTGTTAAGGTCTTTTATCGGAAAAGCTTTTCTACTATGATAAATTTTACGAAATTTGGAGAAAACATAAAAAGTAAAATATGTCAGATCAATCATTACAGACGTTAGGAGAATTTATCATTGATAAACAGGATGACTTTCAGTATTCAACAGGTGAATTTTCCCGTCTTCTGAGCGCAATAAGATTGGCCTCTAAAATAGTAAACAGGGAAGTAAACAAAGCCGGAATTGTAGACATTACAGGTGCTGCCGGCAACCAGAATATCCAGGGAGAGGAGCAGCAGAAACTTGATGTGATTGCCAATGACATTTTTATCACAGCCCTGTCTCAGAGAGAAGTGGTATGCGGTATTGCCTCTGAGGAAAATGATGACTTTATTGATATTCAGTGCGGTGAAAACGGCCATCTGAGCAAATATGTAGTACTTATTGATCCTCTTGACGGATCTTCCAATATCGATGTAAATGTTTCCGTAGGAACTATTTTTTCCATTTACAGAAGGGTTACTGAACCCGGAACTCCCGTTCAGCTGGAAGACTTCCTGCAGAAAGGAGTGAATCAGATTGCGGCAGGATATGTGATCTACGGTTCCTCCACAATGATCGTTTACACCACCGGAAACGGAGTGAACGGATTTACCCTGGACCCGTCTTTAGGAACCTATTACCTGTCTCACCCCAACCTGAAATTCCCCCAGACAGGGAAGATCTATTCCATTAATGAAGGAAACTACATCAAATTTCCTCAGGGAGTAAAAAACTATCTTAAATACTGTCAGATGGAAGAGGGAGACCGCCCGTACACCTCAAGATATATTGGTTCTCTGGTTGCTGACTTCCACAGAAATATGCTGAAGGGAGGAATCTATATTTATCCGTCATATTCACAGGCTCCAAACGGAAAACTGAGACTCCTGTATGAGTGTAATCCAATGGCATTCCTTGCAGAACAGGCGGGAGGAAAAGCAACGGACGGATTCAGAAGAATTCTCGAAATAGAACCTGCCGAACTTCACCAGAGAATTCCGTTTTTCTGCGGAAGTATTGAAATGGTAGAGAAAGCAGAAGAATTTATGAGAATAGACAGTGTAAAATAAATGAAAGCATCTTATTTCAGATATATGCTGCAGTTTAAACGCCCGGGAGGTACATCCCGCGGCGTTTTGCATGAAAAGGAGACCTTTATTCTCGAAATAGAAGATCAGGAAAGAAAAGGAGTAGGGGAATGTGCCGTCTTCAGAGGACTCAGCTTTGACGACAGACCGGATTATGAAGAAAAGCTGAAATGGCTTTGTGAAAATATCCGGGAGGATAAACTGTATTTACAGGAAGAACTGAAAGAATTTCCTTCCATATGGTTCGGATACGAGCAGGCTGTTCTGAATCTGAAACATGGAGGAAATCTTTATTTCCCAACTGAATTTACCGAAGGTAAAGCAGCTGTTACCATCAACGGGCTGATCTGGATGGGAGATATCAGCTACATGGAAGAGCAGATTCAGGATAAATTGGATAAAGGCTTTCATTGCATTAAGCTGAAGATCGGGGTTAACTGGCCGTCGGAACACCGGATTCTGAAACAGCTCAGAGAAAAATTTTCTGCAGAGCAGCTTGAGCTTAGGGTGGATGCCAACGGAGGATTCAGTAAAGAAGAGGCCGTAACGGTTTTACAGCAACTGGCCGATCTGGAAATTCATTCCATAGAACAGCCTGTAAAAGCAGGAAACTGGGAGGATATGGCCTCGTTATGCGCCGTTACTCCAACTCCGGTTGCCCTGGATGAAGAGCTGATCGGAATTACTGATCCTGTGAAAAAGAAAAAACTGCTGGAAACCATAAAACCTCAGTACATTATTCTGAAACCGGCACTGGTAGGAGGCTTTACAGGATCTGATGAATGGATTAGTCTTGCTGAAGAACTGAATATCGGATGGTGGATCACTTCTGCTCTGGAAAGCAATATCGGCCTGAATGCCATTGCCCAGTATACGTTTACAAAAAAAAATCCAATGCCTCAGGGTTTAGGCACCGGATCTCTGTTTACAAATAATTTTGAATCCAGTCTGGACCTCAGAAATGAGTTGCTGTGGTTCAAAATATAATAGGGGAAATTAACTAGCAAAACGGAGGAGGTGCATCCGGGCAGGTGCGTTGGTTGCAGTATTCAGCAGACCATTCCCGGCAGCATCTGTTCCTTCCGTCCCATATGTTGCATCCCATAGGAATAATTCCTCCTTTGATTGTTCTCAATTCTCCTCTGTTGAGTTTTTTCAGATTTTTCATAATGAATATTTTAATGGATTGGAAAGTAAATATCGAAAAGATTTTTCACATAGGCAAGACTTAATTTATTTCGACCATTCAAAATAATAAAGTCTTTGGTATTGTTCTAAACCTAACAGGTCTTTGAGACCTGTTAGGTTTTAGCGTGAGGTATAGAAATGTATAGAAGGATATAGCTTCTGAAATACCCAATATGCAAATTAACTCCTGCAATTATTTTGTAGGAATTTTAAATTGGATTTATAATTAAGGTAAAGTAGTTTTAGGATCGGATAATCTTTAATTTATGGATTAGTCATTCTTTTAAATCACATCTTTTACGAAAATTGCTTTCTTAATATATCTCAATAAATAAGAAAAGCGGGTTTTAATTCTTTTCATGATGATTCAATTTGTATTTCTCTGTTTAATGAAAATTTACAATCTCTGTGCCAATTATATAGCTGTTGTGAAATTTAACATATGATTCATTTCATGGTCCTGTTTTAATTAATCGTTAAGGAATAATTGTGAAAATATTTTCGTTATTTTTTACTCTGCCATTGATAAGATTCCGGTCAATTCCGTACAGATTCTGGAAAATATCGTTCTGAACCTGTGAACTGGAGAGGTAGCCCCAGTGATTTCCAATATCAAACTTCAGGCTGCTTTTCAGGTCATCCTTTACAAAAGTACAGTCGATGACAGAAACAATATCCCTGAATTTTTCAATATCACTTGGTCCGTTTTTCCCCAGTCTCGGGGTAAGAATATTTTTGGTAAACTGTGAAATGCCCAGAATTACATCCTGTCTGTTCAGATAAATGGAAACCCGGTTGGCAAGCAGCGGCAGTTTATTGAATGAATTTTCTGAATCTTCAAAAACTTTATACGACACATCAGCATTCAGAAGCAGAACCTGATCAATCACCCGGAGGATATTTTCTTGTTTAAGGCTGTACAGCATACTTTGAAGAACCCTGTTTCCCATAGAGTGGGTCACCAGGTGGATTCTCTGGTTGCAGGGAACAAGATCCCGGTTGGAAAATATATCCTTTAAAAACTGGGTGTAAAAATAAAAAAGCCTCATCAGGGAAGTTCCTGAATTAATACTGGAAGCCTTATCATCAAAGTAAGTCAGCGGAACAATACTGCCCGAAGCCGGCCAGCTTACAAACAGGATGTGTTCTACGGGAGATTCCGGATCATCAATGAATAGTTTTTTCAGGTCAATAATTGCCTTCAGTTCATCATCAAAATCATAGGCATACCCGTGAATAAAAATCATTACATCACTTCTGTCTTTGGTAGAAGACATATTTTTATACAGTTCATAGAACATTCTTTGGGTTCCTCCCAGATTACCGGCTGTAAGCGTAGATTTTTTAATGCCTTTTTCACTGAGAAGAACATCCAGCACCTCCTGATATCCCTGCTTTTCAGGCTCTGAAAATAACCGGTAGCTCAGGATATTCCGGTTGGTATAGTCTTTTTTCTTCTTTGCGGCGGCAGTAGGCTCTTTATACCCCTCAAAATCACATTTTGCGATCCTGAAATTGGGAATAGAATATTCATCATTGGAAAAAGAATCCACTCTTTCCCCTTTATGACGGATGATCTTCCGGTTGCTTAGGATATAAACTGCCATGGTCAGAAATTTATAAACGGTTTAGTTTTTTATCTAAATTAATGAAAAATACTGAATTAGCATCAATCCGGTCTTAAAATTATCATTTCCGTAAACCCTAAATTTTCCGTAACTTTGTAAAACTTTTTTACATAAAAGTAAAAGCTAATTTTAATGGAAGAAGAAAAAAAATCACTCAATTTTATTGAGCAAATTATTGAAGATGATCTGGCAAACGGTCTTAAAAGAGATCAGATCCGTTTCCGTTTTCCCCCTGAACCGAATGGATATCTGCATGTAGGGCATACAAAAGCCATCTGCATCAACTTTGGTCTGGGCGAAAAATACAATGCTCCCGTAAACCTTCGTTTCGACGATACGAACCCTGAAAAAGAAGAACAGGAATTCGTGGATTCTATTAAAAAAGACGTTGAATGGCTGGGTTTCAAATGGGATAAAGAACTGTATGCATCCGACTACTTCCAGCAGCTTTACGAGTGGGCCGTACAAATGATCAAAGACGGAAAAGCTTATGTAGATGAGCAGCCTTCCGAAGTGATTACCGAGCAAAGAAAAAATCCTGCAGAACCGGGAATTGAATCTCCATACAGAAACCGTCCTGTAGAAGAATCTTTGGATTTATTCGAAAGAATGAAAAACGGAGAATTTGAAAGCGGTTCAATGTCTCTTCGTGCAAAAATCGATATGGTTTCACCTAATATGAATATGCGTGACCCTGTGATGTACAGAATTTTGAATAAGCCTCACCACAGGACAGGTACGGCCTGGAAAATTTATCCGATGTACGACTGGGCTCATGGTGAATCTGATTATATTGAGCAAATTTCGCACTCGCTTTGTTCTTTGGAGTTTGAAAACCACAGACCTTTGTACAACTGGTATTTAGATCAGGTGTACGAAGAAGGAAAGGTTAAAAACAAGCAAAGAGAATTTGCAAGGATGAATGTTTCCTATATGATTACTTCCAAAAGAAAGTTACAAAGATTGGTAGCTGAAGGAGTGGTAACAGGATGGGATGATCCCAGAATGCCTACCATTTCAGGGATGAGAAGAAAAGGATTTACTCCTGTTTCTATCAGGAATTTCATCGAAAAAGTAGGAGTTGCGAAAAGAGAAAACCTGATCGAAATTCAGCTTCTGGACTTCTGTGTGCGTGAAGACCTTAATAAAGTGGCTAAGCGTGTAATGGCTGTCGTAGATCCTGTAAAACTGGTGATTGAAAACTATCCTGAAGGCCGGGAAGAATGGCTGGAAACCGAAAACAATCCCGAGCAGGAGGGAGCAGGAACAAGAGAAGTTCCGTTCTCAAGAGAGCTTTATATTGAAAGAGAAGACTTCAAAGAAGAAGCCAACAATAAATTCTTCAGACTGAAATTAGGCGGAGAAGTACGTCTGAAATCAGCTTACATCATCAAAGCGGAAAGAGTAGAGAAGGATGAAAACGGCGAGATCACAACGATCTATGCTACCTATGATGAGAAGAGCAAATCAGGAAGCGGAACAGAAGAAAGTTTAAGAAAAGTAAAAGGTACACTGCACTGGGTGTCTGCAAAACATGCACTTCCGGTGGATGTAAGGATTTACAACCAACTGTTCACTGTTGAACAGCCGGATGCTGAGAAAGATGTGGATTTCCTTAATTTCATCAATCCTGAATCGGTAATTACAGTGAAAGGATTTGCTGAACCGGGATTAAAAGATGTGGCTGTGGGCGAACCGCTTCAGTTCCAGAGAATAGGATACTTTACCAAAGATCAGGATTCTACGGAGGAAAAGATGGTATTCAACCGTACGGTAACGCTAAAGGATTCTTACAAACCGGAATAATTTTAGCGCAAAATAATAAAGAAAGCAGGATCTGTAACAGATCCTGCTTTTTTAATGATGAGACTGGATTTGAAGCCTGAAGAGTAAATTTTCCAGCTTCTTTCTTCCAGCTTCCGGTCTTTATCCTTTCACTCCTTTGATCCATTCCTGAAATCTGCCTACCTGTTCCATAAAGAAGGATTCATGTTCTTCTTTTTCTTCAGGACGGTTCACCAGGATATGTTCAAAATAGGTTCCTTTTAATATTTTTCTTAAAATACCTTCTCCTAAGAAAGGTTTGTAATCATTCAGGGCCTGGGTTGCTTTCAGCAGATGGCGGATATCGTACTGAAGCGGATTAATATCAGGAACCTGCTTGTTGAGGTTCAAAAGGCTGTATACCGCTATTCTTGCCGTTCTTACAGAACTTTCCATAGTGAAGACCACATCATTATTGGTTTCCACGAACTGTCCTACAAGACCTAAATTGCTACATCCCTCAGGTACCACTCTCGGACGGTCTCCCTGTGCTCTCGGCATAAACATAGACGTAATATAGGGCATGAAAGACGTGCGTACAATTGTGTTTTCAATCACGTTATCCAGCTGATCTGCCATACCAAGATGGTAGCATAGCTCGGCAAGGATCTCATTTCCTGTACACTGCGGCATCGTTTTCTTTACATAATTCCCCTGTTGATCCATCAGAAGGGCATATACCCACACCACCAGGATATCATCAGGCTGAGTAGGGAAATGGGGCTGCCTGTTGCAGGTAAAGCTCATTACCCAGTTGGAGTCTGTAATCGTAATAATCCCTCCCGTTGCCGTTTTCCCGGAATAAGGATCATTCACACATAATTCCTTTAATTTTTCAGTGAAGGCAGAAGGACGGCAGGTAAGCGTGGCAGATTCCCAGGCCGATTTTTCAATGTTGCTGCAGAACTTTTCAGGCTTTCCGAAGACCTCTGATTTGGCAGCCAGGTTTTTCCATAACTTCCATCCTGCACTTTGTCCGGTACTGCTGTTGTCGAGAGTAATTTCCGGAGCAGTATTATTATCGCCATAGAATGTACTTTCCGTCATGGAACCTGTTGTTACAATCACATAATCTTCTTTTCCTACTGGAATTTTCACTTCTTTTCCACCCTGTTCCGTGATAATGCCTTCCACGGTCTTTCCTTCCGTATTGATATGAATATCCAGATCTTTTACCAGGGTGTTGAACTGAATCTGTACCCCTTTTTCTATCAGGAAGTTCTTTAAAGGTGTAACGTACGTGTCGTATTGATTGTATTTAGGGAACACAAGACATGAGAAATCCTTCATTCCGTCGATGGCGTGCAGGAATCTGTGCATATACAGTTTCAGTTCCAGTAAGCTGTGCCAGTTTTCGAAGGCAAACATGGAACGCCAGAAAAACCAGAAATTACTGTTAAGAAAAGATTCTGCGAAATAATCTTCAATCGTAAGATCATCCAGCTCTTCCTTCTTTTTAAGTAAAAGTTTAACGATAGCCAGCTGATCTTTCTTTTCAAGCCCGAATTTACTGAAATCCTTGATCTGTCCCTGGTTGTGGATGAGTCTGGCTTTGGAATAATTCGGGTCGTTATCATTGATCAGGCGGTATTCGTCTAAAACACTGTATGGAGCAGGAAGTTCCAGAGCGGGAATGTCCTGGAACATATCCCACAGGTTTTCATAGGTCATGTCCATTTCTCTTCCTCCCCGGATGATGTAGCCGTCTTTTGCATTTCCGGCTCCGTCCAGTGAACCGCCTTCCACGTCCAGCTGATCGAGGAAAATAATATTTTTTCCGGGAACACGGCCGTCACGGATGAAATAGTAAGCTGCCGACATTCCTGCAATTCCGCTTCCTATAATATAAATTTTACTGTTTTCATAAGATTGTAAAGGAATTCCTTTATTACGCTGGTAATTTCCGATCTGATCTGAAAAAGGCATGGTCTTCTCAGGCGTGTTGATCTGAACCTCCCGGCTGGAATCCGGTTCATGATTTACTTTTCCAAACTGCTCGGAAGTACTTAAAACTTTGTCGAATTTTGAATTGATCGTACTCATTTTTATATTGTTTTTAATGAACAGTATAAAGGTACCGCTATTCAGAATTCAGGGTATATCCCTAATGTCAGATTTATTATCCCCAAATTCTCAGGATCTGATATTTTCCCTGATTCTGTATTCAGAGGGGGATATGGAAGTATATTTTTTGAAAAAACGGCCAAAAGCAGATGCCGAATTAAACTTGAGCTGAAAGGCAATTTCAGAAATATTGACAGCCGGATTACCAAGCATCACATAGGCTTCCTTCAGCAGCGTTTCGTCAATTACTTCGTGCGGCGTTTTTCCACTGGCTTTTTTGATGATCTCAATCAGGTATTTCCGGGAAATAAACAGCTGATCGGCATAAAACTGTACACTTCTCTGCTGTCTTATATTTTCTCTGATCAGCCGGCTGAACCTGAGATAAACATCCTTATTGCATTCCTCTTTTTCGGGAATATCATGTTCTTTATCTATGATCTCTGCCGTTTCCAGCAGCAGGTTAAAAATTATGGTACGAACGATTTCTTCTGTAAATTTTCCCTGTTTTCTTGATTTCTTTTTCAGATAGTCCAGCAGGTTCTGAATCTGAAGGGAATTTTTCTCTGTTGTTTTTACCAGACTGTATGAACCTTCGGAAAAGAGGTTCATTTTCTCAATAATAAAAGGATTGGATATATTTTTGATCAGGAAATTCTTATCAAAGAACAGCAGTTTCATTTTAAAATTGCTGCTGGTTTTCAGAAATCTCACAATGGTGGAAGGAGCGGCAACCAGTAAACTGGTGGCATTGACGTGATATTTCCGGTTGTCAATTTCGAGATCCGCATTGCCTCCGGTACAGATGCACAAAGCATAATAATCGATACGGAAAGAAGTTTCGGGAAAACCGGATACGGGATTGCCGGATGAAATATAATAGGATTCACGGCAGTCTATATGATAAAAAGAAAGGGTATCCTGTAAATTTTCGTAGCTGATCATGTGTGGTGTGATTTTGTCGGATTTTAAATGTTTATATAAAAGTTTAGAATTAAAATCTAACAATTACTGCAATTTACGAAAATTATAAATTTATATAAATCAATTATGATGAATTATCAGGGACAAAATATTTCCCGGCCTCCTGATCTTAATTTTTTCAATCCTGAGGTTAATTTAATAGTATATTTTTATCTCTTTGATTGATAAAAAAACCTTACGATACCAGTATTTTTGAGGTATTTTGGCTAATTTTGCCTTTTTAAATTTTTCCCCTGCACCATCATGAAATTAATAAGTGTATATACGAGTTCTTTCAAAGGGCTTTCGGAAGAGAGCTGGATGCTGGCACTGGTGATGCTTATTAACCGTGCGGGTTCTATGGTGCTTCCGTTTTTAGGAGTCTATATGACGGCCCATCTTCATTTCAGTATTGAAAATTCAGGTATCGTGCTGAGCTTTTTCGGAATAGGATCTGTGCTGGGGTCCTGGCTGGGTGGTATGATAACGGATAAGATCGGCGAATACAGGGTACAGAGTCTCAGTCTGCTGCTCAGTGTGCCTTTATTCTGCCTGATCCCGCTTTTTAAGACAGAAGCAGGACTTGCTGCCATTATTCTGGCTCAGAGTATCGTGAGCGAAATGTTCCGTCCTGCCAATTCCGTAGCGATAACGAAATATGCCAGACCGGAAAATATTACCCGTGCTTTTTCACTGAACAGGATGGCGGTAAATCTTGGATTTTCCATCGGCCCTGCTCTGGGAGGAATTTTATCCGCGATTTCTTATGAATTCCTGTTCTTCAGTAATGCACTGGCAGCGTTATTGGCCGGAATACTGTATATTACGTTTTTCAAAAAACGGAATAAACTGGCCGTAAAAGAAACTGAAAAAGCAAAAGAAGCGATTGCCGTTAAAAAAGAAAATTCGCCGTACCGCGACCGTAAATTTCTCATTTACTGTTTTTTCTGTATGCTCTTTTCTATGTGTTTTTTCCAGTTATTCAGTACACTGACCATATTTTATAAAGATACCGCCCATCTGAGCCAGCAGAATATCGGATATATTCTGGGATACAGCGGCTTTCTGATCGTCTTGCTTGAAATGGGATTTGTGCAGATCGCAGAAAAATATTTCAGCCTGGCCTTTACCATGCTTCTGGGTACTTTTCTGTGCGGAATTTCTTATGCAATGCTGGCATTCGATTATACCATAATTACACTCATCGTTTCTATGACACTTCTCTGTATCGGTGAAATATGGACGCTTCCTTTTATGTCTACCATAACAGCCATGCGTTCGGGAGAAAATAATAAAGGAGCTTATATGGGGCTCAACGGAATCTCATTCTCTTTAGCCTTTATCTTTACCCCTTATATAGGAACGCTGATTGCCGATAAGCTGGGTTTCACCATACTCTGGATAGGAACCGGAGTGCTTTCTCTGGGTATTGCCATAGCATTTTATTTTATTGTTCCGTGGATGCTGAAAGTGAAAAAAGAAATTAAATTATAAAAGTTTTGTAATTATTAAAACAAGGCTCAAAAGTTTTATTTTAAAGCCTTTTTGATTTTTAAATCCTTAAGCAGACTTATTTATTGGAGATTACATTTCTTATGATCATTTCCGCATGAATTCTTGAATTCTCTATAAACCAGAGATGGGTATCTTTACCACCGCATACTACGCCGGCAAGATAAAGGTTTTTGATATTGGTTTCCATCGTTTCAGGATGATAAAGAGGATTCAGGCAGTCGCCCTGCAGTTCGATTCCTGTGTCTCGCAGAAAATCAAAATCCGGAAGATAGCCGGTCATGGCGAGTACAAAGTCATTTTCAATCTCATGAATCTCCCCCTGTTTATCCCTAAAACATACCGTGTTTTCAGTGATTTCTGTGATCTCTGAATTAAAATAAGCTTTAATACTTCCTTCGGCAATACGGTTCTCAATATCAGGCTTTACCCAGTATTTTACACTGCCGGAAATTTCCGAATGACGGATGATCATCGTAACATCAGCGCCCTTACGGTAGGTTTCCAGTGCAGCATCTACTGCGGAATTGCTGGAACCCACAACGGTTACTTTCTGACGGGCGTAAGGATAAGGCTCCGTATAATAATGCTTTACTTTAGGAAGATGTTCACCGGGAATATTCATCATATTCGGAATGTCATAGAATCCGGTGGCAATAACAACGTTTTTTGCCCGGTAGGAAGCTTTTGACGTAATTATTTCAAATAAGCCGTCAATTTTGGAAACTTTCAATACCTTTTCATACAGATGAATGTTGATGTTTCTCTGTCTGGCAATGCCCTGATAGTATTCAAGCGCTTCCTGCCTGCCCGGCTTGGGAGCTGTGGAAATAAAAGGAATTCCGTCTATTTCCAGTTTTTCTGCCGTTGAAAAGAAACGCATATATAAAGGATAGTGGTAGAGAGAGTTGACGATGGTGCCTTTTTCTATAACAAGACAGGTAAGATCATTTTTTTTGGCTTCAAGCGCACAGTTCAGTCCGATAGGACCGCCTCCGATAATAAGGATGTCTAAGATTTCCATAAAACAAAGGTACGGGTTTAATGGAAAACGGAGGGATAAGGGGGATAGATAATAATAGAGGGAGATATAGATAATAGACGAATAGATGATAGATGATAGATGATAGATGATAGATGATAGATGATAGATGATAGATAATAGATGGTAGACGGAGAGAGGGTGGATAGGGGAATATTTTGTGATATAGGGTTCAGATTGATATTTATTCTGGCACTAGTTTTGGTGCTTTTTATGATTAAAATCAATACATTATGAAGAAACTGATTATTCCAATATTGATTACCGGTCTGGCTGTTGCCTGTAAAAAAACGCCTGAAAAGCCGGTCCCAAACGTTATCGATTCTATGGCGGTGGTACAGGAGAAAAATAAGGAAGCTGCCCAACATAAAACAGATACTTTAGCTTTAAAGAAAGCTAACGATGAAGTGTTGCTGGCTTTGAAAAATAAAGACTACAAAGCTTTTGCCTCCTATATCCATCCGGAAAAAGGCATCCGTTTTTCAATGTATGCAATGGTAGAACCGAAAGGAGATAAACTGTTTTCCAAAGCCGACTTTGAGAAGTTTCTGCCTACAAAAACCCTGTTTACCTGGGGCGCAATGGATGGTTCCGGAGATCCGTATAAAGCAACAATCAATGATTATCTTTCCAAATGGGTTTTCTCTAAAGATTATACAGTCTCTCAGTACTCTGTGAACAGGTTTCAGGCTGGCGGAAATTCACTGAATAATCTGAAAGAAATCTATACCGGTAACGATTTTACCGAAAACTATATCAAAGGAACGGAGAAAAACGGAGAAATGGACTGGAAAACGATCCGTCTGGTATGGGAAGAATTCCAGGGAAAATATTATCTGGTAGGGGTTGTGAATGACCAGTGGACTATTTAATTTAGAAGAGGAAGCTGGAAGAACGAAGTTATGGAGGTCATTAATCATAAATTCACGTCTTTTTAAAGCTTGTGAACATTGATGCTGAAAATTTTCCGTGAAAGATTATGTACTGATTACAGATTTTTCTAAAGCAAAGGCACATTTATAGGCAATGTTGATTTTAGGAGGTAAGATAAGAATCAACGGAGCCGATTCAATGAAGCTTACGTATAACCATATAGCTTCATCAGCGATAAAGGCGCATCACCTTGCCCACTTAAAATAAAGCGGAATTATTCATCAACTTTGCGTTATTTTGTAGCGGCTTTCAATGTCTATAACTAAAAGTAACTCCAGCTTCCGGCATTTATCTCTGTTTCAATTATAATATTTCAGCCAGTTTTCCGGTAAGGTTTCTTCTGGAGAACTGTTCAATATTCCGGGTATTGTCGGAAAGATTGCCCTGTTTCCACAGTTCAAACTTTTCAAGGATGAAATTTTTTACCCTTTCAGAATCATGATAGCTGAAATGTTTTCCTGCACCGGTTTCATTCAGAATCCTGGAAACGTCTGCGTCTTCAGGGCCGAAAGATATGATCTGTTTTCCGGAAGCAAGGTATTCAAATATTTTTCCCGGGATAATTCCTTTCGAAGACTCATTCGGAAAATTCGTAATCAGCAGTAAAGAGGATTTTTCCATTTCCTCTACCGCTTTGTCGTGAGACAGATAACCGAGATTCAGGATATGATTTTTCAGTTCGCCGGATTCAAGGTTCTGAAGGATCCTGTCATCTACTCTTCCCGCAAACTTCAGCGTAAAGTTTCGGGCAAATTCCGGATTTTCCTTAACCAGTGAGGTTAGTGATTTCCAGAGGTTTTCGGGATTCCGGAGCTGTTCAAGAACACCGATGTAACTTAAGGTGAAATTCTCACTGCCCGTTTCACTGATCTTTTTTGTACTGTCTGTTTCATCAAATCCGTTCGTGATGCATACAGCATTAGCACCTGCTTTTCTGAAGTTTTCAGCATCTGTATAGCTGGTGGCAAGAGTGATATCTGCGGTCTTAAAAACAGTACTTTCAAGAAGTCTGTGTTTTCTGTCGGAACTTTTGGTGAGTTTCAGATGTTTATAATAGGAAATCTCTGTCCACGGATCACGGAAATCAGCGATCCACTTGATACCGGGAAGTTTCTTTTTCAGCCCTAAACCGATCAGGTGCAGGGAATGTGGTGGTCCGGAAGTGACTACAACATCTATTTTATTTTCTTTTAAATACTGTTCCAGAAATTTAATGGAAGGTTTCACCCAGAATACCCTGGCATCCGGAATAAAAAAGTTACCTCTTACCCAGATGGAAAGCCTGGATTTCCAAGTTTGGTTTTTACCGACATCGAATTGTCCGGCTTTGAATTTTTTGTTGCTTTTGTTAAGTTTTTCAGCCAGCTGGTAAGGTTCCCATATCTTGGTTTTTACCATCTCAATGTTTTGGGGAACATCTTTCAGAAGGCTTTCGTCTACCAGAGGATAGCTTGGATTTTCCGGAGTGTAAATCACCGGATTCCAGCCGAAATCCGGAAGATATTTGGCAAACTTCAGCCACCTCTGAACACCAGGACCTCCCGCGGGAGGCCAGTAATAGGTGATGATCAGTATTTTCTTTGGTTCCATTAATTTTGAACAGTAAACCTTAAACTTTGAATATTAAACCGTTTTTACAGCCTGTTCTTCCTGTTTTTTATTTTTATTCATCCAGAAAATTCCGAATGCACTCAGCGCGATAAACAGTCCGAAACACAGTAATGAAAGCCATTTTCCTTTTTCGATTACTTCAGGCTCAAAAACCATTCTGATCTGGTGTTTTCCTGCCGGAACGTGTACCGCACGTAAAAGATAATCGGCTTTGATATAAGGAACTTCTTTTTCGTCTACAAAAACTTTCCAGCCATGAGGGTAATAGATTTCGGAGAAAACCGCCAGCTGAGGTGTTTTTGATTCAGCTTTAAATTCAAGTTCATTCGGCTGATATTTCGTAAGATTGATAAATGCAGTGGAATCTGCCTGAATCTGTTTTCCGTTGAAGTACTCCTTGTCGGAAGCAGCAATAACAGCCGTTTTTTTGCTGTCGATCACTCCAATGGATTTGATCTCTTCATCAGGGGTATTCACAAATTTAAGGTCACTTACAAACCATGCATTTCCGTTGGCTTTGGCGTTCGGCATAGCCTGAGGTTCTTCAGGTCCGCCTACCACCCAGTATTTGGCATTAAGAAGGTTAAGGATATTCGGAACTTTTACCGAATCCATTACCTGAAAGTATTCATTGATCACATCATCATATCTTCTCAGTTTTACCGCGTGGTAACCTCCGATGGAAGATTTGAAATAAGAGGTATTGGTCTCACTGAATGTTCCTAAAATATTGTTGAAAATTCTGTAATGCGTTTTATCTTTTTCAGCAATGGTCTCAAGGGTTTTGTTCACATTCACACTGCTCAGGATGGATCCTAAATTCGGATTCTGTTGAACCTTTTCAGCCAGCAGGTCTGAGCTTTCTGTCTGGAACGGATTTTCAGCAAAAACCTTGTCTACATAGTTCTCGTCGTTCAGATAACGTTTGTTTACCGTCCACAGATCAAATAAACTTACCACTCCGATAATGATGAGTGCAATATTCTGATTAAGCTTCTGCTTCATGGTCATAAACAGGACAGCTGCTGTAATTCCTACATAGACCAGTGCTTTTAAGGCATCTGCTCTGAATAACTTATATCTTTCACCGGAAAGATAATCCAGAAGGAAAGGAGGAAAGTAGGTTCTTTCACTTTCCGTAGTGAATCCAAGCAGGGATTTTCCGAAGATTAAAAGGATAAGAATCAGACCTAAAGTGCCGCCACTTACGTAAAGAAGGATTTTCTTTTTGTATTCTTCCGTTAATTTCTCATCCGTAAAGAATCTGTAAAGTCCGATTATGGCAATCAGAGGGAATAATAATTCTACCACCACCAGTATAGAAGACGGTGCTCTGAACTTGCTGTAAAAAGGGACATGATCTATAAAGAAATCGGATAAAGGCAGGAAATTACTTCCCCAGGCCAGTAAAATCGTAAGGATAGAAGCTTTTAAGATCCAGTATCTGTATTTTTTCGAAGCAAAGAAGAATCCTAAAAGAGCGAGGAAGCATACCACTGCACCCTGATAGGCCGGCCCTGAAGTTCCCGGCTGGTCTCCCCAGTAGGTTACCCCGTTGAACCCTTTGGAAATTCTGTCCATTTCAGCCTGTGACCCTACATTCTCCTGGATAAGCTCCTGAACTCTGTTCATGATTTCTTTTCCTTCAGGCTCCTGGCTTCCTCCTCCCATTAATCTCGGGATAAAAAGATTAAGGGTTTCCAGCTTCCCATAACTCCACATCAGAATGCTGGTCTTGTCCATTCCTGATTTTCCTGAAGTATGGCTGTCGTTGGTCAAAATCTGTTTTCCACGAACTGTTTCCTTAATATATTCAGAATTGGCCATGATCCTTTGTGAGTTCATTCCCACACCAATGATGCAGGAGGCTGCAACAATTCCGGACGAAATAAGGAAATGCTTTAACGGGGTTTTCTTCAGGATCACTCTGGTCAGTTCGGACAGGAATAAAAATCCTAAAGCAATGAACAGATAATAGGTCATCTGAGGGTGATTGGCCGCGATCTGAAGACCCATAAACAGGGTAGTGGCAATGAATCCCCAGATATACTGTTTCCTGATGTAAACCAGTAAAATTCCGGCCAGAAGCGGCGCGAAATACTCAATGGTGTTCACTTTACCGTTATGTCCGGCTGCTATAATAATGTAAAAATAGGTGGAAAGTCCGAAGAAAGTGGCTCCGAGGAGCGCATATTTCCAGTTTCTGACGGCCACCATTCCAAGAAAGAAGAATCCGGCGAAAAGCAGGAACAGATAATTAACCGGCCTGGGAAGGAAGTTCAGGTACCTGTCGATCTGTTTGATGATGTCGCCTTTGAACTGGCTTCCCATCTGATAGGTTGGCATTCCGCCAAACATGGAATCACTCCAGTAGGTTTCTTTTCCGGTATCAGCTCTGTAATCCAGAAGTTCTTTTGCTCCCCCTCTGTACTGCACAATATCATGCTGGAAGAGCTGTTTTCCTGAAAAAACAGGAGTGGAATATAAAAATGCTAAAACTATAAATACAACTAATGAAATTGCAATATAAATTAAGTTTTTATTTTTAGCCATGCTGGTTATTATCTTTTATTTCTTGGAATTTTTACCTTTTGTCATTATTTTCTTTTACCTCTTCATAATCCACTGTTTCTGCGTCCCAACTGACGCTCTGTCCGGATTTTTTATTCAGGTTGATGATCTCCTGCTGTGAGCTGTTATTTTCATTGTTGTTGAACCTGTAACTGTAAAAGGTTTTAAAGAAAATCCTTTTCAGAATATTCCATACAAAGAAGAGAACAATTGCAATAAGTACCAGCTCAAGAATCTTTAGCATAATAAATGATATTTAAGGTTTTACATTTAAAGTTTCAAGTTGTTTGATGAAGGTACTTTTACAGCATCTTCAATTTCTCAGACTCCCAATGCCTCAAACTTATTTACTCGGTTATTTAATTATTTGGAAGTAGGATTTACCATTACAGAAGAGTTGGAAACATTACTCATCGACTGAGACTGTTTACCATCTGAAATGGTCTCGACCTGAGAGGTTTTCACACTGATATTCTGATTGTTGATCCATCCTGAGCTTTGGTCGAACTTGATCGTCCCGTTTTGGGTAAGCTCACTGCTCAGGCTGTGGGTGATCGGTCCCTGTGTTTTCTTTTCTGTTTTTTTAGGAATTCCTCCGGTTACTGAAATTTCAGCTGTTCCGTTTCCTACACTTTTCAGAATATAGTTCGAAGTTACTTTGATATTTCCGCCTGCATCTTCAGAAGTCGTCCATTTTTCACCAATCTTAACTCCTTTTTTCGGAATAATGGTGAGGTTTTTGGTGAACTGGTCTTTTAATACCTTTTCATTGAATGTTTCTTTAAGGCTGGCTACCACACTTGCTTTCTGGTTGGCATCTTTTAGAAGTGTTCCCGCGGCATCGGATACTTTTTTATAAACGGCATCAAAACCTGTAATGGAAAGTACATTCCCTTTGTCATCCATCTTCATATTCAGTTTGTTTCCGGTAAGGGCTTTATTGATATTCCAGATCATTTTAAGATCATCTTCTTTCGGGATCGGAAGCTTGGTGTCTACTACAATAGTTTTTCCCTGAGCAGTCTGTGAGCTTCTTTTGGATACCAGGTTAAGAGTCATATCATATACATTCCCTTTTACATCATTCACAATGAAGTTCATTTCGTCGGTAGATTCGCTGGTAGCTGTGATTGATTTACCCTGGGGATCGGTCATCGTTTTTACATCTCTCTGGTACGTGGTAAGAGGATATGTTTTTCCTTTTTCCAGCTTGAAGGTCTGTGTGAAAACTCCTGCGGAATCTTTAATGGCTGGATTTTCAGCTACTTTGGCCACAGAGTCAGCCGGAACTTCTATGGTTACTGTTTTTCCGGTTTTAGGATCTACCTTAGTGATGGTTGCTGTTTCTTTTTTACATGAAACAAGAGCTATTGATGATATTAATGCCAGTGCTGCTACGTTTTTCATTTGAATTTTTTTAAATTTTACTACGCTTTTATTTTTTCGGGGAAGAAACATGCTAAATCTGTACCGTTGTCATTTTCTGTCTTACAGCTTCGTATAAGATCGCTCCGCAGGCAACAGAAACATTCAGAGACTGTGTTTTCCCTTCAATAGGAAGTTTTATTTTTTCATCCGAGTGATGCAGGACTTCTTTGGAAATCCCGGTTTCTTCATTTCCCATAACAAGGGCACACGGCTCGGTGAAATTTACATCATAGATCAGTTTTTGTGCTTTTTCAGTCGCTGCAAATACTGAAATCCCGCTCTGCTGAAGAAAGTCTACGGCATGAGCCAGATTGGCTTCCTTACAGATTTTGATATTATAAATGGCTCCCGCCGAAGTTTTAATCGCATCGGAGTTGATAGGGGCTGCCCCTTTTTCAGGAATAATCACTGCATCTACGCCTACACATTCTGCCGTTCTGCAGATCGCTCCGAAGTTTCTTACATCGGTAAGTCTGTCCAGAATCAGTAAAAAAGGAGTTTTCCCTTCTTCAAATAACTGTGGAACAACATCTTCTATCTTATGAAAAGGAACATCTGAAATAAAAGCTACCACCCCCTGGTGGTTTTTTCTGGTAAATCGGTTCAGCTTTTCTACCGGAACATAATTGGGACGGATTTTATTTTTGGCCAAAACTGCTTTCAGCTCAGCATAAATAGGACCCTGAAGTGCATTCTGCACAAAGATCTTGTCAATCGTTTTTCCCGCTTCAATTGCTTCAATTACGGGACGCAGCCCGAAAATAAAATCGTCTTTCATTAAAGTTTATTAATTAATTATATAGTGAGTTGTTAATGGTGAATTTTACTTGGTAAGTCAGTAGGGCTTTAATGTAGAATTGACATTT
Source organism: Chryseobacterium indologenes (assembly GCA_002439165.1). GTDB lineage: Bacteria > Bacteroidota > Bacteroidia > Flavobacteriales > Weeksellaceae > Chryseobacterium > Chryseobacterium indologenes_E. The sequence continues at coordinate 100,741 of DJTE01000020.1, forward strand.
GACCATTGACCAGCGAAGCATAATTCACTATCTTCCTTTCTCGCCCAAAATAGCCCTCTTCTGTGCCATTACATATCCGTAATGAAGGCTTTCATGCATATTGTTGAAGATGATTGCATCCTGTATGCTTTTCAGATCCATCCCGAAACTGGTGGTATAGGGAGTATAATCAGAAAAAAAATCACTGTCATAGTCTTTCATCAGTATCTTTGATGTTTCTGTAAGCAGGAATTCCAGATCTTCTACTTCCGATTTCTGAACATTTAAATTGGGAAGAGTTCCTTTTTTGTACGTTTCAATCCAGTATTTATCTATTCTGAAAGGATTTCCGCTCAGGTAATAATGCAGGAGCTGCTGCGTAGCAACCGTATGGGCAATATTCCAGTAAATATTATTGTTGAAACCGTCGGGAATCAGCAGAAGATCATCATGAGACGTGTTCTGAAGGATCTCCAAAAGGTTCTTTCTTACTTGTCTGTGGGCTTGAAAATGATAATTCATTTTGCAAAAATTTTTAATCTCCAAAAATAGTTTAATAAACTGGAAATGACAATTTTTTGGTGTAATGATTGAATTAAAAGTTCTTAAATCCTGAAAAAATATATTAATTACTGTTCGTTTTTTGAAGGCAAGACCGAAAGGTATGGGTAGCTCTACGAAAAAAAACTCCCTTCGGGAACAGTCGGAAGGAGCTTCTGTTGTTTTAGGTTAGGTAATCTTTGAATGCTGCTTTATTCCGGTAGGGGCTGGCAGCATGAAAAATTATTTTCTGATGATTTTATGTTTGAAACGGGTTCCGTCTTTCAGAACGATATTCAGCAGGTAGACACCTTTAGGGTAAGATGATAGATCAACAGAGTTTTGTCCGCGGCTTTCAGATAATTTTTTACCATCCATACTGAAGAGGGTTAATGAAGCTGCGTCTGTTTTTGATCTTACGGTAACAAAGTCTGAAGTTGGATTCGGGTATATGCTTACATCTGTTGTTTTAATATCTTTCACGTCCAGTGCTCCGCTGTTTTTATTCTGGATATATACCGATAAAATGATATCTCCCTGCTGTTGGTTGAAAACAGCAGTCGGAACCGTATGTTTAAGAGTATGGCTGCCGGCAGTCATAGTAGGGATGGTAAAACTTCTGATGGGTACGGAATTTCCGGGGCACCAGTTATTCCATGAGGTCCACTGCGCTGTTGTTTGGGGGGAGGCTCCATAAATACCGTTCCCCTGGGTATTGTATACCCTGAATGGTTCACAGGAAATTCCTCCGGGAGTATAGGTGAGCATCTGCACATCGTCCACATAGGTGTAGTTTTGTCTTCTTACATATTCTTCACCACCATTGTTTGCTCCATGAGGAGTGGATATAACGAAAAATCGGGCATCGGTAACGGGGTTGGGAAGATTGAACGTGACAATTCTTACGGTTTCGCCGGGAACATCGGTGTTGTTGTAATTGTTAAGCGAATTGCTGCTTAGTAAAGGTACCAGATTATTGTATCCTGCCGGAGCGGGTGCACCGGTGTCTGTTGAAAAGAAAGTAAGAGTTCCGGAAAAAACATCAGTTCTGCCGGAACATCCTGCAACCTGGGTCTGGGCAGCATAGGGAACGCCAAAAACATCCAGTTCCATATAAAGATCATAAGTGCTCCGCAGGGTGCTGTCATGAAATACATCATACAGGTTGCTCAGGTTATAGGTATAAGGAACTTCTGCGGGAGAGAGGTTCTTATTCATAAACGGTGTAATGTATCTGGCTACTTCAATTCTTTTTACATTGGGGTCACTTTCAGTATAAGTAGGCTGGTTTTTAGGAACCATAGCTAAATAAACACTTCCTATCCTGTCGTAATTATCACATAAGGCTCCAATGGTTACCCGCATGGCAATCTTTTTTTTTAAAGAATCGAGTTCTGCATCGGTAAGTTTCCTGGTGTATCTGGCATTCGACAGTCTGATCAGTCCCGGAGGAACCGGTTCGGACACCAGGGGGGCATAACCGTCATAATAAACTGCCTGGGAGATAACATTAGTCCTTGTTGTCTGTGATTGTACAAGACCCGTAAAAAAAACGCTTAAAAAAAATAGCTTTTTGTACATATCGTTGGTGTTTGATACAAATATATTAAATTATGTGTTTGTATGTATTTTTTTTATTATTTAATTTTTAAAATTACAACTTTTTGTTTGTGAAATATGTAAAATATACATGATTAATGGTGNNTGTTTAAATTGTTAATTTGTTTGCTTTAATTGTTGTTTTTGTTTATAAAATTTGAAATATTATGATTAAATTAGCATCAAATCCAATGTTAATTTAATTAATTATGAAAAGAATTTTACTTTTATCATTGTTGCTGGTCGTTTCTGTATTGAACGCTCAGATCAATATGAATATTGGAAGTACAAATGTTGGCACCGCACCGGTAAGCAGTTTTTTTTCCTATTCCTATGTTCAGCAGGTTTATCTTAAACAGGAACTTAATGCCACTGCTGCCGGAAATATTACAGGGCTTACATTTTATCTGGATCCGTCGGCAACCATTACCGATTCCTCCGATTGGACGATATATCTAGGGCATACCTCAAAAATGACTTTTGCTTCAGGCGCAGACTGGATCCCTTCTTCACAGCTTACTCAGGTATTTGCCGGAACGGTAACCAATAATAACGGAACGGTAAATATTGTTTTTACAACACCGTTTCCTTATAATAATACAGATAATTTAGTAATCGCTGCAAAAGAAAACTCTCCCAATATTGATATCAATAATTTTGATGAAGTTTTCCGTGTTTATCCCTATCTTCCGGCTTCAGGCCTTTATTATAAAGGAGATCTTGCGGTGATTGATCCTGCATCTCCGCCCGGCGGGATAATGGCAGATTATAAATCGGCAGTTACTGTTTTAGGACTTAGCCCGAAGACTACACCGCCATGCCCTGTTATAACCTTTCCGGTGAATAACTCTCAGTCTGTTCCGTTATCTCCCAATATCAAATGGCTTCCGGTTTCAGGAGCGGATTCCTATAAGGTTTCTTTAGGAACAACTCCCGGAGGTGCCAATGTCATTAATCAGCAGGTGGTAACGTCTGCGAATTATTCTCCGTCTGTTGCATTACAGCAGAATGTTGATTATTATTTAAGAGTTACAGCTGTTTCGGCAGGTGCTGAATCTTCCGGCTGTTCGGATATCGCTTTTAAAATTCCGGCGGTACCGGTAAATGATGCGTGTTCCGGGGCTTTGCTGGCCTCTGTTTTTCCTTATACCTACACCCAGACCGATGCGGTGTCAGCAACCAATAACGGTGGGTTCATACAGGTGTGCTCCGATGCCATGAATGACGGTGTCTGGTTCAAACTTATAGGAGACGGAAATAAATATACAATTAGAATAACAATGCCTCAGGGTAGTACGTTTGATCCGCAGATGGGTTTTTACAGAGGAAGCTGTGCCGGCCTGACCTGTGTGGGGACGATTGATAATGGCGGAGCGGGCGGTACGGAAGCGGTTACCCTTACAACAACTGCCGGAGTTGAATATTATATCAACATAGGCTCCTATGAAGAAACAGAAGATGTGTCTGAGGATGTATTTACCATAACCATGGTGAAAATTTAAAAACAGACCATGTTGCATATGGTGGGTAGTGACTGATCATGGCATCTGAATCTGGATTTTTTATTTATGAATAATAAAAATAACCGGCTTTTTTCAGTCCGGTTATTTTATTTTCAGCTGATTCGTATGCCTGCTTAAATGATGCCTGTTCTCGCAAAGCTGCTTATGTAATATTATCCGGGTTAATGATCCGGGGGTGAAAGGCTTTGGGGTAAGAAAGAGTCTAGAAGTAACTTTCAGGTACAGATACTGAAAATCACCGTAAGATTATATTATCTTAAAAAAATGAACGCTTGTTATCGGTGGGTCTCATAACTTCTCTCCTTCACTTCCTGTTTCAGGTTGGCATCAACAAGAAACTCTTATCCCGGATCGGGGTTAAAAAATGTAACGGCTGTAAGAGGTTTTTAGTTGGTCTGCGTGAATTTCATTAAACAAAATTCAATAGTCCGGTGGAGGTTCTTCGGAATATTTAACAAACTTTAACTCAAAAATGGCATTCATTGTGTTGATTACTGCGTGTATTTATCAGAAATTTACCAATTATTTTAAATCAAGCTATGTCAGATACATATCAAGCTGAAGACATCCGCCAGCTGACGGAAAAAGTAAAAGAAAAAAACTACTTATTTTCTCTTCTGAGACAGGAAATCAACAAAGTTATCATTGGACAGGAATATATGGTGGACCGCCTTTTGGTGGGTCTTTTGGGGAACGGGCATGTTCTTTTGGAAGGGGTGCCGGGACTGGCAAAGACCCTGGCGATCAAAACCCTGGCCGAAGCTGTTCATGGTGAGTTTTCAAGGATACAGTTTACCCCCGACCTGCTACCGGCAGATGTAGTGGGAACGATGATCTATAATATTAAAGACAACGATTTTTCCATCAAGAAAGGTCCTGTTTTTGCCAATTTTGTACTGGCGGATGAGATCAACCGTGCTCCGGCAAAAGTACAGTCGGCACTCCTGGAAGTAATGCAGGAAAAGCAGGTAACCATTGGTGATGAAACCATGAAACTGCCCAAGCCGTTTCTGGTACTGGCTACCCAGAACCCTATTGATCAGGAAGGAACATATCTGCTGCCGGAAGCACAGAGCGATCGTTTTATGCTGAAATGTAAAATCGATTATCCTGATTTCGAGCATGAGCGAACCGTTATGAGAATGGTTTCTACCTCGCATCAGCCGGTGATAAAACCGGTAATTGGCCTTCAGGATATTGTAGATGCCAAAGAACTGATCAACCAGATCTATCTGGATGAGAAAATTGAAAAGTATATCCTGGATATGGTCTTTGCAACACGTTATCCTGAAAAATACGGACTTTCTGAACTTAAAAATTATATCGGTTTCGGAGCTTCCCCAAGAGCATCGATCAACCTGGCTATCGCATCCAGGGCTTATGCATTCTTAAAAGGAAGAGCCTTTGTCATTCCTGAAGATGTGAAAGCACTCGCACAGGATGTCCTGAGACACAGGATTGGTCTTACCTTTGAGGCTGAAGCGGAAGAAATTTCTTCTGAAGAAATCGTTAGCAGAATACTGGCAAAAATTCAGGCACCTTAATGAACGAAGTGACTGTAAGAAAAGCAACCCGGGAAGACTGTGCTCCTATGCTGGAGCTGATCAGAGAACTTGCCGAATATGAAAAAGCACTTCATGAAGTGACTTTAACGCTGGATGAATTTATTAATGACGGTTTTGGAGAATCTCCTGTATGGGGAGCTTTTGTAGCGGAAACAGCCGGTGAAATCGTTGGAATTTCTCTTTATTATGACCGTTTTTCAACATGGAAAGGAAGAAGGCTGTATCTTGAAGACCTCGTAGTAACCGAGAAAATGAGAGGAAAACAGATCGGGAAAATGCTGTTTGATGCCACGCTGGAATACGGCAAATCCGGCCCGTACAGCGGAATGGTTTTTCAGGTACTGAACTGGAATGAGCCGGCCATCAGTTTTTATAAAAAATACAGCCCGAAATTTGATGATGAATGGTTTAATGTTTCAATTGAATTCAAAAATTAGGGCATACACTTTAAAAGAAAGGATTTACAACGTACCGTTTAGTAATGATGGAAATAAAAGATATTGTAAAAAAAGTAAAGCAGATTGAGATCCGTACCAGAAAAAAGACGGAGGCTTCACTTATGGGGCAGTATCACAGTGCTTTCAAAGGCCAGGGAATGACATTTTCAGAGGTGCGGCCATACCAGTTCGGAGATGAGATCCGCAGGATAGACTGGAACAAGACCGCGCGTTTCCGGGAACCTTTTGTAAAGGTAATGGAAGAGGAGAGAGAACTTACCATGATGATTCTGGTAGATATTTCCGCTTCTATGGATTACGGAACCAAAGTACAGCTGAAAAGGGAATATGTAGCGGAAATTGCAGCAAGTCTCGGGTTTTCTGCTGCCGGAAATAATGATAAAGTAGGATTGATTCTCTTTGCAGACAAAGTATACAGGGTAATCCCGCCGCAGAAAGGGAGAAAGCATATTCTCTCCATTATCAGTAATATCCTGACGGCTGATTACGTTCCGGCGGTATCCCAAATCGATAAAGCACTGGAATATATGATGGGAATTTTCAAGAGAAAATCCCTGGTTTTTCTGTTTTCAGATTTTGAGGATGAATACGATTCCAAAATGCTGAGGGTGGCATCCAAAAAACACCAGATGCTGGGAATGAGAATTTATGACGAAAAAGATAATGAGATCCCCGATGTTGGCTATGCACTTCTGTACGATGCCGAAACAGGCCGGCAGGTCTGGGCCAATACTTCCAGTGCAAGATGGAGGTATACCTTTGCTGAAGCTCAGAAACAGAAGGTAAAGGCGTTGGAAGAAGATTTTGCCAACAGCTCGGCCAGCTTCATGAACATAGGTACCGGGTCGGATTATTCCAGATTACTGTACAATTATTTTCAGAAGAAGTAAGCAATATTGCGGGAAAGATCTTATCTTTTAAAAGAATATAAAATAAAGGCTCCGGCCGAAATGATTACGATATAAAATTGAGAAAAATACTATTTATACTGTCTCTTTTAATCTGTGGAAATGCTTTTTCACAGATACTTTCGTCCAATCTGGAAAAGAAAACGATTGCTTTGGGAGAGATCAACCGTTTCATCGTTAAAATCGATAACCTGAACGGGAAACAGGTGAATTCGGCGCCTAAAAATGAACTGCTTCCTTTTCATTTCGAAGAAATAAAAGACAGTATCGGGCAGAACCAGAACTCCTATGAAAGGAAGATAGAATTTTCTGTTTATGAAGAAGGAAAATTTCAGATTCCGGAGCTGGAGTTCAGCGTAGACGGTCGGGTGCTGAAGACTATCCCCTATGAGATCGACGTGATCAATACCGCCCAGAAGGCAGACCAGATCAACGATATCATGAAGAATAAAGAAGTAAAGCTTGAGCCCAAAGATTACTGGGAACTCTACAAATTCTATATTCTGGCAGCTTTAGCAGTTATTGCACTGATTATTGCTGTTATTATGATCCTCAAATGGGGAAGAAAGACGAAAAGCTCACCTGTGGTAGCAACCAATCAGACTCTGAAAGAACTGGATTCTTTAAAGAAGAAAAAATATATTGAAGACGGAGATTTCCGCTCGTTCTATGTAGAACTGATCGAGATATCCAGAACATTTATCACGAAACAGTATCATTTACCTGCGGAGGTTCTTCTTACAGACGACCTTATTGAAGTGATGAAAAAGAATAACACCATTTCACAGGAAAACGAAAAAATAGTGGAAGAGGTATTTTTAAGAGGAGATCTTGTGAAATTTGCCAAAACTTTTCCTGATCAGGTAACTATGGAAAAAGATTTCAGCGACATCAGAGACTTTGTGAAAAGATCTTCAAAAGATCTGGAATTCGAAAATTTAAGAAAGGATGTTTAATTTTGAATTTTACAGTCCGTGGTTTCTGCTGCTGTTCCTGCTGTTCATTCCTCTTTTTATTAAAGATGCCGGTACACAGAAAAAGAAAGGCATAAAAGTACCTACCATCCGGAATATGGAAGGTAGCGGAGGAATCCGTGCAGTGCTTTTTTGGCTTACAATATCAAAGTATATTATTCTTACCGCCCTCATCATTGCAATGGCAAGGCCGAGAACCTTTACCGTATCGCAGGACCGTGATGATACCAAAGGAGTAGACATTATGCTGTCAATAGATGTGTCGCTCAGTATGCTGGCCAAAGATCTTAATCCGGACCGTATAACCGCACTGAAAGATATTGCCGTGAGGTTTGTTAAAAAACGTCCTAACGACAGGATTGGTGTGGTAGCCTATGCCGCTGAAGCTTTTACCAAAGTACCGGTGACTTCAGATCATCAGGTGGTAATTGATGAAATTAAAAATCTTAATTCTGCCGGTCTTGAAGCGGGAACAGCCATTGGAGAAGGGCTTTCCGTTGCAGTCAGCCACCTTTCCAAAAGCAAAGCCAAAAGTAAAATCGTCATCCTGATGACCGATGGGGTAAGCAATATCCAGAATGCGATTCCTCCACAGGTAGCAGCAGAACTCGCCAGGAATAATCATATTAAGGTATATGCCATCGGAATAGGGACCAACGGGTATGCACTGATGCCTACTGCACAGGATATATTTGGAGATCTGATCTTTACCGAAACGGAAGTAACGATTGACGAAAACACGCTGAGGGAAGTCGCACAGACTACCGGAGGGAAATATTTCAGGGCTACTTCAAACAGCAGCCTGGAAGAAGTATATGATGAGATCAACCAGTTGGAGAAATCCGATATTAAAATCTCCAGACTGTATAATTATGATGAATATTTTAAAATTTTCCTTTGGATAGCGTTGGGAATGTTGTTCTTCGATGCGCTCCTGAGATGGGTTCTATATAAATTTTTAAGCTGATGAGTTGGTCCTTGGGAAATTACTGGTTTTTATTGCTGCTGATGCTCCTGCCGCTGCTGGCATTTTTTCTGATCCGTTTTCTGAAATGGAAAAATAAAAGAAAAGAGGTTTTTGCAGACTCTAAATTCCATGACAGTTTATTTGAAAAAAAATCCGGATTTACAAAGTTTTTTCCGGTGTTATACCTGCTGGGAATCCTTTTCCTGATATTTTCCATAATTGATCTGCTGAAGGGATCAGAGGAAGTAAAATCCAATCAGAGACTTAATAATGTGATCTTTATGCTGGATGTTTCCAATTCTATGAATGCGGAAGATATTGATCCCAGCCGTCTGGATGAAGCCAAGATACTGATGATCAATACCATGAAGAAGATGAAGAGCGACAGGGTAGGGATCGTGATCTTTGCCGGAGAAGCCGTTTCTATTATGCCTCTCACCACAGATTATACTTCAGCAGAAACATACGTGAGTGCCATTGAAACAAATTCTATGAAGATTCAGGGAACTGATTTTCTGAAAGGAATGAAAGCTGCGGCAGATAAATTTCAGAATGTAAGCAAGGGTTCCAGAAGGGTAATCCTGCTGAGTGACGGTGAAGATAACGAAGGAAATGATAACGCAGCCATCAGGCTGGCCAATAAAGAAGGAATCAGTATAACTTCGGTAGGAATAGGGACAGATGAAGGAGGTCCGGTTCCGGAATATGTTTACGGACAATTGATGGGGTATAAAACAGATATGGACGGGGCTACGGTGATTTCCAAAAGACAGACCGAAGCTCTTAGGAAGATGGCAGGATCTACGGGGGGAGAATATATCGACGGAAATAATGTGAATGAAGCACCTGATAAAATTATTGACGCTTTAAGCAAAAATACTTCATTTTCAGAAACTCTGGTTCATTCCCAGAACGCCATTCATTATTATCAGTATTTTCTTGCCGTATCTATTTTCTTTTTCTTTTTAATTTATATGCTGAATCCGAAAAGGGATCTTAATGTATAGTTTCTCCCGCTTGGTGATCAGGATTTTAAATAAGCACTTTAACCGAATTTTAACAAATACAGACCTGTTTATTAACATATAAAGAAATAATTTTGCAAAGGATGAATACTAAAATCTTATTTTTATCGTTAATTATTGCTTTCATGCTCCCAGGCATTGCGTCCGGGCAGGAAAGGTACAGGACTTTAGTATATGAAGGAAACCAGAAATTCAACGGTAAAAACTATGACGGTGCCTCTTCCAAATACATGGAAGCGGTAAAGCTGGATGAAAAAGATTTTACGGCCCATTACAATTTGGGAAATGCACTCTATAAGAGCAAGAAGTATGAGGAGGCCGGAGAAGAATTTGAAAAAGCCCGGAAACTTTCCCAAACCCTTCCTGATGCTGCCGCTGCTCTCCATAATCTGGGGAACACTTATATGCAGATGAACCAGCCGGAGAAAGCAGCAGACTATTACAAGCAGTCGCTGAAGCAGGATCCGTATAATGAAGCAACAAGAAAAAATTATGAAATTGCCAAGCTGAAAGAAAAAGAAAAACAGCAGCAGGAGAAAAATAAAAAGAATAATTCCGGAAAAGGTGGCGGCGACGAACGCAATAAAAGTAATGAGGAGCAGGGTGATCAGAAAGATCAGCGGCAGGATCAGGGAAGCGGCCAGCAGAATGAAGGAAAAGGTGAGCAGGGAGACCAGCCTCAGCAAAAACCAAAAGAAGACGGCAGAATCCCGAAAAATCTGGAGAACGCTATAATGGATAAAGTAAACGAAAAAGAAAAAGAAACTGCCCGGAGGATCCTCAACAAAGACTCTTATTCAATGCCTCAGAGCAATGAGAAAGACTGGTGATGCAGCATAAACTGATCTACATATTATTTTTTCTGGCTTCCGTAATCTCTTACGGACAGGTAAACCTATCCCTGGAAACCGATAAAAGCGAATACGGCGGAAAAGATATTGTAAATCTTACCATTATTCTGGAGATCAATGGAAGCGATATCGATCACCAGACCCGCTTTCAGCTCCCGGATCTTTCAAAATTTACCATAATCGGAAGCGGCTCGGTAACCAATACCCTGGTTGATCCGGCTACCAATACCGTTATTACCCAGAAAATATCCAGAATTGCCCTTGAACCGAAGAAAAAAGGCAAGATCAAGATTGGTTCCGTACTCGTGAATCTTAATAACAGAATTTACAAGACAGAACCTTTCGATATCAATATCAAAGATGTTGTGGATAAAAGATCCCTGGCGAATAATACTTCCGGGGATGTCTACCTGAATATGGAGATCGAAGACCGTGAAGTTTACCAGGATCAGCCTACAATAGCTGTTCTCAGGGTATATTCCAAAAATATGGACAACTTCAGGAAGGTAAAAAATATCCGTCTTCCGCAGCAGGATAATATCAACGTACACCCTGTAAGTTTCGGAAAATCTGAGATAGACCCGTCCGGTTACGGAAATATGGCTTCTCAGATCCTGGCCGTTTTCATGGTGTTTCCCAATGAGGCAGGATATGTGGAGGTTCCGTCCGTATCCGCTTCGGTAAGCTCTTATGCCAAAAAGAATAAAATAGTTTCCAATAAAGTAAAACTTAACGTAAAGAAACTTCCTGAAGGTTCACCGGACGGGTTTAAAAATGCAGTAGGAAACTTTAAGGTAAGCGTTTATAATACCTCAAAAGAAAAGATTGAAGTAGATAAACCGGTTAACGTAGTGGTGAAGGTAACCGGAGAAGGGAATCTTCCGGATATGGAGCTGCCTAAGATTGCATCGTCTCCGGATTATGAATTCTTTACCCCAAAAATTACGTCCAAAGTTGTTCCCGGTACTACGGGAATGAAAGGCGAGATCCTTGCGAATTATGTGGTGATTCCTAAAAAACCGGGAACAATTTCTGTAAAAACGGAACAGTTTGCATTTTTTGATCCGGAGAGCCGGGAATATGTAGAAACAGGGCAGAAATTTGTAGCCCTTAATGCTTTCTCCCACGAACAGATCCTGGAATCACGCTCTACTGTTGAAAAAGTAAATGAATATACCAACAGCCTTCTGGAAACCGTTAATACTCCGGTCTTAAAGACAACGACCCTGAAAGTTAAAGAAAAACATAAATTCCACTGGAATATTCTTTTCACCAACATTGCGATTCTTATAGGATTATTTGTTGCTTATCTGCTGTTTAAGACCTGGCAGAAAAAACGTGCGTTAGTTAAAGAAACAATATCTTCAAAACCACTGGGCTCTGTGGCGGAAACCGAGCAGGAGATCAAAGAAATGCTGAAAACAGACATCAATGATTATTTCAGTTACCTGGAAAACCTTAAAGATAACGGAGAATATGCCAAATTCTTTGATACCCTGGAAGAAATGGATATAGAAGTAAGGAATCAGCATTCACAGGCAGATTCGGGAGACTTTAAATCGTTCCTTGAAAACGAGAAAGGCTCATATGTTGCGGAAGAGTACAGAAATCTGATGCAGAGAATCCAGATGGAGAAATATTCCCCGTTGAAATCAGCAGAAGGAATTGAGGATCTGTTAAAAGCAGTGGTTAATTTATATACTCAGATTAGCAAATAATCAATTTTTTTTCATATTTTTGCGAAATTTTTAATTACAAAGAGATGGAAATATTTAATGATTTTTCTATTAAAGAGATCGTTACCTGCTTTATGGTTCTTTTTGCCGTAATTGATATCATCGGCTCTGTACCTATTGTGGTAAGCCTTCAGCAGAAATTCGGCCAGATTGAAGCGGGAAAAGCATCAATTACTGCCGGAGCGATTATGATCGTTTTTCTGTTTGTGGGAAACAAGATCCTCAAGCTTATCGGGGTAGATGTGAATTCCTTTGCCATAGCCGGAGCTTTTGTTATTTTTGTTATTGCCCTTGAAATGATCCTCGGAATTGAAATCAATAAGACCACAGAAGCTAAAGCTGCGTCCATTGTGCCTATTGCGTTTCCACTGGTAGCCGGAGCAGGAACACTTACGACGACTTTATCCCTCAGAGCTGAATTTCATGATATTAATATTATTTTAGGGATCATTCTCAATACAATTTTCGTATATTTGGTGCTGAAATCAGCGAAGTGGCTGGAGAACAAAATGGGAGAGGCAACACTGTCTATTCTTCAGAAGGTTTTCGGGATTATCCTTTTAGCGATTTCAATAAAATTATTCACCGCAAACTTTGCCCAATTGGTGCAGAATTATATTAATTTTTAAGAATCATGCAGAAGTTTTATAAAGTATTTTTAGTCGTATTTATCGTTTTCATCGCCATCAATATTTACGCTATCGACTGGCAGACAGATATTTTATCTGAAGATAACCTTAAGTTTGTATTTTCAATAGCCTCGGCTGTAATTGGTCTTATTCTGTTATTTGTACTGGATACATGGAGCAGAATCGGGGTGAAAAAATAATTCCGAATTGATATAGTCAATATACGGCCTCTTCCTGATGGGAGAGGTTTTTTTAATGGATTGGGATTAGCCTGATACAGACTTGAAATAGAGGAATTACGAATCCCACAGCCATCTTTTAAGATCATCTGATCTTACGGTGACTTCAGTATCTATACCGGAAGTAACTTCCAGCCTCCTTCTTCCATCTTCAAACCTTTTATCCCTGAATTCCTTAACCCGTACCCAGGTTAAGTAGTCACCAGGTTTTTAAGAATAGCCTCAGATTTCAGTTCTGTTTCCCTCCATTCCTTTTCAGGATTACTCTGTGCGGTAATTCCGCCCCCTACAAATACATGTACAGCATCCTGATACAGTCTTGCGCATCGCAGATTCACAAAGTACATAACACTTTCTTCCGTTTCAATTCTTATAAATCCTGCATACAGCTCGCGGGGGAATTTTTCAAACTTCTGAATGTTTCTTTTGCATACCTCTTTGGGAATTCCGCAAACCGCAGGGGTTGGATGGAGCTCGGCAATAATAAGGTCAAGATCTTCCGGTTGTATCACCGCTTTGAAATCTGTACGGAGATGCTTGATATTTCCGGAAATATGATCATAGGTATCCGATACCTGAATGTTTCCGGCATAATTTTCAAGAACATTCTGAATATAGGAGGTAACCGGCTTCTGTTCTTCAATTTCCTTTTCAGACCATTCTTCAGAAACAGGAAGAGTTCCGGCAAGGCTCATCGTTTCAAATTCACACGTTGCTTTACTGAATTTTCCGAGAACTTCGGAAAATGCTCCCATCCATGCATTCTGCCCGTCATTAAAAATGTACCGGAACGCGTTGGGATAGCTTTCACATAACCTGTTAAAACTTTCCTTAAGATCTATTCTCCCGAATTCCCTGAAGATTTTTCTTCTTGAATAAACCAGCTTGGGGAGCTGTTCTTCCTTAATGACTTCAATAACATTCTGTAAGGTATGCAGGTATTCTTCTTTTGTTTCTGCGTGAAAGTGAGTCTCATCTTTCAAAAGAATATCAGAAGTAAGGGTTGCCGGTGAAAAAGTTTCTGTTATATTTCCTTTGAAACCGATTTGCCTGAGCCTGTCGAAAGAGTGAAAACTTACAGATTCTATGTCTTGGCGGCCATCGGTTGAATGTAATCTTTCGTCGAAAGGAAATTTGAAATAAATCATGAGCTGTGGAAGGTTTTTGAAAATCACCACCCGGAAACAGAATAGGAAATTCCCAGGTTGATTTTCCTTTCAGCAAAGGTATTATTAGTCTTAAAAATGTCAAAATTAAACGAGCTGTTTTTTAACGAAATATTCTTCATCTTATATTCCTGGTATTCCACAGAGATCAAAAATTTTCTCATGATCCGGTATTGCAGACCTAATGTAAATCCAAAATTGATCTGATTAGTCTTAAAATCATCGGGTTTATTAAGTACATTGTTTTCAGGAACCAGAAACTGCATTTTATAACTGTTGCGGTTCACAAGAAAGCCTGCAAACGGACGGATATTTTTCCATTCATAAAGGATTTTCAGCTGGGCGGCATATTCAAGATGTTTATTATTGAACCTTTGAAAGAGGAGAGGCTGATGATCCTCTGTGAAATAATAACCGTTTAGCCAGGTATCTTCCCGGGTGCCGTCCAGATCAAAGGTAGAATTCCAGTAATACATATGGGCAGAGAGCATTAAAGAGAATCTGTTAAAAATTGGTTTTGAAGCCCATATGCCGACATTGAATCCGGATTGTGTTTTCTTTCCGGAAGGATCTATGGCCCAGGAACTTCTTTTCATTCCCGCCCCAGCTTCAAAGCCAAATTCCATTTTCCCGGAGACTGGGATTACTATACCTTCAGTCTTATCTTTAATTTCAGTAAACTTAAATTCCTGGGAGCTGGCGGGCATAATTTCCGGCAGATTCAGAGAAAGGCCTTTGGGCTGTATTTTCAAGGCTTTTTCCAGATAAACGGTATCATGCACAATGACTTTCTCGTAAACGAATACCGTATCTTTTTTTTTCCGTTGGGCATTCAGCGGAAGCAGGATAAAAAAAATGAGCAGTACTGTCATTTTTTGCAGAGGTATGAAGAATCTGGATTTATCTTTCAACATATACGGTATCTCTCTGAATAATTTTTTTAACAACAATAACTTTTTCCTGTACGGAATCTTTTGTACTCACTCCTGCACCTTTTGATTTCACTGTAATAGCCTTTGCGGCAGATATCTCATCTTTTCCAGAAATCTGTTTCTGTTCCCCGGGATCTTTGTTTTCCGGATCTTTTTGACCGGAAACCTCCGTGATGTTCTGCTCAGCACCTGTTGTTTTAATTTCTTTTCCGTGGGTTACAGACTTTTTACTGTTTTCATTGACAGTGCTGTTGCTAAGGAAACTGTTCTTTTGAGGGTGGAAAAATATAACGTAGCTTACGATCATAATGAGTACGGCAACAACAGCAATAACCTTTATTTTCCATTGATTGTTTGCATGGGATACAAAACGTACCGGTTGAATATCCATACCTTCCGGGATGGTAAACACTTGGGTGGGAGATACGGAAAAACCGGCAAAACTGTTTCTGAAAGTCTGTGCCCAGAGCAATCCACCAAAGCCGAAGAAAATAAGCAGCTGCGTAAGTTTTTTCCTGCTTTTGGGAGTGTCGTTTTTCAGAATGGTACTGATCAGGTAATGCTGTATTGATTTTTTTGCTCTTAAAAGATGCGATTTTGATGTATTGACAGGGATTCCAAGCATGTTTGAGATTTCTGCATGGGAATAATTTTCAATACAGTATAAATTGAAAACCGATTGATGATGGGAAGGAAGGCTGTCAATAGAAGCCAGAAGTTCTTCCCGGGTGAAATCATAGGCAAGAATATGGTTTTTTTCTTCAGGGGTATCGTTCATGGCAAAAGATATTTCGGTGGTTTCTGAAGGTTCTTCAACAATGAATACTTCTTTGGCATTTTTCCTGAGGTATTGCAGGGCATTATTAACAACAATTTTCTTCAACCAGGAAAATAGGGCATTCTCATCTTTCAGCTGATGCTTTCTCTGTATTGCAGCCATAAAACTGTCCTGAAGAATATCTTCCGCGGTAGAAAGATCCTGTATGTATCTACGGCAAATCCCCAAAAGTTTTGGGGAATATGCACTGTAAATTTTTTGCCAGTCACTGTTGTTATACATGATGGTAGTATTTAGTTCTGTACAACGAATATGGAGTTAAATCTGCCGCCGCTTGATATACTTTGGGTCTCCACATTATTGATGAATACTTTATAAGTCAGATTTAAACCATCCAGCCATCTGATCATATAAATGTTTTCATTCAGGACTTTCATATCTGCAATACCATGAAATGCAGGCCAGTTTACAGATACCTCATCAGCATTTTTATAATATTTTTTTAAAGTCATCCGGTATACATCACTGTTATCAATGATTATTTTATTGGAAGAGGCGTTGAGCCCGTCGGGTACAGGATTGAGTTGAGTTTCTGTTCCTGTAACTAAGTTTTTATAAAAATTGTTTCCTGAAAGGTAAATGCTGGTAGCGCCGGATGATATTGCATTGGTCTGGTATCCGGTGGTCACGGGATAGAATGTTCCGTTTTTGAAATAGCCGAAATTAACGGTTCCGTTTATTTTCTGATGCCCTGAAACATATACTTCAGACTGGAAAATGGTCATGGAATAATTGGAATTGTTATTAACCATCTCTCCCGGATCATAAGCGATAATCGTTTTGGCACCGTTCTTCCAGTAGCAAAACTGGTACTTTTGTGCCGGGCTGGCGGCATTGGGATCTTCCACATATCCCAGTAAATAAATATCTCCGTCTTTCACATAAAACTCACGGATCTTCAGTGAAAAAGCGGCGGGAACAGAAAGATACTGCCTTATATCCGTTTTTATATTGTCTTTCCAGAAGACATTGTTTTCAAAAACGTATACATGATTATTCTCTACTATTATTTTTGACGGGTTGATATTACTGCCGTCTGAGAGATTGGTTTTTTGCCCGTTTTTCCAGTAGCAGGCCGTGCTGTTTTCTATACCGGCTACATATACATCGTATGAAACAGTTTTTTCTGACAGCTCCTGATCATCTTTACCGTCGCTGCAGGAAACAAACAGACATAATGCGAATAAGAAAGGAATAAATAATGTTTTCATAGTTCTCTTTTTCTTATAAGATGCAGAAAAATAAAAAGGTTGCAGCAAGTATATAAAAAAAGACTCAATAATTTTGAGTCTTTTATTTTTTATGTGTAAAATACTTAACGGTTTATAATGTTGTTGGTCATGGTAGTATGATTAATCAGCTGGCCTTTTTCATCACGGATCTCAATCTCCGAGACGTGCATGGTCTTTCCTTTTCTGATGAATCTGGCCACAGCCGTAACGGTTCCGTCCTTTTTACTTCTTAGATGGTTGGAATTGATATTGGTGCCCACTCCGTAATATTTTTCCCCGTCTATGAAAATATTGGACAGGCTGGACCCCATGGTTTCTGCCAGTACGCAGCTTGCTCCTCCGTGTAAAATACCGAATGGCTGGTGAACTTTCGGCTGAACAGGCATAGTTGCGGTAAGGGTCTCGTTTTCCAGGTCAATATCAGTGAATTTTATTTCCACATTTTTAGCCAGGGTAACTTCACCGCCCCAGCTGTTTAGAAATGCCAGGATCTCTTCTTTTGTTTTATCTTTAATATACATGTATGTCGATAGTTTTTATTAGCTTTTCGTCTCATCATGCCCGCTTCCCATAATATCAGGGTTCCAGTTGGCCGGGATTTTAGGAACAATATCATTTTTAACATAGTACTCCTGGATCTCTTTCATGATGTCTGCAAAAGGAACAGAAGCAATTCTTTCGTAAGGAATAGTGTAGCCCAGATAAACGATCTTTCTTTTAAAATCACCTGCTGCCAAAACGATAGGAACTTTAGCTGCGAGTGCCATATGATAGAAGCCTTTTCTCCATTTCGGAACCCAGCTCCGGGTACCTTCGGGGGTAATAACAAGGCTGAAATCTTCTTTTTCAAACTGTTTGGCAACAAAGTTCACCAGGTCATTCTTCTGGCTCCTGTCGATCCCGATTCCGCCGAGTCCTTTTACCACACTTCCGTACCATGCTTTGGTATGGGCATCTTTAATGATGATCTTGATGGGTTTTTTCAAAGACCAATAGGCAAGGTTTCCCAGCAGATATTCCATATTGTGGGTATGGGGAGCTACCACCAGGATACATCTGTTCAGACTGTTGACATCGCCCTGAAGGACAACTTTCCAGCCCAGGATCTTAAGCATTAATTTACCTATCAGTTTTTTCATAAATTGTCGGGTTAAAAACAAAAAAGTATAACCAAAGTGGTTATACTTTACAAATATATTGAAATATTATCGCTCTTAAAACAAACCGCTGATGAAATCTACGATTTTTATTACAATTTCTAGTGCAACTTGTACCATGGTTAGGGTATTTTTTTATTGATTTGGTTAAAATTTTTAACTATACGAAGGTATAACTTTTTTTTAACATAGTGAACTAAATATTTAATTTTTTTCGTTTCTGAGAGAAAGAAGAGTGTGAATTTCAAACGGTTGTCTTCCACCCACACCTTCTGCACTCTCTGAAGTTAATTATTTAGTCTGTATGGAAATTTCGTTTTTGCCGTCTTTGATCTTGATGTCTACATCTTTATTCATTTTTTTGATGCTGGACTTCATAGAGTCAATCACTTTATCTGCCTGTGAGTTAGGAACTTTTTTCCCGTTGATGATAATGCTGTCTTTATCGTCAGAATTGTACTCAATGGTAGAACCGTTTACAGAGATTTTATTCTTTTCGATCCGGATCTTTCCATGCTCATCTTTATCCTGATCATCGTCATTGATGCCGTCTCCGTTCAGATCTCCGTCAAAATCAATCCTGTCATTTTTCACAGGGATCACCACTGCTTTCTGAGGAATCACCAGTTCATAATTTACTCTGTAATTTCTGAATCTGTGATCGTAAGGATACTTGATGTAGTTCGGAAGGATGATTTTGTTATCCGCCACTTCTACCGGTACCGTTACCTGAACCGGAACGTTATAGCCGCTTCCTTCTTTTTTAATGATCAGGTATGGAGTTTTAATATCCGGTTTTCTGGTTACTTCCACATAAATATAGTCTTCTTCATATACCGTTTTCTTATCAGAGTAAATATCATCGTCATAGGCTTTAAAGCTTTGAGGAATGTTTACCTGCTTCACATCTACATATAAGGTATCTGATGCGGTATTGATCGCTATATTTTCAGTGTCTTCCTTACTTCCTTTATAGATCAGGTTTTTCTTGGCCATGCTTACTCCGAAATAAGCTCCCAGTCCCAGAAGGAGAAGAAAAATACCTCCCAGTACCCATCCGATATTTCTCAGCTTTGTTTTCGGAGAAAAGATCTTGATGCTTAATAAACTGAAGATAATGGCCGGGATTAAACTTCCTAATACCATGATGGCAACCAGGATTTTATCAAGTCCGTTTTCGCCCATATAAAACTCCATTTTATTGGCTCCCGGGAAATCTGCACCTGTTCCGAAAAGTCCGAAGACCACGAAGATCCCTATGATGCTGCTTACGGCCATCAGTACGAAGATTCCTCCTACAATATATTTCAGTACATTCCAGATTCCGCTCCCGGCATTGTTGATGTAAGGTTTGGTTTCGTTGTACATTTCTCCGACCCTCTGAGTAGATTCATTGGCAAACTGTACCAGTTTATTAGACTCATTCTTAAGATTGTCGAAGTTCATAGGCTTTCCCTTCATTTTCAGGAAATCTGCTGCTGTTTCAGCTTTTGGAAGTACGATCCAGAGAATCACATAAAGAAGTCCGATCAGGGATGAAGAGATTGCTGCTGTAAAGATCCCCAGTACGAAGATTCCCAGCCAGATGGCTCTCATTGCCGTAATATCCATACCTACATAGTGGGCAAGACCTGCACATACTCCGGCGACCTTTTGTCTTTCAGGATCACGGAACAGCTGCTTTTTATCTGTATATTCAGTTCCTGAATTGTAAGTTTTCTTGGTTGTCTTTTCAGAATAATAAGCTTCTTCCTGCTCTTCAATTTTTTCAGGGCTTCCGATCTGTGCAATTACCTTTTCTACGTCGGTATCGTTGATCACTTCACGTTTTCCAAGAGAATCTCTGAAGATTTCTACCATTCTGATTTCTATGTCATGCATTACCTCATCCGCTTCTGAAGCATCCAGTGAGCTTCTCAGTGCATTCAGGTAATCGCTTAGCTTTATATATGCGTGTTCTTCTATGGTAAAAGAAAAACCTGCGAGTCCTATTGAGAGTGTCTTGTTCATAGCTTTGTTTTTTTAATTTTTTTGAGTGATATGGTTTACTGAAGTGGTCAACTCATTCCATGTATTCTGAAGTTCATCCAGGAAAAGCTTTCCTTTTTCGGTGATCTGATAATATTTTCTTGGTGGCCCTCCCGTAGATTCTTCCCATCTGTAAGATAAGAACTCACCATTTTTTAGTCTTGTAAGGAGAGGGTAGAGGGTTCCTTCCACTACATCCAGTTTTCCTTTTTTTAGCTCATCAATCAAATCGGAAACATACATTTCACGGTGATTGATGAGACTTAAAATACAGAATTCCAGAATTCCTTTTCGCATCTGCGCTTTGGTATTTTCGGTATTCATCTTTAATAAGTTTTGTTAATTAGTTATAGTTTCAGAATAAAAACCTAGCTAGATGAGTCTATTCTGATTTTACATTACAAAGATATGTAATTAAAATGGTATTATGCAATACAAAGTAGTGAAAATTTTAAAATAAAATTGTTAAATAATTGAAAGTCAATAAAATAATTTTTGAAGATGAATTTCGTAAAAATTAAATTAGGTTAAAATAAAGCTTAAAAAGACCAAAATCGGGTAATGATTTGTATTTTTGTGACAGACTTTCTTATTTCAAATACGACCGGACTCAATGAGGAATACTAAATCACTTTACCGCTTATTACCCTTAATAACACTACTTGGCCCGCTATGTACCGCACAGCAACGGTTTCAGATCAGCGATGCCTCCGGAAAATACAATGCCGAAATCAGAGTGGAAGACTGTGTGGATGATGGATGTAGAGGAAAGGGATCTGTGATCTTGTCTGATAAAAACGGAAATATCAGACAGACGTTTCAGTCACCGGATCTTGTGTTTTACTTTAAACAGAATTTTAAACCCTCCAAAGATATAATGACCATCACCAGCGAAATGTTTCGTGACGAACCTTTATATTTCGGTGATTTCAATTTTGACGGAACAGAAGATGTGGCGGTAAGAAACGGTAACGGTGGAAATTACGGAAGCGCTTCCTATGATGTTTATGTTTTTAACACCACAAAAATGCAGTTTGTACCCAGTGAAGAACTCACAGAACTGGCAAGCGGCTACCAGGGGATGTTCGGGGTGGATGAAAAAAAGAGACGGCTGACCACTTTTGCCAGATCAGGGCAGTCTTATTATACCTATGAATATGAAGTTGTTCCTAAAAAAGGGATTGTACTGGTGTATGAAAAGATCGAGGATCACACCCATGAAGTCGTAAAAGTTACCGTAAAAAAGAAAGTGAATAACAAATGGGTAGTGAAGAAAACTACCGAATAAAATGATAATTGTAAAGTAAGATGAAAATACAGAAGGAGATTGATTTTATCCTGGCAGTAGATGCCCTGAAAAATGTACAGAGAAGAAATTATAATGCAGACGATTCCAGAAGGGAAAATACCGCAGAACATTCATGGCAGATCATTATTCTGGCGCAAATCCTATATCCCTATGCAAAAAACCGTGCCGATATAGATCTTTTGAGGGTCATCAGAATGCTTTCCATTCATGACCTGGTGGAAATTGAAGCCGGAGATACTTTCCTTTTTGATGAACAGGCAATGATAGGAAAATTTGAAAGAGAAAAAATTTCGGCACAGAAAATATTCGGTATCCTGGATGAGCCGTTACGTACGGAATTTTTTAACCTGTGGCTGGAATTTGAAGAAGAAAAAACACCGGATGCCATATTTGCGTGTTCCATAGACCGGATCATGCCTTTTATTTTGAATTCCCATACTTCAGGAAAAAGCTGGACAGAAGCCGGAGTGACAGAAAAACAGATCAGGAATATGCTGGAAACGGCCATTACCAGAGCATCAGATGAAATGGGGGAAGCTTTTGAATTCCTGCTGAACAGAAGCCTGGAGACGGAAAAAGTTTTGAAATAGCCGATTTTTTATAAAAATAATAAAACACTGTTCACAGATTGAGCAGTGTTTTTTTTTGCATAACAGAATTTAATTTACAATATAAATAAATTCCTTTTTTGTTATTGATTTAGTGAATTATTGATTTTTTTTATTTCTGTATATACTTAATATTCGTATATTTAAGCAAAATATTAATAAAATAGATTGTTATGAAGAAAAAATTACTATTTGTCGGCTTGTTAGCTGCAGGCCTTTCTTATTCGCAGGTAACAATAGGTTCAGGAACAAGAGTAGATACCAACGTAGGGCTGTCATCCCCTATATCGATCTATTATGCGTACACGTTATCCCAGCAGCTTTATCTGGCCGGTGAGATCGGAGGTCCGATGACAATTCAGCAGTTAAAATTCTATACACAAAATGCTCCGTCTGCATTAAATAATACAGGAGAAATTGATGTATGGATCGGCCACACCGCTTTGAACGGCTTCCAGAATACGGTAAGCCCCACCGGAGCAGGATGGATTCCAATAGCCCAGCAGCAGAAATCACTTACAAGCGGGACTGTTTCCATCAATGGAAATGAAATTACACTGGTTTTAGATACACCATTTTCCTACAACGGTACCGATAATCTTGTGATCACCGTGGACGAAAACAGGCCTGGAAATGACGGATCGACTTATCCTTTCTATCAGACTGCTGACTATACAGGAGATATGACGCTCATCAACAGGAATGATTCGACCAATCCGGATCCTGCCAATCCCCCAACCAACTATACCGGACCTTCTTCTACCTCTTCCTCTCAGGTACAGTCTAAAAAATACAAGCCTATTCTTACGCTGATCGGTCAGAACCTGGGAGTAGCAGAAGTAAAAACAATCGGTGATGCAGAAATTTCTCCTAACCCGGCTTCTGATTTTGTGACGATCACGAGCAGTCGTTCTGTGAATTCCGTAGAGATATCGGATGTAAACGGAAGAAGAATGAACAGTTCGGGGTTAACAGATAACAGGATAGATGTAAGCAGCCTGTCTGCCGGGATCTATTTTCTGAGAATTCATTTCAAAGACGGACTGATTACCACTAAAAAAATAATCAAAAAATAACCGGAACTGTTTTGAGTTATTTGAAGATATTGTTTCGGGCGGCCGCAGGCCGCCCGAAACAATATCTTCAAAATTTATAATTTCTTCTGCTTAAGAAATCCCTTGTAACGATTCAGCTATTTTCAGGTCTAATTAAAATAAAAATGGATTTTGATTTAAGTTCTATAAGGAAATACTATCTGTTTAAAAGCAATGATAATAGAGTATTTCAGAATATTCCGGATGAAACGGCTGAAGATTTAAATCTTGATTTCCTTTTTTTTAAACTGGATCACACAAAATCCAAAATAGGAAAGCAGTATTTTTACTCCAAACTGAGGATCATCCCTCAAAATAAAGATTCTTTCTTTGACTATTACGTAGACTATTGTAGTGAAAATAAAACGGATATTATTGAGAAAGAACTCGGAAAACTGAATAAATTTCATGATTCTGAAATCATTGATCTGATTGAAAACAGAATTTTTATCAATCAAAAATACCTTAATTACGCAAAACTTTCACTTACCTTACTCTGTATTATCCTGGTCTGCGGCATTTTTGTGAAACCTGTTCTCGGATTTATTATTCCCTTGTTTTTAGTCAATGCTTATTTTCATTATGCCAATAAAAGCTACGTGGAATATTACAATGCCATTATTTCCAGATTATATACTGCTGTTATAGTAGCGAAAAATATAAGCAAAACAAAGGCTCTGGCGGAAGAATATAAGACAATTGATCTCAAAAGATTGGTGCGGGCCATATGGTCGGCAAATGCAGCACAACAATTGGCGAAAAATGAGTTTCTGATTGTTTTCTGGTTATTGCTGGAAATTGTCAGAATCACCTTCAATCTGGAGATTTTCGGATTCAGCAGGAATGTAAACATTCTGAATGCTTCCAAAGACAATCTTCTGAAAATTTATGAATATATCGGTAAAATCGATACTGCTGTGACCCTCTCTGAAATTAAGCATCAATATACGGTTTGCAAACCGGTTTTCAGTGAAAAGAAAGAGATAAAGGCAGAAAGAATCTATCACCCTCTGATTGATGGATGTGTGAAAAATGATCTGCATATTTCAGATTCCGGTATTGTTCTTACGGGATCGAATATGTCCGGAAAAACAACCTTTATGAGAAGCCTGGCTGTCAATGCATTGATGGCCCAGCTATTCGGATTTTGCTTTGCAGACGCTTATGAAGCTCCTTTCATGAAGATCTTAACCTCAATTTCAATTAAAGACGACATTAATGAAAACAAAAGTTATTATCTGGAAGAAGTATTAAGAATCAAAGATTTCTTTAATGAAAAAGAAGGTTTTAATCTGATCCTGATTGATGAAATTTTTAAAGGTACGGGTACCAAAGAGAGAATTGCCATAAGTAAAGCTGTTTTAAAAGCCATGAACTCTGAACGGAACTTAATCTGCATTACCACCCATGATCTGGAAATAGCCAATTTTCTGGAAAGAAATAATTATGCCCTGTACTATTTTTCGGAAGAAATACAGGAAGATAAACTGCAGTTTACTTATCAGCTGAACCGGGGAATCAATCAAAAACCAAATGCCATAAGAATTTTGAAAATGTACGGATACCCCGAAGAGCTCATCAAAGAGTCCTGCACCTATCTTGAATAATTATGGCAATGGAATGCGTTTATAGAATACGGATCGGTTTCTTGAATTCATCAATCGCTACAAAAGTGAAATCCCCAACAATAGCTCTTTCCCTTTCATAAGAATACATCTGTTCCGTATAGATTTCAACATTTACTTTCATACTGGTTTTTCCTACATAGGAAACTTTTCCGATCAGTTCTACAATCGTTCCGGCGGGGATCGGTTTTTTAAAGTCGATCTTGTCGCTGCTTACCGTTACCACTCTTTTACGGGCAAAACGGGTTGCTGTAATAAAAGCTACCTCATCCATCAGCTGCATGGCTGTCCCTCCGAAAAGAGTATCATAATGATTCGTAGTATTGGGGAAAACCGCTTTGAAAATTCTGGTTTCGGATGCTTCAATTCTTTCTTCTGTTGTCATATATCATTATTAATTAAAGCGAAATGAAATCAATTAAAACAACAGAACAATAACAGGAACCATAGGAATTCCTGAAACAATTCATCGGATCAATAAACTTCAAATCGCGAAAGTTTTTTGTTTAAAGAAAAGGCAGGTCTCCTGACTTGTAACATCTTTTATCTCCTTCCCGTGCCCTGCACAGTGGATCTTTTGATAAAGACTTCAGTTACTTACAGTTGCGCGACAGTCCGTGATTTTCACACGGTTCCCTTTTAATCTGCGTTAAGCAGAACCACTTTCTATGATGAATAAGTGCAAAACTTTTTCGAATGCAAAAATAAGGATAATACAGAAAAGAACAGCAATTATTCCGGATTATTATAAATGATCTGGCTCATTACCCTTCCTTCCTTGATGGTCCAGAGGGTAGTGTACCTGTTTTCACCGGAACCGTTGATCATATAAAGATAGATGTGGTCATTATCAAGAGCCGTTACCCCGATATTGTTGAAATCCATGGTGGGCTGAAACATATTTTTAATAGCTTCACGAACAAAGACAGAGCCTCTTCCCGGCTGCTGTACCCTGATTGACTTGATCTCCATCAACCCCTCAGGAAGTTCACCCTTGATGCCCCACGGTTTTACTTTGTCTATGGTTATAATTTTTCCGTCAGCATCTTTTTCCTGTTTACGGTAGCTGGCATTGGAAGGATATACATCAATCACCACTTTGGTTCTTTGGGACGTAGGAATTTTAGGATTACTGTTGTCTGTAAAAATTAAGGATTTCCCGTTTTTAGATTTGGAAGGGGTAAACTGGGGAAGCTGGTCGATAAAAGAAATACGTCCTTTGTTTACCATTCCTTCTTTGTCAAGTGTTTCATACCTTACAAAAGGTTTATCATCGTCCTGTTTTTCAGGATATTTTATCCATATCCATTCCGTTTCTCCCGGTGCAGGTTTTACATAAACAAAAACGTCCCCTTTACGCATACGGATCTTATCGACGATTTTTCTGTAATCCTCTTTGTGTACCCGTACATTGGCATACCCTTCCTCAGCTTTTACAACACCGAAAGGAACTTTATTCTGCCCTTTAACGGATGCCAATAAAGAGAAAATACTGAAAGCGGATAGATATAATGTCTTGTTTACGGAAATCATGATAATTTTTTTTTGACCTTCAAATATATAAATTAAAAACTTTTCGGAAGATAATTAAATCGCCTCAGTTCTTCAAAATTGTTGATCTTTCTTAAATAAGTCCGGGAAAGAAGATAAACATCATCTGCCATCCGGAAGACAGGCTCATAGTTGTGATCGGAAATAATAATACCTTTACCGGCGGCCTGCCCTTTGATAATGCTTTCCATTTCATCACATAATTTAGGGGAAACCCCGCTGAAAGGTTCATCCAGTAAAATAAAATCCGCATCGGAGTACAGGATCATAAGAGTTTCCACGATTCTTTTTTCTCCTCCGGAAAGATGCCTGGTTTTTTCATCTAAAAACGGTTTTATCAGGTCAAGATGATAAAGTTTTTCCCTGTTTTCTTCGTCACAGAACAATGGGATTAAATTTCTGATTTTAATGCTTTTCGGAAGGAAGGACGTACGCTGAGGCAGATATGCAATTCTGTTTTTCCGGTCGGACAGGGTTTTAAGAACAATATCATTATATCTGATAAACTGGGTGTCGCCTTTTACCGTTCCGAAGATGATCTGAAGCAGAGTAGATTTTCCTCCGCCTGAAGGTCCCAGAATTCCTGAGATTCTTCCGGTTTCGCAACTTATAAAAACGTCCTGAAGAATTTTCCTGGTTCCGAAAGATTGGGTAATACTGTCTGCATGAAGCTTTTTCATAAACCGGATACGATTTTTACCATTACACTTAACGACAGGGTAAAGACCCAAAGAAACAGTCTTGAAAATCCAAAATTGGCATAAAAAAAATATTCACCTTTCAGCCTTATTTCATAGATGAAAAAATGAAGCAGGGGAAGAATTAATAGAAAACATAATCCGAAATTTCCAATACTGAATCCACCTAAAAAAGAAACCAACAGAGAAAATAACACTGCCGGAACAAGTAGTTTCTGATAAAAGATCCGGAGAACCCTTATGTTTTTAATCATATTTTTGAAAATACATATAGATCATAAATATAGAATCTTTACTTTAGAAAATATAAAAATATCCGATTTTTTTGGTTTAATTTTAGGACGAAAATGTAATAACCATTAACTATGAGAAAAAAACTACTTTTTATGCTCCTGCTCTGTACAGGAACGATGTGGCTTCAGGCAGCAGAAATTACCGGAAAAAAGATTTCCGTAAGCAACTTCAAAACACCGGTGAATGTTATGGTTTCCAATATCGGAACAACCTCTGCAGATGTCACCTGGGACCCCGTAGCGGGCGCAACCGGTTATGTTGTGAGATGGAGACCTGTGGGAAGCGGGGCCTGGATGATGGCGGCGGCTCCTTCCGGAGCAACTGCTTATCAGATTTCTTCTCTTTCTCCCTGCACGGCTTATGAGGTTCAGGTTGCAGATGGAAATGCCCCTTTTTCAGCTTCTGTATTTTTTTATACAGGACTTAATTACTGTTCTTCCGGATCTACGGATTCAGGCATTATGCATATCTCAAATGTGACGGTAATTCCTTACGGAGGAGTACCCCAGATGAACAGTTCTTCGGGACCTTCCGGATATACCGATTACCGGAATGATCCGTCAAGAAGAGTACAGCTGTCCGTTGGAAGCCCTGTCAATACCCTGGCAGTAACCCTGGGTTGGGCAGCTCCTCAAAATACAGTATATATAACAGCCTGGATCGATTTTAATGCCAACGGAATTTTTGAAGCCTCCGAAAGAGTGATGACACAGTCTGCCAACTCTTCAACTCCCGCTGTTTCTTCATTTGCGGTTCCTTCTTTGGCCGCTGTTACACAATGCGGAGTCACAATGAGGGTGATGGTAAGCCAGACACAGCCTTCAGATGCCTGCGGAACATTCACTTACGGAGAAGTGGAAGATTACGGGATAAACCTGGCCAATCCCTCCCTGTCTGTGAATGAAAATATAAAATCAGATGAACTGGGTATTTATCCTAATCCTGCTTCCGACATTCTGAATATCGAAGGATTATCCTCAGATAAAGCATCCTATGAAATTTATACAGCAACAGGACAAAAAACAGCTGAAGGGAAAGTCTCAGGAAATACAATTACAATCAGCAGGCTTACAAAAGGAGTATATTTCCTGCAATTAAAAGACAAAGATCATACAACCCTCCTGAAATTTATAAAGAAATAAGATTTTGTTTAAATTGAAGAATTATTTTTAACCATTAAATTTCTTTAAGGTTTTCATTAAGCTGGGTTTCACGTTAAGATCTTTAGCTCATACAAAAACTTAGATTTTTCTTTAATTCAGCTTAACTCTTAAAATCTATGATAAAATTTACATTTCTTCAAGTCTACAAAAAAAGATGAACGCAAAGTTGATAAATAATTCTGCCTTATTTTGAGTGATCAAAGTGATGCGACTTCGTCGATGATGAAAAGGTAGTTATACGTACGCTTCATCGAATCAACTCCATTGATTCTTATGGATCAAGCGCAAAAGTTGT
>DJTE01000018.1:0-183097 GCA_002439165.1 Chryseobacterium indologenes
CTTTTGGGACTGATCCGAAATAATGCCCGTTACTTTCAAAATAATCATACATTATGCTCCGTGCGGTTGCGCTCCAATCAATCACAACCCAATTAGGAATATTAAACGTATCATCTTCGTAAAGCCATTGTCAAAATCTTCATCACTTCCAAACTCGCCATAATAAAAATTGTTTACATACTCATAAAGGCTTTGAAACTCAATTTTACCTAAACAATCCAAACACGCTTCGTAAACTTCTAGGTCATGACCTGAATCGTTGATTTGTTCTATTATTTCGTAAATATCTTTAGATATGTGACATTCACTTAACAACCCCATTTTTTCAAGAAAAGGACATTCATAGTCCTTAAAGTTTTAAGCTAGTTGTAATATTTCTTCTTTAACCACAAACTTATCCTTACAAGCAATATTAAAACTGGTACTTCTACCAATGGTCCGATTACACCAACAAAGGCCTGTTGAGAATGGATTCCAAAAACAGCAATTGCTACGGCAATCGCCAATTCAAAATTATTTCCTGTTGCTGTAAATGCTATTGAAGCATTTTTATCATAGGGAATACTGAATGATTTGTTGATAAAGAAACTTACAAAGAACATTAGCACAAAATATACTACTAGCGGTATAGCTACTTTTAAGACGTCTAATGGTAATTCTAAAATCTTATCTCCTTTGAGACTGAACATTAGTACAATTGTAAATAAAAGTGCATATAAAGTCAGTGGGGAAATAGCAGGAATAAATTTTCTATTGTACCATTCCAAACCTTTTGATTTGATTAAAAAGTAACGACTCAAAAAACCTGCTAGAAAAGGAATCCCTAAATATATCAAAACACTTTCAGTAACGTCTCTCATTGATACATCCACATTAAAATTAGCCAAACCTAATTTTTCAGGTAAAACATTGATGAAAAGCCAAACCATAAAACTGTAACTCAATACCTGAAATATACTGTTTAGAGCTACTAGCAAGGCTCCGTACTCACGGTTACCTTTAGCTAAGTCATTCCAAACAAGTACCATTGCAATACATCTCGCCAGACCAATAAGAATTAAACCAATCATGTAATCAGGTTCATCTCTCAGGAAAATGATTGCTAACAGGAACATTAAAACTGGACCGATAACCCAATTCAGTAACAAAGAAATTCCAATTGTCTTTTTATCTTGAAAAACTTTAGGCAACAATGAATAATCAACCTTTGCTAATGGCGGGTACATCATAATTATTAAACCGATTGCCAATGGAATATTAGTCGTTCCTACTGATAAGGAATTGGTTATATTAGAAATATTAGGAAAGAAATATCCTAAGCCTATTCCTATAAACATTGCTAAGAATATCCATAGAGTAAGGAATCTATCAAGAAATTTTAATTTTGGTTGCATTACGTTTGTTTAATCAATTCTTATTTTTTTATCTGTGAAAAGACATAGAACATTTCTGCACCAATCTGTAAACTTCTTTCAAGATATACCTTTGTTTGTTCAGGCGTATTGTCAGAAACTTTTGGGTCTTCAAAAGTAATAGGAATTCGTTTATCTGCGCCTGCAATAAAAGGACATCCGCCATCCGCTTGAGAACAAGTCATAATTGCAGCAAAACCATGCATCGGATTAAAAGAACTGTCATATCTTTTAGAAAAACCTATAATTGGGTGTTTATCTTCGTCATACTTGAGAGCATATACAGGATTTTCAGTATTAGAAATTTTTATAATTGAAAACCCCTGTTCGTTCAAAGTCTCCACAACTTTGGGAAACATTGCAGTTTCTTCTGTCCCTCCAGAATAACAGGTTACATTCGGAATATCATAATAAGCACTCGCAACCTGCGCCCAAACTTGCGACAAATGGCTTCTTCTTGAATTATGGGTACAAATAAAATTAATGGTTACTTCTTTTTGTTCTTCCAATCTTTTTTGAATAAAATCAACCAATGGTGCTAAAGTAGATTTTCTATCTTCGCTAATTTCCTGATTTTTCAGTAGTTCTACTGTTTGTAATAGTTTTGGATACATAGTTTATTGAATTTGATTTATTGAATTTAGCAACACCCTGAATTTGGAGTACAGCATAAAGATTGATTTGTAGAAAGTTCAGATAAGTTTACTTTTTGTTTCTCTGAAGGAATCCCGCAAGCATCCTGAGCTAAACACGCTGTTGTTTTATTTTTAAGTACAAAGTTTTTCCCGTTAAATTCCAAATCAAATTTGCCTATTGTTGTATTTTGATACTCAACTTCAATTTCGTCATCTTCAATACCAAGTTTTTCTTCTGATAGCTTAATAATATTTAAAAGTTTGGCGGGTTTTAGACGATGTTCAAAGTCATCAGCATTCCACAATTGAAAGTTTACTACTTTTTCATTTCTAATAGTTCCACCACAATCGATAAAATGTTTTGTTACAGTTCCTACTTCTGTTACATGGAAGTGCTCAGGAACAAAAGTTCCATTTTCTAATTGAAATTCAACATTTTCTAATGTTGGTAAAATTTCTTTGATTTCAGATAATTTCATAAATTCTTATTTATTGGTTAAATGCTATATTACGATATATTTTAGTAAAAAAATGCTCTAACAGCATTTCTGATTTGTAACACCCAGAATGATTTTTGAAAAATAATCTTTCAATATTCCAAAAGTATTTTCATCAATACAGTAACAAATTGCAGTTCCTTCAATATTCCCTTTAATCAATCCTGCATTTTTTAATTCTTTAAGATGTTGAGATACTGTTGCCTGTGCCAATGGTAATTCGTTTACAATATCTCCACAGATACATGTGTCAACCTTTAGCAAATATTCGATAATAGCAACTCGTGCAGGATGCCCTAATGCTTTAGCAATAATTGCTATCTTGTTTTGTTCATCTGTAAAGTGTTCTGTTTTAGTTGCTCCCATAGTTTGAATTATTATATCGCAATATTACGATTAATTATTTAAATACAAAACTTTTTAATCAACAACTGCAAAATTTATATATTTGCGGTTAGAATTTTAACGAAAAAAATATAAAGCGTCTGCTTTTATTCTGTTAACAGAAATCTGACAGTTTCATATACAGTACAGAATAAACAGTTGATGCCCGTGCTATGGCGTGCGGGCTATAACTTGTTTGTACTGTAAGGTTTTGTCAGAACCTCTTTTAGCAAATTGAGTTTAGTCGGACGCTTTTTGCATTAATAACCTTTCACTTTGGGACTGAGTGATGCAATAAATCACTATGAAAAAAGTCTTTATTTCTCTCCTGCTGTTCGTAGGTATAACAGTATTCTCACAGGAAAAATTTGATTGCAACAACCTTTCTAAAACAGATTATCTCAATAAGTATTACCAACTCCGAAACTAGGATCAGGCGCAAAAGTTGTGAACTAAGCAAAAAGTTTGGTTAATCTGAAGAGGAAAACTGTTCTGTTTCAATTTGAATCTTTAAAGAGTGATTAAACCATTGATAATCTGGTTAAAGATAAAATAGTTTAATAAGTCTTCTGAATTGACCCAGGAAGCAGAAGACTTAAAAAAATTGAGTTTGAATCCGTTAAAAAATCTCCACTGTCTGAGCATGGCTGCATTTTGAAGCAAAGAAGAACTGTTTAATACATGCGAATTTGGAAATTTTAGAATTCAATCTCAATTTTTAGCGGATGATTCCAGTCTTAAATTTTGTATACTTTTTTTGACTACGTTGAATCTTCAATTTCAAGAAAAAGTATAGTAGAAATAAGAATAATTTTTCAACTTATATATTTACTCCACAAATTTTGAATCTGGTCTTATTTAATTATCCTGTAATAGAGTGCTCAAACCATATTTATCAAATAAAATTCTCCCTATTTCAATAGTAGACCAGCCTTCTTTTAATTTATAGGTGAACAGCAGCTGATCGTCTTTCACAAAAGATTCTAAATTCAGTACCAGAATATTTTCATTACCGGCCAGGTCTTTTTCAATGACATTTAAATGAGTGGACAGAATGAACATTGAGCTTTTGTACCGGGACAGTCCCTTAACCGTGCTTATGGTGATCTGCGCTGCATCATTGATATTGGTTCCTTTAAATATTTCATCAAATACCGCAAAACAGTTCTTTGATTTCAGTTCCAGAAGTACATCTTTTAAATTAATAATCTCCTGCGCAAAATAGCTGTATCCTTTTTCAAGATCATCATCTACGGAGAAAAATAAAAATATACTGTCATAAAACGGAATATCACAATACGCTGAGGGCACGGCAAGCCCCAGATGAGCAAGCAGAACAACAATACTGATGGATTTCATCGCTGTTGATTTTCCGGACATATTGGCCCCTGTAAAAATAACGGTATTATTTCCGGTAATCTTTATTGAATTTTTTACGGAATCTGTGAGATTCAGGTGATAAAATTCATTAACCGTAAATGTATTTTCGGAATTGAAATGGGGAAATACCAGATTAAATTTCCTGATCCCTTTTGCGATACCGGAATACATGTCAAACCTGTAAAAAAAATCCCAGAAAGAAAGAAAATTTCCATTTCCCTTTTCAGATTCAATTTTTACCAGAATGGATTTTCTCTGTTTAAAATTCAGTTCTTTGCCGTAATATTCATTTACAGAAAATGAATTGATGAAAAGGATCATTTTTTCGATCTCCCGGACATATTCTGCATCGATATTCTTAAGGTTTAAATTTCCCAGTAAAAGTCCAAACCGGTAGAAGAAGTCTATAAATAAAGAGATATTAAAATTGACTTCTTTATAAAACTCACGGTAGGTCAGACTTGTTAAATGAGTATAATGGCGGCTCTCAGTTTCATCCAGGAACTGATGAACGGAAGATACGGTCTGATCATTAATTTTATAGGTCTGTATTAATGAAAGGTTCCCTAAAAACAGTTTCAGTGTATTCTGAACTTCAAGAGCCTGTTCTATTTTATGGTTTTTCCGATTGAAAAAAGAGATCAGATACTGTTTGCCCCTTCTCGTCTGGGTATGATCAAAATGAATTAATACCTCCGAAATATTTTTCATAATTTACATTTGCCGTCGCTTATTGATTTTTGTAATGAAACGGCAACTTCACAAGATCAATTACTTTTTCTCCACGGTTATTTTTACCCGCTGTCCATACCACTTTATCTGTTGCTTTTACGGCAGCGGCTTTCACTTCATTATTAAAGGCCTCATTTTTCCCATAAACAGATACATTCAATACCTTGCCGTCATCATCCACCTTTATAATGATCTCGGTATTCAGGCTTTTCCCTAAAGATTTCACAGCATCCCTGTTCAGGAGCTGTTCCACTTTTTTCACAAAAGCTTTGTTGCCTCCCGGAAACTGGGCAGGAAAATTATTAACAGGGGGTGGCGGAACAGATGGATCCTGCGGCTGTCTTGATTCATACCGGCTGGCAATTTTAGTATCACTTTTCGCTTTCTGTGCAAAAACTATTGCAGACAACCCCATCAGGCTGATAAGTATAATTTTTTTCATGGATATTGTATTGGATTTATATGTTTTATTTAACAGACTTGAAAAATAAGCATAATTTCAGTGGTTGTGCAGCATAATCTGAAATTTAACATATCTTTTTTCTGTCCCGGCATCAGAATAAAGCAACAAAAAAGACTTCCGGAGAAGCCTTTTATATAATCGACAGAACACCGTTCTATTTTCGCTTTTTCAGTTCATCGATTTCTTCCTGAACAGACCTCATCCTGTCTTTCAGCTCTTCGCTTATTCTTTCCGGGAATTTTTTAAGCTTTCTGAGATCCAAAGCCAGCATAACAGATGCAATTCCGATAAAAATAAAGGAAACTGCCGTAAGGGTAACCAGAGACATTCCGGTAAACACAGGATTGAATATCAGCAGTAGAGAAAAAATAATCCCTCCGGCACTTGCTAATGCTACATTTCCCCAGCTTAATATTTTCTGACTTCTCAGATCAAAAGCAAATCCCAAAAGCTGAAAGGAACGGAACAACAATGTAAATCCTATCACAAACGGAAGAACCGACATGGAAATCTGCGGATTCGATACAAGGTACAAACCAATAGCAGTAGTAAGCAGCCCACTTACCAGAAACCACCCCCAACCCTGCAGGGATTTGCTGTTCTGTATGGAAAAGAAAACTTCCGTAATTCCGGAGACCAGAAAAGATACACTGAAAATAACAGAAAGCGTTACATACGTTGCCAAAGGCACGCTGAATACATAGAAACCACAGATAAGAAAAATAATCCCGAAGATCAACGGAATATACCAGTGTTTCACAGAATTGGTAAGAGTCTGAAAAAAGTTTGACATAAGCTGTGTTTTAGGCTGCCTACTTTGTACCACGGTGTTCGGCTTGTCCGCAGGAATTTCAAACGGATCATGTTTTCACATCACCTTGAAATATATCCTGTAACCAATTTACGGAAAATCTTTTATTTAAAAGCTGAAAACATGGTTTTCATCTTCCCGACGGCTGCTGTTGGGTAACACAGTGTACCATTCCCCCGTTTTCATAGAGGTTTCTTACGTCTATGCCAATCACCTTTCTGTCCGGATACTGCTGCTGGATTATTGTATTGGCTATGCTGTCATTCGGATCACCGTAATTGGGAACCATCACCACTTTATTGGCTACATAGTAATTAACATAAGAACCTTTTTCGTCCAGCTGTTTTCCGTAGGCCGTTTTCACCTTATTTTCAGTCGCCGGCAGATATACTTTTTTATATTCTTTTCCTTTGACATTGGAAGCGGTGTAAAGGGTTTCAATATCTTTATCGGAAAGTCCCATTTCAGAAAGATCGTTTTCATTCATGGTGATCATGGTATCGGAATTGATGAATTTCATAAAACCGTCAATATGCATATCCGTTACATCCAGCCCGGTAACGCCGTCCAGCCAGATAACTTTGGATACTCCATAATAGGTTTCAAACATTTCTTCTGCTTTTTTCTGTGTAATCCCTTTATTTCTGACGGAACCTTTTACCTGACTGATCACTGAGCTTTTACACGCCATCAGAACACCATTTCCGTCCGTTTCCACAGAACCGCCTTCATTCACCATTTCTTCATTCAGATCGAGTACTTTTATTCCCAGGTCTTTTCCTATTCGCTGAGGAATCTGATCGCAGTTTTCAAAATCGTATTTTTCTCCCCATCCATTAAATCCCCAGTCTGCAATCAGCAGTCTGCCATTACTGTCCTTTACGAAAACAGGTCCATTGTCTCTTACCCATACGTCATCAGTAGGATAAATCTTAAAATCAACGTTGTTTAACGGAACTTTACTCTGTTCCAGAAGGCTGATAATTCTTTTCTTTTCCGTATCGTTATAGGCAATGATGTGTACTTTTTCGCCGGTCTGCAATGCTTTGGTCATATCCACCCATGTCTGCTCCACTCTTTTTCTATAAGTCATTCCATGCTGATAATGATGGGGCCACTGAAGCCAGGTTCCTTCGTGTGGTGAGGATTCCTCCGGAAAATGATAGGTCTGTGCCATACTCAGAATACTGTTGAATAATAAAACGGAAAGAAATATCTTCTTTTTCATTGAGTGATTTTTTTAATTCTCGGCAAAATTAGACCTTCCAAAAATCAAAACTTGTCCCAAAAGGACATCCTTATGAATGTAGCGGGAAATAGATATACGTTGTGCTTTCTCCGGTTTCGGACAGCAGATACTCTTCGATAACCTCTGAATTATCCAGCATCAGGGACGGCGTAGAAAGCCAGAGCCGGTAAAAAGCACGGTAGGTTTCCAGAATATTTTCATACGTCCCGGAATGAGTAAACTTAATATATTTTCCTCCAAAAATTTTTCTTTTCTGAAATTCTGTTCTGTCTGTAACCTCTTTTACAGCAGCACCATATCTGCAATGAGAGCGGCTGGTGATAAGCGGCTGGTCACAGATGATTCCGTAAGAAAACGGGGAAATGCCATTCTGTTTTTCAATTTCATCCCAAAAATTATTGATTTCCTGATTATTATAATCTCTGGTTTTAATGAACTTACAGTAGACGGAAATTGCATCCTTGTACCTGACTTCATATTGTAAATCAATATCGCCGGTATTGATAAATTCTTTAAAGACTGCCTGCTTCTTCTTTCTGGCTTCTGCCGGTGAAATATGAAACTGTTTTTTAAAAGCTTTGGAGAAAGACTGAATATTGAAATATCCCACCTGAAGAGCAATATCTGAAATCTTCTCTTCAGTATAAATCAGTTTTTTATAAGCTCTTTCCAGCCGGAGCCGTTTCTGGAATCCCGAAACCGTTTCATTAAATATCTTAAAAAATATTCTCTGAAAATTACGGTAAGAATAGTGAGACAGCTGTTCTATTTCATATGCCGTAATCTCCTGATCGAAGTTTTCTTCGATATGATCTACAATCTTCTGGATTTCACTGAAGTTTACCGGCACTGCTTTCTCTTTTATCTATTAAAGGTATTCAAAAAAATGGTTTTAACAAAAGGGAACAGGCCCAACTGATTTAGGATCAATTGCAAAAGTTGGAATGAATATTTTTTATTAATCACAAAACCGCTCCGCTTATTTTTGAAATACAAAGGTTTTTATTGGGATTACCAGATGAGTACAACAAAAAAAGGACAGACAAAGTCCATCCTTTAATATATGATTTAAATAATTTTATTTTGTGGGTTTGTATATCCTGTACATCACAAATAAAAACGCAATCCATATCGGGATCAGAATTACCTGGATTTCCATTCCTGTGAAACACATAAGAGCCAGAATCAGCAGCAGAAACAGGATACAGATATAATTGGATACCGGATAGAAAATCGACGGGAATTTCGACGGACTTCCTGAGCTGATAATACTTTTCTTGAATTTCAGATGAGTATAGCAGATCATCAGCCAGTTGATAATTAATGTAGACACCACCAAAGCCATTAAATACTGGAATGCCTTTTCCGGTACCAGTTTATTAATGACGATACAGATTCCTGCAAAGCACGAAGAAACCAGAATGGCATTGATAGGAACTGAGTTTTTATTCAGTTTCTGAAGAAATTTCGGAGCATTTCCCTGTTGTGCAAGCCCGAAAAGCATACGGCTGTTACTGTACACACTGCTGTTGTAAACCGATAAAGCGGCTGTAAGCACAATCAGGTTAAGCACATTGGCAATCAGTGTATTGAACTGGATTACTTTCCCAAAAAGACTGAATTCAAGTCCGTTAAGGTTCTGGAAAACCATCACAAAAGGGCTTGTTCCTGCTGTAATTTCTTTCCAGGGGGTTAATGAGAATAGAATAACCAGTGCTCCCACATAGAAGATCAGGATTCTGTATATTACCTGATTGGTAGCCTGGGGAATTGTTTTTTCAGGATTTTTCGCTTCTGCCGCCGTAATTCCGATCAGTTCCAGTCCTCCGAATGAAAACATGATCATTGCCATAGCCGCAAAAAGTCCTGAAAACCCTTCTGTGGTTTTATTGAAGAGTCCTTTCGGAAAGAAACCTCCGTCATTCCACAAATTCTGGATACTGGCTTTATCTCCTCCGGTACCGCTTACCAAAAGATAGATTCCGAAAATGATCATCGCTACAATAGCCACCACTTTTATAATGGAAAACCAGAACTCAGTTTCCCCATATACCTTTACTGAAGCCAGATTAAGCGCATTGATGACGATAAAAAAGAATAAGCTGGAAACCCAGAGCGGTATTTCCGGCCACCAGAAATGAACATAATGGCCAATCGCCGTAAGCTCGGCCATACTTACCAGAATGTAAAGGATCCAGTAATTCCATCCTGAAGCAAATCCGGGAAAGTTCCCCCAATATTTATAGGCAAAATAACTGAAACTTCCCGAAACCGGCTCATGAACTACCATTTCGCCCAACTGGCGCATGATAAAAAAGGCAATGATCCCGGCAAGGGCATATCCCAGAATTACGGAAGGGCCGGCCAGTACGGCTGCCGGACCTATTCCGAGAAATAATCCGGTACCAATGGCACCTCCGAGGGCAATTAATTGAATGTGTCTGTTCGTTAATCCTCTTACCAGAGTACCATCATTGTGCCCGGTTTTATTTTCGCTGCTCATAGAATGAATTATGCCTTAAATATATAAAACTTTACAGAAATTCACATTCTATGATGCTTGCTGAACACACAAAATATTCAGTATTAAACAATTAAAAAGAAAAAAGAGCCGGATTTCCTTATAAAAATTCCTTAGGAACTGCAATATTATTCTTTTTCATATACTCCAAAAGTCCCTGATAGCGGTCCTCATACCCATCGGTTCCGCATTTGTGCGAAATACTGCAGATATCGGAAGGCCTGATTTCCAGAATATCGGAGATCTTGGTCAGAATTTCCAGATTGATCTTCACTTTGGAATTTTCAATATCGGAATAAGCCTTCTGGGAAATTCCCATTTCAAAAGCCATATATTCCTGCGTAAGGTCCTTACTGCGTCTTATTTTCCTGATGTTTTGGCCACATACTTTCATCCTTTTTGTTTTTAGTAGTTTTTGGTATAGTTTAGAAGATTATCCACTAGCCTCTAACAAAGTTAATAAATACCTTTGGCAAAACATTATACACGTTACATGATATTTATTTTTTATATAAATCAATGCTGCAAAAACCCGGTTTTATAGAATAAATATCACTTCAGTACAACACACTTGGAATTATGGAGACGCAAAAATTTAATTATGACAATAATATTGTCAGAGCATTCCTCTATGCTACAATCGTATTCGGGCTGGTAGGTTTCCTGCTGGGGCTTACAGCTGCACTGATGCTTTTCTATCCTGAACTTCCTGAATTTTTATTCGGAACAGATGATACCACTATTCAGAGTTTGAGAAGCGGTAATATCCAGGGGCTGATCAATACCCAGGGAGCTATGGGCTTCGGAAGGATCAGAATGCTTCATACCAGTGCTGTTATCTTTGCTTTCGTGTGTAACTCGTTTTTCTGCGGTGCTTATTACAGTATGCAGAGGCTGCTGAAAACAAGAATGTACAGTGATACTTTATCCTGGATCCACTTCTGGTCATGGCAGTTCATGATTGTTACAGTAGTAATCACGTTCTTAATGGGAATCAATACGTCTAAAGAATATGCTGAACATGAATGGCCGATTGACATTCTGATTACTTTCTCATGGGTAATCTTCGGGATCAATATGTTCGGAACCGTTGCCAAAAGAAGGGTAAGACACCTGTATGTAGCGATATGGTTCTATCTGGCCACCTGGCTGGCCGTAGCCATGCTTCACATCTTCAACAACCTTGAAATCCCGTTATCTTTCACAAGCTGGAAATCCTATTCTGTATATTCAGGAGTAAAAGATGCACTCGTGCAGTGGTGGTATGGCCATAATGCAGTAGCATTCGTACTGACCACTCCCGTACTGGGTCTGATGTATTATTTCATGCCGAAAGCGGCTCAGCGACCGGTCTTTTCATACAAATTATCTATTATTCACTTCTGGTCGCTGATTTTTGTCTACTTATGGGCAGGCCCTCACCATCTTCAGTATACAGCACTTCCGGCATGGGCACAGGCCGTAGGTACAGGGTTCTCTATTATGCTTATTGCGCCGTCATGGGGTGGAATGCTGAACGGTCTTCTTACCTTAAGAGGAGCCTGGGATAAGGTACGAGAGAATCCGATCCTTAAATTCTTCGTGGTAGCCGTTACCTGTTATGGTATGGCCACTTTTGAAGGACCTCTTTTAGCCACAAAATCTTTAAATAAAATCGGACACTATACCGACTGGGTAATCGGGCACGTACACTTAGGCGCTCTTGGATGGAATGGTTTCATGGCATTCGGAGTGGTGTATTACCTGGTGCCGATCATGTGGAGAACTCCGCTCTGGTCTAAAAAATTAGCCAACTGGCATTTCTGGCTGGGAACACTGGGAATT
Organism: Chryseobacterium indologenes; assembly: GCA_002439165.1. Taxonomy (GTDB): domain Bacteria; phylum Bacteroidota; class Bacteroidia; order Flavobacteriales; family Weeksellaceae; genus Chryseobacterium; species Chryseobacterium indologenes_E. Next base: position 11,909 of record DJTE01000018.1, read on the forward strand.
ATTTTCTATGCCGTTCCGATGTATATCTCAGGATTCACTCAGGGATTAATGTGGAAGCAGTTCAACCCGGATGGAACCTTATTATGGAAAAACTGGCTGGATACGGTCACCGCAATCATTCCTTACTTTAAAATGAGATTCCTGGGAGGTGTTCTTTATCTTACCGGAGCAATCCTGATGGTGGTGAATGTAGTAAAAACCGTAAGAAAAGGATCATTCCAGAAAGAAGTTCCTGCAGAAGCTCCTGCACTGGCGGACATCGGCAGCGCAAGAAAACAGGGCGAAGGCATACACCTTTGGCTGGAAAGAACCCCGGCTCTGCTTTCTGTTCTTGCTTTTATCACCGTAGCTATCGGAGGGCTGGTGGAAATTATTCCTACCCTTTCCCTTAAACAGAGTGTACCGACAATCACTGCGGTAAAACCTTATACACCTCTGGAACTGGAAGGAAGAGATCTTTATATCCGCGAAGGCTGTAACTCCTGCCATTCCCAGATGATTAGACCATTCCGTGATGAGGTTGTGAGATTTGAAGGTAAAAACGGACAGTATTCCAAAGCGGGAGAATTTGTTTACGACAGACCGTTCTTATGGGGATCTAAGAGAACCGGACCGGATCTTCACAGAGAAGGAGGCAGAAACCCTGATTCATGGCACTTCAAACATATGTACAATCCAAGAATTACATCTGCCGGTTCCATTATGCCGCGTTTCCCCTGGCTGATTACCAATAAATTGGACCGTACGCAGATGGCAGACAAATTAAAACTGATGAAAAATTCTTTCGATGTACCGTATACCAAAGCAGAGATAGATTCTGCAGGACAATGGGCCGATAATCAGTCTAAAGCGATCGTAAAAAGAATTTATGCTGAAGCAACGGACGTAAAAAGCCAGATGGAAAAAGAAAGAGCAGCCAAAGGTGCAGGCTTTGTACCGCTTGAGCATAGAGAGATTATTGCAATGATCGCCTATCTTCAGAGATTGGGTACCGATATCAAAACAACGCAGATCCAGACGGCAAGTGCTGAGTAATTATAAAAATGTAAAGCAATGAAAACGAGAACTCCCATTTCAGTATATATCGCGGCAACAATAGGCTTAACGATCATGGCGTTTGAAATGTTCGCCGGAGATTCAGGATATTTATCGTCTCCTTTTTTCTGGGCGCTGCTGTTAATTGCCGTTATTCTTCTGATGATTATGAATTCCATCGGGGATCTGGTTGAAAATGAAACGTTCAACAGGTTATCCGAAGATGAGAAAAAACAGTATCTGGCGGAAAAAAATGTTCCGTATTACCAGAAACTCTGGAACTCGGCCTTTAAAAAACAATCGGCTACAGAAGAAAAAGATATTCTTATAGACCATGGTTTTGACGGGATTACAGAGCTTGATAACTCACTTCCGAAATGGTGGATCGGCCTTTTCTGGTTCGGATGTATCTTCTGTGTGGTGTATATGACGGCTTTTGCTTTCACAGATTACGCCCACCCTGAAGCTGAATATGACAAGGAAGCGAAAACCATGCTGGCCTCCATCCAGGAGTATGAAAAAACCGCACCTCTGATCAATCTGGAAACCGCGAAATACAGTGCAGATAATATTGCAGAAGGCCAGGAACTGTTTAAAACCAACTGTGTAACCTGCCACAGTGACGGCGGAAAAGGAGGAATCGGCCCGAACCTTACCGACACTCACTGGATCAACATCAAAGAGAAAAGCTTATTTAAAAACGTATTCTGGATGCTTGAAAACGGCTCTCCGAACAATCCTACCATGAGACCTTTCATCAAAGACGGAACCATTACAGGAAGAGATGCTGAAAAAATCGCTGCTTACGTTTACCATATCAATCAGGAAACAGCCCCAATCACAGAAGCTCAGGGCGGAGCTGTCGCTCAGGGTGAAGAAGTGAAGTGGGAAAACGGAAACGAATAGAAAATTTATTACCTCAAATATATCAACCATGCCACGCCCCCTTTGAAATTACACTAACATTTGAATTTCATTTTTGCTAACCTTTTCAACATTAAAAAAATGATAAAAAGGGGGCTTTTAAAAAATAAAATCCGCGTCTTGGCTCGTCTTTATCAACTAATTCACTTGACGACTACTAAACTAAATTCCATAACAGGACAGCCAAGGCAGGATTTTTGTATATGCAAAAGGGTACCACAACAAAGAACTAATTAATTAGTATTACTATCTTTGATTAGTATTATTATCTTTGTGACAAACCTCATCGCATTTGAAACTGAAAATCAACACCAGAAAAATATTAAAGCGTATTGTAATAACCTTTATTTCAATATTGGTTTTGCTTACGCTGCTGATACTCAGCCTCAGACTTCCCGCTGTTCAGAATTTCATCAAAGACAAACTGGTTGTATATCTTGAAAAAAAGATCAAGACCAAAGTAAGCCTTGAAAAAGTCTACTTAGGATTTCCCAACAGCCTTGTCATGCAGAATCTTTATCTGAAAGGCCAGGATGTAGATACCCTTCTCGCTGTCAGAAAGCTGGATGTAGGATTAAATATGCTGAAGCTGATCAATTCCACAGCAGATATTACCTCAGTAGACCTGGAAGGAGCCCGCGCTAATGTGGTACGGAGGCCGGACGGCAGTTTCAATTTCGATTATATCATCAATGCATTTGCCACCAGCGATAAAGAGGAAAGTCCTTCCAAACCTTTCATTATTTCCCTGGATAAAATCAATTTAAAAGATATCGGCGTTACCTTCAACGACCGGCAGTCGAGGAATGACATCAAAGTTTATTTCAAATCCTTTGATACGAGGGTAAAAACTTTCGATCTCAATAAAAACACCTACGCTGTTAATGATATTAATCTTGACGGTCTGAAATTAAAATTAAAACAGGACCTCATAGAAGAGGTTTCTAAAAAAGTTGAGAAAAAAGTAGACTCGCTGAACGACAAAAAGCCGATGAATATTGGTTTGAGAGGGATTAAACTCACCAATTTTGATATTGATTACGGGGATGACAATTCCAAAACTTTTGCTAAAGTTCTATTTAAAGAATTAAGCACTAAAGTCAACAAACTGGATCTGGAAAATAATGCCTATCATATTTCCGATGTTGTGCTCTCAGGAGCAGATATTCATGCGAATCTTTATCTTCCGGCTCAGAATACAAATCCAAAAAACACGAAGGAACCGGAAATTTCAAAAGTTTCCGACAAGGATAAGGCGATGAAAATCATTCTCGGAAAACTGGTTCTTAATGATGTAAAAGCGGTTTACAACAATACCGCCATTGCTCCTACAAAATCAGGAATGGATTTCAACCACTTGAATTTTTCTACAATGAATGTGGAAGTAAGAAGCTTCAAAATGGAGAACAATACTTTTGCAGGAACGGTTAATTCAGCGGAAATCCAGGAATCACGCGGACTGAACATTCAGAAGTTCAATACGGATTTTGTATATGCGGAAAAAGAAGCTTACCTGAAAGATCTTTATCTTCAGACCCCGAAAACCATTCTCCGTGATGAGGTTATTTTAAATTATGATTCTCTTGAACAGCTTACCTCCAACCCGGGTGCCGTGAAAATTGCCGCCAACATCAAAGATTCAAAAATCGGGTTTTCCGACATTCTGAATATTGTTCCCACTTTACGAAGTACAGTTCCTTTTAATAAATATCCCAATGCGGTACTGAATGTCAATGCCAATGTAAAAGGCAGTGTAAATGACCTTCTGATCCGGAATTTAAAAGTTTCAGGACTGGACCAGCTAAGAGTGGCTGCCTCCGGAAGAATCAGGAATGCCATGAATCCCGATCAGCTGTATTACGACCTGAGAATCGGGGAATTTTCCGCAGAGGCTAAAACCGTATTCAATCTGGTTCCGAAAAATACCATTCCTTCCACAATTTCCCTGCCGTCACATTTCAGCATCAAAGGAAATGCAAAAGGAACAACCAAAGTGATCAAAACAGACCTCAACCTCTACTCTACCCTGGGAAATGCCGCAGTGGCTGCAGATGTGGATATGAGCCGGAAAAATTACGAAAGGTATAATGTAAAGGCCAATCTTCAGGCTGTACAGATCGGAAAGATCATTCAGAATAAAGATATCGGTCCTGTTACTGCACAGATCTCAGCTAAAGGAGAAAGTTTTGATTTTAAAAATGCGAATGCCGATCTGAAAGGCCATGTCGCTTCAGCAGTGTACAAAGGCTACCGATATCAGAATATGGACCTGACAGGTACCATTAAAAAAGGTGCTTATCATATTATTCTCAATTCAAAAGATCCGAATGCGAATCTGAATTTAACTGCTTCGGGGATCTATGATGATAAGAACCCAACGGTAAAAGTAAATGGAGAAGTCATCAAACTGGATGTGAATAAACTTGGTTTCTACGAAAAACCGATGATCATTGCAGGAAAAATCGATGGGGATTTCACCAATCTTGATCCCAACAACCTGAACGGATATCTTAACCTTAAAGATTTCGCCTTTTCAGATACCAAAGAAGTCTACCCGGTACAGGAAGTGAATGTAAAAGCGTCTTCTACACAGGATTCAACCCGGATTATTTTCAATTCACAGATTGCGGATGTTTCTTTAAAAGGAAAATATAAGCTTACCCAGATTTTCGGTTCTTTAACGCAGACCATTAATCAGTATTATCAATTTCAGAAACCTGGAAAAACGGAAAAAGTGGATCCGGGGCAATTTTTCACCTTCAGTGCCAAAATCAAAAATGATGATCTGATCCGGAAATTTGTACCGGAGCTGAAAAGTTTTGAGACCATTAATTTAACCGGAAACTACGATGCAGATTCTCAGAAAATAGAGATTGACGGAGCTATTCCACAGCTTCTGTATGGCGAGAATACCATTGAAAATGCTACTTTAAAGGTAACCAATGAAAATCAGGCCCTTCAATACGGCCTTAATGTTGCGGCTTTAAAAAGCTCAAGTTTTACGCTGAATAAAATCAGTATAAACGGTGATGTGGCTGATAATATTATCAATTACAACATTACGACCAAAGATGCTAAAGATGCCACGCAGTTCCTTATTGCCGGAAATGCAAAATCACTGAATGACATCACAGAAATTTCATTGAAGCCGGACGGTTTAAAATTAAATTATGCAGACTGGAATGTAGCCGAGAACAATAAAATCCAGATCAGCAGCAAAGGAATTTTAGCAGATCATTTTATTCTGTCCAATGGCGCCAGCGAGATTGCCCTTCAATCGGAGACACAAAACCCGGAAAGTCCGCTGAATGTCGCCCTCAAAGATTTTAAAATTGAAACGATAACGGAACTGATTAAAAAAGATACGGTTCTGGCCCGTGGTACCATCAACGGAACGACCCAGCTTCGCAATCTGACCAAAAATATGAACTTCACTTCGGATCTTAATGTATCTGATCTTATCGTTTACGGAAGCCCGGTAGGAAATCTTGCGGTAAAAGTGAACAATACTTCACCGAATATTTTAAATGCCGATATTGCCCTTTCCGGAAATGACAATGATGTAAAAATCCTGGGCGACTATAATACTTCTGCCAGCACATTTGACCTGAACATGGCCATCAACCGCATCCAGATGAAGAGTATTCAGGGCTTCTCCATGAATGCCATCACAAATACGGAAGGCTATCTTTCCGGGAATTTAAAGATCACCGGAACCGCCGATAAACCGAATATTTCAGGTAAAGTAAAATTCAATGATGCCGGGCTTGAAATTGCCAAAACAGGCAGTGATTTCAGGAAGCTGAATGACGAAATAAACTTTACCAGTCGCGGCATTGAGTTCAACCGGTTTAAAATCAATGATAAAGACGGTAATTCTTTAGTGGTTAACGGCCAGGTTCTTACCCAGACTTACAGGGATTTTGCCTTTAACCTTGATGTGAACGCCAAAGACTTTAAAGTTGTAAATTCCGAGAAATCCAATGATGCAATCATGTATGGTGTTCTTGCTATTGATGCAGGACTTCACATCCGTGGAAATCTTGATCTGCCGAAAGTAGACGGAAGATTAAGTGTGGCAGATAATACCGATTTTACTTTTGTTCTTCCGCAGTCGAGCCCTTCACTTCAGGAAAGAGACGGAATCGTTGAATTCATCGATCAGGACCAGGTGGTTCTCAACAAAACCATCAAGGCTGATTCTCTTAATGCACAGAGCCGTATTAAAGGAATGGACGTGAGTGTAAATATTGAAGTGAGCAAGGAGGCCAAACTGTCAATCATTATTGACAAAGCCAACGGAGATTTTGTACAGCTTCAGGGGGAAGCCGAACTAACCGGAGGCATTGATCCTTCGGGAAAAACAACCCTTGTAGGAGTGTATGAAGTGGAAAAAGGAAGCTATGATCTTTCTGTAAGTTTCCTTAAGCGTAAGTTTGATATCCAGAAAGGCAGTACCATTACCTGGACCGGAGAACCTACGATGGCTCAGATGGATATCACCGCCGTCTATAAAACAGAAGCTCCTCCGATTGATCTTGTGGAGCAGCAGATCAGTGGTGAAGCTGCCTCTACGATGAATCAGTACAAACAGAGAATTCCGTTCAATACTTTATTAAAGATGAAAGGGGAACTTCTGAAACCACAACTGAGCTTTGACATTACCACGGACGAAAAAAACAACGCGATTTCATCCAATGTAAAAGATGTTATCGACCAGAAGCTTATCCAGCTCAGAACTCAGGAATCCGAACTGAATAAACAGGTTTTCGCATTGCTTCTTCTGAACCGTTTCATTGGTGAAAATCCATTTGAAAGCGGTGCCGGGATGTCGGCAGAAACAATGGCAAGACAGAGTGTGAGCAAGATCCTCTCCCAGCAGCTGAACAATCTTGCAGCCGGGCTGATCAAAGGGGTGGATTTAAACTTCGGACTGGATTCTTCGGAGGATTATTCTACCGGACAAAAGAATACGAGAACCGACCTGAATGTAGATATCAGTAAAAAACTACTGAACGACAGGCTGAAAGTAACCGTAGGAAGTAATTTCGGACTGGAAGGACAGGCACGGCAGAATGAAAATATGACGAATATTGCCGGCAATGTTTCCGTAGATTACAGCCTTTCCAAAGACGGAAGATATATGCTGCGCGCTTACCGCAAGGACGAATATCAGGTGGCTCTTCAGGGACAGATCATAGAAACCGGAGTTGGATTTATCATTACCCTGGATTACGACAAATTCCGTGAGATCTTCCAGAAAACCAGAGATAAAAAAACGAAAAAGAATCAGAATAATCAAGTTGTAGAATTTAAGTAATGAATCGTACCTTCCATACCTATTGTAAATATCTGTTGATTTCAGGACTGACATCAACGGTCATTTCCTGCAGCAATACCAGATTTCTGAAAGAGGGCCAGATGCTCTACACAGGCGCTGAAGTAAAGATTGAAAACGACACAATTCCCAAAAAGGAAAAGAAAGAACTTCAGGCTGCCCTGGAAGCCAATCTTACGCCCAAACCCAATTCTACATTTTTGGGTATGCGTCCCAAGCTGTATTTTTATAATATTGCCAAAGAGCCTAAAAAGGATAAGGGCTTTAATTACTGGCTTAAATATAAAGTGGGGGAAAAGCCTGTACTGCTAGGGGATGTAGACCGTGAATTCAATAAAGATATTATTGAGAATTATTCTGAAAACAAAGGATATTTCAATGCTAAAGCCACTTATGATACCGTTTCGAAAAATAAGAAAGCCCAGGTCATCTATAAGGTAAGACCGGGTGCCAGATATAAAGTGGAAGGAGTAAAGTTCCAGAAAGATTCAACACTGGTTAATCAGGAAATTCAGGGTATAGCGGATAAAACTTTTCTCAAAAACGGCAGACCTTTTGATCTGGATGTCATCAAGGCTGAACGTGAAAGGATTGACAATGGTTTAAAAGAGAGAGGTTTTTACTATTTCCATCCTGACAATATCATTGTACAGGCAGACAGCACTGTAAGCAAGAATCATAAAGTTGAGCTGAATGTAAAACTGAAAGACAATACTCCTGATCTGGCCAAGCAACAGTTCAGCATTGACCGGGTGGTGGTATTTCCTAATTATAATATTCAGGATGTAAGAGACGGAAAGTATTCCATTCCGATGGATCAGGATTCTCTTTCCAAATATGCTTTTGATGACATTTACGTTATTGATCCGCAGCACAAGTTCAAACCGAAAATCTTCGACAGGGCTTTGTACTTTAAAAAAGGTGATCTTTACAACCGTTCCAATCACAATCTTACTTTAAACCGGCTAATCAGTCTCGGTGTTTTCAAATTTGTAAAAAATGAATTTATTGTTTCGGATTCACTGAATCATAAGTTTGATGCTTATTATTTACTGACGCCAAGACAGATTCAGTCACTCCGTCTGGAAGCACTCGGAAGAACCAATTCTGCCAACTACGCCGGTAGTGAGCTTAACCTTAACTGGACCCACAGAAATTTCTTCCGCGGAGCTGAACAGTTCAAAGCCGCCATTTACGGAGCCTTTGATTTCCAGATGGGCGGCCCTGAAAATGCCAATAATATTTTCCGTGGAGGGGCAAATGTACAGCTTTCCATTCCGAGAATCGTGGCACCGTTCCGTTTTCATTCTTCCAGCGAGTTTGTTCCGAGAACGAATATTTCTTTAGGATATGAATTCCAGAACCGGACAAAATATTATACGCTTAATAATTTCACCGGATCATTCGGATATGTGTGGAAAGAAAATGCGAGAAAAGAACATGAACTGAAAGTGATTGACATTACCCTGGTATCTCCGGCTAAGGTTACGGCTGAATATGATTCAATTTCAAGAAATAATCCGGCCATGCAGCGTATTGTACAGAAACAGCTGATTTTTGGCCCTACCTATTCTTATACCTATACGAATACAATGTATCCGAAAAAGAATACGGTTTATTATAAAGGAACCCTTGATCTTGCAGGAAATATTACCGGACTGGTTACCGGAGCCGACGTGAAAAAAGATAAGGAAAAAAAGATTTTTGGAATTCCTTTCAGCCAATATGTAAAGATTGAAAACGACTTCAGGTTTTATCATAAATTCACTGAAAAGTCATCACTTGCCACCCGTTTTATAGGAGGAATTGCCTATCCTTACGGCAACTCGGAATTCATTCCTTTCTCCAAGCAGTTTTTCTCGGGGGGGAGCAACAGTATAAGAGCTTTCCGTGCAAGAACCTTAGGACCGGGAAGTTTTGATCCGAGAACGATAGAGGAAGGAACGTATTTTGATCAGTCCGGAGATATTAAGCTGGAATTAAATGCCGAATACCGCGCAAACCTCTATAAATTTTTAAATGCAGCCGTGTTTGTGGATGCCGGAAATATCTGGCTGATCAACAATGACGATAAAAGACCGGGAGCCAAATTTTCAAAAGATTTTTTAAATGAGGTTGCCGTAGGAGCCGGAGTGGGTCTGAGACTTGATTTTTCCATATTAATTTTAAGGCTTGACCTGGCTATGCCGTTGAGGGTTCCTTATTATGAAAAGGGAGACCGCTGGGCGTTTGATAAAATCAATTTCGGAGACCCGGCCTGGAGAAAAGATAATCTTGTACTGAATATAGCCATCGGATATCCTTTTTAATATGGTCAGGAATATGAAATTTTTCTGGGAAGTTCTTCAGGAGACCTTCGCCGAATGGAATAAGTCTTCCGCATCAAAAGATTCGGCAAGCCTGGCTTATTATGCAATCTTTTCTATCCCGGGATTACTGATCATTATTATCTGGATTGCGGGGAATTTCTTTGGTGAAGAAGCTATTCGTGGTGAGATCAGCCATCAGATCAGCGGTATTATGGGTGCAGATGTTGCCAAAAGTATTGAAAATATGATTGCCGGTGCCCTCATCGACAAACAGAATTTTGTGATGAAAGCCGTAGGAGTGGGATCACTCGTTTATGGTTCCACAACTCTGTTTTTCCAACTGCAGCACTCCCTGAACAGTTTATGGGATATACAGTCTGCACCTAAAAAAGCTCTCGTGAAATTTCTTCTGGACAGGGCCAATTCATTAGGAATGATCCTTATTCTGGGTTTTTTACTGATGATCACGATGATCCTTTCTTCACTCATCAGTGTGTTTAATAAGTTAATCACCCAATACTTCGGCTTTGAAACCTATATGCTGGTGGAAACTGTGAATTTTGCGGCAGGGTTTGGTTTTGTTATGCTTCTTTTTGCCCTGATGTTTAAAGTTCTCCCTGATGTAAAAGTAAGCTGGAAACCGGTATGGAAAGGAGCTTTCCTTACGGCTGTACTGTTCACTCTGGGAAAATTTTTATTAAGTCTTTATTTCGGAACGGCAAAACCTACTTCCGCTTTCGGAACGGCAGGAACTGTGATCTTAATTATGATGTGGATCAATTATTCGTGTATGCTGGTTTTCTTTGGAGCAGAATTTACTAAAGTTTACGCTTATAAAAAAGGCTATACCATTGTTCCGTCAAAACATGCCAAATGGAGTGATGCGAAGCTGTATGAGGATAGGATGAAAAATGAAAATCTGGGAACTTGAGGGTTTGATATTTTTAGATGGACTGAAGCCCGTCTTTATTGAATAAAGAGGTTATAATCTGGCTGGCTGTCCTGATTTTTTATATCGGAGGACTTTCTTTTCCAAATGAGCTGAAGCTCCGTTTTGATTGTCTTTTAATCAATAAAAAAACCTCCCGGAATATCCAGGAGGTTTGTGTATTTACATTCTGTTTACGGTTCCTATTCCGAGAAGGGCCAGCGATTTTTTGATGGTCTTCGCGGTAAGATCCGATAAATTCAGACGGAATTTTTTCTGGGCTTCATCTTCAAGCTTCAGAATAATATTACTTTGATAGAACGAGTTATAAGATTTAACCAGGTCATATACATAATTGGCTACCAGTGCAGGGCTTAAAGCTTCTGCAGCTTTTGTCACTACTGTTTTGTAATTGGCAAGAAGCATGATAAGTTCTTTTTCATATTCATTTAAAGTTACTTCTGCAATTTCTGTATAATCTCCTTCCGCTTTTGACAGCAAAGACTGAATACGGGCATAGGTATAAAGAATAAACGGCCCTGTATTTCCCGAAAATTCTACACTTTCGTCAGGGTTAAATAACATTTTTTTCTTTGGATCTACTTTCAGCATGAAATATTTAAGAGCCGCCAATCCGATAACTTCATAAGAGGTTTCTTTTTCTTCATCAGAAAGACCTTCCAGTTTTCCCAGTTCTATGGTAATTGATTTTGCGGTCTCATACATTTCCTGCATCAGATCATCTGCATCTACCACGGTACCTTCACGGGACTTCATTTTGCCTTCAGGAAGTTCTACCATCCCATAAGAAAGGTGATATAAATGATCTGCCCATTCATAGCCTAATTTTTTCAGGATTTTAAATAAAACCTGGAAATGGTAATCCTGTTCGTTTCCAACGGTATAGATCAGTTTTTGGATGTCATTATCTTTAAAACGCTCTACGGCTGTTCCTAAATCCTGTGTCATATAAACTGAAGTACCGTCTGAACGTAATAACAGTTTCTGATCAAGACCTTCATCGGTAAGATCGCACCAAACCGAGCCGTCTTCTTTCTGATATAAAACTCCTTTATCCAGTCCTGCCTGGATAAGATCTTTTCCCAGAATATAAGTATTACTTTCGTACTGCACCTGGTCGAAGTCAACTCCTAATCTCTTATAGGTTTCATTGAATCCTTTATATACCCAGGAATTCATTTCTTTCCAGAGATTTCTTACCGTCTGGTCTCCGTCTTCCCAATCCACAAGCATTTTCTGAGCTTCTTTCATTACTTCTGTAAGAGGTTTGCAGATCTCTTTAAGATTAGATTTTTCAGCTTCAAGTTTAGCTTCAGCTTCTAAAACATCTTTGAAAATAGCAAGGAACGTATTTCCTTGTTTTTTGATCAATTCAATTTCTTCTTTTTCTTCTTCTTTTACGGCTTTTACTGCTAAACCAGGTATTTTGGATAGAAGCAGATCATTTTCCAAAGCGTCCTTTAAATGAATCTCAAACTGAGGATGAAGATTGGAAACTTCACTGTAATCCAGGCTGTCAATCAGTTCTTTTTTATTTGTCTCAAGGATATCTATTTTATCATTTAATTTGGCAACTTCTGCTTTTTTGTTGGTATCAAAAGTGTCAAAATTATTCTTTCTAAAGTCTTTATAAATAATATTGACCTGTCTTTTCAGCTCTTTATCAAATTCTACGTAATAGTTCCCGACAAATTTGTCTCCTTTGGTATGGGTGGTTTCCGGAGTTTCTCCATTTCCGAATTTTTCCCATGCCAGCATGGATTTACAGATATGAATCCCCCTGTCGTTGATGATCTGGGTTTTAATCACATCATATCCGGCTTCTTTTAAAATCTGTGCTACGGAGAAGCCCAAAAGGTTATTTCTGATATGCCCCAGGTGAAGCGGTTTATTGGTATTCGGTGAAGAATATTCCACCATTACGGTAGAATTTTTCTTTTCTATGGTATCAATATTTCTGTTTACAGATCTGAAATTATCTACCAATAAACGGTTATTCACTTTAACGTTAAGGAAACCTTTTACCACATTGAAGCTTTCAAAAAGGTCGGTCTGCTCCGTTAAAGCTTCCCCTAATTCTACCCCGATACTTTCAGGATTTTTCTTCAGCTGTTTTACCAGTGGAAATGTTACAATGGTAAAATCGCCTTCAAATTCTGTTTTATTTTCCTGAACTTCCAGATTGATGTCTTTTAGCTGGTATACATTTAAAATGACTTCCGAAAGTTTTTCTTCTATATTATTTTTAATATTCATGTCTGTATTGATTTTTCCAAAGGCTTATATGGAATCGCCTTATCTGATCTCAAAATTTTGAAATACAAATTTAGTGAAATAAAAAAGACTTCATTACGAAGTCTTTAAATTTTTGATTTAAGGATTAAGGCAGCCGTCATCCCATCTTTTGCATCTCCTCAGAACCGGATCCCAGTTTAAACAACAGAGTGGAGCCTGTCCTCCATGAACTTTTTTCAGTTCTGTTTTGTTCAGTTTTTTCATATGTTTTTTGCCGGATTATTATTTCTGAGAAATTTCACTTAATAAAAAAACCGCCCGCAGGCGGTTTTATCTGTTATAATTCACGTTTAAAAACTAAGACTGCCTCGTCATTTCCAGGCTGATTATCTAAGTTTTTACTATTATCACGAATTCTAAGTTCGGTTGTTGAATAGGTTTTGATTTCTTTTCTCATGGTTTTATCTACTCCCCCATCGGTATATTCAAGAGTGAGAACGTTATACAATTTGTCATAGCTCCACTTTCCTGAGAAAGAATCAACCAGTGTACAGGCATCCGAAGTTGTTGAAGATTCGTATCTGTCATAAGCTCCGGAAAAGTCACTGTTAATTACAATCAACCCTTTATCTTCACAATCATTCAGCATAATATTTTTACCTCTGAATTCATATTTATATGGTCTCCATGTTCCATTAACAGTTACCACTTCTTCAACACTGTTCTCATTATCACTGGAGCAAGAGATTACTCCCATTAAAAGAAAAATTCCAATAAAATATTTCATAAAATAAATTTTTGCGGCAAAATATTTGTCCGACGATTATTAGTTTAGTTTAAAATTTATCCCAGAACAACTTCGTTGATACTTTATCTCCACCAATTTTTGATGCAGCAGCAGTAACATTGGCATTGTTCAGGAGGTATTCCTGATCGGAATAAGTCATTCTGATCGGAACAGCTTCTGTTCTGGAGTTTGAAGGATTTACAAATACCGGAAAATCAAGTCTTCTTGCAAAATCCCATGCCTGGAAACCTTTGTTAAACATTGCGATCCACGCCTGTTCTCCGATAGATTTTTTCCAGTTCGCAGCATCATACGGATTAGCAGTAATATAAGTTGCCGCCTCTGTATCATCCACTCCGTATTCCTTCATTGAAGCCCGAATAGCCTGCTCATACAGAGCCGGTGCAGCTCCTCCAACATTAAATCCTCTTTGTGCAGCTTCCGCTCTCATGAATGCGATTTCAGTATAATCCAACAGGAATCCCTGAGCATTTTCTCCTGATATGGCATTCGTAAAGTGAGAGAACTGGCCAAAAACGTTCTGTCTGGCGTATCTTCCTCCTACATAGAGATTATCTACTGTTGTAAACCAGATTGCTCTTCTCGGATCATTTTTAGCGTTCATAAAGTTAATTAAAACATCTGAAGGAATAAAATCATTTCTACCCGACTGAATAACATCCTGGTAAACCGGGTTTGACAGTAATCCTGAAGGGAATGTTTGTAGTCCGAAGTTATCAAGTTTATCTGTAAACAGACCACCTGCAAAAGCTTCCTCGGCATAGGTCTTAGCCAGAGCCGGTTCAACATCCGCCAGGGTGATAGCCATTTTAAACTTCAGAGAATTCCCCATCTTCTTCCATTTGGTCATATTCCCTTTGTAGATAAGATCTTTGTCGTATCCGGATTCGGCCGTATTGATCAGAGCAAGGGCAGTATTGGTTCTTTTGATCAGATCCATATAAATGGTCTTTGCATCATCATAAGGGATTTCCGCATTTCCCGGATTTTCTGCGGTTGCCTTTAATGCTCCAAAATAAGGAACATCACCGTAAGTGTCTACCAGATTAAGCCACGCATATACATTCACCAGTTCAATCATGGCAATGTTATTATTCTTCTGTGCAGGACTTCCTCCTTCCGAGTCAAGGAATTTTCTGGCATCCCTCAGTGCAGACAGAACTCCCGGAGAGTTTATTGTGGCTGAAGCAGATGCCATCATCCGGTTGTAATGGTTTCTCGGGATATTTCTGGTTTTCAGATCATATCTTGATTCTCCGATATAAGTTGTCTGTGCCCATTGCTGAGTAAAGAAACGGGTAATATTACGGTTAACGTTAACGTTCAGTATCTGGTCAAGCAGAGCCTGTTGCGCACTTGCAAAAAGTACACCAGAAGGAACCTCCGTAGGGTGCTTAGGATCTTCATTTAGTGAGGTAATTTCTCTTTCACACGAAGTAGAAGTCAATGCTAATGAAGCAAAACCTATAATTAAAAATATTTTTTTCATTTTTTTAGAATTTTAAAGTTATATCTATTCCTATATCACGAGTGGTAGGTAATACCCCAATAGACTGCCCTTTGGCAGCTAACCCGTTACCTGTTCCGGCTTCCGGATCAGCATAAGGCAGGTTTTTATGGATGATCCATAAATTTCGTCCTACAATAGATATTTTTGCTTCTCTGATTGATGTATTTGCCAATATTGATTTTGGTAAATTATATCCAATACTTGCCTCTCTCAGCTTTACATAGGAAGCATCATAGACAAATCTTTTATCCGGCATTACGTCGTATCCGTCCACACTTCCGGCACTTGTCGGATCTCCGGCAGGTGTGGTATTGACACTTCCGTTTGGATTAACACCCGGATTCACATATCCGCTTTCTCTGTAATCTGCTGTTTCTTTATATAACCCTGTTGCTATTCCATAAGCCATATCGACAGAATACACATCTCCTCCCTGTTTTACGTCGATCAGGAAACTTAGGGAGAAATCTTTATAGCGGAAGCTGTTTCTTACTCCTCCTACCCAATCCGGAGTGATGTTTCCGATCACCTGATTGTCGTTAATTAAGTAATTTCCTGTGTTAGGATCTACAATTTTGTTACCATTGGCATCATACTGGTAATCTGATCCTACTAAAGCTCCAAAAGCCTGTCCTACACGGGCATTCAGAGATACTCCGTTCTGATAGGTTGCCATCAGGTAATTCTGGGAATTCCCGTTTAATTTAACAACCTTATTTTCATTTTTAGACCAGTTGACATTAACATCCCAGGTAAATTTATCGGATTTAAATGGTGTACCATTCAACTGTACCTCTACCCCTTTATTATCGATCTGTCCTGCATTTACCAGGAATGTTCTATATCCCGTAGCGGAAGAAACCGGCAGGTTAATAATCTGGTCAAGTGTTCTCGTTTTGTAAACCGCCACGTCAAACCCTAATCTGTTTCTGAAGAATTGAGCTTCCATACCGAATTCGGTTTCTTTAGACCTTTGTGGCTTTAAATGTGGATTGGCAAGGAAGAAAGGCTGATCAAACAATCCTTCACCTCTTGCTTTGAAGGTATTTACCAGTCTGTAATTGGTTGTAGAAGATCCTACTTCAGCATAGTTCCCTCTGATTTTCCAGAAACTTAACCATGGCTGTTTAACAAATTCCGAAAGGATAACAGCACCAGTAACGGAAGGATATGAATAGCTGTTATTATCTTTTGGCAGATTGGAAGACTGATCAACACGGAATGTTCCGTCAATGAATAGGAAATTTTTATAGCCAAAGGATGCCGTTGCATATAAACTTGACGTTAAAAATTTGGCATAATTTTCATCAGGAGGCAAAATTGTTCTCACTGAATTGGAGATGGCAAATAAACCAGGTTTTGAAAGTCCTCCTTCTGTGCTCATAAACACATTATCGATAAGGTTCCTTCTTACGTTCCCTCCTGCAATACCGCTTACATTGAGATCAGGAGTGATATCAAATTTGTAATTGGCAAATAAATCGAAGTTCATTTCTGTGTTCTTCACATTGGTTCTTGAATATCCGGAACCTACATTCAGCCCGGAAGCTCCGAATACCTGGGGCAGGGATCCGTTCATCAGTCTCTCTTCTACAACCATCTGTAAATCGTCATAAGATAATTTACCTGTAATTCCGAAATTCCTGGAAACATCGTATTTTAACTGAGCATAGCTGAATACCCTTGTTCTGTCATCAGACTGGTAACTCTGATATCTCTGGAAATAAGGGTTGTTCCAATATTGTGGTGTCGGATCATCAGATGCGGACCTGTTCCATGAGAAGTTGCTGTGACCATTATTCTCATATGCATTTCTCAGTGCTATAACATCTACATTGGTTTGCCACCACTGTCTGAAACCTGAAATAATATTATCAGAATATCCTGTTTCATTTCTTCCTTTGGTCCCCTGAAGGGTTAAGGTTGTGAATACGGAAGCATGAAGTTTATCTGTAAAATCGTGGTTAAATTTAGCTGAAATTGTATTTTTTTTCAACTCAGAGTTGGGCATCAGTCCATTGGAAATCATATTTGAATAGGAAAGGGAAAGATTGGAAGTCTTGTTTCCTTTTTCAATGGTAATGGAATTAACATATGTGACTGGTGTATCAAAAAATTTGATCGGGCCGTTTTTGGCGGCTACCCACGGCGTTGCTTTTCCGAAGTTGGGTGACGAGGGATCATATGAATCCCACTGATAAACCAGGATATTGGGGTTGAAGGCCGGTCCGTAGGAGGCATCATCCACAAAGTTGGCATAATTATATCCTCCGGGTCCCGGATCTTCATTCCAGGATTCCCCGCCATATCCGGCACCATATTTGGTCTGGTATGTGGGGAAAGTAGATTTATCAATAAATCCGGCAGTGATTCCGGAGGTTAGAGTAACTCCCCAGCTTCCGTCATTATTTCCTCTTCCGCTTTTGGTAACAATCAGGATTACCCCATCGCTACCTCTTTCTCCGTAGAGAGCAGATGCGGCAGCCCCCTTCAGTACGTTGATAGATTCGATATCTTCCTGATTGATATCTGACAGGAAGTTACCATAATCGAATATGGAACCTGCCACGGTATTATTATTTACCGGTGAACCGTCAATAACGATAAGCGGAGATCCGCCGGACAATGATTTGTATCCTCTGATAAGCAGGTTGGCGGAACCGCCGAAGTTGTTGTTGGTATTTACCTGAAGCCCGGCTACCTTACCCGAAAGAAGAGATGCTACGTTACCTGTGTTTGTGGTTCCACCGGTTAATTCTGCAGCTTTTACTTCTTCTGAAGCGTACCCTAAAGATTTCTTCTCTCTTTTAATCCCGAGAGCAGTTACTACCACTCCCTCGATCTCCTTTGCTTTTATAGTATCTTTCGTTTCCTGAGCCTGAGCAACAGCAATTGATGACGACACTACTAAAACAAGAAGACTTGTTGTTAGTTTCTTCATATCAAATTTATTTTGTAACTGTACAAATTTGTAAAACTTTATTAAAATCACAAAGCAAAATGTGAAAAAAATATCAATTATTCAAAATTTATCATTTTTTACAACTTATAAATTATTAAATTAAGTTAAAATCGTTTTATTTAACAAAAACAAAACATTTTAGTAATATGTTTTTTCATAATACCACAATACGTTTTTTATTGATATTATCTATACTCAATATTCACGAATCGACTCAATAACCAGCTGGAATTCACCAAATTAGTAACCAAAAAAAATACGAAATCCCATTAAAGTGAAAAATAAACAATGTTATGCATATTATTTTTTTTCACATAAAAAGAGCGAGAAGATGGCTTCAGATCATAAAAAAACCGCCCGAAGGCGGTATAAAAATATATTAAAATTTATTCAATTAATTCTGATTCCAGAATGGGGTAAACTGGTTTTTAACAAAAACCTGACCCTGGGTAATGTTTGGAACATTAGTTGAATTTCCGGTATATTCTGAAAGTGGGTAAATCAATCTGTAAGGTTTATTAGGATACATTGCATTGTCTGCATTTGGAATAGCCGGATACCCTGTCTTCAGGAAGTTTACATAAGTTTCCACCTGTCTTATGTTGGCAAGGGAAACCAGTCTCTGATACTGAATAGCTGCAATTTTACTCGGCGCGCCTGCCCAGCCTACATTAGTTGTAGCTATATTGTTAAGATACTGAGTGGCCTGTGTACTTGTCAAGCCATAAAAACTAAACGATTTTTCAACAGCTTCACGATACAGTAAAGATGGATCAAATGTAAATATTCCAGGGTAAAGAACAGCTGCTTCAGCCAGCAATAATCTGTTTTCAGCATCTAAAGCCAGATAACCGTCCATTCCACCTCCTTCTGAAGCAATATCAGCACCAAAACTAGTATCTCCTAAGAAAAGGAAACTGTTAAAATCTGAATTGGATTTTGTAAATTTCCAGCCTAAGAATGAATACTGCCATTCTGAACTTCCGGCAGGTTTTGGTCCTCCCTGTCTGATTCCCACTGTGCTGGAAGCTGGCAGATTATTATTGGCTCCACGTTTTCCAAACTGTTTAGTTCCTCTTAAGTCACCTGTTCCGGTACCAAAAGCAGTTCCGTTAACAGCATTGGCATAGTATTCAGCAACTTTATAAAGTCTCCATCCGTCATTATTCAGAGAAGTAGCCTGATAATTTACTGATCCATAATTTGAAAACAGTGGATTTACTGTAGATTCATTTAAATTACTATATCCAGGATTAATGGTCACATCTGTCAAATAGAAATCATTAGGATCGGAAGTTGCAAGGGTCTGAAGCTGTGCGTCTACAAATGATTTAATGGAAGAATCGGTTACTTTGGACTGTCTTAATAAGATTCTCAGCTTGATGTTCTTTGCAAATTTCTTCCAGTTGTCCATATTTCCTCCAAAGATTACATCTTCGTTAGAAGTAACATTATTACTGGCATTTACTACTGTTGTTGCATCAATATCCTCGATAGCCTTATTAATTTCCATTACAAGACTTCTGTATATTGCCGCATCATCATCATATTTGGGAGATAAATTGGCCTGTCCTTTAAATGCTTCAGTATAGGGAGCATCTCCATAGAAATCTACCACATACTGCATTGTATACGCTTTCAGGATTCTGGCGATGGCAGAATGCAATGGTAAAGAACCTCCGTTATTGATAATCGTCTGAAGGTTATTTGCAGTAGTATAGCTGCTGCTCCAGATTCCCGTTGAAAATGTATTGGAAATATCCAGTGAATATTCTCTTGTCAGAGGGTTACCATAATAGTAATAGTTCCCCGCCCAGGTATTCGTCCACACATTCGATAAAGAGTTCAGAGTACCTGCCTGTGTAGAAAATACGGCATTTTCTGCTGCTGTTATCATTTGTCTGGGAGAAATCTCAGACGGATCCACATTGTTGGGTGAAATATTATCATCCAGCTCCCGGCACGAGGTTGTAAAAGCTGCAATAGCAATAGATGAATATAAAAATATCTTTTTCATTTTTTTTTTTTAGAAATTAACGTTTACGCTTACACCGTAAGATTTAATTGCAGGGTATTGGTTGGAAGAAGCATATCCCTGTGCATTACCAGTAGTATATGCCGATTCAGGGTCTGCATAATTTCTGTTTGAATCAGAAAACTTAACGAAAGGATTTCTGGCGTGAACCCCGATTGTTAATCCTGTTAATCCTGAATTTTTAAGCATATCGGAAGAGAATGAGTAAGACAGTGCAATCTCTCTGATTTTAAAGTAAGAAGCAGACACTACCTGATTAGATCCTACTGTACCGAACTGCTGCTGATAGTAATATTCAACACCGTCATAAAGAGGATCTCCTCCACCGTTATACTGATAGGCTACTGATGTATTCGGCACATATTGCCCGCCACTTAAATAAACAGAGTTAGGCATGATGAATCCCAGATTTCTGTCAAAGCTTCCGGATTCTTCCAATAAACCGTTATATGCCATGTTCTGAATAGTTTCGGAAGTCATTTTTCCTCCTACTCTCCAGTCTGCGGTAGCACTTAGCTTAATTCCTTTATAATTTACGCTTGTATTGAAACCAAAAGCATATCTTGGATTAATTCTTCCAAGATTCTGCAGAGTAGAAGTTACTGAAGGTCTGCCGTTATCAGCATTTACAATAATTCTTCCCTGGTCATCTCTAACGAAATCTGTTCCCATTAAGACAAGGCCTTTCTCTCCTTTTACCGCATACACTCCAACCAGATTGGTTCCTCCGATAGCCACTCTGTCAGTATCCGGTGCTACTTCCAGAATTTCT
This sequence comes from Chryseobacterium indologenes, assembly GCA_002439165.1. GTDB lineage: Bacteria > Bacteroidota > Bacteroidia > Flavobacteriales > Weeksellaceae > Chryseobacterium > Chryseobacterium indologenes_E. The sequence goes on from DJTE01000018.1 coordinate 32,786, forward strand.
GTCTGATAAGTAGTAAAGTTAGCACCGATATCCCACTTAAAGTTTTCATTTCTGACTGGTGTTACTGTAATATCTGCATCAATACCTCTGTTTCGCAGTTTACCGATGTTGGTTAGTACGCTGGAAACACCTGAAGCTGAAGAAGTTGTTCTATTGGTAATCATATCAGTTGTATCATCCTGATATACAGATCCGTTAAATAAAATTCTGTTATCAAGGAATGCCAGTGAAAGTCCCAGTTCTTTCTTGGTAACTTTCTCAGGTCTGATGTTCTGATCGGTCTGCGAAGTAGGTACCAGGAAGCTCAGCCCTCCTGAAGCCGTGAATGGGAAACCTGTTCCAAGCCCATAATAATTTCTGATACTGTAATTAGCAACAGAAGATGCATTTGCAGTTCCCATAATGGAAGCATAAACTTTCATATAGTTCAGGATATCTCCTCCGAAATCAAATGCTTTAGTAGGAACAAAGCTTACCCCTACCGACGGGAAGAAATAGCTTCTGTTTCCTGAAGGCAGTACAGAGTTCCATTCATTTCTTGCCGTAGCGGTAAGGAATAAATAGTTTTTATAAGCAAGATCCAGGTTGGCAAATAACGCCTGAGAGTTATAAGACCCTCTGGTATTATCAAGCCCGTAAGGTGTAGCAGGATTAGACAGGTTCCAAACCTGATACAGACCAGGAATAATAAGACCTGTTCCTCCGGCTGAAGTATTGGTAAAACTGAAGTTCTGGAAGTTGTGACCTACGTTGAGTTTCATATTCAGATCATCTGTAAGATCATAGTTGAAATTCACCAATAAATCTCCGTAATATTTTGTCTGGTCTGAGTTAGACTGATAGTAAGAAGAAGTAATAGCCTGCGGATCTGTAACTAAAATACTGGACCAGCCATCATTCCATTGGTTGGAAGATGTTCCTAAATACTGAAGGTTGGATCTGTAAAGGATATCAATATTTTTATTAACCTTGTAGCCAACACTTCCTATTAAATTCAATCTGTTGGTTGTAGAATTATTTCTTACGTGCTTAATTTTCCAGTATGGGTTCTGATAGAACATATTCCATGCATATCCATTGTCACGGATATCCTGCCATTTTGTAATAGGAATATCGGCGGAAGAGAACAACAGATCTTCATATAGACCAGGGTCCGTAGTATTTGTTGTCTGACGGGTATAGTTCACAATGGCATCAAAATTCCATTTTCCGAACTTTGTTCCGGCTTTTAAGAAAGCTGAAGTTCTTTTAAGCTTATCATCTTCAACAATAAATTCCCTTTGCATATGATCAAGGGACATCATCAGATATCCGTTTTCATCTCCTACGCTGGCTGTGATCCCGTTTTGATAAATTGTTCCGGTTTTGAAGAAATCTTTCACATTATTTTTACCATACGGTGCGTATGTAGACTGGATCATTGCCGGATCATCCGGTGTTGGTAAGTCATCATCAGCGTTCAGATCAATATGTCCGTCTCCATCATAATCATACAAAGGAATACCGTAGCCTACGGTTTGTCCGCCTAAAGCAGAATTGAAAGCCGGTCCCCATGCTCCATTTTCAACATTAATTTTAAGGCCATACCAGCCCTGTCCGTAAGTACGTTGTCTTTTAGGAACCCATGCTACTCTTTCAATGTCAATAGTACCGTTGTAGGTAACTTTCATTTTTCCTTTAGAGCCTTTTTTAGTCGTCACTAAAACAACCCCGTTTACCCCGTCGGATCCATAAAGAGCCGCTGCCTGTGAACCTTTAAGTATATTCATAGACTCAATCAGCTCCGGTGGCAACTGCTGAAGTGCAGCAGCCGAGGAAATTACGTTATCAATAACAACCAGGGCGTTATTATTCCCTGTAAGGGACCTCATCCCTCTCATCGTGATTTTAGGAGTTCCGGTAACACTGCTGTTTGTGTTGGTAATACTAACCCCTGAAACTTTACCCTGAAGAGAGAAGATAGCACTCGGGTTACCAGCAGCAGTAATCTTATCGCCGGTTACCACCTGCATAGCAGAAGTCTGGGCATCTGCTTTCTTCTGAAGACCTAAGGCTCCGGTAATAACTACTTCACCTATACTCTGTTCTTTTATTGTATCATTTCCTTTTTTCTGGGCATTAAATACCGCGAAAGAAGAAGACAAAACTACCACGAGAACACTCGATGTTAATTTCTTCATAATTTACAATGATTATTTTTTTTGTGAGGTGCAAATATGTGAAACTTTCTTAAAAACACAAAATATTACATTAAAAAACTTCATTTTAAAAATATTAAACACCTATCAACATCATTTAATTAAAAACATTCAATTAAAAATAAACATACCGCAATCCCTTATAGAACAAAGAAATTTATTAAAAATTTAACATTTAGAAAGGTTAAAATTCCTGCCTTTCTTTTTTTCACAATGCAACGATATATTTTTCAACATCACTTGTCCGTGCATAAATTTACCAAGCCGTATTTTCCGGGCTTTCAGCTTTTACTTTTCAATCCTCAGCCCGAATTTGGGTTATCCGGATGAAATGTAAGCAAGACTGTGAGCAAAAAAAAACCCGGGACCTTATATCACAAAAAAACCGCCCGGAGGCGGCTAAAAAAATATGTAAAATTTGCTGTTAAAATTAGTTTTTATTCCAGAACGGAGTAAATTGATTTCTGACAAAGACATCTGCTCCGGACATTGCAGGAACGTTAGCTGCGTTGGCTGCGTATTCTGAAAACGGATAAATCAGACGGTAAGGCTTATTCGGCTGCTGAGCCGTAACGGCCATCGGTGTCCACGGATACCCTGTTCTGTTATATTCAATAAACATTTCCGTAGGATTGATGTTGGTTAATGCGATCCATTTCTGCGTCATGATCGCTTCAATTTTTTGCTGGGTAGAACCCGTCCATCCCAGTCCCGGTCTCGCATTAGCAGCGGTTATATATGTATTTATTGCCCCTGCAGCTGCTCCCAGCCATGATGCATTAGATCTGATGGCTGCTTCAAATTTCGCCTGTGCACTGAATGTAAATACGGAAGGCCATCTGAGTGCTGCTTCTGCCTGAAGAAAACTGCTTTCAGCGGCTGACATTAATACTCCGCCCCGCTCATTATTCACCTCTATCACATCCCCCCAGGTACTTACTGCTGCAGCTCCGGAAAAATTACCTATTCCTAATTTTGAGGTGTTCGTATTGCTGATAGGCGCACCCGGCTGACCAGGAACAGCCCCCTGTCTGATTCCCTTTAAACCGGTAAAAGGTGTTCCGCCTGCATCAACAGAGGTAACATTGGTAAACAGTCTGCTTCTTCTGGGATCTTTTAATCCTGTGAATTTAGAATAATTAGGATCATTCAGTATTATATTTCCTTCCAAAGCATTGGCGATATGTTCAGAAGCCACAATCAGTCCATAATTCTGCACCTGCGTTCCCCCGGAATATCTTGCCCAGGTAAGCATATAAGGATTCATCTGATCGTCATTGGAAGCAGTATATCCGGGATTCACCAATACTTCTTCATCAATAAAATCCGCACCGGCCAGAGTCTGCAGTTTGGCATCTCTGTACGCTGCCAGATCACCTGTAACTTTAGACATTCTGACAAGCATTCTCAGCTTAATGGTATTAGAAAACTTTTTCCACTTCTGCATATCTCCATGGAAAACAATATCTACGGATGAAGGATCTTCAGCATTTTCTTCTTCCGCAGCAATAATAGCATTGGCTTCTTCCAGACTGGTGATCAGCCTTTTATAAATATCTGAGTCCTGATCGTATTTCGGGGTCATATTATCTCTTCCTCTGAAGGCTTCCGAATAAGGGGCATTTCCATAAAGATCCACAATATACTGCATATAATAGGCTTTCATAATCTTGGCAATGGCAATATAATTATCCTGCTTATGGTCTGCATTAGCATAAATTTCAATCTGAGCAAAATTAGCCAGTCTTGGATACAGCCCCCATATCCCTGTATAAAAAGTATTGTCTATTGATCCCAGGTTAAATTCCCTGGAGAATGCCCCTCCAAAGCTATATGAGTTCCCGGCCCAGCTGTTCATCATTAAATTTCCAAACTGCACCATAGTTCCTGCCTGTGTTCTATAAGCTGTACTGATCGCTCCCGGAAGTAACAGATCGGGGGTAATCTCTTCTGCCTGTATTGCATTGGGATTATCATTGATATCCAGATAATCATTGGAACAGGAAGATACAGCTATGCTTAATGCAGCAAGAGTTAAGGTGGTAAAAAGTATATTCTTTTTCATTTTTATTCAATAATTAGAAGGTTACGTTTAAATTGAAGCCAAAGTTTCTTATAGTAGGATACTGTCCCGTGGAAGCCAGTCCCGCAGCATTCCCGCTCGTAGTAGCGGTTTCAGGATCTGCATAGTTCCTGTTACTCTTTGCATAAATAGCCCATGGATTTCTGGCATATACTCCTACGGTCAACGAATTAACAAATGTGCTTCTCAACATGGATTTTGGAATATCATAGCTGAGGGCAATTTCTCTTATTTTGAAAGCGGTTCCGTCAATGACATGTTCCTCACCCACTCTCCTGAAATTACCTTCTGTGAAATAGGCATTTGTTCCGAAATAAGAAGGATCATCTCCTACCGGTGTTGTATTGGGAACATACTGTCCGTTGATCAGCTGAACTGAATTAGGTACTACATATCCCTGGCTGCGGTCAAAAGCAGCGGTCTGTTCCAGATGACCGGCATAAGCCAGCAGTTCTTTGGAAAGCGGAACAAAGCTGTTTCCTGTTCTGTAATCAGCCACAGCACTCAAGGTGATTCCCTTAAATTTAAATGAGGTACTGAAACCTAAAATATAATCCGGATTTACTTTTCCAAGAACCTCCAGCGTAGAAGTGGTTAATGGGTTCCCATTCCGGTCAACGATAATATTTCCGTCCGGATCTCTCTGGTATTTTGTTCCCTTAATCATTGGAAAATCTTCTCCTACCACAGCATAGATTCCTACTGTCGGTCTTCCAATCACACTCAGTGGTGTTTCATCAGATCCATCAGCGAGAGAGAGGATTTTTGTTCTGTAAGTAGAATATGACCCTCTTATTTTCCATTCGAAATTTTTTGTTTTAACAGGTGTGAAGCCAAGATCCAGTTCAAATCCCTGATTACGGCTGTCTCCTATATTATTAAGAATACTGGTAATTCCGGATGCAGAAGACGTAGTAACTGAAGTAATCATATTATTGGTATCATTTCTGAATACAGATCCCTCAAAAGTAATTCGGTCGTTAAAGAACCCCAGCTGTAAACCCGCTTCCTTGGAATTGTAAAACTCAGGTTCTATATCCTGGGCATAAAACGAAGTTGTGGGAAGGGATGATGATAAATTTCCGAAAGGATAGCCTGTCGGGAAAGATCCTACGCGGTCCAGCCCGTACACAGGGATAGTCTGCACATTCCCTACCCTGCTGAATGAAATACTTAGTTTGGCATAATTAAGTATTTTCCCTTTCAGGTTTTCAAATGCTTTTGTAGGAATAAAAGATCCTCCCACCGAATAATAAGCATACGCCTTATTACTGAAAGGTAATGGATTTCCGTTAACATCCACAGGATTCACACTAGTAAGTGAGCTTTTCTCATACCTGAACGTGGAATTCAGGAAAAGATAATCTTTATAGGCAAGATCTAAATTGGCAAACCAGGCATAGGATCTTGTGCGGGTTTTGGTATTATCAAGGCTGTAAAACGGATCCGGATTCAGTACGTTATTGATATGGTACCATCCCTCGATTTTAAGGTTGGTTCCTCCCACCTGTGCCGTAGAACCTCCTGCGTCCTGAATATTATGTCCCACGTTAAATTTCATATTGATCAGGTCCGTAAGATCATAATCAAAATTAGCCATCAGATCGCCATAATACCGGAAAGAAGAGTTTACAGATTTATAATAATTAGAGACAATAGGTTCTCTGGCAAATACATTATCGCTCGGTGAATGCCCGTCCAGATAAGTGCCGGTTCCTTCATACACCCTGTCAAACGCAAATGCATTAAGATGACTTTCGGAAATTGCAGATCCGGAAGCAAATGTTCCTGCATAGGTAAAAGAAACATTTTTATTTAAATTGTATTCCAGATTGATTAGCCCGGTAAACATTCTGCTTTTACTATTATACCTTTCATTGTCAATAGTCCAGTAAGGATTGGTGATATACATTGAGTGTCCTGCATCCGGCAGGGAATACCTGAACCTTCTGATATCCACATTAGCCGGTGTCTGCAGTAGCTGATCGTACAGTCCTGAAGAGGTTTCGGAAGTACTCAGATCCAGGTAATTGACATTACCGTCAATTCTGAATTTCCCCAATCTTTTTCCTGCTTTGAAAATGAAATTATTTCTCTTGAGATTGTCTTTTTCCACAACAAAATCATTCTGGGTTCTGTTGGCGGAAAAGAACACATAAGAATCTGAACCTCCCGCAGAAACGGAAATACCGTTCTGAAACAAAACTCCGGTTTTAAAAAAGTTGGCAACATGATTTTTTTTGGGTGAAAAAGTTTCTCTCAGAAACTGATTATTGGCCTGGGGGAGCCCTACATATAAATCCTGTCCTCCCAATACTGAGTTATAGGCCGGTCCCCACGCTGAATTTTCATAAGGAGTCCACGTTGTCCCTCCATATTCCGTGGTGTTAAAAGAATCGCCCGGCCAGCCCTGCCCGTAAAGTTTCTGGAAAAACGGAAGTTTGTATACCGAAGAAAAATCAACAGAATTGGTTAGTGAAAACTGTAATTTTTCAGACTTTGAACCTTTCTTTGTGGTAACTACCAACACCCCGTTACTTCCTTTCTCACCATATAAAGCGGCTCCCTGCATTCCTTTGATCACATTGATGTTTTCAATAATTTCAGGAGGAAGATTCTGAAAGATTCCCATCGTGGAAATTACCCCGTCAATTACCACAAGAGCCTGATTATTTCCTGAAATTGATCTTGGACCTCTCAAAACCACTCTTGCCGTAGAATTTACAGAAGTATTGGTTGTATTAATCTGTAAACCGGAAACCTTACCTGTTAATGCCTGAACCGCATTCGGGTTGTTTGCCTGGGTAATCTCAGCAGCATTTACTACCTGATTGGAAGATGTAACGGCATCCTGTCTTTTCTTGATGCCTAATGCCCCTGTTACAACTATTTCCCGGATCTCATTAGTTTTTAAAGTGTCATTCTGTGACCCATTCTGTGCATTGGCTACAACAAAAGATGAAGACAGAACTACCGCTAAAACACTTGTAATTAATTTATTCATATTTAATCTGACTATTTTTTACGAATTAAAAACATGTGCTTTTCTAAAAAAATGAAATAAATTTCATAGTAATAGATCCTTTTACATAATAATACTGTACAAAAAAGGTCAATACCATAAATTGTTCACAAAAAAAATAACCATCATTAAAAAAGAAAAACACATAATGTTTTATCAATATTATAGCTAAACAGCCAGATCAGAATATTTTATCTACCAAAGTAAATATATGGATGCACCAACTGCATTTTTGTAAATTTTATAATTTCACTACTTTTACATGCGTAATACAGATACTATTGTTACTCATGGAATTACTGCAGAAATGGACAGACCTCTATATTGAGGCAGGATGTGATGAAGTAGGCAGAGGATGCCTTAGCGGACCTGTTGTTGCGGCAGCTGTTATTTTAGATGATACTTTTAAGCACGAGCTCGTTAATGATTCTAAACAGCTTACATTTAAAACGAGAATGGAGCTGGACAGCTATATTAAGGACAACGTAAAAAGCTATGCCATTGCAGAACTTCCTCCTTCGTTCATCGATGAGCACAATATCCTTAACGCAAGCATCCATGCCATGCACCGCGCCTTAGATCAGCTGGAGATCACACCGGAACTGATTCTTGTAGACGGAAATAAATTTCATCCTTACAATTATATTCCTCATCAGTGTATCATTAAAGGAGATTCAAAAGTTCTGTCTATTGCAGCCGCTTCCATTTTAGCTAAGAATTACAGGGACAAACTGATGATAGAGCTTCACGAAGAGCATCCCGAATACGGCTGGAATACCAATTTCGGATATGCCACGAAAGCTCATCAGCAGGCACTGATCAAGCACGGACCGACGAAATACCACAGGCAGTCTTTCAGGTTGAAATATGATTAATGCGATGGAGAAACGAAAGAAAACCGGAGATTAAATACCGGAATTTTATTTTTGCCCTTCTCAAGCTTCTGAACCTATTAAAATACAAACGGCTCCTGATCAGATCGGAAGCCGTTTTTTTTCAAATAAAAAAAGAGAAGTCAGGTATGCTTCTCTTTTTTATATAGATTATTTCTTTTTATTTCTCTGCTGTTCCTGAGTTTTTTGCTGTTCCTGAGCCTTCTCCATCATCTCACGCATTCTCTTCTGGAATTTTCCTTCAGCCTTAGGTTTCTCCTTATTCGCCTGAATCTGGGCATGAATTTTCTTTTCATCCAGGATCCAGTATTTAATGACCAGGATGATCAGGATGTTAATGGCATTCGATACAAAATAATACCATGAAAGTCCGGATGCCGATGTATTCAGGAAGAACAGGAATGTAATCGGGAAGATGTACATCAATACCTTCATATTCGGCATTCCTTCCTGCTGAGGCTGCTGCATATTTCCGGAAGTCATTACGGTGTAGATAAGAATCACCACGGTACAAGCCAGGGCGAAAACACTTAAATGGTCTCCCAGAAATGGAATTTTAAACGGAAGCTTGATCAGGTCATCATAAGCCGTAAGGTCTTTTGCAAACCAGAAGCCCTGTCCTCTCAGATCAATAAAGTTCGGGAAGAAACGGAATAAAGCATAGAAGATCGGGATCTGCACCAGCGCCGGAAGACATCCTGCCATCTGGTTCACTCCTGCTTTCCTGTACACTTCCATAGTAGCCTGCTGTTTCTTCATCGGATCTGCATCCTTAAATTTAGCATTTACCTCATCAATTTCAGGACGGATCACTTTCATCATTGCACTTAGCTTGTGCTGCTTATACATGATTGGTGAAAGAATAAGCTTTACAATGATCGTCATTAAGAAAATCACCCAGCCTGCCGTTAATCCCCAGCTTGCTATAAAATTATACATCGGCATGAAGAAGTAACGGTTCATAGCACCGATAAATGACCAGCCTAAAGGAAGGATCTCATCGAAATTCTTATCGTAAGATTTCAGAAGTTTCAGGTCAAGCGGCATAAAGTACCAGGTAAAATCCTGGTTCAGCTCGCTCCCGGTCATCTGTACAAAACCTTCAAAATTTAATTTCTTCAGGTATTCTCCTTCTTCAATATTTTCCTGATTTCCTTTACTGTGTGTAAAACCGTTTCTCGCTTCAATCACGGAAGAGAAGAACTGCTGTTTTACTCCAATCCAGTTAAGAGTTTCTTTTTCTTCCTCCATAGTTGTTCTCCCGTCATAATCATAGTCTTTATAATTATTGAAAGCATAGGAGAATTCTGAGTGAGACTGTTCCTGGGCTCTACCCTTTTCCACATTTCTCACACTGTAATCCCAGATAAAATCGGCTTTGTTGTCCGCAGTAACATTGGCAAGTCCCTGCGTTCTTACTTTAAAATCCAATCTGTATTTATCTAATAAAGTGTAAACAAACTGAATAACAGCACCGTTATAGTTAGCAGTCATTGTTACTGCGTTTCCGTTTACTGCCGGTGAGAAAACTAAATCTTTGGTATTAATAATTTTCCCTGTTTTATCTTTAAACTGGAAGCCGTAGTTTGAATTGTTTTTATTGATCAGATAAAGCGGAAGATCTGCCTTATCTGTTTTATGATCGTATGCTTTATATTCCGAAAGCTGTACTTTAGAAACCTGCCCTCCCAGACTTGAGAATTCAACGTTCAATTCTTTGTTGGACAGGGTGGCTGTCTGAATTGCATTCGGAGTGACATTTGGATTGATATTGCTGGCCTGAGTCTGTTTTACGGCATTTTTCACCTGTTCAGTTTTCTGCTGCTGGGCTTTCAACTGCTCTTCTTTCGATTGCTTATTCTGGAAATAGAACATCGCACCGAAAAGAATCAGGCATAAAACCGCGAAACTAATCATTTGACTTTTATCGATTCCGTTGTTTTGTTGCATTTTATTTTTATTAAAAATTTTAAACTTTAATCAGTAATAGTGATATTACTTTTTTGAGCTGACAAAAATACTGTTTTTTTATCAAAACTCTATGCTTTACTACGTTACTATATAATAAACTCAAGCTGAGAATAATCAGCCTGAGTTTATGTTTAGACGTTTATGATAAAAAATTACCTTATTTCTTTATTTTTTCTCACAAGCTTTGATGAAAGCTCTGAATAAAGGATGCGGTGTGGCTACCGTACTTTTGTATTCCGGATGATACTGCACGCCTACATAGAATGGGTGGTCAGGAAGTTCAAGAGCTTCTACCAGTCCGGTTTCAGGATTCGTCCCTGTTGCCAGGAAGCCGTTCTTTTCAAATTCCTGAAGATAGTCACTGTTGAATTCATAACGGTGACGGTGTCTTTCGGAAATATTTTTACTGCCGTAAATTTCAGACAGTTTCGAACCGTTTTTCAGGGCACATTTCCATGCTCCAAGACGCATTGTTCCTCCTTTATCAATTACATTTTTCTGTTCTTCCATTAATGAAATTACGGGATCCGGAGTTGCGGTATCAAATTCCACGGAGTTTGCTTTGGTATGTCCAAGAACATTTCTTGCAAATTCAACGGTCATGATCTGCATACCCAGGCAGATTCCCAGCATCGGGATTTTATTTTCCCTTGCATATTTGGCGGTAAGAACTTTTCCTTCAATTCCTCTGTCTCCGAATCCCGGAGCGACAAGGATACCATTCACTCCTTTCAGCGTTTCTTTAATATTATCTTCTGTAATATCGCCGCTGTACACCCATCTTACTTTTACTTCAGTTTCAAGGTCTGCGCCGGCATGTTTAAATGCTTCAGCGATAGAAATATAGGAATCCTGAAGGGAAACGTATTTTCCTACCAGGGCAATTTCCACGGTTTTCTTAGGATTCTGGAATTTTTTAAGGAAATTTTTCCAGTCTTTAAGATCTGCGTCCTTATCACTTTTCAGATCCAGTTCTTTCAGCACCACATCATCAAAGTTCTGCTTCTGAAGATACATAGGAACCTCATAAATGGTTTCCATATCTTTACATTCAATCACATTCTCCAACGGAACGTTACAGAACTGCGCCAGTTTTGATCTCTGATCTTTAGGGATTTTATGTTCTGTTCTGCAAACCAGTACGTCGGCCATAATTCCGCTTTCCATCAGCTGACGGACAGAATGCTGTGAAGGTTTTGTTTTCAGTTCGCCGCTTGAAGCCAGGTAAGGAAGCAGTGTCAGGTGGATAACCATAGAATTGCTTTCGCCCAGTTCCCATTTCAGCTGGCGAACGGTTTCAATGTAAGGAAGAGACTCAATATCCCCCACAGTTCCTCCGATCTCCGTAATGATAATATCGTAGTTCTGTTTTGAAAGGATTTTGATTCTGCGTTTGATTTCGTTCGTAATATGAGGAATTACCTGAACTGTTTTTCCGAGGAAGTCTCCTTTTCTTTCTTTTTCAATTACAGTCTGATAGATTTTTCCTGTGGTAACGTTGTTGTTTTGGGAAGTAGGAGCATCAAGATAACGCTCGTAGTGACCTAAATCCAGATCCGTCTCCGCACCATCTTCGGTTACATAGCATTCTCCGTGTTCATAAGGATTCAGTGTTCCCGGGTCGATATTGATATAAGGATCAAGTTTCTGGATCGTTACATTAAAACCGCGTGATTTTAGCAGAAGTCCCAGAGAAGCAGACACGATTCCTTTTCCCAAAGATGAAGTTACACCTCCTGTCACAAAGATGTATTTTGTATTCTTTTTACTCATTAGATTAGGTTTGTGCAAAGTTAGGGGAAAAAGAAATACAAAGCAATTTTTTAAATTTTGAAAATTGAAAATCCCCCTTCCAATCATTATGAATACTGATTAAAAAAATTATCTATATTTGATCCAAGCAAATGACAAAAAGCCATAACAACCATGATTTCGGTATATAAACTCAAACCAAAATTCCAGCAGCTGCTCACTCCGGTTCTGTTATTTTTACATAAAAACAAGATTACAGCCAACCAGATCACCATCAGCTCCATCCTGTTATCTGTAATCATCGGAATACTGTTCTGGAATGCAGACATTTCAAAATGGTTTTTCCTGAGTCTTCCTATCGGACTTTTAGTAAGAATGGCATTGAATGCATTAGACGGAATGATGGCCAGAAAATTCAACCAGACCAGTAAACTGGGGGAGGTTCTGAATGAAGTGGGCGATATTGTCTCGGACGTTATTATATTTTTTCCGCTGATTAAATTCCAGCCGGAAAGCCTTTATTTAATCGTTATTTTTATCGTTTTAAGCGTCATCAATGAATTTGCAGGACTGATGGGAAAAGTAACCGGAAAAGAACGCCGCTATGACGGCCCGATGGGGAAAAGCGACCGTGCTCTTATTATAGGACTGTACGGGCTTTTAATGTTTTTTGGTGTTGCCATTTCCGGGATATCTGTTTATATTTTCGCACTGCTTATTGGCCTTCTTCTCATCAGCACTTATATCCGTTTAAAGAAATCACTGCATGAAGCCTGAAGAGAATAAATTTGCAGACGTTCCTCTGAGGGTAAAGACATGGGGGTATATCATCGCTGTTTTTGCACTCGGGATATCTCATCCTGTCGCCATGAAAATTTTCGTTTCGTGGATTGGCTTTCAGTGTTTTTTTGAATTTCTGAGACTTTTTAAAATTGATTCACAGCGTCTGCCAACAGCAGTATTTCTGGGAATTTCCCAATTTATCCTGCTTTATTTTTTTAATATCAACGACTATTTTCTGTACAGTTTGATGCTGGCGTTTAGCATTGTACTGTATTTTATTCTGTTAAAAAAGACCGCTGTCCGGATTTCAGGAATATTCATTGCTCTTCTGATCTGCCTTTTTGCTTTTCCTCATTTGTTACTGATCCGGAAAATGACTTCCGGCCTCAGCGCCGTCATCTTTCTGGTGGTGGTTACAGAGCTGAATGATGTTTTTCAGTACCTGATGGGAAAATTCTTCGGAAAACATAAAATCACTCCCCACATCAGCCCCAATAAAACATTGGAGGGATTTCTGGGAGGTGTATGCCTTACAGTCCTGCTGAGCAATATCCTCGGATTCTTTCTCCTGAAAACAGATTTTTTCACCAATACCGTTCTGGGGCTCCTTCTTGGAATCTCCGGATTCTTTGGGGATGTCTTTATGTCTTATCTGAAAAGAAAGGCTGCCGTAAAAGATACCGGAACCCTTCTCCCCGGCCACGGCGGACTTCTGGACAGAATGGACAGCCTGATCTTCAATGCTCCCCTGTTCTTCTGGATCCTGCCCATCCTTTTAAAAAATTAAAATATGGAGGGAAAATTTAAAAGAGCTTTACTGTTATCCGGAGGCGGAACAAGAATGATGATCTACCTCGGAATGTACGCAGCCCTGGAAGAACTGGATATGAAGCCCGATGTTCTGATCGCTTCATGCGGAGGAGCTTTTGCAGCAACAGTGATTAATGCTTTCCCGGAACATCTTTCCCGGAAAGACTACCTGACATCGGAGGATTATTTCCGGTTTGTATCCGGCACGGTTTTAACACAGCACAAAAAACTTTCAAAAATCGGGCTTTTTACTCTGAAAAAGATGCTTGACAAAAGAAATGCACCTTATATTGAAGATGTTTTCAGCCGGTATCTGGTAGAAATGCCCCGGGATCTGTCCACAGTTTTTCCTGCCTTAAAAAACGTTTCATTTTCTAAAGAATTCCCTACGTTAATCATTGGCTCAGAGATTCTTTTTACCCCTGAAGAAGCCGGGCATCCACGGAATGACAGGAAACTGTACCGTAAAGTAATTGTCACCGATCCGGAAACTGCCGAGAAAATAGTTCCTGAAAACATTATCATACAGTCTTATCATTTAAAAAACAGTGCGATTGCAGAACTTCCATCCGTAAAAACAGATCTATCTCTTCTTGAAAGTACCAGAATCTCTATTTCCGATATGTTTTATGTAGCCCCTGTTTTTCTTCAGGGAAAATATTTTGCCGGTGGAGCCGTTGATCTTATACCGGTTGAACTCGCAAGGCATATTGCTGATACTGTCATCATCGAAAAAAAACAGATATATTCTCCTGCCGAGGAAGCTTTGGTACGTTCCGTACTTGGATTCAGCGGAAATGAAAGGCTTACTGAAGTTCAGAATTTGCTCCCTGATCTTCAGATCGACACAGTTTCTATAAAAGAAGATTTAAAAGGACATTACCTGAAAAAAAACATCCACTGGAATACATTTGAGATCGGATTTTCTTTTCCTCAAACGTATCGGCAGTTTAAAGAAGATATGGAAAAACAGTGGCAGTACGGTTATGATCAGACAATGAAGAGCATCAGAAAGTAAAGACAGCTTCTTCAGGTTTTGGCTAAAGCTGTTAAATTTTGTTTATTTTTTATTGATTTAACTGTTTTTATCTCCAGCAGATTATGCAGATTTTTTTCAAATATAATAACAGAACATATATAGGTGTGCTTAATAAAAACCTAACAGGTCTCGGAGACCTGTTAGGTTTAGACAGCCGTACAAAAGATTACAAGAAATAATCAGCTGTGCCAGGCAGACATCCTATTAAATGGCAGGTTTAAACAGTTATACTAAGATCTGCCCTATTGAATGCATTCTGCGGACTACATAAAAGGCTTTATCTCCGATAAATTTTACACCGGCAAATACATAAAAATCATAGATTTTTAAACTTAAGTAAACCTCTATATTCAAAGTATTTATACTTAAAAAAATAACTAAAGATTAAAAAACACTGTTTTTATGTACCTTTATATTTCCAGGATTAATTTAAATTCGCTGGTTTGGCAGATAAAATTTATTTTTACGTAATATTGAATATCACAATAGGCGTATGAATATTTTTATTGCAGGCGGAACATCCGGAATAGGCTACGCACTCGCCAGCTATTATCTTTCAAAAGGCCACTATGTAGGGGTTTGCGGAAGAGATCTTACTAAAATACCTGAGAATAATTTTGAGAAATTAAAATCGTTTCAGGCAGATGTCCGTGATCTGAATTCAGTTTTATCCATATTGGAACTCTTTCTTGCGGATAACCGTGATCTTGATATTTTTATCAACTGTGCCGGAAGCTATGCTGAAGATGTTGCCGGAAAAATCTCTTATGAAGAAGCGGAAGAAATACTGCAGACCAATATCCTGGGAACCGTGAACTGCTTTGAAGCAGCGAGAAGAGTCATGAAAGGGCAAAATATAGGGAGCATTGCCGTGATCGCCTCTGTTTCAGGGATACTGAACTATGAAAATTCAAGTCTTTATACCAAAACAAAGCGTTCCGTAATTCAGATGGCTGATGCCTACCGGAGAGCCCTGAAGCCTTTTGGAATTTCTGTAACCACTATTGCTCCCGGCTATGTAGATACCGAAAAATTGAGACAGCTCAACCAGTATGATTTAAGCAAAAAACCTTTTCTCACAGATGTTGACACTGCCGTCTCCGAAATTTCACAGGCCATAGAAAACAGAAAAACCTTCATTATTTTTCCTTCAAAAATGAAATGGATGATGAAATCGCTGTCCATCCTTCCTTCTTCATTGCTTAATTTAATTATGTTCAGGAAAGCCAGATGGATGAAAAACGATTGAAAACACAGCAGAAATTTTTTGCTTTTATTCTTTGTGCAGTTGTCTTTACAGCGGTTTACAATTATGCAGCCTGGTATCTTTCAGGACTGGAAGCCGTTCCGTCATTTGTTTTTGATTTTGAAAAATACATTCCATTCCTGCCGTGGACCATCATTCCTTACATGACCAGCGGATTATTTTTCGTGCTGGTATTCTTTCTCTGTAAAAATAAGGAACAGCTTAAAGTTCTGACCTGCCGAATGCTTTTTGTTACCATTACAGCAGGCATCTGCTTCCTGCTTTTTCCATTGAAATTCTCATTGGCAAAGCCTGAGACGGATCATTTTTTATTCAGTTATTGCTTCCGGTTTTTAACCGTTTTTGATTCTCCTTTTAATCAGGCTCCTTCACTGCATATTGCCTACGCGTTTATTTTCTGGTCGGTTTTCAGAAATTTAAAAAGGTTCCGGAACTTTTTCATGCTATGGCTCCTGCTCCTCGGAATTTCAACCCTGACGACCTATCAGCACCATTGTATTGATCTGTTATCCGGTTCTGTTCTTACCTACATCAGTTTTATCCTGTTTCCTTACCGTAAAAATGATTTCCGGTACCGGAATTGCCAGGTCGCTAATTTTTATTTCCTATCAGGATGGATCATGGCTTTCGCCGCGTTTATATTTGATAAAAACATCGGTACTTCGGGGCTGCTGATGCTCTGGCCGGCTCTCATGGCAATCCTCATTGGCTATCATTACCAAAAGAATCACACTCACTTCTTAAAGGATAAAAACGGAAACATCTCTTTTGGAAAGAAAGTTTTTTACGCTCCGTATCTTATGATATACCGGCTATTATGGAGGTTTTTCCGGAAAAATAAAAAACCGCTGATGATTGCTCCTCATATTTATATTGCATCAAGGCCGGGGCATGCAGATCTGAAATATTTTAAACTCAACCGTTCTACCATAATTTACGATCTGTCTGCCGAAATGGAAGAAATATCCGAACTAAAAACAAAAACAGACTATCATTCTGTCCCTTTTCTGGACATCGGAACTCCCGACATTGAACAGATCAGAATATTAATTACAGAGATCACAGAACGTTATAATAAACTTCCCGAAGGCGGACAAATCCTCATCCACTGTACAATGGGATTTACAAGAAGTTCCGTCACAGGAATTCCGGTAATGAAAAATATTCTATCTTTACCTTTAGAGGAAGCAATAACCACTATGAAATCCCTGAATAAGAATGCTGTGATTCATCCTTATCTCCAGGATTTCCTGAAAAAAATTTAAACTATGAACACCGGATATTTTAAGAGTTTTGACAACAGCCCTATTTTCTACCGTGAATGGAATTATCAGCCCGGCCGGAAAAGCATCATCATGATCCACCGGGGACATGAACATTCGGAAAGGCTGAATGATATAGCAATAGCTCCACAATTTTCAAAATACAATATTTTTGCCTTCGACCTCCGCGGGCATGGTCATACGGAAACCAAAACCTCATCTGTTTTTATGGATTATGTGAGAGACCTGGATTCGTTTTCCTGGTTTATCACATCAGAATACAGAATCAGCATTTCCGATATATTTGTAGTGGCCAACAGTATCGGAGGAGTGGTAGCCTCAGCCTGGGCTCATGATTTTGCTCCCGGTATTGCCGGAATGGCTCTTCTAGCCCCTGCTTTCAGAATCAATCTTATCGTTCCTCTTGCCAATGAAATGATCACACTGGGCACTAAGCTGAAAAAAGGACTGATCATTAAAAGCTACGTAAAATCTACCATGCTGACCCACGATCCCGTTCAGCAGAATGCCTATGATACAGATCCCCTGATCTCAAGATCCATAGACGCAGAACTTCTTATTGATCTCGCCAAAGCAGGAAAACGCCTGGTGGAAGATGCTGAAGCGATTGACACTCCAACCCTGATTTTGGCAGCAGAAAAAGACCATGTGGTTTTTAATAAAGATCAGAAAGCATTCCACGACCGGCTGGATACAGACCTGAAGCATTATGAAGTCCTGCCCGGATTCTTTCACGGAATTCTATTTGATACCGGAAGAGAAAATGTATACGATAAAATCGCAGATTTTGCAGAAAAGTGTTTCAGTAAAACTCACAAACCGGCCTCGCTTTCTCCCGATCAATTTTCTGTAAAAGAATATGAAGACCTTAAAAATAATATTGGCAATAATCTGAATTTTAAACTTCAGAAATTCTCATTGGGCAAAATCGGAAAAATAAGCAGCGGAATGGCGATCGGTCTGAAATACGGCTTTGATTCCGGAGTCTCACTGGATTATGTTTACCGGAATCAGCCGGAAGGAAAATTCGGCTTTGGCAAAATGATGGATAAGAACTATCTTAATGCCATTGGCTGGAAAGGTATCCGGATCAGGAAACAGCATCTTATCCAGCTTCTGGAACAGAACATCCGGACATTGAAAGAGGAAGGCCGGAAGATCAGGATTCTTGACATTGCCGGCGGAACAGGAAATTATTTATTCGACATTAAAGAGAAATATCCCGACGTTGAAATCGTCATCAATGAATTTGTAAAAAGCAATATTGAAATCGGCGAAAAAGTGATCCGTGAAAAAAATTACCGGAATATCCGGTTTACCCACTTCGACTGTTTCGATCCTGAAACCTACCATCAGCTGGATTTTGAGCCGAACATCACCATTATTTCAGGAATCCTGGAACTTTTCGGAGATAATGAGGCTGCTTCCAGAGCCATCCGGGGAGCCGTTTCCATCTCGGAAAAAAACTCTTTTGTGGTGTACACCGGGCAGCCGTGGCATCCGCAGCTGAAAATGATCGCCTATGTACTGAACAATCACCAGAATAAAGACTGGATCATGAGAAGACGTTCACAAAAGGAACTCGACAGGGTAATGGCTTATAATGGCGTACAGAAAGAAAATATGATGATTGATGATTTCGGAATCTTTACAGTTTCCTCGGGTAAGGTTAATTTCTGAATCTTTGAAAAACAGTTATTGTTCCATGAATGAAGAATTTTAACTGCCAGGTATATATATTTTTATTTTCCCGCAGATTTTGCAGATCGAGCAGATTTTTAAGTGATACAGAAGTTTCAGCCTGTACTGAATAAACTTCAACAAAAAAGGTTTTCCAGAGATCTGAAAAACCTTTTTTAGCTGACAAGTTCAAGCTGTATAAATTACTGCTTTACCAGTTCAAAATATAAGTTTACGTCTACATCTTTGGCAACACCGGCTCCCGTAGGATCATACTTGATGTCGTAATCCAGACGGTTGACCGTAAATTTAGCCTGGATCCCCATAACCTCCTTTCCTTTCTGGTTTTTGGTGATTCCACCGAATGTTACAGGAACACTGATATCTTTGGTCACTTCTTTGATCTTCAGTTTTCCTTTTAACAGGTAGCCGTTTTTGTCCTTTGTGACAGAAGAGCTGAAAAACGTCATTTCCGGATATTTTTCAGCAGCGAAAAAATCTTCACTTTTAAGATGATTGTCTCTCATGTCCACTCCGGTATTAACAGAGTTTACCTGTACCGAAAAATCGAAAGAGGCATTATCAAGATTTGCTCCCTCTGTGGTTACTTTTCCGTTAAATTTATCAAAACGTCCCTGCACAAAACTGATTCCCATATGTTTGATGTTGAAATTAACGGAAGAATGCATAGGGTCTACCGCCCATCCGGTCTGTGCAAAACCAACAATGCTCAGGAGCGCAAATACGAAGGATAAGAATATTTTTTTCATTGTAATTATAATTTTACATTAATTTTATTGAGTAAAGATAAGATATAATAGAAATTTTATCCTTGATCTATGTTATTTTTTATCTTTTGTTGAAATTATTTTAGAAAAAACAAAATCCAAAAGGAAGACCACAAGGAATACAGCGATTGAATTTACATACAGCAGCAGATCGATAAGGCTGTCATCGGCAGGTCTGGTAAAATAAGAAAACGGATTTACCCGGGACCACAGCAGCATGACCAGATAAAGGATTTCAAATAAAGCGGCAACTTTCCATACTGCATCATAGCTTCTTTTAAAGATCAGGATCGTGGCAAAACTTATTCCGCTCACAATTAAGCCTCCTATAAATACGGCAAAACCATGTAAAGTATGGCTTGAAGGGGGCATTCCTGCAAGCTTCACAGATTCACCTACAAGTCCTGCATTCAGAAAGGTCATGATTCCTAAAATAAGAATGCTTTTCAGTAAGACATTTTTCATTCCCGAAAATTAGTTAAAAATTCAAAATCAAAATTCATTTTCTTTAACTTCGCAGTATGGCAAAACTGAAAACAGCATATTTCTGTCAAAACTGCGGAACCCAGTATTCCCAATGGATGGGGCAATGTAAAAACTGCGGGCAGTGGAATACCCTGGTGGAAGAAGTCGTTGAAAAAACGTCGTCTAAAACCCCACCCTTTTCAAAATCAAAACAACATGTCATCAATATCATTGAAGTTGAGACCAGTGAAGAGCCGAGAATAAAAACGCCATCCGAAGAACTGAACCGCGTTCTGGGCGGTGGAATTGTTTTAGGCTCCGTAACGCTGATCGGAGGTGAGCCGGGAATCGGGAAATCTACCCTTCTTCTGCAGCTGGCTTTGAAAATGAAGAAAAAAATCTTTTATGTTTCGGGAGAGGAAAGTGCTTCGCAGATCAAGATGAGAGCAGACCGACTGACGGACCTTCAGAACCCGAACTGTTTTCTTTTTACGGAAACTTCCCTGGAAAAAATCCTTCATGAAGCCAAAAAGCTGGAACCGGATTTTATGATCATCGATTCGATCCAGACCCTTCAGTCTCAATTAATAGAAAGTTCTCCGGGCACTGTTTCCCAGATCCGGGAATGCTCCAATGAGATCATCAAATTTGCCAAAGAAAACAATACTCCCGTTTTTCTGGTAGGTCATATTACCAAAGACGGGCAGATTGCCGGGCCAAAGGTTCTGGAACATATGGTGGATGTGGTTCTGAATTTCGACGGAGACAGGAACCATCTTTTCAGACTTCTGAGAGCCAATAAAAACCGTTTCGGATCTACTGCCGAGATCGGGATCTACGAAATGATCTCACAGGGTCTGAAGGAAATCAAGAATCCTTCTGAAATTCTGATCACGAAAAAATTTGAAGAGTTATCCGGAAATTCCGTTGCCGTCACTCTTGAAGGAAACCGTCCGATGCTGCTGGAAATTCAGGCTCTGGTAAGTACGGCAGTCTATGGTACTCCGCAGAGAAGCTCTACCGGGTTTGATGCCAAACGGCTGAACATGCTTTTGGCAGTCCTCGAAAAACGCGCAGGTTTTCAGCTGGGCGCGAAAGATGTTTTTTTAAATATAACCGGAGGAATCAAAACAGACGATCCTGCACTGGATCTTGCTGTGGTGGCTTCCATTCTTTCGTCCAATGAAGATATTGCGATTTCGGAACATTACTGTTTTGCCGGAGAGATCGGGTTAAGCGGTGAGATCCGTCCTGTTGCCCAGGCGGAACAGAGAATTTCGGAAGCAGAGAAATTAGGCTACGAAAAGATTTTTGTATCCAACCTCAACAAGATTCCGAAAAGAAAATTCGGCATCAAAATAGAGGAAGTGAGCAAGATTGAAGATTTTCACGAAAGACTCTTTTAATATCCTGTAATTATGTCGCTCGAAAATATCCAGAAATTTGTTCTTGTTCTGCTTTATGGCGGTCTGACTCTGCTTTCATTTACATTGCTGATCAATCCAATGAAAGCCAACAGAAAGGCGAATTTATTTTTCGGGCTGTTTCTTTTATTATGGTCCAGCTATTGGGTGCTGGATGTTTTGCAGATCTGCGGAATCAATCCGGAAACCTGGTTTTCATTTTTTATCTATTCCGTACAGGTATTTACTCCGGTATTTCTTTTTTTCAGCGTGGTATTTTTTATCAACCCGGATTACAGATTCAGGAAGACTGACCTGGTGTGCCTGATCGTTCCTTTTATCTGCTGGATATTATTATTTTTCTCAGAAGGACATCCGGTTATTTATCATATCATATTGTTTCTGAACATTGCTCATAATCTTCCTTATATTGCTCTTATCTATTTCAGGATCAGGAAGCATCAGAAAAGAATAGAAACCATTTCAGCCGATACGGAGCCTATTGATCTTCAGTGGCTGATCAAACTGAGCTTTCTTCTTTTTATCACCATCGTTATAACGGTTGGCTATGAACTTTTCAATGCTTTTATTTATAAGATGCATCAGCATGTGGTGATGGATCTCCTCTTTTTATTTATTGTGTACAGCACCCTGTATTATGTCCTCAGTCAAAAAGAGATCTATCCCGCAGACAAGACCCAACGCGATGAACTGATGTCTATTGAAATGGAAAATGAAGAGGAAGAGACCACAAGAAAAAAACTGATTTCCGATCATGAATTTGAGGCTCTAAAACAACGGTTAACTGTTTTGATGGAAACCCAAAAGCCTTATCTGGACGGTGATCTCAATTTACTGAAGCTTTCCGATATGGTGCAGGTAAACGCCCACCAGCTTTCCTATCTTCTCAATAATGGCTTTCATGAAAACTTTTTTTATTTTGTTAATAAATACCGTGTACAGCACGCCAGGAAAATGCTTACGGATGATTCCTCCCAGAAGTTGTCTATATTAGGAATTGCCTTTGAATCAGGCTTCAATTCAAAAACAGCCTTTAATACTATCTTTAAAAAGATGACTGATATGACTCCATCGGAATTCAAAAAACAGCATTCGGCTCCTCAGTTTAAATCCTGAAATTCAAATCACCTGAAATAAGACCGACCTGATACTCCGATTTATTATTTTCACACCCAGAATTTAAAACCATGAAAACCAATATCCTTGAATATTATAATCATCTGGCAGATACTTATGACGAAAACCGTTTTGGTAATTCTTACGGAAAATACATCGACCGGCAGGAAAGGACATTTTTAAGTTCATTTTTCCGGGATAAAGAATACTCCGTAGTTCTGGATCTCGGCTGTGGTACCGGCAGGCTTCTTGATTTTGCAACCCACGGCACCGATTTCAGTGAGCAGATGCTGACGATTGCCAGAGAAAAATATCCTGAAAAAATAATATCGGCGGGAGAAATCTCAAAAATTCCGTTTGAAACTTTATTTGACTGTATCTTCTGCTTTCATGTGATTATGCATCAGACGAAGGAGGAAACCCGTAAATTTCTTGATGAATGTTACAGCCATGTGGGGAACAAAGGAATTCTGATCTTCGATTACCCTACAAAAGCCAGAAGAAAAACAGTTTCCCCTCAGGAAGACTGGCATGCAGGCAACATGTTTACAGCTTCAGAGATTTCAGAACTGGTAAAAAACCGCTGGAAAATAAAAAATACCACAGGGGTTTTACTTTTTCCTGTTCACCGGATTCCCAAAGGACTGAGAAGTTTTTTTCTTCCTTTTGACATTCTGCTCTGCCGTACTTTTCTGAAAAGATGGGCTTCTTATCACATGACAATACTGGAAAAAATATGAGACGGCTGCTGAAAAACGTGATCCCTTCCCGCTGGAAGCTTCAGCTAAAACTGATGCAGCGGTATTTCCGTGAACAGCGGACCGGCTTTCAGTATCCGGAAGAATACCTGAAGGAAGATATAGGACCGTATAAAAACGAATTCCGCCAGGATATAAAGAAAGGGGAATACATTGAAAATAAGATCCATAATCTAAAAATAGTCAGTGGAAAAATCAATAACCTCGTGATTAAACCTGGTGAAGTGTTGTCTTTCTGGAAGCTGATCGGAAAACCGACCCTGGAAAATAATTTTAAAGAAGGCAGAAACCTTATCGGAAACAGTATTTCAAGCGGAACCGGAGGCGGAATCTGCCAGTTTTCCTCTATTCTTTATTATGCTGCTCTTCAGGCCGGGTTCAGGATTATAGAAAGATATCCACATTCTGTTGATATTTATAAGGAGGGTGAGCGTTTTACCCCGTTGGGTTCCGACTGTACTGTTGTATACGGATACAAAGACCTTCAGATACAGAACTGTTTTCCGTTTCCGGTTCAGTTCCGGAGTTTCGTCAGCAATCAGGAGCTTCATCTTATTTTAATTTCCCCTGAAAATATTCTTCTGAATGTCATCCGTTTTCAGTATTCTGAAACAGGAAAGGGAGTTTGGGTGGAAACTTTTGCAGGCAGCAGGTTATTGTTTAAAAATTTCTATATTCGCTTATGAATTACCTGGCACATTCTTTTCTTACTTTTTCAGACGGACAGATCGTAGGACAGTTTCTTGAGGATTTTATCCGGAACAGGGACAGGTTTTCTTTTCCGAAGGAAATACAGGATGGGATTACCCTGCACCGGGCCATTGATACATTCACAGATTCCCACCCTGCCATTCATGAGGCCAAAAAAGTATTTGCTCCTCTTGTGCGGCTGTATGCAGGAGCTTTTGTAGATGTGTCTATGGATTATTTCGTTGCCCGTGATCTTACCCTGCATTCCCCGGAAGGCTGGAAAGCCCATTCTTTAAAGGTATATAAGGTTCTTCACCAGCATGAGCAGTGGCTTCCTGAAAATTTTAAAAAGATGCTTGAGAAAATGGAGAAAGAGGACTGGCTTTACAACTACCGGGAGGACCGGGGAATCCGGTTCAGTATCCGGAATGTTCTGAATAAGGCGAAATATCTGGAAAAAAACATTCCCGTTTTTGAAGCTTTTCTGGAAAACAAACCTTTTCTCCAGCAATGTTATGATGATTTCTTTCCTGATCTGCTGGCTCACGCCCGGGAGATCAATACTCAGCTTCAAGCAGATCATGCATAAAAAAACACTTACCTGAAAGCAAGTGTTTTTAAGTGATTGTGTTTATTAGAATCTTCGACCTTAAATCCGGTAAAACGGGAACTTTTTTACCTTATTTAAACCTACGAACTAAATTTTTCCTAATCTGTGGTTTTATTTTGTGTCTGATGTTTTTATTTTATTCCAGGGTACTTATCCCTACTTAATCTGAACAGTTTTTAATTATTCAGAAAATCACAGTAAAGAATTCCCTTTTCACGGAAACTTTTCTTTACTCTCATCTGAAAGGTCTGATGTTTTTTCACTTCAACGACGTGTTTCCTGATTTCAGTGTCTGTTAGCACAATTCAGAAATCCTTAATTAAACGTAAACAAATATAGCTTTTTTTAAACAAAAAACAAATATTATATAAATTAATAAATTAAAAACAATTTATAACATAGAATAAAACAACAAAACACATCAAAAAATGAAAATAATTCAATAATTTATTTTTTAAAAGGGAATCCGTTTAAAATTATTAATCAATATTTAGTGATTTAATATTTGGTTAATATAGTTTATCAGGGCAAAAAATGTTGAAATGAGCTTTTATGAAATGAAAAATTAACATCTGATTAAAACTGGCGGTAGAGGTAACGGTTAGGATAGGTCAGTTTTTCGCTTTCTCTTTTTCCCTGAACGATCACATGAACGATGTTGATCTGATCATCAAATAAATTATAGAGAAAGCTTACAGCCGCTTCTACTTTCTTAGGAGGGGGTAGTGTTTCAGATTCCAGGTAAACATTTACAGATTCGCTGTCTTCTTCATAGCCTACATAATTTATTTTCAGAAATTTTCCGTCTCCTTTTAGTTTGAAATACTCGGCACAGTATGTTCGCAGGGCATCATTAAGCTTTGCTCTGTATTTTTCATCATTGAAGTGGAAAGCACCGCCATATTTTCTGCTGAGTGCGTTTTCAAGATCATCCAGAAAGAACCGCCCGGTAATTTCAAAAGATTTTGATTTTGTGCTGTAATTGATTTCAACCGAACCTACATGATAGGGATGTTTCGCTTTTGTAAAAGAAAACAGGAATACAACAGGAATCAGGAACAGCCATAAAATCTTCATCTATCAGGACATTTAAAATTTGTTTCGAAATTAATCATTATTTTCGTACGCATTATATTTTTACATTATGATGCAGGATTTTCTATTTTATTTAAACCTCGGATGGGAACATATTATTTCACTGGACGCTCTGGACCATCAGCTGTTTGTTCTGGCTCTGATCGCAGTATACTCGTACAGCGACTGGAAAAAAATCCTGATCCTTGTAACGGCTTTTACCGCAGGACATTCCATTACTCTTGCGTTAAGCATTCTGGATGTCTTCAGATTTCCTTCCGCATGGGTAGAATTCCTGATTCCGCTCACCATTGTACTTACCTCTCTGGATAACATCATCATGAAAAACCAGAAACAGACCCTGATGAGAGCCAATTATTATCTTGCCCTGATCTTCGGACTCGTTCACGGGATGGGGTTTGCCAATACAGCAAGGGTAATGATCGCCAAAAGCCAGAGTATTGCCGTGCCTTTGCTGGGTTTCAATATCGGCCTGGAACTGGGGCAGATTGTTATTGTAGCGGCAATTCTTGCTGTTCTTTTTATTCTCCTCAACATCTTTAAGGTCAATAAAAAAGACTGGATTCTTTTTGTATCTTCCGGAGTATTTGCGCTTTCCCTGAAGATGACTTTGGAAAGAATTCCTTTTTAAGCTTTCATTTTCTCATTTAAATATTATTATCTTTGATCATTCTTAAATCATTTCGGTCATGAAGCTAAAAGCAGCCGTCCTTTCATTTGCTGTATTCACCTATACAGGAATCACCGCACAGAATATCCAGAATAACCCGGGAAGTAATCATGGAAATAAATTTGAGCAGCTGGGAACCATACTTCCTACGCCCAATATTTACAGAACCGCATCAGGAGCACCCGGCCACGGATACTGGCAGAACAGGGCAGATTACCATATCACTGCTTACCTTGATGAAGACAAAAGAAACCTGAAAGGATCTGAAACAGTTACTTATTACAACAATTCTCCGGATGACCTTGATTATCTCTGGCTTCAGCTGGACGAAAACGAGCAGTCTACGGTAAAAAATGCAAACTACCAGACCTCCTCTACCCTTCCTTCATCTATGAATGATAACCAGCTGAAGGTAACCGAACTTCCTGAAAAAGACAACGGCTATGGCGTTAATCTTGAAAAGGTAACGGATGCTTCGGGAAATCCGCTGAAATTTACGGTTAACAAAACGATGATGCGTATTGATCTGCCGAAGGTTTTAAAGAAAGGTGAAAAAATTGTCTTCAAAATAGACTGGAACTATAATATTCCCAACCGCATCCAGATGGGCGGCCGCGGAGGTTACGAAAACTTCAAAGAAGACGGCAATGATCTTTATACCATGACCCAATGGTATCCCAGAATGTGCGTATACAGTGATTTCCAGGGCTGGCAGAACCACCAGTTTACGGGAAGGGGTGAATTTGCTCTGGTATTCGGGAATTTTAAAGTTTCCATGAATGTTCCGGCCGATCATATTGTGGGCGGAACCGGAGAATGTAAAAATTACGAACAGGTACTGACCTCCGACCAGATGTCCAGATACCGTAAAGCGGAAAATGCCGCGGAACCGATTGAAATTGTAACGCTGGATGAAGCTAAAAAAGCAGAGAAAAATCATTCGAAACAGAGAAAAACATGGGTATTTGAGGCGAATGATGTAAGGGATTTTGCCTGGACCTCTTCAAGAAAATTCGTCTGGGACGGAATGAGAGTTACTATTCCTGAAAACAACAATAAAGTAATGGCCATGAGTTTTTATCCGAAAGAAGCTTATGGACTTTACAGAAAATTCTCGACCAAAGCGGTTGCTCATACCATTAAAACCTATTCGGAGTTCACAATTCCTTACCCCTACCCTGTTGCACAGTCCGTAGAAGCAGCCAACGGAATGGAATATCCGATGATCTGCTTCAATTTCGGAAGAACGGAAAAAGACGGAACGTATTCTGAGGGAACTAAAAATGGAATGATAGGAGTAATCATCCACGAAGTGGGCCACAACTTTTTCCCGATGATCATCAACTCGGATGAAAGACAGTGGAGCTGGATGGATGAAGGACTGAATACTTTTACAGAATATCTTACGGAAGAAAAATGGGACAATAAGTTCCCATCCAAAAGAGGACCGGCCTGGACGATCGTGGATTATATGAAGCTCCCGAAAAACCAACTGGAACCAATCATGAGCAATTCTGAAAACATTATTCAGTTTGGTCCGAATGCTTACTCGAAACCTGCCACAGGGCTGAATATTCTCCGTGAAACCATCATGGGAAGGGAATTATTTGATAAAGCTTTTAAAACATATGCCAAAAGATGGGCTTTCAAACATCCTGAGCCTGCCGATTTCTTCCGTACTATGGAAGATGCCAGCGGCGAAGACCTTGACTGGTTCTGGAGAGGATGGTTCTACGGAACGGATCCCGTAGATATTGCCATTGATAAGGTAACAGTTGCCACTCCTGACCTGAATACTCCTCCGAAAGAAGCCGGAGAAACAAAATACAAAGCAGATAAACCGCTGCAGAATGAGTTTGAAGATATTTCTAAGATCAGAAACAGGGAAGATAAAAATATTGCGTTCTATGTAGATAAAGATAAAGAAGTACAGGATTTCTACTACCGGTATGACAGAGGCCAGGAAAAAATAAACCAGGATAAGGAATATACTGCCAAAACGGAAGCTACTCCTGCCCTGGATGCAAAAGATAAAGAGAAATTTAAAAATATGACCGGCTACCAGATCGACTTCGCTAATAAAGGCGGACTCGTGATGCCTATCATCCTGGAGTTTACTTTTGAAGACGGTACAAAAGCCTACGACAAAACGCCTGCCCAGATCTGGAGACATAATGAACAGAAGGTTTCAAAGACCTATTATTTTGACAAAAAAGTAAAATCGATCCAGCTGGATCCGATGAGAGAAACTGCTGATATTGATACCTCCAATAATTTCTGGAGCAGCAACGGTACAGACAGCCAGGTTTCCAAATTCCAGCTATTCAAACAGAAACAGGGCGGCCCCGTAAGAGGCGGGTCAAACGGCAAGACCAATCCGATGCAGGCAGCCGGAAAAAGCTAACCGCTGCTCCCCTGTAACTTTCACCATACACGGCACTGCTTATCATTACTATGAAAACTTTTCTTTTCCTTTAATGATAAGCAGTGCCGGTTTATTTTCCCCAACCCGCCTACCCAATTCAACGTAAAATATCAGCCGGAAATTTTTCCGGTTTTTTATTTTTCTGCCAAATTTTCACACTGGAGAATAAAATTCTGCCATTTCATCCACCACCTGCCTGTGGCATACATTTAGAGAATTATTTGGCAGAAATAATTAAAAAATATAACATATTATGTCAGTAAACTTTAAACCATTGGCAGACAGAGTTCTTATCGAGCCGATTGCTGCAGAAACTAAAACAGCTTCAGGTATTATTATTCCGGACACTGCGAAAGAAAAACCGCAGGAAGGTACTGTTGTGGCAGTAGGTCCCGGTAAAAAAGATGAGCCTACAACTGTTCAGGTAGGTGACAAAGTTCTTTATGGAAAATATTCAGGTTCTGAATTAAAGCTGGACGGCAAAGATTATTTAATCGTAAGAGAATCTGACTTATTGGGAATCATCGGGTAAGCTTCCCGCTACCGGCTTCCGGCAAATGGCTTTTTTCTACATAGAAATTAATTGATGAGAGATTTTAAAAAATTTGAAGTCTGGCAATTGATAAAGAAATTCCCAGTTTCATCAATATTGCCCTGGGATCGTCCAATGAAGCCGAAAACCAATTAATTCTTGCGAAAGATTTGGGATACCTTCATGAAAGTGATTATCAAAATTTTCTGGAAGAGTTAGCCCTACTAAAAAAGAAGCCTGTAACCCTGTGGAACAGGCTCAACGGAAATTAAAAAAATAAAATCAAACTGCGAATTGCTGAAGCCAAAAGCCGAAAGCAAGTCGCCAAAAGCTAAACAACATGGCAAAAGAAATAAAATTCGATATTGAATCAAGAGACGCTTTAAAAAGAGGTGTAGATGCATTGGCTAATGCAGTAAAAGTAACTTTAGGTCCTAAAGGAAGAAACGTAGTGATCGAAAAATCTTTCGGTGCTCCGCACGTAACGAAGGATGGTGTTTCCGTAGCAAAAGAAATCGAACTTGAAGATAAAGTAGAAAACATGGGAGCCCAGATGGTAAAAGAAGTAGCTTCCAAAACCAATGATATTGCAGGTGACGGTACTACTACCGCTACGGTTCTTGCCCAGGCTATCGTAAGAGAAGGTCTTAAGAACGTAGCTGCCGGAGCTAACCCGATGGATCTTAAAAGAGGAATCGATAAAGCAGTAACTGCTGTTGTTGAAAACCTTAAATCACAGTCTCAGGCCGTAGGAGATTCTACCGATAAAATCAAGCAGGTGGCTTCTGTTTCTGCCAACAATGACGAAACCATCGGTTCTCTGATCGCTGAAGCTTTCGG
Organism: Chryseobacterium indologenes; assembly: GCA_002439165.1. Lineage (GTDB taxonomy): Bacteria > Bacteroidota > Bacteroidia > Flavobacteriales > Weeksellaceae > Chryseobacterium > Chryseobacterium indologenes_E. The sequence continues at coordinate 62,980 of DJTE01000018.1, forward strand.
AAAAGTAGGTAAAGAAGGAGTAATCACCGTAGAAGAAGCTAAAGGTATCGATACAACAGTAGATGTTGTAGAAGGTATGCAGTTTGACAGAGGATACCAGTCTCCTTACTTCGTGACTAACCCTGAAAAAATGTTAGCTGAACTTGAAAACCCATATATCCTTTTGGTTGAGAAGAAAATCTCTTCTATGAAGGAACTGCTTCCTGTTCTTGAGCCAATTGCACAAGGCGGTAAGTCTTTATTAATCATCTCTGAAGAAGTTGAAGGTGAAGCTTTAGCTACTTTGGTCGTAAACAAATTAAGAGGTTCTCTTAAAATTGCTGCCGTAAAAGCTCCGGGATTCGGAGACAGAAGAAAAGCGATGCTTGAAGATATCGCGATCCTTACAGGTGGTCAGGTAATCTCTGAAGAGCAAGGATTCACCATGGAGAACATTACTCTGGATATGCTGGGTACTGCTGAGAAAGTAACGATTGACAAAGACAACACAACGGTTGTAAACGGTGGTGGTGACGAAGCTAAAATCAAAGGAAGAGTAGCTCAGATCAAAGCTCAGATGGAAACAACAACTTCTGACTACGACAGAGAGAAACTTCAGGAAAGATTAGCTAAGTTAGCCGGTGGTGTTGCTGTACTTTACGTAGGTGCTGCTTCTGAAGTGGAAATGAAAGAGAAAAAAGACAGAGTGGATGATGCCCTACACGCTACAAGAGCAGCAGTTGAAGAAGGTATCGTTGCCGGAGGTGGTGTTGCTTTGGTAAGAGCCATCCAGTCTTTAGACAGCCTTTCAGGTGCTAATGCAGACGAAACAACAGGTATCAAAATCGTTAAAAGAGCGATTGAAGAGCCATTAAGACAAATCGTTGCCAACGCTGGTGGTGAAGGTTCCGTAATCGTTGCTAAAGTAGCTGAAGGACAAGGTGACTTCGGATACAACGCAAAAACTGACGAGTATGTGAACATGCTTGAAGCAGGAATCATTGACCCAACTAAAGTAACAAGAGTTGCCCTTGAAAACGCAGCTTCTGTATCTGGTATGCTTCTTACCACTGAATGTGTTATCACTGAAGTGAAGAGCGCTGAACCAGCTATGCCAATGGGTGGTGGAATGCCGGGAATGATGTAACAGCGTGTCGTTGAGACAATTTAATATATAAACCGTTCTGCTTTTGTGGGGCGGTTTTTTGTTTGAATTATGGTTTTCCGTAAATAGAAGTTCTAATAAGGTTTTAATTTAGCGAAAATTAGTATTATTAAATAGTCTAAAATAACAAATCTCCATACAAAATCTTTTTATTACTAAAAACAATAGTATATACTAACAATTATTTATCATATAAATATGTAGATTTGGACGATAATCATGACTCTATTAACTTTTATTATATGAATGAAAAATATTTTGAATATCTTGAAAATCAAAGATTAGAAAATAAAAATATCAATGATGAATACAATAAAACTAAATTATTATTAGAGAAACTTGCTAAACAAAGAAGAATTAGAAGCAAATTACTAGGTTTATCAAGTATTTTGATAGTACTCTTTGGCTTATTATTAATGATAAGCTATTTCTTTAAAAAAGAAGTATTTTTTAAAGAAATAGACTCAAGTACATTAAGTATTTTAGTTTTATCTACTATTGCATTAACTGCTACTTTATTGATGAGGTATTTACGAACTGATAATGAAGACAATAACTCAGAAAAGTATTTTAAGGATATTTATCTAAATGAATTATCAGAATTAAAATACAATATTGAAATATTAAAAAATAAATCAGGAAAAAATCATGATACTGAAAAAAATATAAGTAATATTATAGATGAATTTATAGCAAATAAATTTACTGACAGCTATATTCAAAACAGGATTGATTCAAATTATAAAGATGAAGCAATAAAAAACAATAAAGTTTCCAGCTTAATAAATTACATTGAGAATAAAGCAAATAGACTTGATGATGAAATATTAAGGTTAAGGAAAAGTGCTAATTTAAATTTAGTAATCGGCTCACTGTCAACGCTTATAGCTATTTTCTGTTTGCTATATGAAGTTTTTTATAATGAAATAGATTTTAAGGATAATATTGATATTTTATCACACTACATTCCTAGAATTTCTCTTGTCTTATTTATCGAAATTTTTGCATTTTTCTTTCTTAAGTTATATAAATCAAATTTATTTGAAATCAAATACTTTAACAATGAAAAAACAAATATTGAGTTTAAGATTTTTTCATTAAAAACAGCCATCTTGTACGAGGATAAAGAAATGATAAATGCATGTATTTCTAATTTTATAAAAATTGAAAGAAACTTTGTAATAAAAAAAGATGAATCAACAATTGATCTAGAGAAACATAAATATGATAATCTTAGTAATAATGACCTCAAAGAACTTATACTTGGAATTTTTAAAAATAAATAAAACCTATGCTACACAGGTCTCTCGAATTTTCACTCGGAATCCCCCCGAAGTGTCCTGACTTCAGTGAGCAGTTAACCTCAACTACTCCATATAAATCGAAACCTTTCTATTTTTATAGGATGGTTTATATATTATATTACGGCAATTTTGAGATTTATGATCTTTCTCGCTTTCAATTCCACTCTGAGTACAAAAATATTAGGTTTTATTTTTTTCATCAAGATACTTACGTATATTTGAGTGTTAACACCTTTCTAATCTATTATAATGATTAGATTTAGCATTATTAGTAATTCCATCCAATAGAACTAGAATGATAGAAACAAAAGAAATAAACGAAAAACAAAGAGATTATATTTTAAATATTGAAGAAGACCATTTCAGAGACTTAAAGTCAATAGATATCAGGCCTGGAAAACTTACAAAAACAATTTCCGCTTTCGCAAATACAGTTGGCGGAGAAATTTATATTGGTGTTGACGAAATAGAAATTTCTGGTGCTAAAATTCGTCAATGGAGAGGTTTTGAAGATGTGGAAGCCGCTAATGGTCACATTCAAATATTTGAAGAACTTTTTCCACTTGGAACCGATTTTACTTATACGTTTTTATCTACCCCTGATCACATTGGAATAGTTTTACAAGTTGGAATTCTCAAAACCAAACAAATTGTCAAAGCTTCTGACGGAGTACCCTATATCAGACGTGGTGCACAAAGCTTACCTGTCGAAACGGCTGAGAAACTGACCAGATTACAACTAGACAAAGGTGTATCTTCCTTTGAAGATAATACACTAGATGTCCCGCTTGATTTTGTTTCAGATTCACTTACCATCTACAAGTTTATGATTGAAGTGATTCCAACCACTGAGCCAATACCTTGGTTAAAAAAACAATTATTAATTAAAAGTAATCATCCAACTGTCGCATCTATTATTCTATTTGCTGATAATCCACAAGCTGCTCTTCCAAAACAAAGTGGAATTAAAATTTATAGATACATGACAAAAGAATCTGTTGGAACTCGAGAAACACTTGCATTTACACCTGTTTCAGTGGAAGGTTGCGCTTATGAACAAATTTACGAGGCCGTTGACAAAGTGACAGAAATTATTCAAACAATTAAAATTTTTACAGAAGCAGGTGAAACAACAATTCATTATCCAAATGAAACATTGCATGAAATTATTACAAATGCGGTTCTACATAGGGATTATAGTCTTGCCTCTGATATACATATAAGAATATTCGACAATCGAATTGAAGTTGAAAGTCCTGGTAGATTACCAGGACATGTCACAACAGGAAATATACTAAAAGAGCAATTTGCAAGGAATGGAAGTATAGTAAGACTAATTAATAAATTTCCAAATCCACCTAACAAAGATGTTGGTGAAGGATTAAATACAGCTTTTGATGCTATGAAAAAACTTAAGTTAAGAGAACCATTAATAGTCGAAAAAGAAAATTCAGTTCAAGTATTGATTAGGCATGAATCATTAGCATCTCCAGAAGAGGTTATTATGAAATATTTAGAATCTAACCCATCAATAAATAACAGAACAGCAAGGGAACTTTCCAATGTTGGCTCAGAAAATAGTATGAAACAAATTTTCTACAGCCTACGAGACAAAGGATTTCTTGAACAAACACCTGGAACACAAGGTCGAGGAACAACATGGAGAAAAAAATAAATCTATTTAAAATAATCTCCGAAGTCTTCATTCAGACTTCGGAGATTATTTTTTCATTCTATTTTAAAATCAAACAATTCCTTAGGGTGAACTTCCAAACCTTTAGCTAGTTCCTGTATTGTTGAAATTCTTAAATCAACCTCCCCTTTTTCAATTTTGCTGATATTACTATGGTCTACATCACATTTTTGAGCTAACTCACGATAGCTTAAACCCAGCTTCTTTCTAAATTTTTCAACTCTTTTTCCAAAAGCGATTCGAAATTCAATTTTATCCATTGCAATACCATTATCAGAGCAATTTGGAAAGTTTACAATAAAAAAATGTAGTTGAATTAACCTACAATTCAAAAATTATATTATATTTGTACAATAAGCTACAATAAATGTAGCTTTGCGATACTTCAAAGAATAATAGAAGCTATTGCTTAGAATCTCGAACAGAAAACTGGTAATTTTTAGCATACGAGACGATAAGCAGAAAGCTCACGACCTAGGCGTGGGCTCTCTTATCTGTATGCATGGTATACCAGTACCTCTGTTCGGATATTGTAGAGTCTCATGCCGTTTTTATTTTCATGCTGTTCTGTTTTTCTGCGATCATCTTTTTCTAAGCCTGCTTTACCACATAAAGTATCATGACACGGTACAATGGGGTGTACAATCCATTGCGGCTTTAGGGCTTTTAGAAAAACACAAATTCTATCCTATTCATTAGGCTTTTATGGGCATAAAGTCATACGTAGGTCCATTACGGCCGGTAAAATCGTGCACTAAAAAAATACACACTCATGAAAAAAAACAGAACAGACTTTACATCCCGGCTTGGGAAAGGCCGGAAGAAACATTGCGGCTTACAGCAGATGGATACATTTTTTCAGCTCAATGACCTGGCGGCATCCAAAGAGCTGCTAAACAATATTATGCATTATGCTGTTAAAAGAAACAGCCGGATAAAAGAAGATCCGTCCGTTGTTTATCACTTTCACCAGGCGATGCGGCAATTCATCCGTGCAGGCTACTTCATCATGCTGAAGGAAAAGAAGTGGGCCGTCAAGCCCCAGTTGGAAGAGATCTCTCCGTTGATTCTGGGCTTACTTTCTGAGAAAGAATACAAAAATCCTCTGCTGGTCTTTAAAAAAGCATTCATAGAATACAGCATCAGGGAATTCGATTATTTTATTTCCGGAATGGTCTATTTCTCACTGGGCATCTATGACCATCTCCCGGAAAGGAATATGATAAGCCCGTATATACATCTCACCAAAATGCTGGATGCGGCGTATCTTATTATTGAAAGGAGAAGGAAAGAATAAAAAATTTCCTGCTACATACAGCCTATCAACATTGTTCCAATACAATAAATTATTTAAAATCTCATATTTTGGGTAATAAAGTACCCCCTGCTCCGCAAAGTCTCCCGACTTTGCGGAAATAAAATAAATCATCCGAAGTCAGGAGACTTCGGATAGCCGGGACTTCGGATAGCTGGGGCCTGTTCAGTTATTAAAAAACAAGCCTGATGATAAAATCTGTCTGTCAGAAAATTTACGGACAATAAATTTCTTTTAGTTATACGTATTGATTAAAGTTCCATGATAACAACATCTTCATCAATATAATTATCAGGTCGCTCCTACGGAGCTTCCCTCAGATTTTAAAAGCTCCGATTCGCAAATAACAACACACCGCTCCAGCCACTTCATGAAGGAGTTGGAGTCCGCTGCGCAAAATATCCTGACTTTGTGCAAAAAACAATAAATAATATAAATTACATTTCGGGCAATAAACTCCCTCCAACCTGTATTACAACCCGCTCCAGCCACTTCATAAAGGAGCCGGAACCGCTTCCCAACCGCCGATAACCACTTCATAAAGCCCCTTTACCTCTTCCTATAAGCCCATGAAGACTCCTGGGTAAGTGGTGGTTCCCGCTTCGGAACGGCCTGGAGCCCGTTAATCAATTGGGTATCCCCCCTTATACACCCCCTTATACCCCCTTACCTAAGGGGGTAACCGTATCTGATGATAAAATGCAGAACGTAAAGGCAAAAGCAATCCTGAAATTTTGAAATTCATAACTCTCCCAGCGGCTCCATGCATAAAATATCCATTTCACCCACTCTAAAACTACCGTCCTGCCTATATAAAATATACCTCTTTCATTTTTTATCCCTCCAACTTTCTCCTATATTTGTCAGTATAATGATAGAATCAATATTGATGACATCATAAAACCAAACAAAAAATATGACAACAAAAGAAGAATTCTGGGACAGGAAAAGGAAATTAAATGATGATTTTTTCGTAATGGGCTCTGTGGCCAATCCTGCCACCGAAGAACAGATTACAAAGTATGAAGAAAATACAGGCTTTACATTCAGTGAAGATGTTAGGGATTTTTTGACGACATTTGGCTCCCTGATTTTTGAAGTTAAAGAAGAAATATGGAAGCGGCCGGAAGAATTTGATGTTCTGCCAAGCTGGAAATTCGGATACGGCTTTTTTGTATACGGGCTTTCTCAGGATGAAGAAATGCCTTCATGGATGGGGTTTGAAGAAAAGCATGCCGAAGCTCTTGAATATAAAGAAAAGCCACATGGACAATTATTTTTCAAGCGCAGCGGCAACCTCTACCGCGCCTATACCGACAATGGAGTGATCAAAATTGAATATGACAAATATGACGGGGAAGATTACGAAGTTTTTGAAGGAAATATTTATGATTTTTTAATCAAAGAAATTGACAAATTAGAAGAAGATTACAGAGAATACATCAACGAAGGAAAAACAAATCCTAAATCTTAACTCCCTTGAAAACAAAATTATTATTCCTTTCATTTTTGGGTTCATTATTCGCCCATGCACAGACACTTCAATTTAAAAATCTCGCCAGTATGTCTGCTGGCAGAGGCGGCACAAGCAGTGTGGTGGTGAATGACAATATATATGTAATCAATGGGTACCAGGAAAACAGCGGTAATGCAAATTATATTGAAAAATACAGTATTACTGATAACAAATGGAGCGTTATCAATTCTACCCTGCTTACCAAAAAATTTGCCAATTCGGAGACCTGCGATAATAAAATTTATATTTTTAACGGCTGGGGAAACAGCCATCTTGAAATTGTAGACCTTGCAGCCAATACAATAACGAAGGGCGCTACCAATCGCTCCTACACAGGAAATGCAGGCTCTGCAGTCTATAATGGCAAAATATATGTATTTGGCGGCAGCGGACTGAACGGAGCTGCCACCACTGTATTCTCTAATAAATTCCAGTATTATGACATTGCTTCAAATACATGGAACCCTTTACCCAATATGCCCACAGCCAGAGAAATAAGGGGCAAAATTGTAAATGATAAACTTTATGTAATTGGCGGTTTTAACGGTACTCCATCCCGCCTGATCAATGTTTACGACCTCAAAACTAATCTTTGGGTCAATCAGTATACGATGCCTGTTGGGATAGCCGGACACTCACTGGCGGTATCCGGTAATAAGATTTTTATTGCAGGAGGTTTTAATAATCAAAGCTTTCTCGCTTATTTTGACACTACAACTAATAAACTACATCAGCTATCCTCCAATATGATTCCCAGAAGATACCCTACCGCAGAAGTATACAACAATACATTATACATCATCGGTGGAAGTACAACATCTCTGCTCAAATCATCCATTAAAAGTATCCAGGCAGCCGATATTAATGAAAGCGTGCTTTCTTCAGCTGCCGATAAGTAAGATCACAAAACCTAAACTTTAATTCGCTATGACAAAAATTAAAAATTTAGAAGAATTGTTAAATTCGGACGATAGCACTGAAAGTATTATTGAGCTTGATAATTTCATTGGTGAACTCTGCAACTATGGTGATGACTTTAGTACGCTTACCAGCCAACAAAAATTATTTTATCTTAATCAGAACTTAGAGAGGGAAATAAATAATGGTGGCTTTAATCAATATTTCATCAACTCAAGTGGCAACAATGCACACGAGACAGTTTTATCACTCAAAGCAATTGGAGCAGACAAGACAGCAGACATTTTGCAAAAAGCAATTGACCAATTTCCGAATAAAACCGTTCCAAAAGACAGAAATGAACGGATAGAAACAGTTGTACAAATTGAAGAAGCTGCTGATGAAGTCTGGGACAAACTTAACTATAAATTTTATGAATACGAAGACAACCTTAATACTTTAAACATGGAGTATGTAAGAAAGCATAAAGATTTTTTTTGACAATCCACTTCACACAAAGTCTCCCGTCTTTACGTCTTCAAATAATAAAGCATCCAAAGTCAGGAGACTTCGGATAGCACAGTGTTTACCCGTTATAGACTTAATGGCCTTATCAATCAAAAAACGCTCTATTGTATAGGACGTTTTTTTTATATTCGCAAAAAGCCATCCATGAAAAACTTACCGGTCTTAATTTTCATCACGATTTTATCTATTGGGGTTCCCGGTCAGAAGAGAAATACCATAAACTGTAAAATAACCTATTTACCATCTATAAGGTATGAAGATAAATCTGTGAAAATATCAAAAATACAGGCGAAGAAAATAGACAGTTTGATTAATCTTAAATCTTATAAAATAAACCTTACGGATGATGACTTAGAAATGTTAAAAGAACTGTATGATAAAAAAGATTTTAGCGGAAATAAAATGTATCCAGTTTCAGAATCAGCATTTTTAAAATTAACCAGGCAAAAAGAGATCAACATTGATCCTGAAACTATACGTTCCCTTTCAGAAAAAAGCGTTACAGATCTTTTAAGCTCGGTTGTTGATGGTTCTCCTTTTATACTGACTGCAAGCACAAAAAATAATCGGCTGACCTATAAAAATAATTTCTCCGGAATACCTGGATTAAAGGGCCTTAATCAATATTTAATTTTTTATTTTATTTACCATGAAGTTACTTTTTGCCAAAATGGTAATAAGCTTGTAAGCAGCTATTTTGAAAGGCAAAATTTAATGAAAAACATTATGTATTTTCTGGTGAGGATGGAAGCGGATTAATTCAATAAAAAAATATGTAAATTACACAATCATATACAACTTCATCCAGCATAATCGAAAAAATGAAAAACAAAATCCAGCTAATATCAATAGCTTCTTATATGCTGATCATTCTGGCCGGAGAAATGATTGGACTTCCATTTATCTGCTGGCTAATGTTTACACTTTTTGACTTTGGAAATATTGATCAACTCTTTGCATTGCTCGGAATTGGTGGAATTATTCTGAATGTGACAAAATGGAAATACAGAGTCCCTATAACCCTTATAAGCTTCCTGTTAATGTTATCGCCAATAGTAAGCAGACTGGTACAGGTTCCAATCGGAATGTTTGACTACCTGGCATTTCAAATTCCATTAATAATTTTTATAATTACATATTTAATATTCATCATAATGAACATAAGAGACAAAATACTGAATGTAAAAGCAGTTTAGATTCAGAGTTTTAAAGTCTCACTACTTCACAAAATTTCTCCTCCCGCTGCACAAACTCTCCCGTCTTTACGTTTTCAAATAATAAAGCATCCAAAGTCAGACTTCGGATAGCAAGGATAATGCTAAAGAGTTTCATGGCAAAACACTAAGTGATGCGTGTGATAATGACGGAATATCCTTAAAATACAGACCGGTAACGTACAGAATTTCACTTTTCGTGAGCCAGCTCCTGATCATGCCTTTTTATTTTATACCCAACATTTATTAAGTAAATAAAAACAGATATTAGATATCCATCAACACTTACTAATCTATTATCTACCTGATGGCTAAGAAAAAGTAACTTTCAGAAAAACCTGAAACCTATCATATCAAACTAAAATATTACTTCTATGAAAACAAAAATTTTACATCTATTTGCTTTTATGGGTATTTTACTCGTTAATGCACAAATGCCAAAATGGCTAGTAGGTGGCGGCTATTTAGATTTTACCGGATCTTCCCCGCAATTTACTCCGGCTTCAGTTGGTGCAGGAAGTGCAGCAATTAATTCAAGCGGAACCATATTGTTTACTGTAACGGGGGGAAATATAAACACCACCAATGCAGGCGCGGTAAATATATCCGATGGAGAAGTATCGGTAACTAAGGTTCCCGGAACTACTAATGACTGGTATGTAATAGGAATTAAACAGTATGTACAACCAGACAACCGGTATTTGTATAAACTGCAACACGCTGTTATAAGAGTACAGGCAAGAAATGGAGCCCGGGAATTGGTGGGAACGGTTGTGAATGATGGAGTAATAGCTGATTTAGGATATCCCGGTCCTTCAAATCCTATGAATGCTGTACAAAAACCGGGAATTGCCATAACCAAATTAAATGGAAGTAATGAAAGATATTTATATACCGTAGGAGTTAATTATCTAAATAATAACTCTACCGTATCATATATTCGCAGGTTCACTATTAATGGGGTAAATCCCGGCGGTGTCTTTCAGAGTTCTCCGGTATATGTTGACCCGCCCCGGGATTCTTCTTACTTTGGAAGTGCTGTGAATGAATTAGAACTATACCAAAGCAGCACTGGCGCCATTACACTGGCCTGGGGGGATAGTCCGGATCCTCCCAATAATATCAATTCATATAATCCCGCAAAAATATATACCGCCCAAATTAATCAATCTTCCAATCTGAGCTGTACCATAAAAAGTTACCCTTTGCCTCAAGGCGGTATGGTGGGAGGATTAGAATTTTACAATAATGGTCAGAATATAGTTTTTTCAATCAGTAATTTTATGGGTTCAATAGGATCAGTAGATTATGGCTTACGTACTATTAATCTTAATAATGGTGTTATAACTCCCATTACCAATTCTTTAAGAAACGACATCAGTGGAGAACTCAATAATTACTGGAAAATAGAAAAAGATGTTTTTGGAAATTATTTTGTAATTAAAACAAAATTCATTTATTCCGGCGGAGGGCCGTTATCATACAAATTGATGACTATTGATCTGAACAACTTAGTGGTAAATAATTTTGATAACCTCAGTTCTTATTCTTACATGGATTTACCGGATCAGGTGGATGATGCCAATTATTATTCACAGAAGAACTCTACCCAAAATATGGATGAATCTGATACTTATTTTAACATCGCACTTTCTCCTAACCCTGTTTCAGATATGGCTACTATAAGTTTCAGCCTAAAAGAGGATACGAAAATAACTGCTGAAATTGTAGATTATTACGGAAAACTGGTAAAAAGAATATCTGCTCCTTCCAAACAATTAAAAGGAGTAAACAAAATCAGGTTTTCTACCTCTGATCTTGCCAATGGTATTTATATTATAAATCTGAATATGGGACATGTAAATAAATCCTTAAAATTTATAGTGAAACACTAAAGTTGGATACCCACTCCCGGCGGGAAACCGTCTGTAAGGGAGGACAGGAAAAAATACAAAAAAGGCTGTTTTCACAAATGGTGATACAGCCTCTTTGTTTTAACTAAAACCGGTTTTTAATTTTATCCAGATAAGCATAATCTTCTTTCACTTTATTCAGCCATCGCTCTCTTCCTTCCGGTTTATTTAAAAAATCCGAATGAAATCTTTCTTCTGCTGAATAAGTTGCGACCTGCTTCGCCAGATCCTTCACTAATGGCATATACTCAGGGGTACGATTTAAGGTTGCCAATGCATTGTATAAAAGACAGTAACCAATATATTTTGTATTGACGAGTTCTTTAGTATAGTCTGCTATTAAATTGGCCTGAGCCTGATCGGGTGTACTGTTCTGAATTCCTAAAAGGTCTTTTTTAGCAAACAGTATATAGATAATATATTGTTTTTCGGCAGTATTTAAATTTGAATTATAGAGCGCATTAATGGTTTTCCAATCGATTTTCGGATCATTCATTTTTTTTCCAAGATCATTTTCGACATTGAAAGCCATAAAATCTGTATGGGCATCAAGATATGGCAGCTGCTCTGTGTATTCTTTTCCTGAAGGAATATCTGCCGGTTTTTTTGTTATAACGGATGACCTGGCATTCTTATCACTTTTTTGTTCATATGTTGCCATATCATCTTTAGAACAGCCTGTAAAAATTGCAGCTACAACTGCAATATTCAAAATTCTCTTTTTCATAGTAATTATTATTAGTATTTATTTAACAGCCTACTGACATTCCCGGCTCCCATCCATTCACTACTCCCTGTTCAAAAACATAATCCGACGTAGCATATGCATAATGAACAGTTGCCCCACGGGGCGGGGTTCCACTACATGCTGTTCCATTGGGAACATTCCACCCCATCCCTACACCATAACCTCCGGCCGACACATAGCAACCTGACGTACAAACTTTAGCTTCAACAGCAACAACAGCCATAACAGCTAAAATGATCATTAATTTTTTCATAATTGTCTTTTTTTTATTAGTTATTGATTTATCCGCAAACCATTTGCAATAACTTTACAAAAATATATAAAGAAAACAGGTCACAGCTAAGGGAAACCGCAATTACCAAAAATAATTTATTGTTTAAAATCAGAATAGAAGAAATAAACAAAATAGTTGCTGATTACAAAAACACAAAATAAAGAAATTAGCGGTAACATTGTATCAGCAAAGAGATAAAACTGAAAAATTCAGCTTATTTATTCAGTCTCCTGTTTTCCGGTTACACAATTTTTAATAACTTCACTCCATTGCAAAAATATTAGCTATGTACACTTTTACGTTAGCTGCCGGACAAACCAACACCATCCAACAGGCATGAAAAATATTTTAACATTTTTATCAGTTGTTTTACTGCTGACAGGCTGTAACAACTCAAAGACTGAAACTGCTGATAAAAACGACAGAACTGAACTTGTTCCTGAGCCGGACCGGCACGATAGATTATTAGGTGAAGCCATTCAAAAGCTCAAAGCTATGAAGTGTGACTTTTCTGATCCTGATATTTCTCTCAGCGGAATAGAACTGAGGAACTCTGAAAGTGCAGACAAAGTTATCGGAACAGACAAAAAAGCTGATGAAGGAGGACAGTATCATTTTTACTCGCTGATGGATGCTGAAACTTTAACTTTGACACAGCACCCCGGTGACGGCAAAAACCAGATCTCTGTTTTCAGCGTTTCATATTCCGATAAAGCTGATTACGGCTACCCACAATTAAAGGTAGAGACATTTCAGACAGAAAAAGGAATTAAACTGGGCCTGACAAAAGAAGAAGTTATAGCAAAACTCGGCCAATGCTATACAGTTGTAGACAGCACAAAAAACTGTATGGAAATTTATTACAGAATAGAAAGCCCCAAAGACAGCAAAACAAAGATTCTGGAAATCAATAAAATGCCGGTTTACTATGCAACCTATACCTTTTGCCGGAACCAATTGAAATACTATGAATTTGGATTTGAGTACCCGTAATAAAAACACATGAACAACAGACAGAATGTACAAAAAGCAATCCTATTCAGAGCCTGTTTAAATTTCTAAATTTCATTTTTTGAAGACGGAATTATTCATCAGCTTTACGTAATTTCTTTTTGCAGACTTGAAGAACTATAAAATGTACATGATCTTTTTAGTGAAGAAAAATTTCAAACATAACTATTCACCAATAAGAAAATAACTGATATATATATTTTTTTTTTTGAATAAAACTTAAACAAGCTCTTAAAATTTATGAATTGGGAAGACATCAAATCAGACCACAAAAAAGTTTATCCGGCAAACAGTATAACTGTTTTTATGATGGATACCGAAAATGGAAAAGCAGCCACTCACTGGGTAGACGAAGCCTATAAAAACTATGAGTTTAAAGCTGAGTGTATGTTTAACTGTTATGTTACAGTTGATTTCACAGACGGCTTCAATTCTCAAAAGGAAATCCCTGACATTGCCGAAATTGAAAAATATTTCACGGAAAAGCTAAGAGAAGTCTGTGTTTGCCACCTTGTTGCCAGAATTACAACCGACACAGGAATAAACTTAGAATTATACGTTGACAATGTAGATCATGCTATTAAAAAATTCAACGAAATTGAAGAAGATGCATTGAGATTGGTTAATTTTAGTTGTGAAATTACCGATGATGAAAATTGGCAGAATGTAGAAGAAATTTTAAATTAAACTGAAAACCAGAACCATTTAAAATCAGCAACAGCACTGCCGTACAATAGGACATAGCCCAAAGCGGACTAAAGTTTACGTTTCGTTCTTCCGTCCCTGCTAAAAATGAATTATATTCGTCTGAACCGCTCCCGGTGCTGAATCAAAAGTTTAAACTCCGATTTTTTCGCTTTTGGCAACACCTGAATCATCAGCGCCACGCATAAATAAACATTAAAAATCTGAATTGATATGACCGAACAGGAATACCTGGAACACGCCAAAATGATATGGAAAACTTTAGTCCCGAAAAATGGTCATGCGGAAACCATTAGCGGTGAATTGGTAAGATGTGTTGAAAATCTGAGGGATGAGGCCCAGAGAAACGGAAATAAAAATTGGGGCAGACGTTTTTCATTCAAGGCAAATTTCATAAGAGATACTTTAATCCCTTCGGGAATTTTTTCGCCGGAAACAGTGGATGAAATCAACAGGGATATCGATTCAATACTTGAATATGAATTCCCTGAAACATCTGAAATTGTATATGACAGGCTATTATACAGAATTGTAGACTGGGATTTGAAAATGCCTGGCCGTCAAAAACTGAGCGACCGCTTTCTTGCCGAAGCAGCTGAACATGATGACAGTGCTTTTATGGCTCCTGTGCCAACATCTGTAAAATATTCTCCTTTAAGACAGGCTATATTGGAACAGGATACGGAAACAGTACAGCAACTTATCAGCACCGGTACAGAGGTAGATGAAACCGGCGAATTCAATTCAACTCCGTTAGGTACTGCCGCAGCGGTCGGAAATATAGATATCATCAGGCTTTTATTAAATGCCGGGGCAGATATTAATCATTTGGATTCAATTGGGCAGAGCATTCTTGATATGTCCCAGTACAGACCGGAAGCCAAAATCTTTTTGAAAGAACAAGGAGCAAAATCGGGCAAACAGCTGCAAAAAGCTGAAAAAGAGAAAAATAAAGACGCTTAACGCCAAAAGAATATTTTGTCCAAAACAGGGCCGAACTGTACTAAAACCACACCCGAACCATCGTAATGCAATAGTACCCAAACACTTTTAAAACAAACACAAAATGAATAAATATTTTATTTCCTTTTTCTTAATCCTGAACTCTGTTCTCCTATTTGCAAAAAATGATAAATTGTATAAAGCGAGACAAAAATTCAATAATTATAAATCGGTGTCATACGTTGCAACTGCATTCTATCCGAATCCGGAAACCGAAGAAATAAATAGTTTTAAAACCTTTTACATTATCAATAACTACAAGAGCAAAAATTTTGACTTTTACAGCAAAACAGATCATTCAGAAGAAATATTCAAAAACAATGATTATACGGAAATTCTAGCCAAAGAAAAAACAATTTATAAATATGAAGACAGACAGAACCAGAATGAAATGATCCAACATTCAAGACCGGTTCAATATGGACCAACTTTTCTGATACATCATGACTGGAAATATGAAAATGACGTTTTTGTGAACGGAACCCAGCATTCTCACTACTCATTTATCGAAAGTACAAATCAATACGAGGGAAAAACAATTAAAATAGAGTTTAATATCTATATTTCTTCTCAGTATACCATATCCAAATTTGAAAGAAAAGTATACACAGATAATAAACCCGGGCAAACGGTAACCTACAACTACGATCATTACAATTTCTCAAAAAAAGAACTGGTTATCAATACGAATATTCCTGAAAGCTATTCTTTAAAATATTTTGAAAGAAGAGAGCTAAATCCATTAAAAGAAGGAATACAGGCACCTGGCTTTACCGCTCATGATCTTGAAAATAACGAAATTTCAAATACTGATTTTACAGGAAAAAATACTTTACTTCTATTCTCCGGAACCAATTGCGGCGCATCAATTGAAGTTTTTAAACTATTAAATAATGAAAACTTTCACCTTCCCAACAATTTAAAACTCATTCATTTTTATGCATCAGATTCAAAGGAAGCGGTTCAAAAACTTTTCAGTAATAAGAAAATCAATTTTCCTATAATAGCAGATCAAAAAGATATGGAGGAGAAATTTCAGGTTTCCGGATACCCGGTTTTATATTTAGTGAATGAAAATGGAATGATTTCTAAAACCTTTGATGGCTTGGAGCCAATAGCCGATTATTTAAAATCAATCAATAAAAAATAAAAAATTACGGTATACAAAATTGCATCAGCAAAATACAGGCGGGTAATGAATTGAAACTTTCACATTTTCAGACACTACTACATTCAATTTTACTATTTTTTTGTAATTTAATTCCATTGAAAAAGTATGGCCATGCTTCATCTTTGCTGAACTAAAGTTCTTCGGAAACCCGCACTTAGCCAATACTTTTTCCGTTAACAGCAATTATACTAAACTATCAGATATGAAAAATTCACTCATTGATCCACCAATAAATGTTACAGATTCTATAATGTTACCAGAAGACAATTTTGATGGGCAACTACGTATTTATTTATCATACGATTATTTGCCAAGTAGAAATTTTTACCTCTTATCTAAAAATATTAACGAATTATATGAATTTGTTTTTCAGATAATTCATAACAGACCTATTTCAAAAGATGAACTTTTGATTTTTGAAGAAATCAAAACTGGAAATTCAATTGACGCATTTTTAAAAATATTAGACAAATTAAATCCTCCAAAATCTGTTTGGGTATGCGTAAGTATAGTCGGTGCACTCATAATCGGACATGCTGCTTATCAGGATGGAAAGAAAAAAAGTGCTGAAACAGATTATATAAAAGCACAGACCGAGCAAGTATATATAAATATTGATTTAGCTAAATCTCAAATTGAGAAAAATAATGCGGAAACAGAAAAGACGAAATTAGAAACCGAAAGACTAAAACTAGAAAATCAACTTACAATACAAAATATTAGTAAAGACTATAGAGATAAAGTACTTGCCATCAAAAATTTAAAGAAAATAAATAGAAAACTAAACTCTATTAAAAATCAAATAATGAGTAAACCTATTAATATAGCAATTATTAATGGCTCAACAATTTATAATAATAGTAATAATAACATCGAAATTAAATAACACCCGCTGCACAAAATCTCCCTACTTTGCGCAAAAAACAAATAATCCAAAGCCGGAAGACTTCCGACACAGCTCTTTTATCCCGGGATAAAATACCCCGCCCTGTCGTTTTTTATCCCCCAACTTTTACTTATATTTGTTTCTGTAACGTACACAAATATGCAAAACAAAAACATACATCAGGGAAGAAATATCAAGCGTTTTCGTGAGATGCTGGGCATTAAGCAGGAAGCTTTGGCTTTTGATCTTGGTGAAGACTGGAACCAGAAGAAGATTTCACTTCTGGAACAGAAAGAAGCGATAGAAGAGGATATTTTAGAAAAAATTTCCAGCATCCTGAAAATTCCGGTGGAAGCTTTTCAGAATTTCGATGAGGAACAGGCTATCAATATTATCTCCAACACGTTCGATAATTGTCAGCAACCAGCTTCTATATTCTATAACTCTACAATTAATCCTCTGGATCAATTAATTAAAGTACACGAAGAAAAGATTGCCCTGTACGAAAGAATGCTGAAAGAAAAAGACGAAATGATGGCCAGGCTGGAGCAGCTTCTCCGTAAATAAAAAAAAACAAAAACTAATAACCGGAATTCCATGAAACTCTATTCTCTTATAGCAGGAATATTCTTCCTGTCCACTGCCTGCACAGAAAACAGCAAATACAGGGTCGGCCAGGAATGGCAGTACAAAACCCGTTCTGCAGAAGAAAACTCTACCCTTAAGATTTTAAAGATTGAAGAATATCCTAAGACCGGAAAAATAATCCATATTTCCATCCGTGGTCTGAAGATTAAAAATCCCGGCAGCCCTACTGGTTTTGCTGAAAACCTCAGCCATATTCCTATATCGGAAGAAGCTCTGAAAAAAAGCGTTACGGGCCTGAAAAACGAAACCGGAAAAAAGCCCGACTCCCTTGAAATGGACGGATATGCTCACTGGAAAAAAGAATTCGATAAAGGAAATGCAGGGATATTCACCATTCCTGTTTCTGAAATTGTAAGTTCACTGGAAGAATCTATTACCTCCGGAAACCAGTCCCGGTAAAAACAGCTACATAAGATTACTCATGGGATATTGGCGCACACTGCATTTATTTGATGACAGAAAATTTTATACAGAAACCGTTCCGGCATTAAAAGGAGAAGCGGGAGACCTTACTGCAGATTGCCGTGAGTTTCTGAGATCTCACGTTACCGGAAGCACTTTACATCTGTCTGAACAGGAACTGGAAAAGCTCGTGAATGAAACTATTGAACATATTGTTTCCATATCCAATTCATTAGATGAAACTTTCAAAATAAACAGCGAATATCAGAAAGCAGAAAACACAAACACTGAGATGGCATTTTGTAATGATTTAGAAGGATATTATGAATTTTCTAAATTTTTTGAATATTATACCTTCAAAACCTGCGCAGATTTTTTTCCTCATTTAGGTCTTGGAAAAGGCGGAGTATCCCGGAATTTTGAACGATCTGAAAAGGCACTTTCCTATTCAGTCCTTGAAGACCTTGATGACTGGAACAATTTTTTGTGTTTCGACAGAATGGGAATTACCAACTGGATACCTCATGAAGATCTTCAATACCTTTATCTCGACAAAGAGAATCTGAAACATGATGGTAATGAACCGGCAGAAGCATTTCTTACCCTTCTTGAAATAGCACACGATCACAAACTCGGCTTTATTATGGGAGTTGATATGAGAGAAGAGATACTCCGGTCACTACCCGGCAATAAAACCGTAAAACCCGGAACCTGGACCCTGCAGAATTTATCCGGACTAATATGGGGAATGTAAACGATATATCCATCCCCTCAAAATATGTAAAAACAGTACAAAAAATATATCAGCTGTTGAGGAACCTGCGGATCTAAAAAAAGTATGCCTGCGTTACCTGAAATTCTAAAAAATCCTATTGAATTAATTCCGGTTAAATTAGACGATATTGAATAATAAAACCAGGGGTTCACTCTAAAAACCGCCGGAATTAAAGTCTGAAACCGTTACTAAAATCCAGAAACAACCATGAATTTTATAAAAAATCACTTACCAGAATCAAAAAACAGGATCAGCGTAATTTTAACGTTACAGATTGCTGAACCGGAGGTAAACGTTTCCGAATTTGCAGGTTTTAGAATTATAAATTCTCATGAAATACTTGAAAAACATAATTACCGCCCACCACAGGATTCCCACCTGAAAAAGCTTGAATACATTTCGGAAGAAATTATTAATTCGGAAGATCCTATTTTAATTTGTGAGACCGGATTAAGTACGATGGACTTTGATATCATCTCTGAGATTTTGAGACCCTACGAATTAATCATCAACAAAATCTTAGTTCCCAACCCATCCAAAAGAAATAAAAAACTTGCTGAAGGACAGGAAATGTATAGAAATCACAGCCGCTGGCTTCATTTTTATCCCGGAGAAATTGAGGATATCTATAACGATTTTGAAGAGGAAATTAAAGACCTGAAAACAAGGTATGAAAATACCCAAACGGAAATACAGGAAATATAAAAGCCATATAGAAGTGCTTTGGTGGTTTTTTGTCAGGCCGGCAACCCGTATTTTTTACTGATTAAAAAAATCACTGAATAATTTTCGTTCAACATTCCCTACTTTATTTGCAGGGTATCTGTGTAATATGTAGATTTGAGGGTATACAACATCTAAAAAAACTAATAATTAAAAACTAATAACTAATGGCGAACAGATCATATCTATACAGCGCAAATCCGGAATTGACCAAACTTCGTGATGTATCGGAATGGAATTATGAAATTCCTTTATTCCATAAAATAGTTCTGGGTTCCGAAACTCAGATGTCTAATTCTAAAATATGGAACTTTGAACATCCCATCGCCATAAAAGGCAATTTTAAAAACGGATTAAAGAAATTTTATGATCTTCTAGATTACCTGGAAACACAGGCCGGTATCGACACACAGGCAATAACCGGGATCAGACAGGAAACAAAAGATTTCTTCGAAAAATATCCTGAAAGAGTACTGGATCTGTTTTTTCTGGAAGCAGGAGAAATCTATGACATGGGAGGAGATATTGCTCCCATTGAGCAGCAGAACGAATTGTTTTACGATGAAATTATCTCAATATCCAAAGACATTGACGATATTTTAGAGGAAAAACCGGATAATGTATTTGATTTTAAAGATTCTCTGTGGCTGCAGGAACTGAAAAAAGATATCAATGCCTTATCTGTATACTGGACTTATGTAACCTATTTTTCTTTCAACAAATCGTAACACAGAACCATTCTTAAAATAAAAAAACATGTCGGCAATACATCAATACCGGATAACAGATTATTCGGTAAAAGAAAGAGATACAAAAGAAATCTTTAACTATTGCTTTGGGTTTTCAGACGAAGACTTTAGTTTTGAAGATTGGCTGGATAGATTAAGAGTGGATACAGATCATTCGGCAGAACTGGATTTCGACAAATTCTTTTCTTTACTTTCCGAAAATTACACCCAAAAAGGATTATCTTTTTTTGATTTGATTTTCAGGTTATACAATGATGAATTTAGCTGTTTGAAAGAGAATAATGACTCCGGCACAATCACCAGTCCTGTTTCTGCTGAGGCTCTCCTATGGTATCACATCTTTGTAGATCTATCTGTGGAAGGCTTTTCAAAATTTCCTTTAAAAGAATTAAAAATAGAAATAGCTCAGATTGAAGACGGTATCATCACTTTTCCAAATGTTGATGAAAAGCTATTCTGGGGTGAGCAGTACAGAGAATTTCTAATCCGTCTTTTAGCGACTTTACCGGACGCTTCCCTATCGCATTTCCCGATTGAAGAATGGTTTGAAAAAAACGGCCGGGATCTGTCTGACAATTTTATAACAAATAACGAGATCATCTGGGGTGTAAAAGAAGAAGCAAGAATACTTATTACGGATAATGATTCCTGGGAAAATTACAACCATCACTGGTGGAAGGACCTATTGCAAAAGACGGTGGAGCATAAAATACAGTATAATGGAGACAACTGGATCATTACCCTTAAGGAATATCCGCTCGAAATAGTTACGGTGAAGGTATTAATGCATCATTCATGGTTTCCGGATATTGAATATTTTATAAAAAACAACAGTGAATTCAGCAGTACTGCGTATTTTGTTAATTAAGAGCCTGTGATAAATTAAAAAAATAATCCCAACCTCTTACACCCCACAGAAAATTATGGCAAAAAATAAACTTGACACCTTTAAAAACCATCTTGGTTATGACGGTAAAAAATTCAATCCCGAAAAAGCCATTTCCATCCTGGATGAAATCGGGGTTGATGCCACCAACGAGATGGGTGAAACTCCTCTGATCATTGCCGCTTACCTGGGAAGAACTGAAATATTAAGAATAATCCTTCAGCAGCCCCAGAACATTGACCGGAAAGTGGAGGGAGGTATAAGTGAAACCGCCCTTTTAGAAGCTTGCGGGCAAAGACGCCTGGAAAGTATTAAGCTATTGGTAGAAGCAGGTGCCGGTCTGGAACAGGAAGATCAATCAGGACTGACACCGCTTTCTAAAATATTTACCAATACTTTCTCCGATCCTCTTCCCAGTGCGGATTATCTGGTTTCTAAAGGCGCGAAGATTACGGACCGGGTTATCAGCATGGGAATATCCTGGAATCAGGAGAAGTTCACCGGCTTTTTAAAAAGCATTCACTATGAACTGAAAAGCGTTCCATTTCCCGTAGAAGAAACCGTTCAGCAGGAAGAAATAAAAATTGACACATCCATTGATATAGAACACCTGCACAACGTGGTCAATAACAAAAATTACTTTGAAACCACAAAAGTAATCTGGAAAAAGCTGGTTCCAAAATCAGGCCAGGCAGACACCGTTCAGGGTGAACTGTTGAGAGCAATTGAAAAGTTAAGAGACGAAGCCCAGAGAAACGGAAATGGAAACTTCAGTAAAAACTGCCACGGTATGCTCATTGATTTTTTAAGGAAGGAATTAACCGGTGAAAATATTTTTGACAAAGAAATAACAGATAAAATAAATGACGACTTAGACAGATTATCCGTTAAAAAAAGCCCCTACACAAAGGACGATATTTATGACGGCATTGCAGATAGAATTGTTGACTGGTATTTGAAAAATCCTGCACAGATTTTACATCAAAAGAACGATAAATTGTACTGCTAAACCCAACAATACGGTTCCGTAAGATCTCCTGACATTGTAGAATAACGCGGTAACCTGAAACAATATACCATAGTCATGACACAACAAATTCGGGATGTTTTACTTTATAAGGGCAAAGAATATTATCTGAATAATGAAATTTTAGAGTATTATTTTAACGAATTCCCGGAGCACAAACCGGAAAATACCGGAGCGTTCAGTGCCTGCTGGAGAGGATATGTGGCATTCTTTGAAATAAAAAACAATGAATTGGTCATCCGAAAAATAAGCTGCCTGTTTAATGCGGAGCATGAAAAATTTAAACAGAAATTGAGAGATTTATTTCCCGCTAAAAAATACAGCTGGTTTTCCGGATTAATCAGAATCGACGATTTCCGGGGAAAATATAATGATGAAAGTAACGAAGAAGCAATCTATGAATTACTTGAAATAAGAGATGGAAATCTCATCAGACACTGGAAATTAAATTTTGGGGATTTTAATGAATTCAAAAAAAAGCTATTCATAGATTTTAAAACGACAAAAGACTATGAAAAATTATTTCTTAAATGGAAAAATAATAATCCCGGAATTACAGAAAAAGAAATAAATAAATACATTTTTCAATACCTCATCAATAAGGTCCGCAAAATTTCCCTGCCATGAACAATATAATGTATTGATAGAAGTTTTATGATGTATAAGCATCCCAAAAATTAACTAAAATATGATAACCTCGGATTTCTGACCATTTTGTCAGTACTTTTTTCCTTTATAACACAATCATCCTCTATGAAAAAAATTTTAACATTATTTTCTCTCATTTTCTCCACATTCATTTTCCATTCACCAGTGTTAAATCAATACCTTTTTCGTTGTATGAAATTGTATAAAAAAATAAATCCATGAAACAAATATTATTGATCCTGTTAGTGCTGTCAGGTCTGATGAATATTAATGCCCAAAATCAGACAGATTATTTCTTAGGAAACAGAACCTATTGTAAAAAGCCGGATAACGAAAGAGTAAATAAAATCTATCCCCTCGGAATAAAATCTGTGCAGCAAAACTTATATCTTGGTGCTGCATTCAAAATCTTTTCGGAAGTCATAGAAACAGACAATTCCTTTTGTGATGCCTATTTCTGGGCCGGATACACCTTAAGATTAAGTAATATGGAGAAAGAAGCCGTGATTTTCTATCACGCCGCAGACAGCCTTGCCCAAAACAGGTCCATAGAATTTAAGCAAAACCTTGCCACCCTGGCAATGAAAGTCGGAAGGATGAGTTTTTCAAGAAAAAAATTCCAGGAAATGACAGAATATTTTCCCGAAAGCCCTGAAGGATATTACGGAATTGCACTCACCTCCCTATTTATAGAAGATTATAAAAACGGGCTTGAAAATATAGATATTGCTGAAAAAAAATACAATTATCCAAACAAAGACTGTCAATCCCTGAAAGCAATATTATTAACATTCAACGAGAAATATGAAGAAGCCATTCCCTATTTTGAAAAGGTGGAATCGAATTTTAAAAAAGAGGATACTTTTAACGGATGCTATGCATTATGTCTGAAACAGGTCGGAATGAAAAATTCTGATGAGAAACTGATGAAAAAATCTAAAAAGTATTATGAAAAGGTGAAGAACAAAGCCGGGCTGCCTGAAGTCATAAAAAATGCTTTTAAAGGATTCTGATAAAAAATGTACTGATAACATGCTGAAAACAACCCACGAACTCATTGAATATTTAAAACTTCCCTCTTCAGAAAGAGAATCCGCCATTATATGTTCACTGGTAAATTCTATTGTTAAATGCGGTGGCAAAAATGATGCTGATGAAATTTTAAAACAGTATCTGGCCCATCCTTTTGATTTTGATTACACTTATTTACTGCCTGTTTTTAAAGCATTGGGAAACCATTCTACTGCAGAACAGATTTTCAATGTATCTATCCACCAAAATAAATTGGTTGAAAATACAGACCCGGAAATTTTAGAAGTTTTGGGCCATTTAAAATATGAACCGATAAAACCTATTTTAGCTGACTATCTTTTTGGAAACAAAGAAGAAACCGATTATTATATTTCCAGGTCTGCGGTTCTGGGTTTATTACATTTCGACTGCACTGAATATCAAAAAGAAATTGAAGCAGAAATTGAAAAATGTTACGGGAAAAATTTATTCCCTGAATTTGTTCCGGCGTTGGTGAGCAAACTGGAAAATCCTCATACAATTATTGATAAGCTCTTTGAGTTAGGAAATCAATTCGCATCCACAGACTGTAATGCAGGCATTGTACTTGGTTTTTCGCTTTGCGGAGAACAGAGAAAACCCTATTTCAGGAAAATTCTTTTTGACAGGAACTGGGAAGCAGATTCCACAGCAACAGGTACCGTTCATTCCGCGTATAAAGGATTGAAAAACCTGAAGATCACTTTCAAAGAACTCTACCATGAAATAAAAACACTTTCCGGGGAAAATCTTGATTATGCTTTAGATGTTTTTTTCGCTTTACTCGAAAGGAAATTCAATGATATTGAAGCCGGCCCGGAAGAATCATTTGCTGAGATTTACACCACCCTCTTCCAATGGAAAAACGGAGATAAAAACGGCAATATCATTGATCTGGCAGCATCTGTAAACAAAACGGAAAAGGCCTGCCAGATAAAAGAACTTACTGAAATGAAAATGAATGAGGAAGCCATCCTTAAAAACTACATAAGAATATGAATTTAATTCAGACAGAGAAAGACGGTAAACACGGATTTACCGATGAGCACGGGAAGGAAATAATTCCCGTTATCCATGATTTTATCAGAACCGATGAGTTGTATGCATACGTAAGAAAAGATAAAAAATGGGGAGCATATACGCTTCAGGGCAAAGAAATACTTCCTCCTGTTTATGATTATATCTCCAGTATTGAAGATGAAGTAATTCTATTGGAGAAGGAGGGCAAATGGGGCATGATTGACTTCAATAAAAAAACAATAATCCCTTTTATCTATGAGATGATATCGTTTTACGGCGATAACTTAGCCTATGCGAAACAAAATAAAAAATTTGCTGTTTTCAGTAGAAAAGGTGAAGAGATAAGTCCGTTTTGCTATGATGAAATCTGGACGTTCATGGATAAATTGGCTAAGGTAAAAAAAGACGGGAAATGGGGATATCTGGATAAAGAAGGCAAAGAAGCGGTTCCGTGTATATATGATTATGTACATCATTCATTACCGGAAGGGCTTGCACTGATAAACAAAGACGGAAAGTATGGCTATGTAAATGAACAGGCGGTTGAAGTAATTCCGGCTATTTATGATAAAGCCTACGGGTTTCACCACAATTGGGCTAAGGTAAAAAAAAATGGAAAATGGGGATATATTAGCCATAGTGGCGAAGAACTTATCCCATGTATTTATGATGATATGCTTTATGATTTTACCGAAGAATTGCTGGGAGTAGAAATTAATGGCAAATGGGGATATATGGATAAAAACGGAAAAGAAATCATACCGCTTCAATACGAAAGAGCAGATACATTTAACAGAGGTTTAGCCTCTGTATCCATTGGAGGAATAATAAAAAACAACAAACTGGTTGGCGGAAATTATGGCTGCATTAATAAAACAGGAGAAGAAATTATTCCTGTAAAATATAAAGGAAATGATGCCTATAAAATTCACCATTTTTACAACGTAAATGAATGCTTTGAACTCTCCCGGATAGCAGCATTATTTCAGAATCCCCTCAAAAGTAAACAGACCTTAGGAAAGCAGTTATTCGAAACGGTGCATCATTTATTACAATCCAACAAACTGGAATATTTAGGTATCGAAACAGGCAAAATCCTTCCAATAGCGATAGAATGGGCAAAATCCTCTAAAACTTCTGAACGGAAAATGGCTGCTGTTTTAATTCAGGCCGTGTGTATGTACAGCCGGCAGCATCAGGCTCCCAAAATAGCCATAGATGCAGACACCCAAAAGGCTTTCCGGAAAGTAATGAGTAAAGAATCTATGTCTCCGGACGATTATTTTGAAGAGGTGCAACAGATATAAAAACAAAAGATAATCCATGAAAATAAAAGATTTCAACACTGAAGGCGTATTAATCATCGCCAATATGACAAAATGTAAGGAATACTATTCCGATAAGGAATTTGATTATGCCTATCCGGAAGGGCTATCCGAAGTCATTATGAAAGGCATTGTTCATATCATGACCACACAGGAAACCGTTAAAACCCTGAATTTTGTTTTTAATAAAGCAGAAATAGATAGCGATCAGTGGAAATACAAGGAATCGTATAACTATCTGAATGTGGATGAAGGAGACCAAGTTCTTCTGGTTCCTCACGGGAGGTTTACAAGAATGTGCCGGGCCTGGGGCGAAAGCGATACCTTAACCGATGAAGACATTGATAATTTTGAATTTCTAAAGAAATTAATGACCAAACAGGGCAAAGAAATAACTTTTACTCCGGACTCAATGCTGGAAAAAAGACTGCAGATCCGTGATGAAGATGAAAAGAAGCTCTACGACAACTCACCCCGGATCAACCTGGAAACCGGATTGAACAATATAGATATTTATATCAAAAATAAAAAGGAAATCACGTTTCTCATTACAAAAACAGACACCGTAGATTCAGATAGAATTACCTTAAAACCGGTTGAACTGATAGGATAACGATAACAACAGTGTATGAAAAACAGCATATTATTATTTATTTTAGTCTTTTGCAGTATAAAAACATGGGCATGCTCATGTATTTTTGAAAACATTGCCCAGGAATATATGGATGCCGATTTCGCAGG
This sequence comes from Chryseobacterium indologenes, assembly GCA_002439165.1. GTDB lineage: Bacteria > Bacteroidota > Bacteroidia > Flavobacteriales > Weeksellaceae > Chryseobacterium > Chryseobacterium indologenes_E. Next base: position 90,295 of record DJTE01000018.1, read on the forward strand.
TATTGTTTCTATCAAAAAGACTTATGACAACAAAAATGTAGACGTTGCCAAAGACTTTCAGCGAAGCGCTTATAAAGCGGATTTGGCTTTTGAAAAAATTTATAAAGGAAATGAATTTGATGCTTTAAACATTTATGGCAGGATTAATGTTACAGACGGCAACTCATTATTTGTCGGAGGCTGCAATTTATATGTTGAAAAAGGAGAAAAATACCTCGTCATTCTTAAGAAAAACCAGAATAATGAATATTGGGCAAGCCTGTGCAGCCGGATAATTTATTTATCTTCAGAACAAAATCCCTTAATTGATGAATCAGAGAAAATTAATTCATATTCAAATCTGTTCTCCGAAATTGAAAAACATAAGGAACAGTTTTCCACATTAAAATTTGTCAATCTCTACGATAAGACCTTAAAGTTAAATAACAAAACAAATAAGCTGGAATCAGACTTTAAAAAACTAAAAATAGGAAATCCTTCCGACAAAACCGGGTTTTACAAAGTCACTTTAAATGATGAGATGAAAATTGACCATATTGTTACCATAAAAAAAGTAGGAACCAGAGATGAAGAAATTGAAAAAATAATCATGAAAAATTTAAGTAGGGTTCAATCCGGATATTCTCAAAATAAACCTAAGAAACTATTGCTGTTGCTGTATTTTCAGGACTTTTAAATAGCCTTTCAAATGTACAAATGCCATCGATGATTTTACAATATCACCCATAAACCAAAAGAAATGAAATACATTCAAATTCTTCTAGTTTTCCTGATTTCCGGGCAGTTTTCCTCTCAGTCCTTAAAAGGCATCATAAAAGATTCCATCAGTGATAAACAAACCTTGTTTCGCCTGAAACTGACAAATAATGTGAATGGTAAAGAATATTTCTCATATACCCATCAGGATGGTGCCTATCAGTTTGATGATGTAAGCAACGGAAATTACATTTTAAGCCTTGTTAATGACAGCTATTCTGAAAATAATCAATTTAACGTTCACATCAACGGAGAAACAACCACAGATTTTTACGTCTCCAAATATTGCAGATTCAAAGAAAATAAAAGCGGAGTTTGCCCGGTCTGCCATTCAAAAGAAAATGTTCTGCCTGTTTTTTATGGACTGACTACCTGGAAATTTATGAAAAAAAATAAAAAGAAATATCATTTTGCAGGCTGTGATGTTTCGGCCTGCAGTCCCAAGTGGTACTGTAAAAAAGATCAACTGGAATTCTGAAAATCTTTCTTACTCAAAAAAATGTTCCCCATGCTACGCAAAGTCTCCTGACTTTGAGCCAATAATTCCCGCTCACAGCTAAGGATTCTCAGCTCAGGTATCAAACAATAAATTTAAAATCCCAGGCCCATGAGTCCGGGACTATTTTTAGCTAATATCGCTATGTTCTTCTTCAAAAAGCATCATGTTGCTATGAACTGAAATGACATTCAATGGTAAGCAGAACTTTAAATTATGATCTGCTTTTTTCATTTTTCTTTGATTGTTTTCTGTATATTTGTCTTTCGGCTTATCAGTTATATAAAAAATTATTAAGCCTGTAAAACTAATAACACGAAAATTGTAAATCATGAGCAACCAATAATTCCAGCTGCACAAAGTCTCCCGGCTTTAACCTTATACAATAAAAGTAAATCCGTCAAAATTCGTTCTGAAGTCTTAGATTTCTGAAACCGGGATTTATAAATTCTCAATATTTAAAACAGGAAAAATGTCTCATTTAAGTGAAGTCATCATCATTGCCGTCCCTCCTTCAGACATGAAAGATGTATTTGACAGTATGCACAATAGTTTTACAAAGAATCATTTTGAAATTGAAGAAGGAGATTTTGATGTAATTTATCTTTGTGATATCGATACTGATGATGGTGAAGATTATATATTTGAGTCTGAAAGAATCATCCCTCAGTCAAAGGAAGAAAAAGACAATGCCATTGAAAGGCTTAGAAATCACCGGACCGGAGGATTGCTTAATTACAGAGGAATTGAAGGGAAATTTGAAGGATTTCCCCCTTATGATATTGGCGTTGAGTTTCGGTCATTAGATAATATGACCATTGAATATATTGCCATCACGATAAGAGATTATATATTCGACCCTCATGAAACTGCTTTTGAAAATCTGATCACAACCGTTTTAAATACAATGAATGTGATTGGTATTGCTCAAGGTTTAGACTACCCGTACGAATGGAGTAATCAGGAAGTTACTGAACTGATGAAGGAAGGAAAACTTGAAGCCGTCCATCCCCGGTTAGTCTATAAGAAAAAGTATTAAAAAAATGAAAAAACCTGATAAAATCATTAATTTAAATTTCAACAATACGGAATACAACGTTGAAGTGACCGTAAATCTTGATAAAATAGAGGGATTTATATATTACACGTTTAAATTTGATGAAGATCATTCTGTTACCATTTCACAATTTGATGGCGAAAAATGGGAAATAGCCGGTATGACGAAGAGTAATATCGCTGATAAATTAGGAAAAATCATTGAAAAGATCTATTAAAACCCTCATACATAACAAATCCCGAAAACTCACTATCTGAACGCATAGGATAAAAAAGAAACATCAATTATGAAAATCGCATTATTTTCTGACATCCACGGTAAAATACTATTACCCTTCAAATTAGTTGATTTATACCAGAAAGAAACAGGCTGTAAAATCGATTTCATATTGCAGTGCGGAGATATGGGTGCTTATCCTGCTCTCGAAAACCTGGACAAAGCAACAATAAAACACGCCCAATACGACAGGGATGAACTGGGGTTTCATGATGATTTCACAAAAATCAATCAGGAAATTCAGTCATTTTTAGACGGTCTTAATATCAATATGATCTGTGTCCGGGGAAATCACGAAGACCACGATTTTTTAGACCGGCTGGAAAAAGAAAATTCTCAGAATCCCATGTTTCCCATTGATGTTTATAAACGGGTATTTGTCTGTAAATCGGGTCTGAAACAGGAATTAAAAACGGAAAATGAAGTTTTGAACTTTGTGGGGATCGGCAGAATCGGAGACCGGAAAGGAAGATCAGAAAACCGGTTTATCCAGGATTATGAAAGAAAGGAAATAAGGAAACTCCTGAAGACCAAAGACATTTTTGATATCCTGATCACTCACGATAAAGACGACAGCAGCCAGAGAGGCTATGGAATGGCTGAAATCCGGGAAGTGCTGGACCATGTGATTTTTCATTACCACTTTTACGGACATACGGGAGAACCGTTTAAAGAAGAAACAGACCTTAACGGCATCACGCAGTCCATCAAAATAAAGGAGCTGGAATTCAATGAAAGCGGAATTTTAGAAAAGGGCTGCATGCTGATCCTGACCAAAGAAAACGGGGAATTAAACATTGAGGTTGTTGATCAGAAGTTCACCAATAAAATGACAAAATTCAATTGGAAAAGCCAATAGAAAATCATCGTTAAAAGGTTTAAGCCAACCCTTAACAATACTGAAAAACGGAACAGAATGGAAAAAATTTCAAACAGTACAACAGCCCTGATGAAGGCGGCAGAAACCGAAATAGAGAACTTCGGTTTAAAGCCCGGAGAAAAAATAATTGCTTATTTTTCCAGAATCCCGTCACTTGGCGGATTTCCCTATAAAATCATTTTAGCTGAAAATTCAGATGGAAAAATCCGTTCGGCATTCAGGCAGTGGGATAGCGCATACGACTTCAGCCGGTGGACTCTGGAAATCTACAACCTGGACAGGCTGAGGATCATCACTGATGAAAAAATGCTCGCCGATACAGATGCGGCAATACTGAAAGAGGAACTGTCAAGGCTAGATCAAATACAGCTTCCTGAAAGTATACAGAAAGAAAAAGCGATCGTTCTGGATGGTTCCGAATGGAAGTTCGGTGTCAGCCTGGCCGGTAAAAACGTTGATTACACCTGGAGAGCCTCGACAGAAGATATCGATCTCTTTGTTCCCATCATTGAACTGATGAGAAAACAGTATTCAGAACATGCCCGGATATAAAACCGGAAACATTACAGACAATCAAGTATAAAAATATGAATAACAACGACTTAACAGACTCAATAGAATACCTGAAAAATTGTAAGGGCCTGCCAGGCAGCAGATTGGAAAACTTGGGACAGCGTACCTATGACAAAATAAAAAATATCATCCAGGATCCTAATCTGTTCATCACCCATTTATACATTCCACAGGGCTCCGCAGAAAATGCTCAAATGCTGGAAAATCAGTACAGACAGTTATTCAGTACAGAGATTGATGCCGAATTATTATCATTTTATCACTGTTTTGACGGGTTTGAGTTCCGGTATATAAATCCTGCGAAAGTCTGGAATGAATTTGATAAATACGAAATCACCGACTGGGACGAATTTGATGTTGATCCGGATACTTTGAGTTATGCCGATATGATCGGAAATGAAGCATATGAAGAGGTAAGAGATGAATTTCATGCTTTAATAGGATTGGATTTTGATGAACCGCCTTTCAATAACCGCCTTTCAGATCCCAATAGATTAAAAGACTTTTTATTCTATAACGAATCTGTCGAAATGAATGATTTAGGAATGAAAACACTTATTCCGCCGGCTCTGCAATTATTCTCAGAGGGGAATAAAGTTCCGCATCACCCTGATCATATCCATGTATTTTACTTCGATTATTTCGATTTCTGGAATCAGACCGTCTTTGGTAAAAAAGATCATACCGTCGCAATTTATGCAGGAACAGATTATGCTGCTTCAATAGAAAACTGGGAATTTAAAGAAACTTTCCCGTTTATGCAGAAAAGATTAATCAAATAAAAACTTTGAAATGGACTCATATCATTTTACCCGTTCAGAAAAACTTTTTGTAAGGACCGAGCTTTATAACTGGGACAACGGAAATGAACGGTTATATCAGACCCTGGACAGCGAACACTGCGACAAAGCAACTGCATTAATGATTTACTGGAGGGCTGATCCTTCGTTTTATTACAGCAGATACAGTTCTGAAGCTGAAGTTCCTGAAGGATGGCAGCTTGACGGTTATAAACTGATGAAAGAAGCAGAAAAACGGCTGCTTGAAAATAATTTCCCCGAAACGATCGGCTATACACCGGACGAAGACCGTATTCCAAAAGACAGCTCTGTTTTAAAAAAAATTCCAGCAGAATTATTACAACCTACCAAAGGAGTAGAAAGCAATCTGATTGTGAAAAATTATATAGAGGCAGAATATCTTATCAATGCCTGTGGCAGCAAAGGAAGTTTAGCAGAAGTGAAAGAAAGACTGGAAAGAAATCCCGATCTTCTGAACCTGTACATCGGTGATCAAAATCCGCTGATTAAAGCGGTGAGCCATTGGGACAACAAAAACATTATTCCTCTGGTTACTTTTTTATTAGAAAAAGGAGCTGATATCAATGTACAGTCTTCAGGCTATCCTTCCGTATCTGTTCTTTTTAATTGTGCGCTCTGTAAAAACGCGGAATTAATTAAACTGCTTATACAATACGGGGCAGACATCAATGCCGTAAACTATGAAGGAGACACTATACTTCATAAACAGTTCAGAATCAGCCCTGAGTTTTGGAAGAAATATAGTGGCCCAAAATATACAAAAGCATTACTGGTGATGGGAGCCGACCCCAACAAAAAAAATGCAGACGGAAAAACCCCGGTGGATTTGGCAAAAGAAAGTAACAACGAAGCAGCTTTGAAGGTAATAGAACAATTCCTTAAATAAAACACGGGATTTGTATCAGGCGGAAGTCTTTTTCAGGAAATAATAATCTAATTAATTTAAAAATAAAATATGTCAGCACTTTGGAAGGTTCAGCTATTATCACTGGAAGGTAAAAAATGTACGTTAAAAATCAACAATGTACATAGTAACAACGGACGCATCCCCACAGAACCCGTATTTATCATTCAGGTTATCCATGATGCCTGTTTACAGGGCTCACACCAGACTTTTGAATTTCCGAAGGGAACTCTGCTGGCTGAGATCAGCACCTCTCAATCCTGTGACAATGATTATCTTGAGAAAGTAGTCTACCAGTATATTGAATCTGTTGAAATCATCAGTGAACAGAACGAAGAAAACATAGATTCCATAGTCTCGGATTCATTAGAAGCCAGAGGTCTGGTAATAGATTCCGACGAATGGGAAGATGCTTACGAAATCGAAATTGAAAAGTACAGCATTGAATCTGTTCTTGAAATCACCATGTCGGATCAAAAATATCTGGATCATTTATTTCCGATAGAGCATGAAGGTAAAATAATCAACAGACCCAACTGGGACAGTTTTGCCTGTTGATAATTTCAGAGAATGGGGCACTTCACTAAGTATATCAACTAAAAACCGGAAATTAAAATGAAATCTGCAATTATATTCATCATATTATTAAGCTGTTTTTCTGTCTCCGCACAAAAAACAGGAAAGCCGGGAGCGGCAGACAGTGAGAAGCACCTGCAAACCTCCGGATTCAGAAAACCGATGGAGGAACGTATTTTTGTGAAAATACCCGACACAGAAAAATGGAAAATAACCTATGAAAACTATAAAAACAATCAGTATGTAGTTTTAGTCGCTAATACGTTTGATACCCTAAAAAAACCTTCCGAATACCTCAGTTTAACTTCAATGGCAGGTGTGAAAAATGTTGATTTAGCCAAAGCCATGAACGATTCATACAAAAGGGCAAAAGACCAATCAAAAAATGCAGAATTGAGCGTAATTGCAAAAGATTTAAATGCTGAAGAACCGTGGATCATGTATCTGATACAAAACGCCGCAGATGAGGAATACAACTCCAAAGTATCGCAGGTCTGGTATCTTACTCAGGGGAAGAATTTTTTCCATTCCTGTTTTATGGCTGTCAGAGCCGATTCGTTTACAGAAGAGAAAAAGGAAGAAATGATAAAGGTCTTTAAAACAGCTAAAATAGTATACCGGTAAAGAAATTTACTAAAAATGATGGGCAGAAAACAATTATTTCATATCATATGGACCACCTGTCAGGAATATCCTGTATGGGATAAAAATGGAGACTGGCAAAAGCTGGCAGACGCTTATACAGTATTGCGGGACCATAATATAAATTATAATTTATCCCATGAGCTTCCGGCCCAATATATCAGCAAAAGCTCCCGGGAGGAACGGCTTTTGCTCAATGAAAAACCGATGGCCCAATTAAAACTTGATATTGAAAAGGTTTGCCGGGAAAACGGAGACCGAATTATTGACGGGCTTGAAATCAAGATGCTCAATGTGAATGAGTCAAAAGTTGAAATACTGGCATTTTCCCACGCAGAATCAATAACTCAGAAAATTTCAAGATTAAAAAGCATCACCTCATCACTTTTACGCTCAAAATACCCTGAGGAATTTTTTGGAAAGGGAACCTGGGGAAAAGGATTTTGGTATTCAAATATTTTCAACAAAGAAGATCTGGCTGTTTCAATCATTAAAAACCACTGTCAATAGAGATTTCAATTCGGTTGGGACAAAATAGAACGGCAGTTTTATAAGTAAACTTTAATAATCAAAGAATGGGAACACTCCATGAAGTATATCAGCTTATCCCGAAAGTCATTAGTTGTGGGGCCGTCTTAAAGGTCCGCACAGACAGAGAGAATATTTTTTCGGAGAAATATGCTGTTGATCCAGGCCTTTATCATAAAGAGCAGATCATTTTTTCCAACATAAAAGTGACGCATTCCGGTGATGGGAAGATCAAAAATTATGCAATGTATGCTGCGGAAAGAATAATTGATTTTGAGGAGCCGGGGATATACGTATCCATAAAGGATGGCACCAAGTATGGCTTTGAAAAGGATTTTGATGAATTTCTCAGCGAAATGTCGCCCTATCTGGAAGACTCCATATTTTATGTAATCTGGGATTTTATCATCAACCGGTATGAAATTAAAAACGGAACACTGGAACTCAGAATTACAAGAGATTTTGCCCGCTGGAATTATAATTTTGAGGAATATGTACTGGACAATTATGCATCTTCCCCACAACTCATAGCTGATTTTTATGTTGAAGAAACCCATGACATGGTAGCACGGCATAATGAAATGATTGAAAACGGAGATGATCCCAAAGAATTGTATTACGAAATAGAGGACTATGAAGATTTACTCAGTAAAATTTCTGATTATAAAAACCACATTTCAACGGAGGAATTCAAAAATTTGGAAGACTGGCTGAAAACTCAGATTAATGAGTAATATTTAACAAAATCTAAAAATAAAACAAAAATGAACGATACTTTTACGATTGACGATTTACAGGATATATGGCAGAAAGTAAGCATTCTCCATAACGGACAAACCTACGGCGGACAGCATAAAGACGAAAAAATTGAATACATCAATCATATCGGCAGCGTTGTATTTGAAATCATGAATGCTTCTAAAAATACCCCTGATTTTAACACAGAGCTTGCTGTAAAATGTGCATTTCTGCACGATACCATAGAAGACACCGGCTTCAGCACAGAAGAACTGGAAAAGGAATATGGTACACAGGTGAAAGAAGGGGTCCTTGCTTTAACGAAAAATACGCAGCTTGAAAAGGAGCATCAGATGACAGACAGCCTAAACCGGATAAAAGCACAGCCAAAAGAAGTCTGGGCGGTGAAAATGGCCGACAGGATCTGTAATCTATATGCCCCACCCTACTTCTGGAAACAGGCGAAAAAAGAAAAATATATGGAGGAAGCCAGAATGATCTATGAGCATTTAAAAGAAGGCAATGAGTATCTGGCCAAAAGACTATCAGAAAAAATAGAGGCGTATAAAGATAAATAAAACAGGGTAAAAAATATGGAAGCAATAGAAAACGGTATTTTTGAAAATTCGGAGGAAATCATCAACTGGACCTATCCCGGAGCAACATTATATTATAAAGACTGTGATTTAGCTCCTGGCCTTGCCGGAAAATTCACCAAAGGCCAACTCATCAGAAACGGATATTATCTTGATGTAAGCTGTCGGGGAGGAGGAATGAAATTCAATACAAGATTTTTAATCGCTTCTGCAAAAGCCGCAACACTCTATAAAATAAACCCGGATAATGAAAGGTTCGGCCATTGCTGCATCAATGTAAACAGCTATTTCAAAGTGCTTGATGTTTATGAACGTGAAGGTAAAACTCAGATTTTTTTACTGCACATCCCTGCAAGAGGTTTAAAATATTTTGAGAGCATCAACTCAAACTGGGATGAAGATTTCATAGAAAAAGCAAGAAAAAGTATGGATGATAAAATACACTTGGAGCCGATCAGTGATTTGCTGGAACCATTCTGGCTGGAAAGAACCAACTTCCCTGTCGGAATGGATGCTCACAGCCGGTTTTACCCCTTAACCCCTGTATCTCCGGTTTCAAAAGCTGAAGAGGGTTTATATAACGGGATCAGAAGCATGACAAAGGACGAAGGTGAAATCAATATCCCACAGCCCTTTTTCAACGAACAGAAAGGTGAATCTAAAATAGAACTGTTTTTCAAAAAAATATTAAAAAAATAAAAACACTATCCATGGGACTCTTCAGCAGAAAAAAAACATTTAAGATCAGAGATGTAGAATTTTATTCTGAGGGTAATGATCATTATTCCAAAGGATTAAGGCCTTCTATTAAAAATGAATTAAAAATCTCAAAAAACAACCTTACATTAGAGCAGTTAAAACCCATTCTGGAATATCTCGTAGAATTTATCCAGGATGAGAAACCGGATATTCAGAACGGAGAAAAGATAACCTGCTTTTCATGGTGTATTTTATTTCATGAAGATCAGGGCTTTTTTGAAATTCTTGAGGTAATCCCGGAACAGCAGGGATTTGGCGAGGGCCTTAGCCGGACCCTTCACATACTGAACCGGCAGCTTTCCGTTTGCCAGCAGTTAAACGCAGAACCGGATTTTCCTCAGTTTGACCAGATTGTTACCGTAGATCCGTTGATAAAAACAGGAGCACAGGCCAATTTATTCCGCTGGAAGGGAGATCATCCGGACTCCGGGTGGGTGGCCATGAGCAGCAGCTTTAATGAGGAAACCATGTCCTTTGAGGAAATGACGGTGGGACAGCTGATGACCTTAAGACCGGAAATCGTCCAGTTTACAGCCCTCCCAATGGGTTTTAAAGTAATCTGGGAAGGAAATAATGCAAAAATTGCATTCGACAGGCAGCTGATAGAAGATTAAATCCTGGTTCCGGAAGACAAAAATACCGGATGTTAATACAATAAAGAAACGAAATTATGAGTGAGTTTTCAGGGTATGAAAAAATGCCTAACAGCTTAAAAAAATTAGGTCTGAATGAAAATGATTTTTCGCAGATGGAAAAACTGAAATGGGTGGTAACAGAAAAAGTACATGGGGCCAACTTCAGCTTCATCTATGAAAACGGCAGTCTGAGATTTGCCAAAAGAAAAGAGTACCTCAGCTGGACCGATGATTTTTTTGGCTTTCAGTTGGTTGTCAGCAAACTGGAAGATAACATCCTGCGTCTTTTTGAACATCTGAGCAGCGAAATCACTGCTGAGAAATATATGGTTTACGGAGAACTGTTCGGGGGGAAATATCCTCATCCGGAAGTCAGCCCGGAAAAGGATTTGCATGCTATCCAGACCGGCGTGTACTATACTCCTTCCATTGAGTTCTGTGCTTTTGACATTGCTGTTGAAACAGATGGCCCAGGCTCTAAATATTATCTGGATTATGAAACTTCGGTAGCCTATTTCAAGCAGTTCGGGATATTTCATGCGCAGCCTTTATTCATCGGAAAATTCAATGAAGCCATGAATTTCAATATCAGAATGAACTCCACGGTTCCTAAAGAATTCAACCTGCCGGAACTGCAGGATAATTTAATTGAAGGGGTTGTGATCAAGCCTTTCAACCAGACCGATCACAGCCTTTTTTCAAGGCCTGTCGTTAAACTGAAGAATCCTGAATTTGATGAAGAGGATAAATTTCATGAAGCGGAAAAATGGTCATTTATTCCCGATATCTCTTCCAAAACAGAAGATCTGTCTTTTATTGTGGAGGAACTGAGAAATTATGTAACTCAAAACAGATTAAAAAGTGCGATCTCCAAAATAGGAAAGCTGGATATGAGCAATCAGATCCGGGTTTCTGAAATTAAGACCGAATTTTTAGAAGATGTCATCACAGATTTTAATGAAAACAATGCGGATCTTTTAAACGATTTATCCTCAGATGACAAAGAATGGATCATCACAAGAGTGAATTCTGAGATTAATAAAATAATGGCTTCAGATTTTTTAAATTGACTTCATATACAAACGAAAATACAGGCGGCTGTTTCAAAAATACGCTGAATAAATCTTTTACACAACAGATAAACGTTATAGGTTTCGGAAACCTGTAACGTTTTATATTGAAGAAAGATAACCGCATTATTAAAAGAAAAACCCTTACTTTTGAAAGTAAGGACAATGATGGAATAGCTGAAAGATTTTTAACCGGACTTTCAGATCAGCTTGTGGCTATGGCCAGCTTATCAAATATATATATTCACGGCTCCCCTTCATATTGTTTTTATTTAATTTATGTTTCAGTAATCATATAACAATGCGGAGATTTTACCCTTTACTTTTAATATTACTTTTCAACCAGGTACTGTTATCACAGACGGATGTCAGAGACACCGTATATTCGGATATTTTAAAAGAAAAAAGATATTTAAGCATCCATCTTCCCCGTTCCTATGACAGTTCCGTTAATAAAAAATATCCTTTAATAATCGCTTTAGATTCAGAAAACATCTATTATTTTACGGTGGCTAATACCGAAATTTATTATGATCCGGATCCTGATTTTCAAATAATTCCGGAAACCATTGTTGTGGGTATAAAACAAAACTACAATTATAAATCCACAGATAACCTGATCAGGGGTAAAGATGCCGGCTATGATAAAAAAAGTGGTCTTTTAACAAAAAACGCTGAAGAGTTCAAAAATTTTATTTACCGGGAACTTCTCCCTTTTATCAGATCAAATTACAGAATCAATGATTTTAGCGCCATCATAGGACATTCCCTGACCGCAACTTTTGTCAGCAATCTGTTACTTGAAAATAATAATCAGATTAAAGCATTTATTTCCATTTCACCTAATCTGCCTGATGAATTAGCTCAAAAAATTAACTTAAATAATTTTTCCTCTTTAAAAATATATTACAATTCAACAGGAACCTACGACTTAAGTGATCATAAAGATTCAGTAGAAAAATTTCATAACTCGTATCATACAAAAGAACGGGTAATGTACAAATTTGATTTTTTTGAAAATGAAAATCATTTAGGTCTGATCAGCCGTTCGCTGCCCAATGCCATAAAACATATTTTCTGTCTGTATAAACCCACCTCTGAAGAAGCTGTAAAAAACTTAATTCAGTCTTCCGACAAACATTTATTTTTAAAGAACTTCGCTGCAAATTCAAAATACATCTATGGAGAAGAGGTTATCCTGACCAATTCTGATTTCCTTGAATTTTATTATTATCTTGAAAACAATATAAAAGATTACTGGTCATTATATAAAGAAATTGCAGACATACATCTGGAAATGTTACCCGGGACAGAAGCATACTTTGCGCTGGGAAAATACGAAGAAGAATATAAAAAAGATTTTACGAAGGCCCTTAACTATTATCAGAAGGGGTATAATATGCTGGAAGAAGACGTGTCCAACAAAGACTCATTTTTAAAAGATATTCAACGGATAAAACTAAAAATCAGATCAGCGAAATAATTCCCTCCGCCCATAATATACCCTTGCTTCAGAAAGTCTCCTGACCTTGCAGCACAATAGAACACAATACTCCTGATCCTGCTCCAGACTTAGAACAATAAAAAATCGTAAATTTGGAGATTAGCAAAAAACGGTAACTACTGATGAAAAAACAATTATTCATGTTTATCCTCCTTGTTTTTCTGGCAGGTTCCAACCTGTACTCACAATTTGACAAGAATGGAAATCCTGTATTTAACAGTGAAAAAATAGAAAATTTCAGTTTTGAAAATGTTGAAATCATTTCAGGCTATTACACAATCAAAAACAATATTGATAATAAGCAATCATCTGTTTTTATAAATGATGATCCGGATTTAAATGATTACGAAAAGTTTTCCACAAAACTTCCTTCTTATTATTTCATGATTACTGATAAAGGAATGGTGAGAGGAATGATGATTCTTATCCCTAAAAATGAAGATGATTCGTTTTTTTATAATGTAATAATCCCGGGCAAAAATGAAAATTTTCAGGTTCCTTCAAAGCTGAAAGGGAAAATATCCGAAAACAGGGCAAAAGAGCTGACGGGTGTCCTAAAAGCTAAGGCTATAATCAACAACAATGTTTTACAGTTCAATAACAGGGATTTCCGGATTTTAAAGTACAATGATATCATTGACGAGGTGAAAAATATTGTTAAAGAAAGAATCATTAATAATCACAGGAATGAAAATGCTGATATTGAAGAATATATTAAAGCAGAATCTAAAGGTGGAAAATTAGATTTCAAAAATACGGTGGAAAAATATGACGGTGCCTTTATCAATTTTGACGGGATCCTGTATAATAAAAAAGATTTCACCATACTGATGTGGGGTGCCGCTGTAAAAGAAGCCGGTATAACGGAACTCAGCAAAGCCCAATTGCTCTGGCAGGAAATTAATGAAAGAACCCTGACGGAACCGGAACTAAAAGCATTGCAAAAAGGTTTTGAAACGAAATTTAAATAATCCCCCTGACGAATACACTTTTATTATTGGCAGCCTTCATAACTTTCTTCTTCCAGCTCCAAATCTGTATCAATAACAAATTCTTATTCCGATCTGAGCTTAGTAGTTAACTATAATTTTATTCAACATGTCTCATCAAACAAAATTAACAGAGAATCAGACTATAAAAATACTGATGACTTATCTTGTAAAAAATGGATGGAAGATAGATAGTTATTGCCTGGGCCAAACGAAAGGATGCGATATAGTAGCTTCAAAAAATGAAAACATCATGCTGATGGAAGTGAAGGGCGCAAAAGCTGATGAAAACTCCCCTACTAAAAAAAGAAATTATTTTGACAGTGGCCAGATAAAGACACATTTCGGTAAAGCCATAGTAAAAATGCTGGAAGAAAGATTTAAAAATCCCGGAGTAATTTTAGCAATAGTACATCCTGACGATGAAAATATCAGGAAAGCAATCGGACATCTGACCCCGCAACTAAAAGATTTGAATATGAGACACTATTGGGTTTCTGAGAATGGGGAAATAGTGATTGATTAATTTTTTTACAGAATATTCACAAATAAGGGAGGCCATATTCTCCAACCAGGCAGTCCCGGAAACACAGCACTCTCCTGACCTGATAAAGTAAACTACTATTTTGCTCAAAAGCAAAACAGCACTCCATATCAAATATTTGCACAACACAAGCTTTACACGTAGATTTGAACTTTCAGAAAATAAAAAACTAATACTATGGGACTATTTGATTTTTTCAAAAGTAAGAAGCAGGGAATCGATCATGCAAAATTTAATTCGGATCAGTTTCAGAATGAAGCCTGTGCGCTGGCATTATGGAAACTGGAGGATCACAATATGCAGCCGGACATTGCCATTTCTGAACTGAAAAAAATAGGTTTGAATGATGAACAGGTCAACTTTATTCTTGAGAAAGTAAAGAGATTTATCGCTCAGGAAACCAATACTGATCATCCGCATCCTGAAGAACCGGGAATAGATGACATTAAATTCCGAAGTGATGCGTATCAGAACGAAATATTAACCTATGCCCAAAATGTATATTTCCAAAATCATCATCAGTACGGAACAGTAAAAGACATCCTTCTGAAAGACGGACTGAATACCAGCCAGGCAGACGAAATCATAAATAAACTCCAGGAAAGAAATGCGCAGATGGTGAATGAATTTCAGGAGAAACTTGATTCCGGAGAAATTACTGAGATTAAAATTAAGCCCAACCCCGATCATACCAAAGAAAACACAGGTCAGGACCAGGTAGACAGGTATATTGCCTATGGGGCCTATCAGATGGACCGGGGAGATCTGGATAACGCTCTCGAACTTTTCGAAAAAGCCATTGAGCTGGATGAAAACGCAACCCTAGCCTATGCCAATCTGGGGAAATTATATTCCTTGAAAAACGACAATCTCAGGGCTTTGGAATTTATCAACAAAGCCCTGGAGACAGAGCCTTCCCATCCTCAGATTCTGGACAATAAAGTTGATGTGGCATATGAATTACTGATGGAAAATAAGATCAGCGAATCAGGATTTATAGCGAATATTAAAGACGTTTTACAGAAAGATCCGGATAACCCTGCTTTAATTTATATGATCCAGTTCTATTTAAGGAATAACCAGATTGATCATGCCGTAGAATCTGTTGAGAAATTATTTCCAAAGTATTATTCTGAAGATATTACCATTCAGCTGATGGTTGATACCTTCAACAGATTGTCTCCTGAACAGGCTTTAAAGCAATTTGATATTCTTGAAAGCAAGGTAAGTGAGGAAGCCAGATATCAGCTGCATTACAACAAAGGCTTATACCTGAAAGGAATCGGAAGATATGATGACGCGATCCGGGTGTACGACAATCTCAATAAAATCCAGGAGTTTTCATGGAGCTTTTACCAGATGGGAATCATGAAGAACCTTCAGGGAAAAACAGATGAATCTCTGGAACTGCTGAAAAAAACGTTCCATCTGGAGCCAGGACTTAAAGAAGATGCCAAAAATTTCCCACAGCTCCGGAATTTGTGGACGCATCCGGAATTTATAGAAATGACCAAGTAAAACGCATTTATATGGAATATTAAAGTGTTTTTTCAACGAATTCACTTCTATTGAAAAACAGGAATGTAAACCTATAATTTTATACCAACACAAAAAATAAAAATATGGCATGTTTAGGAGTACTTTTTTCTCTTGATGAAAAAACGGTTTTAAAGCTGAAATCCTTTGAATCTGATGAGAAAAGATTAGAATTTTTACAGGAAGAAATCGAGGAAACCATTATGGGAACTGAACCGGAGCATTTTGCTGAACTCGACAAAGCCTGGGACGCATTACACAGAAGTTTAACGGATGGAAAACTTGAATGGGCAAATGGAACTTTCCCTCTCAGCCATATTATTCTCGGAGGTCAGCAGATTTATCATGAAGACGATTATATCATGTCTTTAAAGACTCCGGATCAGGTTGAAAAAATTGCCGAAGCAGTTGAAAAAATAACAGAAGAAAGCATGCGAAACGGCTATAATCAAATTAACAGCAACGACTATGGCTTCGATCTTACAGAGGACGATTTTGAATATACATGGACATCGTTTCAGAATTCTAAAGATTTCTGGAAAAACGCAGCTTCCGAGAAACGTTTTGTACTGTTCACTGTTGATCAATAATAGAAAACCTCAGATGTAAGAATAAATATATCCTGCCGCCCAAAGTCACCCCACTTCGGAGAGCAAAGGGATTTGCCGAAATGACAAAGTAAAATTTTTCATTAATATAATAACCGCAGTAGATAGCCAGCTGATGATTATAGGATGTACGGCCTTACAACAGCTTTAATTTATTTACTGATGGTATTAGTCAGAAGAAAGCAGGACTATTAATAACCGGAAATAATAACCATAAAAACCTATAATCAATGAAAATCACAGCAACAGTTTTTGCATTAGCTTTATGCTCAACCTCATTATTGGCCCAGAATTCTGACATTAATAAAGCCAATACAATTATCGAAAAAGCAATTCAGGCAAGAGGAGGAAAAGAACTCTTAAAAAGTATAAAAACCCTATATTCCAACTCAGAAACAGTAATGGACGGAAGAAATGTCAACTGGATAACCCGGGAAATGGCTCCCAATAAAGGAAGTTTTGAAATTGTATATCAGGGAAGGGTGGTATATAAATCTTTTTATGACGGGAAAAACGGCTATGATGTCATTAATGGAGAAAAGAAAGCAGCAGATCCGGAGCAGTTCAAGGATAAGAATTACAGAAAAAACATTATGAATGAACTGGATTATCTGGATACTTCCTTATATAAACTGGAATATATGGGAGAAGAAAAAATAAATAATAAGGACTGCTATAAAATAAAAGCAACGCTGGCCAATGGAAAAGTATCTTATTTTTATTATGATAAGAGTACTTATTACATGATAAAGTCTGAAGTTATTGCCAGCCCGGAAAAAGATACATTTTCAACAGTTTTATTTGATGATTATAAAAAATTCGGTGATCTGGTATATGAAACCAAACAAACCTATATTTCCGAAAATGGAGAACAGGTCGTGAAACTTGTTGATCTCTATTATAATAAGAAAATATCTGATAAAGATTTTGAATAATTACAACGTAATATAGTTTCTGCTGCTTATCCCTTCATCGCAAAAATCTCCCGATCCCGAGCAATATATCATTTATGAAAAAAATTATTTTATCATTCGTTATTTTCTCCGTTACATTAAGCTGTTCCGGGAATCCGGAAAAAACCAGATCAATGGATTTCGGTGATTTTACCATTCAGGTTCCGGAGGGCTGGAAAGAGCTGAAACCCGAAACCATTGACAGCAATGCAGGAATAATGATCACAAAAAACAAAGACTCCGTTTTTTATGATTATGGCCCCTATTCAAACTCCCTGGAAGAAAATCCGGTGATTATTTCCAGAAAAAATTTGAAAAAAATGCTCAGCGAACATCCCGAAACCGACACTACGGAGTTTTTTATTATCAATGATGATGAAACGGCCAGCCCGGAAGATTTTATCAGAAATACAATAACCTATAAAAAGATTGACAGATATAATGCTAAGATATTAGAACCTAAACAGACAGGAAAAGGTATGACCGGGATTTATATCGACAGTATCAGAAGCGGATCACTGGGAAAAATCAGATTTAATTTTTATGGCAAAAATTTATCACAGGAAAGCCAGACCGAACTGTTAAATGCCATCAATACTATAAAAGCCTCCCGGTAAGCCCATTAAAAACCAAAACTCGAACGCGATGATTAATATCACCCGAAGAATTTTACAATACAGGGAATGCTCCAGACAGCTTTGCAACAATTATTTCCGCCATGTCGAATGGAAAATAGGACAGCTGAAAACCACAGAAAATGATTTCAGACGGATGTCTTTTTTCGACTGGACATCCGAAAAAATCATGGAACTGCAATATGCAAGAGTCAGGCTTATCCATTCTGAAGAATTTCCGGAACTCGTGGGATATGATTTTCTGCCGGAAAACTTGAACTCAGAATTTTATACCGGATAAAAACACAGAAAAATTATCATGACAAAGAAAAAAATAACAGGTTAACAGCCTTGCTGGCATTTTCAGGATTGATACTGTATTATTTTTATCCTGAAGCCAAACTTCCTCCCGGCACACAGGTCGATCAGCTGGTGGTTGACAAATCAGAAAGAAAGCTGATGGCTTACTCAAACGGAAAGCTGGTGAAGACCTACACTGTTTCATTGGGAGGACAGCCTGAGGGACATAAAGAATCCGAAGGAGACAAAAAAACACCTGAAGGGAATTACTTCATCAATGCCAAAAATCCCAACAGCGGCTATCATAAAAACCTGGGAATTTCTTATCCCAATAAAGAGGATATCAAAAAAGCAAAACAGCTCGGTCAGCCGGCAGGTGGTGACGTTAAAATACATGCGCTGAAAAACGGAAGAGGCTTTATCGGAAAACTTCACCGCTGGTCCGACTGGACATTAGGCTGTATCGCAGTTACCAACGAAGAAATAGATGAACTGTACAGCTCAGTAAAAGTGGGAACTCCTATTGATATTAAACCATGACAAAACAAAATTGCCTTCTTTACATTTTTTTTCTCGTTGCTGTAAACGATTACTGATTGGATAGCAAGTATTATTTTTTAAAAGATACTGAATTTTGAATCCTATATTTAAAAAATTGATATAATGAAAGTAAAATGATTACCCAAAAAGGTAATTGACAACCCTCTGAGGATATTTTATTTTTACAATGAACGACAGCTGGTGATGCTGTTATCTTTTTAATTAAAAATAAAATTAATATCATGGACAATTTAAACATTAACTCTGACATCTTTGAGCTTAATAATCAAAGTTTCTTGCCATCTGAAGAAAGATTACACATTTACAGAAAGCATGTATTATGCATTACTGATAATAAAGCACATAAAAAAAGTCCTTTTGAATTAGTGGTTGATGCATCAGAAGGATTTATCCCCCTATGGGATGAAAATGTAACTTTAAATTGGAGGTTTGACAAATCAATACACCAATTTTTCAAAAACCCTGAACAGGCCAAAGCAGGAATAAAAATGCTTTTTGCTGAAGCTATTTTAGCATGGGGAGATGCATGCCCTATTAAATTTTCAGAGAACAATGACCTTTGGGATTTTGAAATAACAATGCTGCCAGACAGATGTAATGAAAATGGCTGTGTTCTGGCCTCGGCATTTTTTCCACAACAAGGTCAAAATAAACTGGCTATATATCCCCAATTATTTAATCAGTCTCAACAGGAGCAAATAGAAACTCTTATTCATGAGTTAGGACATATTTTTGGACTCAGACATTTTTTCGCATTAACTCATGAACAGGAATGGGGAAGTGAAGTTTTCGGAAATCACGTTCCATTCACAATAATGAATTATGGCACTAAATCTATATTAACTCCTACTGACAAATCAGATCTCAAGGAATTATATAGATTGGTGTGGAGTAAAAAACTTACTAAAATAAATGGAACTGCTATAAAATTGTTTAAACCCTATCATGTAAAACAATAATGAAGGTATTTCCCTGTTAATCTTTTTTATTTTATATAATAAATCCGTTCTAAAAGCAGAACGGATTTTCCTATTTTTACCACTGCAAAAAAGTAAACAGACATGAATATAGAAGCTAAAATTGATGAAGCCTTCAGAAATACATTTCTCCTGCCGAGAGAAAAAGCGGTTACCCTTTTCTTTATGGACGTTTTAAATTCAAAATACCGGTTCAGGGAAGACGATACCAAAATTGAAGTGATCGGATTATATTATTATGCTTCAAGTCCATTAAGCTTTTTATTTGCCATGCCTCATTATGAATATTATTCCCAGGACAAAACAACCCATATTGCAGAGCTTCATCTTGGAGAGCATTCGTTTGAAGATTACACACATTCGGATGTTGAGGAATTGGGCAGAAAAGTTCTGGATGAAAACAGGATTGATTATTCAGCCTATCTTGATGAAGATGATGAGCTGGAGATTGCCAATTACTGGGAAAATCAAACCGGCCTGGAAAAAAACTTCCTCATGCACTGCTGGAAAAACGCAAAAGAAAAAACAGGATCTAAAACTTTGGGATTCCTAGAATCTTCGGACGGTTCCGGCGGCACTTATGATGCAGATAACGGTTATGAGCTTCCTTTTGAAGTGGGTATTGATGAATATTTACAGGCTAATGGATTTCATTTAAAAAAAGAAAATTAAAAAATTCGTTTTCAACCAATTAACACAGCTCAGAACTTGGGTAATAAATACTATCTTTAATGAATAAAACCGTTTTCTCAAAACAATATCCATGAGAATCAATAGTAAAAAAACAGGCATTCTGTTGCTTTTTTTCATCATTCTAAGCTGCGCTCCTAAAAAGTCCGATAACTTTAAAGCAAAGCAGGTATATCAGTCTGAACACCTGATCATTACCCAGATTTCGGAAAATGCATTTATTCATACCTCTTTTAAACAGACTAATGATTTCGGCAACGTTCCCTGCAACGGGCTGGTAGTGAAAGACAGTAATGAAACCATTGTTTTTGATACTCCCATCAACGATAAAACTTCAGAAGAGCTCATCCGGTGGATCATCGGAACACTTCATTCTAAAATCAATGCTGTTGTACCTACTCACTTCCATGATGACAGTATGGGCGGGTTACAGGCTTTTCACAACCATCATATTCCTTCTTATGCCTATTCCAAAACCATTGAACTGGCCGGAGAAAATCATTTTACAGTACCTGAAAACAGTTTTAATGACTCTGTTGTGCTAAAAGCAGGCAATCGGAAAGTCATTGCCGGATTTTTCGGGGAAGGCCACACCAAAGATAATGCAGTCGGCTATTTTCCGGAAGAAAACATCCTGTTTGGGGGCTGTCTTTTAAAAGAACTTGAAGCCGGTAAAGGCTATCTGGGAGATGCCAATGTTTCAGCCTGGTCCGATACCGTTGAGAAAGTAAAAAAAGAATACCCTGATGTAAAGATTGTCATTCCGGGGCATGGAGAATATGGAGATCAAAAATTATTGGATTACACAATTAACCTGTTCAAAACCAAATAAACAGAACATCTTCACAACCAGTTATTTCAAATGAGTAACTGTGAACCTATAAACACATCATCAGAAAACACAAATATTTAAACAATGAGCACAGAATGTCCCACGGCTCCGGCCAATAAAAAAGAATACATTGCCGATATTGGGAAAATCCTGTTACAGAAGTATGGCAAACAAGAATACTATCCGCCGGAACAGATAAAAGAAGCCCATGAAAAAAGCAAATGGAATGAAGGCTTTGATTTTTCCTGCTGGGCCATGAGTATATATTCTTCCCATTCCGATTTTACAGACTATCACCAACAGACTGGTGAAGCATGCGATTACGCTGAAATGAAAACAGAAATGCTCCGGGGATTATCGGTTTCCGGCAGTTCAGAAATTCCGGATCTTCCCAATGCGGATATCGATTCCTCATGGCTGGATTTTGGAGAAATACTCGGAAATATATTTGAAGGAATCGGAGATTTCATAGGCGGAATCTTTGATGGTCTTTAAGCATTCTCACAGAGAAATCTCTTTGAAAAAGGTGGAATATATGAATGGGAAGAGAAATTTAATCATGACCTGAATTCTGATACAAAATGAAACAATTCGTTAATTTTATCCTGATTATCGTCATTTCAGCTCTTTCCGCAGGAGTTTACGGAATACTGCATGATCAGATCACCTACTCTATTTCACCTGAATATTATACCTTACTGAAGTTTCAGCAGTTCGGGTTTGAATACCTCGATCTGAATATCAGGATAAAAGCAGGAATCATCGGATTTTTAGCAACCTGGTGGGTCGGATTATTCTTAGGAATAGCCTATGCTTTTGTCTCCTTATTTCTTGATCCTGAAAAAACTCTGAAAGTAACTGTAAAATCAGTACTGATCAATATCTGCATCACCTTTATTGCAGGAATCCTGGGATATGGGTATGCCGTTCTGTTTTTATCAGCAGAAAACACCAACTGGTATATCCCGGCAGGAACTAAAAACATCCGGAACTTTATCAGTGTAGGCTCCATTCATAATTTCGGATATATGGGGGGAGTATCGGGAATGGTCGCCGGAATAATTTATCAGATAAAAAAAGCAAAAAACTAAAATCTATTCATGGAACGCCACCACAGAAAATTTAATGAAATTGCCACACTCCTGCAGACTAAACTGGGAGACAAAATCAAAATTTCCGAAGAACACGGAAATAAAATTCTGGAATTAACAGGTACACCCTATTGGCTGATGACTGATCACTCCGAATTTACAGTCGGTTATGGTATGAGCCATACCCATTTCAGTGACCAATACCAGAATCTTGAAGACGGAATAGCTCAGGCTTTCGACCTGCTGACCAACCCCATCAGAACCACCGAATATATAAAAGGAAATACCGTTTTTAAAACAACCGTTGAAATAGAATTTCCCAACTCGCAATATGTGAATATCGGCACAACTTCCCTCCTGTTTTACCCATTCTGGAAAAAAACAAAAATTGAAATATCCATCTCAGAAAAAATGATTGAAAAAAAAGAAATTGAGGAAGAAGTCAACCGCATTCTGAATGAAAAATAACAAACACAGCATCCGTCCAATAATAAAAATATTTTTATTTTTATCGTTCCGCTGAACAGCCAATCATAAAACCGTTGTAATATGATAATACTTTTAAAGCGTGGGACCATCAAAGATTTTCAACAAATTTTCCAGCATGAAATTTTTTCGGAGATAAAATCATTGCGCCTTATCCCCATAAAGCTGGAAAAAAATAGCGCCTTTGCGCAAGCTCCAACAAAAACAATCAAAAAGATCTGCTGTGTCTGCCCAATCAAAAGTAACTTCATCATTCAACCTTAATTTTAGCTCAAAATCAGTAATTTAACTTTCTCGGAAAGCACCAATTGATTTTTCAATTTATTTTTTACTTAACTTAGTTTTCTAATAACCAAGTCTCAATATTATGAAAATAGTAAATCTTCTGTTCATTCTTGTTTTTTCTGTCTGTTTCTCACAGGAAAACAACATCTTTGAAAGACTCAGCGCCCTGAAAAACAATGGAAAAGTATGGTACAATATTGACGGGTACAGCATAACCAGCGAAGTCTTTTCCAATACATTTGATGAAAAGGGCCTAAAAAAAGTATTCCGGAAACATCAGATCTCAGATTCTGATGCAAAAGTGAAGGACGGCAACATCAGTTTCAATAATTTATTGGTAACAAAACAGCAAAAGGTTTCCGCGGATTTTTCCCAGACCAATAATTATTATTTTGTAGAAAATCCGGACAAAACCGTCACGGTGGTATGGTTTATCAAAATCGGAAAAACAGATAAAGAAACTGAAGAAAAGCTCGTCAATGCTATTATCGAAAAGAAAATTCCTGAAGAAAACTTTTCCCCGATGAGCATCAGTTCCATCAATTTTGCCGGAAGAAATATTGAACTGGGAAACGGCTGTTACTGGACTTCCGTCAATATTGTTCAATGTCCTTATGCCGGGGAAATGAACTGGAGCGTTCACAGAACTCTGGATGATGCAAAAGAAGCTGTGGAAAATCAGCTCAACATCACAAAATCAAAAAAAATGGGCAAAGTAACCTCCGAAGAAATGGTGGATATTGAATTTGAAGGGGTTCCTGTAAAAGCTAAAAAAATACTTTATGATTTTACAGGAGTTGCAGGAGCTTTGGCAGGAATGTCAGGCGGAAAAAATCTGACGGTTTATTATGTAGCTGCAACGGTAAGAAATAAAAATGTGAGCTGTGTAATGAGCTACTGGAACAATGATGAGATCAACCCTGAAACCAAACTTCCTGCATTGCTGGGGAAATTAATGGCCGTGAAATGAAAAACATTTTAAAAATATTTTTAATCCTTATCATAGCGCTGGGGCTTATCCTGAGCGGATTCTTCTTTTTAAAATTTGATAAAACCGAGTATAAAAGCTCCGCGGCAAATACCATTGAAATCAAAAACCTTAACAGAAAAGTATTTGATCCCGGATTTTTAAATACCGGTTCTTCAGCAATCCGTACCGATTTCAGTTTTAACCGGGAAGCAAAAAATGACACCGTAGGCTTTAGTTTTCATCCTTCCCTCCATGAGAATTCAGAAAACAGACTCAGCCTGAATTTCAACAGCGGAGACGGATATTCCGGTTTGAATGTGGATGTCATGAAGATAGGAAACTGGTTTTCCGCCTCCGTTAAAACCTATACGGATAACCTGAAGCCGTTTGATTTTCTGGAACGGGACCGGTATTCCGTTAAAAAACAAAAACTCATTCTCGATAAGCCGGAATATAAGAAAGGAGACAGTATCTTTGGAAAAATAGAACTTAAGATCCAATCCAATATCAATGAGTCGGTTTATCAGGCCGGAGGATATTTCAGGGGAAAGATCGAATAATATGCTTCTTAAATTACAACCTTATGGAACAGCCCATCGTAGAACTCATTCCCGTTGTTGAAATCTCAATATCCAATGAGGAAACAGAACTTCCTGAAACCGGACCTTACTGGGAATACCGGGAAGAATGGGAAAATTATAATAACGCCTGTAACCGGATTGCAGGATTTTCAGAAGCCCTGAAGGCATATACCCCAGGATCTTCACTTTACGAACTTCATTCCATCTCCCAGCAGGATCTTCTTCATCTTCTTAAAATGGAAATGGAAAGGCAGGATGATGAAGAAAAGGCTCCTGAAGATCTGCAAAGTTCTTTCAATGGCGGCTATATTCTGAACATCAACGGACAGGACCTGCTGTTCCCACAATGCTGTTCCGGTTTAAACGACATTACAGAGTGGGAGGACTTAATTGATGATCAAGGGAATACGTATTTCTACTGTGGGCACCCCTCGCCCAGAGTTTCCCAAATGGATGATGATATTCTTTTTGATTTTGTAAATATTGAAATTAAGGAAAGATTTTGTCCTCCAGTACCTCTTGATGAAGTCAGAATTAGCAGGCAGGCGCTTAAAATGGCTGTTGACGGGGCAAAAAATAAGTTAAAAGATTTTTCCGCCCGTCTGGAAGCAGTGAATGAAGAACATCATCTGAGCATTAAAAATATTTCAGAAATACTGGTGTATGGAGAATTTCAGGATTAAAATTTTACAGAAAACACAGGTCTTTATACTGTTACTATTTTCTGTGTTCCTCCGGGCACAGAATAATCAGCAGATCAAAACGGACAGCATTTATCCGAAAGAAAAAATTCTGATCTCTTTAAACGGAGTGAAAGATTTTAAAGATGAAGCCCCCGGTTATCTTTTAACAGTGTATAAAAACACAAAAATAATCTTAAAAGATCAGGTTTACAGCAAAGTAGGCGAAATCCGGTTTGAAGATTTCAACGGTGACGGAATAAAAGACCTTCTCATTCAGAATATCTCCGATGTAAGGAGCAACTGGACCTATTATCTTTATATATTCGACAACAGGAATAAGACCTTTAAGAAAGTCCTGGATTTTGAATCTGTTAAAAATCCGGAATACAATCCGAAATACGGATGGATTGAAAGCTATGTGGTTTCAGGAACCAATTATCTGAGCTTTTACAAAATTATTGGAAATAAAGTTAAAGATTTAAACTACACCATTCACGACACCGAATCGGTGAATTTTGAACAGGAGTATAAAAAGGCTGTTAAAAAACTGATAAAATAGAATAGCGTCTATCTTTTTTCTGTAATTTACCATACCGAAAAACACGATCATCATGCTCAAAAACAAAAGTCTTTTTAAAAAAATTTCTATGGAATTTCTTATGGGAATCATAGGAGTAACCGGGACTTCACTTGAAACAAAAACGGGGCTTGGGTTATATTTGTTGATCCTCGGTTTAGCCCTGTTATTCGGACCTAAAGCAGAAGAACTCAAAACATTGACAGTATACTCCACAGGCGCTCTTCTTACAGCTATGGGTATTGTTTTATTTGCGTGGAAAATAAGACAGTTGAAAAAGGAAAAATAAAATGATGACCAACATTTTCAGAGAACCCGCAGAACCTTTTACACTTTTCAGCTATTCTGATTTTCTTATTCTGATTTCTTTTAATTTCGTTCTCTATTTTTTGCATAAAAAAAGAGGTTTCGAATTAAATAAAGTAATTACCGGAGTGCTTCTCCTCATTATTATTCCTTTAATCTCCGCTAAAATTGAACTGGCTCATGTACATGACAAATTTGAAATAGTTGACGGATTTAATATACTCTACGTATACCTTAAATTTCCTGTCTGGTGGCTCATCGGAATTTTAAATTTGTATTTGATCAATACTTATTATCGAGGGAAAAAATGGAGTAAAACATTATAAATTTCAGACAAATAATACCCTAACGATGCACAATCCCACAAGACGAAATAAAAATATAGGAACGAAAAATCAGGGTTATGGCCAAAGTAATAAACTGACCATCCCTTCGCCTTACGGTAACCTGAAATCCTTTTATGAGCAGCTTACTACCTATCAGAAAGAAATAAGAACAATCAATGGACATGAATTCATATTTATCGTGGAAGAAACCAGAAAAAATTCTGTTCACTCCTGTTCACCGGATGATATCGGGAACATTATCAGACAGATTCCGGTAAAAGATTACGGAGAACTGAAACTGATTATTTTAAGACAGCCCAAAAGAAAAGAGGAAATCCTGTCTCCTGTTTGGGGAAGGCTGATATACAGCTATGAATTTGAAGACGATTATTTGCCCGCCATCATTCTGGATGCAGTAGATATAGAAAAGAAATTGATCTGGTCTAAAAAAATGACCCTGGAAGATCAGAAAGAGTTTGAAAGATTAAAAGCTGATGGTCATCCGTTTCAGGAAACTAAAAGAGATTTTATTGCAGGAATCCATCCTGAATTTGCAAGGAATACCCAGCTATACCGCACTTTACCGCATGAATTCGGACATTATGTTCATTATCTGGAAACCGTTGAAAGACCGGGAAATAAAAACGATGATGATGCTGAAAAAGAAAAAAGGATGGATCTTTATTTCAGCCTTCCCAAAAGCGAAAAAGAAAGATATGCACATACCTATGCAGAAAAGTTGGAAATAAAAAAATAGCACCTTATTCTGAGCTACTTTTTATTACCGGCAGATTTTTATTATCCCCGCCAAAAAGAAAAAAGAAACCGTAAAAATATGAATGTAAAACCCGATACGATCCTTTTCTACGTAAGAAACGTTGAACAGATCAAAAATTTCTATGTTGAAAACTTCAATCTGAATGTCGTGGAAGAAGATGAAGTCTGGGCTCTTCTGAACGCAGGAACCATCCATATAGCTTTTCACAGAATAGGAGATCTGTATCTGCAAAAAATGGAAGAAGGCCATCGGTTTGATAATAATACAAAACTGGTTTTTGAAATTGACATTGATATGGAATCGGCCAGAAACGAGCTCCTTTCAAGAAATGTACGGATGAGGGAGATCAAAACGTTTGACCACTATGGATTCTGGCTCTGTGACGGAACAGATCCTGAAGGAAATGTATTTCAGCTGAAAGCAAAAAAGAACTGAAAAAAAATTAAAATTGAGCCTTAAACTTCAGTAAGAAAAACTTTTGTGGCTTATCTTTATCGCTCAAAAGCTTTAATTAAAAATGAATCACCAATGACCGAAGAACAAAAAATTAAAACAAGAGAACTCAACAATCAGCTGATAGAAAGCAGGCAATACAGGTTCAATTCCTGGCTTCCTGTGCTGGAAGATCCGAATACAAGAACCCTGGAAGAAGTAAAAGGCAGAATGGGCGTAATGAACGCGCTGATTAATATTTCATTTGAAGCTCCCGTCACCGTCATCAGAAAATGGATCGATCATCACGGGCTGACTCAGCACCTTTCCAACCGTGAACATGAAATCCTGCTGAAAGACAATGATGAATTAACGGATTATGAGATCAATTCCCTGAGATGGTACCTGGAAGGGCTCTGGGCTCTGATGTGGGCAACCGGACTGGTGGATCATCTTGACGAAACCCAATGGTGCAGCGATGAAATGGCTTCCATGCTTCCTAACCTCGAACAAAATGACAGCAATGAAAAAATAAACAGGCTCTCTACCCTGAAAACAGATGATGAAATCTACGAAATGCTGGATTTATACTACCGTCTGCATTGGTACTGCGTGGATGAAAGGCTTAAAGGGCAGCAGGCAAAAATAAATGAAGGACTGGTATACGAGCGGAGAAAAGCGCTGGAATGGCTGATCAATAAAAATTCTGACTGGGATGATATTGAAATGAGTACCTGAAGTTTACACTTTGATATTCATTTATTCAACATTAAGAACAGCTCATGAAAAACTTTTTAATTTTACTCTGCCTGATCTTCTCAATAGCCAGCTTTTCTCAGAAAAAAAGAGACACTCTTTCTTATTACGACAGCTATGAGCCTACAAAAGCTGAACTGAGAAAATGTAAAAAAGCCAGGAAAGAAAACAGGAAATTATTTGACCAGCTGTCTCAGGAAGCAAAAATCATTGATTTTAAAAAACTAACTCCGGTAATTATTAAGGATTTAAAAAACTCAGATTTTAAAGGAGAGGTTATTTTATTCCACTACAATTACAGCAATACCGGATCCGGTAATATGAGCAGTGAACGGTACAGCTGTGAAAAAGAATATAACACGACCAATCCCTTTTACAGCATTTGGGACTGGACGTATCGTGATATTATCTCTCTTTCAAAGGTACTCAATGAAAAATTTATTGTCCCCGGTGAAAAAAATTTCGGTTTCAGTATTTCAAACAGACTGTTTGGCGATGATCTGGAAAAAGAACTCAGCCCATATAAAGAATTTAAATCCGGTACCGTTTATGATAAAGAAGTAGATAAACAGCATCAGAAATTCTATTATCTCACTGAAAAGAAAACAGACAAGGAATTACAGTTAAAAACAGATTTCATCTACAATACCGTTTTAAATTATTCATATGACACGCTTTATTTCAAATTCAGAAACCTGCCCGGCTATAAAGTACAGGTAACAATAATAATCAACTCAAATTCCATTTCAAAAACCTATGAATATGATAACGGAGAATGGATTTTAACTGACACGGAATAAATCAACAACTTTTAGAACCAGCTTAAATTTCTAAATTTGATTTTTTTGCATAACACTCAAATCTTTTTCAGATCTTAAAAAGATTTTAATTGTTCTCGCAGATGCCGCAGATTGAGCAGATTTTTTCATCCATAAGAATCTGAGATCTTTGTGGAATGGTCAGATCAGACCTTATAGATTTAATATGCATGAACTTTAAAATCTATCAGGTTTAGTCCCTTCATAAAATCTGCGTCATGCAAAATCTGCGAAAGAAAAAACACTCACAAATATCTGTGTGTATTCCGTAGGAAACATTAAGAAATTCGTGCATACGTGGCATTTTTTTCAACCACAAAGAAGGTACAAAAATTTGATAATCACATATACATTTTTTCAAATAAAATTTAAACAGTCTCTTATTTAATCCTCCGATATTTCTATGAAACTCAATACCTCTTTTTATATATCACTGCTGTTCTTCTTTCTGTTTTCCTGTAAAGAGAAGATCCAACATGAAGAAAATTTTGTGATCTATCAGATGGATCCGCAACAACAAAACATCCGGATGTATTGGAAAGATCATAAAAATGAAATGATAAGAAGCCTCGGTAATCTGGAACATTATACCGCTTCACAGCATGAACAGTTAATCTTCGCAATGAACGGAGGTATGTTTGAACCTGGCCATTTTCCCAAAGGGCTGTATATTGAGAATTTCAAAACCCTTCATCCCATAGATACCTCAAAAGGCAGCGGAAATTTTTATCTTCCACCCAACGGGGTATTTTATATCACAAAAAACAATAAACCGGAAATCATTCCAACCGGAAAATTCATTCCGTCACCGGACATTCAATATGCCACACAATCCGGGCCGATGCTTCTTATCGAAGGGAAAATCAATCCCGCTTTTCAGCAGCATTCTGAAAATCTGAATATCAGAAACGGCGCAGGAATTCTGGAAAACGGGGAAATCATTTTTGCCATGTCTAAAAAAGAAGTTAATTTTTATGATTTTGCTTCTCTTTTTAAAGAATTGGGCTGCCGGAATGCCCTGTATCTTGACGGATTTGTTTCAAGAACCTATCTCCCTGAAAAAAACTGGATCCAGAAAGACGGAGATTTCGGGGTAATGATCGGAGTAACAAAACCAGCCCGGTGAAACATCCGGTAAATATTTTTTAAGATTGTACTTTCATAGCATCTTTTTTACTAATTTCGATACGCTTTATCAGCCATAATGCTTCGAAATCCAACCCGTTAACCAGATCACCATGCCTCACTTTATTATAGACTGTTCACAGGATATTATTCAGCAGAAAACACCTGATGAAATCATGGATGCTGTTTACCAGACTGCGGAATCCACCGGACTATTTGCCCTGAATGACATTAAAGTACGGTTACAGCCCTATCAGTATTACCGGCTTGGAGAACATAAAAAGAATTTCATCCACATTTTCGGATACATCATGGAAGGACGGAGCACAGAACAGAAAGCCGATCTTTCCGGAAAGATCATCACCCGTCTCACAGAATTATTTTCTGACATTTCATTTTTATCCATCAGCATTAACGATTTTGAAACCGCAACCTACTGCAACAAGTCACTGATTAATCCGGAAAATCATCATCAGAACCGCCATTTTGAGTTGTAAATAATGTCCCGGGAACAAAAAACCAACCACAATATATATATATTATGAACCTTAAAACATTAATCACCCACACCGTACAGTACAACAATTGGGTAGTCGGTAAATACATCGACTGGCTGGCTACAAAATCCGATGAACAGCTGAATCAGGAAACTCCCTCAAGCTTTCCCACCATTCTGAAGACCCTGCATCATATCTGGCAGACCCAGGAATACTGGTGGAGCCATATATCCGAAGGCAGCGATTTTGATTTTGAAGCAACCGCAGCAGCCGTTACCAAAGATGAAGTGTTCAGGGCAATAAAAGATAATTCCCGGAAGCTGATGGAATATGTTGAAGGCCTTTCCGAAGAAGATCTTGCCCGGAATGTAAAAATAGAATCCCAATGGTTTCAGTGTGATTTTTCCAAATATGAATACATTCAGCACGCCATCATCCACGGAACCTATCACAGAGGACAGATTGTGACTATGGGCAGAAATATCGGCATCACAGATGCGCCTATGACAGATTATAACTTCTGGAATATTTATAAAGACCAGGAACAAAAATAGCAGAATAATGAATTCCATTACCACTCAGGATCCGGTTATTTATTACCACGGAACCAAAGCAGATCTGAAAACCGGGGATCTTATTGAACCCGGTTTCAGTTCCAACTACGGAACCCAAAGAAAAGCGAAATACATTTACCTTACCGCTACACTGGAAGCCGCGGTATGGGGCGCGGAACTTGCTCAGGGTGAGGGTAAAGAAAGGATCTATATCGTTGAACCCACCGGCTCCATTGAAGATGATCCCAACCTTACCGATAAAAAATTTCCGGGCAATCCTACCCAATCCTACCGCTCGCTTCACCCGTTCAGAATAACAGGAGAAGTTATGGAATGGCATGGGCACTCCGCGGAACAGCTTAAAACCATGAAAGATCATCTTGAAGAATTAAAAAGACAGGGAATCGAAGCTATCGAAGATTGATAGTATTAATAAATAATCAGCAAAATGGGACAACTTTTTGAACTCATATCAGATGAAGCCATTGAAAAATCCGATGAGGATTACACAGAATGCCACGTCTGTCAAAAAACAGGAATCGACTTATATCCATATCAGGGAAAAGCCACCCTTGATGACGGAACCGTAGATGATGACATTTATGCCGTATGCAGTGACTGTCTGAAAACTAAACCTTTAGTTCACACAGGCGGTTTCTTTTACACAGAAACTATTGAAAAATATCTTGCTTCACAGCCCCTTAACGAAACTCAAAAACTGAACCTTAAAGAAATATTGATCGGGAAATACAATCAGACTCCTGATATTCCCTTATTTTTGCAGCGTCCGGACCAGCCTATATGTTGTAATGACATTACTGAATTTACAGGCTACCCGGCGGATGATGAAGAATTATATGAAATCAGTGAAAAGAATATCTATTGGGAAGAAGGTCTAAAGGAGAAAAGTGAATATTATGATTTCAGAAAATACGGAAGCCCTGAAAGCTTACGTGAAATCGCTTCTTTTAAATGCAGGCACTGTGGTGAAAAATATTTTACCTTTCAGTTTACCTGAGCCAAACGACAGGAACAATGAATGATTAAAAACAAAAACTAATTAATCTGTAACCATAAAAACTAAAAGAGAAACAACACTCAATGAGAAACATTATTTCGGCCTTATCTTTATTGATTATTTTTTCCTGCACAACACAGACAAAAACGAACCCGTCCTTTGATTATGCGAGGCTGGAACATGTTGCAGATAGCGTAAAAGTGGGAGATATTGTGATCCTCAATGCGTTTAAGCATCAGATGCTGGCCCACAAAAACGGCAAGTACGATTCCACAAGGATTATCAACAAGGTTTATAAACCTCATCAAAAACTTTGGGACAGCTGCTACGCAGTGATCTTCGGAGATGAAAACGCCCGGAAATTCAATACCACCCAGGGAATGACAGAATGGAATAACAGCCTGTATCTGAAAAACAGACAGATGTTTGAAGAGAAAACCAACATTCTTTTGGATATTGATCTGAAAAAAACATTCAAAAAAAGCCTTGTCAAATTCAATAAACTCGTTCCATATCAGCCTAAGGCCAGAATCAGCCTGATTTTTACTCCCATCACGGGAATTGCTTTCGGAGGTTGCACCAACGAGCAGTTTGCCTTAGAACTCAATAATAAAGGAATAGAAATCCCTGCTGTTCTTCAACAGGATCTTCCCCATGAGCTGAACCATATGGTCTATGAAAAATTCAGAAATGCCGATCCTGATCATGATTCTGCCCTGAACCAGACCATTGATGAGGGATTTGCCTGCTATTTTACCTACGTATTCTTTGACGGGAAACTTGAAAAACATGAGACCGTACACCTGTCCAAAAAAGAATGGGATTGGCTCATTCAGCACGAAAAAGAACTTTTCACCCAATTAAAAAAGTATTTCGCAGACACCTCAGGGAAAAATCCATTGTTGCAGAACGATAAAATCAGACTGTTTCCGGATGCGCCGGGAAATATCAATTACTGGATGGGGTTCAGGATTATCGAAAAATATGTGGAAAAGAACGGCCTCAATTCCTGGAAAGACGTTTACCGTTTAACCGCTAAAGAACTGCTGAAAAAAAGCGGCTATGAAAAATACATAGAAAGCTTATAACGTTTACAAAAATAAATTGAGGGTTGAAAAATTATCCCAAAATATTCAAAAACTATATAACAATACCCATGAAAACAACACTAAGCGCTTCTCTCCTGCTGCTATGCGGCATTATGAATACCCAGGATAAAACCACGATTGCCGGACCTGCCATACATATTGATCTGAAAAAAAGTATTTTTTAATATTCTGATACGAGTTTGCGTTATAAATGTTCCGGCCAATTCAAAACAATAAAACGATGAAGATATTTCCCTTACTGTTTATATTCTTTTCAGTAGTTTGTTCTGCACAGGTAAAATATCCTGAGTACGTTATTTCAGATAAAAACATCCGGGAACAGAAGCTTGAAACAACTGAGGACATTTATTTATTTTATCATAAAAACATTCAATATATCGGAGATCTGAAACCCCACATCAAACTGAATTATGTCTATAATGATTCACAGAATCCCCTGCTTAAGAACAACTATAAACGGCCTGATGATGAACTGAACCAACAATTCAAAAACGAATATAAAAATGTAAAGATATGGGTAGATACCCGACAATCTACCCCATTAACAATAACCAGAGCTGATACTACTAAAATATCTTCTGAAGCTTTGGAAGCAGAAATAGACAGAATAAATGAAGGGCAAAAGCCTGCTGTTGAAATTCCTGCAATAACAACCTATTATGACGGTTACCCCGTGACCGTCCACAATCTTGAAGATCAGAGCATTATCTTAGGATTCGGCAATCATATCCCGATAATATTTGAAGCTTTGGACAAAGAAAACAAATGGCGGGAGATTTCCGGTATAAGAAAATATGGCTGCGGAAACGGAATTCAATACATCATGTTAAAACCGAACCAGATTGCCACTGTTTTTGAACCTAAAATTACAGGAAACTTCAAAACAAAATTCAGATATAGATTAAAAAATATAGTTTCCAATGAATTTGAAGGAAGTATCAATGAAGATTATTTAAAAAACTAACTTAATAACCAATCCGCCATGCATTTCACCAAATATTTAATTCCGTTTCTCGGCCTTCTTCTGTTCATCTCCTGTTCCGGACCTGTTCCCGCCTCAAAAATCACAGATATTTCCGATGTAAAAGCGGAAATTGATATCTACCAAAGCTTAACGGATCAGGCAGACAATATCATGTCGGTGGCTTTATACGATAAAAAAGATAAGAAAATCGGCAGTGATTCAATTACCATATGGGTCAACCGGAAAAAAGCGGAATATACTGTCATCGAACAGTTGTACTACACCAAAAGCTATCAGTACAGGCTTGAAAACATTCCTCCTGAAAATGATCAGTATCAGGTGGAAATCCAGCTGTCCAACGGTAAAAAATTTGCTTTGGGATCCATTAATGCCCTTAAATTAAGCGATCCTTCCCGTATCACCACCACAGAAAGCACCACCACCCGGGATTTCACAGTACAATGGGCTGATCTTCATGACGTAAATAAACTCTATATCTCAAAAACTTTTGATAAAAAAGATAAAGACAACCCCAATGTAACCATCGCCACCCCGGGAAAAACCGACACCCTGAATATTGGGAAAGACGGCAGCTATTCAATTCCCAGAGAAAAACTTCTCAAATCCGGCGAAAAACTGAGCATCATCAGCCTGGAATTCACCGCCCGGAAAACCGGAACCATCAATCCCCTTCTCTTAAAAGGAAGTTATATAAAGATCAAAGGCAACCACGATAATCCGGTATTTTTCAAATAAAATAATTATCTTACCCAAATATCCCTGAACAGGGCAAAAACACGACTCAATGCAAGACACTACAATCCAAAAAGAATGGTTCTCAGAAGGAGAACACTATGCAACAGCAATCAATGAAATGGTGGAATTCGGCGAAAAAAACGGCTGGGAAAACTGGAAAGGCGAAGAGCCCCAGGATAAAAGAGACCGTTTGGGAGCAGAAGTTTTCGAACTGCTGAAAACAGCTAACCTGAATAATGATACAGAACGTTTCAGAGAACTGTTCCCTCCTGCCCACACTCCCATGATTCAGTTCATGAAAGAAAAATCTCAAAGTATTGAACAGATCCTTTTTATTGAGGATGAAAAAATTGCTTTCGTAACCGGAGCTCATTATGAAAAAAGACAGGCCTATCTTCTTGATCATGATCAGATTACCCCGCTTGACGGGAACATCCAAGCCATAGGAAAATCCAAACAGGGAAATATTTTCGCCATAGCCCGCGGAGAGACTATTTCAGTGTACAAAAACTGGGACGGAGAGCTGATTCAGGAATTCTCATTTGACAAAACTGTCAATTCAGGGATTACAGAAATGGTTCCGTTCAATGACGGAAGCAAAGTACTGATCGTCTCTTCAAACGGAATTTATCTGGCATCAAAAGACAGCGAGAAACTCATTCATCCTATCAATGAAGATGACGAAGAAGACTGGTCTCCGGATATCGATATGGAAAATGCCGCCCTTTCCCATGATAACGCCTACATTGTTGTGGGAGATCAGGATTATGACCACAGAATACTGGATGCTGATGGCAACAGCGTAGGATCAGTAGGACCTCAGTCTTCCTATCCCCATTTCTGCCTGTTTTCTAAAGACGACAGCCAGCTGATTACCAACTCCTGCCATTTCTACAACGGAATTACGATTGCCATCAATTCAGATCAGTATAAGGGCGCAGCTATTGAAGCTTATACGGAAAGTGAAGGTCTTATCTATATTGATGAAGGAATGAGAGTATATGCAGGAGCTTCCACAAAAGATTATTATATACTTGGTGATGCTTATGGCTATATCAAAGCTTTCGACAAAAACGGGAACCAGCTGTGGAGACACTTTTTAGGCTCCACCATCAGCGGAATGACCCTTTCTGATGACGAAGAAACCCTATGGGTAGGTTCCAGCTCCGGAATGCTTCACAAGCTCAAACTCGGAAAAGGACACCGCGATACCCACACCATTGGCAACGGGAAGCATTATGAAGATTTCAGGCTGCTGATCTGGAATAACGAACCGCAGGTCTGGAAATGGTAATTTTCTGAAATACAACAAAACATCTGCGGATCTGTGGAAATTTTTATACGCCCGCAGATAAAGCAGATAAAGCAGATTCTTTTATCTGCTGCATATTATTTGATTAGAAAAAACATTTTAAAACGTTATAGGTTTTGGAAACCTATAACGTTTATTTTTTAACGCAAACATCTACGGATCTTGAGAAAAAAATATCCACAAACATCTGTAAAATCTGTGAAATCTACGGGAAATTCAATTTTAATAACTGAAAATCTCTGGTTTTCTTGTGTCCTAAAAAAACACAGCAGAATAAACCTTACACTATTGTGCCTACCAACATTCATATCAGTTTCCCACAAATCTCGCTGATCACACAGATTTTTACAGTCCAACGGGCTATACATACTGATTTTTTGTAATTTAGTTTTTTAAGAAAAAAAATAAACCTCAGACAAAATAATTTCCATGGAAAAATATGCAGTATCCTCAGACGGACAGAAAATCTACTACCGGGAATCAGGAAAAGGAAATCCTACCGTCATCTTTATCCACGGATGGCTGGGCAGCGGAGAATGGTGGAATGATCAGCTGGAATATTTCAGGGACCAGTATCATATGGTAACTCTGGATCTTGCCGGACACGGAAAATCAGACGCTTCAAGACAGCACTGGACCAGTACCCGTTATGCTGACGATATTAAGGCAGTGGCCGACAGCATCGGCTCTTCGGAGATGATCCTTGTCGGGCATTCCATGTCCGGAGCTTATGTTCTTGAAGCGGCCTTACAAATTCCAGAAGTAAAATCCCTGATTCTGGTAGATACTTTAAAGAACCTTGATGAATATTTTTCAGAAGATCAGGCAGAACAGTTTTTATTTACCCATTACAGGAGCGATTTTAAAAATGCTGTGGAAAACATACTTCCTCAATACCTGTTTGCCGAAAAAACACCTGCTGCAGTAAAAGAAAGGGTACAGTCTGAGTTTTTACAGAACGAACCGGAAATGGCGGTCAACCTTCTGATACCTTTGTATAAAACGGATTTCCGGGACATCGCGAAACAGGTTCAGATCCCGGTAAGAGCTATTAATTCTGATAATTCGCCTACCCATATAGAAAATAACAGGAAATATTTAAAAGACTATGACTGTGTAGATATTACTGAAACCGGTCATTATCCGATGCTGGAGAAACCGGAAGAATTCAACCGTATACTGGACAGGGTTATTCAGGAATTACAATAAATATAAAAATGCAGAATACAAGGGTTTATGAAATGGCTTTTTCCGGAGTGTATCCTCATTACATCCAAAAAGCAGAGAAAAAGGGACGTACAAAAGCTGAAGTTCATGAAATCATATTCTGGCTCACCGGATATGATGAAAAGAGTTTACAGGATATTTTAGACAATAAAACCAATTTTAAAACTTTTTTTGAGCAGGCTCCTCAGATCAATGCCAATGCATCTCTTATCAAAGGAGTAATCTGCGGATACCGTATCGAGGACATTGAAGATGAACTGATGAGAAATATCCGGTATCTGGATAAACTTATTGACGAACTCGCCAAAGGAAAAAAGATGGAAAAGATATTAAGAACTCCCTGAAAAAATATTAAAAAAACGATGATTGAAAAAGCTTATATCCATGAATACGGCAATAAAAAACTGGAACCTGAACATCAGGACGTGATCGATGTATTAGAAAAAAGAAATATCGGATACGAACTTTTTACCGATAAAAAGATCTTCAGAAATCAGCTGAACATTGACGGAACAACGTTTGTTGCTGGAAATCATTTTGTCTTTTCTTCAATTTTCAGAAAATATAAAATCAATCCGCCAACTGACTGTTATCCTCAATGTCTTCGTCCGTATCTGTTACGAAATGTCTGGACCACTACCATACGTGATCTCCTGAGAAATATGAGCGGAGAACTGCAGCCTGTTTTTGTTAAACCCAAATCCGATACAAAGCTTTTCACCGGATTCAGGATGGAATCCGCTTCTGATCTTTATCTTTTAGCTGATTTCCCAAAAAATACGGAACTCTACTGCTCGCAATCAGTAGACTGGAAAGCAGAATACAGGGTTTTCGTCAATCAATCAAAGATTGTCGGTATACGGCTATATGACGGTGATGAACAATATCAGCCGGATATGGAAGTCATCCGGAATGCAGTACAGGATCTGGAAAATTCGGAGGAAAAAACCGGAGGTTACGGCATCGACTTTGGTGTTTTATCCGACGGCCGCACAGCTTTGGTAGAATGGAACGATGGCTATGCACTTGGATCTTACGGCCTTGATAAGGAAATATACACCGATTTATTACTGGAAAGATGGTCTGAAATCGCAGACAGCCTATCGAAATCCGGGATTCAGAATAAAAAATTATGATGAATATACAGGAGAGTTATCACAATAAAGGGTATATGCACTTAGAGCAGTTTTTCTCTGAAGAAGAGTTGCAGCCTCTGGAGAAAATTCTCCATACCTTCCATCAGGCATGGCTGAAAGATAATGACGCAGATTATAAAGCCGGAGCGATCAACAGCCACAGCATTACCTCAGCTCAACAAATTACCAGACAGGAAAGGCTGGATCTATTCAGGTTTATTTCTCAGGAAAAGATTTCACAACTTATCCACACTCTTTTTCCCGGAAAAGCTATATTTCTCAATACCCAGCTGTTTTTTGACCCGTTCAATGTACAGCAGACCAATTACTGGCACCGTGACATTCAGTATACGGGGATGACCATTGAAGAGCAGAAGAAAAATATTCAGACCCGGAATGTTCTTCATTTCAGAATCCCTCTCAAAGCAGAATCCGGTATTGAACTGATCCCGGGAACCCACCGTGAATGGGATCTGAAAGAGGAACTGGAAACGCGGCTTTCAATGAATGGGAGAAAGCCTGGAGACCCTCTTGAACGGGGAAGAAAAATCCCGTTAAACAGAGGAGATCTTCTTATTTTTTCCGCCAATATGATCCACAGGGGACTTTACGGGAACAACCGTTTTACCTTCGATATTATCTTCTGTGATGATATCCCGGAATTCAGGGATTTTATCGATTTTAAAAACTATCCTGCAAAAGAAGAATTATATTTGTTAAATGCAGATTTATTTTAGCCGGCATTTCTATTCGGAAATTTAATATTCGGACCGGGATTGTTCAATGGTGAAAACTCAATTCATTTTATTTTTTTAACAGATCCGAAAAACACATTACGACACAAGACTCCAATGAAAGACATACAGAGAGAAGACATTCAGATTCTCAGCACGCACAGCGATCTCACGGAAAGAGAAGTCGCAGAGATTCTGGAAAAATATATTTACAACGACAAAAATTCCTGGCAGAAATTCCTTCAGCTGTTTTTAATGACTCTTGGAATTGGCTTTACCGTCTCCGGGATTATTTTTTTCTTTGCCTATAACTGGGCAGACGTACCTAAGTTTGCGAAAATAGGGCTGACAGAAGGATTGGTAATCGCTACAACTGCACTTACTTTCCTTCCCAAAATCAATTCCAGTATCCGGAAAATCATTCTCACCGGAGCAGCGGTTTTGGTGGGGGTTTTATTTGCGGTATTCGGGCAGATTTATCAGACCGGAGCCAATGCTTATGATTTTTTCCTGGCATGGACTCTTTTTATTACCCTGTGGGTCATTATCTCTGATTTTGCCCCACTGTGGCTGATCTATACCGTTCTGGTCAACACCACTTTCATCCTGTATACCCGGCAGGTGGGCAATGATCAGGGTTCTACCTATGTTTTTACCATTCTGTTTCTGATCAATGCAGTATTACTGGTAGCAGGCATTCTGATTTCCAAATACAAAAAAACAGCGATACCCGGTTGGTTTACCAACATCCTTTCATTAGGTGCAGCCAGCTTTGCCACCTGTGGAATCATTACGGGAATCTTTGGGGAACAGACCGCAGCAACAGCTATTCTGGCTGTACCTGTAATCATTGTCTATAAATTGGGAATCCTGCATGCGCTGAATGTAAAAAGCCTCTTTTATCTTGCTATCATTCCTCTCAGTGTGGTTATGATCATAGCAGCCTTTATTTTCCGGATTACAGGAGAAGGCATAGCTTCCTTTCTATTCGTGTCCCTGTTTATTTTAGGAAGCATTACACTGGTTATTAAAAACCTGCTCAACCTTCAAAAAAAATGGAAAAATGAGAAATAAAGAAAACATAAAAGAGCTGATGGATATGCTTCGGACCTCAGCTGAAAGAGAAATCCATTTTGATGAAGAAGCCATTGTTTCAGTCTACCAGAAAAAGGAAACAGACCAGTCATTAGCGATTAAAATCCTTTCTGTTTTCGGAGGAATACTCGCGTGTCTGGCATTTATAGGGTTTCTTTTCCTGGCCCAGATATTCAGTTCAGAAGAAGGCATTACCTTATTCGGAGGAATCTGCATTGTGGGTTCAGCCCTTCTCAGCAGGTTTTCAAAGAAAGTAATAACCGATACGCTCTCCGTTTCATTTTATATTACAGGTCTTACACTGCTCGGGCTTGGCCTTTCCAGTCACGACAATACCATGCAGCTTATCTTTATAGCTATTGCATTATGCATCCTGTTTCTGGTACATAATTATATTCTTTCCTTCATTTCCGTACTCATTCTCAATGGCAGTATCCTGTCACTTATTATAACCAACGAGGTATACGGTCTTACTTATATCTTCATTGCCGTTCAGGCCCTCATAGTTACCTTTATCTTCCTCAAAGAAGCAAAGATCATTACCGCCGGCAGAATCCTTTCAGGGTTATACGATCCCGTTTGCACAGGAATGGCATTATCATTCATTGCCGGGCTGGCTTATATTGGATTTGAAGATGAACTGTCTGACCCGACTCCTGCATTCTACAACGGACTGTCATCGGCCGTTATTATTCCGGCCGTCCTTTATGTGGTTTCTGTTTTATTAAAAAAATTACAGGTTACCCATACCGGATATAAGATCACCGTTTATATACTGACTTTTTTAATTTTACTGCCAACAGCATTATCTCCGGCCATATCAGGTGCTATTCTCGTTATTTTATTAAGCTTTCTGGTCAATTATAAAACAGGATTTGCACTGGCCTGCACAGCCCTGATTGCTTTCATCGGGAAACTGTATTACGACCTTCAGCTGACCTTGCTCATCAAATCCGTTCTTTTATTTTCGTCCGGCATCATGTTCCTGGTCATTTACGCATTCATCCACAAAAAACTGATTTCCCATGAAAAAATATAAATGGCTTATTATTCTTTTCAATCTCGTTTTGCTATTGGGATATTTCAATTATTCCGTCATCGGAAAAGAAAATTTGCTGAAGGACGGCCAGCTGATTTTACTGCAGCTCGCCCCGGTAGATCCCCGCTCACTGATGCAGGGTGATTATATGACTTTAAGATATGCTATTGCAGGGACTTTAGGTGAAGAAGGTATTCCTAAGCGGGGCTACTGTGTGGTAACCCTTGATAAAAACGGAGTAGCTCATAAAGTACGGTTTCAGGAAAACAAAACCCCGCTGAAAACCGGGGAACATCTTATCAGCTATACTTCAGGTGAATGGAGCATCAATATCGGTGCAGAATCTTTCTTTTTTCAGGAAGGACATGCCCGGAAATATGAAGCAGCAGTATATGGCGGGATAAAAACGGACAAAAACGGCAACAGCTTACTGATAGGGCTTTATGATAAAAATCTCAAAAAGATCAACTAAATGATTCAGTGGAATTATTTTTTCGGAGCCATTATGCTGGATTCCGATTATAAAGGTTTTCTCGATTTTCTCCAAAACAGGATGAAAGCTAAGGACTATTATTATTTTCATCCGGATATATTTTCCAAGTCTACCCTGGAAATCCCTTACTGCTATGAAAACGCTCTGATTTCTTTCGGAAGAACAGCCAAATGGTTTCTGCAGGATGAATATAAGCTTCATCACTTCATTCTGGAATTTGAAGATATTTTAAACCACCTGGATTTTGAATATGCACAGATAAGAGCAGGAACCGTTTATTCAGAATATTCATTTTTCTGGATGAATAAGAAAAAGCTGGAAAAATACAAAACAGGGATCCAGGAAACAATGGATCATTTTAAAGAATATAACATCCGTTTTTATGAAAATGAACATTTCTTTTTCGGATTAGGTGATATTGAGCTGTCAACCGGCTGGTGTGAAAGAAAAAATGATGATGCCGAAGATTTTGACCGTCAATATCCGGACTTTAAATATCCTGTTGAACAGATTATCCGCTAAAATACTTCTCCAGTTCAAAAAACTTCCCGAAATTTGCAGCCTGTACGTTAAATACAATATAGTGAAATAAAAAAAATTTAAAGTAAACATACAGCAAAACTTAGAATAAGTTTTCTTCGGGGCGGGGTGAAATTCCCTACCGGCGGTTACAGTCCGCGACTCCTTTCTTCTGAAAGGACTGATCTGGTGAAATTCCGGAACCGACAGTTAAAGTCTGGATGGGAGAAGAAAATGAAACGGTCAGTAAGATACCTTACGGGCTTATTGTGCCGTATTTCATTTCCATGTACCGAAGACTGTTTTACCTTTTTAAAAGTAAAATAACATGGAAAAATTATTAGAACAGTTTGGAGCAACCTCCACAGAGCGTGTAGAAAATGCGCTTCTTAAATTACAGCAGGGAAAAGGAATTCTTTTAGTAGATGATGAAAACCGTGAAAACGAAGGCGACATCATCTTTCCCGCATCCACCATTACAGAACAGGACATGGCGCTTCTGATCCGCGAATGCAGCGGTATTGTATGCTTATGTATTTCGGAAGAAAAAAGCAGACACCTGAACCTCCGTCCGATGGTGGAAAACAACAACTCTAAAAACCAGACCGCTTTTACCATTTCTATTGAAGCCAGAGAAGGCGTGGAATCCGGGGTTTCGGCTAAAGACCGTGTAACAACAATCAGAACAGCCGTAGCAGCGGATGCACAGGCCGCTCATATTGCAAGCCCGGGACATGTTTTCCCTCTGATTGCTAAAAAAGACGGTGTTTTCGAAAGACGCGGGCATACCGAAGGCAGTGTAGATCTGGTAAAACTGGCTAACCTGGGTGATGATGCCGTACTCTGCGAACTGACCAATGAGGACGGTTCTATGGCCAGACTTCCGGAAATCGTGGATTTTGCCATCAAAAGAGAAATGAGCGTTGTAACCATTGAGGATATCTACGCTTACCGTACAATGATCAGTAACTAATATCGATTAACAATACCATATATTTAACGTACAGAAGAGCCATCCGAATTACCGGGTGGCTTTTTTATTGAAAAATTTTCATCAAAAATTAATTATGTTAACAATCAAACCCTGTTTTTATTTAACTTTAATAAAAAATTGGGACATGAAAAAAACTCTACTTCTGGCACTTGCAGCTTTCGGGCTTTGCTCTGCTCAAACTACCATTACCAAAGCATTTAACGACCCTGTTATTGGCGAAACAGTCAATAATCTGATCATCAACGGAACAGTAGATAATTCTGCAACCGGTAACAATGTGGTGTTCAACAACGCTTCTCTTACACAAGGTGCGGCATCTCCCACCGTATACTCCGCTCCTGATGCCGGAGAAATCACAACCTATCCCGGTTCTACTATAAAAATGACAGGAGGCGGCAATACCATCCTGTTTAAACAGACGGCCTCAAAACTGGAAATCACCGGACTTATCACCCCTGATGCTACCCTGAATTTTGCAGCAAACAACGGAACTTATATATCTTACCCTGCTGCTTTCGGTTATACAGAGACCGATAC
The DNA here is from genome assembly GCA_002439165.1 of Chryseobacterium indologenes. Lineage (GTDB taxonomy): Bacteria > Bacteroidota > Bacteroidia > Flavobacteriales > Weeksellaceae > Chryseobacterium > Chryseobacterium indologenes_E. The sequence continues at coordinate 134,908 of DJTE01000018.1, forward strand.
AGCACAGGGAACTTTCTCCTCATCGGCGGCTTCCGGAAATTTCAGCGGTAATATCAATATTTCAGCGGATGCTGCCGGAACCCTGATCATCGGGCCTAATACCTATACCAATGTTTTAAGAATAAAATCAGTTCAGGTCTTTAACCTGACAGTAGGTCCTTTTCCTGCCGGAACCATTACCAATACCTCTTACCTGTATTACAGCGGAACCTACAAGGCCCCATTATTGTCATACACAAGCGCCAACATCAACGTTCCTGCTCTTAACATGAACCAGACCACTACGGCGGCTCAGGCATTGAGCGTGGCTTTCCTCGGCACCGGAGAAACCGTAAAAAAAGACCGTTTCAGAGTTTATCCGAATCCGGCACAGGACTTTATCGGATTTACAGGACAAACAGGAGATTATTCAACTGCTAAAATTTACAGTTTAGACGGAAAACTGATCAAGGCCTCAGATATACAGTCCGGGAAAGTTCAGGTTTCTGAGCTTCCGGCTTCTTCTTACTTCATAGAGATTTCAGGAAAGGATTCTGCCAAAAAAGAAAGCACAAAATTCATCAAAAAATAAAATTTGTTTTCAACTAAAAAAATCCGTTCAGAGTTTTTCAGAACGGATTTTTTTTAATGAATCAGTTACTGAAAAGGCATCAGAACGTAGCGGCAGGAGCCGTATCATTATTCAGCTTTCTCTGAACTTCGGTTTTCTTTCCTTTGGAGAGGTCAAAGCCAACCCCTAAAACAAACATCGATTTATTATTCATGATCTTTGTATCAACATTATAGTTGACTAAGCTTTGAGGAAGACTTTTTGTTCTATAATGAGAAGGCATTCCTATCCAGTACATTCCCGTGGTAAAGGTCCAGCTTTTCAGTTTGTAACTGGCAAAAATGTGATTTTTATTCTCATTGGTATTAAGGAAAGCCCCGCTTAAGGTATACACCGGAATATTAAACATATACTGTACACTGAAAGACTTATATTCCGAAGATGCTACCAAATAATTGGAAAGATAATTATTTTTGATCAGCTCTCCGGATGCTGTTCTGATCATTTCCGATACCGGAGCGATCATTGCTTTCAGTACCAGAAGACTATTTCCGAAAGGCTTGTAAGATCCCGTAAGCTGCAGACCGTATTTCTGCCCGTTTCTGGCATTTTCATACGTGAGTGCATATCCTCCGAAAGTATCATCCTGAACATAATACTGGTTGATTATTCTATCTGTATAAGTGTAAAACAGGGAAGCATTGAAATCAAAATATTTATTATTCAGGGAATAAATCAAATTATTGGAAAGTACCTGCTGCGACTTTAAAAAAGGATTTCCTCTCCGTACAATATTAGGAGCCTGCTGTACGACATTGCTGCTGAGTGCATTACTCCCGGGGCTTACCGGAGTATAGCTTCCCGTAAATCTGAGACTCTGATTATTCTTCAGCTGATACCCTAAAATAAGTCTGGGTGTAAAAGACCATTCATTAAAGGTATTTTCAGCACTCTTATTATGGATATTAGTAAGACCGGCACCAAGTCTGTAAGTAAATTTACCCTTCTTTCCTGAAAATTCCGTATAAAAATACTGCTCCATGTAATTAACGTCATACTGGGAGTATCCTGCAAGATTATTCAGGTCATTGGAAATGGACGAAGAGGAAATTCGATAGCCTGATGATAGTTTCCCGGCTTTAAAATCATGGGTATGAGCCAGCTCTCCTACAAAATTGGTCTGCTCCGTTTTTAAAACCATATCATTATCATACACAGAATTTCCTGATGAAACTACCCACTCTTTCGCAAATTCCGTAATATCCGTATTGTAATGGGATCCTACCGCATTGATGCTCACCTCATCCTTACTGCCAATCTTTTTTGAATAATAAAGATCCAGCTTAGGATTGATATAGTCTGAACCGTAATTCTTAAACATCTCATGTGTTTCTTCCGTATTGTCTTTAGTAAATAAACTCATGCCTTTTGTTTTTGAAAAACTGCTTACCAGATCCATATTCAGTTTAGCCTGAAAAGTATAGTTATCCGGAACCATACGGGTATAGCGCAATGCCACATTCTGTGTAGTATATCCAAAATGGTCCTTTCTTTCTTCTTCCGAACGGTAATGCTGACTGTTCAGATTATAATCATAAATACTCTGCACCTGTCTGTTATCATAATCTCTCAGGCTCAGGGAGTATTCCAGTCCGAAATCATTTTTCCCTTTTGTATAGCTGGCATAGGCTGAAGCATCTACAAACCCGGTGTTCAGTGCAGAAGTAACATCGGCTCCCAAAAGATACCCTGTTTCCGTAGATCTCGTTATAATATTCACTACGATATCGGCTCTTGATGCCCAGCGTGCAGGAGGAATGTCGTAATATTCCACTTTTACCACCTCATTAGGGGCTATACTGCGGATCTGCAGGTCTGTGGTTTCAATTCCGTTGATAAGAAACAGCGTTGTTCCTCCTTTTATACTTGTGATAGAGTTAGAAATCGGGTCCAGCTGCAGTTCCGGAAGGGTACGAAGCAGATCTTTGGCATAACGGGCTTTCTCCAGTGCTTCCTTATCAAAAGTATAGACCGCCTTATCCGCAAATTGCTTTTTTCGCTGGGATTTCAGAATAACCTCCTGAATCTCTTTTGTTTTTGAGGTATCTACGGTATCCTTTTTTGCTTCCTGCGAGAACATGAAAATACTACTGAGAAAACAAAGGGTATAGATCGTTTTTTTCATATCAGAAATTAGTTTTTATACCTTTAGAACAACTGACGTACGGTATTTGCTACATCAGTTTTTTTAAAATAAATAAATTGGGAGGGAGGTTTAAGGAGTAAAACTCTCATTACTATCATTTTGAAGTCCCAATTTTTTATATCTTTAGATCAACCTGAAAACCTATGAATGAAGAAATTTTCAACTTTTATTATCATTATTCTGATCCTTCTTCCGATGCTTGTTTACCTGAATCCTTTTTCCTGGGGAATGGGAAGAAAAAAGCAATATTCTCCCAACCGGAAAACCGAAATACTGATGGAAAACCTCAATAAAAAATACAATACTGATCTTGAGATTATGGAAGTTCCTGATACATTGTGGTATTTCAGAGATCTGAAAACAAAGAAAATTCAGAAGCTGGAAAACTTCAGTCTCTTTTCATTTGATAAAGAACGCTGTTCCCCGGAAGCTGTCCGTTTATTTGTTCATGATTTCAGGAAAGAATTTGTTCACCGGAAATATTTTGATTCCGTGATCGTATCTTACGGTGATTCTGTACTCTATAAAACTTCGATGCGATGAAAGTTCTGACAGTTTACCGGTTTCAGTCCGCTGCTTACCTGCTGATTATCATTTTTGCAATCCAGCACTTTCTGTTCAGCGGTTACAGCTTCAATTATATCTTTTATGAGACAGTAGTATCTGTTTTTTTCATCGCTTCGGTGATCATCATCCTGGTTTCCGTGATTCCATTCATTGTTGAGAGCATTATCACTTTAAACCGGAAAACCATTGTGGAAACCGAGTTGAAATACCTCATCATCAATCTTGTCCTTTATTATTCCGTCATTGCTTCCAGTTTTTATCTTTTTACCCAGACCCGGTTATAACACGCATTAATTTAGCATTCATATTGTTATTTTAAAGTTAAAAATGAAATCATATTAAAATATTTTTATTTTTCTGCCCGTTTTTTGCTGGTATTTTTTTACACCACAAAATATAAAGTCATGAAAAAGCTTATTATTCTGATCCCTTGTTTTCTGTTTTTGAAAACCAATGCTCAGGAATCTGAAATCATTCCCGCAGACAGAATGAATATCATTAAGACCAATGTGACTGCCTATGCGTTCAGAAACATTAATCTTTCCTATGAAAGAGCCATCACTCAGTGGTTCTCTCTCAACATAGGATTCGGAACCATGCTTCAGGGAAAAGTTCCTTTTATCAATTCCTTTTTGAAAGATGAAGATGAAAAACGATTTCAGAATTTACGGGTAAAAGCGACCAATTTCACCATAGAACCCAGATTTTATATAGGAAAAGGCTACGGCAAAGGCTTTTATTTTGCACCTTATTACCGGTTCTCTGATGTTTCGTCCAACACTTTTGATTTTTATTACGATTATAATGCTCCGGGTGGTACCAGCTATCAAATTCCGCTCAAAGGTCAGGGAAGCACCAGAGGAAACAGCGGAGGACTGATGGTGGGTGTACAGTTTTTCCTCACGAAAAGCCAGAACCTCGTTCTTGACTTCTGGATCGCAGGGGCCCATTACGGCAGCGGAACAGGAGACTTTACCATGACCAGCGATTATGTCCTTACCCCCGATATGCAGGCACAGCTGAAAAAAGAAATCGAAAATCTGGATCTTCCCTTTGTGGATTATACCGTAGAAACAAATCCAAACGGGGCAAAAATAAAAGTTGACGGACCCTGGGCAGGTTTCAGAAGCGGACTTTCCCTGGGATACAGATTTTAATCATCCGTCCGGAAACAATTGCAGCTGTTCTTTTATTTCTGGATGAAATTTGTATATTGGCGCTCAATATACCATGAAAATGATAGAATTAATACAGCAAAATAAGCTTGAAGAATTGAAAGAAGCTTTGAGAAATTCTGAAGAATTTCAGATCCACAGATATCTTTACGAAATATTAAATAATAACTTTGTGGAGATCAATGAGGATAGTTTTCCCTGTGACCGATATCAGATTGAATTTTTAGAAGGTCTTCAGCTTTACAAAGCCCTTGAAAAATCTGAGATCAATGAAGATCATTTGAAACAATATACTGCTCTTTTGGTTCATCTTGCATTCATCACAAGTGCCCATATTCAGTATCTTGCCACCGAAGCCATGAATCAGAATTTTTATCTTTCAGATCTCGAGCATATTGACAATTTCAGGGTTTTACCTGAAATCAGAGGAAGTATTCAGGAGCTGATACAGCTTCTTGAAATAAAGACCGGGGAAGAAAAATCCATCGCCAATCTTGCCGTCGCAAAAGCAAAAATAAGCAACTCCATCGGTAATACTCTTGAAAAGTATGAGATAGGAGAAGATATGCTGCAGTTTGCAGAAAATTTTGAAAAGGTGGGAGAAACCGGGACAGCCATAAGAATTCACCAGGGAATTATGAACGATTTTGAATGTGAATCCGTAAAATTAAGTTCCGGAATAATACCTGAAATGAATCATGTAGATGACCGCCCTGAAGCAGAAATTGAGGTTTTCAATAAGGCTAAAGCTCATTTTGAAAGATTAACCGGACAAAAAGTAGAGGAACCGAACAGAATTCATGTGACCGAAAGAAGAGAAGCTGAAAATTCAGCAGCATCAACCGCTGAAACCTCTCCGTCACACGATCAGACAACTTCTCCTGAACCGGATCGCTCCCCCTCTCCTGCCCAACCCGGACTGCTGAATAAAATAAAAAAGTTCTTTGGTAAAAGCTAATTACAGCTGCCACTCATGCACAAATAAAAACTGAGCACTTACGGCTGTTTTAACCTTAATACTGTACACCGGAGAAATTCAACTGCATTTAAAAAATATCTGCCTTCTTTTATCAAAATTGAAAATAAATCTGCACCATCTGTCAGCGGTTTTTACATTCGCAGATTAAGCAGGTTTTACTTACTGTACATCATCCTGATACGTGAGAAAAGTATATAAACACCGGTCGCCGCAGAAAATCTGCGGCGACCGGTATATTTGTTAATGATAGGCTTGCTTGAATTTTTCAATCATACTGTCCAGATTATGTCGCTGGACATACACACTTTTTACCTCTTCATACCGTGGCGATTTGTAGAAAACCTCATGAAAATCCATACTTCCGTTTCCTACCTTTACGACTTTCTGTACTTCGATATTCAACTTTCTCAATTCATCTTTGAAGACTTTAAATTCGTCCTGGATACTGGTGTTCATTTATATATTTGGATTTAAGTTAAAAAAAACTATTTATGTTTGATACCCCTTTTAAAGTCAGGGCTGTTTCTCAAATTTTAATTAAAGTTAACAAATTTATCAATACAACACAGCACTTTCACAATATTTTATTGTTTTTTTTATCAATAGAAGGCTTTTTTATTTTTTTTGCTACATATTCCGTATTTTTGATCCTAATGAAAATAATAACAAAACTATTAGAAACCATGATGATCAGAGCATTCTTCACTTCATTCTGTTTAGTACTGATCTGTCTTGTAAAGGCTCAGACACCGGAATTCAAAGCACCGGATTATGCTTTAATTCAGAAGAATATTGAGGATAAAAACTCAGAATTCTATTATCCTGCCCTGCTGAAAAGATTAAAACAGAACGATACCCTTCTCACAGACAGCCAATACCGGCATCTTTATTTTGGTTATACCTTCCGGAAAGAATATAAACCCTACAAAATCTCTAAGAAAATGGAGGAAATGGGAAAATATTACCGTGCAGAAGATATTTCCGAAAAAGACATGATTAAAGGGATCAGGCTTTTCCATGAAGCCCTGGAAGAAAATCCGCTGAATCTCCGAGCCATGAATTACCTGGCCTATATGTATCATCTTACCCATGATGACAGTACCGCCAAAAAAATCTCAAGAAACGTACATGGGCTATTAGGTGCCATTCTGAGTTCCGGGGATGGACTGAAATGTGAGACAGGCTTTCATGTTATCTGTGTTTCTGATGAGTATGTAGTTCTCAATATATTCCAGATGGAACTCAAATCACAGGCCTATACGGGAGAATGCGATTATATGGAATTTGAAAAAGATCAGTACAAAGTTCCCGGACTGTATTTTAACATCAACAGGTTCCAGGGAAAAATGTTTGATTAGCACACTTCAATGATCCGGTATATTGAAATAAAAGCCATCTTTTAATACTTTTCTATGATTAAATCCCTTATAAAAGGGGCTCCCGGGGAGGAAAAAATATTTTTTCAAAAAAACTGAAAAAGTTTTGTAACATTTTAAAAAGGTCCGTCTCTAAAAGACAAATAAACCTTACAACTTTAGAAATCATGAAAAAATTCACATTCCTTCTGATCGTTATGTTATTCTTCGCTGCAGCATGCAATATATTTGGGCAGGAAAAATCATATCCGTTTGAGGTAAAGAAAACCGGAACCGGAAAGCAGGCTCTTATTTTTATTCCCGGTTTTGCTTCTTCCGGAGAAGTATGGAAAGATACCGCTTCGAAATTTGAAAAAAATTACACCTGCTATACTTTAACCATGTCAGGATTTGCAGGAACAAAACCACAGCCGGAGGTAAGTTTTAAAGATTGGGAAAACGGGATTGCAGCCTACATCAAAAGTAATAAGATAGAAAAACCCGTAATTGTAGGGCACAGTATGGGAGGAGGTCTTGCTCTGGCCATCGCTGCCGATTATCCGGATTTGCCCGGCAAAATTGTGGTAGTGGATGCTATTCCCTGCCTGGCCGCCTTATCCAACCCCAACTTTATCTCTAAAGAAAACAACGACTGTTCAGTGATGATCAATACACTCACCGCTATGCCGGATGAACAGTTCCGCAGTATGCAGGCTCAGGCTATCCCAAGCCTGCTGGCAGATACTTCCATGCAGGAAACGGTTATCGGCTGGAGCATGAAATCAGACCGGAAAACTTTTGCCAAAATGTACTGTGATTTTTCCAATACGGATCTCAGGGAAAAAATCAAAACCATACAATGCCCTTCTCTTATTTTACTGGAATCCTACTTTATCAACTTCAAACCGGCTATTGAAGGACAGTATAAAAATTTGAAAAATGCTGATTTCCAATACGCATCCAAAGGGCTACATTTCATTATGTATGATGATAGAGACTGGTATCTGAACCAGCTTGATAATTTCTTATCTGCGAAATAATGATATTCGAGGATATATACGAAGTGTACTGGCAGAAAATATTCCGGTTGTGTATGGGATATGTAAATGACGCGGAATCCGCCCGGGACCTGGCTCAGGAAACATTTATCATTGTCTGGCAGCAGCTTCCGAAATTCCGGAATGAATCCAGTGTAGGTACATGGATCTTCAGAATTGCTTCCAATACCTGTCTCCGGCAGATTGAAAAGGAAAAAAGGTTCTCCAGAACAGATCTGCCGATCAACCTGGAAGAGAAAAAGCAGGAATCCCTGGAACCTCAGATCCAGCTGCTCTACCGGTTTATTTCAGAGTTACCCGAAACGGACAGGATCATTATTTCGCTGGAGCTTGAAGATATAAAACAGGCAGAAATTGCACAGATTACCGGACTTTCAGAATCCAATGTAAGGGTAAAAATTCACAGGATCAAAGAAAAATTAACGCAAAAGTTTAAAGAAAATGGCTACTGATATCGACTTTAAAAATATATGGCAACAGCAGTCTTCCGACAGACCCAATAGGGAGGAACTGCTCGGCAGGCTGAAAAAGTTCAGAAACGAAAACCTGCGCAGGCTGGTTCTTACCAATATAGCCCTGATTGCGACCTCTCTGGGGATTGGTTTTATCTGGTTCCGTTACCAGCCTCAAATGATATCTACAAAAATCGGAATTATACTCGTTATCCTGGCCATGGTCATTTTCCTTCTAGCCTACAACCGGATGTTCATGCTTTTTTATACAACCGACACTGCGCAATCCAACAGTGAATATCTGCAGAACCTCTATATGGTAAAGAATAAGCAGAAATTGATGCAGACCACCATGCTGAATCTGTATTTTATCATGCTGATCCTGGGAATCTTTCTGTATATGTATGAATATGCTTCAATGATGAAGATTTCTTCTGCTGTTCTGGCTTATGGAGCTGTTTTGGTATGGATGGTCATCAACTGGTTTTATATAAGACCCAAAACCGTTAAAAAACAGCAGGAAAAACTGAACGGGCTCATCCGTAAATTCGAGGAACTCAATAATCAGTTTAAGGAATTGTAGATCAGACTTAATTTATTATAGTATTTTTTGATTATTTTTAAATTTCAAACCATTCATATAAAAATACTATGAAAAAATTACTATTTCTTCTTATTTCAGGGGGATTATGCACAACTTTTTATTCACAGAAGCTGGAATTTCAGGAATGCGGAACTGAAGAACTGATGAAAAAGCATTATGCAAAGTTCCCGGAGGATAAAGCCCGCGATGATGCTTTCAATCTGGAACTCTCCCGGCTGATCAAAAGCGGAAAGCTGGCCTCCAGGCTGAATAAAAATCAGGTGTATGAAATTCCGCTTGTAGTACATGTTGTAGGAGATGGCAGTGCAATAGGAACTCCGAACAACAAGTCTGATGCAGATATCATAGCATGGATCAATTACACCAACGGCGTATTTGCAGGAAGCTCATCCAGCGGAATGGCCGGAACCAGTGCGGTACTGCCTGTAAAATTTGTTTTTGCCCGGATAGATCCCAACTGTAACGCGACCAACGGAATCAACAGAATTAATGCTTCCCATCTTCCCAAATACGTAAGCGGCGGTGTAAACAATGACAATACAGCAAATGCCGTAACCGATTCTGAGATCACAGCCCTGGGAATGTGGGATACCAGCAAATATTATAATGTGTATGTCGTAAAAAGGCTGGCCTCCAATTCAGGCTTACTGAATGGCTTTGCCTATTATCCGGGAGGGCTCAATGATTTTTCTTTCATGTCTGCTTCCGCCTCTGCAGTCAATGCTCAGACGATGGCCCATGAATTCGGACATGCGCTGGGCCTGCGCCATACCCACGAAGGCTATAATGAATCTACCGGAGCCTGCCCTGCCAATACAGACTGTACCCTTCAGGGAGATTTTGTATGTGATACCGAACCAATGAAGAGTCTTTATCATTCTTCCGTTCCCGGTACCTGCCAGACCGGACAGATCAATCCGTGTACCAGCCAGGTGTATGCCGGAGGGGAAAAAAATGTTATGGCTTATACGTTCTGTTTCCGGAATTTATTCACACAGGGACAGACAGACCGTGCCGTTGCCCAGCTTCTGCGGTTCAGACAGTCCCTGGTTAATTCTCCGGTAACATCTGCTACGGTTCCTAATAACAGTTCTGTATTGACCGCAGCCTGTGTTCCCGCTTCCATTACCACTCCGGGAACCTTCAATATCGGGATTACTTCTGTAAAATTCGGAGATATCAATAATTATTCATCCAATTATAAGCAGGCTTCCAATAATTTTTATGAAAACTTTACCGGGGCTTATTGCCTGGGGAAATCAAAAACGACCATTCCGTCCGGAACAGCTACAACACTTACCGTAGGGCCGGGGCTGAATAATCCACATACCATCAGGGCTTATATTGATTATAACAATGACGGGCAGTTCAATGAAACAACCGAACTGGTCCTCAATCAGAGCGGAATAAGCAACGGATCATTTGCTACTGCCTCTGTAACACCTCCGGCCGGGGCTGTGCTCAACACTCCGCTGAGAATGAGAGTTATTGGTGACTTCAATGGTATAGCAGTTACTGCATGTTATACCCCAACATACGGACAGGTAGAGGATTATTCGGTAATGATCGGGCAGAACAATTCATTATCAGTAAAGGATACAGAGACAAAAAATGCAGCAGAAATCAGCAGAGATGAAAATGATGTGTATGTAAAAAGCAATTTAAAAATACATTCTCTGCACATTTATGACGCTTCGGGAAGGCTTCTTACCAGCCAAAACAGTATTAAAGCCACAGAATACAGATTCCCGGTCAGTCAAAAGAACATTATTGTAACAGCAACGGTTGTTCTGGAAGACGGAAGAGTGATTTCCAAAAAATTAAAATTCTAAGAGCCTTGTGATAAATTTGCAGAATAAAAAAGAGTTCCGTATTGTACAGAACTCTTTTTTGTATTGTCAGTTTTAGCCCGAATCAGACTTCTTCATCCTTCTCCATTTCCACTTCATGTCTGAGCTGTGCTTTATACAGTGTGGCATAATATCCGTTCTTATCCAGCAGTTCAAGATGTTTTCCTTCTTCTACGATCTTTCCGTGTTCCATCACAATGATCTTATCTGCCTTTTCGATGGTTGAAAGCCTGTGCGCAATAATAATGGAGGTCCTGTTTTTTGTGATCTTTTCAGTGGCTCTCTGGATCAGTTTCTCGCTTTCGTGGTCAATAGAGGATGTTGCCTCATCCAGAATTAAGATTTTAGGATCAGACAGATAGGCTCTGAGGAAAGATAGCAGCTGTCTCTGGCCTAAAGAAATGGAAGATCCCCTTTCGCTCACCACATAATCATATCCTCCGGGAAGCTGCTCAATAAACTGATCTACTTCTATTTCTCTCGCTCCCGCTTTTATTTTTTCCAGCGTAATACTGTCGTCTCCGAAAGCAAGATTTTCAAAAATACTTCCGTGAAACAGGAAAACATCCTGCAGTACCACTCCTATATGACTTCTGAGGTTATACAGTTCATAATCTTTCAGGTCTACATTATCGATCAGAATTTTTCCTGAATTAATATCATAAAGCCTTGTGATCAGGCTGATAATCGTTGATTTTCCTGCTCCGGTAGCACCTACAATGGCCACCGTTTCTCCCGGATTGACTTTGAAATCAATTCCTTTCAGTACTTCCTGCTTTTCATCGTAGGCAAAGCGCACATTCTCAAATTCTATTTTACCGTCGAAATGGTCTTTTTTCACGGTTCCTGTATTCGGCATTGAATTGTCTTCATCCATCAGTCCCAGCACTCTTTCTGCTCCTACAATACCCCTCTGGATATTATTAAAACGGTCTGCAATCTGCCTTAAAGGACGGATCAGCATGGAAATATACTGAATAAAAGCGATCACCACCCCGGCACTGATCGTGATATACCCTCCATAAAACAGGATAAATCCGATGAAAAGAGATGATATAAGTTCTACAACGGGAAAGAACAGTGAAAAGATGAATACCGTTCTCAAAAGGGCCCCTTTCAGTGTAATATTGATCTCATCGAATTTTTTAAATTCTGATTCCTGCCTGTTGAAAACCTGGATGATAGGCATTCCGGCCAGCCTTTCCTGAACAAAGGAGTTCTGGGTTGCCGTCCAGTTTCTTTCATCTCCGAAAGCTTTTTTAAGTCTTTTCTGGAAAAACCGGGTAATCACTACCATTAAAGGCAGAATAGCCAGCGTAATATAGCTCAGATGCACATTGGTGCTGAACATCATGACCAGCACAAAAATAATTCTCAGGATATCCCCGAAAACCATCAGGAACCCGTCCGTATATACCGTAGCAATAGTCTCCACATCTCCTACGGCACGCGTTACCAGCTGCCCGATCGGAGTTTTATCAAAAAAAGAGGTCCTGAAATAGATGAGCTTTGCGTAAAGCCTCTGTCTTATATCACGGATAACGTTCTGAGAAATATAGTTGGAAAAATAAACCAGGAAAAAGTTCAGAACGGTTTCTGCAAATACCAGTCCTACCAATATGTAGATATGTTTCATCATCAAAGCTTTATCTTTAAGCTTGGTGATGTCATTATCCACTACTTCCATCGTAAGGTAAGGCCGGTAGGTAGAAACCATAGACAGTATAACGGAAATTATCAGGGTAATGATAAACCAGGAACGGAATTTCATCCCGATAAAGAACAGCCTCTTGATAATCCCCCAGGTATCTTGTTTTTTCATTGTACGAATTGAAGAAAAGAATTAAAAATTCCGTACAAAAATAAGACTTTATAATTTGTCTGCCTTTACAACTTCATCAATTCATCATAGAAAATGTCAGATAGGTATCATTTACAGAATGAATAGTTTGTGCTTTTTCTGCCTATCTTACTTCAGAACAAACCGGTCCTGATCCGGAATCTGTTCCGTAAATGTATGTTTTCAGAATTCCCGTATGTTCAGTTATTTTTTGTTCCGGCGTATTCCAAAATACCATCCAACCAGTAAAGCAACAATAGCAGAAAGAATCCAGCCCAGAATATTCACCAGGGTAAATGAATGAAAATCCATATCCTGCGAATAATGATTGGGATCGAGGATGATTCCCGCCATTCCGTATATAAGGCCAAATATGAACTGTAATCCGAAACACAGGACAATTCCTAAAAAACCGTACAGCCATTTCTTTTTTCCGGAACGGGCTGCCAGTTTTTCATAATATAAAAATACGGCTGCTGCAATAAGTACGGAAATCATAAGCTTCAGGTTTAAAATTCGTATCCTACATCCACAAGGTACAGGCCGTGCCCGGGAGCAGAAGTTCCCGCAGCATTCCGGTTTTTATCTTCAATCACCTTACGCAGGTCTTCCGGTTTTATTTTCCCGGTTCCGATCTCCACCATAGTTCCAACAATGGCGCGGACCATATTTCTGAGGAAACGGTTGGCAGAAACCGTAAATTTCAGTTCTGTTCCTTCCTGTTCCCATTCGGCCTTGTAAATCCTGCAGATATTGGTTTTATTATCGGTTTTCAGCTTGGCAAAACTTGTAAAATCCTCATATTCAAAGAGTATCTTACAGGCCTCGTTCATTTTATCAATATCAAGAGGTCTTTTCCAGTGCTGCCATGCAGATTCCCGGGTGAAAGGATTTTTGGCAAGGGAAATATAGTATTCGTAGGTTCTGTACGTAGCATCAAAGCGGGCATGGAAATCATCCTTTACGGGAAATATTCTTTTCACAGCAATATCCGGGGGCAGAAAACTGTTCAGTTTGTGCGGAAGATTTTCATCCGGCACTTTTTCCGTATCAAAATGAGCAAATATTTTTTTTGCATGCACACCGGTATCTGTTCGCCCGGCTCCTGTGGTTTTGATTTCTTCTCTCAAAATTGTGGAAAGTGCTTTTTCCAGCTCTTCCTGTACAGAAACAGCGTCCGGCTGTATCTGATAGCCGAAATAATTTTTTCCGTTGTAAGAAAATTCTATAAAGTATCTCAAGGTATTTCAATAACTCCACAAAAATACTTTAATTTAACGAAATAATTGTTGAAAAGTCTTTGAGAATATTGCATCAAATCCCTGCGAAAATTCCTATTTTTGCAATCGTATGAAAAGATGGTACCTTTATCCTTTTTCCCTGGGTTATCATTTGGTAACGGGTATCCGAAACACAATGTATGATCTGGGAATTTTTAAGTCAACAAAGTTCAAAACACCGATTATCAATGTCGGCAACCTTTCCGTAGGCGGAAGTGGAAAATCGCCTATGGTGATGTATCTTGCCCAATACCTGTCCAAGCATTACCGGACCGGTGTACTTTCGCGTGGTTACGGAAGACTGACGAAAGGCTACGAGGTAACGAATTACGACAGTAATTATAAAATGGTGGGCGATGAGGCGATGCAGCTTTTTGAACGTTTTAAAAACCGCTTTGTGATTGCCGTTTCAGAGAAAAGAGTTCCCGGTGCCAGAAAAGTGATTGAGGATATGGATCTGGATGTTCTGGTTCTGGATGATGCCTTTCAGCACAGAGCCATTAAACCCGGCTTCAATATTCTGATGACCGACTTTAATGATCCGTTTTTTAAAGACCATCTTCTCCCGGCAGGAGATCTGAGAGAATCAAGGGCCGGCTCCAAAAGGGCAGATATCATTATGGTAAGCAAATGCCCGGATGAACTGACTGAAGAGACCAAACGGTACTATATTTCAAGGATCAGACCTTCCCATCACCAGAAAGTATTCTTTTCGTCCATCGGTTATGACGAAAATGTGTACGGAAAAGATAAAATGCTTCCGGATAATAACCTGAATTATTATGACATCCTGCTGATCACCGGTATTGCCAACCCCAAACCTCTTCTTGAGCATCTGGCAAAATTTTCGCAGAGAGTTAAACACCTTAAATTCAGGGATCATCACAGTTTCACGGATGATGATATTAAGAAAATCACTGCTGAATACAAGAAATTGGGAGAATACAAACTGATCCTGACTACCGAGAAAGATTATGTCCGTCTGAAAACTTTTGACTATCTTAGAGAAATTGTTTACTACTGGCCTATCAATGTAATTATTGATAAAAAGGAAGAATTCAATCAAATCATCTTAGATTATGTTAGAAAAAATTAAGCAGACATCAGATTTTATCAGAGGAATTATTCAGGATGTTCCGGATTTTGCCATTGTATTAGGTTCCGGATTAGGAAAACTGCAGGATGAAGTACAGGCGATCCATACACTGGAATATGCTGAAATTCCCAATTTCCCGCAGACTACGGTTGCAGGACATGGAGGAAAACTAATCTACGGAATCTTAGAGGACAAAAAAGTGCTGATGATGAGCGGCCGTTTTCACTACTATGAAGGCCATTCTATGGAAACAGTAACCTTCCCGGTACGCATTTTTCACATGCTGGGCATTAAAAACCTGATCCTTTCCAATGCTTCGGGCGGAGTGAATCCTGCCTACAACGTAGCTGATATTGTGATTTTAAAGGACCACATCAATATGATGCCTGAACACCCGCTTCGTGGCAGAAATATTGATTCATTCGGCCCCCGTTTTGTGGATATGAGTGAACCTTACAACAGGAAAATGATTGAGACGGCTGAAAAAGCTGCCGTAGAAAATAATATTAAAATCCATCAGGGCGTGTATGTAGGCCTGCAGGGGCCAACCTTTGAAACTCCGGCAGAATACGGTATGATCAAAGCTATCGGTGGAGATATGGTAGGAATGAGCACCGTTCCGGAAGTGATCGTTGCCAGACATATGAGTATGGACGTTTTCTGTATTTCCATTATTACAGACCTGGGAGGCCCGGATATTGCCTATTCCGTATCCCATGAAGAAGTCCTGAATGCTGCCAATAAAGCCATGCCGAATGTAATTGCCGTTGTGAAAGGGCTGATCAGAAATTATCCGTAATTTAAAAATACCTGTAAAGGTTTACCTTGAATTTTTTATTCTCGCTGATTTTGCAGAGGACACAGATTTTTAAAAATTTAAGTGCACTTTTCAACGTACAGTTTATTTCTAAGGAAACCCGTGCATTAAATAATTCACCTTCATCTTTTATCTATAAATTATGTTCTTCTATTCATGATAAATCCGAACCGATACACATTCATAGAAATTTTCGATCTCATAAATTTTTCTTAATTCATTGAAAATCGATTTCCGGTTGCGATTCATTGTTTAGATTTGTACTGAGAAATTGTAAGAAATGAGAAAGTTATTATTAATATTTGTGATGGGTATTTTCGGATTAGGTTTTTCCCAAGAGGCTCCTGCCGTTCTTAAGAAAGGCTTTTCTAAAGAAGCTCTGAAGCAGAAACTGGAAGATGAGGATGGAAAAACAGTCAGTATTCAACAGATTCTGGATCAGCATAAAGGGAAAGTTTTAGTGATCGACTTCTGGGCCGGATGGTGCAGAGACTGTCTGAAGGCACTTCCTAAAGCTGAAGAACTGGAAAAAAACAATCCTGATGTAGATTTTGTATTTCTTTCGCTTGAAAAATCAAAAGAGAGCTTTGATAAAAGTCTTGCCAGATTCAATATGAAGGATAAGGATAATTACTGGTTTGCTTCCGGATGGAAAAATAATTTCAATAATTATGTTGACCTCAACTGGATTCCGAGATATATGGTTATCGACCAGAAATCCGGTATTGCCAAATATTATGCTATTTCTCCGGAAGACCCCGAAATTCAGCAGACCATAGATAATCTTTTAAAATAATTCTACACTTTGACGCCATGATTATAAGAGAAGCAACGGAACAGGACCTGGAAATTCTTTTAACATTCGAGCAGGGAATTGTTTCTGCAGAAAGACCATTTAACTCTACCCTTATTGAAGGTGAAATCCATTATTATGATCTGGGCCATTTCATAAAGTCCCCGGATGCCGTTTTAATTGTTGCTGAAGAGAATAATGAGATTGTTGCCTCCGGTTACGGACTTATTAAAGATACGGAGAAGGATTATTATAAGTTTAAGACCTATGCTTATCTGGGATTTATGTACGTAAAACCGGAATACCGGGGAAAAGGAATCAACAAACTGATTACCGATGAGCTGATCAGCTGGTCGAAATCAAGGAATATTTCAGAGATCAGACTGGATGTTTATGCACAGAATGAAGCGGCTATAAAAGCTTATGAAAAAGCAGGGTTTGAACCGCTTCTTCTTACGATGAGACTAAAAAATAGGTAAACTGCAGGAATAATTTTCACAGCGTTTTAATTTAAAACTATTTGTTGATAACTGTCTGTATATTATAAACCTGTTTAAACTTTTTACGGGACTTTAAAGGTATAAAATTAACCTGCGATCTTTAAACAGATCTTATAAACATGGACTTCTTTACTTTCCATCTCCTCACCTCCATCTTCCATCATCCTTTCCTCTAAAACCCTATCTTTGTATTATGGACCTGCCGCTTCGTAAGATTATTCATGTGGATATGGATGCATTTTATGCTTCCGTGGAGCAGCACGACAATCCGGAGCTTAAAGGCAAACCTATTGCGGTGGGAGGCCAGCACCGTGGAGTGGTTGCTGCCGCAAGCTATGAAGCCCGGAAATATGGGGTACGTTCTGCCATGCCCAGTAAAACGGCCCGTGAGAGATGCCCTCATCTTATTTTTGTTCCTCCCCGCTTCGCCCGGTACAAAGAAATTTCAAGAACGATCAGAGAGATTTTTCATGAATATACGGATCTTGTGGAGCCGTTATCCCTGGATGAAGCTTACCTTGATGTTACAGAGAACAAAAAAGGGATGGAATCGGCTAATCTCATTGCCCGTGAGATCCGGCAGAAAATATTTGATCAGACCGGATTAACAGCTTCAGCAGGAATTTCAGTCAATAAATTTCTGGCAAAAGTAGCTTCAGATATCAATAAGCCCAACGGCCAGAAAACCATTCATCCCGATAAAGTTGAGGGGTTCCTGGAAGAACTTCCTGTTGAAAAATTTTACGGTGTAGGAAAGGTTACAGCTAACAAAATGTTTAGTTTAGGGATTTACAAAGGAAAAGATTTAAAGAAAAGATCTCTGGAAGAGCTGGAACGTCTTTTCGGAAAGTCCGGCAGACATTATTACAATGTGGTAAGAGGTATCCACACTTCGGAAGTAAAACCGCACCGCATTCAGAAAAGTGTAGCTGTTGAAAGAACTTTTTTTGAAGATCTTTTTGATGAGCAGCAAATCGATGAAAAGCTTGAAAATCTAGGACAGGAACTGCATCAGCGGTTACAGAAAAATAATATTCTGGGGAGGACCCTTACTTTAAAAATAAAATACAAAGATTTCTCTATGTTCACGAGGAGTATCACCAAAGAGGATTTTTTTTCTTCACCGGAACAGTATTTCAATACCGGGAAAAAGCTCTGGGAACTCCGTCCTTACAATAAACCTGTAAGATTACTGGGACTATCTCTGTCTCATCTTAATACGGAAGAAAAAAAACAGGTCTCTATTCAACTAAAAATCCCGTTTGAAGAATTTGAAAATCAGTAGATGAAAAATTTTCACTATCTTGTATTGACCAAATGCATTATATATGAACCCAACAATGATCCAGTTTTTCCACTGGTACTCTGAAGGAAGCGGTAAACTGTGGAAAGAAGCTGAAAAACAGGCAGCCCGTCTCGCCGGGCTGGGAATCACGTCTGTATGGTTTCCTCCCGCTTATAAAGGGGCCAACGGAGGTTATTCTATCGGATATGATGCTTATGATCTTTACGATCTTGGGGAATTCGACCAGAAGGGAACCGTTTCTACCAGATATGGAACGAAAAAAGATTATATCAAAGCCATTAAAGCCTTAAAGAAACATCACATTGAAATTATTGTAGATATTGTACTGGGGCATAAAGCCGGAGGTGATGAACTGGAAAAGTTCAAAGCGGTAAAAGTAGATGAAAACAACAGGGAAAAAGTTATTTCCGATGTGATTGACATTGAATCCTATACTCATTTTACGTTTCCCGGCCGGGGTAAAAAATATTCCGATTTTGAGTGGAACTTTACCTGTTTCAGCGGTGTGGATTATGCGGAAGGCATGGAATCCCACATTTTCAAAATACAGTCTGAGTACGGAAATGACTGGGAAGAAATGATTGATGATGAAAAAGGGAATTACGACTACCTGATGTACAACGATATTGAGCACCGCAATCCCTTTGTACGCGAAGAACTGAATAAATGGGCAGAATGGTATTTTAACGAGACTGATTTTGACGGGGTAAGGCTGGATGCCTTAAAACATATTTCTTTTGATTTTTATAAAGAGTGGCTTACCATGCTCCGCTCCAATTCCGGAAAAAATATTTTTGCCGTGGGCGAATACTGGTCTCCGGGCCATCTTCATCTTCTCCAGAAGTACATCGAAGTAACGGAAGGCTGTATGAGTCTTTTTGACAGCTCCCTTCAGAATAATTTTCACAATGCATCAAAAGAAGGAGGCTCTTATGATCTCCGGAGAATTTTTGAGGGCTCCCTCACAGAGGCTGATCCGATGCACTCGGTAAGCCTTGTTGACAATCATGATACCCAGCCATTACAGGATCTTGAAGCTCCGGTAGAAGCATGGTTCAAACCTATTGCCTACGCTCTTATTTTACTCCGTAAGGACGGATATCCCTGTATTTTTTATCCGGATCTGTATGGTGCCCATTATATTGATAAGGACAGAGACGGCAATGATCAGGAAATATTTTTACCTAAAACAGACGGAATTGAAGAGCTGCTGAAAGCCAGAAAAGATCATGCTTACGGTGAACAGCGGGATTATTTTGAAGATGCCAACTGTCTTGGATGGGTACGGGAAGGAGATGAAGAACATTCAGGATGTGCAGTGGTTCTGAGCAATAAAGATGCTTACAGCAAACCTATGGAAATAGGAAAAATCCATGCCGGAAAAAAATATAAAGATCTGCTGAAGAGATTTAAAGATAAGGTAGTTATTGATGAAAACGGGTGGGGAAACTTTCCTGTTCCTGCCGGGAATGTAAGTGTCTGGGTTCCGGAATAAGACAAAACAGGCTATATAAAAAGCATACCGGATCAAAAGACAGAGATCAGGTATGCTTAGCCGATTTTTTTAAACACTGTATTTTATTGTTTTTAACATTGAATGCCCCGGCAGTTCATAAAGTCGCCGGCCCACTCGCAGCAGAAATTTTCTTCGTTGTAGGTGCAGCATACCCTGTTGCCCCAACGGTCTCCTGCTTTCACGTTCTTCAGTTCTTCCCTGCTGATTTTTCTTACCTGTAAAAGAGTTTTGGTTTTCATAATGATCTGTTTTATGTTTGATTGATTAAATATACAAAAAAATCACTCATTGTTGAATAAATACAATCAACTGCATTATTTGGTCTACCAATATCACAGGGAACCATTCTCAGCGGGTGAGTTTACGGAGGCTCAGAATTTCAGGTCTTTCAGATTCTGCGGAGATATGCCCCGTTCCGGCAAATTCTGCCCAGAGTGCACGGAGTTTTTTACCGTTTTCATGAATATATTCCCAGGAAACATTCTTCAGCAGTTCCGCAGGCTTCCAGGCCTCCTCATTTCCAAAAATAAGAGGAAGATCAACACAATGGGCCGCCCCTATCAAATTATTCCGCAGTTTTGAATGAATCCTGAACAGGTAAACATTTCCTCCGGCTCCGGCAAGATCTTCAGCAAAATCTTCAGCGGGCTTGCCATAAATAAATTCGGTTGTCTTTCTGACTGTCTTATCCATAACTTTCAGTCCAAAACCTTTCCCGAAATATTTGTTTAAAGCTTCGGAAGTTTTAAGATAAAAGGCTGTTTCATCATTATTCAGGCCAATCAGAACATCATATTTCCGTGCGCTTTCTTTCCACTTTTCTTCGGCTTCAATTTCATGACATAAAGGAGGAAAGCCATACTGTGTTCCGAAAGGCATGGCTGCCTTCAGACCGTATTTCATTACAGACGGTACATATTTTCCGTACTCATCCATCATTTTGAAAATATCAGTTTCATCCTTCAGCCCTTCTGTTTTTTTCAGAAATTCAGCAGACATTTTCTGTCTTTTATGACGCAGACCTAAAGGTGCACTCTGGATAATAACTCTCTGAAACAGATGTTCCACTCCTTCAGAGATCATCAGGTGGGCAATGGCATCACCTCCTGAAGACTGTCCCAGAAGGGTAATATTTTCAGCATTGCCTCCAAAACCGGAAATGTATTTTTTAATCCATTTTAAAGCTTCTATCATATCAAAAAGCCCAAGATTGGGAGGTCTTGATCCGTCACCTCCTAAAAAGCCGAAAAGTCCGAGCCTGTAAGAAACATTCACCACAATAATATTCTGCTCTTTCACCCATTCTGCGGCATCGGCAGTGGTAAGGTCCCCGCACCCGATCTCGTGCGAGCCGCCATGAATCCAGACGATAACCGGAAGATTCTCATTTTCTGAAAAGTGTTCCGGACGGATCACCGAAAGATACTGTGTAGATTCATCAGGATTAAAATCATCAATCCGGGTCGGCCCGATCATCTTTTCTACCAGCGGGCTGATCTTCTGAGGGCAGACAGGAGTTTTAACGGGGAGTGCTATTTCCGGAACAGGCTGTTCAGGAACAGGTTTCCCGAATCTTTCTGAACGGGCATAACGAATGCTTTTTGCCCTAATCACCCCATCTTCCTTCAATGCTGTAACTTTCCCGAATCCGGTATTGAAAACATGGATTTCTTTCTGCTGTGATCTCATTTTAAATGTTCAAAACTTTTACTATTAAAGATAATCCTGTTTTTTGAGAATAAAAAATTTAACCTGTTTTTTTATATTGCTTTTATGAAGCCGGGTCTGAAAGAAGGAAATGAGGAGAGGCATCAGTACTTATCGCATTGATATCTTATTATTCTTTTATAGCATTAAAAACCGGTATAGATTTTTAGATCTTTTTAGGTTTAAGATAATCCCAATCAGTTAAGATTTTTATACTCACTTGGGGAAACCCCTACTTTGGTTTTGAATAATCTTGTAAAATGCTGCGGATATTTAAATCCCAGATCGTAGGAGATCTCACTGATTGATTTTGAAGGATCCAAGATCTGTTCTTTGGCTGTTTCGATGAGTTTGTTATGAATAAATTCCTGTGCGGAAATGCCTAATTCTTTTTTAATCAGGTCCCCGAAATAATTGGCCGAAAGATGAAGCTGATCTGCAAAATAATGCACCATCGGAAAACCTATTGTTTTAGGATTATCAGATTTAAAGTAATCGTCAACAAGTTTTTCAAATTTCCCGATTACCCCCTGATTGATATGATCTCTGGTAATAAACTGCCGGTCGTAGAAACGCATACAGTAGTTCAGGAATAATTCAATATTATTAACGATCAGTGATTTGCTGTGTTTATCAATAGACTGTTCCAGCTCCAGTTTAATATTTTTAAAACATTCGAGAACAATTTCTCTTTCTTTTTCGGAAAGGTGAAGTGCTTCATGTACATCGTAGGAAAAGAAAGTATAGTCGTTGATATTTTTCCCCAGGTTAGTTCCCTTGATCAGATCCGGATGAAAAAGCAGGGCATAACCTCCAGGCTGAACAGATCTCCCGTCATTGGTAACCCCACTCACCTGCCCCGGAGCAATAAAGACCAGTGTTCCTTCCTGGTAATCATAACTGTGCTTGCCATAATGCATGTCGCCGCAGATCACATCTTTCAGAAAAACGGTATAAAAGGAATAGGTTCTCCTGTACTGGCATATCGGATCCGATTTTGAAAAATCAACCACGCTTACCAGCGGGTGAAGCGTTTCATGATTGGTCATTTTATTATATTCTGAAATACTGCTGATCTTTTCAACGGCCTGATTGTCCATAGCATATGTTTTAATCTGATTCAAAATTACTACTTTCCTGCATATCCTGTCATGCAGACTGTAAAATTGGTAAGTAATCCGGTAATCTGTATAAGTTCTGTTTTTCTAAAAGTTTCGATTTTTGCATAGTGATGGAAATACTCAATACCTCTATTTTTCCGAAAGGAGAAAAGGCTCCCGCCTATTATTTTTCCGGCGGTACAGCATGGATACATATTTTAAAGCCTAACGCGGATGAACTGAACTGCCAGATTGCTCATGTCACTTTTGAGCCCGGCTGCAGAAATAACCGGCACTCTCATGGCGGCGGACAGATTTTAATTGTAACTTCAGGAACCGGTTTTTACCGGGAAAAAGGTAAACCTGTACAGATTCTCTGCCCGGGCGACACGGTAAATATTCTTCCGGAAGTTATACACTGGCATGGCGCAGGTCCGGAAGGTGAATTTATCCACATCGCTGTTAATCCCAATACCCGGAACGGCATTGTGGAATGGCTGGAACCTGTAAGCGATGAGGAATACCCGCATTTATAAATCGTTATTAATTAATTTAAGCAAAATATACAATGAGTACAATTACAGTAAAAGCTTACGGTGCCGAATCTAAAACGGCAGATCTGAAAGAAATGAATATTGAAAGAAGGGAAGTTACCGCCAAAGATGTAGAAATTGAAATTCTATATTGCGGGGTATGTCACTCTGACCTTCACACAGCCAGAAACGACTGGGGAGGATCTCTGTATCCGGTGGTTCCGGGGCATGAAATTGTAGGAAGGATTACCCAGGTTGGAAGCGGAGTTTCTAAATTTAAAGTCGGAGACCTTGCTGCTGTGGGCTGTATGGTGGATTCCTGCGGACACTGTGACAGCTGTCAGCACGATCTGGAACAGTACTGCCTGAACGGATTTACAGGTACTTATAACGGTAAAGACCAACACCTGGGAGGTCATACTTTTGGTGGATATTCGCAGAAAGTGGTGGTTGATGAACATTTTGTATTAAGTGTTCCTGAAAATCTGGACCTGGCTGCCGTAGCTCCGCTTCTGTGTGCGGGAATTACTACCTGGTCGCCTCTAAGACACTGGAATGCAGGCCCGGGTTCTAAAGTAGCTGTTGTAGGACTGGGAGGATTAGGACATATGGCTATTAAACTAGCAAAAGGACTGGGTGCTGAAGTAACCTTATTTTCAAGAACACCGGGAAAAACTGAAGATGCCAGACAGCTCGGTGCTGATCATGTTGTTATTTCAACAGATGATACTCAGATGGATGCTGTAAAAGGGAAATTCGACCTGATTATTGACACTGTTCCTTATGAGCATGATATCAATCCTTATATGCAGACGCTCAGACTGAACGGAACCATAGTACTGGTAGGTTTTGTCGGGGAATTTGAAAATGAAGCGGTAAGTACCAGACCCATGATCTTCCAGCGCCGTTCCGTAGCAGGATCACTGATCGGCGGCATTGCTGAAACTCAGGAATTACTGGATTTCTGCGGAAAGCACAATATTGTTTCAGAAATTGAACTGATCAAAATGCAGGATATCAATCATGCTTATGAAAGAATGCTGAAGAGTGACGTGAAATACCGTTTTGTTATTGATATGCAGTCTTTATAGAATCTGTTATAGTATTATAAAAGACCCTTTCACAACCGCAAGGGTCTTTTATTTTTGGTTTTTGTCCGAGACTGTTGGAATATTCCGGTTTTTGTTGGAATGTATTTTTTTTAAATGGGCTTCACCTTATTTCTATTGAATAAGGCTCGCTTATGTATTTTAGTCTCTATTCAGATTTTTAAATTCAATAATGATGAATGGTATTTGTATTGAATAGGGTACTTTTGATCTAAAGCTATCAATTTATTTTTTGTATTTCCCCTGCATATCCTGAAATGCCCATTCTGCCATAGCATCAATAACGGTTCCCAGGCCATTTCCTGCATCACTTAATTTATAGGTTACATGAGGCGGAACCACCGGCCTTGCGGTCCTGATGATCAGTCCGTCTGCTTCCAGTTGTTTAAGATGCTGAATCAGCATTTTTTCTGTGACGGCCGGGATTGCTTTTTTCAGTTCACTGTATCTTTTCTCCCCGGTGGAAAGATTGAAAAGGATAATCGGTTTCCAGAATCCTCCGATTCTTTCCATGACGTACATTACAGGGCAGTCCTGCAATACTTTTCTGTTTTCCTGAATGGTTGAGTTTTCTTTAATGGCTGTCATAACAATACATACTTTAGGGTAAGTACTTGTAAAAAAGTAAGTACAAATATAACTTTGTCACCGGAAATAAAAAAATATTTGTTATGAAATCGCAGGCATCCGGTCGATTCATCAAGAGCGGCCCATATTCAGCGATTATATATGACATTAAAAACAATAAAAAATTTACATATGAAAATTATTATCACAGGATCATTGGGAAATACAGGCAAACCTTTGGCACAACAGTTAGTGTCGGAAGGACATGATATTACGGTAATCAGCAGCAGCGAAAGCAGAAAGACAGAGATTGAAACTCTTGGTGCAGTTCCGGCAATCGGATCAATAGAAGATCCTGATTTTCTGGCTGAGACGTTTGCAGGTGCTGATTCTGTTTTTTTAATGACTCCGCCTGCCATAAGTGCCGTAAACATTGTTGAAAACACCATTAATGCCGGAAAAAATTATGCCGAAGCTCTGAAAAAAGCCGGAGTAAAAAGAGCCGTTATGCTCAGCAGCGTGGGAGCAGAGTCTCCCGTAGAAAACGGCCCGATCAAAGGGCTTCATCATATTGAAAAACTGTACAGCGACATAGAAAACACCTCTTTCACCTTTTTAAGAGCAGGATATTTTTACACCAATTTTTTCAATGATATCCCTTTAATTAAAAATGCAGGCATCATTGGCGGCAATTATCCGGCAGGGGTAAATATTCCTTTGGTTCATCCCGAAGACATCGCCAAAGCTGCGGCTGAAGAGCTTGTAAAAAATGAGACTGGAAAAAATATCAGGTATATTGTAGGAGACAGCCGCAAAGCTTCTGATTTTGCCAAAGTTTTAGGAGCATCGGTAGAAAAACCGGAACTGCCGTGGGTGGAATTTTCTGATGAAGACGCTTTCAGCGGAATGCAGCAGGCGGGTCTACCACAGGATATGGCAGAACTGTATACGGAAATGGGAAGAGGAATGAGAACAGGGGCCGTTCAGAAAGATTTTATTGATCATGGCTCACCGGTTACAGGAAGTATTAAACTGGAAGATTTTGCCAGGGAATTTGCCGGTAAATTTTAAATTAATTTCAATTAACGGTAAGAGTTTGTCCTGGTTCCGGCGCACCTTTGGTGCGCCGGAACCAGGACAGTTTTTACCAGCCTTGTCTCTACTTCTTATTAATCAGTATCTCTTTTAAAACTTTTAATTTTCCGTCAACAGGCTGATCGGTTTTTAATCCTAAAACCTCAGCAACTAAAGGATAAACATTCACATTTTCAAATTCACCGATCATCTTATTACTTTTAAATTCAGGTCCCCAGGCATAAAATGTGGCCTTCATCTCCGGCGTTATTCCCGGGTTATAACCATGTTTTCCGACTGAGGTTTTCTTTCCTTTTTCCAGGAATATTTTCGGAGCTTTCGGAATGAGAAGAATCTGCCCGATTCTGCTATACCTGTCGTCTCTGGTGGCAAAGTGCAGATACCGGGGTAGCTTTTTATCCAGATACACCTCATAGTCATCTGTTTTATGGGATTTTAACTCTTTATAAACTGTTTTTACCTCAGAAGGATTCTTCACATAAACTCTTAGCAGAGTCTGTGAGTTATAAAAATCGAATCTGTTTTTATCAAAAAGCAGAGCCGGAATTTCCAATGGAGTTCCTCCGTCTACTTTGATCATTCCATGATCTGAAACAAAAATAAAATTCACATTTTTCAAACCCAATTCATTTATTTTCTGAACCAGCTCTCCTATTGCCTGATCAATTAAATGAACTGCATTTTCCGTTTCCGGAGAATCCGGCCCGTAATGATGGCCGCTTCCGTCCACCTCCGGGAAGTATAATGAGATAAAGTGAGGTCTTTTTTCTTCCGGCAGCTTCAGCCAGTTGACCACTTTACTCACTTTTTCAGAGGGAGTAAATTTTTCATGATAAGGGTAATAATAAGAGGGTCTCATTCCTCCGGCATCACTGGCAGAGCCTACCCACATCAGCGAGGCAGAAACCATTCCCTGCTTTTCAGCCAGAGTCCATAGCGGAGTTCCTCCATACCAGCTTCCGTCTTCCGCATTCTTTTTATTGCTCATCGCGTAGGCTTCTTTTCTTTTATAGTCGTAGAAAAAATTATCGATCAGCCCATGATGAGAGGGATATAATCCGGTGATCAGACTCCAGTGATTGGGAAAAGTAATACTGGGATAAGCGGGAATCATCGCTTTAGCCTGTACTCCGTCTGAAGAAAGTTTCAAAAGATTTTCCGCATTATATTTTTTAGCATAATCGTAACGGAACCCATCTGTTGAAATCATAATTACATAAGGTTTCCCCTGGGTCTCCATACTGTTGGAACGGCCAGGAATAACAACCTGTGCTGTATCTGTACTCGTTTGTTGTGAAAAAACTGTCAAAGAAAAAAACAGCAATACAATCTGGATTCCTCGCTTCATTATTTTAGAATTTCCGGCAAAGTTACATTCTCTGCTGCTTCCTGAAAAGTTTAAGAGATTAAAAGTATATTAAAACGCTTCCGGAATTAATTTAAATTTAAAATGAAAACAGATCAAATACTGCGTATCATTTCAAACTGTGATAACCAGTTGTTAAGTCCTATTTTTTTATCAAGGAATGTATATATCTCTTCAGAAACATCATCCACATTATTGACTGCGATGGGCTGCCCGTCGGCAATGGCTCTAAAAAGCGTCACCCCTACTCCCTGTTTTCTATATTCTTTGCGCACTGCCGCCTGAAGTACCCTTCCTGCACCGGGATTGTAAATGATATAACCGGCCAGATTTTCATTACAATATGCTCCCAAAGCCTGATAGGTATCCGGCATAGGATCCAGTACAAAAACAGATCCCTGCCATGAAGGTTCAATATCCCAGAAAGAACGGAGACTTTTCCATTCAAAATCCTTCATCTTCTTTATTGTAATATCAGGATTCTCTACTCCTGAACTGATATTTCCTTTAAAACAGTTCAATTTTCTGACAACAGTAAAGCCTAATCTTTCATAAGCCCTGATCGCAGCAGTATTTCCTTCGATTACTTCCAGCAATAAAACATTGGCTTTCCTTTCTTTCAGAGCAGGAATAATAAAATCATACATTTTTCTTACCAATCCTTTCCCTCTGCTTTCCGGGACTACACCTGTCCCGCCGTTATAAATAATTTTCCGCCCATTCTCCAACTTTTCGGACTGAAGAATAAAACCAACCAGTTTTCCCTCTTCAAAAGCTCCCACTGAAATACTTAAATCTAATTTTTCAGCAGCAATTTTAGATGCAAGCACTTCCTTCGTCAGATGAAAAGGAACAATATAGTCTGAAAAAGAAAGATTAAATACTGCTAAAAGCTCATCTAATTCAACATGGATTAAAGTTTTAAACTCCATAGATCTTATTTTTTTTAATTATCATTTCCCGACGACCACTCTCGGTCAGGATCTTCCTTACACTACTAAGGAATCGGCCCTTTCAAAGTTACAAATATTCCGTTTTTAACTTCCCCTTGCTTCCGGATTTTCTTTTTGACAACGGTACATCAGTTCTCTGAAGCGTCCGGCCTACATTGAAACGAATAATTTAATATCCCGGCACTAATAAAAATCCCTTCACAGTACACTGTAAAGGGATTTTCCATCTGTAACTTTCAGTTATTCCCTGATAAGTTTTTCATATGACAGGCTTCCATCTTTTAAAGTAATTTCAAAATAATAGGTTCCTGATTTTAAATCATTGATTTTTATGTTTTTACCTTCTATTTTCACCGATCTTATTTTTCTTCCTGTTGATTCATAGATGTTCACAGACTGTATTTTATCAGCATTTTTAAAGCTGACCGTCTCTTTGGCCGGATTTGGATAAAGCATTATTTTTTTGCTTTCCGCCACAACCTCATCTGCTCCCAGTACAGCTCTTGTCAGAACCGCATATCCTCTGTTAGCAGTACCAAAACCATGATAATTTGATTCCAGTGTTGTGCTGGGGCCTTTTGCAAAGAAGATATTGATTGAACTGGTATTATTGGCAAACGCAGTGTCTCCTGCTCCACCGGCCAGTGACCGGGTAGCCACGATGGTTCGCGTTCCGCCTGAAACCGTGTTGGAAGTCATCGTCCAGTCCTGTGCTGTGTCTGCATTGGGCGTATTTCCTATGCCGGCAAAGGTATAATCCAGATTGGTATTGGCCGTAGAGTTGGAATTATAAATAAAACCATCTACGCCGGTTCCCATTCCTCCGCTGGATCCGGTCCCACCGAATCCTACTCCCAGATAAGCAGTATCAGGTCCTGTAAGCTTTAATGTAACCTGTGTGGGCGACGTATCAAGCCTTACCGTCATACCGGTAGATAAACTGACGGTTCCGGTCGTAAACTGAGCCCCGGCTAAACCGGCAAGGGCTAAACTAAGTGTAAGTAAAACTTTTTTCATAATTAATTTTTTAAGAGGTTGATAATTTCCGGGTTATT
The DNA here is from genome assembly GCA_002439165.1 of Chryseobacterium indologenes. Classification (GTDB taxonomy): domain Bacteria; phylum Bacteroidota; class Bacteroidia; order Flavobacteriales; family Weeksellaceae; genus Chryseobacterium; species Chryseobacterium indologenes_E. The sequence continues at coordinate 164,337 of DJTE01000018.1, forward strand.
GGTTTGCATAGCATATTCAAAAGGGGTCATTCCCATTGAATCTTTTTTCGATTTATCTGCTTTATACCTGAGCAGTATTTCGATCAGTTCTTTATTTCCGAATTTTACGGCCCAGAATAGAGGAGTATAACCGGTAGTATCGGCGATATTAGGGTCTGCTTTTTTCTTTAATAAACTCTCTACCAGATCTCTGTTATATTTTACAGCCAATCCGGCCAATGCTGTTCCTTCCCCGCTTTTGTAATTAACATCTTTTACATGGTCGATCAGGAATTTGGCAACCTCTGTATTTCCTCTGTAACAGGCCAGAATAAGAGGTGAAAATCCGTTTTCATTGGTTTGGTTGATGATATCCGGATTTTGCTTCATCAGTTCTTTTACTTCATTAACGGTGCCGGCCCTGGCAACATCAAATATTGATTTTGCTTTTTCCTGAGCAGCCACCCAAGCTCCCAGAAATATACTGAGTATCAGAATCAGGTTTTTCATTGTTTAAGCAGTATATAATTATACTCAACATTTACATTTTCGGCGATCTTTTTGGTTACCATCTTCGGAATGGTGACTTTATGATCGGCGGGCCTGGCCACAAAGCTTCCCTGCATATAAATATTACCGTCTTTAGCATATATGGAAGCGGTAGAACTAACCGCCCTGTCTACACCGTGGAAGTTGAGAGTTCCCTGCACGGTAAATTTCTGCGGAGATGAGGTAAGCCTGGTTTTATCAAAGTTTAAAATTTTTCCTTTGAAGGTGGTCTTCGGATATTTTGCTGTTTCGGCATAGCTTTCATTAAAATGCTCTTCCATTAATTTGGTTTTAAAATGAAAGTTTTTTACCGCAGAAACGGAAGCTATTTCACCATTGTCCGCATTCAGAACAAAAACATTGTTGTTGTCCTGTGCATAAACATCTTCAAAAAGAGGTACTGATGCTTCAAATGTTACTTTTCCTGTCTTGGAACTGTATTTCTGAGCCGTAGCCCAACCCGCGAAAAACAGCAGAGTACTGATCAATATCGATTTTTTCATTGTAGATCTTTTTTAATTTTCAATAAGCCCGTTGGCTTTCCATTGGATAAAAACATTGATCTGAGTCTGAGACAAAGATCCTCCCTGCGGCATTTTTCCGGGGTCGCCGCCGGGTCTCTGTATCCTGTTGAGGATACCTTCTATATTGCTCTTTACATCGTTGTACGTCACAAAAGGCTTAAAACTTCCCGCTGAATGACAGCTTATGCAGTTATTATCCACAATTGGTTTTACGTCCTGGCTGTACGTTACCAGTTCAGCAATGGGCGTATTATCGGAAATCTCTTCATAAGTTCTGCTGTCACAGGCTGCTGCTAAGGCCGCAGCGGACAAAATGTATAAGATCTTTTTCATATTAAAATACCCTGTAAAGATTAAACCCAAAGAAAATCTGACCTTTCTCCCACTTTCCCGCCGCATTGGTGAGATAGCCTATATCTGAATTGATCTGGGAATTGGTGAACAAAAGTTGGAAGACATGTCCTCCGGTTTCTATATCCACTCCTAAGGAAAGCGGATTTTTATAGAAGCTATGGCTGTCGAAATTCACAAAATACTCAGCATTCAGAGAAACTCTTCCGGATATTTTATAACGTCCTCCCAGACCTGCCAGAAATTGGTTCTTATCTTCGGCAGAAGGTTCATAGAGGTTTTTATGAACATAGGACGGAGTGAGCTGTAACGAGAATTTATCACTGAATCTCCTTGATATGAGAGCCTGGGTAAGGTAAGAAAGCCTGTCGCTGAATCTCAGATGGGGATAATTATCTTTATCCAGATCTGTATTTAAAGCCATTACATTGTAGCCTGCAATATCCACAGGAATATCTTCATTCTGTTTCAACAGTCTGTACTTCACAGCACCTTCAAAGGTTTTCATATTCGTTTCCCGGGAAAGGCTTACCGAAACCGCATCGGTAATTCCATAGATTACTCCCAGCTTCGTTGAAGCATCATCAAGACCGAAAAAGTTTTTAAATCCGGTACTCAGATCTCCGAAACGGTGGGCTACAACAATGTACCACTCATTTTTGGCAGAGAGTTTTGTAGATTGTCCCGTTACGATCTGAAGGGCTTTGAAAGCAGGCTGAGAAATTTCTGTATCGGCCTTAAGGGTGTCAATATCTTTCAGCAGATCTTCCTGTGCAAAGAGAAAACCTGATGACAATACCGACAAAAATAAGAGAGTTTTTGTCATATGCAATTTTGAATTAAATTATCATATAACAAACTTATTGAGTTATCAATTCAAAATCAGGTGATAAAAGTCACCGAATGAATTGTTTTTATCAATCATAAAATTAAAATCAATAAAACATTATAAATTAGAATTGTCTAACATTTTCATTAACAGGGATTTTTATTCCTTCTTTGGTCTGCATAATTTCGCCTTCATTTTCAATTTTTTTCAAAACACGGCTCACTACTTCCCTGGAAGTCCCTAAGCTGCTGGCAATTTCGCGATGGGTAATTTTAATAGGATTATTGCCTGTTATGGCAATCTGCTGTTTGATATAATTGAGAATTCTCTTGTCCAGCCTGTGAAATACAGCGTCATTTACCATATTCATAATTTCTGAGAACCGTTTATCATATTCGTGATAAAATACCCTGTTGATCTCCGGAAATCTGATCAGCCATTCATGGATTACGGAAACAGGAATCAGCAGCACCTCGGAATCTTCTTCTGCTACTGCATAAACCCGGCTTACATAATCGGTAAAAATAGAGGAAAAAGTCATCAGACAGCTGTCATTGGGTCTGATGTAATAATAGATGAGTTCTCTTCCGTCATTTAAAGTAAAAACTCTTATAGAACCTTTTATAAGGAAAGGAACGTATTTATTCTTCTGCCCTTCTCTTACAATTTCTGTTTTTGCTTTTATATCGGCTATTACGACATTGGTGTGCATTTCTTTTAAAAAATCCGCCCCCAAAAATCCGAATTTATCAATAATAAGTTGATTATTTACCATATATTCCAATCATTTCATGAAACAAATATATAAAATTGAATAATCAGTTGGATATTTTTCTGAATTCTTTACACTTATTTAATCCGGCGGGAGGCTTCAGGTTCAAATACCATCATAAAAAATGCCCCGATGAGCATCGGGGCATTCTTATGTATTGTAAGAAAAATCTTAAGCTTGTACGTTGTTTCCTCCTAATACGAAAGGCTCAACTTCTTTGATTTCTCCGAACTGCTGCTCATAGTTAGCGATGTTCTGTTGAAGAGCGTTTAAAACTCTTTTAGCGTGAAGTGGAGCAAGAATAACTCTTGATCTTACTTTCGCCTGCTGTACCCCCGGCATTAATTGGATGAAATCTACTACGAACTCAGATGGAGAGTGGTTTACCAATGCTAAGTTAGCATAGATACCAGCAGCTACCATTTCGTTTAATTCGATGTTGATGTTTCCGTCTTGTGGATTTTGATTGTTGTCCATTGTTATAAATTATGTTTTTAAAATTCGAAATTTGAGATTGTGAAAATATAAAAATAATTTCAAATCCCAAATTTCAAATCATTAATTTTAGTTAAGGTCTTCGAATTCTTTCTTAGAACCTACGATTACATTCTGGTATTCTTTAAGACCTGTACCTGCAGGAATTCTGTGTCCTACAATTACATTTTCTTTAAGACCTCCAAGAGCGTCTACTTTACCGGCTACTGCAGCTTCGTTAAGTACTTTAGTGGTTTCCTGGAACGATGCCGCAGACATGAATGACTTGGTCTGAAGAGCTGCTCTTGTAATACCCTGAAGTACAGGTGTTGCTGTGGCGGGAAGTGCTTCTCTTACTTCTACCAATGCCTGGTCTTCACGTCTCAGCTTAGAGTTTTCGTCTCTTAATTCTCTTGCAGTAATCATCTGACCTGGTCTGAATTCTTTAGAATCACCGGCATCTACTACTACTTTAAGACCGAATACTCTGTTGTTTTCCTCAAGGAAGTCGTATTTATGCTCAAGAGCACCTTCAAGGAACTGAGTATCACCTCCGTCTACGATAGATACTTTTGTCATCATCTGTCTTACGATGATTTCGAAGTGCTTATCGTCGATTTTTACCCCCTGAAGACGGTAAACTTCCTGAATTTCATTTACCAGATATTCCTGAACTGCCGTTGGGCCTTTGATTCTCAGGATATCATCCGGAGTGATAGAACCGTCAGAAAGTGGCGAACCAGCTCTTACGAAGTCATTCTCCTGAACAAGGATCTGGTTGGAAAGTTTTACCAGGTAAATCTTTCTTTCTCCTGTTTTAGCCTCTACAATAAGTTCACGGTTACCTCTCTTGATTTTTCCGTAAGAAACTACCCCGTCGATTTCAGTAACCACCGCCGGGTTTGAAGGGTTTCTCGCTTCGAATAATTCGGTAACTCTCGGAAGACCTCCGGTAATATCCCCTGCTTTCGCAGATTTTCTCGGGATCTTGATTAAGACTTTACCAGCCTTGATCTTTTCACCGTCGTTAACCATTAAGTGGGCTCCTACCGGTAAGTTATACCCTTTCTGCTCAACTCCTTTGGAATCTACTACTTTTAATGTAGGTACGGCTTTCTTGTTTCTGGATTCGGAGATTACTTTTTCTTCGAAACCTGTTGCTTCGTCAATTTCCAGCTGGAATGAAACCCCCTGGATAATATCTTCGTATTCTACTTTACCGGCAGTTTCAGCAATGATTACCGCGTTATAAGCATCCCATGTACAGATTACGGTACCTTTTGTTACTTTATCGCCCGGTTTCACAGCCAATACTGAACCGTAAGGTACGTTAGCCACCATTAACGGAGTTCTGGACTCGTTATCAGCAACTAATCTGAATTCCGTTGAACGGGAAACTACTACTTCAGATGTATTACCGTTTTCATCTTCCGTAGTAATTGTTCTTACTTCGTCCATTTCAACGATACCGTCTCTTCTTGCAACGATAGATGGGTTTTCTGATACGTTTGATGCAGTACCCCCCTGGTGGAAGGTTCTCAACGTAAGCTGAGTTCCCGGCTCCCCAATGGACTGTGCTGCAATTACACCTACCGCTTCACCCATATGGATCATTTTACCTGTTGCAAGGTTTCTACCGTAACACTTAGCACAGATCCCTTTCTTGGCTTCACAGGTTAATGGTGAACGAACTTCAACGGCTTCCAATCCTGCTTCTTCAATTCTCTTCGCCAATTGTTCAGTGATTACCTGATCAGCTTCAGCGATTAATTCATCACTTTCAGGATCGTAGATATTATGTAGAGAAACTCTACCTAAGATTCTTTCGGAGATTCTTTCAACGATCTCGTCATTTTTCTTAAGTGCAGTAACTTCTGTACCTCTTAAAGTTCCACAGTCGTCTTCTGTAACGATAACGTCCTGTGCAACGTCTACCAGTCTTCTCGTTAAGTAACCGGCATCGGCCGTTTTAAGAGCGGTATCCGCAAGACCTTTACGGGCACCGTGGGTAGAGATAAAGTACTCAAGGATGGAAAGACCTTCTTTAAAGTTGGCAAGGATCGGGTTTTCGATGATCTCCGCGCCGGTAGAACCAGCTTTTTGCGGTTTCGCCATCAAACCTCTCATCCCTGATAACTGACGGATCTGCTCCTTGGAACCCCTCGCTCCGGAGTCAAGCATCATGTATACAGAGTTGAAACCGCCCTGGTCAGTTTTCATTCTGCCCATGATCATTTCAGTAAGGTTTGCGTTTGTTGTAGTCCAAACATCAATTACCTGGTTATAACGTTCTGTATCTGTAATCAGACCCATGTTATAGTTAGCTCTAATCTCATCTACCGTTCCGATAGAGTCAGCAATCATCTGCTTTTTCTCAACAGGAACCACGATGTCTCCTAATGAGAAAGAAAGACCTCCTTTGAATGCGTTTGAATACCCTAAGTCTTTCATAGCATCCAGGAACTTCACTGTTGTAGGGAAGTCTGTATCAGCAAGGATTTTACCGATAACATTTCTCAATGATTTCTTGGTAAGAAGTTCATTGATATATCCTACCTGCTTAGGTACGATCTGGTTGAATAAGATTCTACCTACTGAAGTTTCGATCAGTCTTGTTACCAGCTGTCCGTCTTCTTTCACAGGAAGTCTGCATCTTACCTTAGCATTCAGTGATACTCTTCCTTCAGCATAAGCGATTTCCGCTTCTTCCGGAGAGTAGAATGCAAGACCTTCACCTTTTACTTTCATATCTTCCGTAGAGCTCAGTTCTTTGGTCATGAAATAAAGACCAAGAACCATGTCCTGAGAAGGTACGGTAATCGGGGAACCGTTGGCAGGGTTCAGGATGTTCTGAGATCCCAGCATCAATAGCTGAGCTTCAAGGATCGCTTCCGGTCCTAACGGTAAGTGTACCGCCATCTGGTCACCATCGAAGTCGGCGTTGAATGCCGTTGTTACCAATGGGTGCAGCTGGATTGCCTTACCTTCGATCATTTTAGGCTGGAAAGCCTGAATACCCAGTCTGTGAAGCGTAGGTGCCCTGTTCAATAGTACCGGGTGACCTTTCATCACGTTTTCAAGGATATCATATACTACGGGCTCTTTTCTGTCGATAATTCTCTTTGCAGATTTTACCGTTTTTACAATTCCTCTTTCAATCAGTTTTCTGATGATGAACGGTTTGTAAAGTTCAGCTGCCATATCTTTAGGGATTCCACACTCGTGAAGTTGTAAGTTCGGACCTACAACAATTACCGAACGTGCAGAGTAGTCAACCCTTTTTCCTAATAAGTTCTGACGGAAACGCCCCTGCTTACCTTTCAATGAATCTGAAAGTGATTTCAGCGGTCTGTTGGATTCAGATTTTACAGCTGATGATTTTCTTGTGTTATCGAATAATGAATCTACCGATTCCTGAAGCATACGCTTCTCGTTTCTCAAGATCACTTCAGGAGCTTTGATCTCCAACAGTCTTTTCAGACGGTTGTTTCTGATAATAACTCTTCTGTAAAGGTCATTTAAGTCAGAAGTTGCGAAACGTCCTCCATCCAATGGAACCAATGGTCTTAGTTCCGGCGGGATCACAGGAAGTACACGCATGATCATCCACTCAGGCTTGTTGATCATTCTTGTATTGGCACCTCTCAATGCTTCTACAACGTTCAGTCTTTTTAAAGCCTCAGTTCTTCTCTGCTTGGAACCTTCGTTGTGTGCTTTGTGTCTTAAATCGAAAGACAATGCATCAAGATCGATTCTCTTTAACAGATCTTCCACAGCTTCAGCACCCATTCTGGCGATGAATTTGTTTGGATCGGAATCGTCAAGATACTGGTTTTCCACAGGAAGGGTTTCCATGATATCCAGGTACTCTTCTTCTGTCAGGAACTCCATGCTTTCGAAGTCTGAACCGTCTAATTTTTTAGCAATACCCTGCTGAATTACTACGTATCTTTCGTAGTAAATGATCATATCCAGTTTCTTGGAAGGGATTCCCAAAAGGTAACCGATTTTGTTCGGTAATGAACGGAAATACCAGATGTGAGCGATTGGAACTACAAGGTTGATGTGCCCGATTCTCTCTCTTCGTACTTTTTTCTCTGTAACTTCTACTCCACAACGGTCACAAACGATCCCTTTGTAACGGATTCTTTTGTATTTACCACAGGCACATTCGTAATCCTTTACAGGACCGAAGATCTTTTCACAGAATAACCCGTCTCTTTCAGGTTTGTGCGTTCTGTAGTTAATAGTTTCCGGTTTCAGAACTTCTCCTCTGGATTCCTGAAGAATGGATTCCGGTGAAGCTAAACCGATGGTTATTTTATTAAATCTACTTGATTTATTTTTATTTGACATTTGTTAGATTTTAAATTTTAGATTTTAGATTTTAGATTAATTTTTGAATGTTACCATTCAACATTTATAATTTAAAATTTAAAATTATTCCTCTAGTCTTACGTCTAATCCAAGACCCTGTAACTCGTGAAGCAATACGTTGAATGATTCCGGAATACCTGGTTCAGGCATAGATTCACCTTTTGCAATCGCTTCGTAAGTTTTCGCTCTACCAATCACGTCATCCGATTTCACGGTAAGGATCTCTCTAAGGATGTTGGATGCTCCGAATGCTTCAAGAGCCCAAACCTCCATCTCTCCGAATCTCTGTCCACCGAACTGGGCTTTACCTCCTAACGGCTGCTGAGTGATTAATGAGTAAGGTCCAATAGAACGTGCGTGCATCTTATCGTCAACCATGTGCCCCAGTTTCAGCATGTAGATGATACCTACGGTAGCTGCCTGAGTAAATCTTTCTCCGGTACCTCCATCGTAAAGGTGAGTGTGACCGAATTTAGGAAGACCTGCCTTATCTGTGTATTCAGTAATCTGATCAAGGCTCGCTCCGTCAAAGATTGGTGTAGCGAATTTCAGTCCTAATTTCTGACCAGCCCATCCAAGAACTGTTTCATAGATCTGACCGATGTTCATACGTGAAGGTACCCCAAGTGGATTCAATACGATATCTACCGGTGTTCCGTCTTCAAGGAACGGCATATCTTCTTCACGAACGATTCTTGAAACGATACCTTTGTTACCGTGACGTCCTGCCATTTTATCCCCTACATTCAGTTTACGTTTCTTAGCGATGTAAACTTTAGCCAGCTTCATGATACCTGCCGGTAGTTCGTCCCCGATTGAAATAGCGAATTTCTCACGGTTTTTAACTCCCTGGATGTCGTTATATTTGATTTTGTAGTTGTGAATCAACTGCTTGATCAGTTCATTTTTATCAGCATCAACTGTCCAGTCTGAACCGCTAACGTTTACATAGTCTTCCACTGAAGTTAACAGCTTGTGAGTAAACTTCACTCCTTTACCGATAATTTCCTCATCAAGGTCGTTTTTCACTCCCTGAGAAGTTTTACCGCTTACCAGCGTATTTAATTTTTCAATTAAAGTGTTTCTCAACTCGTCAAACTTAGCCTTGTAAGTGTTTTCAATTTCTTCAAGTTTAAGTTTTTCTTCAGTTCTTTTCTTTTTGTCTTTAATGTTTCTTGAGAACAGTTTCTTGTTGATAACTACCCCTCTTAATGAAGAGTCTGCTTTTAATGATGCGTCTTTTACATCACCTGCTTTATCACCGAAGATTGCTCTAAGAAGTTTTTCTTCAGGAGTCGGGTCAGATTCACCTTTTGGAGTGATTTTACCAATCATAATGTCTCCAGGCTTCACTTCTGCACCGATTCTGATCATACCGTTCTCGTCAAGATCTTTGGTAGCTTCTTCAGAAACGTTCGGAATATCTGCTGTAAGTTCTTCCATACCTAATTTGGTATCACGAACTTCAAGAGAGTATTCATCTACGTGGATGGAAGTAAACCAGTCTTCACGAACTACTTTTTCGTTGATTACGATTGCATCCTCAAAGTTGTATCCTTTCCAAGGCATGAAGGCAACCACCAGGTTTCTACCAAGAGCCAATTCTCCGTTTTCAGTGGCGTAACCATCACAAAGAACCTGTCCTTTTTCCACTACATCACCTACTCTTACGTTTGGTCTCAGGGTAATGGTTGTACTCTGGTTGGTTTTTCTGAACTTAGTCAGGTTATATGTTTTAGTAGCAGACTCGAATTGTACTAAATCTTCGTCATCGCTTCTTTCATATTTAATAGTGATCTTATCAGCATCTACATATTCTACCGTACCTGTACCTTCCGCATTGATCAGGATTCTTGAATCTTTCGCAACCTGCTGTTCCAGACCTGTACCTACAATTGGAGCCTGTGGCTTCAACAACGGAACGGCCTGACGCATCATGTTGGATCCCATCAGGGCACGGTTCGCATCATCATGTTCAAGGAACGGAATCAATGAAGCTGAAATACCGGAGATCTGGTTTGGTGCAACGTCGATAAGGTCAACCTGCTGAGGCTCTACTACCGGGTAGTCACCGTCCAGTCTTGCGATAATTCTGTCTGTTAAGAAGTCTCCGTTATCGCTCAATTCAACGTTGGCCTGAGCAATTACCTTATCTTCTTCGTCTTCAGCATTTAAGTAGATAGGATCAGCGTTAAGTTCAATTTTACCATCTTCTACTTTTCTGTACGGAGTTTCGATGAAACCTAGTCTGTTGATTTTAGCATAGATTCCTAAAGATGAAATCAAACCGATGTTTGGTCCTTCCGGAGTTTCAATCGGACAGATTCTTCCGTAGTGGGTATGGTGAACGTCACGAACCTCGAAACCTGCTCTTTCTCTTGATAAACCACCAGGTCCCAGGGCAGAAAGTCTACGCTTGTGCGTGATTTCTGATAGCGGGTTGGTCTGGTCCATGAACTGAGAAAGCTGGTTGGTACCGAAGAATGAGTTGATTACAGACGTTAATGTCTTAGCATTTACAAGGTCAAGTGGAGTAAAGATTTCGTTATCTCTAACGTTCATTCTTTCCTTGATTGTTCTTGCAATTCTTGAAAGACCTACACCGAACTGTCCTGCCAATTGCTCACCAACAGTCTTGATTCTTCTGTTTGATAAGTGGTCGATATCATCAACCTCAGCTTTAGAGTTTACAAGCTCGATCAAGTGTCTTACGATCGCAATGATATCTTCTTTTGTAAGAACTTCAGTTGTTGTTGGGATGTTCAGACCTAATTTTTTGTTCAGTCTGTAACGTCCTACTTCCCCTAAAGAGTATCTCTGCTCGGAGAAGAATAATTTTTCAATGATTCCTCTTGCAGTTTCCTCATCTGGCGGATCTGCGTTTCTTAACTGACGGTAGATGTACTCTACCGCTTCTTTTTCGGAGTTGGTAGGGTCTTTCTGTAATGTATTCTGGATGATAGAGAACTCATTGCTGTTTTCTTTGTGAATCAGGATTGATTTCACCCCTGCATCAAGAATAAGATCCAAATGTTCTTTTTCAAGAATAGTTTCTCTATCCAGGATGATTTCGTTTCTTTCAATAGAAACTACTTCTCCTGTATCTTCGTCTACGAAATCTTCGAACCAAGTGTTCAGTACTCTCGCAGCCAATGTTCTTCCTTCTACTTTTTTAAGGGCAGCTTTAGAAACTTTCACTTCTTCAGCAAGGTCGAAGATCTGAAGGATATCCTTATCAGATTCGTAACCGATCGCTCTTAATAAAGTTGTTAATGGTAATTTTTTCTTACGGTCGATATACGCGTACATTACGCTGTTGATATCGGTTGTAAATTCCATCCAAGATCCTTTGAAAGGGATAATTCTTGAATAGTAAAGTTTGGTTCCGTTAGCGTGGTAAGTCTGTCCGAAGAATACGCCGGGTGAACGGTGTAACTGCGTAACGATAACTCTCTCTGCACCATTGATGATGAAAGATCCACTAGGCGTCATGTACGGAACCGGGCCTAAATATACATCCTGAACCACAGTCTGGAAATCCTCATGTTCAGGGTCTGTACAATACAATTTAAGTCTTGCTTTAAGAGGTACGGAATACGTTAATCCTCTTTCCACACACTCATCAATTGAATAACGTGGAGAATCTACCAGGTAATCCAAAAATTCCAATACGAACTGGTTTCTGGAATCGGTGATCGGGAAATTTTCCTGGAAAGTCTTGTACAAACCTTCGTCTGTTCTGTCTTCCGGAAGGGTATCAAGCTGGAAAAACTCTCTGAAGGACTCAATCTGGATGTCCAGGAAGTCAGGAGTGATGATTTTTCCTTTTGCTGAAGAGAAATTAATTCTCTGATTCCCCCTAGTTGTTGCTGTTGTTTTACTCATAAAACTTTTAAGAAAGGGTTAAAAAATATTTTGATTAACTACAAAAATATCAGAGAAGAACAAGAAACAAGATAAAAGTAAAAAGGTAAAAGTGTTTTGGCGCTCACGAAAGACCTTAGCTCTTTTAACTTTGTACCTGGCTCTTTCTAACTGCAACGCTGGTATATCTTTTCACAGCGTAATGCAAAATATTTTTATTACTTTTGAGGCAGAGATCGCCGCAATATCCATATACACGAAAGCCCTTTCATTTTTATGAAAGAGGTGATTTTCAATATTTTATAGATGTACAAACAATTATTCGCGCCAAAAGAGGGACAAAGGTACAAAATATTTTTTACCCGGACAAATAAAACCACTTCATTTTGAAGTGGTTAATATTTTAAAGCTTTTATTTTACTGTTTCCAGAAGGTCCAAACCGACCCGTTAAAAACAGCCAGTAATTTTGTAGCGGTATCATAAACCATCATACCGGGTGAAGGATTAATGATATTAAGATGCGGGCTTGCTACTTTAGGGAGAACCATTGCTTTATTGGTATCTTCAAGCACTAAAATTCCCGGGGTTGACGTAAGGGTTCCGACCGCAACTTTAGCAGACGATGTTTCAGTGGCTGAATTTTGAATCAAAGCCCCGTCAATGCCGGTAACAGGATCAACGGTAGTTCCTGTGGCATTCACGGAAAGATCTTTCCAGCCTGAAGCATATTTTACTTTAATTTTTTTATCTGCAAGATCATAGATCATTGTTCCGTTCACCACTCCTGAAACTGTGGCTGAAGAAGTTACCCACGGCAAAACCATCCCTCTGTTGGCCGGACCAAATTCAAGAGATACCGATGTTGAGGAAACTGAAGTTTTCCCTATCGCAACTTGCGCGTAAACACAAAAAGAAAATAAAAAGAACAGGATTGATATGCTATTTCTCATAGGGTTCAATAATTGATTAGTTAACATCTGAACAGGTTTGGGTATTAAAGCATTTCCAGCCTGACGCAGTACCATCCGTATTAATCTGCAGACAGTCTAATGTAGTATTATACACCATCATTCCTTCCACCAGCCCGGATGCGGGCAATCCGGCAATCTGCACCGAAGTAAGCCTGTTAGGAACAAAACCTTTCGTTTTAGCTTCCAGCACTGTCCAGGCTCCTTTTCTAACGGAAGGCCAGTTTTCTGTCCCTCCAGCTCTGTTGAGCGCTGTAATTCCCTGATTCGCATTCAGCACTGTTCCGGCTGTAACCGCAGGTTTATAACACAGGCAGCTGTTTACCGCAGCACTTTGAGAACTCCCTACTCCCTGCCCCTGGTCACTACCGATATCGGCCGCACCTCCAGAATTCACCAAAACCGGTATCCCCTGGCTGTCAACAGCACCCAATATTACTCCTGAAGCACTGATATTGGTAAGCTTTACATTTTCATCTCCCTCAATGGCATCAAAGCAGCCGTCTGCATCAGAGTCCAGATCCTGATAATTAGGAATTCCGTCATTATCCGTATCTAAAATATATGCAGGAATAGAGATGTCATCAATAGTCCAGTCATCCAATCCGGTAGTGGCACGGAATATAACCTCGGCAGTACCCGGCGAATTGTAAGGAATATTAATGGTAAAGGTACGGAATGTATATCCTGTAATACTGGCCGTAGAAAAAGGGGTAAAACTGGAAGTTACTCCCGTTGCCAGACTGATCGTGACATTATTTGTCGCTGTATTTCTAACGGTACTATTTGATATAGTTGCATACACAACATTATTCACCAGGATCTGCAGCGATGCGGTAGACCCGCTGGCATGGCTCCCATCCTGAGCCCCAAGAGTCATAGTTAAAGCCAGTACACCATCCGTTCTGTTAAGATTATTCACACTCTGCTTCAGATCTACATTGGAAACATTGTTATCTGTAATGCTTACATTACCCGATGCACTGCTATACACCCAGCCTGTTGCCAGAGACCACGGAGTAGAGACAGAGGTAAAAGAACCATTCACCACCGTGTTTGACGGCGGGCTTTCCAAAAGATCGGGAATACCGTCATTATCATCATCCAGATCCAGAGAATTGATAATTCCGTCTCCATCAAAATCCTGATTCGGATTAACCTGTGCCTTCAGCCCGTTTTTCCAGACCACAAGTGACAGAATAAAAAAAATTAACAAATAACTACTCTTCATATAATATGTTTTTCAAAATTGTCGGCTATTCATAAAATCCGTGCAAAGAAAAACAAAAAAAAAGCAAATATTTTACAGGGCACTGTTAAATTATTCCTATGTCTACTTGTGCTAAAAAACACAACAAAAGAGAATGTTCAATATATTGACCAGCAGACAATTAATAAAACAACAAAACCGCTCTTTTGAGCGGTTTTGTTTCATATATAAATCATTATAAGTGAAAATATTTTTTCTCTGTTATTTCACAATTACCTTATAAGATTTTACAGCTGATTTGGTTTCAATCTTAATGATATAGATTCCTGTTGGCAATGAAGAAGTATCAATACCTGTACGTGCAGAGAATTTATCAGACTTCACAACCTTTCCTTCTGTAGAGAACAGAGTATAAACTCCCTCTTCAGCAGATGTAATCATAAGATTTTCTCCAGATTTTACAGGGTTTGGATATATTTTAATATCATTAGCTGCTTCTGTAACGTCTGAAGCTATCATTCTGGCTCCAGCTGATCCGTTTTTCAGGAACGTAGCATAAGGAGAAAGCGGAGAGTTCGGAGAACCTCTTCTTACAAGATCCGTATCTACCACAGCCTGGATACCGTCTTTATCCTGATCAATAATTCTTGAAATAAATCCACCACCCAGATCATCTAAATTATCTTTTCCGATTGCATACAGGTCATAAACCGAGCCGTTGGAAGTAAGATCAAGGAAGTCAGGTCTATCATCACCATCAGTATTTTTAATCGGATATTTCATAATTCCTGAGTCAGGATAAGTTTCAAGAATATCTGCAAGACCGTTCTTACCTACCGGTACGTCACTATCAATAATACCGTTATGATCTTTATCGATCTGGTTAATTACAGAGGCTGGAATACCAGATTCAAACAGATCCAGGATACCGTCATTATCTGAATCCAGATCACGGTAGTTAGGAACCGAATCACCAAGAACAGGAATAAACAGTAAATCTCCTTCTGTATCATCATTTTCAAATTTTCCGTCATGATCAGCATCTTCTATTGAATCCGGGATACCGTCATTATCAGAATCAAGATCACAAGCATCTACAACACCATCACCATCACCGTCTAATGTCGGCGATTTGTCGTTCACAACAGTACATCCTTCCGCACAATCCGGAATACCATTACCGTTCTCATCAATACTATCATCTCCTCCGGAGCAACGGTCAAAGCAGTTTGGCACTCCATCTCCGTCATCATCTTTACTGGCAAAAGCATTATAAATATTATACCCCTGAGCCAGATTCACGGACAGTAATGAACTGAAAGTAACTTTTATACGGTTAAAAGGTTTAGTTGCTTTACCTCCTATATAAAATCTATTTGATCCGCTTGTAAAGAGGTTTCCTGTGACAAGGCTTCCTGAGGTAAAGGTATCTGTTAAAGTAGTTCCATTATAAAACTGAACAGTAACAGCATCTAAAATACTAACTCCTATAAGCCCGCCTGTTTTTTCTACCGTATATCCTGCAATTGTATTGGCAGGCAGCATATTATCAGCTCCTACTGTTAAACTTGCTGAAAAAAGGAAAGTTCCTAGTAAAGGAAAAGTAAGTCTTGCATAATTGGAAGGATCAGTATCTACTACTGCACCAGGATTATTTAAGCTTGGAGCAAGAAGCCCCCATCCTGACTGCGTCCATCCAAATCCGTTGACAATATTTCCTTTAGTTGAGGATCCGCTTGTCTGGATCTTATCATCACAGTCGCAGGATACCGGCTCTTCAAAAGCGTAATATACTTTAAGGGCACCTAAATTAACTCCTACCGTTTGAGTCACCTTCAATCTGATTTCATTAAAAGGCTTAGTTGTTGTTAGAGAAACCTTTTGTTTTCCCGAACCGTAACTCAAAAGCTTAATATTAATCAAACCGCCCCCATCGGAAAGCTGTCTTGAATCCTGCAGTTGTCCGAATAAATACGTTTCTATGGTAATATTTTTCAAGAATTCAGCACTGATAAGTTTACCCTGATCATCAGGTTCTATCACAAATCCAGCTCTATTTCCCGCAGGATATACCTGGTTCTTATCTAAAACCCCTACTGAATAAGACCCTAACAACCCTACCGGAAGAACAATCTGACCAAAGGAATTTTTATTCCCGTCTCCAATATTTTCTTTATTCAGAACAAAGGAAAGCGGGGCAAGGAAGCTGCTGCTTCCTGAAATATTACCGTCTACACCACTTCCTGCAATAATATCATCACAAATACCATTATTATCTGTTGGTACTTTTGTAGGGTCAAATGCAAATGCATAGTACACATTCATTGCACTGAATATAGAAAGCACATTGGTTTGATACAACCTTACTTCATTAAATTCTTTCGTTGTCTTAAAATGCAGGAAAATCCTGTTTTTATTTCCCCCAAACGCAGGAACTGAAAGCAAGGTACTGCTGGTTGTACTTTCCTGAAGTACTCCGTTTTTGTACGTGCTGATTCTCAGCGAGCTTAAGAGATCTATTGTGATAATGCTGGTTCCCAGGTCTACATTAAAACCTGTAATATATCCGGCTGGATAAGTAGTATTCGTGTTTTTCACGGAGATTCCGTTTCCACTGATCAGGGAAGCAAAATTTCCCATACTCACTTTATTGTTCAGATCTGCGTCTATTACAGGATTCATGCTCCCGTTATAACATGCAAGGCAAATTCCTGAATTATTAACAGGTTTTGCTTCTACTCCCATCCCTCGGATAGGTTCATACCCCTGCTGTGCAAAAATCAGTGATGACATCACCAATGTCATCAACACTGCAGCAAGTTTTCCAAATAATTTTCTTGTCATTTTGTTTGTTTTTATTTATTAAAAAAATTGTGTATTTTTCGTTAAAGATTCTGCCACGCGTAAGTAGTGGCCCCAGTTTGCCTGCACCCCACGAAGTTTCCGACAGATGATGATACTTCATATATAATAGTTCCGGCATTAGAAGCATCACATGCAGGCCTTGTATTTGCTTTGATCAGAATAGCTTTACTCACTTCAAGGTCAGCAAAATTAGTTGTGCTAGGAACCATATTGATCCCTACATTGGTAGCAGCCGTTCCTACCGCACCCTGACCGGAAAAAATATGTGAAATATTTCCGTACACGGACTGATTACCGGTAGC
This sequence comes from Chryseobacterium indologenes, assembly GCA_002439165.1. GTDB lineage: Bacteria > Bacteroidota > Bacteroidia > Flavobacteriales > Weeksellaceae > Chryseobacterium > Chryseobacterium indologenes_E. The sequence goes on from DJTE01000018.1 coordinate 181,402, forward strand.
CTGTGCAGAAAACCCAACTGCCAAAGCATAGCCGCTTCCGGTAGCCGTAGAATTGGCTCCGACAGCCATACTACTATAACTGGCAGTATTTCCGGTACCGACAATTACTCCCCCATCATTTCTGTTTTGGTTTCCAATGGTTATTCCTGATGTATTCATGAGATCGTTTCCATTACCCAATATCAAAGTACCAGATCCCGTAGCGGTATTGCTGTTTCCTATAACTTTAGCACCGCTGGCCACCGTATTTTTTGCACCAATGGCTAATCCCGGAAAGTTGGCAGCCTGTGCAGAAACATTATTATCTCTTCCTAAAGCAATGTTTGAAGAAGTTGTATTTCCAAAAACATTGTTGGACCCCCAGCTAAAAGAAGCGTACGGACCTGAAGCAGAATTAGCATTTCCACCTGTGAGATTACCATCAATATCAAGAATAGCTTTTACATTTTTCTTTGTTGCAATAACAAGGTTCCGATTATCTGATGTTCCTAAATAATTTCCTTTGGCAATATCACTTCCCAAAGTTGCCAAAGGTGTCACTGTATCATGATTACCTTCCGTATGCCAGTTCGTTCCTAAACCTGACCATTCTGCACCATCAAAATAATAATATCCTGGTGAAGTAACATTTATTGTCTGTCCGGCCGGTGCAGTATCTGCAACCGTAACATAAACTATTGCCCCTGTCTGTGCTGCTGTATAGGTCTTGTTTCTCAATTGAAGTCCGGTAAGCCTGGGGGCAATAATACCATCCAGCTTACTTCCCACTGCCGGAAAACCTGTAACATCAAGACTTGCCTTCGGATCACCCGTATTTATTCCTACTTGTGCGAATGTCCAGAAACTTAAGGACAATGCTGCGACCGTAAATAATTTGCTTTTCATTTTTAGTGATATTTGTTGTTTTTATGTGTTTTTATTTTGAATCCTGCATGTGAATCTTTCCCAACTTGTGAAAGAAATAAGGCAATACAGAAAATCTGAATTTCAGAGTGTGAAAAATGAATATAAACCTCCTGAAAATCAAGAAAGTAATTTATCCGGGATCTTGACGACTATTACAAAACCTTTCAATTGCTTATAGCCCTTTTCAGATACCAGTAGATCTGATTTTAATTGCAGAAAGGCTTTACTATACATTTCCGATCTCACTTCCAATAATGAAGTGACAGAAAAAAAGTCTTTTGAATATTCCAAAAGACGGGAATATTGAGTTTTTGTAAAAATATTATTGCCGGGTAAAGCTAAAAAATCATTGTTGAAATCCAGAAAGAGGGATTTCTCCAGATTCTGATCAGAATTCAATGTGCTTTCAGAATCCTTTTTTCCTTTCCATTGGCTGAATGAACAATTATTTTCAGAAACTTCTCCCTGTTTACTTTTATCTGCTGCTATCCAGGATACAGCAGAACACCCAAATGAAGGGGTCAACCATTCTGAAGATGGCTCAAGTTCGGTATTTGGAGCTCCCATAATCAATACTGCCAATATCCCTATCGAACAGAATGCAATATGATTACAGAAAAGAAGATAATTTCTTTTCAAGTCAGTGTGTGTTTTTTGTCAATACAAATATAACAAATTTTTAATAAAAACAATATTTTAATATCACTATTTCGCACAAATGAGTAATTTTAAAAAAAATAAATAATTAATTATGTTAAATAATGTGAATATGATAATAATAATTAAATAC
>DJTE01000018.1:183120-203518 GCA_002439165.1 Chryseobacterium indologenes
TACCACAATTTATACTTCAACAATATTTAAATACAATTATCTATAAAGTATCAAATTGAGATTTTATAGGTACAAAAAAGCTGTCTGAAAAGTAAGACAGTCTTTTTTGTGTATGTATAAAAAGATTATCTAAGTCTTTGTGCAGTTAAATATCCATAAGCTATATTGTTAATCTGGTTGGCCGTCCATGTTACCTGATACCATTCTCCATTTTCAAACATGATCTGAGATACGCAGAACTCTGACTGATCGTCATCATTAAAAAGCAGCTGATCATTATTATCAACGTGAAATGAGACTGCATTCCCTGCAATTGTCGTTTTGATTCCGGTAGAATAACTTCCGTATGTCGTTAATGAGGTAATGGAGTAATTAATAGGATTAGCGGTTGTATTCAGCATGACCGGATTTATTAAACCATTGCTGTCATACATAAAATCCATCATCAAACCATTAATAAATAATACACCAGGTGAATTTGAATTTAAACCGGCTGCATTAGTTAACAAACGTCTATTGGTTGTAGTAACATTATTAACAGCCTTACCATTCATTCTACGCAGACCAGGTCCATTAGCACTAAATACATTCATCGGAGCTGAATAACTGAATGATTTGGTTTCTCCAACGGCAAACTTATTCCCTTCACCTACCATAGCACTGCATCCCGTTGCTTCAAAAACATCCGGAATGGCAAAAACAGCCTTATTGGGAGAAGAGGCACTGGGGATTCCCGATACACTATATACAAGCTCACCGTTACCGATCTGCAGTTTTCCGGGATTTAAAGCAGCTTTTAATCCTGTAACACCGGTAGAGTTAATGGCTGTACCGGAAGAATAATTGCCCCCATTACCGCCGGTATAAGGTATAGTAAGTACTCCCTGATAATTACTTCCTGCTATAAATGTTGGCGGACTCAGCCTTGCATCATTACAGAGCAACTGGTTCATCTTAGGAATTACAGGTTCATAACCTTCCATATTCAGCCATTTTGCTCCATCCCAATAATACAAACCTCTGGGAAAAGTTGTCCCGTTGTTATAAATAACCAAAGCTTCTGCATTAGGTGTGGCTCCCAACTGAAGAGTTGAAGACGTAAGGTTAATCCTCGGCGGTAAAAATCCTTTATTCCCAGACTGTAAATGCAGTATAGCTGACTGATCCGGATCCGGAGTTCCTATGCCAACCTGAGCAAAATAAGGCGTACTTAATGATAAGGCCAAAACCGTAATAAAATAATTTTTTTTCATTTGTCTTTATAGTTTTAAAAATGTTTTCAGTTTTTTAAGAATGAACAGATCAACAGAGTGATCATGGATGTGAGTATGACGGAACAATCCTATTTATTAATAACAACCTGTACAATGAGTCTGTTTTAACCTAAATTTAAATATAAGGGGCAGAAAAAGATGTATGAGATTATAAAAGCATTCAAAAGGGTAAAAATCAAAGATTTGCGGAGACTGTACGCTTTCTATTATCCAGTATAATGATCAACTTTAAATAGACTATCAATCTTTCAGGCTGAGTAAGAAAAATTTTAATAATTCAGATAATGTTATATAAGAATTCAACACTAATTGCTATTTACAAATAATGTCTTTAAGTAAAACTTTTCACTACAAGATTACTTCCTGATTATGTCATAATCATTAAAAGAAATACCCTGTCCCTTATGATTTATTAAAATAGAAGAAGATCTTGCTTCAGCAAAAAGCCGTCGATTTGAACAACTTCCCTGACGACAAAGACAGACCGGAGAGAACACGGTCTAAAATGGTAAATTTATCCTTTATTTTTTTTATAAAAATTTTAAGGCCTGCCCCGGGAATACGGCAGGAAGGAAAATAGTTCCGTTTCATCTAATTGTGTTTTTCGAAACAAAAATACCAATTTTTAATGAAAGCAATGCATTTTCGATAAAGTTCTATAAATCCTGTTTTAATCTGTTCTGCATTACGGATAAATGATGATAAGAAATTATATAAAGGGTTTTCAAGAATTGGCAGAAATATAAGTAATTTAAAAGCATGTATCATGTAATCATCCAATTGAGCAGCCCGCCAACAAAAAAGCCTGAGTACGAATACTCAGGCTTATTATTTTATGTAAAATGAATTATTTCAATTCTACTTCAGCACCAGCTTCTTCAAGTTGCTTCTTAAGAGCTTCTGCCTCATCTTTAGAGATACCAGTTTTGATTGGAGCAGGAGCACCGTCTACGATATCTTTAGCTTCTTTAAGACCAGCACCAGTTAAATCTTTTACCAATTTAACGATTGCTAATTTAGAAGCACCAGCAGACTTAAGAATTACATCGAATTCAGTCTTTTCTTCAGCAGCATCACCTGCACCACCTGCAGCAACAACTACAGCAGCAGCAGCTGGCTCAATTCCGTACTCATCCTTAAGGATAGCAGCTAATTCGTTTACGTCTTTTACAGTTAGGTTTACTAGCGTTTCAGCTAAATTTTTTAAATCTGACATTGTTGTAATGTTTTTGTTGATTATTTATTTAATTTTTTGAGTGTAATTATTCAGCAGCCGGCGTTTCGTCAGTGCTTTCTGCAGCAGGAGCTTCAGGAGCTTCAGGAGCAGGAGTTTCTTCTACCGCAGGAGCAGCTTCTTCAGCTTTAGCTTCTACTGTTTCAGGTTTGTTCTGAAGAGCAGAAACAACTCTCTGGATTGGAGACTGAAGTAATCCGATGATTTCACCGATCATTTCTTCTCTGGACTTGATGTTAGCCAACATGTCAAGGTTATTGTCACCAACATAGAAAGTTTCCTGAACAAAAGCAGACTTAAGAGCCGGCTTCTCTTCTTTCTTTCTGAATCCCTGGATTAATTTTGCAGGAGCGTTTGCAGTCTCGGAAATCATCAATGCTGAGTTTCCTTTGAAAGACTGGAACATTTCAGAGTAATCTACTCCTTCAATTTGCTCCATTGCTTTTTGTAAAAGTGTATTTTTAACTACTTTTACTTTGATATTCTGCTTGAAAGCCTGTCTTCTGAAGTCAGAAGATTTAGCAGCGTTCAAACCTTCTAAATCTGCTACGTATACTACTTTTGCATCCTGAAGCAAATCTTTGATCTCTTGTATTGCTACAACTTTTTGGTCTTTTGTCATTGTCTTAGGATTAAATATTAGTTAACAGATTTAGTATCGATTGCAATACCCGGGCTCATTGTAGAAGACAGGTAGATACTTTTCACATAAGTTCCTTTAGCAGCAGTCGGCTTCATTTTGATCAATGTCTGGATAAGTTCCTGAGCATTTTCTTTGATCTTAGCAGCATCGAAAGATACTTTTCCGATACCGGCATGGATGATTCCATACTTGTCTACTTTGAAATCGATTTTACCCGCTTTTACTTCAGTTACTGCTTTACCGATTTCCATCGTTACAGTTCCTGATTTAGGGTTTGGCATTAAACCTCTTGGTCCTAATACTCTACCTAATGGTCCTAATTTACCCATAACAGCAGGCATTGTAACGATAACGTCAACATCTGTCCAACCGTCTTTGATTTTCTGAAGGTATTCATCAAGACCCACATAGTCAGCACCAGCTTCTTTAGCTTCTGCTTCTTTATCCGGAGTTACTAAAGCTAACACTTTAACATCTTTACCGGTTCCGTGAGGAAGAGATACAACACCTCTTACCATTTGGTTTGCTTTTCTTGGATCTACCCCTAATCTTACAGCGATATCTACTGAAGCATCAAACTTTGCAGTGTTCACTTCTTTTACAAGAGCTGAACCTTCTTCAAGGTTATAGATTCTTCCTTTTTCTACTTTGCTTAAAGCTTCCTTTTGCTTTTTAGTTAATTTTGCCATTTCTTTAAGTTTTAAGCGTTAGTTGGTTTAGTTCCTGTTACTCTCAATCCCATAGATCTAGCAGTACCTGCAACCATAGAAAGAGCTGAATCCAGTGTAAAGCAGTTAAGGTCTGCCATTTTATCTTCAGCGATTTTCTTAACCTGATCCCAAGATACAGAACCTACTTTGTTTCTGTTTGGTTCACCGGAACCTCCTTTGATCTTAGCCGCATCCATCAACTGAATTGCTGCAGGTGGAGTTTTGATAACGAATTCAAAAGATTTGTCTTCGTATACTGTAATTACTACAGGTAAAACTTGCCCTGGCTTGTCTTGGGTTCTTCCGTTAAATTGCTTACAAAACTCCATGATGTTCACACCTGCAGAACCCAAAGCCGGACCTACTGGTGGAGAAGGGTTAGCTGCGCCACCTTTCACCTGAAGCTTTACCATTTTAAAGACTTTCTTAGCCATTTTAATTTTTTTTTAGTTTGAATAATTAATGAGTTTGGAAGCATTTATTATTCAGCAGGTTATCCATTCTCACATTAGATAATCCTACTTTTCGGACTGCAAAATTATAAAATATTTTTGAAATAGCAAATATTAATTTGCTAAATACATGAATAAAAGTCTAATATGTATTCAAAAAAAAATTACCCCCCATTTCTGGGCGGTAATTTTTAACCGTCGATTTTGTCTGATAATTATTTTTTAATGAATTTTTCGGTGATCACTTTATTTTTTGTTCTGATCTCCAACAGGTACATTCCGGACGGAACAGCCTGTACATCTATTCTGTTCGTTGAGCCTGCATGATTTATGATCCTGTTTCCGGAAGCATTATAGACTGAAACAGAAATTATTTCTTCGTTGGTGCGGATATTAATAAAATCCCCCGTAGGATTAGGATAAATTTTAAATAAATCCGAAGCAGCCGGTTTTACTTCTCCTTTCAGTTTGGCTTCCGGTTTGATAACCTGTGTATCCGCCACATTTTTAGTCACCGGCAAAGGGGTATCATCGGCATAAACGTAAAAATATCCGTTGTCTATTTTTGTATCCGGCAAAATTAAACAGTAGCCGGTTCCTTCTACTTTTATTCCATTCCAGGAAGAATCGTTGGCCGACCTTACATCAGCACCTTCAATGACCAGGTTGCTTCCGCTTTTAACAACTACCCTGCTCTGAGGAGCCATGATCAGCTTGCAGGTTAGCTTTAAACTTGAATTATTGTCAATTTTCACGTTTGAATAATTCCTGAAATTGATGTCCCACAGCTCATCAGAATTTACATTTAAATAGGTATTTTTAAATGAGTTCTCTGTAAAATACTGTCTCACACTGGTTACCGAAGCTGTCTGAAACATCATTGAAACATCTTCAATACTCAGATAATTATGATTTCCTGCCGAATAACTCATCAGGTTTGCCCCGCAGTCGTGGTGATACAGTCCCAGGTTATGTCCCAATTCATGAACCATTGCTCTGGCTCCCATATCAGAATAGTACCACTGCTTTACAGTTTCCCAGGTAGGGCTGCCCAAAGCCGGGTTACCTACGGCAAATTGTTTCCTGTGAAGAAACCCGTTATAAATATCCGGCCACAGCTGTCTGGATTTGGCATCAAACTGATAGGTAAACGGGAACTCAGAAGCAGCCCAGCCTAGAGGTGTCTGGCTGAAATTTCCATTCTGATATTCAGTATAGATCTGTCCGTTATTGGGAAATGTAATATTAATTCCCGGAGGAATAGTTGGATCATTATCATAATAAGAATAGTAATAGGTACTTCCGGGTATTAAAATACTATTATTGTCGTAAGGGTTATTATTGGCCGGATTAAAACCTGTTACAAGAAAATCCCATGCAGGATCTACCTTCCAGATTTTGTTCACAATTACTCTTATTTTCGTATCAGAGATCTGCTGGGAAGAATTTTCACAGGTGTTGTCCGGGCTTCCCAGATTGGCAAGCCGGTAATTGATCATATCAACAAAGCTGTTAAGAAATGCAGTATGTTCCGGGTTATTCTGTTCAAAGTTACCTGTTCCGTCCGGTTTGGTAGGAAAGATAAAATTCAGTTTCACATAGATCACATCATCGGTTACCTGTGGAATATACTTTGGATTATCATGATAATGATAGGCGTAGGGTGAGGTATTACCACAATTTGTGCTGTTTTTCTGCAATTCAGCGGGAAGTTTTTTCCCGCTTACATCTATGATACAGGCTCTTGCCTGTGCCTCGGTCTGTTGTGATCTGAAGGTAGCGAATACATTGCACAGAATTAAGAAAAAGAGAAATTTTTTCATAATTTATGTTTTTCTAATTCCTCTATTTTTTTGTCCTGCTTTTCAAGCTTTTCATTCAAATCAATCAGATGCAATGTAAGTTCTTCTATTTTTTTCAGTAAAAGAACATTCATTTCCTTTAATTCAACTCCGTTTTTTACCACTTCATCGGCAGAAGGAACCTCGGGAAGGTGTTTATTCAAAGTGATAAATTTCTTCACTTCGTGTAAAGGCAGCAGTTTATAACTGTCACTGAATACATAATCTGCCCAGCCATTGGCACTGGCAATTTCAACTTTAACTTTTTCTGTTTTGATTCCGTCTTTTACAAACAGTCTGTAATTATTACAATCGGAACAGGAAGCCAGGGAAGAATTGTACGCGTTAAGTCCCATCAGGATCTTTCCGTTTTCTCTTGCTGAAAATATAGGATACTGCCAGTTGGCCGTAGATATGGTTAACAGTCCTACATCATTAGGCTGGCTGTGGACACTTTTAATCCACACCACATCTGTTCCGCTATTTTTATTTGGGGTGTTGTCAATAATATCAATCCCGTCTCCATCTACTGTATTGATATTGAAAAACATCCGCCCGTCGGCAATTTTAAACCGTTCGGCATTATTGGTTTTAAAGACCAGATCTTTATTGTCTGTTGTTCCGATAAAGTTGGTTGCAGGGTCTGTACCTGAATTACCTGTTAGTGACCAATTCTGGGCTTTATTAAAAGCCATGCATGACAAGAATGTCAAAAGAAAAATTTTCTTCATGTTATTAATTTTTTGTTTTTAGGTTTAGTTTTTGGTTTCCCTATATAAATGTAAATAATATTTCTCTAATTAAAGACATATTTTAAGAAAATTTAATCTGCTTTCAAATTCACGGAACTTCAGCTATTCTGTTGATTGTGCTTATTTTCTCACAAACAAAAAAAGAGCACTTTTCAGTACTCTTTTTCTTTTTTATTTTGTTTCTGTATTCACTTTTTAATGAAGTTCAGGCTCCTGTTTTCGTATAATTTTCAAAATATATTTCTTTTTTAAAATCCTGAAGGCTTATCAAGCGTCTGGACAGAACCGTCAGTTCCTCTCAGATCAGCATTTACATCACTGATATTTTGCTTTGTAATTAATCTTTTATAGGCCATCAGATAAAGATCTACCGTAAAATTATCATATGTTCCGGAAGGTGGATTGGTATTCGTGGCTATAATCCTGCTGTCTGTAAATCTCGCTTTGATATGCCATGTCCCGTTTTTTTTGAAAGCTCCAACATCCGGAGACCCCTGCATATTATCGTTAATACCGTTATTTCCATAATCCAGCATCACATTGGTAGAATTGTCATTCAGTTTGAAAGAATAGTTGTGAAGCACAACCAGAAAGTTATTGGCATCTATTTTAGTATCATAATCCGTAATTCCGTTTCCGGAAACTCCTGTAAGCGTTAGTTTAATATAATTGAATAATCCGCTGCTTTCCAATGTGGGATCGTATAACTGGAGCCCGTTTTCGGAAGTTGCCAAAAAGCTTCCTCCTGTCATGGTAGGCTCTCCGGGATTTCTCAGATATAAAGAATTGGTATATGTTTTACCGTTCACATCAAGGGTCTCCGCAGGCTGATCCGTCTTGATTCCTACTTTACCTGTCTGGGCATTCAGCAATAATCCCAGAGTCATTATTATAGTGATATAAATTTTTTTTCTCATATTTTTTTATTGAAGCCCCAGCGGGGTATTAGCAGAAACTCCTGAATATGCCGGCGAGGCAGATGCGGAAACTGAACCATTGAAGGTTCCCCAGTCTTTAACCAGTGATTTTTCGAAAACATTCAGCGTGAATGTCCATGTTCCGTTTTGAGAAGAGACAGTTCCTGCTCCTTTAAAACTTAAATTCACGGCATGGTAATTTTTACCGTCTCTTGAGAGTTTGGTTACTTCGGTAGAATAGGCACCATAAGATTTCGGACTGGTACCGGTATTGGCAGCAGATACCGCATCGGTAAAAACAGCTCCTGTAATGGCAAGAACATATTTATCTGCATCCAGGCCTGTATTGAGGCTTACTACTTCATCCTGTTTTACATTCTTCAGAACGACCGTGTACATATTCACGGGTGCCACATTACGGAGAGAAATGTCGAGCATCTTTACTTTTCCAACCGGCGAACTGTCCTTGGAACGGGTAAGAAGCAGGTAATTTCCTCTGGCCGGAGCATTTTCCGTATCTACCAGATAAGATTCCACCAGAGTTTCTCCTTCTACTTCCAGTGTTCCTTTAGGATTGGCTGTATTGATTCCCATCTGGGCTTTTATTGCTGATGAAATCAAAGCCATACCTAATAGCAGGGTAATTTTTTTCATGTGTTTATTTTTATTGAATTAAGGGAGCAACGGCAGCTCCCGTAGATGAAGCCTTAAGATCCTGAGTAGAGTTTACATCTTTTGCATAAGACCGGTCGAAAACCAGCAGGTTAAGCGTCCATTCCCCCGTAGGCAATGTAGAAGCCGGGGAAAATCCCTGATAATCTGCCTTAAGCTTCCATGTTCCTGCTGTGGGATAAGCATAGATCTGCGGGACAGGTGTTACCCAGTCGGTAGAAGATCTCACAGGCTGGGTAAAGCCAAATGAGGAAATCACTACAAAAAATTTCTGAGCGTTTATTCTGGTATCAAACTGGTTTACCCAGTCTTTATCTGACGGGTCGCAGGCAATCTTAAACTGGATAAGATTGATGGGAGCCGGGGAGTTCGGAACAAAGCTATCGTTATAGGCAGTAATTTTATTTTCAGGTGCCGGAGATTTAATAATGAAGGTATAGTTTTCATCTGCTCCGAGCTTTTCCATAGGTTTTTTGAAAACCATTCCTGAAGTTTTCATTGTTCCGTTTACAGTAAGTTCTTTTTCAGGTTTTGCCGTATTTATGCCAACCTGAGCGTTCATAAGCACAGCACTTACGACAAGCGCCATCGAAATAATTTTCGTCATTGGAAATGTGTGTTTATAGGTTACCTAATCTTAAGTTCTGTATTCAGTATTCCCAATTGATTTACAGATATAGGAAAGACCCTACTCCTGCAAAGCATAGTATTCAATTGTGGACATGTAAAATTGTATGGATTAGTTGGGCAATAACCTACAAGAAGCATGCCACATGAATAATAATCAAAAAATAATTATTTATTATGAATAAAACAATTAACTTAATTCAAAAACATTAAATGAAAATCAAAAATAACACAAATAAATAACAAATCATCAACAACAAAAAGAGTATTCGTGCAGATTGATAATGAATCAGGAGTAATATTGGAAAGCGCTCAATTCAAATGAAGCAGATATTAAGGAAATTGAAATCAGAGAGACCGTACCAGGTAAAAAGACTGTCTTTTTTGATATATTATGAAAATAAAAATGTAATGAAGGGTGATATAAAAAAGCGAAGAAAAAGGTATAAAAAAAGACCGCTTGTTCAGCAGTCTTTTATATTTTATTGTAAGTTGTATTATACTTTTTCAACTTGCATATAGCTCAGTTCCATTGGAGTCTTTCTACCGAAGATCAATACAGAAACTTCAATTTTCTTTTTGTCTTCAAGGATTTTTTCAACTGTACCGTTGAATCCGTTGAAAGGCCCGTCAATTACTTTAACGTTCTCTCCTACTACATATGGAATCTCAACGTCGCTTGCAAATTCTGAAAGTTCATCCATTCTTCCAAGCATTCTGTTCACTTCAGATTTTCTCATCGGAACAGGATCTCCTCCTTTTGTTAAGCTTAAGAAAGAAATTACACCGGGAATATTTTTGATAACGTGAGGAATTTCTCCCATCAGATCAGCTTCGATCATCAGGTAACCAGGATAGTAAGGTCTTTCTTTAGGAACCTTTTTACCGTTCCTGATCTGAATAACCTTTTCCATAGGAATAACCACCTGAGTAACGTACTGTTCAAACCCTAAACGTTTGATTTCCGTCTCAATATAGTTTTTCACTTTATTTTCCTGTCCGCTGATTGCTTTCAGCACATACCATTTCAATTCGCTCATTATGGGAAAATACTTTTGTTTTAGTTGAACACGTTAATTAGCATTCCAATTATGTTGCTGATTGCTTTAGAAAACAATTCATCAACTCCAAAGGTAAATAATGCCAGGATTACAGTCGCAATAGTCACTACGATTGTAGAAGACTGAAGGTCAGCCCACTTTGGCCATTCAACTTTATGTCTGAATTCGTTATAAGAACCTTTTAAAAAATCGACAAATGAACTCATAATTTATATTTGCACGGGCACTAGGATTCGAACCCAGATCAACGGTTTTGGAGACCGGTATCCTACCATTGGACGATGCCCGTAGATTAAAAAGCTCCGTAAAGAAGTTCCTTACGGAAGCTTTTTATATTTTTAAGATAATTACTCGATGATTTCAGTAACCTGACCTGCACCAACTGTTCTACCTCCTTCTCTGATCGCGAATCTAAGACCCTCGTTAAGAGCGATTGGCTGAAGCAATTCTACAGTGATTGTTAAGTTATCACCAGGCATTACCATTTCTACACCTTCTGGTAAGAAGATCTCACCTGTAACGTCAGTAGTTCTTACGTAGAACTGAGGACGGTATTTGTTGTGGAATGGAGTGTGACGTCCACCTTCTTCTTTAGAAAGGATATAAACCTCAGCTTTGAATTTTTTGTGTGGTTTAACAGAATCTTTCTTAGCGATAACCATACCTCTCTTGATGTCAGTTTTTTCAATACCTCTCAACAATAGACCTACGTTATCACCAGCTTCACCTCTGTCTAGGATTTTTCTGAACATCTCAACCCCTGTAATTGTAGAAGTTAATTTTTCATCACCCATACCAACGATATCAACCGGATCACCAGTGTTGATAACACCAGCCTCGATTCTACCAGTTGCAACAGTACCTCTACCTGTAATAGAGAATACGTCTTCGATTGGCATCAAGAATGGCTTATCCTGATCTCTTACAGGCTGCTCGATCCAAGTATCAACTGCTTCCATTAATTCTTCAACAGTTTTCACCCACTTCTCGTCTCCGTTAAGAGCACCAAGAGCAGATCCCTGGATTACTGGAGAGTTATCTCCGTCATATTCGTAAGTAGATAATAAATCTCTAAGTTCTAATTCAACAAGCTCTAAAAGCTCAGCATCATCCACCATGTCAACCTTGTTCATGAAAACAACGATTCTTGGTACGTTTACCTGACGGCAAAGAAGGATGTGCTCTCTAGTTTGAGGCATTGGTCCATCAGTTGCAGCACATACTAAGATTGCTCCATCCATCTGAGCAGCACCAGTTACCATGTTCTTTACATAGTCGGCGTGACCTGGACAGTCAACGTGAGCATAGTGTCTGTTTTCAGTTTCGTACTCGATGTGAGCTGTATTAATAGTGATACCTCTTTCTTTTTCTTCTGGAGCAGAGTCAATTGCAGAGAAGTCTTTTTTCTCAGCAAGACCTTTGTTAGCTAATACACTACTGATAGCAGCAGTAAGTGTAGTTTTACCATGGTCAACGTGACCAATAGTACCAATGTTCAAGTGTGGTTTGTTACGATTAAACGTTTCCTTTGCCATGATTTAAAATTATTTATTTATTGTTTTTCAAATTTTCGGTGTGCAAATATAATGAATTTTTAAATACCAAAACCTTTTTAATAAAAAAAAGTTTCAATATTCAAATCCAATGAAGTACAAACCTTATATTTCAATGTATTGAGACTGCAAATTTACATAAATTTCCGGATTGAGAAAAACTTTGTGAAACCTTTTATGAAAAAGCCTGAAATACAGAATATTTCAGGCCCAATTAAATATAATATAAATGAAAGAAACTAGATCTGCTGGGACTTTTTCGTCCTGTTGAAGATCCAGAAAATGATCGGAAAGATGAGTAACGTAAGAACCGTTGCCGTAATAAGTCCTCCGATAATGACAATAGCCAGAGGTTTCTGGGATTCTGACCCGATACCGGTAGACAAGGCAGCCGGCATCAGGCCGATAGATGCCATAAGCGCTGTCATAATCACAGGTCTGGTTCTGGATTTTACACCACTTAGAATAGCATCGTCTATGGTGAGACCGTTTTTCACATTCTGATGGAATTCTGTGATCAGGATTACCCCGTTCTGGATACAGATTCCCAAAAGCGCAATCATCCCGACTCCCGCAGAAATTCCAAAATTCATTCCTGTAACATGGAGGGCAATAATCCCACCGATCAGGGCAAAAGGCACATTCGCCAGCACCAGAAGAGAATCTTTCATGTTTCCAAACAGGATAAACAGTAAAAAGAAGATCATCAGAATGCTTACGGGTACTACCTGGGCAAGCCTGTGAGAGGCTCTCTGCTGGTTTTCAAACTGCCCTGTCCATCCGATGGAATACCCGTCCGGAAGTTCAATATTCGCTACTTTTTTCTGGGCATCGGCAATGGTACTTCCCAAATCGCGGTCTCGGATCGAGAATTTCACCCCAATATATCTTTTGATATCATCCCTGTAAATAAAGGCGGCCCCGTTATCTTTCACAATATTGCTGATCTCTTTTAACGGAATCTTCGCTCCGTCCTGCGTAGGCACCATCAGGGAAGCAATATCATTTTCATCTTTTCTGTATTCCTGGGAATAACGGAGACGGATCGGAAATTTTCTTTCGCCGTCGAACATTTCCGAAGCGGTTTTTCCTCCGAAGGCCATTTCCAGCACTGCCTGTGCATCTGCGGGCATCACTCCGTAAGCTGCCATTTTATCTCTGTCCAGAACAACGCTCACTTCCGGCTGTCCGATATTTTTAATAATCCCGGGATCTTTTACCCCTTCTACATTTTTGATCTGTGCCAGCACTTCTTCTGCCAGCTTATCCAGGGTTTCCAGATTATCTCCGTATATCTTGATTCCGTTTTCCGCTTTGAATCCGGCTACGGCTTCCGCTACGTTATCGGAGATCGGCTGTGAATAATTGAAGGTAATTCCCTGGTAATTTCTGAGTTTTTTATCGATCTCATCGATCAGTTCTTCATAGCTGATGTTGCGTTTCCATTCTTCTTTAGGTTTGAGGTTGACGGCAAACTGTACAAATCCGAATCCATTCGGATCTGTTCCGTCGTTGCTTCGCCCAGTCTGTGCCAGAACATCTGTAACTTCCGGTACACTCATAATATCTTTTTTGAGAAGGTCTGCTGTTTTCAGTGATTCCTTCAATGATGAGCTCATGGGCATTTCCGCAGTGATCCATAGCGAACCTTCATTCAGCTGCGGCAGGAATTCTGTTCCTAAAAATTTTCCGGAGAATAATGTGACTCCAAGAAATGCAATGGCCACGATAAGGCTCATCTTTTTATGTTTAAAAGTATAGTTGAAACCTTTTAAAACAATCCGGTCCCAGAAATTCACAAACGGGTTATTCTTTTCTTTTACATTTTTATTCAATAAAATATGGGAAAGAACCGGAACCAGGGTCAGGGTGAATATTAATGCTCCCATCAGGGCAAAACCTAAAGTAAAGGCTAAAGGCGAAAACATCTTCCCTTCTACTTTCTGGAATGAGAAAATAGGAATCAGAGAGGTAATGATGATCAGCTTTGAGAAGAAAATGGCCTTTCCAAGACCGGTTCCCGTCTGTTTGATCCAGCCTCCTTTTGCGAGTTTGTTGAATTTTTCGGTTCCGTATTTATGTGCTTTATGGTCGAGCATTACAAAGAGTCCTTCTACCATGACGACGGCACCGTCTATAATAATCCCGAAATCCACGGCTCCCAGGGAAAGAAGGTTGGCACTCATTCCTGCCAGTTTTAAGCATAAAAAGGCAAACAACAGGGACAGGGGAATGATAATGGAAACGATCAGGGTTGTTCTCCAGTCGGCCATAAAGATCAGAACGATTACCGTTACCAGCACAATCCCTTCGATCAGGTTGTGCATTACGGTATGGGTGGTAAAATCCATCAGGTTATCCCTGTCGTAGAAGGTAACCATTTTTACGTCTTTCGGAAGGATCTTTTCGTTGAGTTCTTTAATTTTCGCTTTTACGCCTACCAGAACTTCTCTCGGGTTTTCCCCTTTTCTCATCACCACGATTCCTTCCACGGTATCGTCATGATTGTTCAGAGCTGCCTGCCCTACTCTTGGCATAGAACTTTCATGAACATCCGCTACATTCTTTACCAGAACCGGGTTACCGCTGTCGTTGTGTATGGTGATATTTCCGATATCGGATATGGATTTTACCAGACCGATTCCTCTTACCACATAAGCCTGCCCGTTCTTTTCTATAACATCTCCCCCCACATTCAGGTTGCTTTTGGTAACGGCATCATATACCTGGAGAGGGGTGAGGTTGTATTTATCGAGTGCCCGCGGGTCGATGCTTAATTCAAAAACTTTATCCTGTCCTCCGAAAACGTTGATGTCTGCCACTCCGGGAACTCCTCTTAACGCACGGTCGATGACCCAGTTCTGAAGGGTAAGCAGCTCTCTGGAATCTTTGGTTTTACTTTCCAGGGTATATCTGAAAATTTCACCGGTTGGCCCGTAGGGTGGCTGAACTTCAGGATCTACCTCATCAGGAAGGCTAATGGTTCTTAACTGGTTGTTGACCTGATTTCTGGCAAAAGTATCATCCACCCCGTCGTCAAACAGAATTTTAACGATGGAAAGCCCAAACATGGTGGTACTTCTTACGCTTGTTTTCTTCTGAACCGGGCTCATGGCCAATTCGATGGGAGTGGTGACGAAACGTTCGACTTCTTCGGCACTCCGTCCATTCCATTGGGTTATGATGACAATCTGGGTATTGGTAACATCAGGAAAAGCTTCAATGGGCATATTTTTGAAACTGATAAATCCTGATATAGCCAAAATAGCCACCCAGATAAAGGTAAATGCTTTGTTCTTTAAGGAGAAAGCAATTATATTTTTAATAAATTTATTCATGATGGATTACATTGATGACCTAAAAAAGCCGTTGAAAGAATTTTAAAACAGTGTTTAAAAAATCAGCTGTTCAGGGAACGGTAAATCAGTAGCTGGTTATTGGTGATCACTTCTTCTCCTTCGGAAAGCCCTCCTCCCACGTAGGTAACCTCCCCTACCTGCTTCAGTATTTTTATTTCCTTCACCTTAATATCCGTTCTGGATTTAAAAACTACTACAAAGCTTCTGTTGTCATCAAAGATCACGGCTTTTGAAGGAACGGTGAGTGCTGTAACGTCTTCAGAACTCGAAACTTTTATGGTTGCCTTGCTTTCCGGGATCAGTAATCCGCCGGCGTTATCCAGAACCACTCTTGCCTGCATGGCATTGGTTTCGGGATCAATGATCTTAAATATTTTATCAATTTTTCCGTCAAAAACTTTATCCGGGTAAGACAGGGTGGACACCTGGGCCTTCATTCCGAGACTGATCTTGTCTATATCGGATTCATTTACATTCATGATGGCCCATACATTGGTGGTATTGGCAACGTCAAAGATATTCTCACTCCTGTCGCTTCTCAGCTGCATATCTTTATTGATATTTTTCTGTACAATATATCCGCTGATCGGGGCTACTACACTGTAAATATTTCCTTTTTTCACGTTGTATACCGTACTTACCGCAGTAGCTCTCTGCAGTTGGTCCTGTGCTTTCTGCAGAACACTTCTGGCTTCGAGCACCTCTCTTTCTGTGGTGAGTTTTCCTTCAAACATTTCCTTAGCTACCCGGAGATTATTCTGTGCAACGACCAGATCTGTCTTTGCATCGCTTACATCTTTCTGTACTTCTGCCAGTTCCGTACTTCTGATCGTAGCCAGGACCTGTCCTTTTTTTACGTAATCGCCCAATTCCGCATTCACACTTAAGACATTTCCTCCTACCAGGGGATAAACATCAATATAACTGTTTTTGTCAGCAGAGATTTTTCCATAGAAATTATACTGATCTTCTATATTTCTCTTTTCCACTTTTGCGAGAGAGATGGAACTCAGCATGGTATTGCTCAGTTCAAAACCTTTTTTGGCCTGTGGCTTCGCTTCTTCTTTTTTCCCGCAGGATAATAAGGCTGAAGCGATCAGTACAGGGATAATATATTTTTTCATGATTAATAGAAGATTTTCGTTTGTATTAATTGATTGAGCTGCTCCGCCGACTGGATGATCTCATTTTTCATATCGTAGATCTGAAGTGCCGCCTCCCGGTAGCTGTCCATAAAATCTGTAAATTCAATAAGGTTCACATTTCCTTTTCTGAAATTTTTCATCATCCCGTCATACACCAGGTCCATATTATTAAGATCCGTTGTTTTGATCTCTGCCAGCTGATCGTATTGGGTTTTCCAGGTTTTATAGGCTGCCCGGACTTTTGTTTCGAGGTTCAGTTTCTGATAATCTGCATTTTTCTGATTCTGCTGAATAGCATAATTCGCTTTTTCAACATTTCCCTGATTGGATTTCCATAAAGGCAGCGGAATAGCCACCATCAGATTCACTTCATTTTTAAATGTTCCTCCATTCTGATCCCATCCGGCTCCCACATTCAGATCCGGAACATTCATCGATTTCTGCCATTGGGCGTACAGTTTACTGTTTTCTATTAATTTTAAATAATACTGATAGTCTGCATTATTCTCCAGGGCCTTTTTTTTAAGTTCTTCATCATCTCCAAAAGGCTGGGCGGCCAGAATATCTTTTGCTTCCGCATCGGAAATCTGAGGTTCAATATCGTCGGTAATACCTGTCAGTACTTTCAGATTCTGTTCAAATTCAAGGATGTTTTTATTGATTCCCAGCTTATCGTTGTTCAGCTGAATCACAAGGCTCTGTAATCTTACTTCGTCTTTAAGGGAAACATTACCTTTTGCAGACTGTACGCGGTAGGCGCTCAAAAGGTCATTCATATACCCTAATTGCTTATTGGTATTGTCCAGTTTAAGTTTTTCGTAGTAGAGATTGAAATAAGCGGTACGCAACTGAGCCCTTAAATCTACAAGCAATTGGGAAAACTGGAGCCGGGCCAGTTCTTTATTTGATTTTGCAAAAGCTATTTCATTTTTCTTTTTCCCACCCATATAGATGAGCTGGGTAACCTGGGCTCCTTTTGCATGACCTAAGTCGAATGCCTTTTTCCCTTCAGGATTATATGCGTTGATCTGGCCGCTGAGCTGGGGAAGTTCCCAGATCTTTGCCTGCAGAATATCTGCATCAGCCATGTTGATGTTGTACTGTTCTGCGAGAAGCTGAAGGTTGTTCTTCTGAAATGCCTCTTCACATTCCAGAAGTGACAGCTCCCGTTGCTGCCCTGCCATGAATGAGGAAATGGCAATGAGCAGTCCGGCAATCTTGTTCATTCTTTTTCTTTTAGGTAACAAAATTGCTTCTATACGATTAAAACGAACTTAAAGATGCCTTAAAAAAAAATTAAATTTCCGTTGAATACTGCTGTTTCAGCCCGTCACATCGTATTATTTTTTATCCCGGGTCATTGAATTTATATAAAATCAATCGCCGGTTTAACAAAAATCTTTGTCCATATGATTTTTGCGGCATATATCAGACAGGAAAACGGATAAAATAAAGGTATATCATTCAGGTTCGGTTTATTTCCTGAAAATCACACTGAACTTATTGAGGTTTTGGGCAGGAGAAGAGTATAGGATTTGTGCTCCGTGGTATTCGAGAATTCTTTTAACAATACGGAGTCCCAGGCCTGAGCCTGAAATATTCTGTGAATTGTTCCCTCTCATAAAGGCTTCGAAAAGTCTGAACTGCTCCTCTTCCGGAATGGTATTTCCGTGAGAAATAACATCTACTGCAAGCTGTTCATTGGTTTCTGTGATCAGGACATCCATTTCTGCATCATCGGAATATACCGCGGCATTTTTAAACAGATTGATAAAGACAATAACGAGTAATGACTGGATTCCATTGATGGTAAGAAGGCCGTTTTCCGAAGTATCTTCAGAGATCAGGAAGTCCATTTTCAGAGTTGGATAGCTTTTCTCCACGGCCTCAAAGGCTTCAAAGATGACTTCATCGATTCTTACCTCTTCATAGATGCTCTGGATATTCTCTTTATCAAATTTAGTCAGCAGCAGTAAAGAGTTGGTGAGGTCGGACAGCTGATAAATATCGCGTTGGATCTGTTTCAGTGCGGATAAAGTCTCCGGGGAATGCTCTTCAAACTTGATCAGATTTTCCAGCTGGAAAGCCATTCTTGTGATGGGAGTACGGATCTCGTGTGATGCACTGGCTGTAAAGTCTTTCTGGGACTGAAATACATCGTCCAGTCTTCCGATCATGGTATTGAATGATTTTGCCAGTACGTTGATCTCATCATCAGACTGCCTGACAGGGATCTTCGTAGTCAGCTTATGGGCCGTTACTTCCGATATTTCCTGGTTGAGATCCTCCAGAGGCCTCAAAAATTTCCCCATAAAGTAATAACTCAGAAAACCGATCAGAAGCGTGCTCATGACATAAGCTGCAATCAAAAGATATTTCAGGAATGCGAGCTTCGATTTTCCGTTGGTATCAAAGGCACTGGTAAGGATATAATAATTTTCACCATTGATATTTCTCAGGGCTGCATACACTTCGGGAACTGTTTTCTCGGTATAGATGATTTTCTTTTCATCCAGTTCTTTAAGCAGGGCATTGTCCCAGGTGACATTCCTGTCTTTGATGGTACTGTAAATAAGTTCTTTCTGGCTGTTGAAAATTAAAATGGTTTCGTTCAGAAGAATATTATCTGAATTTTCGTTAAAAAAAACGGGTGCTTCTTCTTCAAAATCTTTAGACTTTGAAATAAAATGCGTGGTAAATTCCAGACGCTGCCGGAATCTTTCTTTGAATTCGTCTCTTCTGAAATCATTAAAGGACAGGTAAATTACCGCCATTACCATTGCAAAAAGCAGGGAAAAAGCGATGCTGAGTGTTAATGCTATCCTTCTTTTTAAAGACATTTCCTTATTATAACGGGCTTAAATAATATCCGAATCCTGACCGGGTATGAATAAGTTTAATTTTAAAATCCTTATCTATCTTTTTTCTTAAAAAATTGATATATACTTCCACGGTATTGGTATTGGTATTGAAGTTATGTTCCCATACGTGTTCCGTGATCTGCTGTTTGGAAACGGTTCTTCCCTGTGCTTCGGCCAGATAAACGAGCAGCTGAAATTCTTTCAGGGTAAGGGCAATCTCGTTTCCTGCACGGTAGACCTTCTGTTCGGTTTTATTAATGATCAGATCGTCCACCCTGATAATATCCTGATCCGTGCTGTCTGACGGTGCTTTTCTTCTCAATAACGAGTTCATTCTCAGCAAAAGTTCTTCAAACTGGAAGGGCTTTACGAGATAATCATCCGCCAGACGGGTAAAGGCGTCTTTTTTATCGGAAATATCTCCGTAAGCCGAAATAATGATGATAGGGGTATTCTTATCAAAGGAACGGATTGTCTGACAGACATCAAGTCCGTTTATTTTAGGGACATTGATATCGAGCAGATACAGATCGTAGGTATTGTTCTTGATCTGGCGGAGAAAAGTTTCACCGTCGTATATTTTATCACAGGTAAAATGATTGGATTCCAAAAATCTGCAGAGCTCTGCGGAAAGGATAAGATCGTCTTCCAGTAAAAGGATATTCATCAATATTTATTTTACACGAATTTAACCATTTTTTATTAACCGTTAAGCTAAACAAAGATGAAAAGTAAACCGTTTTTAAGTTCAACAAAGCAGCTCCGCTTATTTTTGAAATACAAAGGTCTATTGTATTACTTTGCCAAGTTTAGAGTCTGTTTAAATTTTATTCAGGAATTTTTTATATGCTTGATTATTATATTTTCTGTTGATAAAACTCAATGAATCATGTTTGAAATTATTTTGTAATTAAAAAGATAAACGCGAAGCTGATTCTATCCTTTGCCCCCTAAACCTTATAGGTTTATCAACATTCGCATTATTAAACCTATAAGGTTTTTACAATATCCGGGAAAAGTATAAAACTTTTAAATCTGGTCCACAGTTTTCCTCTTCAGATTAACCAAACTTTTTGCTTAGTCCAACTTTTGCGCCTGATCCCTGATACTTCATATCTGGTTTTTGGGCAAAAAAAATCCCGGAAGTATCCGGGATGATGGTGAGCCAACTACGGGACTTGAACCCGTGACCTCTTCCTTACCAAGGAAGCACTCTACCGCTGAGCTAAGTCGGCACTGAACTAAAAAAATCATACTGAGCAGCATGATTTTCTTTGAGCGGAAGACGGGGGTCGAA
>DJTE01000028.1 GCA_002439165.1 Chryseobacterium indologenes
GTCAGGTATTACAGGTGCAAGACTATGGGAAGGAAATCCAAATAAAGTTACTTTGTTTTTTTATGATCCTGAGCGCCCTAAAATGAGCTGTAAAGTAATATTAACATATTCAAACATTAATGGAATTGAAAAATTACATTGGGATTTAAAATTAACAGGATATATATCTTCCCGTGATCCCAATATGAACCAGGCAACAGATTTCAGAGTTCCTACTAATGTGGAGCTAATAAAGCAATAAGATTTTATAATACAAGAGGCTGCCCAAACTTTTTGGACAGCCTCTCGTATTGATATTGTATTGAATAATAGTTTCACTTTCTTCAGATATTATTCATGATGTTCATACATCTTATTGTAGAGGTCAATAAATTTCTCTTTAATGGCTTTTCTTTTCAGTTTTAAAGTAGGAGTAAGAAGACCTCCGTCAATACCCCAAACTTCAGGGGTCAGTTCAATTTTCTTGATCTTTTCCCAGTTTCCAAGATGTTCGTTGATGCCGTCTATTTCCTTTTCAATTCTTGCTTTCAGTTCAGGACTCTTTGCAATTTCTGCGGGAGAAGATCCGATATTTAAATTATTTCTCATCGCCCAGTTCTTGGCAAACTCAAAATCCGGCTGTACAAGTGCACACGGCATTTTCTCGCCGTCACCAACCACCATGATCTGCTCGATGAATTTAGAAGCTTTGGCTAAATTTTCAATGGTCTGCGGGGCAATATATTTACCTCCTGAGGTTTTGAACATCTCTTTTTTACGGTCTGTGATCTGAAGGAAACCTTCGCTGTCGATGTGGCCGATATCTCCGGTTTTAAAGAATCCGTCATCAGTAAAAGCCTCTTTGGTCATCTCTTCATTTTTGAAATATCCTTTGAAGACAGAAGGTCCTTTTACCGTAATTTCACCATCTTCCTGGATCTTCACCTGTAAATTATCCAACGGAGGTCCTACCGTTCCGATTTTCATTTTATTCACACTGTTTACAGAGATCACAGGAGAAGTCTCCGTTAAACCATATCCTTCCAGGATCGGAATTCCGGCATTTTGGAACATCAGATTTAATCGCGTAGATAAAGCCGCAGAACCGGAAACCAATGTAATGATCTCACCTCCCAAACCTTCTCTCCATTTAGAAAATACCAGTTTGTCAGCAATGATCTGCTGTAATCCGGAAGGCTTTGAAACCTCCTTCTTTTTATTGATAAGATTCAGAGCCCAGAAAAATATTTTTGATTTCAGACCTCCCGCTGAAGAACCTGTATTGTAAATTTTATCGTACACTTTTTCTACAAGTCTCGGTACCACACTCATATAGTGAGGCTTTACTTCTTTCACATTTTCTCCCATCTTATCGATGCTTTCTGCAAAATATACAGAGAAACCGTTGTACTGGAAAAGATAGAAAAGCATTCTTTCAAAAATATGACAGATCGGAAGGAAGCTCAGTACTCTGGTATCTTTATAGTCTAAACTCTTTTTCTTCGGAATTCTCGGAACAGAACCTAAAACATTGGAAACAATATTGTGGTGGGTAAGCATTACACCTTTCGGCCTTCCCGTAGTTCCGGAAGTATAAATAATAGTTGCCAGATCTTCAGCGTTGATCGCGTTGGAAAGATCTTCCACTTCAATCTGTGTGGAATCATCCTCACCAAGATCCAGGATTTCTCTCCAGTTGGCCGCCCCGCTTACCGTATCGAATGTGAAGATCCCTTGTAGAGTGGGAATATTATGCTTTACCTTCATCACCTTGTTAAGGAGCTCTTTATCAGATACGAAACAGTACTGTATCTCGGCATTGTTAAAGATGAATTCGTAGTCTTCAGGAGAAATACTCGGATAAACAGGTACGGAAACTACCCCGATCTGGGATAATCCGAAATCCATGATCGCCCATTCTGTACGGGAATTCGTTGTGATCAGCGCGATTTTGTCACCGGGTTTTATACCCAGCTTCAGAAGTCCTCTGGATATTTTATTTCCTTCATTGATAAACTCCTGTGTGGAAGTTTTTTTCCATTCACCCTGATATTTGGTCACAAACATATCCGTTTTAGGAAATTTTTCTAAAGCGTAATGTGGAATATCGAATAATCTCTTGATCGTCATGATTTTTTAAGTAATATTTAAAGAAATCTAAATATAAGCATTTTTTTTAATTGCAGACCGCAGAAATCACTAATTGGAAATTAATTGAATGCCTGCCATAATATATAAATCCTCAAAACATCTTCCGGATCCCGGAAATATTAAAAATACAGACCAATCTTTATTACAGATTTCTTATTACCGATTCTATTTTCAGATTTCGCCAAAAAGTGTAAATTTACGGCTATCTAATTATTATTTTTTATGGACTTTAATTTATCCGAAGAACAGCTGATGATTCAGCAGGCTGCAAGAGATTTTGCACAAAACGAACTATTACCTGGAGTTATTGAAAGAGACCGTGACCAGAAATTCCCTGCAGAACAGGTGAAGAAAATGGGGGAAATGGGACTTTTGGGAATGATGGTGGATCCTAAATACGGTGGAGCAGGTATGGACAGCGTTTCTTACGTTCTGGCAATGGAGGAGATCGCAAAAATAGATGCTTCTGCAGCAGTGGTAATGTCTGTAAACAACTCATTGGTATGTGCAGGTCTTGAAAAATTCGCTTCCGAAGAGCAGAAAGTAAAATACCTTACCCCCCTTGCAAGCGGACAGGTAATCGGTGCTTTCGCTTTATCTGAGCCTGAAGCAGGTTCCGATGCAACCTCTCAGAAAACAACCGCTGAAGATAAAGGTGATTATTACCTTCTGAACGGGATCAAAAACTGGATCACGAACGGAGGAACCGCTTCTTATTATATCGTGATTGCACAGACTGATCCTGAGAAAAAACATAAAGGAATCAACGCTTTCATCGTAGAAAGAGGTTGGGAAGGTTTTGAAATCGGATTAAAAGAAGATAAACTGGGAATCAGAGGAAGTGATACACACTCTCTGATCTTCAACAACGTAAAAGTTCCGAAAGAAAACAGAATCGGTGAAGACGGTTTCGGATTCAACTTTGCAATGGCTGTACTGAACGGAGGAAGAATCGGTATTGCTTCCCAGGCTTTAGGAATTGCATCAGGAGCTTACGAACTGGCTTTGAAATATGCAAAAACAAGAAAAGCTTTCAAAACAGAGATCATCAACCATCAGGCTATTGCTTTCAAATTAGCAGATATGGCTACCCAGATCACAGCAGCAAGAATGTTGTGCTTCAAGGCAGCTTGTGAGAAAGATGCAGGAAAAGACATCTCTGAAAGCGGTGCGATGGCAAAACTATACGCTTCTCAGGTGGCTATGGATACTACCATTGAAGCCGTACAGATCCACGGCGGATACGGATATGTAAAAGAATATCACGTAGAAAGACTGATGAGAGATGCGAAAATCACGCAGATCTATGAAGGTACTTCCGAGATCCAGAAAATCGTGATCTCCAGAAGCATCGCAAAATAAAAATAATATCAACACACTGCTTATGAAAAAATCTTTGTGGATCACCCTCGGAGTTGTACTCCTGCTGATTGGCGTATTTGTATGGTATAAATTTTTCTTCGTTTTCGGAGAAGGAGTAAAATCCGGATACCTGAACTACGCAATGAAAAAAGGCTATGTCTTCAAAACCTATGAAGGAAAGCTGATTCAGGAAGGTTTCGGAAGAGGAAAAACAGGCACGATAACGAGCTATGAATTTGAATTTTCCGTAGAAGATCCTGAAATTTTCAAACAGTTGGAAAACAACAGCGGTAAAACCTTTGATCTCCATTATAAGGAATACAACGGAACCCTTCCGTGGAGAGGAAATACAAAGTTTATTGTAGACAAAGTAGTGAATATGAAATAAGATGAAAGGCTCCCGGAAGGGAGCCTTTGCATTACAAACCACTTTTTATAATATATGATGATCTAACCTTAAAGATTATGAACATGGTTAGACATTATATTTAAGACTGGTCATAAAACAGCATCATGTATTTCAGCCGGATTTTATGAACACTTAAATATAGAAAGAACAAACAGGATGGCTCACTGATCCTGATTAAAATAATATTAAAAATACAGTAACCCGGGTACACCGGAAATTGACTGTCCAAAAAACACAGAAAAATCCGCCTCGGGGAGACGGATCAGAAAAATTTAATGTGAATTGTTATCAGAAACTTTTTTGTTTCTTTTTTTATAGAAGTAATATCCTATACCGGCAATCAGGAATAATGGCCACAGCGGAAGAAGGAAAAGGAAAATGGAAGTAATCACATTCCAGCCTGAAGAAATAGCCGCCATCGATCTCCCTCCGAAAGATTCCGATTCTTTTCCATTGGCCTTATCAGTAATGGTTACCACAATATTACAGATCGTATTATCAGCATAATGATCTCCGGTAGTCCGGATGTTTTTGCTTTCAACCGTTCCGATACTGCTTAAATCATTCATCAGGTTGTCAAAGTTCCTTATAGGTACCTTAATTTCCATATAATATGATTTCTCGTTCGCTGCTTCATCAGAAGACTGTCTGTCTGAATATTCGGAAGCAACATAAGAGAGCGCTTCGCTTTTTACCAATCCGTTATTTTTTATCGTTTCTTCTTTAATAACATCTTTTATCGTTTCAGTATTATCTGCTGCGATGGATAATTCTCCGGATTTTACCAGTCTGTTTTTTACAGCCGGTTCATAACTGTCGTTTTTAGGTTTGTCTTTGTATACAATTTTGGTTTCTTTAATGACTTTCGGAGCCGGTACATTCACCACGATTTTCTCAGATTTCTTTTCTGCCGAATCTTTTTTCTCCGTTTTGGATTCCAGTTTTACAGAAGCAATTTTATCTGATAAAGAATCTGCGCTTTTTGCTGTACTCTCTATCTTCCGTTGAATATCTTCCTGGGTATCGTCAAAATCTTTTATTCTTACATTGGCAGAATCCAGGATAGCACCCGCTTTATTGCTTATTGAGTTAGCTGTTTCTGTCATTGCTGAAGCAGTACTGTCTGCTGAATTAACCACGCCTTCTATTTTAGATTGTGCAGTTTCTCCCTTTTTACAGGTAATAAATGTAAGAGATACTGCGGCCATTAATAGGAACTTTTTCATAATATTAATTTTTTGATGAAGTAAAATTAAGACCGGATCTCTTGTAGCACTTGTAAATGGAATGTATTATACTGGTAAAATTTTAACATTCTGATTTTCATTCTTTTGTATTTGTTTTACAAAAGATTTACAAAGCCGTCAAATGGGAAAAAACTAAGAAAATCGCATGGTGCAATAAAAAATCTGCTCAATCTGCCAGATCAGCGGGAGAATAAAAAGAAATCTTTAGGTTGGAAAAACGCAAAGATTAAACTTAAAAATCAAAGTGTTTAAAATAAAACTTTCGTGACTTCGTGGTTTAAAAAAAGTTTAAACATCATTAATATAAAAAATAAATTGCGTCTCTGTACTTCCCGGCAATACAAAAAAATCCGCAGAAAACTTCTACGGATATTATATGTTTTGAAACTTCTGCAGCCTTATTTAGCTGTTCTGAAATTCACTGATAAAATGCAGTTTCACATTCGGGAATTTTTCCTGCGTCATATGAATCGTGAATGAAGAATCTGCCAGGAATACCAGTTGATTATATTTATCTCTGGCAAGGAATCTCTGCTTTAATCTTGCAAACTCTTTGAATTCCTCAGATCTTTCATCAGCTTCTACCCAACAGGCCTTATGCATCGAAAGCGGCTCATAGGTACATTTCGCTCCATATTCATGCTCCAGACGGTACTGGATTACTTCATACTGAAGGGCACCTACGGTTCCGATGATCTTTCTTCCGTTCATTTCAAGGGTGAATAACTGAGCAACACCTTCGTCCATCAGCTGATCGATACCTTTGGCAAGCTGTTTGGCTTTCAGCGGATCGTTGTTGTTGATATAACGGAAATGTTCCGGTGAGAAACTTGGAACTCCTTTAAAGCTTAATTTTTCACCACCGGTTAATGTATCACCGATTCTGAAACTTCCTGTGTCATGAAGACCTACGATATCTCCTGGGAAACTTTCGTCTACCACTTCTTTTTTATCGGCAAAGAAAGCATTCGGAGAAGAGAACTTCATCTTTTTACCTTCTCTTACCAGCAGGTAATTTTCGTTTCTTTTGAATGTTCCGGAAACAATTTTCACAAAAGCGAGTCTGTCTCTGTGTTTAGGATCCATATTCGCGTGTATCTTGAAAACAAAACCTGTGAAAGTGCTTTCTTCAGGTTTTACAAGACGTGTATCACTTTCTTTAGGCTGCGGCATCGGGGCAATTTCAATGAAGGCGTCCAGAAGTTCGCGTACTCCGAAATTATTCAGTGCAGAACCAAAGAAAACAGGCTGTAAGTCGCCTTTCATATAATCTTCACGGCTGAATTCCGGGTATACAGACTGTACCAGCTCCAGTTCATCCCTTAAAGTACGGGCCGCTTTTTCGCCGATCACTTCATCAATAGAAGGATCATTAATATCATCAAACCTGATCGTTTCTCCAACTTTCTGTTTCTTTTCCTCCAAAAACAGCTGAATATTGTTTTCCCAGATGTTATAAATCCCCTGGAAATCGCTTCCCATACCAATAGGCAGAGAAAGCGGAACAACGCTTAATCCCAGTTTCTGCTCAACTTCATCCAGAAGATCAAAAGCGTCCTTACCCTCACGGTCAAGTTTGTTGATGAAAACCAGCATTGGGATATTTCTCATCCGGCATACCTGGACCAGTTTTTCGGTCTGTTCCTCAACCCCTTTTGCTACGTCAATAACTACAATCACAGAATCTACGGCCGTTAAAGTTCTGTAAGTATCTTCAGCAAAATCCTTGTGACCCGGTGTATCCAGAATGTTGATCTTATGGTCTTTATATTCAAATGCCAATACGGAAGTCGCTACCGAGATTCCTCTCTGTCTTTCGATCTCCATAAAGTCGGAAGTGGCTCCTTTTTTTATCTTGTTGGATTTTACCGCACCTGCTTCCTGAATAGCTCCCCCGAAAAGAAGTAATTTTTCAGTAAGCGTTGTTTTTCCGGCATCCGGGTGGGAAATGATCCCGAAAGTTTTTCTTTTTTGTATTTCTTTGATTAAGTCTGACATATCGTATTTTGAAGTTGCAAAAATCGTGATTTTTTGCGAGGTTTTCAAATCTGGTGAACTTCTATTTTGAAAATAATCCTATAAATAAGTAAAATACATAGATTAAGCCCAGAACAAAGGCAAAAGCAACCACTGCTATTACCCACTCAAATTTTCCAAATTTTGGAGCAGAGGATGACTCTGGTGTCAGATAATACGTTTCCAAAGTACGGAAGCTTATTTTAAGATCAGGCCGGAAAGTCTGTACACCCAGCAGAAAATGCCGGTAGAGCTCATATTTATTTTTAAAGCTGTAATAATTATGATTGAGACTGATCTGACTCATTACTGCTTCTCCGGATTTATCATGTTTAAAAACAATGAGTGATTGGGTGAAGGAAGGCTGGTAGCTGTCTCTGCTGCTTATGTCGGAAAGATATTTGTCGTTGGACGGGCAGAGGTCAGAATACTGTAAAGAGGAAATGAGTTTATTTTCAGCACTATACATAGCTATTCCTTTTTCATCCACAATCACTTTGTGGTAATCATTTTTTCTGCCTTTAATCATATAGATCACCAGAAAAACAGAGAGAGCAGTGAGGACGGTTCCTGCAATAAGGAGAATAAAAAACTGATCCGGCTTATTATACAGGTAATCCGTAAATCCATAATCCCGGATTTCACAGACAAGAGTGAGTATCACAGCAGCTGTGGCAATAATCCCGGTCCAGACGAGGATAATTCCGAAGTAAGTCAGCGGCCGGTTGATTTCCGATTCCAGAGAGGTAAACTTTTCCTGCATAATTAACAATTAAAGATCATAAAGAATCAATATTGATTTATTTTTTTTTTAGATTATTTGATTTTACAGAGGCTTTCAATACTCAGAACTAAAAGTAATTTTAAGTAAATATCATCACCAGCCAGACCAATAATCCGGCAGTTAAAAATACGGCTAAAAAAATAAGAAGTAAAAATGAGGTCGAGCTTTTATCATTGACCTGCCATGTTTCTTTATCGATGGAATAATCCCGGAAGACATTCGGATCAATTTTCAGGTCCGGCCGGAAAACTGAAACTCCTTTCAGAAAATGAGCATACAGATGAAGGCGGTTGCTGACCACGTGGACGGGGAGGCTCATTTCAATCCGTATTACTTTTGTGCCTTCTTTTTCATTCTGTACAGAAAATTCAAGAAGAGGAAAAAGACCTTTGGATGATCTGTCGGTAGTGGTAATGTCAAAACCGCGGCCTGAAGGGGAAAGATCAGTATATAGTACCTGAGTTACAGCTTTACGGTGGCCATTGTAATAGAATAATCCCATATCATTGACTATGATTTTCCTGGCTGTACGTTTTCTTTTGATAACATAGAACCACACAGAAGGAGCCCATATAAAAACGAGCAGCAGAAAACAGATGATCACAGGAACGGCTATACCTTCCCATCCTCTTTTATAGATGCCGTAGACAGGAAATGCTCCGAAAATAAGAAGAAAGAACAGCAGAAGTCCATACAGAAGCATATTGATAATCAATGTTGTCATTACATTAATCTGAGATTCAACAGCAGGGAAAATTTCTTTTTGACTCATATTTTCACCGGGGTTATCATAAACAGGCGAAAATAAGTATTTCCTTTTTTAGTTGTTTAAGGGAATCAAAAAAATTATCTTTGTTTTTATTAAATTTTTTATAGAAATATAATGGAAAATAGCAGGTATCCGAAGTATACTTTTACATGGATCGGGGGGCTTGTCTTACTGGCAGGATTATTCATAGGGACAATGTCTGTTTCTTTTTTTAATCTCTTTTGGAAAATTGTCTTCAAAGAAAATCTGGAGCTTAAAGAATGGTATCTTATGCTGGCCAATGCAGCCGGTTTTCTTACGGCAATCGCCTTTTTTGATTTTTTCATCGTGAGACCTTCCACAGGACAGAAACTTAACTTTAACTTTTCCACGACCAATTTCTACACATACGTTCTGATCTTTCCCATGATGACCGGAATGATGTTTATTGCAGAATTCACCACTTCGCTTATTCCTACAACAGGGCCTTTCTGGGGGAAATACTATGAATTTTTCTCCGAGTTGATGAACCAGCTTACCTTTGAACCGGTCATGATGATCATCATGACCGTGATTATGGCTCCCATTTTTGAAGAGATCATCTTCAGGGGGATTATCCAGAAAGGACTGATCAATAAAGGGGTAAATCCACGGAGGGCTATTTTCTATGCTTCCGTGATCTTCGGCCTGGTGCACGGAAATCCGTGGCAGTTTGTAGGAGCAGTGCTTCTGGGCTGTGTTCTGGGTTGGGTATATTATAAGACAAAATCGCTGCTGCTGCCTATGCTGCTGCATGCTTTTAATAACCTGTGTTCATCACTGCTGATCACTTATACCAAAAGTGAAAGCTTTGCAGACGCATTTAAAGTTCCGGAATGGGCGGTTCTCATTGCCGGACTGGTACTATTCTCCCTGTTTTATTACCTTTTCACGAAAAAGTATAAAGTACACTACGCCGAAATTTAATGCACAGGGAAACCGGAATAAAAAAGAATTAAGTAAAAATGAATATAGATATGGAATTATTGGTTGCTACACACAATGAGCATAAAAAAGAAGAGATCCAGCAGATTCTGGGAAATGATTTTACGGTAAAAAGCCTTACGGATTATGATATTCATGAGGAAATTATAGAAGACGGCGATTCTTTTAATGCCAATGCCCTGATCAAAGCGAAATACTGTTTTGAAAAGACGGGAATTCCAAGTTTGGGAGACGATAGCGGCCTGGCAGTTGAATCACTGGATGGCAGACCGGGGATTTTTTCCGCACGCTATGCCGGGGATCATGATTTTGCCAAAAATATAGAGAAGGTTTTAAGTGAAATGGAAGGTCAAGACAACAGAAAAGCCTATTTTATTACAGTTCTCTGCTATTATGACGAAAACGGGGCAAAATATTTTGAAGGAAAAGTACATGGGAATCTGTTAACAGAAAACAAAGGGCACAAAGGCTTCGGATACGATCCTGTTTTTGTTCCTGAAGGGTATGACAAAACCTTTGCTGAAATGAACCCCGGAGACAAAAACAAAATAAGCCACCGCAAGCAGGCATTGGATCTGTTTCTGGATTTTTTAAAAGTAAAAGACTAAACTGGCTGTATAAAATTCCCTTCCATCGGTTGGGAATTTAATTTTCCGGGAAACCGGAGAACACAAAAATACAGAAGAATCTCTATAAAGAATTATTTTTCGATTTTCTGTCGTACATTTGTTTATAATAAACTATTGATTTGAGTACTTATTTAACGATATTAGGCTTTAATTCGGCAATTCCTACCATCAATTCCTCACCCACAGCCCAGCTGCTGGAAATGGAAGAAAGACACTTCCTGATCGACTGTGGAGAAGGAACGCAGGTACAGCTGAGAAAAGCCAAAGCAAGATTTTCAAAGATCAACCATATTTTTATTTCACATCTTCACGGAGACCACTGTTTCGGTCTGCCGGGACTGATTGCCTCTTTCCGTCTTCTGGGAAGAGAAAACCCTCTTCATGTATACGGTCCGAAAGGAATCAAAAAAATGCTTGAAACTATTTTTCAGATCACGGAAACCCACCGGGGCTTTGAAGTGGTTTATCATGAGCTGGATAAAGATTATTCAGAAAAGATTTATGAAGATAACAGGGTAGAGGTATACACAATTCCTTTGGATCACAGGATTTACTGCAATGGATATCTTTTCAGGGAAAAACCAAAGGAAAGACATCTGAATATGAAAGAAATCGCAAAATACAGTGAAATAGAAAGCTGTGACTACCACAACATAAAAGCAGGAAAAGATTTTGTGCTGAGTGATGGTTACGTCCTTAAAAATGAAGTGCTGACCCTTGATCCGGCACCTCCGGTTTCCTACGCATTCTGCAGTGATACCCGCTATCTGGAAAGCGTTATTCCGGTCATTAAGAATGTTACCGTACTTTATCACGAATCCACATTCCTTCACGATCTGAAAGAAATGGCAGACTATACCGGGCATTCCACAGCACTGGAGGCGGGCATGATTGCTCAGAAAGCACAGGTTGGAAAATTGATTTTAGGACATTTCTCCAACAGGTATGCAGACCTGACAGTATTTACCGATGAAGCAAGAACTGTTTTCCCTAATTCTTTTCTGCCGAAAGCGTTGGAAAATGTAAAAATCTGAAACCGGTATGCTGAATTTTGAAGAATTAAAAAGTTTTTTAGACGAAAAAGCAGACCGCTATAACAACCCCGATTTTATAGAAAATGACCCTGTACAGATTCCGCACCGGTTTTCTTTAAAGCAGGATATAGAAATTGCCGGCTTTCTGGCAGCCACTATTTCCTGGGGAAACCGGAAATCAATTATTAATTCAGCAGAAAAGATGCTCGGGATTATGGGGAATTCTCCTTATGATTTTGTACTCAGTCACACAGAAAAAAATCTGGAAAGCTTTCAGGATAAAAGTATTCACAGAACATTCAATGGTGAAGATTTTGCTTATTTTATAAGGCAGTTCCGCAGAATTTATAAAGAAAACGAAAGCCTGGAAAACCTGTTTATGATGCAGGATCAGGAAACAAATTTTCAGCATGCGATCGAACGGTTCAGAAACGGATTTCTTGAAACAGGGAAACACAGAAGCCATAAACATATCAGTTCTCCCTACAAAAACTCTTCCGCCAAAAGGATTATCATGTTTCTGAGATGGATGGTGAGAAAAGATAAACGTGGCGTGGATTTTGGAATCTGGGAAAATATAGATCAGAAATACCTGTCTATTCCGCTGGATGTTCATACCGGAAATATATCAAGAAAGCTGGAGCTGATTCAACGGACACAGAATGACTGGAAAACAGTGGAAGAACTGGATATTGCCATCAGACAATTTGATGAAAATGATCCCGCCAGATATGACTTTGCTTTATTTGGGCTGGGCGTGACAAAAGAACTTTTATAAATAAAACAGGATGAAGAAATACAGTGAAAAGACAGAAGTTTTAGAAAAAATAGCCAACGGAATTACCTGGTGGATTGGTTCTATTCCATCATTGATTGCCCATACTTTATTTTTTATCATATCATTCCTGTTGCCGATGCTTCATCTGGTTGAATTTGATAAAATGCTGCTGATCCTTACAACGGTCGTTTCTCTGGAGGCAATTTATCTGGCTATTTTCATTCAGATGTCTGTGAATAAAAGCCATGAAAAAATAGAAGATATCCAGGAAGATATTGAGGATATCCAGGAGGATATTGAAGAGATCAGTGAAGATATCGAGGAAATCAGCGAAGATATTGAAGAGATCAATGAAGATATTGAAGATATTCAGGAAGATATTGAAGAAATCAATGAGGATGAAGAGGATGAAGATCATAACGAAAGAGCCAGAAATGTAATGCTTAAAAGCAATGTAAGCTCCAATAAAAATGAGATCAAGGCTTTAAAAGATATTATTGCCCAGCTTCAGAGCGAAATAGAACAGCTGAAGAAAGATTAATAACAATGCCATTATAAATAAGACGTAAACAGAGCCTGCTTCAGGCTCTGTTTTTTATTTTAAAAAAAAATATCCTACTGAATTTGTGGAATATTCATCGGTTAAGGTTTTTTGATTGCAATTTGATAATAAATTAAATTAAATCCACTTAACTGGGATATAAAATAGTAATATTTTTACTACATTTGAACAAACAAGAAAAAATGTTAAGTTATAGATTGAAAAAATACTTTTTATTTTCAGTATTGATGTTTATATCTGTTGGGGCCTTCGCACAGAACCTGCGTAGCAAACCTGCAAAAAAGAACCTTTCAGCAGAAAGTAAAAAAGCAGGAGCATTTATAGACGTAAATGTGCCTACGTATACACCTTCAGGATATACCATAGAAGATATGGTGAAGAAAGTACTGATAGCGGGAGGCTCCGTATGTGCCGTACCGAATGTAAGCAATGTAACGGTTTCCCCCAATCAACTGCCGACTGACCCTGACAGAGCTTGGGGGTATTTCCATAAAGGAACAACCAACTTTCCCTTTACCGACGGTCTTGTTCTTGTAGCCGGAAAAGCAAGGAAAGCCGGAAATGGCCCTGAATCAGGAGTATTATCGGATGAGGTTGCCGGAGGCGGCCTGAATGATCCGGACCTTGTAGCTGCCGTTAATCCTCCTGTTGATCTTAAAGATGTGGTAACAGTAGAATTTGATTTTGTTCCCAACAGCACCCAGGTAAAGTTTAATTATCTTTTTGCTTCAGAAGAATATACAAGTGGATATCCTTGTGGAGATTTTGCAGACAGTTTTGCGCTTCTTCTTAAAAAAGCCGGAGATCCTAATTATACCAACCTTGCAGTTCTTCCCAATGGGGCAGGACCGGTAAGTGTAACCAATATTGTTCCGCCAGGCGTAGGATGTAATAATGAAATAAAGAATGAGGAATATTTCGCAGGCCTGAATGATCCTGCAACAGAAACCAACTTTATTGGAAGAACGATTCCTCTTAAGGCGGTTGCTACGGTTATTCCGGGGCAGACTTATCACTTTAAACTGGTTTTGGCCGATGCGTCGGATCAGAGATTTGATTCCGCCGTATTTATTCAGGGAGGTTCTTTTGATATCGGAATGACAATTGTTGACGGCAACGGAAATCCGCTTGGTGAAACCGTTAATATGTGTGACAATACCCCACAGACCTTAAAAGCACAGGTAGTAGCAGCTCCGGGAACCACTTACAGATGGTATAAGAACGGAGAGTTTATCCCTTATGCAACCAATCCTACGTACGTAGCTACCGCACCTGGCGTTTATGAAGTAAGGACATATGTAGGAACAACAGAATGTCAGAAAGCAAGTGTAACCATTATTGGTGGAACTTCCCCCCTGGTACAGAATGCTACCATGAAGCTTTGTGCTACACCCACACAGAGTACCTTTAACCTGGAAGATGCCAAACCTCTTATCAGTACTACATCCGGAGCTACTTTTAGGTTTTATGCTAACCAGGCTGATGCTGTAGCTCAGAATAACAGCTATATTACCAATTTAACGGCTTATAACGGGACAGATAATCAGGTGATCTATGTTGTGGTAAAAAATGACGGTTTCTGCAGCAAAATGGCTACGCTTACGTTAAGACGGGAAGAAACCCCGGTAGTACAGCTGAATGCGCCGAAAATAAAGATTTGTGAAGGAGAAACGCTGGTTCTGACCGCTACCGGAGGAGTAACCTATCAATGGAGCGACACTTCTTCGAAAGAAGGAGTAAGAACAGTAAGTCCGGCTCAGACCACCACTTATACGGTTTATGCAAT
Source organism: Chryseobacterium indologenes (assembly GCA_002439165.1). Classification (GTDB taxonomy): domain Bacteria; phylum Bacteroidota; class Bacteroidia; order Flavobacteriales; family Weeksellaceae; genus Chryseobacterium; species Chryseobacterium indologenes_E. Next base: position 14,470 of record DJTE01000028.1, read on the forward strand.
CGGCGCTCAGGGATGTAAATCATTACAGCCTGCCAGAATTACGATTGAAGTCGTTCCTGCCATTGTCTCTACATTAAAGGGCGGCCATATCTGTGTAGGAGACATGATTCTTCTGGATGCAGGTGCAGGTCCCGGGTATACCTATGAGTGGAACACCGGAGAAACCACACGCGCCATTACAGTAGGTGAACCGGGTGAATATACTGTAAAGATCAGCAACGGAGTATGTTCAAGAGAATTTAAAACCCAGGTGATCCGTGCGGTAGTCCCTCAGATCATCAAAGTAGATTATAACGACAACGGTACAATGGTTCTTACAGCGAGCAATCCAAGTAACGGTACCCTGGAATATTCGGTAGATAACGGCTTTACCTGGCAGTCCTCGAATGTCTTTACGAACGTACCTAAAAATAAAGTAATATCCATTAAGGTAAAGGTAAAGAATACGAGCTGTGAAGGATACCTGGAATATTTTACGTTTGTGATGAAGAATGTGATCACGCCTAACGGGGATAATGTGAATGATATCATAGATTTCAGCGGTGTAAGTGATTATAAAGACTTCAAAGGATTTGTATTCGACCGCTACGGAAGGGAAGTGTTCAAAGCAGAGAGGACACGTTTGTATTGGGATGGTTACTTCCAGGGAAAACGCCTTCCTACGGCATCTTACTGGTATCAGGTGACCTTTGAGGATCCTGCAAGCAAACAGCTTACGGTAAAGACAGGCTGGATCCTGCTTAAGAATATCGAATGATAATCCCATTTATATAGACAGAAGCTGGCTTATAGGCCGGCTTTTTTTATGGATTGAAAAATAAGGGAAGTTTTTATTGTAAAATAAATAAACATGTATTAATGATAATGTAAGTTGTATTCAATGAAGTTTAAATTAAAAAAAATAGTATTTTTGTTTAAAATAATATAAAATGTTAAATAGGAGAAGCACAAATTTATTTTTGGCATTATTTTTTGCATTAATAGGAAGCTTTGTCTTTTCACAAACCAGAACGGGCGTGGGTGTAGCCAACCGGCCTTCAGCAGCGTCGATGAAAGCCGGGGCTTTTATTGATGTTAATACTCCCAATTACCCTGAGTCCGGCTATACTATTGCACAGTTGGTAAAAGATGTACTGATATCCGGTGGAGGCTGTTCTACTTCCAATGTAAGCAATGTAAATGTTTCTCCCAATCTGTCAGCAAGTAATTCTAACCGAAGCTGGGGATATTTCAATAAAGCAACCACCAATTTTCCGTTTGCGAAGGGGATTATTCTTTCAACAGGATATGCGGCAAAAGCAGGTAACAGTTTTCAGGCTTCTTTGGATGATCAGCTTACGACTACGGGAGACCCCGATCTTGCAGCAGCTCTGAACGTTTCAAACAGCTCCCTGAGGGATGCTGCCTATATAGAATTCGATTTTGTACCTACTTCTACGGAGGTAAAGTTCAGATATTTATTTGCATCAATGGAATATCAGGGGAATTTTCCATGCCAGATCACGGATGGTTTCGCTTTATTGCTGAAGAAGGCCAGCGATCCTACTTATACCAATCTTGCTGTACTTCCCAACAATGCAGGCCCTGTAAGTGTTACCAATATTGTTCCTTCTGATTTTTACTGCGGACCTAAAAATGCTGCTTATTTCGGAGGATTGAACACCGCGCAGATTGAGACCAATTTTAAAGGACGTACCGTTCCTTTAACGGCTACCGCCACTGTTGTGCCCGGACAAACCTATCATTTTAAAATGGTTCTGGCAGATTACACAGACTTCAGATATGATTCTGCCGTTTTTCTTGAAGCGGGATCATTTGATATTGGGGTAAGCATTTTAGACCCTGCAGGCGTTCAACTTCCTGCTTCTGTTAATATGTGTGATAATGCACCTCAGACTTTTACAGCCTCCGTGCAGGCTCCGAATGTGACTTATCAGTGGTACCTGGGTAACGATCCGATTCCCGGAGCTACCAATGCCAGTTATACAGCCACACAGCCTGGAGTATACAGTGTAAAGGTATATATTCAGGGCAACACGTGCCCCGGAACGGCAACAATAACCGTTGTAGGAGGAACGGCTCCCACCGTACAGAATGCTACTCTCACTGCCTGCTACGGACCCGGAAATGTCACATTTAACCTGCCGGCAGCACAGGCTTCTATAAGTACAACTCCGGGGGCTACCTTTTCCTATTATGTAAACCAGGCGGATGCTGTTGCAGGAAATGCAGCTACGATCCCAAGTCCTGCCACCTATTCCAGCCCGGGAGGACAGACTGTGTATGTCAGGGTAATGAACGGTTTCTGTCCGAAAATAGCAGAACTGCAACTGGTAAAGGCTCCGCAGATGACGGCTTCGGCTGCTCCTCCGGCAGTATTAACCTGTGCCAACTCTCAGACTACTTTAAATGCCTCCGCTTCTGTTTATCCTGCCGGATCTACCTTCAGCTGGACGACTACGGGCGGTAATATTGTTTCTGGAGATAATACACTGACTCCGGTAGTGAATGCTCCGGGAACCTATACTTTAACGATATCAAATACTTACCAACCCGGAAATATAACCTGTACGGCTGTTACCAATGTAACTGTAACAGGAGACAGTGCTCCACCGGTTACCGGAATTACTGCCAGCAAGATACAGATATGTAACGGAGAGTCAGTGGTTTTAACAGCGTCGGGCGGAGTTACCTATAACTGGACCGGTCTTACGGGAACAGGAAATACCCAGACAGTATCTCCTACTGCTACCACAACTTATACTGTTGCCGCAGTAGGAGCAAACGGTTGTGTTTCGCAGAATCCTGCAACCATTACTATTGAAGTTTCAAATCCAATCACCGTGCAGAATGCAGTGTTGCATAAATGTTATGCAACAGGGCTTACCTATGATCTTACAACAGCGCAGAGTCAGATAACCACAGTAGCAGGAGTTACTTTTACCTATTATGTTCTTCAGGCTGATGCCCTTGCCGAAAATGGAAATACGATTCCGGATCCTACAAATTATGCACCTCCGGGTAACCAGACAATATATGTTCTTGTAAAAAATGGAGGATGTCACTACGTGGTTTCTCTGCAGTTACTGAGAACAGAGGAAACTACTCTTACCATCGCAGCTCCGCAAACCGTTACCTGTACCACCCCTCAGGTTACTTTAAATGCATCTGCTTCAGTGGTTCCGGCAGGTTCCACCATTGCCTGGACAGCATCTGCGGGCGGAACTATTGTATCCGGTGCCGGCACCCTTACACCGGTGGTAAGTACAGGAGGAACTTATACCCTTACCGTAACCAATGTATCTCAACCGGGAAATCTTAGCTGTACCTATACAGCCAACGTTACGGTAACACAGGATACAACCAGACCGACAGCCACATTAGTGTCTTCACAGCCAAGAATATGTCTGGGTGAATCCGTAACCCTGACAGCTTCCGGCGGGGCGACTTATAACTGGGGGAACGGAATTACCGGAAATGGCAGTACACAGGTTGTTTCTCCTACATTAACCACCGTATATACGGTACATGCTGTGGGCGCAAACGGATGTATTTCTGCTACTCCTGCAACCGTAACGGTTGTTGTTGGTCCGCCTATTGCAGGTATTGCCGCTTCCAGATCAAAAATATGTGCCGGGGAATCGGTAACACTTACCGCTACGGGAGGTTTCACTTACGAATGGGTAGGGCTTACCGGTAATGGAAATACCCAGACTGTTACCCCTGACGTTACAACAACTTACTCCGTTTATGCACTGGGAGGAAACGGATGCCGTTCAACTCAGCCTGCTACCGTGAAGATTGAGGTGGTTCCGGCTATCGTCTCTACACTGGCAGATGTTTCAGTCTGCGCAGGAGATACCGGAATACTTGATGCAGGAGCCGGGCCGGGCTATACTTATGTGTGGAGTAACGGGGCAACTACCCAGACTATATCTACCAACGTTCCGGGAACATATAGTGTTACCATAAGCAATGGAGTATGTTCCAAAACATTCTCTGCACAATTACTGAACCCGGATCTTCCGCAGTTTACCAATGTAGTGTATGAAAACCATGTTCTTACCCTTACTTCAAGCAATCCGACCGGAGGTGCTTTGGAGTATTCCATAGACGGAGGAATAACATGGCATCCGTCCAATGTATTTTACAATATTTTGGATAATACCAATTACCGTCTGCTGGTAAGGGTAAAAGGGGCAAAATGCGGTTCCACTCTGGAATTCTTTACCTTTATTATCAGTAATGCCATTACTCCGAATATGGACGGAATCAATGATACGATAGATTTCACAGGGGTCAGCGGTTATAACAATTTTGCCGCGTCAATTTTTGACAGATATGGTGCTGAAGTATTCAAGGCGAAAAAAGGAGACGCTGTATGGAAAGGTTCTTTAAAAGGAATCAATCTGCCTACGGGAACCTATTGGTATAAAGTACAGTGGGAACATCCGGCAAGTAAAAAGCTGGAACAACGCTCAGGTTGGATATTACTTAAAAATAGAAATTAATTAAATAGTAAAATAGAAAATTATTCACAAAATCTTTCATTTTTGAAAGATTTTTGTGTTTTTATGAGAGTTTTTCATGTGTTTCTGTGATTTTTTCATTGAAAAGGGTAAGTTTGTTAAAATGAATTCCTATGAAAAAAGATCTACTCATATATCTGTTTTTTTTAATGTTTTCGTCTGTTTCATACGGACAGATTACGGCCCCCAGAGTACCTCCTATGGAAAAGGTGCTTTCAGGGACTCCTGCCAGGGCAGGAGTCTTTATTGATGTAAATACTCCGAACTATCCTGAGTCCGGTTACAGCATTGAACAGCTTGTAAAAAATGTTCTGATTACTTCAGGAGCCAGTACCTGCCTGACACCAACAGTAAATAATATCAAAATAACACCCAACCATGCAGTTACGGATAATAACAGATCATGGGGGTATTTTCATAAAGGCACTACTAATTTTCCTTTTAAAGATGGTATCGTACTCTCCACAGGGTTTGCAAGAAGGGCCGGAAATACCTCTGCAGGAACGCTGAGTGATAATAACGGAGGGGTGTCTGATCCGGATCTGGCTCAGGTGATAGGAGGATCTGGAACGCTCACGAATTCTGTGCTGCTGGAATTTGATTTTGTCCCTACTTCTTCCCAGGTTAAGTTTAATTATCTTTTGGCATCCGAGGAATATATAGGATCATATCCCTGTGATTTTGCAGATGCTTTTGCCATTTTGCTGAGACCAACCTCAGGGGGACCTTACCAGAATATGGCCATACTTCCCGGGGGAGCAGGTCCGGTAAGTATCACCAACATTCATCCTGCTATTTCCGGATCTTCCGGATGTCCGGCAGTGAATGAACAATATTTCGGAGGCTATAATACAACTAATATCGAAACTAACTTTCAGGGAAGAACAGTGCCGCTCACTGCAACAGCAACTGTGACTCCCGGGCAGGAATATCATTTTAAAATGGTAGTAGCAGATTACTCACCAAGTAGTAATTTTGCCGACAGTGGCTTTGATTCTGCTGTCTTTATAGAAGGAGGCTCTTTTGATTTCAGTATAGAACTTTTAGATGCCGGCGGAGCAACACTTCCTCCGGAAATTAATGTCTGTGATAATGTACCACAGCTAATTACAGCTTCCGTAAATGCTCCTAATTTTCAGTATCAATGGTTTCATAACGGAAGTCTTGTTCCGGGAGCAACTACCAATGCGATTACCGCTACACAGCCGGGAACTTATGAAATTCAGGTAAGTGTCCCCGGAGCACCATGTCCGGGAAAAGCATCCATAGAAATTCACGGTGGAACAACCCCTCTCGCACAGGATGCAACATTACTGTTGTGTGCAACTCCGGATATCACCACTTTCGATCTGACGAATGCTATGCCTTCGATAAGCCCGACTCCAGGTGCGGTATTCAGGTTTTATGAAAATCAGGCAGATGCAGTGGCACAAAACAACAGCTATATTCAGAATGTACTGAACTATAATGGAAACGACGGCCAGATCTTATATACAGTAGTGTCAAACGGAGGATTCTGTAGTAAAATGATTGAACTGACCCTTCTGAAAGAAACAACTCCTGTTGCAGGATTAAAATCTTCAAGGATTAAAATCTGCCCGGGAGAAACCGTAACTCTGACTGCTGAAGGAGGAACGTCTTACCAATGGGCCAATTTCCTGGGAACAGGGAATATACAGACAGCAACACTTTATCAGACTACGACCTTCACGGTATATGCGGTGGGAGCAAAAGGCTGCCGGTCATTAAATCCTGCCAGAATAACGGTAGAGGTTACCCCGGAACTTACTTCTCCACTGAAAGATGTGGAAATGTGCCTGGGAGACCGCGTTATACTGGATGCAGGTGCCGGACCTAACTATAAGTACCTGTGGAATACCGGAGCCACTACCCAGACTATTGTGGCGAGTGACTGGGGTGTTTACACCGTAGAAGTGGATAACGGATTCTGTAAAAAAACATTTACCGCTAAAGTAGGAGGAGCTGCCGTTCCTTTTGTAACCGCAGTGAACTATGAAAGTGCTAAGAAAACATTAACTGTTACCGCAGAAAATCCTGTGATGAACAATATGCCAAGCAGCCTGGAATATTCTATTGATAACGGAATTTCATGGCAGGACTCCAATATGTTTACCAACCTGCTGGATAATACCAATTATACCATCATGATAAGAAGAGTAGGAACACACTGTGTAGGAACATTTGAATTCTTTACCCTTCAGATCACCAATATCATTACTCCTAATGACGATGGCATCAATGATGTGCTTGATCTGAAATCCCTGGGTGATTTCAAAAACTTTACAGGATCAATCTTTGACAGATACGGTGTAGAAATGTTCCGCTTCTCCAAAGAACAGCCTTCCTGGAACGGAACAGTAGGAGGTAAGAGACTTCCGACCGCGACTTACTGGTATAAATTCAATTTTGAATATCCTAAGTCTAAAGTTCAGATGAACTGGTCCGGATGGATTATGCTGAAGAACAGAGAATAATAAAACAGTATACATTAAAAAAGCCTTTCAGATTAATTTTGAAAGGCTTTTTTATTTATTGATTTTCTTTCCAGAGATTGGCAAAGCCGATGAAATCAAGAACGCTCAGTTCCTCCGCTCTTTTATCTAAAAACTCATGCGTTTTTAAAGCTTCCGGAATTTCCAGTACCTTCAGGGAATTTGAAAGTTTCTTTCTCCTTTGGTTAAATCCTGCTTTTACGATCTTTTTAAAGAGGATTTCATTTCCGGCCAGGCCTTCTTTTGGATTTCTCGTCAGCCTGATGACGCCAGATTTTACTTTCGGAGGCGGATTGAAAACATTTTCATGCACCGTAAAAAGATAGGATACATCATAGTAGGCCTGGATCAGTACGGAAAGAATTCCATAGTCTTTGGTCCTCGGAACGGCTGCTGTTCTTTCAGCAACTTCCTTCTGGAACATTCCTACCATTTCAGGGATCAGCTCATAATGATCCACGATCTGAAACAGGATCTGCGAAGAAATATTATAGGGGAAATTGCCGATAATGGCAATCTGTTCTCCGTTCACGAAATGAAAATCCTGTTTCAGGAAATCTCCCACAAATGTTTTTTCCGTGATCTTCGGATAGTTGTTTTTCAGATATTCAATAGATTCGGTATCGATTTCTGCCAGATAGATGTTCTGATCTTTTTCAAGGAGATATTTGGTAAGAACGCCCATTCCGGGGCCTACCTCCATCACATGATGATAGTTCTCAAAACTAAGACCTTCCACGATCTTTCTTGCGATATTTTCATCTGTCAGGAAGTGCTGCCCCAGATGTTTTTTTGCTTTTACACTCAAAGTTTTTTATGATTTTATTAACAATGATTTTCTTTATTTGGTCCCAAATTTCGGAAGTTTTTTTCTATTTTAGCCAAAAATTTTAATATTAATGGCTAAATCTGTAGAAGAGTTTAATAAGAAAAGGCTTCGGTCCAGCAATATTACAGTGGTGATAAGTATTGCCTTAGTGTTATTTTTACTGGGGCTTATGGGGCTTATTCTGATGAATGCACAGAAGTATTCAGACTATCTTAAAGAACAACTTGTTGTAAATGCATATTTCGATGAAAATTATGATGTAAAAGATTCGGCTAAAATATTAAAACAGGAGAGTGAAGCAGTTCAGCAGATCCAGAAACTGGAATCGGTAAAGCGTACTACCTACATCTCAAAGAAAATGGCTTCGGCAGAGGCAAAGAAGAGTTTAGGAGTCAACAGTGAAGCGCTTTTTGAAGACGATATTTTTCCTGCTTCCGTAGAAATTGCCCTGAAGCCGGAATATACGGATTCTGCTAAGATCGGGAAGGTGCTTTCACAAATTAAATCGGTGCCCGGAATTGTAGATGTGAAAAACGATTCCGATTCTCAGAAAATCTATGATAAACTGAATCAGATCCTTAAGTGGATTCTGGCCTTCTGTATTTTATTCCTGGTTCTTGCTATTGTATTAATCAATAACTCGATCAGGCTGAAAGTATTTTCAAAAAGATTTATCATTAAAACCATGCAGCTGGTAGGAGCGAAGCGCAGGTTTATCCTGATTCCTTTTATCAAAGAGGCACTTATTCTCGGAGTTTTAGGAGCCATACTCGGATTGCTGGCATTATTCGGAATCTGGTATTATTTTACAACCACCATCAAGACTCCTTTCGTACAGGATACCAATCAGTATATATGGCTGGTGGTACTGGTATTCGGAGTAGGGATTTTCATCAGTGTATTAAGTACAATCATTGCAACATGGAGATTCTTAAGATCTAATGTTGACGACTTATATTATTCTTAACATGAGCAAAAAGACAGATAAATTTTCCGCTTCAGCGTTTGGCAGGGAAACTGAAGTTTCACAGGAAAACACTTTTTATTTCGGACAGCAGAACTTTAAGTGGATGCTGATAGGACTTGCATTTATCGTTGTAGGATTCCTTCTGATGATGGGGCCGGATGCCAATACAGTGGATGGCAAGTTTGATCCCAATTCATGGAATGACGGTATTTTCTCTATCCGCAGAATCAGAATTGCCCCATTATTTGTGGTGATAGGTTTTGCCATAGAAGTATATGCGATTTTAAAAAGAAAGTAATTAATAAATTCTTTATTGAGAGATTAAGAAATTAAGAGGTTCGAAATTTATTCCGGATCTCAGGATCTCTTAATCTTTTAATTTTTTTACAGACACAAAATATGGATTTAATTAAGGCAATTATCATTGCTATTATTGAAGGACTTACAGAGTACCTTCCGATTTCGTCTACGGCCCACATGGGATTTACAGCCAATCTGCTGGGACTACCTGAAGATGAATTCCTGAAAATGTTTCAGGTTTCCATTCAGTTCGGTGCTATTTTATCAGTAGTTGTTGCTTACTGGAAAAAATTCTTTGACCTGAATAATCTTCAGTTTTATTTTAAACTTGGTTTTGCTGTGGTTCCTGCATTGGTTTTAGGATATCTGTTTGATGATAAAATAGAAGCGGTTCTTGGAAATCAGATTGCCATTTCATCCGTATTGGTATTGGGCGGAGTGGTCCTGTTGTTTGCCGATCAGTGGTTCAAGAATCCTAAGATCGATGATGAAAAAGGAATTACCATAAAAAAGGCGGTGACGATTGGTTTCTGGCAGTGTCTGGCCATGATGCCGGGAACAAGCCGGAGTGCAGCTTCCATCATCGGTGGAATGACGCAGGGACTTACCAGAAAGGCTGCTGCGGAATTTTCATTCTTTCTTGCAGTACCTACCATGCTTGCCGTAACCGTATACTCTGTTTTTCTTAAAACATGGGGCAAAGGAACCGTAAATCCTCAGAAAGGATACGAAATGATTATGGCTTCCCAGGATCACATCATGATTTTCATTGTAGGAAATGTAGTGGCGTTTATCGTTGCTCTTATTGCAATCAAAGCATTTATCGGAGTCCTTAATAAATATGGTTTCAAACCCTGGGGATGGTATCGTATTTTTGTTGGAGTTGCCCTGCTGATCTATTTCTATTTCTTTAAATAAATGAAAAGCAATACTTTTAAAATACTGGCTGTCTGCGGTTCAGTAATGTCCTGTGCACCGGCGCATACCGTCTTTGTAAAAAACAATACCGATGAAAGGCTGGATTTTTTTGTTGAACTGAAAGAGAAAACCCAGGTTAAAGAACTGCTGATCTGCAAAGAGCTGGTTCCGGATGAAAAGCTTGAAAGAAAAGCTTTCATCAGTTATTATAAAGAAGAGAAATGCTATCACCAGACGGTAAATGCCATAAATAATCAAAACTATAAATTTACGCTGCCTGTAAACTATACCGTTAATATTGCTCCCAATAATTCCGTTTATCCTTTTAAGGCAATTTATTACATGAGGGAGGGAGTAAAGTGCTTTATCAATACAGGTACTTCCGCAGAATGCCGGCAGAAAACAAGCCAGCAGCCCGGTTTAGTAAATATTACAGAAATTTTAGAATAATGACAGCTGAAGAACTGCAATCAGGATATGTGTTTTTATTGGACAAACCTCTGGACTGGACTTCCTTCCAGGCTGTCAATAAAATGAAATATAAACTCAAAAGAGAATTTGGCCTTCCCAAAAAGTTCAAAATAGGACACGCAGGAACTCTTGACCCGAGAGCAACGGGGCTGCTTATCGTGTGCTGTGGAAAGTTCACCAAGAAAATCCCGGAAATCCAGGATGCTCCCAAAGAATACTGGACAGAGATCAAAACAGGTGTTCAGACAGAATCGTATGATACTGAAAAACCGGAGATCCTTCATCAGGATATATCTCATATTTCAGAGGAAATGATCCGTGAAGCACTTGATAAGTTTGTGGGAGAAATAGAGCAGAAACCACCGGTATACTCAGCGATTAAAATTGATGGTGAAAGGGCTTATAATCTGGCCAGAGCGGGAGAGGAAGTAGAAATGAAATCCAGAAAAACCACCATATTCTACATTAAAGATATAAAAATTGAACTTCCTTTAGTCAGCTTTACAGTAGGATGTTCAAAAGGAACTTATATACGGAGTCTGGCGCATGATATAGGCCGGGAGCTGGGAGTGGGGGCTTACCTTACGCAGCTCAGACGGACAAAGATAGGAGACTATACCGTTGAAAATGCTACCTCTGATTATTTAGATAATGAATTCAGATTTGAAAATATATGATGAAAAATCTATTTCTGTTGGGATTGCTGTTTACTTCCGCTTTGTTTTCTGCACAGGAGACGGAAACCCGAAAACCCAAAATGGACTTTTATTTTAATCCGGCGCTTAACTTGGGCTATAATGGGAACTATAAAAAACCGGAGGCTGTTAATTCCCAATATATTCAGCCCGGGCACTTAGGGAAAATTACGTATGGAATCACCGCAATAGGAGGTTATAATTTTCTTCCTAACTTTGCGGTCGGAACTGGCCTGAGATACAGTTTTGCAGAAAATAACAATCATATGGTATTCTGGATGATCCAGCCCAAGATTATTTTTTCACCGGGAGACCGGCCTTTTTATATCGATTTCAACTATGGAAAGCAGATCAATCATTCGGCGGTTTCCGATTCTGAACTTTGGGGAGCAAGACTGGGGATGATGGTTTCCTATTCAAAAAGGCTGAGCCAGGAAGGAGGAATTGTATTGGAAGCACAAAAGATACAGGGAGATTCCAACGCCCTTTTCATTGGATTAAGCTACGGAATCACGATTTTCAGCAATAAAAATTATACCGGTTACGGAGAAGATTAATGGAAAAAACGCGCATCAATAAATATCTGTCAGAAGTAGGGTACTGTTCAAGAAGAGCGGCAGATAAACTTTTGGAAGAAGGAAGAATAACGATTAACGGGAAAGTTCCGGAACTGGGAACCAAAGTTTCTGATGAAGACCTTGTGGAAGTAGACGGAAAACCGATCCGCGAACCTCAGGACAAACCTGTTTATATTGCCTTCAACAAACCGGTAGGAATTGTCTGTACCACAGATACCAGGCGTGAAAAGAACAATATTGTAGATTACATCAGCCATCCGAAAAGAATTTTCCCGATCGGAAGACTGGATAAACCCAGTGAAGGTCTTATCCTGCTGACCAGTGACGGAGATATCGTCAATAAAATCCTCAGGGCAAGGAATAACCACGAAAAAGAATATCTTGTTCGCGTAGACAAACCCATTACCCCGAGATTCCTTGAAAAAATGAGAAACGGTGTGCCTATTCTGGATACCGTTACCAAAAAATGTGAGGTAGAGAAGATTGATGATATGAATTTCCGTATCATTCTTACCCAGGGACTGAACAGACAGATCCGCAGAATGTGCGAATACCTCGGCTATGATGTAAAAAAACTGAAACGTATCAGAATTATGAACATTAAGCTGGACCTTCCGGTAGGAAAATGGAGAGATCTTACGGAGCAGGAACTTTCAGCACTTAATCTGCTGCTTGAGGACTCAAGTAAAACAGTGGATTAAAACCATGTCATTTCCTGTCTATTCAAATTTGTAACCCCATTCATCATCGAATCTCTTTCTGTCTTCAGGAATCATTCTGTCTCTGAGAAGACGGAATGTATAGCCGTTTTTTAGAATATCTCGATCAAAATACTTCCGGAAAAATGTCAAAAGTGTAGTATTTCTACGATTTTACTATGACTATTTAAGGTACAGCCTCATCCGTGCCTCATATTCGGGCTTCACCTTCAGGAGTTTCCATATTTTCTTATCATCGGAATTGCTGATGCGGTAGAATATGATTTTGTCTGCGGAGTATTTAAAATAGGGATGATTTTTCAGCCAGTCTTCAGGAGCATCGGCTAAGGTATATCTGGAAACTTCTGAGGAATTCAGGGGACATATGGAAATCAGCTTCTGAACTATTTCTTTATCGATATTATAAGTTTCCAGAATCTGTTCTTTAGTGATAAAACCTCCCAGTTTCCTTCGGAAACCAATAAGGTATCCTGCGCTTTTTTCATCCAGACCAAACTCTGTTAACTGCTTAAAACTGATTGTATTCAGATCTGTTTTTGAAAAATCGGTTTTCTCCTGCTGTTTTTCATTATTTATGATGACTGATAAATTTAATTTGATATAAGGCTTCAGTTCCCGGAACTTTTCAGGGGAGATGACAAAGCATTTCTGGATGTCTTCAAGGCTTTTAAAATTTCCATGAAGATTCCGGTCGCGGTAATTCACAATGGTCGCGGCTTGTTTTTCAGAAAAACCGAGTGACTTCCATCCGTCCCGGTTTAATGTATTAGGATCAAAAGGACGGTAATCTGTTGTTGTACCGTTATTTCCGGATGAGTTTTTAAGATGATCCTGCGTTTTTGAAGGCAGAAGGAGGTAAGGGCTAAGTTTGGTATACGCCTCATCGGAAATAATGAAGCATTCTTTGAACTTTTCTTTGCTGATAAAACTTCCGCCCAGATAATTCCTGTATTTCACAATAGCTTGGGATTGTTTTTCACTGAAGCCCATCTGCATCCAGTCTGCGGCAGAAAGACGGTCGGGATTGAATTTTCCGGAAACACTGATTTTTTTCTTTTCAAAACTTTTAAAATGTTCTTCATCCTTTTCCGGAAGCATAAGATAAGGCTCCAGTAAGGTAAATTTTTCTGAAGAGACAGCATAACATTTACTGAACTGTTCTTTGGTAGCAAACCGGCCGCCAATCATTTTTTTATAATTAAGAATGGTTTTGATCTGTTTTTCAGAAAAGCCAAGTTTCTGCCATTGTTTTTCATCCAGAGAGTTGGGATCAAAATAAGACAGGTCCGGAGTACCTACTTCAGAAATAAATCTGATGTTGGGAAAATCAGCCTTTTCTCTGTCGATATATTTCTGAAAGGCCATCAGGACAATCAGCAGCATTCCCAATAATGCCATTTTCCGGTAATAAATTTTTCTCATCATACCACAAACTTATCAATACAAACAAGTTGAGGCAATAGGAAAGTATAAAGTGAATGTTTTTATAATAGAGAAATAATTATCCGGTTTAAAATATAAATCAAAATAAGGTGATATTTTTAAATAATTAAATACCAGCACCTTAATTTGCTTTTTTGGAAAATTAATGTGAGCTGTGTAGGGAATCCCTGAAGAAATATTTCTATTATTTCCGAAGGCCGGGACAGATCATTTTGAAATATTTTAATCCCGCTGATATACGGATCCGCTGATTCGGGTATCTGATCCTGTAAAGTGCTACAAACCCGAAAACGGACAGAATTTTATTCAGGATGATCAGCTAAAGAATCCTTCAGCTTAAGAAGTTCAGCTTTCACAAATTCAAGGCGGTCGATTAAGGTAACGGTTTCGGATATTTTACTGTTGGTAGTCAGAGCAATCCTTGCACCATCCAGTGTATACCCTTTTTCCTTAACCAGATGGTAGATCATCTGAAGGTTTTTAATGTCTTCCGGAGTGAAATAACGGTTCCCTTTTTTATTCTTCTTAGGTTTGATAATAGGGAATTCCTGTTCCCAATAGCGTATTAATGAAGTGTTTACGTCAAATGCCCTGGCCACTTCTCCAATAGAATAATACAGCTTATCAGGTAGATTTATTTTCATGTGATGAATCCTAAAGTCCAAAGATAAAAATTTTTCAAAACCGGATGCAAATATATAAGGTCAAATCTCTTGTAAAAACCTTTGATAATAGCTTCTGTATGTGCTTTTTTTTGGATATTCCGCATTGTTCTTTTTATTTTTTTTCAATGGAATGTGCTGATTTTGTGTTATTTATTTGTTAAATATTATTAAATTAGTAAACACTAAAATTACACATTATGAAACATTATTTCTTCATTTTCGCACTGATGGTTCCTCTTCTGGGATTTTCACAGTGGACAAAAACAGAGCTCCGGACTCAGAAAGTAAAGAAATCTCAGGAAAAGCTTGAGTATTCGGCCCTTTATTTATTAAACGCAGACCAGCTCAGACAAAATCTTGAAAAAGTATCTGACCGGTTCTCCGGAGGAAAAGGAGTGATCATTTCAATTCCTGCTGCCAGCGGTAAGCTTGAAAAATTTCAGGTATGGGAATCTTCCAATATGGATCCTGCTCTTCAGGCAAAGTATCCCGACATCAGATCTTATGTAGGAACAGGAGTGGACGATCCGTCAGTCTATCTGAGGTTCAGCCTTTCTCCGGTGGGTTTCTCATCCATGATAACACGATCAGGAGGCTCAGAATTTATTGAACCCTATACGGAAGACCGTAAAATTTATGCTGTATTCGATTCCAATGCCAGAAGGGGACAGGATAAAGAACCCTTTGAATGTACGGTTATGGAAGAGGCTGAAAAAAAAAACACTGTTGCCGCTAAAAAAACCGCTGGATTTAATGTATTCAGGCTGGCTTTATCCTGTACAGGAGAATATGCCCAATATCATTTAACGGTTTCCGGAACTCCGGCAACGGCAACAGATGCTGAAAAAAAAGCGGTTATACTGGCTGCAATGAATGCTACCTTAACAAGGCTGAACAGTGTTTTTGAAAAAGATCTTTCACTGCATTTCAATCTCATCGCCGAGAACGAGACCGTCATATTTCTTAATTCCACAACAGATCCTTATACGAATGGCGGACCTAATGAAGCCAATACTCAGATTTCTGCATTGATCCCGGCGGCAAATTATGATATGGGGCACCTGATAGATAAAAAAGGAGCCAATGGAGCAGCCGGGTTAGGGGTAATCTGTAATAACAGTTCAAAGGCAGCGGGATGGACTGCCCACAATTTTCCCGAAGGTGATAAATTTGACATCGATTACGTAGCCCATGAAATGGGGCATCAGATGGGGCAGGGCATTCATACACTTTCACAACTACGCAGGCCGATCAGAGGGTGGAGCCGGGAAGTGGAAGCACTATTATGGCCTATACCGGGATAACAGGCAATTCAGATGTACAGTTTAATTCCAATGATTATTTTCATACCAACAGCGTTACACAGATTAAAAATAAAATAAACAGCATAAGCTGTGGTACGAATGTTCCTTTTTCGATACCTGCACCCAACATCAGCGCAGGAGCAGACTACATCATTCCTAAATCTACGGCATTTGTGCTGACTGCTTCAACCACTGATACGAATCCTGCAGCTTATACCTACAACTGGGAACAGGCCGATCAGGCTGCCAATGCGCAGATCGGAAGCGGAAATACTTCAGCAGCCTATCCTGAGAAACCGACGGGACCAACTTTCAGATCAGTACCGCCTGTAAGTTCTCCTGTCAGATATTTCCCGGAATTTTATAAGGTGCTGGCAGGCGTAATGTCCACCCGTTGGGAGAGTGTATCAGGTGTAGGTCGTGATCTTAATTTTGCGGCTACCCTAAGAAATAATAATCCAATCAATCCACAGACCGGTAAAGACGCTACGGTTGTTACGGTAAATGCCAATGCAGGTCCTTTCAAGGTCACCTCACCGGTATTCGGGCAATCACTAAGTTCCGGAAGCACACTGAATGTAACCTGGGATGTCGCCAATACCAATCAGGCCCCGATCAGTACAGCCAATGTAAATATCAAGCTTTCTAAAGACGGAGGACAGACATTTACTGTCATTGCAGCCAATACTCCGAATGACGGCAATGAGCAGATTACGATACCGGCCGGTTCTATTTCTGCCAATGCCTATATCCTTGTTGAAGCAGTTGGAAATGTTTATTATGCTGTAAGCCCGAGCTTTGTAATTGATTATACTGTGGCCGGTGAAACCTGTAACACCTATACATATACCGGAGCTGCTGTCCCTATTACAGATGGCCCGGGAGGAAACGCAATATCTTCACCAAGAGTGATCGCTCCTTTAACGGTAAATAATCCGGGTATTATTACCAAAATAACAGTAACACCTTCCGTCACCCATACCTATGTGCAGGATCTGGCAATAGGAATAGAAGGACCTTCAGGTGCGTCTGCCCTTATATGGAACAGATCATGTAACTCTCAGAGTAATATTGTTGCCACTTTCAGTGATACCGGAGCAGCTGCCGTATGTACCACTCCAATCCAGGGAGAGGTAAAATCTAATGAATCGTTAGGAATATTTGCAGGACATCCGGCTCAGGGGCAATGGAAATTATTTGCTTCCGACAATTACCCCGGAGATACGGGAAATATCAACGGATGGAGTCTTCAGGTATGTACCCGCCAGACGGAGACACTGGGCATCAAAGAAACTTCTGCAATGGATGACGATATTAAGATTTATCCTAATCCAACAGATGGAAATTTCTTCATTAAATCCAGAAATATAAAAGGAGAAATGAAGGTGACGATGTTCGATGCAAGCGGAAGGCTGGTTCATTCATCAGCTTATAAGGGTGAAAACGAGACAACCAAAGAATTCAATGTGCATGTTCCGAAAGGAGTGTATATAATCAGCATCAATTCTTCAAAAGGAGTTTATAACAGTAAGCTTGTTGTAAAATAAATAATAGACTTATCATATATTCAGTAAAGGACCGGCAATTTGCCGGTCCTTTTTTACGGAAGCTTGTATTTCGACTTTGTTTACCGTATTTTTATGCCATCAATGCCTATCCCCAATGAATCCTATATCTGTTCTTCATATTGATCTTTTTCAGCCCGGTAAAAATGCTTCAGATTTTTATTTCAATACCCTGAAAAACCATCTTATCCTGGGACACCGGCATATTGAAAAACCTCACAGACATGACTTTTATGCCGTTGTACTTTTTACGCAGGGAAAAGGAATTCATGAGATCGATTTTCAGAAATATGAAGTTTCGGCAGGCAGTCTTTTCTTTTTATCGCCGGGCCAGATACACAGCTGGGAACTTTCGGAAGATATTGACGGGTATATTTTTTTCAGTTCACAGGGGTTTTATGAAATGCATTATGTAAGCCAGAAGCTCAGGAATTTTCCTTTCTTCGGTTCTGTGTCTTTTCCCAGAAAGCTTCAGCTGGATAAGGTGGAATTGCAAAATAATATCCATCTGTTTCAGGAGCTGGAAAAAGAGCATTATGGTAAACAGATCATGAGAGAAGGAAGAATTCTTTCTCTCATGTCCCAGATATTTATTAATACCACCCGGTTGTTTTCAAAGGATATGGATACATTATCTTCCTCTGCCGGTCTCTCTTATTTTAAACACTATCAGGATTTTGAAGATCTTATCGAGCTGCATTTTACCCAACAGAAGTCCATTGGCTATTATGCGGATTTATTGGGAATATCTTCAAAGCATTTAAACAGGGTAGTGCAGACAACAGTTCAGAAAACCGCAACGGAAGTCATTACAGAAAGAGTAGTCCTGGAGGCCAAAAGAATGCTGATGTACCTTAATGAAAGCCTGGTGGAAATCGCTTTCAGGCTGGGATATGAAGAATATTCCTACTTTGTAAGAGTATTCCGGAAAAGCTCCGGAATGACTCCTACTCAGTTTATGAGGAAATATAAGGCCTGATGGTTTAATATTGTTTCAGATTCCGGGATCACAGTGCCAGTTTAAAAGGTCCTTCAAAAGTAGTTTCAAATGAGTCTACCAGAGTGCCTTTTTCATCAAAAACACCGATCACCATATTCTGTTTGGAGAGCCTGATCTCTTCTTCGGGGAAAGAGATATTAATATTTCCTTTTAGAATTTCATCTCCTTTCAGAACAATTTTTTCAGAGCCGAAATAGGTGATCTCAGCATTGGAAGGAGTGATTACTCTGATATAAAGCGTCTTTTTCTCATTGGACTTGTTTAAAAGAGTGTAAATAAAGGTATTGGTGATTTTACCGTTCTTTACAAAGAAAGTAGAACCGGCAGGTTTAATAAATTTGGCTTCCATAGATCCGCGGTCATACATTAAAAACCCGAGAAATCCGATGAGCAGGGCCAGAATTACCGTAGTTGCCTTCATTCTTGACGTAAATCTGAATTTTTCCCGGTTTTCAATCTCCGATTCTGTGGCATAGCGGATCAGCCCTTTTGGAAGTCCTACCTTCTCCATAACTTCATCACAGGCATCGATGCATGCTGTACAGTTGACGCATTCCAGCTGCTGTCCGTTTCTGATGTCAATCCCCGTAGGACATACCACCACACATTGATGGCAGTCGATACAGTCTCCTTTTCCCGCCGCTTTCCGGTCTTCATTATTTCTCCATTTAGAACGGCCTTCCCCTCTTTTAAAGTCATAATAAACATTAATGGTCTGCTTATCGATCAGTACTCCCTGAAGTCTACCATACGGACAAACCAGTGTGCATACCTGCTCGCGGAGCCATGCAAATACAAAATAGAAAGTCATTGTAAAAAAGATCATGGTGATAAACTTCAGCGGGTGCTCGGAAGGCCCCTCAATCATGATCTGGAAAACCTCTTCATATCCTACAATATACATGAACATAAACGTGGATATAACCAGAGAAATCAAGAGAAATACACTCCATTTGGTTAATCTTTTTCTTATTTTTTCAGCATCCCACTCCTGCCTGTCAAGTTTCATCTGCTTATTCCGGTCGCCTTCAATCCAGTATTCAATTTTACGGAATACCATTTCCATGAAAAGGGTCTGGGGACAAAGCCAGCCGCAGAATATACGCCCGAAAACAACGGTAAACAGCATCACAAAAATCACAGAAGTTACAGCTCCCAAAGCGAGAATAAAGAAATCCTGAAGATAGAAAGGCTGCCCCAGAATGAAAAACCTTCTGTCGATCACATTAATCAGGAGAAATGGGTTGCCGTTTATTTTTATAAAAGGAAGCCCGAAGAACAATGCGAGAAGAGCATAACTGGTATAATTCCTGTAATTGGTATATTTTCCTTTAGGTTTCCGTGGAAATACCCACTTTCTTTTTCCGGTTTCATCCATGGTTCCCACCGAATTTCTGAATTCTTCGTTGTCGGTTTCGATGAACTTGCTGTTGCCTGATTCTGCACTCATTGCTTTACTTTATTTAATTGAAAAAGTATTAAGGTAATATTTGAGGCCGGATCAAGTTGTTTTTCAGTCAGTTTTACAAAGGAAAATTTTATTGATCTCCCACCTGTGCAAAGGTCTTGATTAAACTTTTTGAGTACTAATATTATCTACTTCAAAAATAGGACAATTGGGACATTTTTATTTTTCCTGTAAAGCAGGTCAAAATGAGAGAATAGATTGTGAAACTGTTCCTGATGTTGTAAATTACCCTCTTTAAAAATGAAGTATGAAAAATATCTGCAGAACAGGTCTGATTGGTTTGGTTTTCGCATTGGTAAACTGTCAATCTGTAAATAACAGCACAATGTTTTATGATGGGGTACAGCCTGAAAAAATTTCAGATCAGTTCAGCTTTACGGAAGGTCCTTCATCCGATAAAGAAGGAAATGTTTATTTCACGGACCAGCCTAATGATAAAATTTACCTGTGGGACTGGAAAACCAATCAGGTGACTTTATTTCTCGATAAAACAGGAAGAGCCAACGGAACTCACTTCGATAAAGATGATTTTCTGATTACCTGTTCCGATGAGCAGGGCGAAATGTGGAAAATTTCAAAGAATAAAAAAGTGGAAATTCTGTTTAAAGGTTTTGAAGGAAAACGCCTGAACGGGCCCAACGATATCTGGAATGATGCTTTTGGAGGGATGTATTTTACAGATCCTTTATATGAAAGAGATTATTGGGTGGATTTCAAACAGGAGCTGCCTCATAAAAGTCTCTATTACAGAAATAAAAATGGGAAAATCAGCAAATTAGAGACCTTCACCCAACCCAATGGAATTGTAGGCAGTGAAACCATGAGGAAACTGTATATTTCAGATATTGATGCCGGAAAGACCTATGAGTACGATATCCTGGGCGAAGGCAAATTATCCGAAAGAAAACTGTTCTGTGAAATGGGCTCTGATGGGATGACTTTAGACAAACACGGAAATCTTTACCTGACGGGTGATGGAGTACACGTTTTTAACCGCAAGGGAAAAAAGATCTATCACATCCCGATTCCTGAAAAATGGACTTCTAATGTAACTTTCGGAGGAGAAAATAACGATGTTTTATTCATCACGGCATCAAAATCAGTGTATGTTTTACCAACAAAAGTACGGGGAGTGAAATAACCTTTAAATCCGGTTAAAATTTTTTAAAACTCCAGCTTTTATCGGAATCGATGAAGACACCTGCGTGTTGAGTTTAAAATAGACAAATTCTATTTACCACTCAATAAAAGATCTGCCAAATCTGCAAGATCAGCGAGCGATCTGAAAATAAAGAATTCGTTTATTCATGGCAGTTACAAAAAAATGAGCCAACTTTCCTAAATAAAGTTGGCCCATCAATATCTCAAAATTGCTGAATTTTTGCGTCTTTGCAAATTTTAATAAGCAACCTCCATTTTCACCTTTTTCCCTTTCAGTTTTTCATTCTGAAGCTTTCTTAAAACTGTATTCACCTTATTTCTGGTAACAGCAACGTAGGATGTGGTATCTTTTACTTCGATAACCCCAACATCTTCTTTCAGTAATTCTCCTTTTTTAAGTAAATATCCTACAATATCTACTTTGTTTACTTTGTCTTTTTTTCCTGCACTGATGTAGATCGTCTGGAAAGGAGTCTTCTGCGGAACTTTATCAAATCCGGCAACACTTTCTTCAGGGGTATCGTTTTTAATGAAAGGGAAATTTTCTTCTTCCGTCATGATCAGATAAACAAAACCTTTCGCATTCATCCTGGCAGTACGGCCGTTTCTGTGGATGAAAGCATCTTCTTTGGGAGGCAACTGATAATGAACAATAGATTCTACTTCCGGAATATCGAGTCCACGGGCGGCAAGATCCGTTGTAATAAGGATTCTGGCAGAATCATTTCTGAATTTCAGTAGTGCGCGTTCTCTTTCATCCTGCTCCATTCCGCCGTGGAATGTTTCTCTGTCTATTCCCATCTGATGAAGCAGTTCGGAGATACGGTCTACCGCTTCCCGGTGATTACAGAAGATCAGGGTTCTTTTATTTCCGATTTTACAGACCAGATTGAAAAGAGTATCCAGCTTTTCTTCAGGAATGGTCATTACTTTTCTCAGCTGGAGATCCGGTTTAATATCGTTTTCTTTCAGGAAACTGATGGTCTTCTCATCTTTTAATCCGGTAAAAGCCGGAATCTCATCCATTGCTGTTGCAGAGGTCAGAATTCTTTGAGAAAGTCCTTTTAGAGAATTACAGATAAATTCCATATCATCATGAAAACCCAGTTCCAGGGCTTTGTCAAATTCATCCAGAACCAAAGTCTTAACCGTTTTCGGATCAAAATTATTGTTCCTTACGTGATAGGTAACTCTTCCCGGAGTCCCGATTAAAACAGCAGGAGCTTCAGTTAAATTATTGACTTCAATCTTTTTATCGTGACCACCATAGCACACGGAAACCTTAAAATCTGTTCCCATCGCTTTGAAAACCTGTTCAATCTGTAAAGCCAGCTCTCTGGCAGGCACTAAAATCAACGCCTGAACACCCTGAACATTTTTTTTCAGATTTCGAAGAACCGGAAATAAAAATGCAAGTGTTTTCCCGGATCCGGTAGGAGAGAGCAGAACAATATCCGTATTGTTTTCAGATGCCTTATAAGTGGATTTCTGCATCTGATTCATCTCCTGAATCTGCAGCTTTTGATAGATCGATTGTAGTTCCATGCTGCAAAGGTAGTGATTTGAAGAGTATATTTAATAAAGGTATCAATCGTAAAGGGGCAATCTGCTTTGCTTGGGAATTCTAAAGGTATTTATAAATTTGACATTTCACTTGCGAAGCAATATTCACAATTCACTCCTCTTTACATTAATATTGATAACCAGTTGTTTACGGAATCAAAAGCTAAGGGGTGAAATATTGTTTATCTCAAATAAAATTTGTACCTTTGCACCCACTTTTTGTGTTAAAGGTCTGAGAAAGTAAAATATTCAATATTAATAACTTCCGTATTTTTCAGTCACATTGATTAAGACCGTTGAAAGAGAAGGAATACAAATTTATTTAGAATTATGTCAAAAGAGACAAATTCAGCAGAATTATTATTAAACCAAAATGTAGCACCTGAACAATTTGACTGGGATTCATTCGAATCTGGTCTTGATGCTGATGCTAGAAAAGAGAAAAGCGATTTAGAAGAAATCTACAACGGATCTTTAAACAACCTGGACGATAACGACGTTCTGATTGGTAAAGTGGTAAGATTAACTGATAAAGAAGCTATCGTAGACATCAACTTCAAATCTGAAGGTGTTATCTCTCTTAACGAATTCCGTTACAACCAGGGCCTAAAAGTAGGTGATGAGGTAGAAGTAATGGTTGACAGAAGAGAAGACAAAACTGGTCAGTTACAGTTATCTCACAGAAAAGCAAGAACGCTTAAAGCTTGGGATAAAGTAAACGAACTTCACGAAACTGGTGAAATCGTTAACGGTTTTGTTAAATCCAGAACTAAAGGTGGTATGATCGTTGACGTTCACGGAATCGAAGCATTCTTACCAGGTTCTCAAATTGACGTTAAGCCAATTAAAGATTACGATCAGTTCGTAGGAAAAACTATGGAGTTCAAAGTTGTGAAAATCAACCCTGAATTCAAAAACGTAGTAGTTTCTCACAAAGCATTGATCGAAGCAGATATCGAAGGTCAGAAAAAAGAAATCATCGCTCAGCTTGAAAAAGGTCAGGTTCTTGAAGGTACTGTTAAGAACATCACTTCTTACGGTGTATTCATTGACTTAGGTGGTGTAGATGGATTGATCCACATTACAGACCTTTCTTGGTCTAGAGTGAACCACCCATCCGAAATCCTTGAGGACGGACAGACTGTAAAAGTAGTTATCCTTGATTTCGATGATGAGAAAACAAGAATCCAGTTAGGTATGAAGCAATTAGAAGCTCATCCTTGGGATGCTCTTTCTGCTGACCTGAAAGTAGGTGACAAAGTAAAAGGAAAAGTAGTAGTTCTTGCTGACTATGGTGCATTCGTAGAAATCGCTCCAGGTGTAGAAGGATTAATCCACGTTTCTGAAATGTCTTGGTCTACTCACTTAAGATCTGCCGGAGATTTCGTAAAAGTAGGTGATGAAGTTGAAGCTGAAGTATTAACTTTAGACAGAGAAGAAAGAAAAATTTCTCTTGGTATCAAGCAGTTATCTAAAGATCCATGGGAAAACATCGAAGCTAAGTATCCGGTAGGATCTCAGCATGTAGGAACGGTAAGAAACTTCACTAACTTTGGTGTATTCGTAGAGTTAGAAGAAGGTATCGACGGATTAATCTACATCTCTGATCTTTCCTGGACTAAGAAAATCAAGCACCCATCTGAGTTCTGTGCAGTAGGTGATAAATTAGATGTTGTAGTTCTTGAGCTTGATATTCAGGCTAGAAGATTATCTCTGGGTCACAAGCAATTGACTGAAAACCCGTGGGATAAATTCGAAACTAAATATGCTGAAGGAACTATCCACGCTGGTAAAGCAGTAGAAGTTCACGATAAAGGAGCTTCTGTACAATTCGAAGATGCTGAGGTTGAAGCATTCTGCCCTTCAAGATTATTAGAGAAAGAAGATGGATCTAAAATCAAAAAAGGTGAAGAAGCTGATTTCAAAGTAATTGAATTCAACAAAGAGTTCAAGAGAGTTGTAGTTTCTCACACAGGGATCTTCAGAGACGAAGAAAAGAAAAATGTTAAAGAAGCTTCTTCCAGAAACGTATCTTCTTCTTCTAACAACGAAGAAAGATCTACTCTTGGAGACATCGATGCATTAGCAGAGTTGAAAAGAAAAATGGAAGAAGGTAAATAATCTTTGATCCATTATAAATAGTAAGCCACTCATTTTTGAGTGGCTTTTTTGTTTTATATTTTTCAGGAGCTTTTTCCCGCTATCCACTCATACTCCTCACGCCGTGGCTCTTCCAGCTCTGAATCCTTTCGCTTTTCCTTTCATGTTGCGGGGTAACCGTTACTATCGGGGCTATTATTAATGTGGGTAATGGTAGATAAAACCTGTTAGGTTTGCGTCTGCGGCTTTCCGGTCCCGGATCTTTCAATTTATCCAGCCTGTTGTGGGAAATTATCTCAGCTAGGTTTATTATTGATGTGGGTAACGGTAGATAAAACCTGTTAGGTTTGCGTCTGCGGCTTTTCAATCACCAAATCTTTTAATTTGGGTTTATAACAGATCAATAATTCTATAAAGAAATTGTATATGTTTAGCTTTAAGTATTTTAATGTATGATTTTACTTTTTTTTCTAATTATGTTAAAATATTTCACTTATTAAGGAAATTATGTTATTTTTATCCCGCTAAAACAAACTATTAACTATGAAAAAAACATTTTTATTTTTCTTCATGGCATTCTTCATGTCATGGGGTAGTCTCAAAGCACAGGGGCTTGATTACATTTTCATGCTGGATAACGGAAGTTCCATTACCGCTGCTGAATACGCGAACATGAAGCGGGGAGCCATTAAGCTGATGGAAGAGCTTCTGGCCTGTAATAACAAAAACAGAGTGGCTGTTGTACAGTATGGAACAGGAAAATATGGCGATACCAGCGGGAACTACAAGCCCATGATTTATATCGAATCCGATTTTACCAGCGACCAGTTTATTGCCCAGAACTTCGAGAGACGTCTGGATTTTGGAGATCTTTTTCATGAATCTTTGGGAATGATTGGTGATGCGCTTGACGGAAATCCAAATGCCGGTATTATAAGTCCTCAGACAGTTTTAGGAGTGGCGCAGGATCTTAGAGTGGTTGTATTTACAGATGCAATGAGGAATCTGGGTAGCCCTCTTACAGGTTCTTATCTTGTAAACTCCAGCAGCCCGGCTTATGGGACTCAGGCAGCATTTGTGAATGAGCTGAAGTTCAAATATAGCAGAGGAGCAAGATTTACCATGATCCATACCAATACAGTGATGTCAGCTATGAGGGCTGCAGCTGCCATTGCTTCACATGGAGCGGGATCATATTCCGGAGCGGTAGAGCCGGTTCAGGGTGATCCTAATATTACCTCAACTCCAAGATTATATTTTAACAGACCTGGTGGATTTGCCGTTTTATCCGGTGAAATGAGCTATTGGAGAGATCTGGCACAGAATATATGCGAAACCAATGGTATGGGAACCGTAGACTTCAGATACGAGCCGGGAGAATGTATAGGATATACACAAGGCGTTGGCGGATATCATCATCTTCCGGCCGGGGCCACCTTATTGAATCTTAAGCTGGAACTGGTAGGCTTGCAGAACGGAACGGTTTTCCCTATTCCGTATAACCCTTCATTCGGACCCGGTAACTTTTTTGTCTATTATCCACAGGCCTCAGACTTTGCTGCTGCTATCAATGGCGGAGCAACAGGACCGCAGAAGTTCAAATTGACCATGGAATACTCTTATAACGGTCAGACTGAAGTAGCATATGCCTGGAATAATTATCCGTTTTTTGACTATGACATTAATATGGAATGCCCGGTATTAAAAGCTGCAAAACCATCAGCAGAAGAGAAACTGTTCAAGCTTACTCCTAACCCTACCAACGGATTATTTAAAGTGATCCTGAATAAAGAAGGTAAAGGTGCAAAACTTGAAATCAGAGACCTGAGCGGAAATATGGTTTATAATAAAATTCTACGTGGTGAAAAGGAAATAAATGTAGATTTGAGTTCCCGAAAAGAAGGCGTTTATATTGTAAATATGACAACAGAGAAAAATGAAATTTACTCAGAAAAAATTATAAAAAAGTAATAAATCAACATCAATAACTGAGCTGCCCGAAGAAGGCAGCTTTTTTTATAACAGGTCTGATAGAACAGGATTAGTAAATCAATAAAAAATCATTTATTATTTTTATGCTATTGGGTAAGAGTTATTATTGAAAATATTTTATAAAAATAAATATTGATTGTGAATTATTTGTAAATTTGCTGCTTTATTAGTAAAAATGAAAAAAATAACTCTACCACTACTATTTGCTGTATTTACAGCATTTCCTTTAACTTTATTTTCGCAGGATAACAATAGCCTGATTAAAGATTATATTTCTCAAAACACAATCAGAGAATATAAAAAATCAGACCTAACCAATTTTGTTATTGATAATATTGACCGTTCAAAATCCATGAATGGAGATGTTGTCAAGTTTAAGCAGATCTACAACGGCCTTCCGGTATATGGTACTGCAGGAACAGCATTGGTAAGAGATCAGAAAATTATTTATTACACAGATAACTTTATCAAAGATTATAAAGTATCTTCCCCGGCTGATGCCGGGATTACAAAAGAGCAGGCCCTGAAGAAAATTGCCGGAGATCTGGGAAGTGAAGAAATTTCCAGTCTGCCTGTTATGGCTTTTTTCGAAAAAGGACCGGATAAAATGACTGCTGCCAAACAGCGTTTGGTTTATACCGTCGATAATAAAGATCTGAAGCTGGCTTACGAATATTTATTACATGAGCCGGGTACATCCAATCACTGGGATATTCTGGTAGATGCTCATGATGGCAAAATTTTGAGTAAAACCAATCTTACGGTTTCATGTAATTTCGGTGAAGGAGCTTACGCTCATGAAGAGCATATGGCTGCGGCAGCATTACCACAATACGAAGGAACTTATCATATCAACCGTACCAATTTTGTTACGTTGTCTCCCGATAACGCTACATACAATGTATTCCCTTTACCGGTAGAAGCACCGACTTTCGGGTCCAGAGCTTTGGTAAGTAACCCGTGGATTCTGGCTTCTTCACCGGAAGGATGGCATTCCAACGGAACCACTCATTATACCGTTACAAGAGGAAATAACGTATATGCTTACGATGATAAAGATGCCAGAGAAATTACATTTGGTGTTTCCCCGGATGGAGGAGCTTCCAGGACTTTTGATTTCCCGTATAATCCTAATGCATTAACGTATACCAATTTATCTGCGGCTACAACCAACCTGTTCTATATAAGCAACATGGTGCATGATATCTTCTATAAATTCGGGTTTACAGAATCGGCAAAAAACTTCCAGAGTAATAACTTCGGAAAAGGAGGGCTGGATGATGATGAAGTTTTTGCACAGTCTCAGGACGGAGGCGGCTTCAATAATGCCAATTTTGCCCCATATCCGGATAGTTATAATCCCGTTATGCAGATGTATCTGTGGCTGGCATCAAACCGTAAACTTTTTTACAGTGCACCGTCTGATGCTGTTTCCCGTAATGTAAATGCAGGAATTGCACAGTTTGGCGCTCCTGTCAATGATGTAGGCGTAGCCGGAGATGTAAAACTGGCCAGTGTAATTGATGGCTGTACTGCTTTACCTGCTGGTGAAATGGCTGGAAAAATCGGTTTAATTGAGAGAGGAGGAACTTGCAGCTTTCCGGCGAAAGTGAAAAATGCCCAGAATGCCGGAGCAATAGGAGTTGTTATTTATAACAATGCAGCCAGTGGTTCCACGCTTGGAAATATGGGGGGTACAGATAATACCATCACTATTCCTTCAATTTTGATTACCAATGCTGAAGGAGAATACATTAAAACAAAACTGGCGGCAAGTATCCCTGTAAGTATTACAGTAAGGGCCGATACAAAATATGACGGCAGCTTTGATAATGGAATTGTAACCCATGAATATGGTCACGGGATCTCCAACAGACTTACAGGAACAGGATTCAACTGCCTGAATTCCAATGATGACAAAGAACAGATGGGCGAAGGTTGGTCAGACTTCTTTGCACTGATGCTTACGAACAGACCGGGCGATAATGCTTCCGTAGCAAGAGGAATGGGAACTTATCCTATCGGGCAGTCCATTACAGGAGGAGGAATCAGACCTTTAAAGTATTCACCTGATTTTGGAATAAACTATGCTACATACGGACATACAAACGGAATGGAATATAACAATGGATCTGCAATGGTTCCTGATGTACACTCTATTGGTTTTATTTGGGCTACCATGCTTTGGGATCTTCACTGGAAATATGTTGAAAAATACGGATATTCTTCAGATGTAACTTCCAATACACCTAACGGAAGCACCAAAGTATTACAGCTGATTACCGACGCACTTAAACTTCAGCCTTGTAATCCTTCCTTTATCGAAGGAAGAAATGCTATTCTGGAGGCAGATATGGCAACTACCGGTGGACTGGATAAATGTGTGATCTGGAGGGTTTTTGCAAAAAGAGGACTGGGAATCAACGCTTCAGCAGGACTTAAAACCGATATCAACGATCAGGTGGAAAGCTTTGATCTTCCTACAGGATGTTCCGCTCTTTCTACGGAAGAGATAAAAGCTGCTAAAAATAAGATTTCCATCTATCCGAACCCGGCTAAAGATGAATTCTATATCACCTTTCCGGACAGTATGCTTGGAAAAGTAAGCATTGAGATCTATGATATGTCCGGTAAACTGATTTCTTCGGAAGATAAAGTTTCTCCGGATGCTAAAAAAGCGATTTCAACCCACAAAATGGTTAACGGAACTTACATGGTAAATGTAAAAGGTCTTGGCTTTGAATCATCATCCAAAGTGATTGTGAAGAAATAATCATACTTTTAATATTATAAAAATCGCCGCAGGAAAAGACCTGTGGCGATTTTATTTATCTATCATGCATACATCACCGGGTATTTTAATTATTATGTCGTAAATTTGCAGGCTGTTTTAAAAAAAATTATGAAGAAGAAAAATATACTGAAAGGAGTTTTATTTGTCGGGATCGGAGCTAGTATATACGGTATGTTGGCTACATTTGTAAAGATGGCCTATAAAGATGGTTTTACCACTTCTGAAGTCACTACATCCCAGTTTTTATTAGGATTAACCGGGCTTCTGGTCCTGAATTTTATCCAGACCATTACCTCTAAACAAAAGCTTTCATCTCCAAGCGGCAAAGAGGTCCGGATGCTGATGCTGGCGGGAACTTCTCTGGGATGTACCAGCCTGTTTTACTATATTGCCGTTCAGTACATAGATGTTTCTATTGCCATTGTATTACTCATGCAGTCCGTGTGGTTCAGTGTAGTAGTGGAAAGCTTTATCTCCAAAAAATTACCGAACGCCAGAAAAGTAATTTCAGTGATTATTGTACTGGCAGGAACCATCTTGGCTACCAATCTGATGAATATGGATATAGAACTGGACTGGCACGGGATATTCTGGGGATTAATGGCAGCAGCCTCCTATACCCTGACGATGTTTACATCCAATACTCTGGCTACCCATCTTCCGGTGTTCAGGAAAAGTATTATCATGCTTTGCGGTGGTGCAGTTGTGGTATTTGCGTTCCTGTTTTTTGCACAGATCGGGCCGATGTATTCAGACAGTCTGAGATCATTCTATCTGAACTTTACAGAAAATACGGAGCATATCCACTCTTTCAACTATTCCATATTCTGGACGTACGGTTTTGTACTGGCATTGTTCGGAACCATTATTCCACCGGTTCTGTTCAACATAGGTTTTCCGAATGCCGGACTCGGATTGGGAAGTATCGTTTCTTCACTGGAGCTTCCGGTTTCTGTAACGATGGCTTTCGTTTTACTGGATGAGAAAGTAATACTTATACAGTGGGTGGGAATTGCACTGATCCTGTTTGCTATCGTACTGATGAATCTGCCTTCAAAAGAAGAATACCAAGCCGTGGAGTTATCTTAAACAAACAATAAGCCTGCCCGGGCAGAGCTTAATTAAATTAAAAATATCAGTAATAAACCGTTCTTTTGGAGCGGTTTTTTTAATTTTATATCTCTAAAATAAATCGGAATGAAAAATTTCAGAAATGCAGTTATGATAATAATGCTGTCAGCAGTTCCCGGTCTCATGTTTTCACAGGTAAAACCTTTGGATGCTGAATTGTCCGGATATGAATATCCTTACAAAGTTCATTATCTCGATCTGAAATCCCAGAATAACGACCTGAAAATGGCGTACATGGATGTGCAGCCTCAAAAACCGAACGGAAAAACCGTCATGCTTCTTCATGGCAAGAATTTTAACGGAGCCTATTGGGAAAGGACAGCTAAAGATCTTTCAGATAAAGGATTCAGGGTGATTATTCCCGATCAGATAGGATTCGGAAAATCCTCGAAACCTCAGAATTACCAGTTTTCTTTTTCGCAGCTTGCTGAAAATACAAAAGCTGTTCTGGATCAGCTTAAGATTGACAGAACAATTGTTTTGGGACATTCTATGGGAGGAATGGTTGCCACAAGATTTGCGCTGCTTTACCCTGAAAGGGTTCAGAAACTTATTCTGGAAAATCCTATCGGACTTGAAGATTATAAGACTTTCGCTTCTTACCAGACGATCGACCAGGCATATCAGTCAGAATTAAAAAATACAGCGGAAACCTATAAAAATTATCAGCTGAAATTTTATTACGACAATAAATGGAAAGACGAGTATCAGCCCTGGCTGGATCTCATTGCCGGATGGACCCTGCATAAAGATTACCCGAAAGTAGCCTGGGATGCCGCTCTTACAACTGATATGATCTATAATCAGCCTGTTTGCTATGAATTCAAAAATATTAAAGCTCCCACATTGCTCATTATCGGGACCCGCGACAGGACAGCGATAGGGAAAGACAGGGCTCCCAAAGAACTTCAGCCGAAAATGGGGCAGTATCAGGAACTTGGAAAAAAAACACAGCGTGAAATCCCTGGCTCAAAACTGGTAGAGCTCGAGAATGTAGGCCATCTTCCCCATATTGAAGTTTATCCTGAGTTTTTCAGTGCTCTGTATGATTTCATCAGATAATTCTGAATCTGACGAAATAAATAAGCCTGAAATATAGGAATGGTCAAAATGATCATTCCCATATTTTCAGTTCTTATAACCCTTTTTAAACGGATAATTTCTGAACCGGCATTTTCTCTTTTGTTCAAACTTTTTTTGAAGGACATTAAAAGTATAAAATCCCCCTTGTGATAAACTTAGCCGCCAACTGAAGGTTCAACGTAGTCAAAAGAACAAAAGTTATTTGTAAAGAGGTTAGGATAAAGGTTCCCGAAAGAATAAAAATCAAAGACTTTATGTAAACTTCTATGTGTAAAGCATTTAAACTTAAAAAAATCGCTAAAGTATTTAAAATAAAACTTTTGTGCCTTCGTGGTTTAATAAAAAAGCTTAATGTTTCGAATAAAATTAGTCTTTTATTTCATAACTTCTTTTTTCCACGAAATACGTAAAGCGATACCATCCCAATCCCGGAAAAAAGAATACAGGAAATTCCCAGATTTTGGATAAATCCGATCACGATCAGCCCGCATCCGATAAGAATATAATAGATAAGACCCAGTAAGGCTCCTGCGCTGCCGGCTTCATTCTTATACCTGATGAGTACAGTGCTCAGAATATTGGGAATAGCTATACTGAATGCCATCACAATAAAACAGTAAGGAATCAGAAAAAACAGTTCCCGGCCTGAGATCCATACAAAAACTGAAGCGGTAAATGAGATCCATATACCTGTCTTTACCAGGGTTTCAGGCGCAGTGTTTCTTATCAGCAAATGCCTGTTCAGGTAAGCCCCTGCAAAAGTTCCGGCCGCCAGAATAAAACTGCTGTATCCGAAATCATAGGAGCTCAGACCGTTCTCTTTAAAAATAAACGGTGCCAGTGAATAATAGGAAAACAGCAGGACATTGAAACTCATAATCAGCATACAGCTTCTGATAATTTCAGGATCACCCAGCATACGTTTCAGTAAACGGGCCAGTGTTTCCATGCTGATCTGCCTTTTTACGTGAAGCGTTTCTGAAATATTGTTTTTTGAAAGAAACCAGAACAGGAAGGCTAATAAAAACAAAGTGATGAATACTCCCTGCTGTCCTGAAAGTGAAATCAGTACAGAACCGGAGATCATTCCGATAACAGGACTTACCGATAAACCGATCCCGATCCAGGAAAACACTTTACTGATCCTGTCCTTATCATAGAGATCCCTTAAAATGGTCTGAGCAATAATAGAACCTACGGAAATTCCGAAAGCAGAAACGATCCTTCCCGCGAGGAGAACAGTAAAATCGGGTGCTACAAGAGCGGTAAGCGCTCCGGTTCCGTAAATAACCAGTCCGTATTCAAGAGCTTTTTTCCGTCCGATGCGGTCGCTCTGAATCCCCCAGAAAGCTACCCCTGATGCGAAAGCTATAAAATACAGACTTATCGTTAACGTTGCCGATTCTTCCCGGACAGAAAAGTGTTCCTGTATCATCGGCAATACAGGACTGTAAATGGTTTCTGCAAACTGAGGAAGCATGACTAAAAGCGTAAGCAGCCACAGTGGGTTGGTATTTTTCATTTTTTTCTGCAAAGTTTTGAAAAATTGAATGTATATTTATAATGATATAAATACAAAAAACATCAAAAATAAGACATGGCCGTACTTCTGCAGAATGAAGCATTTGATGCCGACAGCATTCACGAAAAGGTGATTGGCATAGCATCCGATATGGTAATGCACGACTCCGGTTTCCATTCCCATCAGACTAAAGCACAGCTTCTGTATGCACCTTCAGGCTGTATGACGGTGACAGCATCCAACAGACAGCTCGTTTTGCCACCTTTCAGAATGCTCTGGATTCCTGCAAAAGAAGTTCACAGGGTAAATTTCCGGAATGTTGTGGCTTACAGATCTGTTTATTTTGATGAGGATTTTGCCGGAAAATATTTCAGTCCGGATCTTAAGGTGCTGCAGGTAAATCCTCTTTTAAAAGAGATGATCGAGAGGATCTGCTTCTGGCAGTGGACGGTCTTGGATCAGCATCAGGAAAATATTTTAAAAGTATTCTGGAATGAACTGAAAAACGCTCCTGAAGAAAAACTGGAACTGAAAATACCAATTGACCGGCGCTTTAAGAAAGTAACGGAAGAATGGACGAAAAGAACTTCCATACCCCCTATGTTGAAAATGCTGGCAGAAGAGGTGGGAGCGGTAGAGAAAACAATTAGCCGCATCTTTAAAAAAGAAACCGGATTATCTTATCAGGAATGGAGACAGCAGTGGCGTCTGCAGAGATCGATAGAGCTTCTGGTAGAAGGGAATCCAATAGGAGAGACTGCCCATTTATTAGAATTTTCATCAGACAGTGCATTCATTGAATTTTTCAAAAAACATACAGGATCCACACCATTGCAGTATCTGATGAAAAATGAATAATAAGTTTTGCCTGTTTTTCGACTGTATTTCTTGTCTTATGCAAAGACTTTTAAAAAATAATTTACATAAAATTGCTGTATTCAATGAAATGGTTTTATATATAACTAAAAAACAGGAATCATGGATAATTACACTCATACCATTGAAATAAAAACGACAGCAGACAGTGTATATGATGCGTTGACGAATAAAATTCCTCTTTGGTGGACAGAAATGTTTGAAGGTTCATCAGGAGAGGCGGGGGATGTATTTACGGTCAGATTCGGGGAGAATATTCACAAAACAATGAAGGTGAAAGAATTGATTCCCGGTTCAAAAGTGATATGGTATGTTGAAGATTCGATGATTGCTCTTCCTGAGCTGAAGAATCAGACGGAATGGATAGGAACAACCATCATCTGGGAAACAGAACAGGAGGGAAACAGGGCTTTGATAAAGGTTACCCATATGGGACTGCATCCGGCTGTTGAATGTTATGAAATATGCTCGGGGGGCTGGCAGCAATTCATCAGCAGTCTGAAATTATTCCTGGAAACCGGGAAAGGAAGTCCATATAGAAACTGATTTTCAGTCATAATCTACAATAGGTCAGCAAGAAAAGATCAAATTATAAAAGTTGTTTTTTATAGCATCTTACTTCCGGTTTCAGGCTTGCTTAAATAAGAAGTTTCTGTCCCGGAATAAAGTTAATGTGCGGTATTTATTCAGTAGAGGTAGACTTTAGTCCGCCTGAAATAATAGAAAATAATCCATTGGCTTTAGCCAAAATCTATGTCACCGATCTGTAAAATTCATTAGAGCAATAAAAATTCGTGTATTGGTGGCAATCCCCGGGTTGGAAAACGCAATGGCACAAAATTTTTTGATTATGCTGACGTTTTAAGGCGCAAGAAAATTCAAGATTTTCAACAGGTAATACAGTAGTAAATTTTATCGAAGATAAAATCTTAGCGCCTTATACCCATGAAGGAAGGAAAAAATGGCGCCCTTGCGCAAACCAATAACTGTACACTCAAAAAAAATCTGCGCCGTCTGCCAGTCAGTGAGAAAATAAAATCCGGAGTTAAAAACAAAAAAGAAGCTGTTCACCATGTAAACAGCTTCTCTTATATGTATTGTTGTCTGAATTATTTCTTCTTGTAAGCAGCGTCTTTAATTCTCGCTTTTTTACCTCTAAGGTCTCTGAAGTAGTAAATTCTAGATCTTCTAACTTTACCTCTTCTGTCAACTTCAATTTTCTGAAGAGCCGGCATGTTGATTGGGAATACTCTTTCTACCCCTACATCACCACTCATTTTTCTGATGGTAAATGTTTTTGTAGCACCAGTACCTCTCAATTGGATAACGGTACCTTTGAAGAACTGAGTTCTTGTTTTCTGTCCTTCTTTAATTTCGTAATACACAGTAATTGTGTCTCCTGCTTTGAATTCAGGGAAATCTTTTTTAGTAATGTACTGGTCTTGTACGTACTTTAATAAATCCATTATTAATAAAATAAAATGTTAAAGCTAAGCAACTTACACGTTTTTCGTCAGAGGTTGAATAACAGGTTGCAAATGTACGAAATAGTTTTTGAATGTGCCAAATAATTTATGTGCTAAAAACTATAATTTTTCTGCCTCAATTATAGCTGAAATTTAACACTTCTTTTAAGTTCCCATCAGACTGAGTTTACATACGGTTTTTACTTTTGCCCGAAAATAAAAAGGTCTGAATACTTTTTTATAAACTGCTGATTTACAATTGAAACTCTATACCATTTTTTATAATATAACAACTATGAAACATTATTTCTTCTTTTTTTGTTTTGCCGTCCAGATGGCATTCGGGCAGGTATTATTTCCGTACCTCCAGAATCCGACGCCGAACTCAATGATCGTGAACTGGAAAACAGCTTCCAATAACGAGACTACCGTAATCTACGGTACTTCTCCGGCCAATCTGAATGTCACCGTAACCGGAACCACCAATATTTTTTCAGATACCGGTTACAATAATAACTATTATTATCATACTGCAAAGATCGTAGGCCTTCAGCCCAATACAAAATACTATTATAAAATAAAGACGGGAACCGGTGAATCGGCTGTATATAATTTCAGAACCCTGCCGCTTCCGGGCCAGCCTGTAACCGCTAATGGAAAGATACGTTTCCTGATCATGGGAGACAACCAGATCAAAGCAGAACCGAGATATGACAGCCTTACCCTGAATGCATTCAAAAAGCTGAAAGAAAAATTCGGAACAGATTCTGATCCTTCCGATAATATTGCACTTACATTCATGGTAGGAGACCAGGTGGATGTAGGTACGCTGGACCATTATGAGAACGTACATTTTAAAAAGAACACCAAACTGTCTCCTTACCTTCCGATCCAGACCACTGTGGGAAATCACGAAACCTACGGAACCCTGGGAATGAATTCTTATTATGCCCATTTTTATATTGATGAAATCAAGTATAAAAATATCTCTTCAGGAAACGAAAATTATTATGCACAGCAGGCAGGGAATGTCTTATTTGTAAGTTTAAGTTCTGAACATACGGGAACTGCGCAGCAGACCTGGCTTTCCCAGATCCTTAATGAAGCGAACAGTGATCCTACCGTAGACTGGATTATCTCTTTAAGCCACAGACCGTATCAGGCAGAGCAGTACGTAGGAGATATTTCTACCTGGGTAAGAAATAATGCCGTTCCTTTGCTGGCAACTTCAGGCAAATACCTGATGCATGTAGGAGCTCATCATCATTTATACCACAGAGGACAGCTGAAGAATACCCCGAATTACCAGATCATTTCCGGAGGAACCGCCTGGGATCAGTATTGGGGAATGTCTAACGAGCAGGATTTTGATGATGTTCAGAAAACCCTTACAGACTGGACGTATCAGATTGTAGAAGTGGATATACCAACCGGAAAAGTAGATGTGGAATGCTATTCCATCGGAGGGGTTTATAACAGAAAATACAATGAGCTGGTAGATACTTTCCACCGGTATAAAAACCAGCCGCAGCCTTCAAAGCCGTCCGTGACGAATACTTTTTCAGCCCCTGTGACATTACCTCTTACACTGGACGGAAGTGCTTTCGCTTCAGCCGGCGGAGAACTTCTGAACACCACGCAGTTCCTGATCAGTAAAGCTCCGGATTTTTCAGTAATCGAAAAAGAAGTATACCGTGACTATGAAAACTGGTTCGGGAAAGACGGAAACGGAACTCCTGATAAAACAAAAAATTTAAATGCCGGCGTAGATATTACCAAAGTGACCCTTCCTGCCAATTCTATTTCCAACGGAACTTATTATGTAAAGGTACGTTACAGAGACAGAAATCTTGAATGGAGTGACTGGAGCGAGGTAAAGCAGTTTGAGGTCACAGGAAGTGTGGTATCCAATCCTACCTTCATTTTAGATAAAACAGAATACACCCAAAATGAACCGATTACCGGAACTTATACCGGAGGACCGGGAAACCAGCAGGATTGGGTGGGAATCTATAAAAAAGGACAGACTCCGTCTGCAACAACTTCTCAGGGGTATGTTTATACCAACGGTCAGACCGCAGGAACAGCCCTGTTCAGCAATGGCCTTCCAAATAAAGGACAGTATTTTGCAGGTTTCTTTGCCAACAACGGTTATACGGAAATCACCCCCAGAAAAAATTTCTATGTCGGCCCGAAAGTACAGCTTCAGGCAACTGCCGATACCTATCCGGTAGGGGGAACAGTGGTTATCAATTTCAGCAACGGTCCGAATCTGGTAAAGGACTGGATCGGAATCTATAAAATGGGACAGACCCCGGGAACCAATACTTCCATCAAATGGAGCTATGTGACCACACCTTCAGGAACCCTCAATTTTACAGGCCTTCCCAAAGGATATTACTATGCCCAGTATCTGCTTGAAGACGGATATACAGGAATCGGAGATAAAGTATTCTTTAAAGTAGGGGATATTGTTACAGAGCTATGGACCAACAAGCCGGTTTATACATTAGGGGAAAGTATTACCGCTTCATGGACGGATTCTCCGGGAATCATCAAAGACTGGCTGGGAATCTATCCTCAGAATATCCAGACTCCGGATGATAACTTTGTTTCCTATACCTATTTCGACGGAATCACACAGGGAACAAAATCAATTCAGGGAACAGCGGTGCCGGCCACTCCGGGAAATTATTATATGGTAATGTTTACCAATGATTCCTACACTGAAGTTTCCAACAGGGTACAGTTCCAGGTAACGTCACCAACACTGGGAGTAGAAGAGGCTAAAGCTACCGAAAAGAATGTCGTTCTATACCCGAATCCAACCAGACCAGGGCAGCCTACCTTCATCAAAAGTGATTACCCGATTGAGAAGATCGAGCTGGTATCCGCTTCAGGAGAACTGCTGTATGAGTCTAAGAACATCAATAATCAGCGTTTCTCCCTGGTAAACGAAAATCTTCCGAAAGGAGTTTATTTTGTAAAAGTTCACACCAGAAAATTATTTACTTTAAAACTGATTGTACAGTAAAATTCAGAGAAATATTAAAGCTAAAACGGCCGTCTCAACAGACGGCCGTTTTTTTTAAATTGATCTTTAATAATTACATATGTAATTCAAAAATAGGATCATAACTCATTCAGCAGATCATCCTCGCTGAGGTTGGTCTGAATCGTACTGTAAGCATCCTGATCTTCACCAGCCAGTACTTTGGTGTCCTGGATCAGTTTTCCGTCTGTATTGTAAATTTTCAGCAGAATCCATTTTCCGCTGCGTTCCAGCTCTTTCATACCTGATTCTGTTTTGTATTTTACCTTTCCGCTCTGAAGAATGCCGTCTTTCACCGTTGCTTTATTGCCGGGTTTACCTTTCACATATTGTACGATCTGCCCTGTAAAACCGTCTGTATCTTCCAAAGGCTGGGTATACGTATAAAGAACAGCTCCTTTTTCATCATATACAGTAGAATCATATCCTGTCTGTTTGGCATTAAGCTTTTTCTCGGATTTTAATCTTTCATCCTCTTTGAATACTTTGGATAACGTTACAATACCGTCTTTATAGTGCTGTTCGCTGTAATCCTCATACACGGTTCCGTTATAAGGCATCTCATCTTTATAGGTTACACTGCCTTTTGATCTTCCGTCCGGATAATAGTATTTGATTTCCTGAACGGCGTTATCAGCAGAAATTTTTTCAGACGAAAGCTTCCCGTTGTCATCAAAATACCTGTTGAGAACTACCGAACCGTTTTTATAAACGTCAATCTCGGAAATATGGGAAAGGTCATAATTGAACTGGTAATCTTCACCATTCCAGGCTGTATAGGAATCCGTATCCCTATTATACTGATAGACAAGATTTCCTATTTTTTTGCCGGCTTCATCGTAAGTTATTTTATAACCGTCTTTTTTATTTTTCTTTTCTTCCTGAAGGATTTTTCCGCTTTTTGAATAAATCATGCCCTCTTTTACCGTTCCGTCGCTTTTATACTTTTCGATCTTGGAAACTTTCATCGGGTCATAATAGTATTCTACCATAATATTTTCATCGGAGCTGCCGGAATTATTGGTTCCGATGTGCTTTCCTTTTTCCCCGTAATATTTGGTCTCATATTTTCCGCTGCTGTCCGTTGTTACTTCATAACGAATTCCTTTAATATCTTCATCATAAACGATTGTTTTAAAGCTCTCTGCACTTTCGTATACGGTAATGCTATTATAATAGGAAAGGTTTTCCGGATCCTTGTAACTGTAAATTTTTCCTTTAAAAGTTCCGTCAGCCTTATAAACAAGATCTTCAGTAGGTCTTCCTTTTTCATCAAACGTCTGGGCCGGTCCCACCTGTTTTCCACCGGAAAATGTTCCCATACTGGCGATCTTACCCTCTGGAGTATACCAGGTTACTTTACCTTCATACACCTCGCTTCCCGGAGTGGTATCAGAAGCCAGCCCCTCCATCTGAAGTTTCCCGTTTTTATAAAAATCTCTGATTAAAGTAAATTTACCCTTGATCTCAGTTTCGCGGTAAAATTCCATGTTTTCCCGGGTGGTTGGCTCCCAGTTTTCATCAAAATAGGTTTTTTCCTGGGCATATACATTAAAGCCGAGTACAAAGACAAACAGCGCCGAAGTCAATAATTTTTTCATGTTTTTATTTAAAATTTAAATGATTTGAATAGAGTAGGGCTTAATTCTGAAGCATCACAGAAATGCCGGTGAAACATTAAATAATGTCCGATTGCCGCAGAATAATCCTTTTACATAGAAGTTGTGTTGTGTTTAATAATTGATACCTGAATCCCATAAAAACACTGAGAGTTCAGGTTTGATGGCCCAAATATAAATCAATTTGATGAGAAATAGATAGTAAGCAGACCGATTTGTTCGTTTGTAGTATGTAATATGTTGAAAATTATTATTTTAATTCTGTCAAAAATGATTAACTTGAAAAAGAGAAAAAACCGGATAGTTCCGGCCACCGGATTACGGGAAATTTTATTAAATTTAGCCAACAGAAAATCTAATATTTCATGATAGATAAAAGAGTACAAAATGCGAAGGAAGCCATCGAAGGAATTAAAGATGGAATGACCCTGATGCTGGGCGGATTTGGTCTTTGCGGTATCCCTGAAAACTCCATCAACGCATTGGTAGAAAGTGATGTGAAAGATCTTACCTGCATCTCGAACAATGCCGGCGTGGACGATTTCGGATTAGGATTGCTGCTTCATAAAAGACAGATCAGAAAGATGATCTCTTCCTATGTAGGAGAAAATGCGGAATTTGAAAGACAGATGCTTTCAGGAGAACTGGATGTAGAACTTACACCACAGGGAACCCTGGCGGAAAAATGCAGGGCAGCACAGGCGGGAATTCCTGCCTTCTACACCCCTGCAGGCTATGGGACAGAAATAGCAGAAGGAAAAGAAGTAAAAGAGTTCAACGGAAAACCCCATATTCTTGAACATGCCTATCAGGCAGATTTTTCTATCGTAAAAGCATGGAAAGGTGATCATGCCGGAAATCTGATCTTCAAAGGTTCAGCCAGAAATTTCAACCATCCGATGGCAGGAGCGGCAAAAATTACGATTGCTGAAGTGGAAGAGCTGGTAGAACCCGGTGAACTGGATCCTAACGAAGTACATATTCCGGGGATCATGATCCAGAGAATTTTCCAGGGAGAGAAGTTTGAAAAGAGAATTGAGCAGAGAACAGTAAGAAGCAGGGAATAGTTTCTGTTCGGAATGACCATAAAAACAAAGCGCTGAATCTACATTCAGCGCTTTGTTTATGCCTGTGGGGCAATCATTTTCCGTTCCCCGATCTGCTGTCGCCACATGGCGTAGTATAATCCTTTTTCAGCAATCAGATTATTGTGGGATCCTGTTTCAATCACCTGGCCGCGTTCCAGAACATAAATTTTGTCTGCATGCATGATCGTACTTAGACGGTGAGCGATAAGAACCGTAATCTGCTCCCTTTCTTTAGAAATATCCTTAATGGTTGTGGTGATTTCTTCTTCCGTAATACTGTCCAGTGCAGAAGTGGCCTCATCAAAGATCAGCAGATGAGGTTTCCTTAAAAGCGCCCTTGCAATGGCTATTCTCTGTTTTTCACCGCCACTCAGCTTTAGCCCGCCTTCACCAATCACCGTTTCAATTCCTTTCTCAGCCCTTTCAAGTAAGGCCGTACAGCTCGATTTTTCCAGAGCGGCAGCCAGTTCCTGTTCCGTTGCTTTGGGATTCACAAAAAGAAGATTTTCTTTGATCGTTCCCGCAAATAGCTGGGTATCCTGGGTCACAAAGCCAATCTGATTCCTGAGTTCATCAAAATCAAACTCCTTCCCGTTGATCGAATTATAAAAAATATTCCCTTCCTGAGGTCTGTAAAGCCCAACCAGCAATTTCACCAGAGTACTTTTTCCTGATCCGCTTGGTCCGACAAAAGCAATGGTTTCCCCGTTTTTAACATCAAAGGAAATATTATTCAAAGCTTTATACTGGGCAGACTGATGCTTGAATGAAACATGTCTGAACTCCAGTTCCTCAATAGCACCAATTGATTTCGGCTGAAGCGGCTTTTCTTCCACCTCTTTTTTCATTAAACGGTCGAAATTCTGAAGAGAAGCTTCCGCTTCACGGTAAGAGATAATGATATTCCCGATCTCCTGCATCGGCCCGAAAATAAAAAATCCGTAGAACATCAGCGACAGGTACTGTCCGGGAGTTACAATATTTTTAAAAATTAAAAGCAGTAAGGTCAGCGTGATCATCTGCTGGAGGAAATTCACCATCGTCCCCTGGATGAAGCTTAAAGAACGGATACTTTTAACCTTTCTCAGCTCAAGCCCGAGGATTTTGTAGGTATTGTTATTCAGGCGGATAATCTCCTGGTTGGTGAGCCCAAGACTTTTTACAATTTCTATATTTCTTAAACTTTCAGTAGTGCTTCCCGCCAGGGCAGTAGTCTCCGAAACAATATTCTTCTGAATAACCTTTATCCTTTTACTTAATAAATTGGTGATAAAAGCAATCAGGAAAATCCCGCAGATATAAACCGGCATGATAGACCAGTGCAGGCGGATCGCATACACCGAAACGAAAATTATGCTCACTAAAATTCCAAAGAATATATTGATGAAATTACTGATGAACTTCACCGTGTCTTCCCTTACTTTCGTTAAAATAGACAACGTTTCACCGCTCCTCTGATCTTCAAACTCCTGATAGGGCAGGGCCATGGAATGTTTTAAACCGTCTGTAAAGATTTTGGCCCCGAACTTCTGGGTAATCACACTTACCACATAATCCTGAAAAGCTTTGGCAATCCTGCTTACCATAGCTGTTCCGATAAGCAGCCCTAAAAAATAAAAGGCTCCGTGGTAAACACTGGTTCCGTATAAATATTCGTTCAGATTTCTCGGTAAAAGCTGTTCCTTATCAAAAAAATTGGGGTGCGTAACCAGCCGGTCCAGGATATTTCCCGTAATAGCCGGAGCAAATAAAGAAAAAACCTGATTAATGGTAGCCAGCAGCAGCGAAATCGCAATCAGCCAGCGGTAAGGTTTAAGGTATCTTAAAAGTACTTTCATTACTAATTTATAAGGGTACAAAATTAAAGATATTATTTTTACTAACAGTGTTAATTTTTAAACACAGAAAGCCCTTTTATATTCAGCTGAAAATAATTAAATTGCAGTCTAAGTTTTTATTATGCTTACAAAAGAACAAATTGCCAAAAGAATTTCAAAAGAACTGAAAGATCGCTATTATGTAAACCTGGGAATAGGAATTCCTACTTTGGTTGCCAACTATGTTCCGGAAGGTATTTCCGTAGAATTCCAGAGTGAGAACGGAGTTCTGGGGATGGGGCCTTTCCCTTTTGAAGGTGAGGAAGATGCAGATATCATCAATGCCGGAAAACAAACCATTACCATCCTGCCGGGAGGTTCATTCTTCGATTCTGCATTCAGTTTCGGAATGATCAGAGGGCAGAAAGTGGATCTTACCATTCTTGGAGCAATGGAAGTGTCAGAAAACGGAGATATTGCCAACTGGAAGATCCCAGGTAAAATGGTAAAAGGAATGGGAGGTGCCATGGATCTGGTAGCTTCCGCAGAAAATATTATCGTAGCCATGATGCACGTAAACAAAGCCGGAGAAAGCAAAATCCTGAAAAAATGTACCCTTCCGCTTACCGGAGTAAACTGTGTGAAAAGAGTAGTGACGGAACTGGCAGTTCTGGATGTTACCCCTGCAGGTTTCAAACTGGTGGAAAGAGCACCGGGCGTTTCAGTAGAACATATTATAGGAGCTACGGAAGCGGATCTTATCATTGAAGGAGAAATTCCGGAAATGCAGTTTTAGATATTCCACATCAATATATAATTTAATATCAATATAAAGCATTGAGGATGAAAGTCTTCAGTGCTTTTTTTATGCTCCTGGTTTTCGGAACTATACATTTATTGCCGGAACAGAGACAAATACTTATCTGTCTTCAACACT
Source organism: Chryseobacterium indologenes (assembly GCA_002439165.1). Taxonomy (GTDB): domain Bacteria; phylum Bacteroidota; class Bacteroidia; order Flavobacteriales; family Weeksellaceae; genus Chryseobacterium; species Chryseobacterium indologenes_E. The sequence continues at coordinate 58,635 of DJTE01000028.1, forward strand.
TATTAACCGCCTCTTTGCCCGTTGGCGAATAAACATCAATTTTATCATACTAAAAACAAAATATTATGAAACATCTGGTAATTATTTTAGGGCTTGCATTTTCAACAGGGTATACAGGGCCTGTACATAAAGAAAGTGTTAAAAACACAAGCAAAGAGGAAACAGCTAAGGTCACGGCACCGGACACAAACCTGAGCCGGCTGGCCAATACGTATTATGTTGTAAACCGCAGAACCGGGGTGCCCGCACGTAATGCTGCAGAAGCAGAACAGATAGCTGATGTATCCGGACCATACGGTAACGTTGCCTATCTGGGAAGCAGTGCCTGCAGAACCTGGTGGCTGAATAAAACGGTTGTTCCGAATCCGGGTAACCATCAGGAACCGGTTACCTGGTCTCACTATTATTCTTCAGGAGGAACCGTAACGGTTGCCGGAGATTATTTTCTTCTTTATTGTCCTTTTTAGATAGATGAAAAGTAAAAACAGCTGCAAAATGAGTTTCAGCAATTTAAATTGATAAAGATTTTTACAAAAATAACCATAAAGATCTGTGAAATACAGGAAATCTAGGGAAACTTTTAACGGCTGAACTGATCTTAATGGTTTGAAAATTTGAATGAAGGATAACCATAACCAATTCAGTTAAAAACAGAAACCTTGCCGGCCGGCAAGGTTTTTTCTGATGTATATTAATTTCTTATTTATGATCCTGTGCTCCGAAAACCTTCTGCAGGATGCTCGTCGTTCTCATAGCCGGTGTATTTCTGATGCCGCTTTCTTTATCAGCCACCATTTTGAAAACCCCATTGATGGTTTCGGTGGTTACATATTCATTAAGGTCGGTGGTTACGGATTGCCCTGTAAACGTATTATATTTGGAGATCAGGTTTTTCCATACCGTATCTGCACCTACTTTCCCGAGAGATGCTTTTACTTTTGGCTGAAAAGCCGTAAAAAGCTGGCTTTGGGTTTTGCTCTGAAGATAGCTGGTGGCTGCGTTATCACTGCCCAGCAGGATATTTTTCGCATCAGTGATCGTCATGGAAGTGATCGCTTTGGTGAAAATAGGAGCGGCTTCCGTTACCGCATCCTCAGCAGCTCTGTTCAATAGTTTTACCCCTTCATCAGCAAGGCTTCCCATTCCCAGAGAACGCAGAGTATTGTCGATTTTTCTTAATTTCTCCGGCATTAAGATTTTTACCGCTTCATTCTTTAAAAATCCGTCAGTAAGAGCCAGTTTCTTTACCCCGTCAGTCACCCCGATGCTCAGAGCTTCCTTTAGCCCCGATGAAATCTGTGCTGAAGTAAGATTACCCAGGTTTACAGAGGAGTTTTTAGTAGGTGTAGCCGTATTGGCAGGCGCTGCGGTTGTGGAGCTTTTTGTTTTCGCCGGGTTTTCAAGATCTACTCCGGTTTTATCTTTTACCGTAGATTTGATGATATCGAGGAGCTGTGCCTGTGAAGAAACAGAAAATAATAAACCGGCTGCCAGCAAAATACTTTTTCTCATTGTATTTTTTTTACAAATTTAGATGTTTTATTTTTTGATAGGTTAAATACTGCGGAAGATTTGGAAAATAATTATCTTAGCAAAAACCTTAACCGCATTCCAATGGTACGAATCTTTTTAGTTTTTTCCATGTTGTTTTCAAATCTGATTTTAGCTCAAAATAAGTTGAACCTGATCCCTTATCCACAAAAAACAGAAGTGTTAAAAGGTGAATTTATCATTCCCGAAACCTTATTATTAAGCAGTGACCTGCCGAAAGAAGAAACGGAGTATTTCAAAAAGCGGCTGGGATCTCAGCTGAAATTTCAGTCTCTTCAAAAGGGTAACGCGGCTCATCTGACGAATTCCATCATTACTCCGGTTTCAGCAGCGGATGCCGGACAGAAAAAAGAATATTACACATTAGAAATCTCTCCGAAACAGATTCATATTAAATCATACTCCCGTCAGGGGTATTTTCTGGCACTCCAGACGTTGATCCAGCTGTTTGAAGCACATCAGGCTGACCGGAAAATTCCGGTTTTAAACATTGAAGATCAGCCGAAGTTCGCATGGAGAGGAATGCACCTTGATGTCTGCCGTCATTTTTTTACAGTAGAGGAGGTAAAACAATACATCGATTATCTGGCCATGTACAAACTGAATACCTTCCACTGGCATTTAACGGATGATCAGGGCTGGAGAATTGAGATTAAAAAATATCCGAAACTTACCCGGTTAGGTTCAAAGCGTAAGGAATCCATGATCGGGGCCTATGTAGACAATACATTCGACGGAAAGCCGTACGGGCCGTTTTTCTATACACAGGAACAGATCAGAGACGTTGTAAAATATGCGCAGCAAAGGCACATTAACGTAGTTCCGGAAATTGAGATGCCGGGGCATGCTCTTGCAGCATTGACTGCCTATCCTGAGCTGGCCTGTACCAAAGGTCCTTTTGAGCCGGCTACCAAATGGGGTGTTTTTGATGACGTTTTCTGCCCCAAAGAAGAAACATTCACGTTCCTTGAAAATGTTCTGGATGAAGTAATGAAGCTTTTCCCGTCTCAATACATTCATATCGGCGGTGATGAGTGCCCGAAAACAAGATGGAAAGAATGTGCCCATTGCCAGGAACTGATCAGGAAAAATAATTTAAAAGATGAGCATGGACTGCAAAGTTATTTCATTCACAGGATTGAAAAATTTGTCAACAGTAAGGGCAGAAAGATCATTGGCTGGGATGAAATTTTAGAAGGCGGTCTGGCTCCCAATGCAGCCGTAATGAGCTGGACAGGAGTAAACGGAGGTATAGAAGCCGCAAAATCAGGACATTTCGCCGTAATGACTCCGGGTGCGTATTGCTACTTTGATCATTACCAGGGCGATCCGCAGTCGGAACCGAATGCTTTCGGAGGATTTACCCCACTGGACAAAATCTACTCTTACAACCCTATTCCTTCCGAGCTGAATGCAGAACAGTCCAAATACATCATGGGGGTACAGGCCAATCTCTGGACCGAGTATATTACAGATTTCAGACAGGTACAGTATATGATTTTTCCGAGACTGATGGCGCTTGCCGAAGTAGGCTGGGGAACCTCAGATCCTAAGAATTATAAAGAATTTGAAAACAGAGTCATCACCCAGTTTAAAGTCCTTGATAAAATGAAGGTGAACTACGCCAGAAGTATCTATAATATTTCAGGAAAAGTAATTCCGGCTAATAAAGGTATTGCCTACGAACTGTCAACTTCACAGAATTTAAACGGAATCCGCTATACCCTGGACGGAACTAATCCGTCAGTAAACTCTGAAACTTATCAGGAGCCGGTTCCAATTCCGCGATCTTTAACTGTTAAATCTGCTTACTTTGAGAACGGCCAACTGAAAAGTGCGGTTTCTTCCCAACAGTTTACGATTTTCAAAACAACCGGAAAAAATATAACCCTTGAACAGCAGCCAAGTGAAAATTATTCTTTCGGAGGAGCCTTTACTTTGGTAGACGGAATTACTGGAAATACCAGACAGCTTGGAAAAACATGGCTTGGATTCCAGGGGAAAGATGTCACTGCTGTGATTGATTTCGGAAATAAAACAGATTTCTCAGAAGTTTATTTCAATACTCTGGAGAACAAGGGAAGCTGGATTCATCTGGCCAATTCAGCACAGATCTTTGTTTCCGACGATAACAGGAGTTTTAAAATGATCAGAGAGATCGGCAAGGATGAAATTCAGAAAGCCAAAGGAAAAATTAAACTTAAGGTAGGGGCTCAGAATGCAAGGTACATTAAAGTAAAAATCGAAAATGCAGGAATTATTCCGGCCGGAAATCCCGGTGCCGATTCCAGAGCATGGCTGTTTGTTGATGAAATTGGCGTAAATTAGCCGTAAAAGTCAGTATAAATGCAGGACACCGTACTTTCTTCAGAATTTTCTTCTTCACCGGAACTGGTAGAAAAGCTCTATCAGAACGGTATCACCAGACATTACCGGGAAGGAGATATTATTTTAGACGAAAATGCTTCCATACGTTCCATTCCCATTGTGATGAAAGGGATGATTAAAGTGATCAGAACAGAAGAGGACGGACGTGAGATCCTGCTGTATTATATCAGATCAGGAGAAAGCTGCATTATGTCTTTTCTGGGTGGAATGCACAATGAAAAAAGCATCGTAAAAGCAGAAGTGGAAGAAGATGCTGAAATCCTTTTCCTGCCCGTGGATAAAGTTTCCCTATTCATCAAAGAACATCCCGAATGGCTGGATTATATTTTCAGACTTTACCATAAACGTTTTGAAGAGCTGTTGGACATCATCAATGCTATCGCTTTCAAAAAGGTAGATGAAAGACTTCTCGATCTGCTGAATAAAAAAGCAGAGCTTACCCAATCTCAAACCATCATTATTACTCATGAACAGCTGGCCAACGAACTTGGAACCGCCAGAGTTGTCGTTTCAAGGCTTCTGAAACAGCTGGAAGAGGCCGGAAGAGTACAGCTTGGCAGAAATAAGATTATTCTTCTGTCATAAAAATTGATAAAATTTTCCCTCTCGGATTTTTGCCTTGAAGTTCCCACGAATTCCACAAATACCACTGATGATGGTGAATGTTTTTATCTCGCAGAATATATAGATGATGCCCTTTATTTATCTTAAAGACAGATTATTTCTCCCTGTTTAGCTGTATGATTTATTTTTTACAGGAATCCAAAACCTAACAGGTCTCAAAGACCTGTTAGATTTAGAAAAGCACCAATCACGTTATTGACCGCAAAAACTCAAACCAAACCGAAAAAAGAATTCTATGCCCATCCTTACCTTTTCCAATACACCAATACTCAGGCTTCTCTCTCGCGGATCTGGCAGATTGAGCATATTTAAAACTTTTGTTGTTTAATTAAATCCGTTATGTAACAAAAGTAGCTGTACTCCTCTCAGAATAATTCCATTTTTGCCCTGTAATTATTGAATGAAATGGAAATTATAGGCTATGCATCAGCAATTTTAATAGGAATTTCTCTGGGCCTGATCGGCGGCGGCGGAAGTATTCTCACCGTTCCTGTTCTGGTGTATCTTTTTGGGCTTGATGCTTTTCTGGCAGCAGAATATTCGCTTTTTATCGTTGGAATAAGCAGTGCGGCAGGATCTCTGACTTATTTTAAAAAAGGATTGGTTGATTTTAAAACAGCTTTGGTATTCGGTATTCCTTCCATTATTTCCATTTTCATGACCAGACTGTATATCGTTCCTCTGATTCCTGAGAACGTTCTGGAGACCGGAAATTTTACAATAACAAAAAACATTTTCCTCTTACTGATTTTTGCCATTCTGATGATTGCAGCTTCTTATAAAATGATCAGGAAAAATAAAGCTGAAAATACAGATACCGGAAAAAGAAATACCCTTCTGGCGGCAGGTGAAGGTTCACTTATCGGAGTTTTAACCGGGTTAGTAGGCGCGGGAGGTGGTTTTATGATCATTCCTGCTTTGGTGGGACTGTTAAAAATACCGATGAAAAAAGCCATAGGAACTTCACTGGTTATTATTGCCCTGAATTCGTTAATTGGTTTTTCCTCATCAGTAGGCAATACCGCAATTGAATGGAAATTTTTAGTATCTGTTGCACTGATTGCCGTTGCCGGGATCTTCATCGGTTCCCGGCTGTCTGAAAAGATTGACGGCAGAAAGCTGAAACCTGCCTTTGGATGGTTTATTCTGGTGATGGGAGTATATATTATTTTAAAAGAAATCTTCTTCTGATCTCTATGCAAAACTTGTTTAAACTTTTTAGCAGGATATTAAAAGTATAAAATAAGCCTGTTTGAATTTATTTTAAGCTTAACCACAAACAGAAGTTTCAACGTAGTCAAAAAGAAACAAAAGCTATTGGCACAGATATTAGAGATGATAAAGGTTTTTAAAGAATAAAAAATCAAAGATTTTAAAGGCTGATGTGAATTTCTAAGCGCAAAGTATTTAAACTTAAAGTGTTTAAAATAAAACTTTTGTGGTTTAACAAAAAAATTAAACAGCTTTGTAACAAAAGTAACTGTACAGGAAACCGGAAAGCCGGAAATTTGAATAAATAAAAGAAGAAATATGAAAATAGAACAGATTTATACAGGATGTCTGGCACAGGGAGCCTATTACATCATATCAGAAGGAGAAGCAGCCATCATCGATCCGCTGCGTGAAACAGAACCTTATCTTGAAAAACTGGAAAGAGACGGAGTACAGTTGAAATATATTTTCGAAACCCATTTTCATGCAGATTTTGTAAGCGGTCATGTGGACCTGAGCCGGAAAACCGGAGCTCCGATAATTTACGGACCCTCCGCTGAACCTGAATTTCAGGCTATCATTGCTGAGGATGGTCAGGTATTTGAAGTCGGAAAGATAAAGATCAAAGTGCTGCATACCCCGGGACACACTTTAGAGAGTGTTTCTTACCTGTTGAGTGATGAAGAAGGAAAAGAGAGCGCTTTGTTCAGTGGAGATACCCTGTTTTTAGGAGATGTGGGACGGCCGGATCTGGCTCAGAAAGCCGCGGATATGACGCAGGAAGAGCTGGCAGGGCTGCTGTATGACAGCTTATATCAGAAAATTCTTCCTTTAAATGGGGATATTACAGTATATCCGGCTCATGGTGCGGGTTCTGCCTGTGGTAAGAACATGCAGAAAGAAACGGAAGATACACTGGAAAATCAGAAGAAAACCAATTATGCGCTGAACCAGCCGGATAAGGAATCTTTCATCAGGGAAGTGCTGGACGGGCTTCTGCCGCCACCTGCCTATTTCGGAATGAATGTAGCGATGAATAAAAAAGGGTATACCAGCTTTGATGAGGTCTTGTCGAAAGGGTTACATGCCCTGCCGCCACAGCAGTTTGAAGAAATAGCGGAAATCTCCGGTGCTTTAATTGTGGATGTAAGAAACAACCGTGAATTTGCTGAAGGTTTTATCCCGCAATCTGTAAATATAGGGCTTGATGGTGATTTTGCACCCTGGGCAGGCGCTTTGATTGCCGATGTAAACCAGCCCATACTGCTTGTTGCAGAGGAAGGAAGGGAAGAGGAGGCCGTGACAAGGCTCGGCCGTGTCGGTTTTGATCAGATCCTGGGATTTCTGGAAGGAAGTTTTGAAGCCTGGAAAAACAGTGGCAGAGAAACAGATGCTGTACGCCGTATCAGTGCGGAACAGTTTGAAAATGAAATAAGCGGAAGAAATGTTAAGATCATCGATGTAAGAAAAGAAAGCGAATACAACGCAGAACATATCGAAGGAGCTTACAGCAGACCTTTAGCTTACATTAATGAATGGATGAGTGAAACAGATCCTGAAGAGCACTTTTATCTGCATTGTGCCGGAGGATACAGAAGTATGATTGCAGCGGGAATTCTTCAGGCAAGAGGGTACAGAAATTTTACCGATATTGAAGGTGGATTCAGTGCCATTGCAGAAACCGGCATCCCGAAAAGTAATTTCTTATGCCAGTCCAGAATTTTAAACAAATAAAATTAACGTATCGATGTTGGAAATAATAAAAGACCCCTGGCCGTGGTATATTGCAGGCCCTTTGATCGGGCTTACCGTACCCGCTCTTCTCATTCTTGGAAATAAATCTTTCGGGATCAGCTCATCACTGAGACATATCTGTGCAGCCTGTGTTCCTGCCGGAATCAATTTCTTTAAATACGACTGGAAAAAGGAAGCCTGGAACCTGTTTTTCGTGCTCGGAATTTTCTTCGGAGGACTGATTGCTTCTCAATTCCTGACCAGTCTGGGGGGGATTACAGTGAATCCCGGACTGAAGGCAGAACTGTCCGGATACGGAATTACAGACTATACCAATCTGGTTCCCACTCAGCTGATGAATTTTGAAAGTCTTTTTACCCTGAGAGGTTTTATCATAATGGTGGTAGGCGGATTTCTGGTAGGTTTCGGAACACGGTATGCCGGAGGATGCACCAGTGGTCATGCCATTATGGGGCTTTCCAATCTGCAGTGGCCGTCACTGGTAGCTACCATATGCTTTATGATCGGTGGTTTTCTGATGGCCAATCTTATATTACCCCTTATTCTTTCCCTATAATCTAAAACCGAAATTTACCTATGATAAAAGAAAAAGAACAGGATAGCCGTCATCAGAATACTGTCTGTACCAACGAAAGTAATCCTGAATACAAATGGTATCATCACCTGAAATACCTTGCTGCCGGAATTATTTTCGGAATTATCTTCGTAAAAGCCGAAGTGATCAGCTGGTTCAGGATACAGGAAATGTTCCGTCTGCAGTCATTCCATATGTACGGGATCATTGGCAGTGCAGTGTTGACAGGGATGATCTCAGTAGGGCTGATTAAAAAATTTAAAATTAAAACGATCTATGGGGAACCCATTACAATAACTCCTAAAAAGTTCAGTAAAGGACAGATCTACGGCGGGCTGATTTTTGGTTTTGGATGGGCCGTCACGGGTGCCTGCCCGGGGCCGCTTTTTGCCCAGATCGGAACGGGCGCACTGGCTGTAAGCGTTACATTACTGAGTGCCATTGCCGGAACGTGGGTATATGGATATTTCAGGGATAAGCTGCCCCATTAGTGATGATGTTTGATAAAGGAAAGACTGCCGATAATCTCCGACAGTCTTTTTGATGTATAAAATTATGAATAAATGAAGTTTTTTGCTCCTAAAGCCATGTAAAGATTAATCCGTTCCATTTTGTCCTGAAGTTCCAGATTGATGAGGTTCATTTCATTTTTAAGAAGATCCCGCTGCTTTCGGATCAGTATAAAATTATTATTGGTTCCCACTTTAATCTGCTTTCGGGTGAGGTCAATATTATTTTTCAGTTCATCAATGGCTTTGCGGGTATAACTCATCTGTTTTTCAACAGACTGTAAATTGGCTAATGATGATTCCACTTCATTTAAAGCATTCAGGACGGCTTTTGAATACTCTTCAACAACCTGTTTCTGCTGAGAATTCTTTATTTCCAGGTTTTTTTTCAGTTTTCCGCTGTTGAACAGAGGAGAAACAAGACTTCCGCCTGCCCGGAGCAATGGATTGGAAAATATAGAGTTAATAGCTTCTATGTTGCTGCCTGCTGTCCCAAGAGAAGAACTTATCGTAAGCGATGGAAGCCTGGCAGCTTTAGCCTGCTGTACTTCATAAAAAGCTTTTTCTATCTGAAAATGATAAGCCTGTATATCTGATCTGTTTTCTAAAAGCTCTAAAGGAAAAGATTCCGGAACATTATTTTTTACGGGGGCAAAAGAATTCTGAGTAGCCAGTTTTCCTTCGGGATATCTTCCGGTGAGCAGTTCAAGAGACCTTCTGGACTGGGCATTCGCATTTCTGATCTTTTCCAGGTATCCCTCCAGAGAAATAATTTCCGCAGAAATATTGGACAGATCCAGGGCATTGGCTGTACCTACTTTTTTCTGAATCATATACAGTTTTTCCAGTTCCTTTGTCTGCTGAATATAACTTTCTATCTTATTCTCCTGGATGTTTCCTGCAATATTCAGGTAATAGGCTTTAGTGATCATAGCAGCAATAGACTGATGTAGTAGGGTATTCTGATATTTTGCAGAAAAATAATCACTTATGCCGGCCATTTGAGCCGATTTGTTCTTTCCCCAGAGGTCTATTTCCCAGCTGGCTTTTAAACCAAGACGCCGGATCTGGCTTTCACTCACCAGGTTATTGGAAGTATTGGCAACAGCACTTACACTAGGATACAGATTGCTTCCCGCAATTTCCATGGCCAGTTCAACTTGGGCAAGCTTTTCCCGTGCAATAATAAGATCTGCATTGTACCGCATTCCTTCACTGATCAGAGCTTCCAGTGGGGGTGTTTTAAGATCCGTGATCCATCCATATGACAGCGATCTGAAATTCGCTTCTCTGTCAAAAATCCAGTCATCGGGAATGGTCACATGGGCTGCGGTTTCACTGCTTTCCTTAAGCTGGCTTATATTTTCTTTGGTTGGCTCTTTGTAGCCTATGCAGGAGGCTAAACTTACTAAAAGAACTCCGGATATAATTAACTTTTTAAGCATATTAATGAAGTTTTGGGATCAGGAAGTTAATTTTACTGTTCACACGAACCATAACTTTTCTGATGAGGTGTAAAGGCCTGATATGATCGGAATAGATTACTGCGGTTCCTCTGGCTCCCACGGTAAGCTGTTTCTGACCGTCCTCCAGAACAAATTTCGCAATCAGTTTTCCATCAGTTTCCGGTAATTGTCTCGCCGTATCGGGAAGTCCTGCCGTAGATCCGTTTCCTCCGAGCATTCCTCCGGCATTGTTCATAATCCCCTGGCTTGTTGCATCAATTACATATTCAAGTCTGGCTTTAACCACTTTACCCGGTTCTGTTTTAAGAGCTAATTCCACTTCATCTCCTTTTTTTACCGTTTCAAGCTCGTTCTGGGCAAAAAATCCAATGACAGACTGCTGTTTCTGAATCAAAACAAAAGCAGATTTAAAAGGAGCCATAATTGCTCCCTCATTCAGCTGAACGTTAGGAATAATTCCGTCTGTAGGAGCTAAAACAACCGTTTGGGAAAGGTTCCATTTAGCCTGATCCAGCTTGGCCTGAATCTCAGATACCGATGAATTTTCACCGTTATAAGACGCATTGGATTTTGTTTCCAAAGACTGCTGCTGTGATTGGGCAGCACTGATGCGGGACTGAAGGTCACGTACATTGGTGATGGCCTGCTCCAGATCAAATTTATTGGCCGCCCCTGCCTGTACCAGCTCCTGATACTGTACCACTCTTTTATTAGCCAGCTCCAGCTGAGACTGCAGCCCTGCGATATTTTTCCTGGACGCGGAAATATCTGTATTGTAAGAGTTTACCGTTGCTTTCATATTGCTGAGTTTAGCTTCCAGAGATTTGATTTCCTGTACGTAAGGCTCCCTGTCAAGCACAAATAAAGTATCTCCTTTCTTTACTTCCTGGTTGGTGGCTACATACACTTTTTTTACTTTCCCCAGCACCTGAGTGGTAATATCTACACTACGGTTTCCCACTTTTACATCGGAGGTGATGGGGCAGAAATAATTAAGGCTTAATATTAAAGCGATAGAACCAAAAATTGGGAGTGAATAAACAACTACCTGGGTAGTAAATGTCCAGGGAATAAGTTTTAATTTTTTAATAAGCAGCCAGCAGATTCCGGCATATAGGGCGATGAGTAATTCCAGCATAGATGTTAATTTTCTGTGATTTCTAATTTTTCTTCTTCTTCGGTAATATCATTGTCTTTTCCCGGGATAGTCTGATTTCCGTATTCATAGTTAGCCCAGATTAAGGCGGCGGGCCACAGTAAACCTCCGAAAATCAGCGAAAGAAGACACATGCTTTTGATCGCTTTTAATTGTGGGTGATTCTTTTTCTCGGCTACTTTTTCCGGGTAAATATGGGCTTTCCAGAAAAGATAAATGCCTGCAATAGGTAAAAGCAGTAAAATGAGCCATGAAGCGGCATCTGCTATATGATCTTCCATATGACCTGTTGATGCATAAACAAAATTGCATGAGAATAACAGGCAGAGAAGTAAGGATATTCTTTGCATAAATAAAGGTATAAGGTAATAATGAAATTGAATTGTAAAACAAGGCGTTGCAGCCAATCTGCGAATGAATATCCGGCTGGCTGCTCTAAATCTTAGAAAGACTAAAGATTATTCAATAATATTTTGTTTTTAAGTGATGTTTTTCTCATTTTGCTTTTAACTGTTTGGATCATAGTATTTTGAGTAAGCAAAATTAGACTGAATAAACCGGGGAAAAGTATTCCCAAGTTATTTTTTTCTTTCGTTTCTTTTTTTATGGATCCGTGCCGTCATACGTGAAAGAGAGTTGGGAGTAATTCCGAGAAAATTGGCAATATATTTCCTGTTGGCATTCTGGGAAGTAAAAGGACGCGATTCCAGAAATTCTTCATAGCGCAAATGCGGAGAGGTAGAGCAAAACTGTTCTGTGCGCACTTTTAAGATACTGATAATTTGTTTGAGCGATTTCAGATACATATTGTAAATTCCCCTGTGCCGGAATGCAGCTTCTTCAAACTCATCTCTGTTAAACAGAAATATCTGGGTTTCAATAACTGCTTCTATCGTATATTTTCTCTCGGTTTCATCCGAATATGACTCTGGACTTTCCATAACAACAGCCTCTTTCTCTGAGGGTAAGAATAGGTTGTTTTCAATCCCGTTTTCATCATCAAAGAAAAACCTTAACAATCCATTGGAAAGTATAAACAACTGATCAAAAGCTTTGCCAGGCTCGGCCAGTTTTTCTCTCTTTCGGAGAAGTCGGGGGGTACTGATACCTGCCAGGACACTGATTTCTTCATCAGATAATTCCTGAAAAAAGATAATATTCCTGAAGATTTTAAAAGTATCCATTGCAAGAGTAAAGATAAATGAAAATAATATGAAATTTAGCCGGATAGTACAGGTTTCATTGAAGTTTTTTAAGATATTTGTGAGGAATTATATAATTCTGAGATACCATGAGCAATAACCGAAGAAGCTTTATCAAAAAACTGGGGATCGCAACAGCTGCACTTGCGGTAAACCCTTTGGATTTAATGGCAGGTGAATTACCTGAAAATAATAAACTTGTAAACAAGCCGATTGTCTTATCCACCTGGAATTTCGGACTGAAAGCGAATGAAGAAGCCTGGACGGTCCTCGGAAAAGGAGGAAAAGCACTGGATGCCGTTGAAAAAGGAGTTCGTCTTGTAGAGCTGGATCCGAAAGAAAGAAGTGTCGGTTACGGAGGCCGCCCCGATAGAGATGGTAAAGTAACACTGGATGCCTGTATTATGGATGAAAATTATAATATTGGCTCAGTAGCTGCTTTGGAACACATCAAAAATCCGATTTCTGTTGCAAGAGCCGTGATGGAAAAAACCCCGCATGTCATGCTGGTAGGTGACGGTGCCTTAGAGTTTGCATTATCCCAGGGTTTTAAAAAAGAAAATCTTCTCACTCCCGAATCGGAAAAAGAGTGGAAAGAATGGCTTAAAACAAGTCATTACAAGCCGGTTGCCAATATTGAAAATCATGATACCATAGGGATGATTGCCCTGGATGCTCAGGGAAATCTTTCCGGAGCCTGTACCACCAGCGGAATGGCTTTCAAAATGCACGGAAGGGTAGGAGACTCCCCGATCATAGGAGCCGGATTGTTTGTAGATAATGAAGTGGGGGCAGCCACAGCTACCGGTCATGGAGAAGAAGTGATCAGAACAGTTGGAACCCACCTTGTTGTAGAGCTGATGAGACAGGGCAGAAATCCTCAGCAGGCCTGCAAAGAAGCCGTAGAAAGAATTGTAAAGATCACCCAAAGAAGGAATAAGAATCTTAAAGATATTCAGGTCGGTTTTATAGCTCTGAATAAAAAAGGAGAATACGGATCTTACTGCATTCAGGACGGATTTAATTTTGCGGTTTATGATGAGAAAGGAAACCGCCTTGAAAAACCGGAATTCGCCTTGAAATAATATTCAGTAAATAATCTGCCGGAGTAAACCGGTATTACAATAAGATATTCAATAAATAACAACGGGATTTACCTGTTTTTTTCAAAAAAATAAACCATTTCTAATGGCTTCAGCCAAAATTTAAAGATTAAGAACTTATGAAAAGAACGATCATTGCGTGTTTGCTTGTGATAGTAGCCTGCAAAGAGGAGAAGAAAGAACTGATTTCGAAAACAGGAACAGAGCCACAGGTAAAAGAAAATACAGTTTCGGAAAATACCAAAGATGACTCTCCGGAAGCACAGAAGTGGCTGAAAGAAAATATAAAAGCCTATTTTAAAACAGATCTTGGCAGTATGGATAAAGCCATGCAGAAAATGACAACCAAAGATTATTATGAGTATAAAACGGATGCGATGAATATAGATATGGATGTTGACGGAAGCCTTACGGAAAAAGAGTTTCAGGATAAATGGAAATCTAAATTTGATACAGAGAAAGCAGGAGCAGGCTCAGGATTTCTGATTTCCGGACAGGATTGGATGAATGTGGAAGTGGAAAGCTGTGAACTGGAATCCTCTTCAAAAGATTCCTACCTGTTTAACGCCGTTCTGAATGATGATGGTTTGAAAGCTAAATATCAGCGTAAAATAAAGGTGATAAAAGAAGACGGCAAATTCCTCATTGCGGACGTTCTTGAAGATAATTCAAATTAATCCTGAAACAAAATGTCAAAAATAGAAATAGCATGTTTTAATCCGGAATCAGCGATCATTGCTTTTGAAAACGGAGCGGACAGGATAGAATTATGTGACGGATTAAGTGAAGGCGGAACAACTCCTGATTTTGAGATAGTCAAAGAACTCAGGGCAAAGATCAGTATTCCTGTTTTTGTGATGATCCGTCCGAGAGGAGGTGATTTTACCTATTCAGAAGCTGAATTTGAACAGATGAAAACAGATTTGCAGCAACTTAAATCTTTGGATGTAGACGGTTTTGTATTCGGCATTCTCGATGGAAATGATGAAGTGAATATAGAACAGAATAAGACGTTGGTCGATTTGGCGCAGCCTCTTCCCTGTACTTTTCACCGTGCTTTCGACAGGGCGAAAAATCTGGAAGAATCTCTTGAAAAAGTAATAAGCTGCGGTTTTAAAACTATTCTTACCTCAGGACAGCAACCCAACGTCTCGGAAGGAAAAGAGAATCTGAAAAAACTGGTTGAACTTTCCGGTGGAAGAATTGAAATCCTTGTCGGTGGTGGGCTTCGCTCCACTAATATTGAAGAAATCAGAGATTTTACAAAAGCCGGTTATTTCCATTCTTCAGCTATTACAGATGGAGGTTCTGTCGCCAATCCTGATGAAGTTATGGCATTGAAAAATAAATAGCTATAAGTTGGAATAAAGTAAACAGATGTAAGCTTTGCGTTTCAGAAAAACATAAAAATAAACACAAAGTTTTATGCAAAATTCTATTGATTTTAACGAGCAAAGAAGTGCGACTTTGTCGCTGATGAAGCTAAGGGTTAAAACGTCCGCTTCATGGAATCAACGGAGTTTTCTGCCCTTTGCCTACTTAAAATATGTAGCAGAAAGGTGTAAGCTTTGCGTTTCAGAAAAACAGAAAAATAAACACAAAGTTTTATGCAAAATTCTGTTGATTTTAACGAGCAAAGAAGTGCGACTTTGTCGCTGATGAAGCTGATGGTTAAAACGTCCGCTTCGTCGAATCAACGGAGTTGATTCTAGCCTTTGCTCCCTGAAAATATACATAATGAAGCTAAGGCTTTGCGTTTCAGAAAACAGAAAATTAAATACAAAGTTTTATGTAAAATACTTTTTATTTAGAGAAAGCAAAATGTCAGATTAAAAACAAACACAAATGACAGAAAATGAATTATCCTATAAAATAATAGGGGCAGCTATCGAAGTTCATAAAAATATTGGAGTTGGATTATTGGAACATGCTTATGAAACAGCTTTAGCTTATGAATTGAAATTATTAGGCTTGAATGTTAAACAACAGGTATCCTTACCTTTGAAATATAAAGGAATGACTGTGGAGAATGCATACAAAATAGACCTGATTGTAGAAGATAAAGTGATTATTGAAGTGAAATCTGTACAGGAACTGAATTCAATTTCTCATGCTCAGGTACTGACCTATCTGAAGCAATCCAATATAAAACTTGGGCTTCTCATTAATTTTAACACTGAACTGATCAAATATGGAATCCACAGAATTGTAAACAAACTTACCGATGAATAAAACTACTTTCTTTCTTTTTATGTTTCTCTTTGTTCAGAACAGCATCCGGGCACAGTTTTCAGAACGTAATTTATCTTCTGAAAAATGGCAGTTTAAAAATGTGAAAGAAAAGAACTGGCTTTCTGCAAAGGTCCCGGGAACTGTTCATCTCGATCTGATGAATAACAATATCATTCCCGATCCTTTTAAAGACGAAAACGAAAAAAAAGTGCAGTGGATTGAAAATGAAGACTGGGAATATCATACCCGCTTCAGGGTTACTCGGAAAGAACTGGGTAACCAACATATTGATCTTATATTTAATGGACTTGATACCTTCTCAGAGGTCTATCTGAATGGAAAACTGCTGATAAAGACAGATAATATGTTCAGAAAATGGGAAATTCCGGTAAAGGAATTCTTAAAGGCAGGAGAAAATGAACTGAAAATTAAATTCAGATCTGCCGTTAAAGAAGGAAAAAAACTGGCTGAAAAAGTTCCGTTCACGATGCCCGAATCTCCGAGAAGTTTTGTAAGAAAAGCACAGTATCAGTTTGGCTGGGACTGGGGCCCAAGACTGGTCACCGCAGGAATCTGGAAAGATGTGAAACTGGAGTTCTGGAACCGGGCAAAAGTAAATAACATCCAGGTTCAGCAGCACACCGTTACAGATACTTTAGCGAAAATTTCTTTTAATATGGAGATTTTTGCCGAAGAAGAGGGCGAATATTATGTAGGCTTTAATATCAATAGAGGAACATATCGTTTTAACCTGAAAAAAGGGTTGAATACAATAGCTGTGCCCTATACCATCAAAAATCCCAAATTATGGCAGCCTAACGGATGGGGAGAACCGAATCTGATAAAAACAAAAATTACCCTGTACAAATACAAAGGAGGATGGGCCGTTAGAGACACCGATGTAAGATATGGTCTGAAGACTGTGGAGCTGGTTCAGGAAAAGGATGGAAAAGGAAAATCATTCTATTTTAAAGTAAACGGAAAACCCTTATATGCCAAAGGAACCAACTGGATTCCGGGTGACAGCTTTTCCCCGCGCATGACCGGAGAAAAATACAGAAAACTCATCAGAGATGCCAGAGATGCCAATATGAATATGATCCGGATCTGGGGAGGTGGAATTTATGAAGATGATGAATTTTATAAAGCCTGTGATGAGAACGGAATTCTGGTATGGCAGGATTTCATGTTCGCAGGAAGTTTTTATCCGGCTGATGAACATTTTCTGAACAATGTGAAAGAAGAAGTCAAAGACCAGGTCCGCAGACTGCAGAACTACCCATCCGTAGCTTTATGGTGCGGTAATAATGAGATTGATGAAGCCATTGTCAACTGGGGCTATCAGAAACAGTTCAAATACTCAGAGAGCGACTCACTGCAGGTATGGAAAGATTACAGGAAGCTTTTTCATGAAGTGATTCCCAATGCATTGAAAGAAAACCTTACGGCTGATAAAAACATATACTGGCCGAGTTCTCCATCCATAGGCTGGGGGCACAAAGAAAGCCTTACAGAAGGGGATTCCCATTACTGGGGTGTTTGGTGGGGAGAACAGCCTTTCGAGATTTATAATGAAAAAGTGGGACGTTTTATGTCTGAATATGGTTTCCAGGGAATGCCGTCCTTAGAAGCGGTAAAATCCATGTTTTCAGGAAGCCCCGTTCTGGAGCTGCAGAACCCCGTCGTTAAAGCGCATGAAAAGCATTCCAGGGGCTGGGAGATCATCAGCGGATACATGAAACGGGATTATACAGTTCCCGAAGATTTTGTGAAATACAATTATATTTCCCAGTTGCTTCAGGCCCGGGGAATGAAGATTGCCGTAGAAGCCCACCGCAGGGCAAAGCCATATAATATGGGAACACTGTACTGGCAGCTGAACGATTGCTGGCCCGTAGTTTCATGGTCGTCCATAGATTATCCGGGAAACTGGAAAGCTCTGCATTACCAGATGAAGCGAAGTTTTGAACAGCAGGTTATCCTCACGGAAGAAAAAGACGGGATCCTGAACTTTTATGCAGTCAATGACGGTTTAAATAAATTTCAGGATGTAAGTATTGAAATTAAAACAATACGTTTTAACGGTGAAGTTGTTGACGAAATATCCAGTTTTCCGGATGGGAAAATATTGGAAGATATTGTAAAATTTGATCCGTTTGAAACTCTGAATCTGGTTCCCGAGGCAGACCGGAATAAAACCTTTCTGCAGCTGACACTAAAAGATGCCGGTGGAAAGATCATAGCAGAGAATATCCACTTTTTCTCAAAACCGAACGCGATGAAGCTGACAAAACCGAATCTGAAGATCAGGTATGTTTCTCCTTCAGAGATTGAAATCTCCACAGATGTACTTGCTAAAGATGTTTATCTGATGGGAGACACCCATTTCAGCGATAATTTCTTCGATCTGCTGCCTGGTACCTCAAAAAAGATTATACTTTCTAAACCATTGGATAAAGTTGAGGTGATGAGTCTGTGGGAGGCATTGAGAGAATAAAAATTCAGATGATAGATAATTAAAGGCTTAAGAATATTAAAGATTTCTGTTATTCCCGCAGATGCCGCAGATCTTTTTAATCCAGTCAATAAAAATTGTAGATTTTTAAGAATCTTAAGTGAACTTCTATGTGTGAAGCTTTAAATTTAAAGATCGCTGAAGTGTTAAAATATTTTGTCCCTCGTTATGGTTAAAATAGTTTTCCCACAGATCCCTCAGATAACACAGATCGCTTCATCGAATCAACGGAGTTGATTCTACCCTTTGCTCCCTCTAAATCAACATTGCCTATAAATTAACCTTTAGTTTGTACTTATAAAG
>DJTE01000021.1:0-190598 GCA_002439165.1 Chryseobacterium indologenes
CACAACTTTTGCGCTTGATCCCTGAAAATAGGGCACCATTCCGGAAATTACTTTTTGGGTCTGTTGGTGTAATCTTTTATCACAATATAGACACAGGATATAAAAGTGGTAAAATAGAGAATCGCCAGGTAGGTGTTCTTAAATTTCAGGGTCTCACTGTCGAATTGTTTATATAATGCCGATCCTAATATGATGGCTATAATAATGAAGATGATGGACGGGAATTTTTTGTTTTTCATGGTTTGATCGTTTAGTTTTTATTCATAAACAAAAAAAGACCTACATTTCTGTAAGTCTTTTGCTCCTCCTGCTGGGCTCGAACCAGCGACCCTCTGATTAACAGTCAGATGCTCTAACCAACTGAGCTAAGGAGGAATTTTCCTTTGTTTTAAGTGGTGCAAATATAACAGGAATATCAGTACCAAGCAAATTTTTGCTCTCTAATATTGAATGAAATTGGCTATCCGTTTATTTTTCAGGAAAATAAAATTGTGACAAGCTCAATTTTTTTTGAAGGTACTTCAGACCGGATCAATGAGATATGCTTTTATTCTTTACATGAAGGTAAATGCATAGATATATTTTTTCATCTATTTAATTTAAAGTCAAGATGACTTCAACAAAAGTGACATTAGGTTTTTGGCTAAAACCAGACTTTTTTTACTCCTCAACAAAGCTCTGGACTGACTTTACAACTGATATTTTGCCACCAGCGGAGCACTGGCATGTAGAACTATCTAACAGCTCCTTTTTACCCTCAATTTCAAAATCAGAAACGTTCTCCCATTTAATAGGTGAAGGTGAACAGGAAGATCTTAAAACGCTACACATTCCAAAAGGTTTTATGT
The DNA here is from genome assembly GCA_002439165.1 of Chryseobacterium indologenes. GTDB lineage: Bacteria > Bacteroidota > Bacteroidia > Flavobacteriales > Weeksellaceae > Chryseobacterium > Chryseobacterium indologenes_E. The sequence continues at coordinate 849 of DJTE01000021.1, forward strand.
TAGTATTAGGTTGTTTATCCTCTTCTGTCGCCTGTAGCTTTTCTTCAATCTTCATAAAAGACTGACTTGTTACTGTGAGCGGAGCTGGTGAAGTTCCTTTGTCACATTTTAGCTGGGTGGTATCAGTGATGTGCCAGGACATTATTTCTCAATATTTAAAATTCCTTTTTCCAGATAAGATGACATTTTAGCTTTATAAACCAATTTTTCTCTATTATAGATTGTGATATTCTTAGTCAATGTTGAAATTGTAATATCCTGTATTTTATCACCATTAAGAAAGAATTCAATTTTTTTATTAAAATGTGATAACAAAGCTCTCTCAGGCAAATAGCTTTTTTTTGCTTTTAAAAGTCTATTAAGTAAAGCTATTTGTTTTCCTTTCAATTTTTTACTATTCAGGAGTTGAATAGAGTTACTTTCGTTAGTATCATTGACTGTAGAAGTTTCCTTATCATAATAGGAAAAATTCTTTATCACTATACTATCTACTTTTCCGGTATAAATATGTTTTATTTGTCCATTTATTAAAATGTTCAATAATATGACAAAAAATAAGATTATTTTTTTCATTTTTTAACTATTAGATTGCTTCTAACCTTTGAACCGTTGGTTCATCATAGAGACCGTAATTTCCATCTTCAATTTTAATATCTAAATGCTTTTTATAGAATGTTACATTTGCCATTGTACTTGGTGCAATATGAAATGTTGGGTCTATATTGGCATAAGTTGCCGGTAATGCAGATATAACCTTAATACCTGTTTTTTTTGCAATTACTCCTGCATATACACTAAGGTAATTATATGCTAGTATTTTCTTTATTTCTAAAAATGTTAGCTTTATTGAGTCATTTACTTTATAGGTTGTTCCTAATATGCCATTGATTTGAGGAGTCAAATCAACAGGTAACGAACCACTAGGATGATAATAAAATGTATTAGGTACAAAACTAAAAATAGTAGAATCAGATATTGTTTTAGTAGTACTATACTGTTTGTTATTCCTAAACTTTGAAAAGAGAGCATTTGTTGCAACAGGAAAGCTGCATCCCCAGATTTTCATAAAGCCAGAACTTGTAAATGCATTTTTAAAATTTGTAGCATTAATCATCCCTGAAGTAAAGTCGGCTTTTCTCATATCACAATCTCCTGTACCACTATCTGTATTTACTAAAATTGGACCATTCCAATATGCATGAGAAAATACATGAACTTCCTGTAATGTATTAGGGTTATTTGTTCCTATATCTTCAATCAATTTATAAATATCCGTTTTTGAAACTATCTTTTTATTATTGTTCTCAAATCGAATGCTATTATTAGCTGTCACATAGTCACTATTGATTACTTTATCAAATGTTAGTGTACTTTTCTTAGGCGATGAGTTTGCAAAATATTCAGTTTTAGTAATAGTTCCTTCTAAAATATTAACATCATAAATAATAAAATCATTTTCCTTTTGGCTTTGGATGATTTTCTTCACATAGCTTTGAACATATTTATCAAAAGAGCCTGAAAGCTTATAATTGTTGTGGTCATCAGGATAAAATAATCCAGAAACCAATATGTACTGCTTGAATGGAGCGATATTTACTTTCAAATGCTGGAAGTTAACACTTCCATTTATACCCGTTATTGTTACTGTTCCAGACATAATAATTATATATTAGTTTCTTTCGTATCTTCTTTTTCTTTCTTTTTTATCTCAACCTTTTCTTTTAACTCTGCAAACCCTTCCTTATTTACAGTTCCTGAATAAATCACTTTCTTTTTCTCATTATTATAATCATGTTCAACATCAACGTCAATAGTCTCACCTTCATCATAATTTCGAGTATATACCAGAATACTTATCTTTTCCCCCATGAAAGCCGTATCGATAACCTCCTTCATATCACCATCCATCCATTGGGCGCTTACTATTTGTTTTTCTTTGGTATAATCAAACTCACCATTTTCAGGAAGCTTATTCATTTGAGGGGCTTTATACTCAATCTTATCTTTAGCAGTCAATAATGAGTTTGCTCCATATACATGCATTCTGTCTTTTGCTCCGAACTCTGTCTGTCCATCGGTATATCCTATGAATTTTTCTTTACCGTAAAGGTCCAGGTGTGCTTTTGCTGATATTTCAGTATTGGTTCCGGCATTAATGATGGTTTTCTTACCACTGTCCTGGCTAATCTCCTGTCTGGCAGTAATCTTTATGTTTTGTCCGACATGGGTATCCATATTTTTGCCTGCTTTGGTTTCAATATTTTCCTCAATATCAAACTTCAGGTTCTTAGATTTTATAGTAATGGTTTCAGGAGCGGTAATATTGATATTGCTTCCCTTTGTATCAAATCTTAATTCGTTGCCACTTTTATCGGTCAGTAAAATACTTTCATCTTCTGTAAATACCAATCTGTGCCCACTTCTGGTCTGTAAAGATTTCACACGGTTATCCATACCACCCCCCAAGCCTACACCACCATGAAACATACCACCCATTGCAAAAGGAAAATCTGGGTTATGGTATTCAAAGTTTACCATTACCTGGTCTCCGGTTTCCGGAACAGCCACAAAGCCTCTGTTCTGGCTTACTGCATCTGTGCCGCCGGCATCAGGGCTCATCATCCGGATAAAATGAGTGGTATCATTCAACTGCCAATCAAACTGTACTTGTATTCTGCCCTGATTCAAAGGGTCAACATTGGAGATTACAGTTGCCACCTGTGGTTCTGCTTTTGGCATGATGAAATTAGGTTTTGGCATGAAACCCGTTCCCTCGGCTATGGCTTCAAAACTTCCTGAATAATAACCTCTGGCATCTACTTCGTGGCTCACCTCTGTCATCATTAATGTAGTGAAGTGGGAGGTTTGATTGCTGTCCTGATTTCTCATATCTATGTCTGCCACGCAACCTATAAACAGGAAAGGAACAGTTGTGTTTCCAGACACAGTAAAAACTTCTACGGCTTTACTTCCTCTTGCACTCTTTTGGGAATCATCCACATCCAGAAACATATTCGCATTGACAGGGGTGGGAGTAAGTGATCTTGTTTTGAAAATATTATCATTCAGTTCATAGGCTTTTGCTGACAAATTTCCTAAGTGTTTAATGTCATCATCAGAACCCAGCATTTTTGCATGGCTACTGCTGTTATACCCAAAGTATTCAGGTTTTGTATGAATTGCTTTTAACTCTACCTGTACATCTGTAATATTACTTCCATAAACAAGCTGGATAGGCTTTTCAGGTGCAGGGAGTTTTCCAAAATGTAAAACATACCCATCATAATAAAACTGCTCCCCGTATGCTTCTGCTAAACGGGCAAGATAATTATAATGTGTTTCGCAATATTGCGAGCTGTAATTGATATAACTTTTATTTTGAGTTTCTACTCTGAAATCAAACTTGCTTGTTCCTAATGCTTCCTTAATGATTCTATCCGCAATAATAGCTGTGTTCACAGATTGACTACCTCCAAAACTCTGTGTGTGAGGGGCCGAATCCATTAAAATTGTTGGGCTGTATCCTTTAAATACAATATTACCAAGACTCATTTGTTCCTGGCTAAATGCAATTCTTGTAATGACTCCTACAAATGTTCTTTCAGGACTTTCGTTTTCAGGATCTTTATATTTAAATGTTACTGTAATTCGCTTTCCTAAAAATTGCTAGGCTTCTTCAAGATTATGGTTCTGTACTTCTCCCAAAGAATCATGAGCCAAAGTCAATTCAAAATAATGGTGTGCTCTGGCACTTTGCTGTAAACGGAAGTGTTTAAAATGATTGATAGATTTCCCTTCAACCATAATGTCAAGTTTAACCACACGGTTAATACCTGCTATATGGTTCTCTGAAATCTTTTCAGAATTGGAAATATTCTTTCTCATTAATACTGTGATATTTGTGTTTATATCACCAAATATAGATAAACGGATGATACTACGTATATAAATTTTGAAAAACTTTAAAAGTGTAGTAAAACTACGATTGGTTTTTAATGGTTAAGATGCCTACAATCATATTAAGAGAACTTTGGTTTTATCCGGTGTAAAAACCTCTTTTATGGATCGTGTAAGTACCTGTATAGAAAAACAGCCCTTCCCTTGATTTCTTATTTTGAGGTACTCCCCCTAAAGTCCCGGATTTTTGGCTAGAGAGGTTTTTAGGAAAAACATTAAATAAGTAATTCTAAGATCTTATCCACAAGCTTCGACGAATCAACGAAGCTGATTCTATACTTTGCTCCCTAAACCTATAAGGTTTTTACAACATCCGGGAAAAGTATAAAACTTTTGAATCCGGTCCACAGTTTTCCTCTTCAGATTAACCAAGCTTTTTGCTTTAGTCCACAACTTTTGCGTCTGATCCCGGATCCCTGATCCTTTATCAACCTTGAGAATGATAAAACAAAAAAAGACCTACATTTCTGTAAGTCTTTTTGCTCCTCCTGCTGGGCTCGAACCAGCGACCCTCTGATTAACAGTCAGATGCTCTAACCAACTGAGCTAAGGAGGAATGTCCTTTGTTTTAAGTGGTGCAAATATAGGACGAATATTTATACCCTACAAATATTTTTTCAAAAAAATTCAAAAATCTTATAAACTTCCGGTAATTGCCTTGAAAATATCGCTTCCGAAGATCAGTACCATCAGTCCAAGTAAGAAGATAACTCCAATCATCTGAGCATTTTCCAATACCTTTTGAGGAACCGGTTTTCCGGTAATCACTTCCCATAATGTAAACAGTACGTGCCCGCCGTCAAGCCCCGGAATCGGGATCAGGTTAAGGAAAGCAAGCCATACGGAGAACATAGCCGTAAAGCCCCAGAATAAGGTCCAGTTGATCGATACGTTCCCTTCTTTGGATTTCTCTACCGGCATATTCTTGATGATCGCAAGCGGTCCGCCCACCTTCTTATACCCCTGAACTTTTTTGTTGAAGATAAGTTTGAATTGTTTCACCTGGTAGGTTAAACTCTCGATACTTCTTGTATAGCCTCTTCCGATAGCCTGTACAAAAGTGAAGTTTTCTGTTTTTGCATACTTATCCATTTGCTTATAGGAAGCAAGTCCTAAAGTTCCCTCTTTGGAAACCTCAAGGCTCAAAGGAACCGGTGTTCCGTTTCTCAATACTTCTACATTGATGGTTTTTCCCGGGTTTTTTCCCACAACAGTACGGAATTCATCATAATAAGTAATTTTCTGTCCGTTTACTGAAGTTACCAGGTCACCCACTTTTAGACCTGCTGCTGCCGTTTTAGGATTCACAATAGTATCAATTACTGCTGCAAATCTGGGGGTAAGAAAAGCTCTTGGATTTTCATCTTTAAATGCCATAGCTTTCCCGTCATCATTGGTATTGAAAGTAAGTTCTTTTCCGTCTCTTAACACTGTGATCTGGTCACTCAATAAAATATCAAGAGATAACTTGTCAAGATTATTCTGAACTTTTCCATCTACTTTTAAAATTTTATCACCGTCCTTAAAGCCCATCGCTTTGGCGATCTCCGTATAATGCATCGGAGCATCTACCTTAGAGGTATCAAAAGAGGTTTCCCCGTTGAAATAAGAAAGACATCCGAAAATAATCCAGGCAAGGAAAAAGTTTACTGTAACTCCTCCAAGCATGATGATCAGACGCTGCCATGCCGGTTTTGATCTGAATTCCCAGGGCTGTGCAGGCTTTTTCATCTGCTCTTTGTCCATGCTCTCATCAATCATCCCTGCGATTTTCACATATCCCCCGAAAGGAAGCCACCCGATACCGTATTTGGTCTGTTCAGGATGCTTTCTCCAGTCACTGTCCGGAAGTTTTGATATATCGATAGGAACCTCCTGCTGCTTTCCGTCTACTTCAATCATTTCCGTATCAGGAAGGTTTTTGGATAAAAATTTATACTGCCATTTTCCGTTGATCTTCTTCATTGAGAAAATTGAAAACCAGGGATCGAAAAACAGGAAAAATTTCTCTGCTCTGGTTTTGAACCATTTCGCTGGTAAAAAATGTCCAAGCTCATGAAGAACTACTAAAATAGAAATACTTAGTATGAACTGGAAAATCTTGATTGCTAATTCCATTAATAAATTTTAGATTTTAATTTGCAAAGGTAACAATTATCAAAACTATGCCAAATAAAAAAGCCCCTCGAAATGAGAAGCTTTGTCATATATTTTAGAGAGTGTTAAAGATTGAAAGAAACTCCAAGACTGCCATTGTTGCCCACTTCGGCAAAAACACCCACTTTTTCTGTGAAATAATACCGGGCACCGATATGAGCACCGATTCCGAAATCTTTACCCAGAACCCCAAGATCTACTCCCGGATAGATATCCCATTTGGAAGGAAGCCCGAGAGCTTCCTGAAGGTGAAAATTCAGCCTTCCGAAAACAAAAACACGGTTATCCTTATCATTGTCTTTATAGTCACCGAAATAAGCATTAAGCCCGGCTCCGATAGATATAAGTTTGTTCAGCCCATAGTCATAAGTTCCTGTAACTCCAGTTCCGTATCCCCAGGCATTAAGCCCCAGCTGGATCTTCTGATCGCCCTTGCCTGTCCAGGCCTGAGCCTGCGCTGCTGTTCCGAAAAAAACGATCATAAACACAAAAAACAATTTCTTCATAAATTTTACATTTTTAATTGAATGTGACGAATAAAAAATATCCGCATCAAAAATAGAACCGAAATCAATGAAAAATCGTATTTTTAGTGAAGTTTTTTAACAAAGTTTATGAAAATTACAGGACTTAATTTAGATATTGTCTGGAAAAATAAAGACAGAAACTTTCAGCTGATTGAAGAGCACTTCAGCGATCAGAATGCTGATCTGTTTTTACTGCCCGAAATGTTCTCTACCGGTTTCTGTATGGATGCGGCAGAAGTTTCAGACAAAAATGAAGAATCCCTGGAATTCCTGAAAAAAATCTCACGGGAAAAAAATGCGGCATTTTGTGGAAGCGCTCCCGTAGAAGAGCATGGAAAATTCTACAACAGAATGTATTTTGTACAGCCGGACGGTGAAGCGGTATTTTATGATAAGAGACACCTGTTCTCTTTTTCAGGGGAAGATAAAGTGTACACCCCGGGGAATAAAAGAATGATCGTTAACTATAAAGGATTCAGGATATTGCTTCAGGTATGCTATGATCTGCGTTTTCCTGTTTTTGCCAGAAATAATGATGATTATGATGCCATTCTGTATGTGGCAAACTGGCCTGAAAAAAGAGTGGGAGCCTGGGAGCACCTGCTGAAAGCCAGAGCCATAGAAAACCTGGCCTTTGTTTTTGGACTGAACAGGATAGGAACTGATGGAAATAATCTTTTCTACCAGGAAAGTTCACACTGTTTTTTTGCAGACGGAAAAGAAATTTCAGAAAAGAAAGGAAATATTGTTTCTGCTGAACTGGACAGGGAAGAACTGAAAAACTTCAGACAGCATTTCCAGTTCCTGAATGACAGGGATCAGTTTACTATTGAATTATAAAAATAAGACCGGGACTGAATACAGGCAAAGTATTCACTGCCCTAACCTCAATCCCGGCCTTAAAATTTTTTAAGCATATTGTTTAAGCAGCTCCGTCAGTGTATTGACATCGTGTACGCCGCTTTCTTTCCATAAAAGTTCCCCGTTTTTGAAAATCGCCAGAGTAGGAACACCGCGCACGCCGTACTGAGCCGCCAGAGCAGGATACTGGTCTACATCTACTTTTATGATTCTGGCTCCTTCGCCTACATTTTCCTTTACGGTATTCAGAACAGAAGACTGTACCTTGCACGGTTGGCACCATGTTGCGAAAAAGTCAATAAGTACCGGTCTTTCCGAGTCAATGATTTCCTGAAATTTTTGTGACATAATTCTGGTTTTAGGTTTTATTGTTTTCCGGACTGCTTTTCGTCCTGGATAGCTTTTACATTTTTCCAGCTGGTTCCATCATAGGCTTCCACGCCGTTTTTCTTTAAAATTTCCATAGCCTGATCTGCCTGAATCCCTTTGTTACAGAAGACAACAACTTTCTTCCCTTTAAGGGCATCCGTATGATTCTGTATTTCTGCCAGAGGAATATTGATAGCATCCCTGGCCGTTCCTGCATTGTACTGTTCAGGAATTCTTACATCTATCAAAGTAACCTCCGGGCTGTTCACTACTTCGCGGAGGTCTGTCTTCGGAAGAGCGGTTGTATCGGCTGTTTTACAGGAAGTTAACACTAAAGATAATGCGAAAATAAGTCCAAAAACGGTTTCTTTCATCTGTTTATAAAGTTTTTGACTGGCAGACAAAGTCAGTGGTCGGAAATTTTTCCGTTTTTTTGATTCCGTTGAATCCACCTTCTATTTCAGTAAAGTTTCTGATTCCGTGCGAGTTAAGGATGCTTGCTGCAATCATGCTTCGGTAACCTCCGGCACAGTGGAGGAAGAAATGTTCAGAATCGTCAATGCTGTGTACCCAGTCACTGATGGTATCCAGAGGTTTGTTATAAGCATTATCTATATGTTCGGCAGTATATTCGGTCAGTTTTCTTACATCAATGACAACTGAGTTTTCATCGAACTGCTCTGCAAATTCAGCAGGTGAAATTCTTCTGATCTCATCCGTTTCATTTCCTGCATTTTTCCATGCGCTGAAACTTCCGTCCAGATATCCTAAAACATTATCAAAACCGACACGGCTTAATCTTGTGATTACTTCTTCTTCAGTTCCTTCATCAGTTACCAGAAGCAAAGGATGCTTTACATCTACAATAAGAGTTCCTACCCACGGGGCGAAATCTCCTTTTAAGCCGATATTTACAGAATTCGGAATAAATCCCTTGTGAAATTCCACAGGGCTTCTGGTATCCAGGATTAATGCTCCTGTTTCTTCTGCCAGTGCTTCGAAAGCAACAGGGGAAACGGGGGTCAGTCCTTTGTTCATCACTACATCCAGGCTTTCATAGCCGCCTTTGTTCATGGCAACATTCATCCCGAAATACTTTGGAGGAGCAGTAAGCCCGTCCAGAACTTCCCGGATGAAAGATTCTCTGTCCGGCTGGTTCAGTGCATAATTGGTTCTTTTCTGATTTCCTAAAATATCCACAGTTTCTTTCTGCATATTCTTTCCGCAGGCAGAACCTGCTCCGTGGGCCGGATAAACCGTTATGCTGTCATTCAGAGGGAGAATCTTACTCTGAAGACTGTCATACAGAATTCCGGCGAGATCTTCCTGGGTCAGGTTGGTGGCTTTCTGAGCGAGATCAGGTCTTCCCACATCTCCTAAAAAGAGGGTGTCCCCTGTAAAAATTGCGGTCTCCGTTCCGTTTTCATCGATGAGAAGGAATGTAGAACTTTCCATGGTGTGCCCCGGAGTATGGAGAACTTTTATTTTTATTTTTCCGATCTCAAAGATCTGGTTGTCTTCAGCAATGACAGCTTCAAACTCAGGTTGTGCTGTCGGGCCGTATACAATAGGCGCTCCTGTTTTTTTGCTCAGATCCAGATGCCCCGAAACAAAATCAGCGTGAAAATGAGTTTCAAAAATATATTTTAAAGTAACACGGTCTTTTTCCAGACGGTCCAGATAAGGTTTTACCTCTCTCAGCGGATCTATAATTGCAGCTTCGTTTTCTGATACAATATAATAAGCTCCCTGAGCCAGACAGCCCGTATATATTTGTTCAATTTTCATGAGGGTCTTTTTAAAATTTTAGATAAAGATACGAAGTATTAGATGAAATGTAAATGAAATGTTAAATCCGGCCGATAGTTTCTGTCAATGTCTGAGCTTTTCTATCCCTAATTCCCTGTGTTTTCAGGTAAAAAAGCAGATAAAAGCATACTGATTCGGTAGACTGTTTTTTATCATGTTCGTTAAATGAAAATATTTATGTATTGCAGGCAGATAAAGTATTTTGTTCCTTTTTTTTATTTTCATGGTTTAAAATTTGCACATGCAGAGCCTGAAAATGTTTTCTGAAGATATTAATTCAGATTTTTCCGGAATATTATTTAAATGACCGGATATCTTATAAAAACTTTTATATTTATATGTTAAAAAAAGAGCAAATGGCAGACAAAGCACAATTTATTGAAGAACTGAATGCAAGATACACTCCGAAAGGAGAACATATTATATTGGGAAAAGGAATGCTGGACGGGGAAGTGGTTCCTGAAGTGAATGTTACTATTCCTTTGAAAACGATCAACAGACACGGTCTGATCGCAGGAGCTACCGGAACAGGGAAAACCAAAACATTACAGGTCTTTGCCGAGCAGCTTTCCCATGCAGGAATTCCTTCTTTGGTACTGGATATAAAAGGTGACTTTTCGGGAATTGCAGAAGCCGGGCAGATGAATCCCGTTATTGAAGAGCGGTATGCAAAAACACAGCTTCCCTACAATCCGCAGGCTTTTCCGGTAGAACTGATGAGCATCTCCGGTGGAAAAGGAGTGAAATTAAGAGCGACGGTAACTGAATTTGGCCCCGTTCTGTTAAGCAAAATCCTTCAGCTGAACGATACCCAGCAGAGCATAATGTCTATCGTTTTCAAATACTGTGATGATAAAGGACTGCCGCTGATTGATCTGAATGACCTGAAAAAAGTGCTTCAGTATGTGACGGATAATGCACAGGGAAAAGCAGAACTTGCGGCCAATTACGGGTCAATTGCTCCCGCTTCGTTAGGGGCAATCCTGAGATCTATTGTTGCTCTGGAACAGCAGGGAGCAACCGGTTTTTTCGGCGAACTGAGCTTTGACGTACATGATCTTCTGGAAACAAGAGACGGAAAAGGGGTGGTGAATATTTTAAGAGTATCGGATATTCAGAATAAACCGCAGCTGTTTTCCACTTTCATGCTTTCGCTTTTTGCAGAGATTTATATGACTTTTCCGGAAGAAGGAGACAGCGGGAAACCTAAGCTTGTTTTATTCATTGATGAGGCCCATCTTATTTTTGATGAAGCTTCAAAAGCCCTTTTATCCCAGATTGAAACGATGGTAAAACTGATCCGTTCCAAAGGGGTCGGAATTTATTTCATTACACAGATCCCCGGAGATGTACCCGAAAATGTACTGTCTCAGCTGGGACTTAAAATTCAGCATGCTTTAAGAGGATTTACAGCAAAAGATAAAAAGGAGATTTCAAAGGCCGTTGAAAATTATCCGACAACCGAATTTTATAATGCGCCCAATCTGATTCAGAATCTGGGAATAGGAGAAGCGTTTGTAACGGCTCTGGATGAAAAAGGTATCCCGACCCCACTGGTACATACCTATCTGATCTCTCCGGAATCCAGAATGGATGTTCTGAACGATGCCGAAATTTCTGAACTTACATCAAGATCAGCGATGGTTGCCAAATATGAGCAGGCCGTAGACCGGGAATCGGCGTATGAGATGCTGACAGCCAGAATGGAACAGGCTGTTCAGAATTCTCCTGCACAAAAAACAAAACCGGTGAAAGAAGAGCCGGGAATGTTTGAGCAGGTGCTTCAGAGCAAAGCAGGAAGAACGTTTACCAGTACCCTGATGAGAGAAGGGGCAAAAGCAATCCTCGGAATGTTTGGTCTGGGGGGAAGAAGAAGATAATGAAAATTAATTTATACCGATAAAAAATAAGTGCTAGAAATAAGAAAATCAGCTTTTTAGTTGGTGAGTCCGGTTCTATTGAATCCGGTCATGCACAGCATTAATGCATGTTTTACTGTTTTTGACATATTTTTTGTTATTTTAGCAGGGCTGCCACGGCTGGCAGATAAAAGTGAGTGCATCGGTTATTCGGAGGAATCGGGGAATGCATTAAGTCTTCTGTCGCTTTGTTTCAGACTGCTCAGGACAGGGATTATTAATTTGAACTTAAAAAAACAGCAGTATAGCAAGAAAATTCAATGTATTCAATTATAGATATAGAAAGTAATGGTGCAGGTTATAGAAATGAATGCATTATAGATATCGCCATATACAGATATGATGGTCAGAAAATTACGGACCAGTTTATATCTCTTGTGAATCCCGAAAGTGATATCACCCCTTTTGTACAGAAACTCACAGGTATTACCCCGAAAATGGTGAAAACTGCCCCGAAATTTCATGAAATAGCCAAAAGAGTTATTGAAATTACCGAAAATACAACACTGGTAGGGCACAATATCGATTTTGATTACAGGATGCTGCGCCAGTCATTTAAAAGGCTGGGCTATGATTATAAAATCAATACCTTAGATACAATACCTTTAGCTAAAAAACTGATTCCCGATGAGGTAAGCTACTCATTGGGAAAACTGGTGAAATCATTGGGAATTCCCTTGACGAATCATCACAGGGCAGATGGAGATGCAAGAGCTACATTGGAACTGTTCAGGCTTCTCGTATCAAAAGATACCGAAAATGAGATCATTCAGAAGCAGCACGAAGAATCTAATGCCAAAAGCTATATCAACAAGATCAAAGAGCTTACACAGGATCTTCCCAACGAAAGAGGAATCGTATATTTTCAGACTGAATCCGGAAAGATTATTTTTTCAGATTATGTTCAGGATATTAATAAATTCTCGAAAAAGGTATTTAATTCCAAGTCCAAAAAATGGGAACAGGCACAGAAAGAGGCTGAGCAGATCAGCTATGAACTTACAGGAACGGATATTATTGCCCGGCTGATCCTTAATTCAAAGAAAATCAAGAAAAGGGAAAACCTTCCTTTCGGACTTTATTTCAGAAACGGAAAATATGTTGTTGAAAAAAATAAACTGAATAAAACAGAAAAGCCGATCGTAAAATTCAGATCGTTCACCCAGGGATCAAAAGCCGTACAGTTTATCGGTTCCCGGGAAGAATTCAATGATGTGAATGATTTCAGAAAGAAAATAGATTTCAGGAAAAGAAATGAGCTCTGGCTGGGTGCCGGCCGCAAACTGGGAGAAAAACTATTCCTGATCATTGAGAACGGAAAAGTGGTTTCCTATGGCTTTTATGAACTTTTTACACAGATACAGACTCTAAGCAAGCTGGCCAAACTGAAGATCGATCTGCCTTTTTCTTCCGCAGATCTCAACAATGAATTACAGCTGGCAATTCTTCGCGGGGATTTTGAGACTTTACCTTTACCGAAATAACAGAGAAATTTACGGGTTCTTAATTTTTATCGTGAAAAACGGCTTTTCAGGTCAATAGACTTTAAATAAAAAATAAATAGTATTTTTGCAAAAATAAAATAAAGCAATGCAAATTTTTAAACAAATAAAAACTGGAAAAAAGGGAGCTGTAAAGTTCTCTAAGGTTTGGAATATTTAAAAGAGTTGTCTTGCATAAAAAATAATCAATGCGGCAGACTCTTTTCGAAGAATCTGCCTTTTTTTATGTTAAAATGAAATTATGAATTCAAAAGAATTATTAAAGATTGCCACTGAATTTGGCACACCGGTGTACGTTTACGATGCAGAATCCATTAAAACTCAATACGAGAAACTTACATCGTCTTTTTTAAAACACACCAAGTTCTTTTATGCTGCCAAAGCTTTGACCAATATCAACATCCTGAAGTATGTCAAGAACCTGGGTGCTTCTTTGGATTGTGTATCGATAAACGAAGTAAAACTCGGGCTGAAGGCAGGATTTCCCAAAGAAAAAATACTTTTCACGCCCAACTGTGTAGATCTTGCAGAAATTGAAGAAGCAATGCAGCAGGGGGTACACATCAATATCGATAATATTTCTATTTTAGAGCAATTCGGAAATAAATTCGGAAATTCATATCCTATTTTTGTCAGAATCAACCCGCATATTTTTGCCGGTGGAAACTATAAAATCTCTACCGGACATATCGACAGTAAGTTCGGAATCTCTATCCATCAGCTTCGTCATATCGAAAGAGTGATGAAAAGTACAGATCTTAACGTGGAAGGGCTTCATATGCATACAGGAAGCGAGATCAAAGATCCGGAAGTTTTCCTCCAGGCTCTTGATATTATGCTTGAACTGTCTGAGCATTTCCCGAACCTTAAATACCTGGATATGGGAAGCGGATTCAAAATTCCTTACCAGGACAGCGAAGAGGAAACTGATGTGAAAACGCTGGGTAAAAAAGTGGAAAAAGTACTTTCGGAATTCACCAAATCTACGGGAAGAAAGTTCGAATTATGGTTTGAACCAGGGAAATTCCTCGTAGGAAAAAGCGGCTATCTGCTGGTAAAAGCAAACGTGATCAAACAGACTACGGCAACAGTATTCGTAGGAGTCAATTCAGGGTTCAATCACCTGATCCGTCCTATGTTCTATGATTCTTACCATATGATCGAAAACCTTTCCAATCCTAAAGGAGCCGAAAGAATCTATACCGTAGTGGGAAATATCTGTGAAACCGATACTTTCGCCTGGGACCGGAAATTAAACGAAGTAAGAGAAGGAGATATTCTTGCTTTCCACAATGCAGGAGCCTACGGTTTTGAAATGAGTTCAAACTTCAACTCAAGATTAAAACCTGCTGAGGTTCTGTTTTTAGACGGAAAAGCACATCTGATCCGTAAAAGAGACGAATTTGAAGATCTGCTGAGAAACCAGATCGAAGTAATATAAACCTATAAAAAAGAACTCCGCAGTCTAAAACTGGCGGAGTTTTTTTTGCGCCAAACCCGGGCAGTCTTCCGGGGAATTACTGATTTCATAATAGCTTACATCTTTTTCCGGCTGTATTTTTTCTCTCAATGTTAATATTCATCCCTGGTAAGTTTATAATTTATTGTCTAACTTTGAAAGAGATAGCAAAAAACAACCACCAAAAAATATTGAATTATGGCTAAAAACGTAGCAGAGCAGATTGTAGAAATGCTCGAAAATGCCAATGTGAAAAGAATTTATGCCGTTACAGGAGACAGTCTTAATCATCTTAATATTGCCGTTAAAAAAAGCAGCATCCAATGGATTCATGTAAGGCATGAAGAGGTGGGAGCTTACGCTGCCGCTGCCGAAGCGGAACTTGATGGCTTTGCTGTTTGTGCCGGAAGTTGCGGCCCGGGCCATGTACACCTGATCAATGGAGCCTATGACGCACACCGCTCTCATGTGCCGATGCTGGTCATTGCTTCCACCATTCCCAGCGATGAGATGGGGATGGATTACTTCCAGGAAACCAATACCATAAAACTGTTTGACGACTGCAGTCATTATAACCAGATGATCACAAGACCGGAACAGGTACAGAGAATGGTGCAGACTGCCATTCAGCATGCTGTTTCTAAAAAAGGAGTTGCTGTAATCGGCCTGCCCGGGGATGTTTCTGAACTGGATGCAGAAGAAGGGCCCACGTCTGCCCGCATATTCAGAACCCATCCGGTGATCAGGCCTTCAGATGATGAGCTGAAGCAGCTTGCAGCCCTTGTCAACCAAAGCAAAAAAGTGACAATCTATGGAGGAGTCGGGGCAGAAAATGCCAATACTGAAATCGTAGCGCTGTCGAAGCTGCTGAAAGCCCCCGTAGGCTACTCTTTCCGTGGGAAAATGGCGATCCAGCCCAATAATCCCAATGAAGTAGGGCTTACTGGGCTGCTTGGATTTCCTTCCGCATACCACGCCATGCACGAAGCAGATCTGGTCATCCTTCTGGGGACAGATTTCCCTTATCAGAAATTTATGCCGGTCAAAAATAAAATAGTTCAGATTGATGAAAGTCCCGAAAGGCTGGGGCGCCGGGCCAGGCTTGAGCTGGGACTGACGGGAGATGTAAAAGAAACAATTAAGGCTCTTATGCCATTGCTGCAGGAAAAAACCGACACGGACTTCCTTAATGAGCAGCTCGCATTCTATGAAAAAGTAAAAGAAAACCAGCTTTCCTATGTTAAAGATTTCGGGAAAGAAAATGCCATACAGCCGGAATATGTGGCTCATACCTTAGACCGCCTGGCAGACAGGAATGCTGTTTTTACGGTAGATACGGGAATGTGCTGTGTATGGGGTGCAAGATTCATTACCGGAACAGGAGAACGGAAAATGCTGGGCTCCTTCAATCACGGCTCAATGGCCAATGCAATGCCAATGGCAATTGGAGCGTCTTTGGCACATCCGGACAGGCAGGTTATTGCCATGTGTGGAGACGGAGGATTATCTATGCTTCTGGGAGATATGGCTACCATTTTTCAGTATAACCTTCCCGTAAAACTCATTGTTTTCAACAACAGAACCCTCGGAATGGTAAAACTGGAAATGGAAGTAGGCGGAATGCCGGATAATGAGACGGATATGATTAATCCTGATTTTGCAATGGTTGCCCAGGCGATGGGGTATCCCGGAAAAAACGTCCACAAACCTGAAGATGTGGAAGGAGCAATCCGGGGGTGCCTGGATCATAAAGGCCCCTATCTTCTCAATATATTCACCAATCCGAATGCACTGGCACTTCCTCCGAAGATTGAGCTGGACCAGGTATTGGGAATGACAAAATCTATGGCGCAGCTTATGCTGGGTGGAAAAATGGAAGAAGTCCTGGAAACGGTGAAGTCTAATTATAAACATATTAAAGGATTGTTATAAGCTTTTGACAGGAAAATACAGGAAAACTTCACGCATTTGTGTGAAGTTTTTCTTTTTCGAAAAGACTTTAAATATTTACCTTTGTTAAAGTAATTTTAAACATTTATCATATTATGAAAGCTCTAATAGTATTTATAGCACTTCTTGCCAGCAATCTTACATGGGCACAGCAGGATGTTGAAGAAAGAGACGATAATTTTATTACTGAGAATAATAAAAATATTCTGAAAATAGATATCAAAGAACCGTTTTTGCAGGTTGCTGTCAAAAACTGTAACGATTTCAAAGCGGCTTCATTCGACGGCGGGGTAGCTGTGTATAAAGATACCCTCAGAAAATTCATGTATGATTACCTTAATTCTGATTTCTATGTTCTGAGTGGTGATTTCACTTTTACCCTGACGGTAGATAAGACCGGAAAAGTAACCCAGATTGAAGGCTCCCCAAAAGTAGCCAACAGCACTTACTTTTTTGATGATATGAAATACATCGTAAGAAGAATTAAAAAAAACTGGATACCGGCATCATGCAACGGTCAGCCCGTTACTTCACAGATCAAACTTAAAATGAACTTCTCCTCTATAGGAATAGATTTGTAATCGCTACTTATAGATGTTTATTATTACCTTTAGTATTTATTGGAATTGAAGGGTTCTCTCAGAATACGGTACAGACCGGAACTCCGGCATATACACAGAAAGCGGAATTTCCGGGTGGTGATGAGGCTTTCCGCAAACAGTTTATGAATATGCTTCATGCGGACGTCCGGTTGAATTTTTTTTTTCAGGCTGCCCCCTGACGTTTCATCCTGCAGGATAATTTTTTTGAACAATAAATAGAATCTTACTGAAAGTTTAAAATATCAATTGATGAAAATAAAAATTTTAATGCTGTTTTTCATATCAGCAGTTTGCCAGACTTCTTATGCCCAGATGAATGTTCTGGAAAGCTACCCTAAAGGACAGGACTTTTACGAAGGAGGCCTGGCCGGTTTTTATAAAGATGCCCATGAATACCTGACCGGGAACAACAAAAAAGAGTGTGCGGAAAAAGAAATTTATCAGCCGCGGATTATTGTGACTGACATGGGAAGCGTTAAACTGATACAGGATAGTGATACACTGAATATCACAAAAAACAAATGCGCATATGATCTTTCCCTGGAAGTCCTGAAAAATCTTAAAGGATGGAAACCCGCACAGGTTAAAGGAAACACCCTCGGAGCAATTACAGAATTCATTTTTTATCCAAAAGACCTGATGAGCAACTACAAAACAGGGTATAACGCCGATGATTTTGTTCTGCACTCACAGTACCCTGGAGGATTAAAGACATTTAATAAGGACTTTCATGATAATTTTCAGGCGCTTTTTGCGGATTATCATATTAATGGAGAGGTTAATTTAGAATTTTATATTAATGAGGAAGGGCATATTACCAAGCCGAGAATATATCCCTCAATAGATAATAAAAGCTTTAATATAGATTTCATGCGAACCCTTTCAAGATTAAAAAAGGTTTGGAAACCTGCTTTATATTCTAATATCCCGATTAAAGAAAAATTTGCTTTTCCCGTAAAATTTTCAATTACATTCAATGAAAGATAGCCCTGCCATTCTGTCACAATATTTTGTATCTTTGCAGACTAATCTGTTTTGGATTTAAAATTGAACAGGAAAAGATATTCAATTTTGAGTCCTGAACCTTTAATTTGATTACCGTGCAGGAAAAATATATAGACGAAACAAAGCAGGGAGAAGCTTTTGCTATTGCTGAAAGACCGGAAAATTCTAAAAAACTGTTTTTAGAAAGCTATGGCTGTCAGATGAACTTCTCTGACTCTGAAATCGTAGCTTCTATCCTTAATGAGCAGGGATACAACACCACCCTGAAAGTAGAAGAGGCAGACCTTATTCTTCTGAATACATGCTCTATCCGTGAAAAGGCGGAACAGACCGTAAGGATGCGTCTTTCCCAGTTCAAAAATCTGAAGAAAGAAAAACCGAATATGACGGTTGGTGTTTTAGGGTGTATGGCCGAAAGACTGAAAACAAAATTCCTGGAAGAAGAACAGCTGGTAGACCTTGTTGTAGGTCCCGATGCTTACAGGGATCTTCCCAATCTTCTGCAGGAAACGGAAGACGGAAGAGACGCCATCAATGTCATCCTTTCCAAAGAAGAAACCTATGCCGATATCAATCCGGTCCGTTTGGGCGGAAACGGAGTCACTGCATTTGTAACCATTACCAGAGGATGCGATAATATGTGTACCTTCTGCGTGGTTCCGTTTACAAGAGGAAGGGAAAGAAGCCGTGATCCGCACTCCATCATTGAAGAATGCAAGAATCTTGCTGAAAACGGATATAAGGAAATCACTCTTTTGGGACAGAACGTAGATTCCTATTTATGGTATGGAGGCGGTCCTAAAAAAGATTTTGCCAAAGCTTCGGAGATGCAGAAAGCAACAGCTGTAAATTTTGCGCAGCTGCTTGATTTAGTGGCTAAAGCCGTTCCGGAAATGAGAATACGGTTCTCTACATCCAATCCACAGGATATGAGCCTTGACGTGTTCAGAATGATTGCGAACCATGAGAATATCTGCAGATATGTTCACCTTCCGGTACAGAGCGGAAGTAATAATATGCTTCAGGCAATGAACAGGCAGCATACCCGTGAAGAATATCTGGATCTGATTAAACAGGCGAAAGAAATTGTCCCGGATATTGCTTTTTCCCAGGATATGATCGTTGGATTCTGCAATGAGACTGAACAGGATCACCAGGATACGTTAAGCCTGATGAAGGAAGTGGAATATGACTACGGCTACATGTTTGCCTATTCTGAAAGACCGGGAACGCCGGCACACAAAAAAATGGAAGACAATATTCCTGCTGATGTGAAGCAGAGACGACTGGCTGAGGTGATTGCCCTTCAGGGTGAACTTTCCAGAAAGCGTATGAAATCTTACGTGGGAAGAACACACCAGATCCTGATTGAAGGAATTTCCAAAAAGAACAAAGATCAGTGGAAAGGAAGAAACTCCCAGAATGCAGTCTGTGTATTCGATAAAGAGGAAGGACAGAAAATTGGTGACATTGTGAATGTTTTTGTCTATGACAATACACAGGGCACACTTTTAGGGAGAAAAGCAGAATAATTTAAAGTTTTGATCAAAGCAGTCTCCTTCTTTGCTCTGTTTTCTTTCATTCTGATGTCATGTCAGACTGAGAAAACGATAAGCAGATATCCGGATACGGTAGGAGATATTCATTTTGATAAGAATCTGGATGATACGGATCTGAAAAAATGCGGAAAAGGAAAAGACAGACCTTTCAGTTTTCAGTATTATCACGGAGCCAGGGAGTTTGATTATAAAGGAGAGAAGATTGCAATTATTGAAAAACTGAATAAAGAAAATATACATTCTGAAAAAAAGATCAATGGCTATATTACGGTCAGATTTTTAGTAAATTGTGAAGGAAAAACAGGACTGTTCAGAGTACAGCATATGAATCCGGATCTGGAGAGTTCAGATTTAGATCAGGAACTGGAAAAGAAACTGTTAAAGTTTACCAGATCGCTGGACGGATGGCAGCCTAAAGAAATAGAAGGTTTTAAAGTAGATTACTACCAGTATTTAACCTATAAAATTGAAAATGGAAAAGTTTCAGAGGTATTACCTTAGCTTTTTGTTACTTATCGTTTACACCAATACTATTGCACAGGTCAACTGTAATGCAGTAGAGGGTGAGAATTGCAAAAAAGCTTGTGAATTATACAACTGGGCTTCCGACAGGCAGGGTTCTCAGGCATCCCAGGAAGGGTTTGACAAAGCCATTGAACTCTGTCCGGATTTTTCTCATTCCTACATGGAAAAATCCGTTCCTTATCTTAAAAACGGTGATTTTATCACCTGGAGAATTCTCATTAATAAAGCCGTTGCCCTGGATCCTAAAAGACATCTGGGATACAGAGGATGGTGCAGGTTTGAGTTTCTGCGGGATTATACCGGGGCTATCCAGGATCTTGAAGAACTGAAAAAATACTATCCCGAAGACCTGGGAAGATCTCAAAACGGGGATTATCATTTGGATGTGGTAAGGGCTTTGTCTTACAGTGCTTTAGGTCAGAAAGAAAAAGCGGCCGACATCATTGAAAAGCTCCTTGCTTCCAAAAATTATTTCAAAGGACTGTATGACCATTATCAGCTGGGGGTTACCTACTTTGAACTGGGGCAATACGATCTGGCCTTAAAAAATTTCGAAAAACAGAGCAAAGCATACGACTTTGCCGAGAATATATACTTTAAAAGTAAAGTTTCTAAGATCAGAAACAAAGATTATCTGGATTTAAAGACGTTAGCATTAAAAACGTATGATGAAGGGAAGATCATGAAAGATCCTTATACCCATCATTTCAACAAAGTTTACAGATCGCAGATTGAAACCCTGTAAACCCGTATTAAATCAATAATCAAACATTTACTTATGAGCAACGAGTTACAAAACATAAAAAACCGCTTTGGGATTATAGGAAACTATCCTGCATTGAACAGGGCTTTGGAAAAAGCAATCCAGGTAGCCCCTACGGATATTTCCGTGCTGGTGATCGGGGAAAGTGGGGTAGGAAAAGAATTTATCCCTAAAATCATTCATTCCGAATCAAAAAGAAAGCACCAGCCCTATATTGTGGTAAACTGTGGTGCCATTCCCGAAGGAACCATAGATTCCGAACTGTTCGGGCATGAAAAAGGAGCATTTACCGGAGCCACGGCTACCAGAAAAGGCTATTTTGAAGTGGCAGACGGAGGAACAATCTTTCTGGATGAGGTAGGAGAACTTCCCCTGCAGACCCAGGTCCGCCTTTTAAGAGTGCTTGAAAGCGGTGAATTTATGAAAGTAGGTTCTTCACAGGTACAGAAAACCAATGTGAGGATTGTGGCTGCTACCAACGTCAACATGATGAAAGCCATTCATGACGGTAGATTCCGGGAAGACTTATTTTACCGTTTAAATACCGTACAGATCGATATGCCGCCTTTAAGAGAAAGAAAAGGAGATATTCACCTGCTTTTCCGAAAATTTGCTATCGATTTTGCAGAAAAATACAGAATGCCGGAACTGGAATTGGACCCGGCTGCCATCCACTATATAGATAATTATTCCTTTCCCGGAAATGTCCGCCAGCTGAGAAATCTTGTAGAGCAGATGACCGTAGTGGAAAGAAACAGAAACATCACAGTAGAAAAGCTGGCCGAATATATTCCGATGGAAACCCACCTTCCGATGGTGGTGAATAACCAGACTGCCCAAAAGCAGAACGACTTCGGAAGTGAGAGGGAAATTATGTATAAAATTCTCTTCGATATGAGAAGTGATATTAATGACTTAAAATCCTTAACTTCGGAACTCATCAAAAACAGAGGGGCCGGTGATCTGAGCAATCAGGAGAAAAACCTGATCAACAGAATCTATGCCGCGGAAACCCAACAGGCGGCTCCCGTAAACCACAACTCCCTGCTGTACTTTGAAGATAAAAACCCTGTGGTACAGACCCCGTCTATTATTTCAACTCCCGAGGACAGCTATGAAGATATCGAAGATATTGAAGTAGAAGAAAACAGACCGGAGTCTCTGTCACTTCAGAATAATGAAAAAGATTTGATTATCAAGGCGTTGGAAAAGCATAAAGGACGGAGAAACAGAGCCGCGGATGAATTGGGTATTTCACAGAGAACATTATACAGAAAAATAAAACAATATAACCTGGAAGACTAAAAGTAAAAAACAAAAAAAATGAAGAATTTCGATGTAACGGCCATCAATGGATATGAAATGAATATTGGAAAATTCATATCCGAAGGTGTTGATCTTTTTAAAAAAGATATTGGCGGATTTATTGTGGCAACCCTGCTTCTGTTTGTGATGAGCTTTGTTCCTTTTTTAGGAGTGATGGCGTTGGGGAACTTTTATAAGATATGCCGGAAAGTAGATGAAGGACAAAAAGTACAGGTAGGGGATATTTTTGATTTTACAGATTTTGTAACCTATCTTAAATTCTTTGTATTTCTATTCATTGTACTTTTCATTATTATGATTCCGGTTGAGATATCACTGTTTCCTATCCTGTTCGCTGCTTCTGCAACAGAAGGGGAATTCTCAGATACCGGAGCCGCTTTATTTGCCGGAGGCATGGGAATCTGGTTCCTGCTGGTTATTGTTCTGCTGTGTGCTGTATCAATATCCATGTACTTTGTACAGCCTCTGATCTCGCTGTATAGAATTACAAGCATAAGAGAAGCCTTTTCTATTTCATGGAAATTGGCCAGAAGAAACTTCTTCATGATCTTTCTGTTCACTATTGTGGTAGGAGTTATTTCTCAGCTGGGGGCGATCCTGTGCGGGATTGGTCTCCTGTTTACAATACCTCTTGGCATCTGTATTAAATATGCTTCCTTTAAAAATATACTGGGAAGTTCAAATCAAAAAACAGTATGAGTAAATTAAAAATAATATTTGGATTTGTGGTTCTTTCACTGTTTCAGCAGTGTTACTCGTTTACAGGCGGGTCTTTATCTTCACTCACAGACGAAAAAACTGTTCAGATCAATGAATTTCCGAATAATGCATCACTGGTGAATCCAACCCTTTCCCAGCAGTTTTCTACGGACATCCAGAACCGGTTTCTGCAGAGAACTACATTAAAAGGAACCAAATCAAATCCGGATATTCTGATCGAAGGTGAAATTTCAGACTATGGTTTTTCCCCTACTACGATCAGCTCAGGAACACAGGAAAATCCTTCCGGTGGAATCGTTCAGCAGGCACAGAGCAAGCTAACCATTACGGTAAAGGTACATTATGAAAATAAGCTCCATCCGGATCTGAGCTTTGACAGAGCCTATACGGATGAAGTGGTGTTCAACAGCAACCTTACCCAGAGCGAGATTGAAGCCTCCCAGGTAAAGGTAGTGACAGACAGAATTATTAACAAGATATTTAACGATATTGTAGCGAATTGGTAAGATGAATCCCAGAGTTTTAGAATTATTAAAGAATCCGAAAAATATTCAGTCAGAAGACCTGAACCTTCTGAAAGAAGAAATTCATGCCTTTCCATATGTTCAAAACATCAGGGCACTTCATTTATATGGAGTTCACCTTTATGATCAGGAAAATTATCAGAAAGAGCTCTCCATAACCGCTGCGTATACCACAGATAAAAAGATCCTTTACCAGCTGATCAACGGGAAAATCCGTCCGGAAACCCAACCTGTTGAACAGGCAGAAGAGAAACCAGCTGAAAAACCAGCTGCAAAGCCGGCCCGTTTCGGGTACAAAGACAAAGCTTTTCCTCTCAAAAGACAAGAAACGACCGAGGAGCAGGCAAAAGAAAATAAAGAAGAAACACCAGCCTGTATGCTCAATACTCCTCAGGAAGTTACCCATATTTATGTAAACGGAGAAAGAAACAGGATTCTGTTTGAAGGAGAAGAAAACTTCCTGAATGAAGAGCAGGCGGAAACCATAGATCTTGAATCCACCCTGGAATCAGGTACCCTGGTTACCCAGAAGACGGAATTTGTTTCAAATCCTATAAGCCTTATACAGGAACCGGTTCAGGAGAAGCCAGATACCGATACAGCCCGGGAAGAAAATACTGAATTTACTCCTGAAGAAATTGTAAATCAGGATCAGCTTTCAGAAGCAAAAGAAAAAGAAGAGATCATTCAGGAAGATCATCTGAACTTTCATGAAATTGATCCTTTGGAACGTGTTGTTAATGAAGAAACTAATCCTGAATCGGCACACACGCTTTCCGGAGAACAAAAAGAAGAAATTGCTGAAATGGAAATGGGTGCGGAATTTACACCTGAAGAGATCATCAGCGAAGAGAAACCTTCAGAAGAAATAACAGAAGAAATAGAAGATCATACCGGTTTTCATGAAATAGAACCTTTGATACCGGACGCAGAAGAAAATGGAAATCCGGCTGTTGAGGACATCCGGTCTGAAACATCACAGGATACTTCAGCAGAGCAGGAAGATCCGGCTGAAATAAGCTTCCACGGAACAGACTCTTTCATGCCTGAGGTAAAAATTCAGCCTGTGAATACCGAAGAAACAGCAATGGCAGAAATTGCTCAGCCTGCTGTGAACAAGCATGAAGAAGAAATGAGACGTCTGATTGAAGAGGTCGAAAAGAAAATGAAGGAAACAAAACCTGCAGCCGAAATTACAGAGGAAGAACCTGAGGCAGAAGATCACGAGATCAGTTTTGCCGAAACACAGAACTTCCATTTCTGGTCAACAGGAAGCGATGAACCTAAATTAAAAGAAGAATCCGGATCAGAAGCCGTTACAGAGAATATGGTTGAGAACGGGAATCCGGTAACTGTGCCAGCAGAAGTCCCTGCGGAAGAGACGGGAGAACCGGAAGTGGCTCCTGAAATCAATACAGCATGGAAACCGATGAGTGTAGATGCCCATGTTCCGGACTCCCTGATTGCTAAAGAAGTCATTTCTCCGGAAATTAAGATGGAGGATGTAGCTCAGGAACCGGTTCAGATTACTGAAGAAAAGCAGGAAAAAATTGATGAAGAGATAACTGCTGAAAGCTCTGTAAAAGAAACGGAAGCTGTTCAGGAAGAAAGAGAAGAAATCGCGGAAACAGCTGAAAAAGAAGACCGTGAAACCATTTCTGAAGAACAGGCTCCGGTGATGAGTGTTTCATTTTTCGGATCAGATATCTCCAGCTTACCCGGTGGTGAAACTAAAAACGAAACAGAAAAAGAAAAACCTGTACAGAATATAGAACAGGAACAGCCTGCTCTTGACAGTAATGTTCCAGGTTTTATCAATACATGGCAAAGCTGGCTGAAAATTGACAGAACCGTTGAGATTGAAAAAGAAAAAACAGAGATCAAAGAAAAAGCGATCGAGACATTCATCGAAAACAATCCGAGAATCAGTCAGTTAAAAGAAGAAAGTACCTATGTGGTTAAGGAAAGAAATGATGATATTTCCCACCTGATGACAGAAACCCTGGCCAATCTTTATCTTGAGCAGAAGCTGTACAGTAAAGCCATTAAAGCATTTGGAATTTTAAAGAAAAAACACCCCGAGAAAGCAGAATATTTTGATGCTAAAATCAAGGAGGTCAATGATATTAAAAGCGGTAAATAAATGACCGTACGACTGGTATGTATTGTTCTGCTGTGCTTTCTCTCCTTTTCATCGGCTCAGGTCAGGCTTGATGAAGAATTCCCTGTCAGTACACTTCAATATACAATGGTGCTTCCGGTAAAGCATTTGAGTGAAGAAGCTGTGATTACCAGATTAAATGAGATGCCTCAGGCAAAGTCCGTACTAAGCCACGGATGGGCATCAACAGGGTCGTCTTTTAATTCCTTTAAAGAAATTGTAGGATCAGCATTTTTTGATAAGATCAATAAAACAAAAGATAAAAACTGTAATTTTTCCGTTTCCGTAGTAGCGGCCTATAATAAAGGCAGCTTTGAGGTTGAAATAACCGCTCAGTCTTTTGATAGATTTCTATCAGGCGGAAGGCCCCAGTCCCAAAGTGATGCAGAACATCTCGCCTATTATCAGAAAATGACAAAAGAGTTTATTCCGTTGATCACAGAGTATCTCACCGGGAAAAAGACCATTCAGGAAAATCATGATGAAATGCTGAACCATGCGGCGGATCTTACTGCAGAAGGAAAAACACCGGACGCTTTAAAGATTTACAGCAAAGTACTGGCTTCAGATCCAGATAATTCCCTGGCTCTTTTTAATAAAGCCCACGCTTTATTCTCATTGAAAAAATACACCGAAGCACTGAATATCATCCGTACAGCAGAGAAAAGCAAAAATGCATCCGGTTTCGATGTTATAGCCTATAAAAACCTGAAAATTCAGATACTCATTGTTACAAGTCAGAATGAAAAGGCACTCTCGGAAATTAATAAAATAGGAAAAGACTTTCACAATACAGATCCGGAAAAGATCTTTGAAGCGGCTAAAGATGATAAAGGAGAAGTATTTTTTGTTCCCTCTGAAAAAACAGAATTATTTTTAAGATGTGCAGGATATCTTCTTATGCTCAACAGAAAAAAAGAAGCCCTCAATGTTCTGAAGAAGTATGAAGAACTGATTCCTGATCATAACAGAATCCTTTTAAGCAGGTTGTTTTCCTACTATTGTCAGCTGAAATTAACTGAAGATGCGGAAAGAATCCGACTGTTAATTGCCAAAGATGATCCTTCATCAGACCTGAAATGCAAGGGCTAAGGCTCTGTACGGATTTTCCGAAGTTTTCGCCACGCTTTACGTCCATACACAACAACCAGGATAATAAGGATCACGGCACAAACCGCTGCAACAAAAGGGGCAGCCATCGCCAGTACGGACATAATACCTGCTCCTGCTGTTTCAGTAGTTCCCACCACAGAATTTCCCAGTCCGCCTGTTGTCGCTGTGGAAGCCGCCCGGATTCCGGCAAAGCCAGAACTGATCGTTGCTGCCGTTCCGCCTCCTGCAATTAATGCCAGAGCCCATTGCGGAAATGTTCCCAGATCGGCAAACTGACTGGCAAATAATATCGATCCGGCTACTGTGGCCATAGGAACCGAAATCGTATCCAGCAAATGATCCACAAACGGAATATAATAAGCTAAAATCTCAGCAACAGTAGCAATACCGGTTGTAATTAAAGCAGGAAGACCGGAAAGCCATTCAAAATTTTCACTCATCGGGATCCAGTGAAGGTAGGAAGCGAGACTTACCGCAAACATGGGGAGAAATACCCTGAAACCTGTCGCAGCAGCAAGCCCGATGCCGATAAAAGCACTCAGAACATAAGAAAAATAGGGAATGTTGTCTAACATATTCATTTTCAGATTTATTGTTTTCCCTAAAGTTACAAAAACCAAAGCATAAATTGTGCTCATCTGTTTTTTATCTCCGATAAAATTTTACACTGCGGATACATGGGAATCAGAGCATTTCATCTTATGCGAACTTCTATGTGCAAAGTATTTAATCTTAAAAAAATAACTTAAGCGTAAAAACTTTTGCTCCTTTTGCGATTAAAAAAACCGGTCTTTCAGATTTAACAGCCCATTAAGGCTTTTTCTGCATCTGGCATAGCTTAATAAACTCCGCCTCAACATCCTGAAATTTTAGCGGCATTTCCGGAGAAGCCCAGAACAGCATAGCCATCGTTTTTTCGCCAAAAGAATTTTTAAACAGGTCTTTATTCAAACGGTAGCATTCCCTTAAAAGCCTTTTGATACGGTTTCTGTGTACAGCTCTTTTGAAATATTTTTTAGAAACGGAAACTCCCAATCTGGTACTTTCCACTGGCTGACCGGGCTTATCTTTCAGAATAATGATTCTGAGATGGCCGCAGCTTCTCCATTTACCTTTATCAAAAAGTAAAGAAATCTCAGTGTTTTTTTTGAGCTTTTCTGCTTTGGGGTATTTGAATGGCTGCATTTAATCCTGTTTCACTAAATAATTGATCACCTCGGCCGCAGCATACAATCCGAAAATAGCCGGAATAAAGCTTATAGTACCGTAAAATGATTTTTTAAAATTGCTTCCGTCAGTCATTTTCAGGCTTTCCTCCTTCTGAAGCTCATTAGAAAACACACACCTGAATCCTTTATGGATCTTTTCCTTTTTCAGTCTTTTTCTTACCTGTTTGGCGAGATAGCAGTTTTGTGTTTTACTGATGTCTCTTACCGTTACTTTACTCGGATCGGTCTTTCCGCCGGCTCCCATAGAACTGATGATCTTGATCTTTCTTTTTCTGGCGGCCTTTATCAGACACAGTTTGGGAGTAACACTGTCGATGCAGTCAAGAACATAATCAAATTTACCGGAATCAAGCACTTCATCCATTCTTTCAGGGTTGAGAAACTCGTTGATCTTGATGAGGTTAAGCTGAGGATTGATGTCCAGCAGTCTTTCCGCAACCACATCCACTTTATGCATTCCTACCGTGGAATGCAGGGCAGGAAGCTGTCTGTTGATATTCGTGATGTCTACGGTATCACCGTCTACGGCGGTCATATTCCCGATACCGGCTCTCACCAGAAATTCTGCGGCAAATGATCCTACACCGCCCAATCCTACAACCAGAACATTCGCTTTACTCAGTTTTTCCAGTCCCTTTTCCTTGATCAGAAGCTCTGTTCTTTCCAGCCAGTATTTATCCATTTTTTATTGTGTATAAATTTTCTAAAATTTGTTCATTCAGCATTTCCAGTGAAATACCCTTTATTTCCGAGACTTTATGATACAGTTCTTCAATGTTAAAATCATCATTATCAGTCTCTAAGAAAATTTTATCCAAAGGTGCAGCCTTTAAAATATCCTGCAAAGATAAATGATACAAAACGGCTTTTCCAAAACTCAGATAAAAATTCCTGGCCAGCAGATCCTCTGCAATTCTCTTCTTTTTATTAAAACCATGAATGATCATTGCCTGTTCAGCATTCTTTTTAAAAGAAATCACCTCATAAAATTTTCTTACACAGTGGATGATAAGCGGCTTTCTGACCTCATTGGATAAACGGATCTGTTTTAAAAAAACTTTTTCCTGAATTTTCTGGGGAATAGGAACCATAGAATCCAGTCCGCACTCTCCAATAGCAAAGCAGTTTTCTGAGATACAGGACTCCAGCCACCTGAATTGATCTTCCAGGGAATCCGCACCGATATCTTTAGGATGTATTCCTGCAGAAAAAGGAGTAGTCCGGAAATGAGCTCCCGGATCCAGATTATAGATCCCGTACGTAATACTTTCCTTATGGTGGTGAAAATCAAAAAAATCCATCATCAAAAATACGATTATCCAGAAAATTAATTTAAAATTATTAAACGAACGTTTATAAATCTGTTAAAAATTTCTTAACTTTACTCAAAGTGCATCTCAATGAGAAAAAAATTTACAGAAAAACAGATTCACATACTGGACATTGCTGAAGAACTGATTGCAAAAAAAGGATACGAAGGAACTTCTGTAAGAGATATCTGTTCCAAGGCCAACATCAATGTAGCGATGATTTCCTACTACTTCGGTTCCAAAGAAAAAATGATGTCTTATCTCTATCAGTACAGGGTGCTGAAGACCAGAGAGAACTTTTCGGAATTTGCAGATACCATTAAGGAAGGAAAACCGGAAATGCAGATGCGCGAAATGATCAAATATATTGTTTCCCAGCTATTCCGGTACAACTATTTTCATGGTTTTGTTACCCAGGAACTGAGACATACCGATAATTTAAAAGACGAACTGCTGGATTTCTATCAGCTTTTTGTGAAAAAACTCGATGAGGTGATCAAAAAAGGAGTGGCTTCAGGAGTCTTTACCTTTACCCCGAAACCTGAAGATATTCTTACGATGATTATCGGTTCTACCTTATTTGTGATCCGGAACAAAAATTTCTATGAGCTGTATGTACCGAGTAAAAATGAGGAGGCTTACGCCAAAGAAGCAGAGAAAAAAGTAAGAATGAATCTTTTACTCAGTGTTTTTGCCATTTTGGGATACGCTGCAGACTAAAATTACGTTAAATATTCATAAAAAAAAATCTATTGGCAAAAAAGTTATATTTTTGCAAATTAGTAAATCGGCTGTATAATCCGAAAACTGTTGAATTTTTTATATGAAAAAATATATTTTAGGCCTTTTTGCAGTAGCAGTGGTTTCATCATGCATAAGCCAGCAGGAAAGAGCCATGAGAAGTGCTGACAAGAATTTTATATTAAAAGCAGCTAATGAAAATTTCGCCAAAAAGAAGTGGAAGAATGCATTGGCCCTTTACGACAGACTGACTAACCTTGTGGCGGGAACGGATGATTTCCCTAACGTAGGTTTCAATACCGCCTATGCCAATTATTACGATAAAAACTATAAGCTGGCAGGGCATCAGTTTAAGAATTTTGCCGTAAACTTCTCTAAAGATCCAAGAGCCGAGGAAGCTGCCTATATGTCTGCATTATGCTACTATGAAGGTTCTATGGATTATAACCTCGACCAGTCAACTACCGAAACGGCGATCAATGAACTGCAGGATTTCCTCACCAATTATCCCAATTCGGAAAGATCTAAAAATATCGGACAGCTTATTGATGAGCTGACTTATAAATTAGAATTCAAAGCCTATGAAAATGCAAAACAGTATTTCAAAATGGGTGATTATAAAGCTGCTAATGTAGCACTGGATAATGTGCTGGAAGACTTTCCAAGTACAAAACTCCGTCCGAAAATTTATGATTATATCATGAAATCCCGGTACGAGCTGGCAACGAAGTCAGTATATAGCCTTAAAGATGAACGTATTGAAAGTGCCCTTTCCTATACCAAAATGGTAGAAAAAGAGCTTCCGGATACAGAATATGCAAAAACAGCAGCAGATCTCAGAGTAAAACTTGAAAGAGAAAAACGGAATTTCGTAGTTGTGAAAAAAGAGACGGAGGCAAGACTGGCAACCCTGACTGAAAAGCAGAAAAGAGAAGCCGCCAGAATGGAAGCAAAGAATAAAACAGACCAGCAGATCAAAGATCAGATCAGCAATGAAAAGAAAGCAATGCAGATCCAGAGGGACAGTGCGGCACTTCAGACCCCTCCTCCGGCAGCTACTTTCAAAATTCAAAGATAATTCGTAAATTTGCCATCTTAAAATAAAATAATTTTCTCAAAATGAGTGTAAAAGATACAAAAGCAGAAGTAAATACAATTACTTACGATAAAGATAAGATTGAAGATAAAGTAGGTTCAATCTATGAAGCTATTGTTATCATGGGAAAGAGAGCAGAACAGATCAATGCAGAGATCCGTACGGAACTTCACAATAAACTTGATGAGTTCGCTGTTCACAATTCTACATTAGAAGAGGTTTTCGAAAACAGAGAACAGATTGAGATCTCCAAGCATTACGAAAAGCTTCCAAAACCAACTTCAATTGCTATTGAAGAGTGGCTAAACGAAGATATCTATTTCAGAAAGACAGAAGACAGAAAATAGTCATTTGTGTTTTTTATATATGAAGGTCATAAGGGAATTCTTTTCTTTTATGACCTTTGTCGTTGCATAAACCGTCTTTGTGCGAAAAAATAAGTAATTTAGTGATTCAAAAAATTAAAACTAAATGAGTATTTCCGGTAAAAAGATACTTATCGCTGTTTCCGGGGGAATTGCGGCTTACAAAATCCATTTCCTGATCAGGGACTTTATTAAAAAAGGAGCTGAAGTTCAGGTAATCATGACACCAGATGCGGAACATTTCGTTACCAGACTGAGTCTTTCCACCCTTTCCAGAAAACCTGTTTATTCCGACTTTTACGGGGATAACGGAACCTGGAACAGCCATGTGGAACTTGCGTTATGGGCAGAGGTAATGATTATAGCACCGTGTACAGCCAATACCCTCTCGAAAATGATCCACGGAATGTGCGATAACCTGGTTATTGCAACCTATATGTCTGCCAAATGCCCGGTATTCATTGCCCCGGCGATGGATCTTGATATGTATGCACATCCTTCCACCAAGAAAAATCTTGAAATGGCAGAAAGCTATGGCCACAGGATCATTCCGGCGGAAAGCGGAGAACTGGCCAGCGGACTGGTAGGGCAGGGGAGAATGGCAGAACCGGATACCATCTGCAATACCATCGGAAACTTCTTTGCTTCTTCAGAAAAAAACAGAACCCTTAAAGGCAAAACAGTGCTTATCACAGCAGGACCGACCTATGAAGCCATTGATCCCGTAAGATTTATAGGAAACCACTCTTCAGGGAAAATGGGCTTTTCTTTAGCCGAAGAAGCTGCAAAACGCGGAGCAAAGGTCATTCTGATCTCCGGACCGAGTTCACAGGTTACTCACCATGCAGCTATTGAACTGCATAAAGTGACTTCCGCAAAAGAAATGCTGGCCAAAGTTTTTGAATTTTATGAAGGCGTGGATATAGGCATTGCCAGCGCTGCCGTTGCAGATTATGCCCCAAAAGAGGTTGCCAGAGAAAAAATCAAGAAGAATGATGAAAACCTTACGATTGAACTGATTAAGAATCCCGATATTCTTAAAACAATGGGCGAGAAAAAGACCCATCAGTTTTTAGTAGGCTTTGCCCTGGAAACCCAGAATGAAGAAGAAAATGCCAAAGGAAAACTGGAAAAGAAAAATCTTGATATGATCGTCCTGAATTCCCTACGCGATGAAGGAGCAGGCTTTAAAAACGATACCAATAAAATTAAAATATTTACCAGAACGGAGAAAAAGGAATTTAACCTTAAATCAAAAGATGAAGTAGCCGGAGATATTCTGGATTTTGTTGAGGCTCAACTTTTAAAATAATTTTAATAAATTTCCGTTCTCAATTATTAGTAAGAATAATGAAAAAAATCATAAGCCTATTTTTCCTGCTTTTTATATATCAACTGAGTTTTTCCCAGGAACTGCTTGCTACCGTGCAGGTCAACTCCCAGCAGCTGGGAGGAAGTAACCAGCAGGCCTATAAAGCTCTGGAGAAAAGTCTCAGGGATTTTATAAACAATACAAGCTGGACCGGTAAAAAGCTTCAGAATTTTGAAAAGGTAAAGTGCAACTTTGCTATCGTTGTTGCCGAGAAAGACGGAAACAGATATAAAGGAAGCATTGTGATCCAGGCGGTTCGTCCGGTTTACAATACCTCATACGAATCTCCTCTGGTTAATCTTCAGGATCAGAGATTTGCTTTTGAATATGTTGAAAATGAAAACCTTGTTTTTAATGAAAGACAGTTTTCCGGTAAGAACCTGATCGATGTGGTGAGCTTTTACGTGTATCTGATCTTAGGGTATGATGCAGACAGCTTCCAGTCTATGGGAGGGTCGCCGTGGTTTTCAAAAGCACAGCAGATCGCTCAGAATTCCCAGAACAGAAACTATGAAGGCTGGAATACCATCAATGAGCCGAGGAGCCGTACCATTCTGATCAATGAAATTATCAACCCGAACTGGAGCCAGCTGCGTTCCACAATATACAGCTATCACCGTGCGGGGCTGGATAACCTGTTCAACCAGGATCAGACCACTGCAAAAAAAGTGATCTTTGATGCACTTATGCAGCTGAAAATGTATGAAAACTCTTTCCAGCAGGCTTATTTCTTCAACCTGTTTATAGACAACAAAAGTGATGAGATCTTTAATGTTTTCAATTCCGGAAACAACGGAGGAATTGTGATGAATGACCTTAAACAGCTGATGATGATTCTTTCTCCGAAATACTCAGAGAACAAATGGAGCAAATGGAAGAATTAAATGATGATGAAAGAAACAATTGAGGAAATTGTTGACAGAACCCTCAGTTTTTGGATTGAAAATGAAATCAACCAGCTGCCCTGTGATATAGAAGAAGAAATGCTGGCTCCGGATCAGCCGGATGAAGAATGGAAATTCTGGCTTCCGGTGAAAAGTACAGTCACCGATGCCGAACTTCAGGAACTGGAAGAGGAGACGGGATTTGTTTTTCCTGAAGACTTTAAGACATTCCTGAAACATAAACATTTTTATGAGCTGCAGATCTCAGAGGTCTCCTTTTGTCCACATCCGGTTAACACATGGCGGGCATCTCTCCGGGAAATGATGTTTGATACCTATCCGGGAGAATTTTTTTTGGATAAAGGCTATGTTCCGTTTGCCTTTTACAGCGACTGGGGAATGCTTTGCTTTGATACCCATAACCATAATGCCGTCGTACGCTGGGATCATGAAGATACCGGAACTTTCGAATACCAATACAGAGATTTCTGCGAAATGCTCACTGATATTTCAAAAGACTAAGCTTTTATATTTATTCAGAAGCTGCCGTTTCTGCTTTCACTAAAAAAACTTATTTTTACATTCCATATTAATATCTGATAAAACCGAGGATTATCCATGCTTTCAAGAATTTACATTAAAAATTTTGCCCTGATCGATACCCTTGATGTATCTTTGAATAACGGTCTCCAGGTCATTACCGGAGAAACCGGAGCAGGAAAATCTATTATTTTAGGAGCGCTCAGGCTTATTCTCGGCGAAAGGGCGGATGTGAAGTCCATTTCCAGTGCAGAAGAAAAAAGTGTTGTGGAAACCGAATTTGCATTAAATAACCGGTTCAAAAAATTCTTTATAGAAAATGACCTGGATTATGAACATCAGACCATTATCAGAAGAGAAATCCTTCCTTCCGGAAAATCGAGAGCATTCATCAATGATGTTCCGGTTACCCTTGATGTACTCAGAGAACTTTCTTCACAGCTGATCGATATTCATTCCCAGTTTGAAACCTCTAATTTATTTACTCCGGAATACCAGTTTAAAATCATCGACGGGCTTTCTGAAAATAAAAAATTAATTGAAGACTATCAGAATGAATTCTCAGACTTCCAGAGCCTGAAAACCCAGCTGAAAAAACTCCAGACCCAGCTTCTGGAAAACAGGAAAGAAAGCGATTACAAAATGTTTCTTCTGAATGAACTGGAAGAACTGAAGCTGGATGACGTAGATTACGAGGATATGCAGAACCAGCTTTCCATTCAGGAAAATGCAGGAATGATCTCCGAAAACCTCAGTCAGATCCTTTCCCGGTTTCATCAGGAAGAAGTGGGCATTCTTTCTTTCTTTAACGAGGCTAAAAACAAACTGTCGAGAATCGCAGAAGTTTCAGGAACTTTTGCAGAGCTGAATGAAAGGCTTGAAACCTCTTTTGTAGAGCTGAAAGATATTATCTCCGAACTGGAACATGAAGCCGAAAGAATAGAGATCAATCCT
This sequence comes from Chryseobacterium indologenes, assembly GCA_002439165.1. Taxonomy (GTDB): domain Bacteria; phylum Bacteroidota; class Bacteroidia; order Flavobacteriales; family Weeksellaceae; genus Chryseobacterium; species Chryseobacterium indologenes_E. The sequence continues at coordinate 36,148 of DJTE01000021.1, forward strand.
GAAAACCTGGCTGTTCTCACTGAACTTAACAATAAAATCAATGCACTGCTGCTTAAACATAATGTTTCTGACCTTAATGAGCTGATTGAACTTAGAGACCAGCTGGCAGGAGAGCAGAAAGGTGCTTCAGAACTGGAAGCTGCTATTGAAGAAATTGAAGAAAACATTGTCAGAAAAGAAAAAATACTTCAGTCACTGGCTGAAAAACTTTCCAAAAACAGGAAAAAGTCCGTTCCTGTCTTTATTACAAAAGCAGAAGGCCTCCTTAAAAAATTAGGACTTGAAAAAGCCAGAGTAGATATTGAGCTGAAAGATGTTCAGGAGTTTAATCTATTCGGAAAAGAAAGTATCCAGCTTCTGTTCCAGGCCAATTCCGGATTCCCTTTAAAACCGATTCAGACCGCTATTTCCGGGGGGGAAAGGTCAAGGGTAATGCTGGCTGTAAAAAAAATTATTGCGGAAAGCGACGAACTTCCTACCCTGATCCTGGATGAAATTGATACCGGAGTTTCCGGAAAAGTAGCCGAAGAAATCGGAAATCTGATGCGCGATATGTCGGAAGATATGCAGCTGATCGTGATTTCCCACCTTGCACAGGTTGCCGCCAAAGGAAACAACAACTATAAAGTCCTGAAACAGGACATTGCAGGGAAGACCCAATCCACTATTGTCCCTTTAAGCGAAGAAGAAAAACTGAACGAAATTGCCCAGCTGCTTTCCGGAAGCAAAATTACCGAAGCTGCACTGGCGCAGGCAAAAGAATTGATAGGCTGAAAAAAACTGTAACATATCTTACATTATATTTACTAATATGTAAAAAACTAAGATATGTTTCTAAAATTCCTAAGGCTTGAAATCAAAAGCTTTTTCCGTGGCTCTTCCGTAGGAGTGAATCTTGCGATGAAGATCCTGCGGTTTATCGGGATCGGCTATTTTATGTTCTGCCTGGCAGGCGGTGCATTCATCGCTTTCTTTTATATACAGGAAGAAATACATCAGGATCCTTTTAAGGTCGTTTCCCGGTTTTTAATCGTGGCATGGGCAGTAGATCTGATCATGAAGTATATCTGGCAGGAAATGCCTACCCAGAACATCAAACCGTTCCTTACCCTGAATATTCCGAAGAATACCCTGGTCAACTATATGCTGGTAAAGACCTTTCTTTCCGCATTCAGCTGGCTGAACTCCCTGTTTTTTGTAACATTCTGCGGAATTGCATTGTTCAACGGATATAGCTTCGCCGGTATTTTAACCTGGCTGCTCGGAATTTCACTGCTGTTCTATTTAAACAACTTTATCAATATCCTTTTTAATGACAAAGAAACAGTTGCCGTTGTTATAGGATGTGTTTTCGTAACAGTGGCGGGACTGGCTTACTACGATATCGTTCCGGTGCTTTCCTGGTCTGAAAAGCTCTTTTATAGCCTGTATGAGAAACCTTATTTTGTGGCCGTTCCGGTTATCCTGTTTTTGGGATTATGGAGAGTCGTTTTCAGCTATATACGTAAAGTATTTTACCTGGATCAGGGGCTTGAAGCTAAAAAAGAAGTCGGAAGAACAGAGAATATCGCTTTCCTGAACAAATATGGCTTGATCGGAACTTTCATCAACAACGATGTTAAAATGCTGAAGAGAAATAAGGTAACCAAAGGTATTCTTCTGGGCAGTTTTCTTTTCCTTTTCTATGGAATGCTCATGTTTTCGTCTCCATTATACAAAACCCCTGCGATGATGATGTTTATGGGACTGTTTGTAACGGGAGGATTCCAGTTTCTTTTCGGACAGCGTGTTCCGGCTTTCGACAGCTCTTATTACCCGCTGATGATGACACTGAACGTTCCTTACAAAGAATATTTAAAAGCAAAATGGTGGCTGATGAATATGGTAACGGCAGCATCCGTAATTCTGGCGCTGGCTTATGTATATTTCGGCTGGGAAATTTATATCACTTTTTTAGCAGCAGGAATTTACAATATCGGGGTTAATTCCCAGTTTACCCTCTGGTCGGGAGCGTTCAATAAAACCCAGATCGATCTTAACTCAAAAGAAAAAAGATTCGGACAGAAAAACAGCTTCAATATCAAAGCTTTACTGCTTCTGATTCCTAAAATGCTTCTTCCTATGGCCGTTTTTGCCGTGTCGAAATATATTTTCGGAATTACAGGAGGAGTCATAAGCATCGCGCTTCTGGGGCTGGTTGGTTTCCTGATCAGAGAAAAGATCTTCGATATTATCGTAAAGCAGTATAAAAGAGAGAAATACAGTACAATAGACGCATTCAAAAATAAAGGTTAATACAATGATTACTATAAATAATTTATCCAAAACATACGGAACAGCTACTGTTCTTAACATAGAGAACCTGGAAATTCCTGACGGCGAAACTTTCGGACTTGTAGGAAACAACGGTGCCGGAAAAACCACCCTTTTCAGCCTTATGCTTGACCTGATTCAGGCATCAACGGGATCTGTAAGCATCAACGGGATCAAAGTGAATGAATCCGAAGCATGGAAAAGCAAAGTTTCCGCATTTGTAGATGATACTTTTCTGATCGGATACCTTACTCCGGAAGAATATTTTTACTTTATCGGGGAGCTGAGAGGACAGAACAAGGCTACGGTAGATGAATTTCTGAAGCAGTTTCATGATCTTTTCAATGGAGAAATCTTAAATTCAGGAAAATATGTTCGTGACCTGTCCAAAGGAAACCAGAAAAAAGTGGGAATTGTAGGCGCTATTATCGGAAACCCTGAAATCATCATTCTGGATGAACCGTTTGCCAACCTGGATCCGTCTACACAGATCAAACTTAAGAACCTGATCAAGGAACTTTCCAAGCAGGATGGGGTTACTTTCCTGATCTCCAGCCACGACCTTTCCCATACCACAGAAGTATGCAACAGAATTGTGGTGGTGAATAAAGGACAGCTTGTAAAAGACATCAGAACCAACCCGGAAACCCTGAAAGATCTGGAACAGTACTTTGCAGACCAGGTATCTTCTCCTGCAACAACTCAGGAACCTGTTTAAATTGTATTCACCAGGTTTTTAAAATCTGCGTACTCTGCCTGATCTGCGGGAATTTATTTTAACCACAACAGACACACAAGATTTAATACTGCGGCCATTTTAAGTTAATACTTTATGCACAGAAGGGTACTTAAGTTTTGATAATTTTCTTAAATTTAAGATACACTTAAAAAAATAAAGAAAGACATGGGAATAGAATCACAAAACGTTACGGATTATCCTAACAGCAATACCATTTTTATGGTCTGGAAACTTCACGACGGCCCACAGCTGAAAGGTGTTTTTCAGCGGCTCTGTGCATTGGTTCTTAATCTCAATAACTCCGCGTTCAACAGGTTTCCGGACAGCAGGGTAAGCTGTGTGATGGGAATAGGTGCGGAAGCATGGAAAATGCTGGGACTTCCTACGCCGCTCCCTAAAGAGCTGGTTGTTTTCGAAGAAATAAAAGGGATAAAACATACGGCGGTTTCCACGCAGGGAGATCTTCATTTTCATCTGAGAGCAGACAATAAAAGCCTGATCTTTGATATGGCCATTGAGATTTCAGCTCTTCTGGGTTCCGTTGCGGAAAGCATTCTGGAAATTCATGGATTTAAATATTGGGATGCCCGTTCAATCCTGGGATTTGTAGATGGAACGGAAAATCCGCATGGTGACGACAGGGACTTTTTTGCCAAAGTAGGGGATGAAGACCTTCAGTATAAGGGTGGTAGCTATCTTTTCGTTCAGAAATATGTTCACAATATGAATGCCTGGAAAAGCCTTTCCACGGAAGATCAGGAAAAAGTGATCGGAAGGTCCAAAGAAAACGATATTGAAATGTCTGATGACGTGAAGCCTTCCAACTCACATATTGCTCTGGCCAATATTGAAGGGGAAAACGGAGAGGAACTGAAGATTGTGAGAGATAATATGCCGTTCGGAAGTCCTTCTTCCAACGAATTCGGAACCTATTTTATTTCCTATGCCAGTACATTCAGCACCACGAAAAGAATGCTGACCAATATGTTTATCGGCGATCCTCCGGGCAATTATGACAGGATACTGGATTTCAGTACAGCTGTTACAGGAACACTTTTCTTTGTGCCTACCAGAAATATGCTGGATGATTTCTCAGGATAATTACCATACAGACAGAAGCTGATTCTGTCTTTTTTATTGCCTTTTATCCTTTTTTTGAAAAAAAATATTTTTTTGTGTAACCTTTATCAACTTTTGTTGTCTTTATAGTAGAAACAGATTAATCATGAAGCTTTTGTTCGGAAATAAAAAAGAGGATTTGCTAAACCGCCTGAAAAAACAGGAACCGGCTGCTCAAAAAGTTTTTTATGAGCAGAACGTTAAAAAATTCCTGAGTACGGCCAAAAGCTATATCAGTGATCTGTATCAGGCAGAAGACTGTGTGATCAAGGCTTTCTGTAAGATCTTTAAACATATTGAAACATTCCGGGGAGATGGAAACCTTGAAGGCTGGGCGAGAAGAATTGTAGTGAACGAATGCCTCAACTTTATCAAAAGCCACAAAACGGTTTTTTATATTGATGATGTAAATCCTGCTGTAATGATTGAAACCTATGACGAACAGCCGGTATTCGACTTCAATGCCCAGGATCTTCTGGATCAGCTTCCGGATGCTTACAGGATGGTTTTCAACTTATATGTTCTGGAGGGCTTTTCGCATCAGGAAATTTCCGAAACACTGAAGATTTCTGTTTCCGTCAGCAAAACACAGCTGTTTCGCGCTAAGGAGAAGCTAAGAGTACTTTATCTTCAACAACAAAAAACAATGAAAAATGAACACACTCAGAGATAATTTAGACCAACGCATCAAAAAACAGATTGAGGAAAGAGAGATTACTCCTTCAAGAGATCTCTGGGCTGAAATTGAAATGCAGACGACAGCAGCCCCTTCAAAGTTTAAGATGAACCGTATCCTTGTAGCAGCGTGTATACTTCTTGCCTTCGGTTTGGGATTTGTTCTCTTCTTTAATACAGAAAAAGGGAATGTTGAAAATAATATGACGGTGGTAAAGCCCGAAAAAATTCAGGCACCCGCAGACCTGAATAAGAAAACAGAGCCTGCTCTTGCAGACCAAAAACAGGATATTATTCAGGAAAACAGCAGACCGGTTGAGACGATCAGAGAAATTCCTGCTCCAAAAGCACTGGCTGAAGAGGTAAACAAGCCTTCGGTAAAAGAAAAAGCTCCTCTGATAGCCCCTTCTATTCCTCAGATTCCGGTAGAAAGAATTATGGCAAAGGCCGAAGACTCTGCAAAAATTCCGGGCAAAAAGAAAAGATATGTAGACCCGGCAACACTGCTCTTTTCCGTAGAGCACAAAGATATTATTCAGAAAACCAAGGAAAGCAACGTTGCTTCCATAGATCTGAACGGAAAATAACCTTTTTTTAACGATAAAAAATTAATAATATGATCAAGAAATTTATCCTGATGGGATTCCTGTGTCTGTTATCCGGCTCGGTGTATGCACAGAAAAAAACACTCAGCTTTAACCTGCCGTCAAAAGAAGACAGTGAAGTAAGTCCTATCGTAAAGGAAAAAGTAGATGAATACGCCAGAAAAATAGATGCGATCATCCAGGAAGAAAAAAAGAATATGGAAGCGGAACTTCTGGAACTTCAGAATAAAAACCTTGAAAGATCTGAATTTGATAAGCAGAAGGCTGCGATTGCAGACCGTTATTCCCAAAAAATAGATCAGAGGATTGAAGATCTCGGGTTTGATCTGGATACCGTTATTCAGAAACAGGTAAAATATTCACTGCTGAATTCTGATGTCACTTCAAAAGAAGAACTGAAAGAGAAGCTTCTGAAGAAATTCCGTCCTACAAAAGACGTTGGAGGATATATTTCATACGGAATAATGAATCTTACGAACAGTAAAGCCGATAACAGCCTTGATAAAAACTTAGGTTATGCGGGAAATTTTGAATTTGGACTTAAATTCAACTATCAGTTCAGCAGAACCAGCCACTGGGGACTGATTTCCGGAATCGGGTTTTCGTGGAGAACATTAAATCTTGACAATGATATGTTCTTTACAAAAGACGGAAATGCTGATGTCTACCTGGCGAATTATGAAAAAGGTTTAAGCAAAAGTAAACTGAGAACAGGATACATTGTAATGCCGCTGGGAATACAGTATAATTTCTCCAGGCTGAAAAATGCCGGAATGGATGTTGAGTACAGGGATTACCACAAAGGTCTGAAAATAGGAGCCAATATTTATGGTGGCGTAAAAATGTCAACCAATAATATCATCAAAGGAGATGGTATCAGCCAGCGTGAAAGAGGTAATTATCAGGTAAATCCCTTTATTTATGGCGGGCAGTTCACTGTTTCCTACAACGATTTCAGCATTTTTGTGAAAAAAGATTTCGGAAATTTCTTTAAAGACAACCGATTTGAAAATGATAAGGCTCTTGTTTTCGGAGTAGGACTCTGGTGGTAAAAACGTAACCATTCATATCAACAGAAAGGAAGCTGGAAGAGAAGTAAATGCAGCCTTAACAAAGACCATCCGGCTTTATTGAATTGTAAAGCCATTAAAAAATTATTTTGATACGGAATTATCGGTTAAATAATAACTTCCAGCCTTTCATTCATTATTTTAATAGAAAAACCTCAGGATTTCTGAGGTTTTTATGTTGTTAAACGGGCAGATCTTATTTAAAACATTAAGAGCGGGTTTAAATTTCTAAATTTGATTTTTTGCGTAACATTCAAATCTTTATCAGACCTTTAAAAAGATTTTAATTGTTCTCGCAGATGCTGAAGATTGAGCAGATTTTTTCACTCATCTATAAAGTTTAGTCCCTTCATAAAATCTGCGAGAGAAAAAATACTCACAAATATCTGTGAAATCCGTCTATTCTGTGGGAATATTAAGAAATTTGTGCGTCTGTGGCGAAATTTTTCGATCACAAAGGAGGCGCAAAAGTTTGATAATCACAGATACATTTTTTTCAAATAAAATTTAAACAGCTTCTTATTGGCTTCAAATAAATCTCTGCATTATTTCAGGCTGCCAACCATATCTTCAGGTTTTACCCATTCGTCAAACTGTTCAGCCGTAACAAGTCCGAGATTTATAGCCTCTTCTTTCAGGGTTGTACCGTTTTTGTGTGCTGTTTTGGCAATTTTTGCGGCATTTTCATACCCGATATGGGTGTTCAGTGCCGTAACAAGCATTAAGGATTTATCTACCAGCTCTTTGATTCTTTCACGGTTCGGTTCAATGCCGGCAGCACAATGGTCATTGAAGGAGATGCAGGCATCAGCAATCAGCTGGGCAGACTGAAGAAAGTTATAGGCCATTACCGGTTTGAAAACATTCAGCTCATAATTGCCCTGCGTTCCGGCAAAAGAAATCGTTGTATCATTTCCTAAAACCTGTGCGCAAACCATAGTCATCGCTTCATTCTGGGTAGGATTCACTTTTCCCGGCATAATGGATGAACCCGGTTCGTTTTCAGGAATAAGGATTTCCCCGATTCCCGAACGTGGCCCGGAAGCAAGAAGCCTGATATCCTGGGCGATCTTGAACAGGGAAACCGCCAGCTGCTTCAGTGCACCATGAGATTCTACAATCGCGTCGTGAGCTGCAAGAGCCTCAAATTTATTCTCAGCTGTTACAAAGGGATGATTCGTGAATCCGGCAATATACTCAGCCACTTTTACATCATAACCTTTAGGCGTATTCAGACCTGTACCCACAGCTGTTCCGCCCAATGCCAGTTCCGAAAGATGAGGTAATGTATTTTTTAAAGCCCGTAAACCGAATTCCAGCTGGGCGGCATATCCTGAAAATTCCTGCCCGAGTGTAAGCGGAGTGGCATCCATCAGGTGGGTCCTTCCGATTTTTACAATGTCTTTGTAGGCTTCCGCTTTGGCAGAAATGGTATTTTTAAGCTTTTCAACAGCAGGAATAGTAGTTTCCACTACTTTTTTATAAGCTGCAATGTGCATTGCTGTCGGATAGGTGTCGTTGGAAGACTGCGATTTGTTTACATCATCATTCGGATGAATTTCCGAGTGACCGCCTAAACTTCCGCCGTTGTTTACATGAGCACGGTTTGAAATAACTTCGTTGACATTCATGTTCGACTGCGTTCCGGAGCCCGTCTGCCAGATCACCAGAGGAAACTGGTCATTAAGCTTTCCTTCCAGAATTTCATCACATACTTTGGCAATCATATCCCTTTTTTCTGCTGAAAGCACGCCTAATTCCGTATTTGCATAAGCCGCAGCCTTTTTCAGATAGGCAAAAGCTTCAATGATCTCGTGGGGCATAGATCCTTCCGGCCCGATTTTAAAATTGTTTCTTGAACGTTCAGTCTGCGCACCCCAGAATTTGTCTGCGGGTACCTGAACCTCGCCCATAGTGTCTTTTTCTATTCTGTAATTCATTGTGATTGAAATTTGATAACCTTTTTAGTTTTAAACCACTGTTTTGAAATAAGTTTCGTGGCCCGATTATTTAATTCCTATAAAGTTACTTATTAACTCAGAACCCCGCAATTTATAATCATTATAAATATCGATTTAAATGACTGATTTTACTCATGGTTTGAAGACAAGGAAAATATCATTGCGTAATTTTACGCGACTTAAATTTTTCGAAAAAAGTAAATATGGAATTTAGATATCAGGATCCGTATCCGATTCAGAAAGATGATACGGTGTACAAGAAACTTACATCAGATTATGTGAAAGTGGAGCAGCTGGGAAACAGGGAAATTTTAACCGTTGATCCGAAAGGACTGGAACTTCTTGCAGAAGAAGCTATGGCAGATGTATCGTTCATGCTCCGTTCTTCCCATCTTGAAAGTCTCAGAAGAATTATTGACGATCCTGAAGCAACAGATAATGACAGATTCGTAGCGTATAACCTGTTGCAGAATGCCGCGGTAGCTGTTGAGGGAGCGCTTCCTTCATGCCAGGATACCGGAACAGCCATTGTGATGGGGAAAAAAGGGGAAGATGTCTACACCGGAGTTGAAGACGGTGAATATTTAAGTAAAGGGATCTTTAATACCTATCAGAAAAGAAATCTGAGGTATTCCCAGGTCGTTCCTTTAACAATGTTTGAGGAGAAAAACTCAGGATCAAACCTTCCTGCACAGATTGATATCTATGCTAAAAAAGGAAACTATTACGAATTTTTATTTTTAACAAAAGGAGGAGGTTCGGCAAATAAAACTTTCCTGTATCAAAAGACAAAATCTCTTCTGAACGAAAAATCTCTTGAAGAGTTCATCAAAGAAAAAATTTCAGATCTTGGAACAGCAGCATGCCCGCCGTACCACCTTGCACTGGTAATCGGAGGAACTTCCGCAGAAGCGAATCTGGCGGCTGTGAAAAAAGCATCTGCAAAATATTATGACAACCTTCCTACCGAAGGAAATGAAGCGGGACAGGCTTTCAGAGACCTGGAATGGGAAGCGAAAGTGCAGAAGATCTGTCAGGAAAGTGCCATCGGAGCCCAGTTTGGAGGAAAATATCTTACGCATGATGTAAGGGTGATCAGACTTCCGCGCCACGCTGCTTCTTGCCCGGTTGGAATGGGAGTTTCTTGTTCTGCAGACAGAAATATCAAAGGAAAAATTACAAAAGACGGAATCTTCCTTGAGCAATTGGAACAGGATCCGAAAAGATTCTTGCCAGACACACCTCCACACCTGGAAGAAGCCGTTGAGATCAATCTGAATAAGCCAATGCCGGAAATTCTGGCGGAGCTTTCAAAATACCCGATCAAAACAAGATTAAAATTGAACGGAACCCTGATTGTTGCAAGAGATATTGCCCACGCAAAAATCAAAGAAATCATCGACAGCGGAAAACCGATGCCTGAATACTTCAAAAATCACCCGATCTATTATGCGGGGCCGGCTAAAACTCCGGAAGGAATGGCTTCAGGAAGTTTCGGACCTACCACGGCAGGAAGAATGGACGTGTATGTGGATGAATTCCAGAGCCACGGAGGAAGCATGATTATGCTGGCCAAAGGAAACCGAAGCAAAGATGTAACCAATGCCTGCGGTAAATACGGAGGCTTCTATCTGGGATCAATAGGCGGTCCGGCAGCTATTCTTGCCAAAGATAATATTGTATCCGTAGATGTGGTAGACTTCCCGGAATTAGGAATGGAAGCCGTAAGAAAAATTGAGGTGAAAGACTTCCCGGCATTCATCATTACAGATGATAAAGGCAATGATTTCTTTGCAGATCTTGCCCATTAATTAGTTTAAAATCAAAATAAATTATAAAATAGGGCTTGTATCTTTTGTGTAAAAAATAAAAAAGTCCTATTTTTGCCTAAAATCTTTAAGAGAAATGATAACGATTTTATCAGCATTTTGGCCGTTCTACCAGTTCCTTTGGACTGTATTCTTTATAATTATGTTCTTAGTAGGATTCTGGTGTATCTTCATGTTCTTCGGATTGGTGATCCCAATGTGGTTAACTGAAGGTCTGAAAGAATATTTCGGAAAAGTAAAACCTTTTGATCCGGAAGATATCAGAAGCAAGCAGCTTAACGAGCAGGAAGGGGTAGAAGTAATATACAGCCAGCCTAAAGGGAACGGACCTTTCATCCACGATCACGGACATCATCATTAATTGATTGTCATTGCTTTTTCACCTGAATTCTGAAAAAGTAATATCAAAGCAAAACAACATATATAAACCGCTTAAGAAATTAAGCGGTTTTTTTATTGAAAAACAACGTAAACCTATTAAGATAAGCTGTATTTAGAGATAACCTTGTATTTCGGATATAAGCGAAGCGGCTCTGTTTATCTTAAAGACATCAGAATTTTATTCATCCTTTGTCTGCCTTCACATTTAATAAAAATTTCCCCCAAAATACTTTATGTCTGATTCTGCTAAGATAGTTTAAACATCGCTTCATCCAATGTAAGATTGGCGGTATAAGAATGAAACTTTGCATTAACAAAAAACTGCCGGTCATCATCAGGTGTTTTTTTTGATCGTATTTATCTCCCGTTTCTCATATTTTCAGGTGAAACCCCAAACTTCTTCTTAAAGGCACGGGTAAAGTTCTGTACATATTCATACCCGCATTCAATTGCAATTTCTTTGATCATGATCTTTTCATCTATAATCATTTTCCTGGCTTTCAGCATTCTGAGCTCCAGAATATAATCGGCAGCCGTGATATGATATTGTGCTTTAAATGCCTTTCGTATTCTGTTCTGGCTGATACCCATCAGCCTTCCTATCTCTTCAGCACGAATATTTTTATGATAATTTTCATCAATAAATCTTCTTACTCTGGAGGAAACCGGGGAACTGCTCTGAACCGTATCTTTTTCACTGAACTGCTGAAAGACAAGCATCAGGAGTTTGATCATCTTGGCTTCTACAAATAGCTTCTGCATGACCCCTTTTTTAGAATAAGTGATGATCTCCTTCAGGATCATATGCATTTCCACGGTCATTTCCGGAGGTGTTTCCTGATGAATAAAAACATAATTGTTGCGGATCATATTTTCCAGGACAGAAGCATTTTCTTTACTGGTTTCCGGAGCCAGCAGATTGAAGATATACTGATAATTGATCTGAATTCTGATGAATTTTAATCCTTCTTCATGCTCTGTCCATAATTCAGCGGTATGTTCCTGAGAAGAGTAATGCAGGATATATTGATTTTTCCTGAATAAGAACTTTGTTCCGCAATCTGGCGCTTCAAGATGTACGGCTGGGCTTAGTATAAAAATAAAGCTGAAGCTTTCTCTGTTTTCAATCACTTCAGATCTTAAAATTGTTTCAGAGCGGAGCTCTTCATGCAGGAAGATCTCTATATCTCCGGAACTGAAGATTATTCCATTATCAGACTCTTCTTTCATACGAAACAGGTTTACGGTAGGGTACATTTAAAAAAATAAAGCTTCAGGCTGATAACAAAAAGTTTGAAAATGATAACTCAGGATGAATCAGGTCGATTACTTTTGTGCAAAATTAAATTAAATTTAGAATAATTAAAAATAATATTGAAGATGATTCAAAATTTACATTTTGCAATAGGCCTGATGACCATAATAGCTGCCGGAAATTTTGCATATGGACAGCAAACATCACTTACACCAAAGAACTGCAATAATACAGATCCCGGAAATACTCCCGGAGATACAGGATGTGTAACTTTTAGCTATCAGGGACAGCCGGTTACCTATACCACAGTAAGAGGTAAGGACGGGAAAATCTGGCTTCAGCAGAACCTCGGAAGTTCACGGGTAGCTGTGGATAAAGCAGACGCGGATTCATACGGCGATCTTTTCCAATGGGGAAGATGGGATGACGGACATCAGCTTAGAAATTCCGCAATTACCGCTGCTCCGGATGAAAACTTTCCATCAGGGCTGGCTGGAAACAGTTCCTATATAGCCGGAGATCCTGAATGGTGGAAAGAATTCCAGGGAGGAGACCAATGGACGGCTTCAGATCCGGGAAATGTGACACCCGGAAGAGGAATAGATCCCTGTAAGGCAGTGGGACCCGGATGGCAGATGCCTACACAGTCGGAATGGGAGACGTTGGTAAGCTCAGAAAATATCAATAACCCGGCAAGCGCTTATAGCAGTTACCTGAAATTGCCCGCTTCGGGTTACAGGAGTTCAGGAAACGGAGGATTTACATTTGTAGGGCAGCGTGGGTATTTCTGGAGTTCCGATACTTCCTCTCTCGGAGCAAAATATCTTTATGTGGGAACAATAATCGCGAACGCTTCGGCAGGGGCACCAAGAGGACAGGGAGCAGCCGTGAGATGCATCAAAAGCGGACTGGTGCTGGGAATATCAGAAACGGCCGGAGTGAATACGGTGGGAATTTATCCCAATCCTGTAAAGAATATCCTTTATATAAAGGCAGATTCCCTGATTGACAGTGTAAATCTGTTCAATATGACCGGACAGAAAATAAATATACAGTTTTCAGATAATCAGATCAACATGAGCGGACTTCCCGATGGAAACTACCTCGTAGAATTAACATTAAAGAACGGGCAGCGTTTTTCTAAAAAAGTGATTAAAAATTAATGTCCCATCATTTGATGGACCAATAAAAGCTTTGTCTGCGGTTTATTTGTAGAACAGATAAAAAATAGTTCATTACAATTACTTTTATTGGAAAGGTTCATGAAGATTTTCATGGGCCTTTTTTGGGTTAATTTTTTTCCCTGGAAACTGAAATATTTTAAAAATGATACCACAGAAAATGAAATCGCGAAAAAAAATATCCTATATTCGATAAAAAATAAGATATGAAAAAGTTATATTCTGTTGTTTTTCTGTTGGTTGCCGTATGGATTTTCGGGCAGATCAGCTATACCATAACACCCAGTCCGTTCAATGAAACGGATGCCGTGACGCTAACGGTTCCCGGAGATCAGATTGACGAAACAGCATGGGGAATTTCCAATCATGCGGTATATATCTGGACATGGTCTTTTGACACCAATTACCAGAACAGCCAGGACTGTCCTACCAACGGGAGCTGGAACAATTCCAATGAGCTCAATAAACTGAATTATGATGCAGGATCAGATTCTTATTCTTTAACCTTTACCCCAACCGCTTTTTATGGAAGAACCGGAATTGGCAGATTCGGGTTTTTATTAAAAGATAAAACAGGATCGCACCAGACCTCTCCCGATATTTTTGTCAACGTAGGAATTTTAAATATCAGCCTGACGAATCCTGCCCCCAACAGCCTTACTTCGGTTCCGGCGGGAAATACCATCAATATTACCGCGACAACCAATGTAGATGCTGCATTTCAGTTAAAAGCAAACGGAGCTGTTGTGAACTCTGCTACGGTTCCTTCACAGTCTTACACCTATACTTACACTGTAACCCAGGATGCCCAGATGGAGCTTACTGCAACAGATGCGGCTTCCAATTCAAAAAAAGTGAACTTTACCCTTCAGGTTCCCAGAAATGTAGTTTCAGAGGCTATTCCTGACTGGATCAGACAGGGAATTAATTATCATCCAACAGACCAGACCAAAGCAGGACTTGCGCTTTATGCCCCTCACAAAAACTTTGTTCACGTCATCGGAAGTTTTAATAACTGGGTGGTGAATGATTCTTATTTAATGAAAAGAGATACTTCAAACCCTGATCTTTACTGGATTGAGATAACAGGGTTAACGCCCCAGCAGCTCTATACTTTCCAGTACAGAACCAATGATATGAAAAAAGTGGCAGATCCTTTTTCTCCACAAATCCTGTCTTCTTATGACGACCAATGGATCTCCGGTACCACTTATCCGAATCTTCCCCCGTTTCCTGCGGGACAGGATTTTGAAGTTTCTGTGTTTAAAACAGGTCAGACACCCTATAACTGGCAGGTAACCAATTTCCAGAGACCTGCCAAAGAGAATCTGGTCATATATGAATTGCTGCTGAGGGATTTTACCCAGGAGAAAAACTGGCAGTCGCTGATAAATAAAATTTCCTATCTGAAAGGACTGAATATCAATGCTATTGAACTGCTGCCTGTTATGGAATTTGAAGGGAACCTTTCATGGGGCTACAACACCTCCTTCCACTATGCCTTAGATAAAGCCTATGGAACCCCTGAAAAATTCAAGGAATTTGTTGATCTTTGCCATCAGAACGGAATTGCCGTGATTCTGGATATTGCCTTTAATCATGCCACAGGACGCTCCCCTCTGGCCAGACTTTGGAATATCGATCCTGATGGAGACGGTTATGGAGATATTGCAGCCAATAACCCTTATTTCAACCAGGTTCCGAAACATTCCTATAATGTATTTAACGACTTCAACCATACAAGCTCATCAACGAAATATTACGTTGAAAGATGCCTTCAGCAGTGGCTGTCAGAATATAAAATTGACGGATTCCGCTGGGATTTAACGAAAGGCTTTACCCAAAACTGCTCTGAAAATGATGAAGCCTGTACCAATGCCTATCAGCAGGACAGGGTAGACATTATGAAGTACTATGCAGACAGACAGTGGGCCGCAGATCCAAACTCCTATATGATATTTGAACACCTGGGAACAGATGCCGAAGAACAGCAGTGGGCCAATTACAGGACTTCCGAAGGAAAAGGAGTACTGCTCTGGAATAAACAGACAGATCCTTACAACCAGAATACGATGGGCTATAAGGAAAACAGCAATTATGACCGGATGAATCATGCGCTTCACGGGTTTACGGAGATGCATGCCGTAGGATACGGAGAAAGTCATGATGAAGAACGTCTGATGTTTAAAAACCTGGCTTATGGTGCTGTTGAAGGTTCATATAATGTTAAAAACCTGAATACGGCTCTTGACAGGATGAAAACTTTCGGAGCGGTATTCTTTACTGTTCCCGGTCCGAAGATGATCTGGCAGTTCGGTGAACTCGGCTATGAATTCAGCATCAACAGATGTGCAGACGGAAGCATCAGCAGCGGATGCCGGACAGATGAAAAACCTGTTGCCTTTACTTTGGGATATGATACCGATACCAACAGGAAATCCGTATATGATACCTGGGCTAAAATCATCAGCATCAGAAATACTCATGAGGTTTTCAAATCGAAGACATACACCATAGAATCGAACAACCTGGCGAATGATCCGAATGGGCTGATCACAAGAATTTACGTTTATGACACTGCCATCAGTGGGATGAAAAATGTAGTGGTGCTGGCCAATTTTGCGACATCAGCTCAGAATGTGGTGCCTTACTTCCCTTACACAGGGCAGTGGCAGAACCTGACGGATAATACGGTGTCCAATATTGCTTCCACAACAGCTCCGATTACTCTGCAGCCGGGAGAATTCAGGATTTTCGGAAATTATTCCGGGACCCTTTCTGTGAAAGATGAGAATGCAGCCCATAAACTGTCGCTTCAGATTGCAGATAACCCTGTGAAAAACGGTATGGCAAAATTCATTTACCATAAAGTGAAAAACGGGGAAATCATCATCTACGATATGAGCGGTAAAAAAATGGATTCATTCAGATTGAATAATGAAAACGGAACCTATGAGCTGAAAACAGCTTATCCGGCCGGAACCTATCTGGTTCACCTGAACTCCGAAACAGGAACGGCCATCCGGAAAATGATGATAAAGTAAAATTAAAAAAGCAAATTTGCCCATCAGCAGGTTTGCTTTTTTTAAATTTATCTGCCGGAATTCAGATAAAAAAGGTTAAACTGCTTTGATGTTAATAAACTTTAGCCCAAAAGGGAATTTTTTTGAAAATATATTTTTAACGGGATGGATACGGGCTCACATAAGATAGGCTGGAAAACAGCCGCAGCCATTGTGGTTTCCAATATGATAGGAACAGGGATATTTACGACCTTAGGATTCCAGTTATCAGATATAACCAATACATACAGTATTTTCTTTCTGTGGATCATTGGCGGTATTCTGGCATTGTTCGGAGCGTTCTGTTATGCTGAACTGGGATCTTATTTCAAAGGAAACGGAGGAGATTATCTCTATCTGAAAGAAACCTATCATCCGGTATTCGGATATCTGGTAAGCTGGATTTCTTTAATCATCGGATTTTCTTCACCGGTTGCCCTGGCAGCACTTGCCATGTCAAAATACCTTTCAGCATTTGATACATCCTTCGGAAATGGCTTTGCGATCGGGATGATCTTCCTTGTAGCGTTAAGCTTATCATTCAGTTTAAAGGCATCAAGCCGGTTTCATAACTTCTTCACCTTCATCAAGATTGCTTTTATTGTTGTTCTTATCGGTTTAGGGATCTTTATTCCAGATTCTCCGGCCGGAAACAGTCTGAATTTCGACAGCAGCTGGCAGAATGAAATCATGCTTTCTGCCTTCGCCACATCCCTGGTTTTCGTCACCTATTCCTATACCGGATGGAACTCCGCGTCCTATATTGCAGGAGAAATAAAGGAAGTCCACCGGAACCTTCCCAAATCTCTGATCCTGGGAACACTCTTTGTAACGGTTTGCTATCTTCTGGTAAATTTTATCATGCTGAAACATGCTCCGGTAAGTCAGTTGGCAGGAAAAGAAGACGTGATGGGCGAGGCGGCCCGGAATATGCTCGGAAGCAGCTTCGGGAAAGTGGTTAATATTTTTATAGCCCTTCAGCTGATTGCTACCATCAGCGGGTATCTGTGGGTAGGTTCAAGGCTTACACAGGCTTTTGCTAAAGAAAATCATCTGTGGAGATCACTGGCCGCCAGCAATAAAAAAGGAATTCCGGTACGGGCCATTTTTGCCCATGCGGTGATTGCCACAGTTATTATCCTCACAGGAAGCTTTAAAGAAATATTTGTCTATACCGCTTTTATTCTTCAGCTGTTTGCCAGCCTGTCTGTTTCTACTGTTTTTTTCCTTAAAAAAGAACAGCGGAAGATCTTTAAATCCGGTCTTTTTTATATTTTTCCAGCCGTTTTTCTCCTGTTCAGCGTGTATATTCTTTACTTTACATTCGTTCATAATCCCGGAGAGAGCCTCATAGGATTGGGAATTATAGCCCTCGGAATTGTTTTGTATCTGCTGGACCGAAGACTTTCTAAATCAGAAAACTAAAGCGTTTTTAAATTGAATTAATAATTCTTATCTTTGCACTCTCAAAAATTCTACAATGTCTAAATCATTAATTCCAAAATTAGAAGCTATAAAACAAAGATATAATGAGGTTGCCGACCTTATTATACAGCCTGATGTTATTTCAGACCAGAAAAAATATTCTTCTTTGAACAAAGAATACAGTGATTTAGGAAAAATTGTAAAGGTATACGACCAGTACAAAGGAGCTTTGGATGCCATTGAGGAATCTGACGAAATCATTGCAGACGGATCAGACAGAGACCTTGTAGATCTAGCCAAAGAAGAAAAGCTTGAAGCTCAGGCTAAAATTCCGGGTCTTGAAGAAGAACTGAAAGTCTTACTGATCCCGAAAGATCCCGCAGATGATAAAAACGTTATCGTAGAATTGCGTGCCGGAACAGGTGGTGATGAAGCCGCGATTTTCGTAGAGGATATTTACAGAATGTACACCATGTACTTCAAAGCCAAAGGATGGAGACATGAGGTAACAGATTCCAATGAAGCGGCAAAAGGCTATAAGGAACTGATCATGAAAGTGGAAGGAGAAGGCGTATACGGAATCATGAAATTTGAATCGGGAGTTCACCGTGTACAGCGTGTTCCGGAAACAGAATCCCAGGGAAGAGTACATACCTCCGCAATTACGATTGCAGTACTTCCGGAAGCAGAAGAAGTGGATGTAGAGATCAATCCTGCGGATATCGAAATGCAGACTTCCCGTTCAGGGGGTGCCGGAGGACAGAACGTCAACAAGGTTGAAACCAAAGTACAGCTTACCCACAAACCTTCAGGGCTTGTAGTGGTTTGTCAGCAGGCACGTTCCCAGCTGGCTAACCGTGAACTGGCGATGGAAATGCTTCGTGCGAAACTGTATGACATCAAACTTCAGGAAGTTCAGGGTGATATTGCTGCGCAGAGAAAAACTATGGTATCTACCGGAGACCGTTCTGCAAAGATCAAAACATATAACTATCCGCAGGGAAGAGTAACAGATCACAGAATCAACAAGTCTATGTATAATCTGGATGCCTATATGAACGGAGATATTTCCGAAATGATCGATGCCGTGATCATGGCAGAAAATGCAGAGAAGATGAAAGGAGAGGAAGAAAATTTATAAATCACAACATAATAGAAAGCTTCTGTTCATCAGGAGCTTTTTTTGCATAAAACATGAATCACTTAAATGAATATGAAAAATTTTAAAATTGTTTTACTGTTTGTTCTGGCTGTGATCGGGCAGAATCTGATGGCACAGGCTGAGGTAAAAAAACCGAAGGAAGTATTTGAAATGTATTTCGGGACTTTCGTTAAAAACGATCCTGCCGTACTCAGTAAATTAAATGAGTATCTGAAACCGACCGTAGAAGGGCAGGATGCCTATAAGGTAGATTTTAAAACCGTTTCTGCAGAAACCCTGAAAGCAAGTACAGACGGCTTTTTATCCGTATTTTCAAAATCAGCGGGAGATTCCGGCAGAAAAGAAGCGGAAGATTATTTCACAGCCATGATGGATAACTTCAAAAATGGGAAAGTTACCGTTAAAGAGGTGAAAATGGTGCAGAATGAATATGTGGAAGACCAGAAGATCGCTGAAATCACTTATTCGGTAAGCTTTAAAGTACCATCTAAGATGCCTGAAAGCCCATCCGGTGATCCAAAGAAGATCAGGGCCGAAGAGTTGAAAAAATATTTAACGGAAAGTGTTCAGAGTTTCAAAAATGCAGATAAAGAAGTAACAACAGACCTTCAGTTCAGCTTATATCAGCTTACGGAAGGCGGTAAAATTTACTACTGGAACGGAAGTCCGGATGAAATTGTAACCTCCCTTACTGATTTCTATTTTGAGAGTTTCGGGTCTTAAAACATTATAAAAAAAGATAAATTATAGATCAAAAGTCCCGATTCCGGGGCTTTTTTTATTTCATATACTTTACGTATTTTTGAGAAAATCGTTCGACATGAATTTTAAACCTATCTTGTTAACTGCTGGAGTTCTGTTTTCAGCATCTTTTTATTCTCAAAAAATGAACTATCCTAAAGCATTAAAAGGAAGCCAGACAGATACCTATTTTGGCAATGCCGTTTCTGATCCGTTCAGAGATCTGGAAAATGATTCGGATGCTACCAAAAAATGGGTGGATGAAGAAGTCGCGTACAGCGAAAATTATCTTTCAAAAATTCCTTTCAGAAATAAAATTAAAGACCAGCTGAGAGACATCTGGAATTACGAAAAAATTTCAGCACCTTTCAAAGAAGGCGATTATACCTATTATTATAAAAATGACGGTCTTCAGGCACAGTCTATCCTGTACAGAACCAACAATAAGACAAAAGCAACAGAAATATTTTTAGACCCCAATAAATTTTCTGATAAAGGAACCACCTCACTTTCCAACCTGTCATTCAACAAAAAAGGAAACCTGGCCGCTTACTCTATTTCTGAAGGAGGAAGCGACTGGAATAAGATCATCATCATTGATGCGGTTTCTAAAAAACAGATCGATGAAACACTGGTAGATGTAAAATTCAGCGGAATTTCATGGCAGGGTGATGAAGGATTCTATTACTCAAGCTATGACAAACCGAAAGAAGGTACCGTACTTTCCGGTATGACCGACAAACATAAGGTATTCTTTCATAAACTGGGAACCAAACAGTCTGAAGACAAGTTAATTTTCGGAGGCGATAAAACTCCGAGAAGATATTTAGGAGCAGGTGTTTCCGAAGACCAGAGATATCTCATCATTTCTGCAGCCAATGCAACCAACGGAAACGAACTTTATATTAAAGACCTTAAAAAAGGAGGAGATTTTGTTCAGATCGTAAAAGGATTTGATATCAATGCCAATATCGTAGATACTCAGGGCGACGATCTTTTCATCTTCACAGATAAAGACGCTCCGAATATGCGTCTGGTAAAGACAAGCATCAAAAATCCGGCTCCTGAAACCTGGAAAGACGTAATCCCACAAACTGAAAATGTTCTGGGAATCTCTTCCGGTGGCGGATATTTCTTTGCTACTTATATGATTGATGCGATAGATCAGGTAAAACAGTTCGACAAAACCGGAAAACTGATAAGAGAAATTACCCTTCCGGGGAAAGGAAATATAGGCGGTTTCGGAGGTAAAGAAACAGAAAAAGAGCTGTATTTCTCTTTCAGCAACTATATTACGCCGGGCACAACCTATAAATTCAATGCGGATACCGGAAAATCAGAAGTATACCAAAAACCTAAAGTAAAGTTCAACCCGGATAATTATGTTTCAGAACAGGTTTTCTACACATCTAAGGATGGAACCAAAGTTCCGATGATGATCAACTATAAAAAAGGAACCAAACTTGACGGTAAAAATCCTACCATTCTTTATTCTTACGGAGGATTCAACATCAGTCTGCAGCCTGCCTTCTCCGTGGTGAATGCGATCTGGATGGAAAACGGAGGTATTTATGCTGTCCCGAACATCCGTGGCGGTGGTGAATATGGTAAAAAATGGCATGATGCAGGAACCAAAATGCAGAAGAAAAATGTTTTTGAAGACTTTATTGCGGCAGGAGAATATCTTCAGAGCAAAGGCTATACCTCCAAAGAATATATGGCCCTTTCAGGAAGATCAAACGGAGGACTTCTGGTAGGGGCAACCATGACCATGCGCCCTGATCTGGCGAAAGTTGCTTTCCCGGGAGTAGGTGTTCTGGATATGCTGAGATACAATAAATTTACAGCAGGTGCAGGCTGGTCATACGACTACGGAACAGCAGAAGATAACAAAGAAATGTTTGAATATCTTAAATCTTATTCTCCGGTACACAACGTGAAGAAAGGAACCTGCTACCCATCAACCATGATTATTACCAGCGATCATGATGACAGGGTAGTGCCTGCCCACTCTTTCAAATTCGGTGCTGAACTTCAGGAAAAACAGGGATGTAAAAATCCGATTTTGCTGAGAATTGAGAAAAATGCAGGTCACGGAGCAGGAAGATCAACCGAACAGGTGATTGGTGAAAATGCAGATCTTATCTCTTTTGCTTTGTTTGAGATGGGAATTAAAAAATAGGCTTAAATAGTGCAAAAATAATTAAAATGGATGATTTTATTAAAATTATCCATTTTTTTTGATTCTATATTATGGGTATTCGTTACTTTTGTGCTGGATATTTAAAAATTATTAATTCTATTCAGTTAGAAAAGTTATGAAAAAAAGAATTCTACTAGTTTGTGCATTGGCAGCAGGTGTTGCCAGCTTTAATGCACAGAGATGGGAGCCCGCTTCACAAAAGACCTCTGAGATCAGGAAAGAGGTAGATGTTAAATACTCGTACAGAGTAGACTTACAGTCTCTTAGAAATATTCTGAAAGATGCTGTTGAAACTGGAAAAAATGCACAGGCAGTTATTGTTTCATTGCCTACTGCAGAAGGAAAGATTGAAAAATTTGCTGTATATAGTGATCCTGTAATGGAAAAATCTTTAGCAGACAGATATCAGCTAGGTTCTTATGTAGGTGTAGGGGTTGATGATCCTTCCAAATACTTAAGATTCAGTACATCTCCAACAGAAATGCAGTCCATGATCATTAAAGATGGCGTATTTCAGTTTATAGAGCCGATCACTAATGATAAAAAAACATATGGTGTTTTCTATAAAACCAATAGAACACAGAGTGAGCACGGATTTGAGTGTACTGCAGAAGAGAAGAACTTTAAAGACATTAAATCTTTAGAGGCGAACGGAAAAAAAAATCTTTCCGGAATAGGAATCACAAACAGACCGGCAAGCACTAAGTTCAGAACGTACAGGCTAGCTCTTTCCGTTACAGGAGAATACACAAGATACTTCATGACGCAGGCAGGTATACCTGTAACCGCTACGGAAGACGAAAAGAAAGCTGTGGCATTAATCGCGATGAATAATACAATGACTCGTGTAAATGGAGTTTTCCAGAAGGATTTTGCAATTAAATTACTTTTACAGGATCACCCAAATGTTGTCTATACAGACCCTGCTACTGACCCGTATTCAAATTCTGATGCAGGAACTGGAGGGGCATGGAATGCTGAACTTATGAATGCCCTTCATAACGGCGTAGGAGAAGCTGCCTTCGATATCGGACACTTGTTCGGACGTGACGGCGGAGGTGGTAATGCCGGATGTATCGGATGTGTATGTAGTGATGATATGACATTGAATCAGGGATCACCGGTAGCATACAAAGGATCAGGTTATACCTCTCCAAGTGATGGTAAACCGTGGGGAGATTCCTTCGATATAGACTATGTTGCCCATGAAATGGGACACCAGCTGGGAGGAAACCACACCTTCTCAAACCGTACAGAAGGCTCAGGAGTAAATGTTGAGCCGGGTGGTGGTACTACCATCATGGGCTACGCAGGAATTACTGATGACAATGTTGCCATGAGATCCGATGCTTACTTCCATTATTCATCTGTTAATCAGATCTTAAATAATCTGGACAATAAGGCGAATTGTGGTGTAGCACAGAATATTACAACCAATACAGCGCCGGTAATCGCTCAGCTGCCTGTATATAATATTCCTAAAGGAACAGCATACTATCTGGATGCAACTGCAACAGATGCAGAAAATGATCCGTTAAAATATACCTGGGAACAGTACGACAGCGTAAACCAGCTTGCAACCATTTCCGGAGACAGCGGCTGGGGATATAATACTCAGGGAGCATTAACCAGATCGTACTTCGGTACAGCAAGCGGAAGAAGATATTTCCCTTCTCTGCCTGCAGTAATGGCCGGAACATTAACAGACAAAGTAAACTGGGAAACTGTTTCTTACGTTCCGAGAACACTTAAATATGCAGTAACCGTTAGAGACGAAAACATTACACCAATGTTGGTGTCTGCCGAAACAACAGTAGTGGTTAAAAGCGACGGACCTTTCAAATTTAACGGGCTTACCGATGCAACAATACTGTATAATAATGCAACCAATACAATTTTATGGGATGTTGCCAATACCAATGCAGCTCCATACAACGTATCAAATGTAAAGATTGAATATACAACAGATCTTGTGAATGGTTCAACATGGACAGAACTTGTAGCCTCTACTCCTAATACAGGAAGCTATACCGCTCAAATGCCTGCAAGTTTAACAGGACCTGTTAAATTGAGAATCTCCGCTATTGGTAACGTTTTCTTTGCCGTATCCCCTAAAGTAGTGATCGGAAGCGCGCCTACTTCTACAATGGATGCACCTACCGGAGTATCTACAACTGATGCAGACGTATTGAAAACTTCTGCAAGAGTGGCCTGGAACAGCGTATCCGGAGCAGAATATTCTATTAATTACAGAAAACAGGGAACTACCAACTGGACGAATGTTACAAGTTCAGCAAACTCTGTTCTGCTGAATTCTCTGGAAGATGAAACAAACTATGAAGTTCAGGTGGCAGCAGTAGTGAACTCTGTTGCAGGAGCTTTCTCCCCTGTTTATACATTCAAAACAAAAGGACTGAAAACAGGTGTTGATTATTGTATAGTAAATACAGGAGCTAACATTGTTGGAAATGTTGCTAAAGTGGTTGTATCAAATGTTGATTATACAGATACCACTTTCAGATCATATAAAGATATAAGCGAAAATCCTTCAGCAGTTGTTAATCTGGTTAAAGGAACTTCATATCCGATCACAATCTACGGACTTTATCAGGCAGGTGCCGGTATGACTTATAACGTATTTATCGATTATAACAGAAACGGAGTGTTTGAAACAACGGAGAGAGTTTACAACAGCCCTGCTACAAACTATTCTCAGGTAAGCGGAGGTGTTGGTATCGGTTTCGTAACCGGAAACTTTACGGTTCCGGCAACAGCTTATTCCGGTAATAAGACTTTGAGAATGAGAGTGGTGTCTAACTATTCCAGCGCGGTAAGCAATCCATGTGGAACCTTATCAAGCGGAGCAGGTAGTATTATGGACTTCACCGTTAAAATCACAAGCGGATTGGGTGTAGACGAGACCAACAATACAAAACCATCAGAAATCTCTATTTATCCTAACCCTGCAGATACTTTCGTAGAAGTTAAGAATCTGAAAGGAAAAGCAGATTATAAGATTTACAGTGCAGATGGAAGACTTGTTCAGGAAGGAGCAGTAGATGGTCAGAGAATCAATGTTGCTTCTCTTATCAAAGGAATGTATGTAATCACTATTAAAGATGATAAAAATACATACAATACCAAACTGATCAAAAAATAATAAGATCATAGATCCATAACACAGACCGGGCATTTGTCCGGTCTTTTTTTATGTTAAAAATCAGACATACAGAATGTTAACATAAGTTTCATGTTTCGTTCAAAAAAATTAACTTTACAGAGACAAAAATTATTGGAATGCGAAAGACAATTTCTGTGAAAAAACCGGACTTTAATGTACTTCCTCAGGAAAGAGAAATTTACAGTTTTGAAAAAGACGGACTGGAGCTAAAATCATCCTATACCCAGGAAGATGTTAAAAATAAAACATTAACACAGACCTCTCCCGGAATTGCTCCTTATCTCCGGGGACCGTATTCCACCATGTATGTACAGAAACCCTGGACGATCAGACAGTATGCAGGTTTCTCTACCGCTGAAGAGTCCAATGCATTTTACAGAAGAAACCTGGCCGCAGGGCAAAAAGGACTTTCCGTAGCTTTTGACCTGGCTACCCACAGAGGATACGACTCCGACCATTCAAGAGTGGTGGGAGACGTAGGAAAAGCAGGAGTAGCCATAGATTCAGTAGAAGATATGAAGATCCTTTTCAACGAAATTCCGCTGGACCAGATTTCAGTGTCTATGACGATGAACGGAGCTGTACTTCCTATTTTGTCATTTTATATCGTAGCAGCAGAAGAGCAGGGAGTGAAGCAGGAACTGCTTTCAGGAACCATTCAAAACGATATCCTGAAAGAATTCATGGTAAGAAATACCTATATCTATCCGCCTGCCCCTTCAATGAAGATCATTGCAGATATTTTTGAATATACTTCACAGAACATTCCGAAATTCAACTCTATCTCCATTTCAGGATACCATATGCAGGAAGCAGGAGCCACTCCGGTGCTGGAAATGGCGTATACCCTTGCAGACGGTCTTGAATACGTAAGAACCGGAATCAAAGCGGGAATGAACGTAGACGATTTTGCTCCGAGGCTTTCATTCTTCTGGGCCATCGGAATGAATCACTTCATGGAAATTGCCAAGATGCGTGCCGCAAGATACATCTGGGCAACCCTTTTACAGCAGTTCAATCCGCAGAACCCGAAGTCCCTGGCATTAAGAACCCATTCGCAGACCTCAGGATGGTCGCTTACAGAACAGGAGCCGTTTAACAATATCACAAGAACCGCTATCGAAGCCCTGTCTTCAGCTTTAGGAGGAACACAGTCTCTCCATACCAATGCCTTAGATGAGGCGATTGCCCTTCCTACGGATTATTCCGCAAAGATTGCCAGAAATACCCAGATCATCCTTCAGCAGGAAAGCGGAATCTGTGATGTGGTAGATCCTATGGGCGGAAGCGGCCTGGTAGAAAGCCTTACCCAGCAGATGATTGATGAAGCCATGAAATACATCGATGAGGTAGAACAGGAAGGAGGAATGACCAAAGCCATCGAAGCCGGGATCCCAAAAATGAGAATTGAAGAAGCTGCTGCCAGAAAACAGGCAAAAATTGACAGCGGAGAAGAATTCATCATCGGGGTAAATTCATTCAGAACAGCTTTAAAACAGGATGAAATTGAAATCCTGGATATTGATAATACCGAAGTACGCAGAAAACAGATCGAAAGACTCGAAAAAATAAAATCCGAAAGAAATACCGAAGCCGTAGAGCAGATCCTGAACGAAATCCGTGAAAGCGCAAAAACAGGAAAAGGTAACCTTCTCGCACTTTGTATTGAAGCGGCAAGAAGAAGAGTAACGCTTGGCGAAATGAGCGATGCGATGGAAGAAACCTTCGGAAGATATAAAGCCAATATTAAAACCATATCTGGAGTATATGCCATGAATGCCGGAAAAAACGAATACTTTGAAAAAGCCCTTCATCTGACCCAGAAATTTGAAGAGGAAGAAGGACGCCGCCCAAGAATTATGGTCGCCAAAATGGGACAGGATGGCCACGACAGAGGAGCAAAAGTAGTAGCGACAGCATTTGCAGATATGGGATTTGATGTAGATGTGGCACCGCTTTTCCAGACACCCGAAGAAGTGGCCAAACAGGCTGTGGAAAATGATATTCACATCCTGGGAGTATCTTCACTGGCTGCCGGGCACAAAACATTAGTTCCTCAGGTAGTGGGAGAATTGAAAAAATTAGGTGCAGACGATGTTACAATCGTTGTGGGAGGTGTAATTCCACAGCAGGACTACGAATTCCTGTATGCCAACGGAGCCGACTTTATTTTCGGCCCGGGAACCAATCTTCCTAAATGCGCTGTGGAAATTTTAGAAAAATTTTTAGAAAACTAAACCCGAAAATCTTTAATTTCCGTAAAGAAATTAAAAGCACATCCTTATGGGTTTTAAAAATATAACAAAGCCTGCGACGAGAAAGCTGATTCTCCTCGCAGGTTTATTTTTGGCAGTATTTTTTTTATTTATTTCAGGTAAAGAAGATAAACCGGCAAAAAAGTCCCCGGTTCCTGCTGATAGGGAACGGGTACAGAAACATTTGGAAGCCCTTACCCAAACCCCGGAATTCCGGAATCATAAAAATAGGGATCAGCTGAATGCGGTGGCGGATTATATTCACCAGACTTTTAAAGCTTATAGTGACAGTACAGGTTTTCAGGAATATCAGGTGGATGGGCAGACTTATAAAAATGTAATCTGTTCCTTTGGTACGGAAAACAGCAAAAGAATCATTATAGGCGCTCATTACGATGTTTGCGGAGATCAGCAGGGCGCGGATGACAATGCTACCGGAGTTACTGCTCTTCTGGAACTTTCCAGAATGCTTAAAGGACAAAAGCTGAACTACCGGATAGATCTGGTTGCCTATACGCTGGAAGAACCTCCTTATTTCAGGACAGAAAATATGGGGAGTTACATCCATGCAAAATACCTGAAGGATAACAAAATTGATGTGTATGGTATGGCAAGTGTGGAAATGATCGGCTACTTTAAAGATGAAAAAAGGTCTCAGGATTTCCCTGTTGGCGTACTCTCATGGATTTACGGAAACAAAGGAGATTTCATTACCCTGGTTAAAAAGTTCAGTGGGGCAGGGCCATTTGTGAAAAACTTTATAGACCGTTTTAAAGATTCAAATCAGATAAAGACAGAAACCTTTCCCGCCCCGGGATTTGTGAAAGGAGTAGATTTTTCTGATCATCTGAACTATTGGAAATTCAATTTTCCCGCCCTTATGATCACTGATACCTCATTTTTCAGGAACAAAAATTATCACCAGACCACAGATACCCTGGAAACGCTTGATATCAATAGGATGACAAAAGTAATTGATGCCATTTTTCTCAGCATTATTCACCTGAAATGAAAAAAAATATTTGGATGATAAGAAAAATGTATATATTTGCACCTGAAAATAAAGTTTAACCCATTAAAAACAACGAAGCAATGTTCAAAACGAATCAGAATTCTACAACTGGATTACCGCTTATGGCGGAAAGGCTTCGTGGTTTGGTACACTCTTAGAATAATAGTATAACGAAATATCAAAACCCGAAGTCGCCGAGATTTCGGGTTTTTTATTGCGCAATATTTCAAACTCAGAAGTTTTCCCGGAATCTTTTTTAGTGTCATTACAGGATGAAATGTCTGAAACTTTCATGTTCAGAATCATGAGTCCTTCATTGTAAAACCCGTCAACTGAAATTTTAGTTGATTAAGAATTGCATGTGATGTATCAGAAGTCAATGTCTGGTGCTTCACCGCTGAACTCTCTATTAAATGGAAGATGATAACCTTCTGTCTTATCGGCTGAGAAGTCTGAGAAGCAGAAAAAGAACAATTAAAAAAGATGTAGAAAAACAGATAAGAAAAAAATATAAACGTAGTGATGAGCTTTGCGAAATAAGAAGAAATAGGCCGCTGATTCCTCTGGATGAACCTTATCAATTGGGATTTGTAAGATTCTTTGTCGTAAGGGATGATGTGATGAGAAGCAAAGACGGGGCATTTTTCGAAGGAATTCTGAAGAAAATAAATACTTATATGTATTCCGGAAGCCGGCAGTTTCTGAAAAAGAAAAAAAAGTCCGGGCGGAGAATATACGTAGAACGGGAGCAGAAACTCAACCGTGTTTCCTCATATTCCTGGATCAGTCCGAAGTTTGGACTTACCCCAGCAGAAAAGCAGTATTTCCTGAAAAAAGAAGAATACTGTCCTTTCCGGAAGTCCAACCAGATTTACTACGAATTCATTGAGCCGTGGAGATTTACCCTGAGAGTGAGACCTCATATGATTACCCACTACAAACCCCTGGATGCAGAGCTGGAAAAAGAGTATGCAGAGCTGGAGTCGTACCTGGGGCAGCATAAAGTAAAAGGAATCATTCATAAAACCATTTATGGCAGATCCTACCGCTGGGAAATGAAGTATAAAACAGATCTTATCAAACGCAGGAAATATGTTGCCTGCACAATGTCTGCAACCGAGATTGCAGATCACTATCTGGACGTTTAAGTCCGCTATTATTTAAAACAAAAACAATGGGAAATTTAAAACTAAAAGGAAAAGATATATTAAAACTGGGCTACCCGAACAATCAAAGTATCAACGTGGCTCTGGAAGTTATGAAAAGAAATTTTGCGACTAAAAACATTCATTATGTAAAATCTCTTTTAAAGGAAATCCTGCTGAATCCGGAGCATTTTGAAAAAGACTTAACCTTCGGGCAGATCGCGGAGTCTCTTTTGTCTTCAAAGAAAACAGAAAAAAGAATGCTGAATACCCAGCGTGCCTCTTTTCAGATCTTCGGATCCGATATTTCTGAAGAAGCCAAAAACCAGCTGTATACCGCTTTAAAGCTGCCGGTATCGGTGCAGGGAGCACTGATGCCTGACGCACACAGTGGCTACGGTCTTCCGATAGGAGGGGTACTGGCAGTGGAAAACGCGGTCATCCCTTATGGAGTAGGAATGGATATAGGATGCAGAATGTGTCTGAGTATCCTGGATACTCCGGTTTCATATCTTGACGGTGCCAGAGAAAAATATGAAAAAGCACTGGCCGAACATACCAAATTCGGAATGTATGAGACCCACAAATCTCACGTAGAACATGAAATTTTCGATAGGGATACTTTTGATCTGATCCCCATTCTGAGAAGATTAAAAGGCAAAGCCATCAGACAGATGGGATCTTCCGGAGGAGGAAATCACTTCGTGGAATTCGGTGAAGTGGAAATCACGGAAGAAGACGAACAGATCGGGCTTCCAAAAGGAAAGTATCTGGGAATCCTTTCGCACAGCGGATCAAGAGGACTGGGAGCTGAGATTGCTCAGTACTATTCCAGAGTAGCCGCAGAGCAGTGCCCGCTTCCGAAAGAAGCCCAGCAGTTTGCCTGGCTTGATCTGAATACCCATCTGGGACTGGAATACTGGACCGCGATGAATCTTGCCGGAGACTATGCCTCAGCCTGCCATGACGATATTCACAGAAGACTGATAAAAGCCGTGGGAGGAAGAGTAAAAGCCCGAATCGAAAACCATCACAATTTTGCGTGGAAAGAGATTCACAACGGAAAAGAAGTCATTGTTCATAGAAAAGGAGCCACCCCCGCCAGTGAAAATGAGCTGGGAATGATTCCCGGATCTATGACAGCGAAAGGATTCATCGTACGGGGTAAAGGAAATCCCGACGCCCTGAATTCAGCTTCACACGGAGCCGGAAGAGCTCATTCAAGAGCAGAATGCAGAAGTTTATTCACACAGAATGACATCAAAAAAGAGCTGAAATTAAAGAAAGTCACTCTGATGGGCGGAAATACGGAAGAAGCCCCGATGGCCTACAAAGATATTCATGACGTGATGAATGCACAGAGTGATCTGGTAGACATCCTGGGAACATTCCAGCCGAGAATCGTGAGAATGGATAAATAAACTGATCTGACTAAATTTTATATTTCTTCAGATCTACAAAAAAAGATTAACGCAAAGTCGATGAATGATTTTGCCTTATTTTGAGTGAGCAAAGTGATGCGACTTCGTCGCTGATGAAGCCATATGTTTATCCATGTGCTTCGACGAATCAGCGGAGTTGATTCTATTCTTTGCTCCCTTAAAATCAGCAGTTTCAAAAATGAAAACTCTGCGTTAGAAAAAATACAAAGAATGTGATTTAAATAAAGATTTGAACGTTATACAAAAAATCAAATTTAGAAATTTAAACAGGTTTTAAAAAAAACAAAAAAATGGGAGCACCGCATAATATAAAAAGATATGGAGAGGTCTGGCCGGAATTCAGAATCCGTCTGGGGCTTGAAATTTTAGAAAAATTAAAAGATAAAGTCATTATATCAGGAGGCTGGGCGTGGCACTTCATGTCAGAAAAAGAGCATACGGAATATAAGCATGCACATGATCACAAAGATATTGATGTTTTTGTGAGTAAAGAAAATGTAGCAGAAGTAGTAATGATCCTTCAGCAGAACGGATTTCAGAAAGTCTGGACCCGCTACGATCATTTGCCGAGTGAAGAAAATTTTCGGAGATATGAAAAAACAGTAGAACTGGAAAACGATCAGTTTCACAGAATCACCATCGATTTTTTTGAAAGAAATGATCTTGAAACCATAGAAACCAACGGGTTTACCGTTGTGAAGCCTGATGTTTTACTTTCATTTTACAGAAACATTCATTCAAGTGATAAATGCTGGGCAGTAATGGCTGCAAAAGAATTATTACAAAAGGGAACAGATCCGGTTGGGCATCCCTTATTAAGTAAAATACCGGAATAACAATGGAAAAATTAATTCAGATCACCTCAGGAAGAGGACCTTTGGAATGTCAGTGGGTAACCGCGAAAATTCTGAAGGTTTTCCTGGAGGAAGTCAAAGAAAATAAAATAGATTACGAAATCATCCACCGTGAGAATGGCGATGAAAACCTTACCCTGAAATCGGTAACCATCCTTTTAAAAGGGAAAGAGGTTGCTGCATTTTTGAAAAGCTGGCTGGGAAGCATATGCTGGACAGGAAAAAGTACCTTCAGAAAACTTCATAAACGGAGTAACTGGTTTATCGGAATCTTTGAACTGGAAGGACTGGAAAAAATAAATTTCAGTGAAAAAGATATTCAGTTCCAGACAACAAGAAGTCAGGGAAGTGGCGGCCAGAATGTGAATAAAGTAAATACAGCAGTCCGTGCCGTACATATACCGACAGGAGAAAGTGTTTTCGCACAGGATTCACGTTCGCAGCTGGAAAATAAAAAACTGGCTGTGGCAAGATTAAAGGAAAAAGTCGCGGGACTTTACATCCGCCAGCTGGAAAAACGAATGCAGGATACCTGGAACAATCACCTTCAGGTACAGAGAGGTAGCCCGGTGCGGACTTTTACAGGAACCGATTTTAAAAAGAACAGAAAGGACAAATCTTTTAAAAAGCAAAG
This sequence comes from Chryseobacterium indologenes, assembly GCA_002439165.1. Lineage (GTDB taxonomy): Bacteria > Bacteroidota > Bacteroidia > Flavobacteriales > Weeksellaceae > Chryseobacterium > Chryseobacterium indologenes_E. The sequence goes on from DJTE01000021.1 coordinate 68,392, forward strand.
AAATGCCCTGAAAAAAGACCTTAAAAACGACAACAATGACCTTAACTAAGAATAAATACTATTTTGAAGCGGTAGACAACTATCCTTACTACCTTGCAGACTGCCTTGAAGCGCTCAACTATGCCCTTGCCTATGATCCGCAGGATGCCGACAGCCTATGCCTGATGGGAAGAATACATTCCGAAGTGCTGAAAGATTATGAAACGGCAAAAGCTTATTTTGAAGAAGCTCTGCAGAATAATATCGGTAATATCAACACCCCGAAATACTATATCAGCTGTCTTTTGAACAATGAAGACTATGATCAGGCCGAAAAGTTAATAGAATTCGCTTTAAAGCTCAAAGGAATAGATAAGACTGACCTTTTTTGCTCCCAATCTCTTTTGTTTGAAAAAAAAGGTGACTTTAAAAAAGCTTTAAAATGCCTTAAAGAAGCCAAGAAGACCAGCCTTACCCAATCTATGACAGACAAACTGAAGGAGAAAGAGAAATTCATCAGAAGTAAAAAGCCGGAAAGCAAAAAAAAGAAGAAGAAGGGGACAAAATAAGTCTCCTTTTTTGTAGTTTTAATAAACGGGAGACTATATAACGTTACTTCTAGCCGTATTATTTTCGGCAATTAAAAGTTAAAATGATGAAAATAACAACCAGTTTCGGTATCAGGCAGCTTCTGCTGAAAGAAACCTTTTCCATCGCCTACGGAAACTATAACCGGAGAGATGCTCTTCTCATAGAATTATCGTATCAGGGCTTCAAAGGATACGGAGAGTGTGTGGCGATAGATTATTACCGGATCAGTCTTCAGGATTTTATGATAAAACTGAAGGAAATTCAGCCTTTGCTGGAAAATCAGACCATTGTTCATCCTGCTGAATTTTTCAGAACCATTTCAGCAATGAATCTGCATCCATTCCTCTTGTCAGCCCTGGATTGTGCTTATTGGGATCTTTTCGGGAAGCTCGAAAATAAAAGTTTTATCGAACTGAACAGTCTTCCGGCTGAAAATCTTACAGAAAGTTCCATTACCATTTCGGTTGGAAATATTGAAGATCAGATCCGGAAAATGGAACAAAGCAGCTGGAACAGATTTAAAGTGAAATGCAAAGGATTGGATAAAGATCATATCAAAAAACTGCTGGAACTCAACCGGAATATCGCCCTGGATTCCAATTCCAGTTTTACCGAAGAAGATTGTATCTGGCTTCAGCAAAACTCAGAAATACAGAAATTTACCTACATAGAGCAGCCACGACCGGTTGATCAGTATACAGTTTTAAAAAAAGAGGGTTCTGCCAATTGGATGGCAGATGAAGACTGCCGGGATATAGATTCTCTGGAAAAATTGATTCCCTATTATAAAAGCGTCAATATTAAGCTGATGAAATGTGGTGGCCTTACTCCTGCTCTGGAAATGATCAGAAAAGCAAAAGAACTGGGATATAAAATAATGATCGGGTGTATGACAGAATCTACCGTTGGAATCTCTGCGGGCTGTATTCTGGCCGGGCTCACAGATTTTGCAGATCTGGACGGTGCCAATCTGATATCCAATGATGATGCTTCCGGAAATTTTGTAGAGAACGGAAAGATTATTCTCTCAGGAAAGCCGGGTTTAGGGATAGCACTGAAATAAAATAAGCTTTCAAAAGAAAGCTTATTTTTTATTTACAGAAATCAGATAATCATAAACCATCTGGTGCTGATCATCATTTAACTTGGCTTTTGGAGCCATTCTGCTCAGAGTTTTTATCCAGCCCTGATCGTCATGTTTGGCAGGATCCGGAAGCTTGTGACACTTGGCACATGAATTTTCAAAAATAGTCTTACCCTGAACAAGCTGTTCAGATGCCGTATACTTCGGGCCTGTTACAGCCGTACTTTTAGGTCCGCATGATACAAGAAACGCAGAACCGGCAGCCATACTTAAAATTAATTTTTTCATATCCCTTATTTTGTTTGTTGATGCTTATTTCTTTACAGAAACAATATAATCATAGACCCACTGGTGCTGCTCGTCATTCAGCTTGGCTTTCGGTGCCATAGAGTTCATAATACCTACCCACTGTACAGAAGTATGGGAGGTAGGATCCGGCAGTTTATGGCATTTTCCGCACGAGTTTTCAAATATTACTTTTCCCTGGGCAATCTGTTCAGCCGAAGAAACAGCAGGTCCCGCAGGAGAAGCGGTAGAAGCTTTCGGGGTACAGGATGCCAATAAAATTCCGGTAAGTAATAGGCCAGCAGCTATTTTTTTCATGTTTCTTATTTTTTTTGAATAATAACAAATGTAGGAATTTCCCTTTCCCGTTGGGCGGTCTGCTGCTAGTTTTAATTTAGAAGAAATAAAAATTAATAATCAGCTAAAGCCTTTTGCCATGCCTTTACATATTGCCTTTTCAGTTTTAATTATTAATTTTGGATCAATGAAATTTTCTACAGAAGAGCTAATAGAAGGAATACGGTCAGGAAACAAACGCCTGATCGCAAAAGCAATTACATTGGCCGAAAGTAAAAAGGCAGAACACAGAATCCAGGCAGAAGAACTTCTGAAAAAAATAATGCCTTTCACCGGAAAGTCTGTGCGTGTAGGAATAACAGGCGTTCCCGGTGCCGGAAAATCTACGTTCATCGAAAGTTTCGGGAGGCTGGCCATTGCGAATGGGAAAAAAGTAGCGGTTCTGGCTATTGATCCAAGTTCTTCTATCAATAAAGGAAGTATTTTAGGAGATAAAACCAGAATGGAAGAACTGGCTAAAGAAGAGAATGCTTTTATACGTCCTTCACCAAGCTCCGGTTTTTTAGGCGGTGTAGCCAATACCACCTTTGAAACCATGATGATCTGTGAAGCAGCCGGCTATGATTATATTCTTATCGAAACCGTAGGAGTAGGTCAGTCTGAAGTTTTGGTTGCTGATATCACGGATGTATTTTTATTTCTTAAAATTATCGGAGGCGGGGATGAACTTCAGGGGATCAAACGCGGTATTATGGAAATGGTAGATCTTATTTTCATTAACAAAGTAGATCCGGATAATCTTCAGAAAGCCAAAAATACAAGGCTGGAGCTGAAACGTGCTCTAGACTTTATTCCTCCCAAAGAAAAGAACTGGAAAATTCCCGTACTGCTGGGCTCAGCACTGAATAATGAAGGGCTGGATGAGGTGTACGGAAAAATCGATGAATTCATCAGCCTGAAAAAGAAAACCGGAAGATTTGAAGAAATCCGTACACAGCAGGCTGAAAAACGTTTTGAGTACTGGGTGCAGGAATATATACTCGCCCTGATGAAAAAAAGTGATGCAGTAGAGGAAGCCTATATCATGCACAAAAAAAATGCTTCAGAAATGGTTTCCAATCCAAGTACTGAAGCAAAATTATTTGTTGAGAAGTTTTTATCGAAAAAAGATTAAGGTTTAGCTTCCTCTTTTTTGGTTTCTTCATTTTTTGAAATATATCCGTCATACGTAATCGGCTGTCTGTCATTACTTCTCACCGATACAAAGGTTTTTCCGGTTTTAAAAATTTCTATATTGATTTGTTCCACATTTTTTATATCATTCGGCTTGATTATTAAAGTCCATGTACCTTTCTTATTCTGGGATTTACTGATGCTGAAATCATTGGAGGTAAATCTGTAACTGTTGCCGTCAGCATTTCCATAATTGGTTGAGGTAAAGACTCTCCCGAAGTAAGGCAGAACAACATCCATTTTATTCCCACGGAATTCTATGGTGTAATTTCCGTTTAATTCAAGTATTCTTGATGCAGTGGAATTGGGGATTGAATTCATTACCCGGATGACATCGTAATTGGTAGGATTGGCACGCTGCGCATAAAATGTAAACTCCCGGGAATTCACAAGATCGTCTACTATTTTCGGATCTGCTGAAGCCTGTGAAGAACAGCTTTGGAAGAAAAACAGAAATCCAAAAATAAATATAAATGAAATATACTTTTTCATAACCATAATTATTGTTAATTTTAAATAGCAAAATGTATGCAAATATATTCTTTCATAACCATTTTGGAATAGAAATTGTAAATGTTGAATTATTAACACACCCGAACAATGAAAATAACACAACTATTAGGAATAGGGGCAATTGCGCTGACAGTTTCAGCCTGTACGACCAATCCCATTACGGGAAGGTCTTCATTACAGATCGCCAATAATTCAGAAATACTGACAATGTCTGCTCAGGAATATAAAACGACATTGTCTAAATCCAAGATCATCACCGGTACAGCAGACGCTAAAAGAGTGGTGAGTGTGGGAAGCAGAATAAAAAGTGCCGCAGAAAAATATTATCAGAACATAGGAAGATCGGCAGATCTTGCCAATTACAATTGGGAATTCAACCTGTTACAGAGTAACGAGCTGAATGCCTGGTGTATGCCTGGTGGAAAAGTTGCCGTATATACAGGAATCCTGCCGGTTACTAAAAATGATAACGGTTTGGCAGTAGTAATGGGACACGAAGTTTCCCATGCATTGGCAGGGCATGGAAATGAAAGGATTTCCCAGGCTATGATGGCACAGTATGGAGGAGCTATTTTAGGAAGTACTATTTCCAATGCGCAGTGGGCCAGTATTTTTGAAAAAGCATATCCTATCGGTTCTCAGGTTGCCTTATTGAAATACGGCAGAAGCCAGGAATCTGAAGCAGATCAGATGGGGCTGTATCTGATGTCGATGGCAGGCTATGACCCGAGGGAGGCAGTACCGTTCTGGAACAGGATGGAAGCCGCTTCTTCAGGAGCAAGACAGCCGGAATTCCTGTCTACCCACCCTAATCCGGAAACCAGGATCTCAGATATCAACAAAAACCTTCCAAAAGCTTTAGAATATTATAAAGCGGCCGGAGGAAAGATATAATTTGAATTTTTAATCTTGTATAAAGCCTTATTTTATTTTTTCGTAAATTAGTAAGGCTTTTTTACTACAACCACTAAACACGATATTATGAAAAGCTTATCAATTACCGGGCTTATACTGCTTGCAGTTTCGGCACTTCTTTTTTACCTGACGACGGATTTTACCGTTGAAAAAATTACGCTCTCCCATATGATGGGAATGATGGCCGGAGTTGGAATCGGACTGATCATCGGAGGGATGGTAGGCTATCTGAGCAAAGGAAGTGCGATGAAGGCCGAACAGAAGAAAAAAGAATTCAGACAGCTTCAGAAAGACAAAGAAGAACTTGAAAAACAGGCGGCGGATATTGCCAAACGGGAAGCAGAACTTCAGGAACAGAATAAAAGCCCTCAAATCTAAGATTCAGAGGGCTTTCTTATAGTTGTTATTTCGATTGATTTAAAACTTATATCCTAAACCTACCATAAATAAGTTCGGTCTGTTATCATATCTGATCTCCGATCCCGAAACTTTATTGATGAAGTTTCTCTCATCCTTACTGAAAGCTCCTTCATATCTCGCATTCACGATCAGTTTTTTTATTTCCAGCTGGGCTCCGAACTGGTAGCCTACCGTGAAGTTGTTTTTGGCATTTTCTTTAAAATCATTGTACGTATTATCCGTACTTAAATTATAACTGGCCACAGGTCCTACAAAAACGCCCAGCATATTACCCAGTACATTATATCCTAAAAGAACCGGCATATCAATACGGTTGCTTTTTACATCAAAAGTGGTATTTTCGGTTGTAAATTCATTTTTGAAGTGGGTATAATATAATTCCGGCATTACAAAAAGAGAAGTCGGAAGCCCAACTTTTAATGAAAGTCCTACATTGAAACCGGCATTGTTTTTTCCTGTCCCGTCAATTGCTTCATTTACCGTTCCCTTGATGTTTTTCCAGGAAGGAGAACCCGTAGGGAATATTAAGTTGGCCTTACCTGCCAGTGAGATCTGTGCGGAAGCCAGCATCGAAAATCCGATTAATGCTATACTAAGTACCTTTTTCATTATCATCTATTTTAGTGATTGTATTTTCAATCGTTTTGTTATTTTCAAGTAAATATTCTCTCAGCTCTTTAAACAGTTCTGAAGAATAAACGAAATCAATAAGATTTTTATTGCCCGCAGTGATCAGTACGTCTTTATTTCCTTCCCATTCCTTGATTCCCAGTCTCAGGTATACAATTTTCTCCCCAATCGTCATTACAGAATTCATGTCGTGGGTGTTGATGATGGTGGTGGTGTTGTATTCTTTGGTAATTTCCAGCAGAAGATCATCGATCACGTTGGAAGTATAAGGATCCAGCCCGGAATTGGGCTCATCACAGAACAGGTATTTCGGATTGTTGACGATTGCTCTGGCAATGGCCACCCTTTTCTGCATCCCTCCGGAGATTTCAGAAGGAAACTTTCTGCCGGCTTTATCCAGGTGAACCCTGCCAATTACCTCAAAAACCCTCTTCTTTTTCTCTCTGTAAGTAAGGTTGGTAAACATATCCAGCGGAAACATAATATTTTCCTCCACCGTAAGTGAATCAAAAAGGGCACTTCCCTGAAATACAGTTCCGATCTCTGATCTCAGATGCTGTTTTTCATCACGGGTCATGGTATTGATATCTTTACCGTCAAAAAGGATCTCTCCTGATGATGGCTGGTATACATTCAGTAAACTTTTCAGGAAAACGGTTTTTCCCGAGCCGCTCTGCCCGATGATCAGGTTTACCTTTCCTTTGTCAAACGAAGTTGAAATTCCCTTAAGCACTTCAACATCTCCAAAACTTTTCTTAAGATCTTTTACCTCAATCATCAGCTTAATATTAATTGGGTTAAAATTAATTCAGAAATAATAATGAACACCATCGTCCATACTACTGCCTGTGTACTGGCCCGTCCTACTTCCAGCGATCCGCCTTTTACATTATACCCGAAATAAGAAGGAACCGTAGCAATGATAAAAGCAAATACCGTAGTTTTTATAAAGGCATAATAAACAAACAGGTTCGGCATATACATCTGGATCCCTACAATATAATCGTTTTCCGTCCAGTTTCCCGTTAAAATCCCGGCAATATACCCACCCAGGATACCAAATACTATACTGATGGCAATAAGGAGCGGATTAAAGATCACACAGGCGATAATTTTAGGGAATATAAGGAAGTTAGGAGAATTTACCCCCATAATATCCAAAGCGTCAATCTGCTCGGAAACCCTCATCGTCCCGATACTGGATGCGATATAAGAGCCTACTTTTCCTGCCAGAATCAGGCTGATAATGGTAGGTGCAAATTCCAGGACAAGAACCGCTTTGGTGGCATATCCCACAAAAGAAGGAGGAATAGGAAAGGAGGAAGCATCAAAATTATTGAACATCTGAATAGCCACTACCGCTCCTACGAATATAGATGTAAAGACAACTAACCCGAAAGAGTTGACTCCCAAATCATTGATTTCTCTCATAAACAGCTTCCAGAAAACCCTCATTTTCTGAGGCTTCTGTAAGGATTTACCTAGAAGGAGGATGTATTCTCCTACTGCTGTGAAAAACTTTTTTAACATGCCGCTAAATTAGACTTTTTTATTTAATTAAAGTTAAGACCGAGTTTAAGATCTGAGCCTTATTGAATCTCAGAATCTAACAGATTTCCCCAATCCGGATCTTGGTATGTTTAATTTATTTCGCGTTTTTATCTCCGCCAATAACCAGGAAAACCGTCTTGAAAATGATGACCAGATCCAAAACAAAGCTCCAGTTTCTTACATAAAAGGCATCTGCAAGAATCCTTTTTTTCATTTCTACTTCCACATCTCCGTAATCTCCCCGCAAACCGCTTACCTGGGCCAGTCCCGTAATACCAGGGCTTACCATACTTCTTAAACTGTATCTTCCGATCTTGGGTTTGTAATAGTTGTCCACAGCCAGCATATGAGGGCGTGGCCCTACTACGGACATTTCCCCTTTCAGTACATTGATAAACTGTGGAAGCTCATCAAGGCTGGTTTTCCTCAGAAATTTTCCGATTCTGGTAATTCTTGAATCGTTTTCTTCAGTTGTTTTGATGGTAGACTGGTCATTAACCACCATGGTTCTGAATTTAAGACAGTCAAATACCTCTTCATGAAAACCGTATCTTTTCTGAACAAAAAAAACAGGCCCTTTGGATGTTGTCTTTATTAAAAGAGCAACAATAGGGAACAGCCATGAACATATAAAAATCAGGATAATAATGGAGAATACCATGTCAAAGGTTCTTTTTACCAATGAGTTGGCATAATAATCCAGAGGATATTTGGCCTGGTTCAGAACAGGCTGGGTCTGGATATAGCCGAGATCATAGAGGAAAAAGTCACTTTGGGTAATGCTGGGAATCAGAGATACATGTACCTTATTGTCTTCTGCCAGCCGGAAGATCTCTGTTTCCAGTTCTTCGCCAAAATTATTTTCCGTGGATAAAAACAGGGTATGGATACCATTCTTTTTCCAGAAAGTGACTAACTCTGTGTTATTAATATCGGAATTTTCATATTCAAATATTTTGTATCCGTAATCTCTTCTGTTTTTGAATATATTCTTTAAAATATCGGTAGCATCTGTTTCTCCCAGAAACATAACGTTTCTGTAATTGATTCCCAGAGACCGGAAATATTTAATAGAGAAGAATATGATCGATCTTGTAAAGAAAATACAGAAAAAAAGATAGAAGAAAAGCCAGTAAATATCTGAAGTGAAGAATACATTCTTACTTACTTTCCCGATCAGCAGAACGCCCAGTGTAAAAAATAAAAAATGAACCAGGAGACGTTCCAGAAACAGGGTGTAGGTAAGGTTTCTCGGGATATTGTAAATTTTTGTCCTGCCGCTCAGCAGCATCCAGAACAAAAACAGCAGTATCAGTGAAAAAATATTCTGGTACCAGGTTTCTTCGTGATATTTTAAATCCTCGTTTCTGCTGACAAAAAAGAATATAAAAATAGATGCAATAACCATAAGGTCAAGCAAAATGATGATCGATTTCAGGTATCTGGAGTATCGAATTCTCTGCATCTATCGGTGTTATAACGGATACGAAAGGCTAAGGTACGTATTTTTACGGGATATTCAGATATTTGTGGGTCTGAACTGATGCCTGCCATTCCGGATGGGCTAAAATAAAATCGGTGATCTTAGGATACATCTCATCACGGCGGCTCCATTCGCTCTGCATGTACAGCCGGCAGTTCCCGGAAACCCTTGATGCCTGTTCCTGGGCAAACGTAAAATCGTGGTTGTTGAAAATGATGACTTTTAGTTCATTGGCTTTCTGGTAGATTTCTTCTTTCGGAAGACCTGTTTTCTTTGGAGAAAGCGTGATCCAGTCCAGCTGCCCGCTCATTGGGTAGGCTCCCGAAGTTTCAATATGGATGCTGCATCCAAGTTCCTTAAGCCTGGAAGTCAGAATATCCAGATTCCACATTAAAGGTTCTCCGCCGGTAAGAACGATTGTTTTACAGTGTTTTGCTGCTGTTTCTGCAATTTCTTCCGTATTCATCAGGGGATGAAGGTTGGGGTCCCAGCTTTCTTTCACATCGCACCAGTGGCAGCCTACGTCACAGCCTCCCAGCCTGATAAAATAAGCGGCTTTTCCGGTGTGGGCACCTTCTCCCTGTAAAGTGTAAAAATGCTCCATCACAGGGAGCATTTTACCTTCTTTTAATAAAATATCTTGTTCTTTATTCATTTTAAAATTAGTCGTTATAAACCGAAGTTTTATAAGCGATGATGGTATTCTTCATCAGCATGGCTCTTGTCATGGGGCCAACTCCTCCCGGTACCGGTGTAATCCAGCTTGCTTTGGCGGCACAGCTGTCAAAATCTACATCACCGGCCAGGTAATATCCTTTTGGAGAATCATCATCTACTCTTGTAATTCCTACATCCACAATCACGGCTCCGTCTTTGATCATTTCTCCTTTCAGGAAGTGAGGGTCTCCTAAAGCTGTGATCACGATGTCTGCTTTTTTGGTGTATTCTTCAATATCTTTCGTGTAAGAGTGAGTAAGGGTTACCGTAGAATTTCCAGGGAAATCTTTTCTTCCCATCAGGATACTCATCGGTCGTCCTACAATCTTACTTCTTCCGATAATAACGCAGTCTTTTCCTTTGGTTTCAATATTATACCTTTCCAGAAGCGTCAGAATTCCGAAAGGGGTAGCCGGAAGGAAAGTATCCATTTCCAGGGCCATTTTTCCAAAATTTTCAGGGTGGAAACCATCCACATCTTTTCTCGGATCGATGGCGTTGATGATTTTTTCCTGATCTATCTGATCCGGTAAAGGAAGCTGAACGATAAATCCGTCAACTGCTTTGGACTTGTTCAGTTCGTCAATTGTTTCCAGGAGTTCGGATTCGGAAACGGTGCTTGGAAACTTAATCAGACTGGACTGGAATCCTACTTCCTCACAGTCTTTCACTTTTGCGTTTACATATGCCTTACTTGCTCCGTTATTTCCCACAAGAATAGCTACCAGATGCGGAGCCCTTCTTTTTGATGCGAGAATCTTTTCCACTTCAGCCTTGATCTCTGCTTTTATTTCTTTGGATACTTTTAATCCGTCAAGAATTTCTGCCATTTTTACTTTTTTTACTTTATTTAGATTTATTAGATACTATCATATGCTGAAGCCAGCCGGTTTTATTTGTTTTCTTTGTAATAATTGATCAGTCCGTTGGTAGAACTGTCATGAGAACTGATGGTCTCATTATTTTCAAGTTCAGGAAGGATTTTATTGGCTAATACTTTTCCTAATTCCACTCCGAACTGGTCAAAGCTGAAAATATTCCAGATCACTCCCTGAACAAATATTTTATGTTCATACATCGCAATTAACTGTCCCAGTGAAAAAGGGGTTAATTCTTTGAATAATATGGAGTTAGTGGGTGTGTTGCCGTGGAAGACCTTATAATTCAACAGTCTGTCTGCTTCTTCTTCAGATTTACCGGAATGTCTAAGTTCCTCTCCCGCTTCCTCTTCTGTTTTTCCGAAGGCAAGTGCCTCAGTCTGAGCAAAAAAGTTGGCCAGTAATTTATCCTGGTGGTCAGAAACTTTATTAGAACTCCTGGCATAAGCGATAAAGTCTGCCGGAATAAGTTCTGTTCCCTGGTGAATCAACTGATAGAATGCGTGCTGTCCGTTGGTTCCAGGTTCTCCCCAGATGATAGGGCCGGTTTCGTATTCTACAAATTCACCGTTCCGGTCTACACATTTTCCGTTGCTTTCCATATCTCCCTGCTGAAGATAGGCGGCAAACCTGTCCAGATACTGGGAATAAGGAAGAATAGCATAGCTTGTTGCAGCGTAAAAATTACGGTACCAGATTCCTAAAAGTCCCATTAAAACAGGAATATTCTCTGAAAAGTCAGCTGTCTGGAAATGCTGGTCAGTATCGGATGCTCCTTTTAAAAGCTGTTCGAAGTTGTCGTAGCCTATCGCAAGAACAATGCTTAAGCCAATAGCACTCCAAAGCGAATATCTTCCGCCAACCCAGTCCCAGAATTCAAAGATATTTTCCTCTGCAATTCCGAATTTTTTAACTTCCTGAATATTAGTGGATAAAGCGACGAAGTGTTTTGCCACGTCCTCTTCTTTACCTGCTTTTAAGAACCAGTCTTTGGCAGAATAGGCATTGGTCATCGTTTCCTGTGTGGTAAACGTTTTGGAAGCGATAATGAATAATGTGGTTTCCGGATTCAGGTTCTTCACGGTCTCAGCAATATGATTGCCGTCTACGTTGGAAACAAAATGAACGTTCAGCCTTGTTTTGAAATGTTTTAAAGCTGAACATACCATCACAGGACCAAGATCCGATCCTCCGATTCCTATATTCACCACATCCGTGATCTCTTTTCCGCTGAAACCTTTGTGTTCCCCGGAAATAATTTTTTCGGAGAACGCCTTCATATGATCAAGCACTTTCCTGATCTGTGGCTTTATATTTTCTCCGTCTACGAGAATTTCTTTATCTGAAAAATCCCTTAAAGCAGTATGCAGAACGGCTCTTCCCTCGGTTTCGTTGATCTTGTCTCCGGAAAACATCCTGGAAATGGCATCTTTCAACTGGCATTCTTCTGCAAGTTTCAGTAAAAGAGCTTTTGTTCTGGAATCGATCAGGTTCTTGGAATAATCAAAAAGAAAATCATTTCTTTGGATAGAAAATTCTTTAAAACGGTTCGGGTTGTATTGGAAAAGCGTTCTCAGATCGAAATCATTTCCTGCGAAATGTTCATCAAGCGCTTTCCAGCTGTCGGTCTGTATAGGATTTATTTTTGATAGCATAGGATAAGAATTATGTGAACCGGAAAATGAAAAGAACCGTCAAAAAAAGATCAGAATTCATATCATTTTATTTCCGATCTGCAAATTTAAGGAAAAATAAAACCTCAAATAAATTTGAGGGTGATAAATAACGTTTTTTTAAAAAAAGAAACCCCGGAATCTGATCTGAGGTTTCATGGTTATTGTTTTTTTAAGAGTCTTCAAATAAATTTTTTCCGGCGGAGAAATGCTGAAGACGGAAATCTATTCATCCATATCATCAAGGATTTTTTCCAATTGCTTTGCATTGCGGCCGTAAACGTATTTTGTCCATAATACAATACTGGCAACTACTCCAAGTGTACCGATAAGTACAATCAGGATCAGGGCCAGCTGATAGCTTTCTGCAAGCTGGCTCAGCGATTTTCCTTTTTCTTCAAGAGTATTGTAGATCAAAAGTCCTGTGGTAATCAGGAAGTGCGGCAGGAGCAGGAATCCAAAAGACTGATATCTTTCCATGTTTAAACGGAGCTCATGGTAGATCTTCCAGAGACTGTTCCTGGTGTTTCCGGTATAAAGACCGGTTTGTTTATAAAATTGATAGAACCCGAACAGGTAATAGCAGGATATTACAGCCATCATAACATAGGATGTATAGTAAATCACATACTGTGATGAGGGAAATCCAAACTGTAAAGGAAAAAAGGCAATAAGAATTACAGCCAGCACCTGTGCGGGAAATTCTTTTTTCATACTTTTTCTTATCCTTTCAACCGGATGCTTGCTTTCCTGTAACTGTTCTATATTGTCCGGAATATGAACATTGCTTTCTTCATTATTCCACTGTTCTTTTAATTGATCAAAATTCATAGCCTGTTTTTTTGATGATTTGCTGTATTTTTTCTTTTGTTCTGTTGAGTTTTACACGGGCATTGCCTTCACTGAGACCTAAATTGCTGCCGATTTCTTTATGAGACATTCCTTCCATGAAATAGAATATTACTGCTTTTTCCAAAGGATTGAGCTCCTGAACAGCCTGGTAAAAGACTTCCAGCTGCCTGTCTTTTGCGGGATTGTATTCCTCGCTCTGTACCTCGAAATGCCGGGGAGCTTCCGTGTGGTTTTGTGCTCTTTTCTTTTCCTTTTTCAGATAAGTAATAGCCGTATTGACCGCTACACGGTACATCCAGGTAGAAAACTCACTGTCTCCTTTGAAGGTCTGATAAGACTTCCATAGCTGGATGAGAATTTCCTGCTGAAGATCTTCCCGGTCTTCCAGAGAATCGGCATAGATGCGGGAGGCCTTATATAAAATACCTTTGTGCCGGTTGATCAGCGTTAAAAAAGTGGCTTCAGTGTGACTGCTCACGATAATGTCATGGTTTGGGTTATATTATAGCTCTGATACCGGTTTTACAGTATATCCTTTAGCTCTGAGCAGCTTGATGATTCCGTTATCTCCCATTAGGTGGGCACCGCCAACTGCGAAAAGATTCGTTCCCTTTTGCATCATAGCCGGCATTTTTTCCACCCAGTTTTTATTCCGGTCTGTAAGCATTGCTTTTTCCTGTTTATCGCTCATAAATTTATCATTTTTAAAGAGACTGTAAACCGACTGTACATCTTCTTTTTTGAAAGCATCAATCATTCCTTTAAGAAGGGCTTCGTACTCCCTGCCATTTTTCAGCTGTTTAATGACTTCTTTCAGATCATATGCTTTATTGATTGAAGTCAGCTGATCTTCCACTTTTTCAAGACCGTCAATACTTTTTTTGTTTTTAAGGGCTGTCTGTAAAAGTTCTATTTCATAAGATTTTATTTCAGTCTGAGGACATGGAACGGCTTTCATGGAAATGAGCGCATACAGAGCCTGAGAGGAGGAATTATCCATGTTTTTGAGATTGGTTCCGTAATCAGCAAGAATTTTATCCAGTTCTTTGGCATCTTCTGCCGTAAGCTGATCCGACAATTTCTTATCCGTTTGAAACATTCCCTGCATGGCTGCCATTTCTTTGGGATCCGTATAATTGATTTCCGTTACAAAGCGGTCTGCTTTTTCAAGAGCCTTCACTACCTTCGGTTTTATTTCAAAATCCTTACTGCACATGATGTGGCAGGTTCCGGTAATATAAGACGGCTGTGAAAGACCATTTCCCGTTACTTCCCAGAGAACACTGTTTTCACTGTTCTGTTTTTTACCCTGTTGTGCGCCGGCTGTCATAAAAATCATTGAAGTTAATGCTGCGAATCCGAGTTTTACTAAATTTTTCATGTTATAATTTTTTTTGATTTTCTATTCTTTTAAACAGTAGGTAAGAGCAGTACACCACTCGTTACAGTTTTTTTTGAAAAAAAATAAAACCTCCCTGAAAAAGGAGGTCTGTAAAATCTAAAATTATGATGATAACCAGTCGGTTAGGATAGCTTTTATGATTCTGAAATTTTAGGCTGTTCAGGCTTTACTGTCTTTCTTTTTCTTAAAAAATAGATCACAGCAGCGATGATCAGCAGGAGCGGCCAGGCTGTAATAAGACCTACCGTAATCTTTTGAATCAGGTAAAAACCTTCAACAAAAGCATTTTTAGCATCATAAATAAAATTGAATTTATATTGATGGTCAATATTGGTGGTATTGCTCACGGCAATCTGGGCAATGCGCAGCCGGGGCTCTTTAATGTAGATGTCAATGGTGCTGTATTTAAGATCGTTTCCGGTGTTCATACTGGCCAGCTTCTGAAGGTTTCCTTCTGACATATTCTGGTCATCAAGCTCCACTTTATCCTTTGTTGCTTTGAGTTTGTCAATGTTCTCACCGGTTTTTTTTATCCTTGTCCCTTCCATTTCCGCATATTTGATGTCAAAAGTTACATCTTCCGCATGAATGGCCCTTGAGTTCAGGAACAGTTTTTTATCATTAACCAACGCTAAAAATTCACCAAGCTTTTCAGCGGGAACACGAACCTGCATCGTATTTTCTGTCTGGTATTTTTTGATGAGCATGGCTTCTTCTTCAGACGTGTTGTAGGTATTTTCTGAAACCACATTGCTGGTAAGGTTGCTGTGAGTGACAAAACCTCCCAGCTCCTGAACCGATTTTTCAATGGAAACGGTTGCTTCATACACATCTTTTACTTCCATATTTACATCGGCAGTTTTAATGAACTGCTTGTCCTTTACCTGGATAGAAGCAGCAGAAGATATACTGTCTGTAACAGGTACCGCAGTAGAATCTGCCATTTCGTAGGCTTTGCTTTCAGCGTCGGGTGCTCCTACTTTTTTACATGAAAGAATTCCCAGTAAAAGAACAGCGGATAATGATAGTTTGAGGTAGGTCGTTTTCATAGTGTTGATGTTTAATGGTTTGCTTATCCCAAAGTTCAGACAGGATTTTTTGTAACCTTTGAAAATTCAGCGTAAAAAGTTTGTAAAGAAAAATTCGGTTTTAATGAATTGTAAATGAGTGTTTTGTAAAATATTTCTGAACGCAGTCCTTTGTTTTCGGAGTGATTTTTGCTTGTCTTTTACAAGCCAAACCCTTAAAACATTATTATGTCCAATACTTTTTCCAAAATCAGAAACGTAATAGAATTATTCAGATCCATAGATTTTGAACAGCTGGGTTCAATTTCTCAAAAAGTAGATCTTCCGAAACTGATGCAGAACTTCTCCCGATTAGATGATAAACAGCTGAACGGATTGATGAAAATGCTGGATCCTGATAAGAAGAAAAAAGAACTTCCGCCTGTGGATGGTGACTTCTACGATATTTATCATACTTTAACCCCGGAGCAGCGCGAAATTCAGCTTAAAGTAAGAGCGTTCATGGAAAAAGAGGTGAAACCGCTGGTCAACCATTACTGGCTCAGGGATGAATTTCCTTTCGAACTGATCCCAAAATTCCAGAAACTGAATATTTGCGGAGTTACCTATGAAGGCTACGGCTGTCCGGGAATGCCTTTTCTGATGGAAGGCGTTATTGCGATGGAAATGGCCAGGATAGATGCTTCCATTGCTACTTTCTTTGGCGTTCAGTCCGGGCTGGCAATGGGTTCTATTTATATCTGCGGATCGGAAGAGCAGAAACAGAAGTGGCTTCCGCAGATGCAGAAATTTGAAAAAATCGGAGCTTTTGGCCTTACAGAACCGGAAGTAGGCTCCGGAGCTGCGGGAGGGCTTACGGTAACCTGTAAAAAAACACCGGAAGGATGGATTCTGAACGGCCAGAAAAAATGGATCGGAAACGCCACATTTGCAGATGTGATTATCATCTGGGCCAGGGATCTGGACAGTGGTGAGGTGAAAGGTTTCATTGTTGAAAAAGACAATCCCGGATATTCGGTAGAAAAGATCAAGGGAAAAATGGCTCTGAGAATCGTACAGAATGGTTTGATTACCCTGAAAGACTGTCTGGTCACCGAAGAAAACCGCCTGCAGCATGCGGATTCGTTCAAAGATACCGGAAAAGTACTGCGGATGACCAGGGCAGGAGTTGCATGGATGGCTACCGGATGCGCAAGAGGAGCCTATGAAAGTGCTTTGGATTATACACGGAAAAGAGAGCAGTTTGGGAAACCTATTGCTTCGTTTCAAATGATCCAGGGCCATCTTGTGGAGATGCTTTCCAATCTCACCGCCATGCAGACCATGGTATTCAGGCTTTCCGAAATGCAGGATGAAGGCATATTAAAAGATGAACATGCTTCACTGGCTAAGGTTTTCTGTACCCTCAGAACCCGGGATATTGTTTCCAGGGCAAGAGAAGTAATGGGCGGTAACGGTATTTTGCTGGAATATGATGTGGCAAGGTTTGTGGCAGATGCCGAGGCTATTTATTCTTACGAAGGAACAAAAGAAATCAACTCCCTGATCGTGGGAAGATCGATCACGGGATTCAGTGCATTTATATAAAACAGATGACCGGTTGCAGAAAAGCGGTTGGTGTAATATGAGATCTGCTAACTGACTAAATTTTTATACTTTTCTCTGTTGTCAATAATCACCCAGATATTGATCAGGAAAAGTACAACAGACATGATGATGCCTGTCTGGCTTGGATCTCTGTATACATTCTGCAGAACAATTCCAACCATTACGGGAAGAATTATAACAGCACCCAACGCTCTGGTTTTTGGGAAGATAAATAAAATGCCGCCAATGATTTCTACAATGCCAACCAATGGAAAAAGCCAGCCGATTTCGTTGAAAGCGGCATAAATCTTCATCTGCTCATCAGTCATTTTGGGCATTGGAGCGTATTGGAAAAACTTGTTCAGCCCTGCATTCATAAACATCAGAGCGAACAGCAGGCAAATAATAAACTTTATGATTTTCATAATTGATGGTTTTATATCAAATGTAAAATAAAAGCATCATATTTTTTATCAATTTCATGAAAAAAATATATTGTAAAGGTTAATGTAATGTTAATGGTGTTTTTTTATCAATTAATTTGCTATTTTTAAGAAACAAATTAAACCAGAATATTATGTTGAAAAATCTTAAGAAACTGAATCGTACAGATTTAAGAGAAATCCATGGCGGAATTAAAATTGATTTATGTGATATCGGCCCGGTAGGCTGTCCGTGTAAAATTCCTCCCGGTCATCCCTGTTTAGGAGGAGGTTCCGGAGGTGGAGGCGGAACAGATCCGAATATGGGATACTGTCCGGATATTAAAGATTATATTCCTTGTACAGAAACATGTCCTAACGGAATGAGCCCGTTCTGCGCATTATAAAACTTACAGAATCCGTTTCAGCAGAGACGGATTTTTTTGTTTGCAGTGTACAATTGAAAGTTTAATGTTCTGATTTGAAGAAGATATTCCTCCTTGCCCACGCATCAGTCCATTTCCTTCAGCGTAATATTTTTGGAAATCTTGTAGCTCTTTTTCTTTTTATTGGGCTTTTCCTCCTCTCCAAGCAGTTTGCCCCAGGGTTTCAGACCTTCCACTCTTTCAAAGATAATCTTAATGATCGCAATAGCCGGAATACAGAGAAACATTCCTGCAATCCCCCAAAGATGTTCTCCCAGGATAATTCCGATGAAAGAAAATAAAGCATTGATCTTTACTTTGGAACCTACAACAAAAGGGAGGACGATATTTCCGTCAATAACATGCACGGCAATGTATCCGATGGCAACGTAAATACAGGTAGAAGGAGTTCCCGTTGCAAAAGCGATAAAGCAGGAAATCAATAATGATATGCAGATGCCAAGATAAGGAATCACGTTCAGCAGGCCTGTGAGCACAGCCAGAAGGACGGCATATTTTACGCCCAGAACCGTAAGAACAATAGAGGTAAGAATAGAAACGATTAAGACCTGAAGGCAAAGCCCGAAAATATATTTCTTCGTCATCACCCTGATCTCAGTAACCACCTCCTGTACGCTGGATTTATGCTTTTCGTTGAAAACCGTAACAATAAAATTATTCAGAACCCTTCTGTAATTCAGAATAAAAATGAAAAAAAGCGTAAAGAAAACAATGAATCCGAATCCGGAAGAAAATATTCCGAAGGTAAAGCCAAGAATTACTCCTGAAGAAGAAAGCAGTTTATTCAGCCCCTGGTTGATGTAATCGAGCTGTTCATCTACTTTTACGTTGAATGTTTTAGAAATCCAATGCTGAAGGTTGCTGAACACGGTTGTAAACTGGTCTCTGAGGTGCGGAATATCTTTACTGAAATCCGAAAGCTGAGATCCGAAAAAGTAGATAAGTCCCGATAAAATCGCAAGCATGATAAATACCGATGTCATGGTGGATACGGATCTTGGAAACCTTAATTTTCTCTCCATAAAAGTAGCAGCCGGTAGAAACAGCATGGCCATTAAAAAAGCCAGAAAGAACGGTGCTAAAATACTCTGTCCAAGCGCAAGCAGATAGCCCAGTCCGATAATGGAAATGACAACAAGCGTGAGATTGACAAGAAAAGGGAGTCTGAGAAAGTTCATAATTTTTCAAATATGTAGGATAAAAATAAGAAAACCTGCCGAATTGAAAGTTTATTTTGACTTAATTAACATATTTCTTTTCATTGGTGAAATATAAGATCCTGGGCGTGTGGTACCTTTATCTGGCAAGAAAAAACGCATCCCAAAAATATGAGACGCGTTTCCTTATTGAGAGTTGATATGTTATAATTAATCTTCGATAGCAATAGCAATTACTTCCTCCATCCTGTTTACGTAATGTACGGTAAGGTTTTTCAGATAATCTTTTTTGATTTCTTCCACATCCTTTCTGTTGGCCTCGCAGAGAATAACCTCTTTGATTCCGGCTCTGGTTGCCGCAAGAAGCTTCTCCTTGATTCCTCCTACCGGAAGTACTTTTCCTCTTAACGTGATCTCGCCGGTCATTGCAAGATGCGATTTTACTTTTTTATTTTTGAATGAAGAAACCATTGATGTAAGCATTGTGATTCCCGCAGAAGGTCCGTCTTTTGGAGTGGCCCCTTCCGGAACGTGAACGTGAATGTTCTTTTTGTCCAGGTCTTCCTGTGGAATACCCAGTTCATCATGTTTGGCTTTGATATATTCTAAAGCAATCGTTGCAGATTCTTTCATTACGGTTCCCAGATTTCCGGTCATCGTTAATGCTCCTTTTCCGTTGCTCAGGATACTTTCAATATACAGAATATCTCCGCCTACGCTGGTCCAGGCCAGTCCGGTTACCACACCGGGAACTCCTGTGATTTCAGATAAGCTTTTAGGTCTCGGAACTCCTAGAATTTCATCCACTTTTGCTACTGAGATTTTAGGGTCGTATTCCTTTGCCAATGCGGTCTGAAGTGCTGTCCATCTTGCAATAGAAGCAATTCTTTTCTCCAGGGTTCTTACTCCGCTTTCTGAAGTGTGGGCTTCAATGATGTGTTTCAGTTCTGCATTGCCCAGTTTGAAAGATTTGGCATTAAGCCCGTTTTCTTCCTGCTGTTTTTTAATAAGGTGCCTTTTGGCGATCTCAATCTTTTCTTCCAGGGTATATCCTGCGATTTCTATGATTTCGGTTCTGTCCAGAAGCGGGGTCTGTATCGTAGAAAGCGAGTTGGCCGTGGCGATGAACATGACTTTGGACAAATCGTAGCCCATTTCCAGGAAATTATCATAAAAAGATTTATTCTGCTCAGGATCAAGAACTTCCAGTAATGCGGAGCTTGGATCTCCGTGAAGTCCCTGTCCGATCTTGTCAATTTCATCAAGAACAATCACCGGGTTGGAGGTTCCGGATTTTTTGATAGACTGAAGGATTCTTCCGGCCATCGCTCCGATATAGGTTTTCCTGTGTCCGCGGATCTCACTTTCATCATGAAGCCCTCCCAGGGATAAGCGCACATACTTTCTTCCCAGCGCATCAGCTACCGATTTTCCCAGAGAGGTTTTACCCACTCCCGGAGGCCCTACAAGTAATAGAATAGGAGACTTCATGTTGTTCTTTAATTTCAGAACAGCCATGTGTTCAAGAATTCTCCTCTTGATATCTTCCAGCCCGAAATGAGCCTTGTCAAGTATTTTTTCAGCTCTCGCAATATCAAAAACATCTTTTGTATAGGTTTCCCACGGAAGATCTGTAAAGAAATCAAGATAATTTCTCTGTACATTATAATCCGGAGAATTAGGATTCTGACGCTGAAGCCTGTTGATCTCCTTCTGAAAATGTTCTTCCACTTCCTGGCTCCATTTCTTAGCTTTAGCCTTGAGGATCAGGTCTTCCACGTCACTTTCAGGCCCGCCTCCAAGTTCCTCCTGGATCGTTCTGATCTGCTGGTTCAGAAAATATTCTCTCTGCTGCTTATCAAGATCTTTGGAAGTCTTTTGGTGGATCTGGTTTCTGAGTTCCAGCTTTCTGAAATCCTCATGCATCATTTCGTAGCACTTATTGGCTCTTTCCATCAGGCTTTTTTCTTCAAGAAGCCTTTGTTTTTCGATGGATGAGAAGCTGGCATTGGTGCAGATGAAATTCAGCAGGTCATCATTGCTGCTGATATTCTTAATGGCAAAATTAGCTGCGTTAGGAATATTCGGGTCCAGTTCTATGATTTTAAGGGCAAGGTCTTTGATGTTTTCCAGCAAAGCTTCATATTCCTCTTTATTTTTGGGTCTGGAATCTTTAAGTTTCGTGATTTCGGCCTTGAAATAAGGACGTGTATCTACGATCTTTTTTATTTTAAACCTGTGAAAACCTTTCGTAATGGCGGTGATATTGCCTTCAGGAAGCTTGATGATTTTAATGATCTTGGCAAGTGTCCCGGTCTGGTAAATATCTCTCTCGTCCGGCTGCTCAAGATCCGAATTTTTCTGGCTTACAATTCCGATGAAGTCTCCGTTTTTCTGGGCCTCCTCAAGAAGCTGTATCGATGTTTTTCTTCCGGCAGTGATAGGAATTACCACATTCGGAAACATCACCATATTTCTAACGGGAAGAATAGGGAACACTGTCTGCCCGGAATTCTTTTCCGTCTCTGAAAAGTCTGAAAGATTGATCTCTTCGGCCACAATATCAAATCCATCGCTGATCATTTCCTCTAAACTTATATCTTCAAATTTTGTCATAATTATTGGGGATGACAAATTGTCATCTTCGTTTTAAATCATTAACGTGATTGCTCACAATATGTGCTGAAAATGCTGAACATATTATGGTCTGTTAAAATGCACAATACTTATGCCATTTACTTTTTGATAAAAAATATGGTCAAAATTTCCTTTTTTCCCTGCTTTCTGTCGGAAAAAAATTAAAATAAAGAAGTTCCGTTTCTCTAATTTCTTAAAAATGTGTATTTTCGCAAACTGATAAAAAACTATAATTTATAAAATGGCAATTTTAGGACAGATTAGGAGTAAGCCTTGGCTATTAATGGGGGTGATTGCACTGGCGCTATTGGCGTTTCTGGTGAACCCGGACAGTATTGACAAGGTTTTTGGTAAAAATCCTGATGTTTTAGGAAAAGTAAACGGTGACAAGATCACCCGCGAAGAGTTCAACGATCAGCTTTTCGTGTTGCAGCAGCAGGCTGAACAGCAAGGCCGTCCGAAAAACGGACTTGAGGAGCAGGCGTGGCAGTTACTTGTACAATCCAAACTTATCAAGCAGCAGTTTGAGAAAATGGGCTTTGAAATGACAGATGATTATTTCTGGAATCAGATCCAGTATGATCAGATGTTTGCTCAGAATCAGCAGTTCTTTGATGAGAAAGGTAACTTTAAAACACAAGAATTAAAAAAACAGATTGAAACATTACAGAACACCGATCCTCAGGGATATAACCAGTGGTTGAAAACCAGAAAAACAATCGAGTACAGATTGATGGCAAGACAGGTGTTTGCCAATATTTCCGGAAGCATCACTACTGGAAAGAAAGAAGCTGAAGAGCTGATGAAGCAGAGAGATCAGCTTGCCGATATCGATTTTGTAAAGATCGATTATGCAGCTTATCTTCAGAAAACAAAAATCAATGTTTCTACACAGGATCTTGCGAATTATATCAACCAGCACCCTGTAATGTTCAAAGCTGAAGCAAGCAGAAATCTGGGTATTGTATATTTCCCTTCTCTGCCTAGTGCTGCAGATGATGCAGCCGCTCAGAAAGAAATTACAAAACTGTATTCAGGAGGAACAGATGCAAGCGGAGGTACAGAGAATTTCCAGAACACAAAGAACGATTCTATGTTTGTAATGGCTAATTCTGATATGCCTTTCAATGCTCAGTATCTGAAACCTAATCAGTTGCCTCAGACGATCCAGGGGCAGATTCCTGCAGCTGCCATCGGACAGGTTTTCGGACCTTACAAAGAACAGAACTTCTATGTAGTTTCTAAACTGTTGGATAAAAAGACATCAGATTCTACCTTATCAAGACATATCCTTATTGCTTTCAAAGGAAGTCCTGCGGGAGAAGGAGTAACGAGATCCAAAGATCAGGCTAAAAAACTGGCAGATTCTATCGGAGCTATCGTAAAAGCGAACCCCGGTAAATTTACAGACTTCATCAAGCTTTCTAACGACCCTAGCTCTGCAGCACAGGGAGGAAGTTTAGGATGGACAACACCGGAAACCCCTTTCGTTCCTGAGTTCCTTAAATTCCTTGCAGCAAACCCTAAAGGGGCTACGGGCGTAGTGGAAACCCAGTTCGGTTATCATATCATCAATATTGAAGATAAAAAAGCAGGAGCGATGAGCTATAAGGTAGCTAACCTTGTGAAAGAAGTTAAGCCTTCTGATGCTACGGAAGCAGAATCTGACAAAAAAGCAAGAAAATTCATCCAGCAGGTACAGGGGAAATCATTCAACGATTTCGTGAATATTGCTAAAAAAGGTAATTACCAGTTCACCAACCCTAAAACAGCTAAAAGATTTGACGGACAGCTTCAGGGACTTGGTACTGATAAAGATGGTGAAATCCTGGCCTGGGCTTTCGATAAGAAAAGAGCCAAAGGAGATACGGAATTCTTTACCGTAGAAGGAACAGGAGATAAGATCGTAGTATACCTTAACGGAAAACAGGAAGCAGGCCTTGCTGATCCGGAATCCGTAAGAGACCAGATTGAAGTGCTCGTTAAAAATAAGCTGGCTGCA
The DNA here is from genome assembly GCA_002439165.1 of Chryseobacterium indologenes. Lineage (GTDB taxonomy): Bacteria > Bacteroidota > Bacteroidia > Flavobacteriales > Weeksellaceae > Chryseobacterium > Chryseobacterium indologenes_E. Next base: position 92,174 of record DJTE01000021.1, read on the forward strand.
AAACAGATCTCTGATAAAATTGCAGGCGCTAAAGCTTCCAGCTTAGATCAGATCGCTACATTGTTTGCTTCTGCAAAACAATCCGCTCAGGTAAATATCCTTAACCCTTCGGTAGCAGGGGCTATGGAGCCTAAAGTAGCAGGTGCTGCTTTTGGAGTGGCAAAAGGAAAACTTTCTAACCCTATTGAAGGGGGAACAGGAGTGTATGTGCTGATCAAAAAATCAGAAACAGTAAACAAACAGCCTGGTGATCTTAAACAGTTCACAGAATCTGTTACCCAGAGAAATTCAGGAATGTTCGGACAGGCCTGGATGAAGAGTCTTCAGGATAATGCAGATATTCAGGATTACAGAATTGAGATCTGGAACAAGCTGGGGAATCAGCAACAATAAGAAATCAAATTTTACAGATAGAAAAACCACCGGAATTTTTTGGTGGTTTTTTTGTATTTAACGCAGAGCAATAAAGAAAAACATTAATTTAAAATGTATTATATTTGCTCATTAGAAAAAATTTAGCAAGTGAAGTTCAGTAAAGAATTAAAAGCTGGTGTGATCGCACTTTTGGCTATTGTAGGCTTTGTGTTGTTGTTTCAATTCATGAAGGGCAGAAGCCTTTTTACTACCGATAATATATTTTACGCAAAATACGACAACGTGGAAGGGCTGGCACAGTCTTCCGCGGTTTCTATCAATGGATTAAAGGTGGGGCAGGTTGATAAGATCATCCCTCAGACCTCCAAAGACGGGAAGATCAATTTTATCGTAAAGATTACGGTAGATGATAAATTTGAGTTTTCAAAAAATTCAACTCTTGAGATTTTTGAACCCGGGCTGATGTCCGGAAAAGAAATGAGAGTAAATCTGGTATACGGCGGCCCGACTGCAAAAGACGGGGATACCCTGAAAGGAGCTTTCAAACTGGGAACGCTGGGAAGCCTTTCTTCTCAGGTAGGTCCTGTGAAGGATCAGCTTCAGACGGTTCTGTACAGAGTGGATTCTCTGATGGCTAATGCCAATCAGGTAGTAAACGCGCAGAACAGAGAAGAAATCAGAGCTCTTCTGGCCAACCTTAATAAAACCGTAGGCGCTTTACAGACTACCGCAGGAAGCGTAAACAGTCTTGTAGGACACAATGATCCGAAACTTCAGAAAGTACTCGATAATGCGGCAGTTACTATGGAGAGCGGAAAGGTAACCCTGGATAAATACGGAAATCTTGCAGAAAGCATCGATACCAAAAAACTGAATGCTACGATTGCCAACCTGGATGCTACGGTAGGTAAGCTTAATCAGGTGATCGCCGGAATAGATAACGGGCAGGGAAGTTTAGGAAAGCTGATGAAAGACGAACAGCTTTATAACAATCTGAATTCAGCATCTACCAATCTGAATGCCCTGATCGAAGATATGAAAGCCAATCCTAAGAGATATATCAATTTCTCAGTTTTTGGAAAGAACAATAAAGACTAAAATAGCCTTATGGAGTACATTGATAACATTATTTTCCTGATCTTACTGGTTGCCGGGTTCGGGCTGTTTGCCAAAAGCCTGCAGAAGATTTACAGAAATATTAAACTGGGAAGAGAAATCGACAGGAGCGACAGGAAATCTGAACGCTGGGAAACTATGGCCAGAGTGGCAATGGGGCAGAGCAAGATGGTAAAACGTCCTGTAGCCGGTATTCTTCACCTTTTTGTCTATGTAGGATTCATTATCATCAATATCGAACTTATCGAGATTGTTGTAGACGGACTGTTCGGAACCCACAGGTTCCTGGCTTCAGTTTTAGGACACGGTTTCTATAATTTCTTTACGGCTACCCTGGAAATCCTGGCATTGCTGGTTGTTATCGGTGTGGTGGTATTCTTTATCAGAAGAAACTTCTATGGGGTGAAAAGATTAACGATGAAAGAACTTTTCGGATGGCCGAAACACGATGCCAACTGGATTCTTATCATTGAATTTGCCCTGATGATGGCATTCTTCAAAATGAATACCGCAGACTGGGTTTTACAGCAGAGAGGATTACTTCCTGAACACGGAAGTTTCCCGATCAGTTCTACGGTATTGGCACCTCTGTTCAGTGGTTTCAGTGACGGATTCCTGTTCTTTACAGAAAAAGCCGCCTGGTGGTTCCACTTTGTGGGGATTCTTTTCTTCATGAACTATCTTTATTATTCAAAACACCTGCATATTATCCTGGCATTTCCGAGTACGTGGTTTGCCAATCTTGATAAAAAAGGAAAATTCAACAATCTGGATTCAGTTACTAAGGAAATTAAGCTGATGATGGACCCTAATGCCGATCCTTATGCTGCTCCGGCAGAAGGAGCAGAAGCAGATGTTCCGTCTAAATTTGGTGCTGAAGATATTTTTGATCTGAACCAGGTTCAGCTGCTGAACGCATATTCCTGTACGGAATGCGGACGCTGTACCTCAGTTTGTCCGGCCAACATTACCGGCAAGAAACTTTCTCCGAGACTGATCCTGATGAAAACCAGAGACCGTCTGGAAGAAGTAGGAAGAAATATAGACAAGAACGGTAAATTTGTAGATGACGGCAAAAAACTTCTGAACGATTATATCACCAAAGAAGAACTTTGGGCGTGTACAACCTGTAATGCCTGTACAGAAGCCTGTCCGGTATTGCTGGATCCGCTTTCCATTATTTTCGAAATGAGAAGATTCCTTGTGATGGAACAGTCTGCTGCCCCACAGGAATTAAATCTTATGATGACCAACGTGGAAAATAATGCCGCACCGTGGCAGTATAATCAGGCAGACCGTCTGAATTGGACTAATGACTAAAAATCTGAAAGGATGAAAAAACTATTCTTAACCTTTTTGCTGATCTGTTCAGCCTTTATAATGGCACAGTCGGCTGATGAAAAGAAAATCCTTGAAGATTCACAGTCTTTCATGTCCCTGCTCGAAAAGAAAGACTATGATAAGATGCTGGACATGACCCATCCGGGAATCTTTGAGAAAATGGACAGAAATACATTGTCCAACTCTTTCAAATCATTGCTCGAAGGCAATGAAGAATTCAAAATAGAGATTATTAATACCGATAAAAATGCTTTCGGTGTATCACAGGTCTTAAAAACAGGAGATGACGTGAAATACGCTTTTGTTACCTATCCGATGAAAATGAAAATGACTTTCCTTAAAGAGAAATTTGATGAGGAAAAGAAAAAGATGATGCTGGGGATGATGGAAATGCAGGGAATGAAAGCCCGGTTTATCAATGATTCCGCTTTGGAAATGAGCAAAGAGAGCATGATTATAGCTTTGAACGATAAAACGACCAAAGGATCCTGGAAATATCTGAACTACGATGAAGCCAATCCTCTCTATGTTTCGGTAGTTCCGGCAGAAATCATGACAAAAGCTAAGGAATACTATGCTGATTTTTTAATTAAACAGAAAAAGAATGCAAATTAAAACAATGGCAGAATATGCTGCCGAAGGAAAATCCCCTGAAGTTTTATTTTGGGTTGGATGTGCAGGAAGTTTTGACGACCGCGCCAAAAAAATTACAAAAGCATTTTGCAAGATACTGAATAAGATAGGTGTTGAATTTGCTGTTCTGGGACAGGAAGAAAGCTGTACCGGAGACCCCGCAAAACGTGCCGGAAACGAATTTGTTTTCCAGATGATGGCCCTTACCAATATTGAGGTACTGAATGCCTATGAAGTGAAAAAAATCGTTACGGCCTGCCCGCACTGTTTCAATACCCTGAAAAATGAATATCCGAGTCTGGGTGGAAATTATGAGGTAGTTCACCATACCCAGTTCCTTAAAACCTTAATGGAAGAAGGAAGACTGAAGATTGAAGGAGGAGCCTTTAAAGGAAAGAAAATTACCTTCCACGATCCTTGTTATCTGGGTAGAGCCAATGACGAATATGAAGCGCCAAGAATTCTTCTTGAAAAACTGGATGCCGAGCTGGTAGAAATGAAACGTTGCAGAACCAACGGTCTTTGCTGTGGTGCAGGAGGCGCACAGATGTTCAAAGAGCCTGAAAAAGGAAATAAAGACATCAATATCGAAAGAACGGAAGAGGCATTGTCTTTTGAGCCTAAAGTGATTGCTACCGGATGCCCTTTCTGTAATACGATGATGACCGACGGAGTGAAACATTTCAATAAGAATACTGAAGTAGCCGTAAAAGATATTGTAGAGCTTCTTGCCGAAGCGGAAGATCTGTAAAACTCTTTTCCATAAAATATAAGAACCCAGACACTTAGTCGTGGGTTTTTCTTTGCCTTCATCTGAATAAATTACAGCTAAAACAAAATAATTTTTTCAGTCTGAAGGATATTTTCCGGCGCGGTGAGCAAAGCTCACCGCGCCGGATTTTTTTATTAAAAAAACTTGTAGAGAAATTAATTGAAACCTAACAGGTTTCCAGAACCTGTTAGGTTTAGGTGGTATAATTGGATGTATATTTAAACTCTGTATTTCAAAAAAATGAGCGAAGCGGCTTTGTTTATCTTAAAAAAACACTGTAATTATTCATCCTGGTCTATCATTGCGATTAATTTTAAAAATTTAAATTCTTATTACTCTTTTCTCTGATCAGGAATATTTCTTAATTTTATACTTTAAAAATTGACAGGATATGATATCTCCTTACCTGACTTTCTTGCCGGTAAGCAGAAATGCAGATGGACATCATATCCGGTAAAAAAATAAATGCTTAGATATGAAAATTGAAGAATCCAATATTGTAGAAACCAACGATTACAGAGTGATTATATACCCGGCATCAAGACCTTTTGAAACAAAAGAAGCTAAAATAATTACTGAAAAACTGTTCGATTTCCTTGCTACATGGGCAGCTCACGGAAAACCGCTTTCTTCCTCATTTAAAATCGAGAAAAACCAGTTTATTGTGGTTTGCGTAGACGAAGAGAAAGAAATGGCTTCAGGCTGCAGCATTGATGCCTTAGGGAAAGTGATGAGAGAGATTGATGAAGAATATAAGCTTGGACTTTTCGACAGGATGAAAGCCAGCTTTGTAGAAAACGGTGAGGTGAAAACATTAAAGTTAATCGACTTTAAAACCCGGTTAAGAAACGGCGAATTAGCTAAAGATATTCAGGTTTTTGACTTCTCTAAAAATACCTATCTTGATTTTTTAAGCCATTTCTTACTTCCGCTTGAAAAAAGCTGGGCAGCAGGTATTGCTTAAAAATATCGCATAACATTACATTTAGAACTTTAAATTGAAGCCTTCAGGCAGTTTTCTGTTAAAAACCGTTTTGGAAAAGTCTTCAATATAAGGTTCTTTTTGTTTGATCACCCTGCAGGGATTTCCTACCGCAATGGAATTCGACGGAATATCCTTAGCCACAATAGAACCTGCGCCTATCACCACATTGTCTCCGATAGTAACGCCCGGCAAAATCACCGAATTGGTGCCCACAAATACATTATTACCGATGGTGATCGGCGGACATTTGTCGTGGATGCTGTGATCATTATGATTGTGATTCGCAGAAATAAGGGATGTTCCGGCACCGAATCCTACATTGTTTCCGATAATAATACCGTTGGTCGCCTGGATATAGATATTCGGGTTATCTCCAGGATCACATAAAATCCCTTTCTTTATATTCTGATGGGCGCGTACTTCTGATGTAAAATGTACCGGCCACGGAACCCTCCCGTTGATTCTCAGAAATTTCTGCGGAACGGTATACTGAAAAAAAAGAACATGAGGTACCATGTATTCGTACTTCTGGCGGTAATACTGCGGGTAGAAAAAATTATTAATTCGGTGAAATATCTGGTACTCAATAAATTTTTTAATCGGATTCATTCTTTTTCAGCATAAACATGATGTAAAAATACAAAAATCCATAGCCTAAAAACAAAAACAGGGAAAAAATACCCACCAGATAGCTGATTCCTTTTTCTTTTCCAATGAAAATCGCAGCAATATTCGCGAGGAAAAGATAAATATTGAAAACCAGGGCAACATTGCTCTTTTTCAGGATCAGCAATACATCCGAAATAGGATTGATAAGACTCCGGGTAAGGTACCCGAATGACATCAGGAAAATAAACAGCCCCAGATGCTCCCAGTTTTTGTTGAAAAACAGCTTCAGAACCGGTATTCCGGCTATATTGATGAGAAGATAGAGCGCAAAAATAATATAAAAATTCATCAGGCTCATCTTCCTGGTGTAGGCAAGCAGTTCATTTCTGCTGTTCCCCCTGTTGTTGATTTCAGCCGCTTTCGGATAATATACCGTTGCGATGGAAGATGATATGAGAAGAAGGGGAACAGACATGATTTTTACCGCTAAAGAATACTCTCCAAGCAGGGAATCTGCAAAATATAATGAGATCAGGATCGGCATGATATTATTGCCAAGCGCATTGATCAGCGTGGAAGGGTAGGTGTATTTAAAAATTTCCGGTCTCTTTTTCGTATTGGCAAGGTACCTCCGAAAATCAGGCTTAACAAAATATGCTCCGGAATAATAAATCGCTGCAAAAAAAGCGGTCAGAAAACCGATCAGGCTTCCGATAACGAGGCCGTTTTCTATTTTAAAGAAAACGAATACCACCTGAAACAGAAAACTCACCACAGAATCGATAACCGTGAGTATGGAAACCTGCTTAAAACGTTTTTTCTTAGCCAGAAGAAACTTGGCATTATTGGTAATAAGATAAATGAATCCCGAAAAGATCCCTAAGAACAGAATATCTTTGGAAATATGAAAGGGAATAAGAACCAGCAGAAAGCTGAACAGAGTAACCCCCGCGGAAATAATGCCCGAAGCGCTGAAATTATTATTGATATCCTGCTCATCTCCTTCAAGCATGATCTGGTGCTCCTGGGCAAGGCTCAGAACGATGGCGAATATGCTCATGATACTCAGGTAAATACTGAAAATACCGTACTCGGAAGACCCGTAATATTTAGCCAGCAGCAGACCCCCGATCACCAGAACAAACTTTGAAATAAAGTTTCCTTTGAAGATGGTGGTAACATGGCTGCCGTTTATTCTTTTGAGTTTGTTTAAAAACATGTTAAAATATTACATGAACAAATATATAATTATACATTTGCATAAAAAAGATTATTGAAAATTAACAGCTGATGAAATTCAACTTCAAATATTTTTTTGCGGCAAAACTTACTGCCATCCTTTTTTTACTGATTTCATGCGGAAGTGATGATGATTCTCTGCAGAGAATAGATCAGATCATGAACATCTATGTAAAGAACGGAGCCGGACAGGACCTGCTGAATGCCAAAAAACCGGGATCTTATACAGCATATGCCGTGAATGATATAGATGGAGACAAAGATGTTTCACCCGTTCCTGTTTCACTCAAAATGACGGCTGATTCTTTGTACTATTTTGAGTATGTGGCCGGTGCCAAAAGAATCGTATTTGATTCCATCAGCCCGGACAGTAAAAATTACCGTTCCAGGATGACCTTTACCTATTCCAAGAAAGTGGGTGACCAGACGGTGACAGAAAGCGATGTCATGATAATCGACTACCGGTGGACACCGTCCTTATTCCAGGTTTCAAAAGTATTATACAACGGAAGTCCGGTATTTTCAAAAGGAGCGGACGAACCCAATTCAATAAATACGGTTACTATCGTAAAATAATTTTAAATTTGTAAAATGGTTGGCTTAGTGTTTAAGTTTAACCTGCTAATATTTAACATCTAAATAAAATGTTACAAGTCAATTTTTTGCGCGACAATAAAGAACGCGTTTTAGAAGGTCTTAAAAAAAGACAATTCAAGAATCTTGAGTTGGTAGACGAAGCTATTGCTACTGACGACGAAAGAAAGAGAATCCAGTTTGAATTAGATTCCCAGCTTTCCGAGATCAATAAAATCTCCAAGGAAATTGGACTTTTAATGAAGGAAGGAAAGAAAGAAGAAGCGGAATCGGCAAAATCTAAAACAGCAGAGTACAAAGAGTCGAGCTCAGAATTGAAATCTCAGCTGGAAGTAAAAGAAACGGAACTATTGAATATTCTGTATCAGCTTCCGAACATTCCGAATGAACTGGTAAAAAGCGGTGCTTCTGCTGAAGATAATGAAATCATTTATCAGTCTCATGATGTGAAAGGTCTTGGTGAAGGAGCGATTCCTCACTGGGAACTGGCTAAAAAATATAACCTGATCGATTTTGAACTGGGCGTGAAAATTGCCGGAGCAGGTTTCCCTGTGTATTTAGGAAAAGGAGCAAGGCTTCAGAGGGCTTTGGTTCAGTATTTCTTAGATAAAAATGTGGACAAGGGTTATACGGAAGTAAATCCGCCTCACGTAGTGAATGAAGCTTCCGGATTCGGAACTGGTCAGCTGCCGGATAAAGAAGGGCAGATGTACTATATTAACGAAGATAAATTATACCTGATTCCTACGGCAGAAGTTCCGGTGACGAACCTTTACCGCGATGTACTTTTCGATGAAAAGGATCTTCCGGTAAAAAATACGGCTTTCTCACAATGTTACAGAAGAGAAGCCGGAAGCTACGGGGCTCATGTAAGAGGTCTGAACCGTCTTCACCAGTTTGAAAAAGTAGAGATTGTAAGAATAGAAAAACCTGAGAACTCTTATGCTGTTCTGGAAGAAATGGTAGAGCATATCAAAGAAATCCTTACCGATCTTGAACTTCCTTTCAGGGTATTGAGACTTTGCGGTGGTGACACTGGTTTTGCATCTGCAATGACCTATGATTTTGAAGTGTGGAGTGCTGCACAGGAAATGTGGCTTGAAGTAAGTTCTGTTTCAAATTTTGAAACTTACCAGGCTAACAGATTGAAATGCCGTTACAAAACAGACGGTAAATCTCAGCTGGTTCACACGTTGAACGGTTCTGCTATGGCTCTTCCGAGAATTATGGCGGCTTTGCTTGAAAATAATCAGACAGCAGAAGGAATTAAACTTCCTAAGAAAATTGCAGAATATGCGAGATTTGATCTGATCAGCTAAACAGAAATCAATTATTTAAAATAGAATCCTCCTGTCGTAAGATAGGAGGTTTTTTCTTGATTCATTTGTTTAAATAAATTTATTATTTTTGCGGCTAAAACTTAACCATGAAAAAGAAATTAAATTTCGTTTTGTATGCTTTCATAGCATTATTTTTTTATTCCTGTGGCGGGAGTGATGATGATCCGGCTCAAATCATTATAGATCCGGTTGTAACAGTGCCGGAGAAAAAGAATACAATAGGAGTGACAGGTGATATTTTCCCGACAACCGCTCTGTTCAGAGGACGTATTGAGCAGAAGGACGGGCAGGTTGAAGTTCCGGGATTTGTTTACTCTACTTCACCCAATCCTACTAAAGGTAATAATCCTTCTGTGGATACCTATACCACAGGGACAACAGATTATAAAGTAACCGTTACCGGCCTGCTGCCGGCTACAACTTATTATGTAAGGGGATACATAAAGACAGCTGACGGTAAATATACCTACACTTCAGAAACTTCTTTCAAAACAACCGGATATTTCGGTACTTCTGGTGCTTATGTTGGCTATGATAAAGGTGAATATAAAGACGGCTGGAGATATATGGAAATTCATCCGCAGAAAGTATATTACGGAACCAGCGCACAGGGAGCCAATTGGGGAGATTTAAATCTCTATATTTCCGGTACTTTACATGATTTTGGTAAAGGACTCGAAAATTCAACCCTCATTGCAAATAACAATCCGGGAGCTAACTGTGCAGCTAAAGTATGCCTTGATCTGGTAAGAGGAGGTGTTTCTGACTGGTTTCTCCCTTCAAGTGAAGAATTGCTTACGCTTTCCAAAGAACTTAAAAAGGCTAATATTTCTTTAGCTTTGGGAGGTAGTTCGATATGGACTTCTACCCAAAAGAATGAGAATTCTGCATTTGATGTTACGTTCCAGATGAATGGTGATATCATCAGCACAGATATGGTAAAACCTCAGAATATGATTGTACTTCCGGTAAGAAGATATTAAAAAACTGAGCTTGGTTATCATTAATGATAATTGCTTTTCATGCATGTATGTGTACGATTTATAAATTCTTATCCTGAATTCAAGATAAAAATAGAACCCATCGGAATCCGGTGGGTTATTATTTTATTCGGTAGTAATGATTACCTTTTTATCTTTATCAACAAGATTTTTATTGTCAATCAGATCATTTGATCTTACTGTGATCTGAACTGTTCTGTTATCGATCTGTTTTACAAAATCATGCTTTCCCTCTATCTTTTTGATAGGTTTCTGAAATTTCAGCGTATTGGTAAACGTAAGATTGAACATTCTGAGCATTCCGGCCATTCCTGAAGCCATCTGCTTTCCATACGCTTCAATGGAATCGCTTTTAGACTGGGGAACAGTATTCTCGGGCTGATCTTTTTCTTCCAGCATTTTAAGGATGCCGTCGGAATTAAACTTATCCGTATTGATAGTCAGCGATTTTCCGTTCCATACGGCAATATCCTGAAGCGGAATTTTTTTCAGACGTTTGTCACTGTTCAGGAGCTGGGTAATCTCTGAAGGCATCAGCTTATCATATTTTAAAGAAAGTCCCAGGATTTCTCCTTTATCTTTATTCACCTTCATATAAAGTTTTTTCAGGGCTTTTGCAGAGTCTTCATTAATGGTGATTTTCCCGTTTTTCTGTACATCATACAGGCTTTTCCATTCTGTGGGAAGACGATCCAGTTCTTTAAGCTTCTGTGAATCTGTACCCAGCATACTCATCATTCCCATGACGCTTTTATCCATAAGAATATTGGACTGCATACTGGTAGCAGAGTCTTTATAGTAAGTGGTTTCTGTATTAATGGAGCAGGACTGCAGCACAGCAAAAAGTACCGCCACCCATATCCATTGCATCTGTTTGATCATTATTAAATTTTTTTGTGGTTAAAAATATACTATTACAAAACGGATACCAATAAAAAAACTGCTGAATTCAGCAGTCTCTGTTATTCTGTAACGATCACAATGCTCTTATCTGCATTTTTGAATGGTTTATCCTGATCATAAATCGTTTTTAGATCATAACTGATCTTTACGGAGTAATCATCAATTTGTTTAAACCAGTCGTGCTTCCCTGTAATCGATTTTATTTTATTCTCAAACCTCAGGGTTGTGCTGATGTTTTTAAAGAACATCGTCATCATTCCTTCCACTTTTTGAGGATTGTCTCTGGAAGCTTTGGAGATGATTGCAGCTTCAATATTTTTCAGATTGAAATTTTCTGTATTGATGGTGAGGGTTTTTCCGTCCCAGAGATTGAAGAGGTTCTGATCGACGGGCAGCTTCTCATTTTTAATATAATGGCTGAGTACTGAGTAATCATCGCGGGTAAAGTGTTCTGTTTTCAGAGAAACACCGGTAGGTTCATTATTTTCCCTGTTGGTTTTCATAAAGATCTTTTTCATGATCCGGATGTGATCCGGGTCTGTGTCCTTTACATCTCTGTTCTTTTGTTCCAGTTCCTGAAGGCTGGTCCAGGCAGCCGGGAATTTATCCAGATCGCTGTACTCATTCTTATCTCTCAGGGAATCCGGGGTGGCGGCTTTCATTTCAGCGATAAATCTTTTCATATCGATATCAGTTACAGAAGTGGAAGCAGCATCTTTATGGTAAACAATTTCAGAGGTTACATTGCAAGACTGCAGGATAAAAAAGCTGATAATGAATATAAAAAATATTTTCCTCATTGGAAATGAAATAACCCGGTTTAATGACAGTTTGAAGAGGTATGGTCGTGTCCTTCAATGTGGCAGTTTGCCCCATTATGATCTTTGGAGATGCCCATGGCTTCGGCTCTTGGTGAAATATAAGGAATTCCAAGCTCAAGACCTCTCAGGATAAACAATCCTCCGAGAATGATCATAATCACAGGAACAGCCTTTAACACTTTCAGCCTGAAAGCCTGATTCATGAGGTTTCCGGCCAGAACTACCGCAAACATGAACGGAAGGGTTCCCAGCCCGAATAAAGCCATATATACAGCGCCCTGCCATATTCCTCCGCCTGCAAGACTTGCCGTAAGGGCCATATACACCATTCCGCAGGGTAAGAAACCGTTCAGGATCCCGGTGGTAAATCTCGACCGGTAATCTGCTTTCTGAAGAAGCCGTCCCAAATTCGATTTTACTGAAAATAAAAATCCTGAAAGAAAAGGAATCTTTGAAGCAAAATCTTTTCCGCCAAAAGAAAATAAAGCCATAACAATCAGGAGAATTCCTGCCGTAATGGTAAGATACTGCTGGAAGCCTGCCATTTCAAAGCCTTCCCCTACAATGCCCAGGATCGCACCCAAAAGAGAATAGGTAAAGATCCTGCCAAACTGGTAGGTAAGGTTCTGAAGATAAAAATTAGCTGCCTGTTTTTTGGTAAGTCCCATCGACAGGGCAATAGGTCCACACATTCCGATACAGTGAAAACCGGAAGCAAATCCTAAAGCGACAGCCGATACAACAAGTCCTATTTCCATATCACATCATAATCCATTCGGTAGTCTGTTTTATCCCTGGTCCATGACAGTCTTAAGGTGTAATTTCCCATCTTTAAAACCTGGGAAGGAATTACAAAAGACTGGCCGGCATCAAGCTGTACAGATTTTTTGATATCTAAATTCTGGTCGTCGGTTCTGTTTAAAACAAATTTTACCGTAGTATTGGTATTGTTATAATCTTTTGGAAACGTGATTCTGATTCCGTCCTTGGCCTGGCTGTATACCGGCCTTTCCTGCAGTTCATCCGCTCTTTTCTTTGCATCGATTACATCCTGATACTGAAGTTCTTCCTCGTAATAATTGTCCGTTACCATTTCAGAATTTTTCTGTCCGTTCGGAAAGAGAAACAACATGGATAAAATAAAAACGATGAATGCGAATAATGCAATAACAACACCGTGTCCCCAACTAAAGTTTTTCATCTTTTAAAATTAAAATTGCAGTTTGAATGGTCCTTCAAAATAAGTCTGGTAAGAGTCTACCAGCTTTCCTTTCATATCATAAACACCAATAGTGATGTTCTGTTTGGAAAGTTTCATTTCACCTTCCGGGAAACTGATATTGATGGTTCCCTTTGAAATTTTATCGCGTTCTATCTCGATCTTGCTGGAAGCACTGTAAGTAATTTCCCCGTGAGCAGGATCAATGACTTTTATCGTTACGATCTTTTTGTCGTTTGTTTTATTCAGGAAGGTGTAATTGTACGTATTGGTAATTTTTCCGTCTCTTACGAAGAATGTACTTCCGGCAGGTTTAATGAATTTAGCCTCCATTTCTCCTCTGTTATAAAGAAGGAATCCTAAAAATCCTACCAGCAGGAATAAGAATACGGTAAATCCTTTCATTCTTCCGGTAAATTTGAACTGTGTTTCTTTTTCAATTTCGTTTTCGGAAGCATATCTGATCAGTCCTTTCGGAAGACCTACTTTTTCCATCACTTCATCACAGGCATCAATACAGGCGGTACAGTTGATGCACTCCAGCTGCTGCCCGTCACGGATATCAATTCCCGTAGGACATACCACAACGCATTGGTGGCAGTCTATACAGTCTCCTTTGCCTTCTGCTTTCCTGTCTTCCCCTTTTCTCCATTTTGATCTGTTTTCCCCTCTCTTAAAATCGTAAAAAACATTGATGGTATCCTTATCGATCAGAACTCCCTGTAATCTTCCGTACGGACATACCAGCGTACATACCTGCTCTCTGAACCATGCGAATACAAAGTAAAACGCAGCCGTAAAGAGAATCATTACCATAAAGTTCGTAGGATGGGCAAACGGTCCTTCGGATACAATTTTAATTACTTCTTCATAGCCCACAATATACATGAACATAAAATGGGTAATGATGAGTGAGATCACAATGTATACAGACCATTTCAGACTTCTTTTCCAGATCTTTTCACTGTTCCATTCCTGTCTGTCCAGTTTCATCTGCTTGTTGCGGTCGCCTTCAATAAGATATTCTATTTTACGGAAGATCGATTCCATAAAAATTGTCTGAGGACATATCCATCCGCAGAAAATTCTTCCGAACGCAATCGTAAAAACGATAATAAAAATTAAAGAAGCAATAGCACCTAAGGTCAGGATAAAAAAGTCCTGTGGATAGAATGGCTGTCCGAAAATAAAGAATTCCCGGTCGATAACATTAAAGAGGAAGAATGGGTTTCCATTGATCTTCAAAAACGGTATGGTAAAATAAACAACTAATAAAAGATAGCTTACAATATTTCTATAATTGGTATATTTTCCTTTTGGCTTCCTTGGAAATACCCATTTTCTTTTTCCGGATTGCTCCATTGTCCCTATAGAATCTCTGTAAGTTTCAGGGTCCAGAACCTGTCCCTGTCCGCCTCGTACCTCTGTTTCTTCTATGTCTGACATATTGTGTATGTTTTAAAAAAGAAAAAACATAATTCGTTACTATTTTTTAATCTAATAACAAATTATGTTTTTTTCATATGTTTTCTAATTTTTTAAATTATTCTTTTTCCCAGTGAGCTTCATCTCCATATGGTGGAGCACCGCCCTGAGCAGGAGTAATCGGCTGCTGTTCCTGGTTGATGTGGTATACATAGGCTGCAACATTCTGGATGTCTGTACCGGTTAATACCCCATTTTTACCCCAGGCCTGCATTGCCGTACCTGTTACCCCGTTTTCAACCACGTGGAATACGTTTTTGAATAGGGTTTTTTCAGGCTGGTTGTGCCAGTAGTTATCGGTAAGGTTTGGCCCGATACCTCCTCTACCTCCTTCAGAGTGACAAGATACACAGTTGGTTTTGAATACTTCTTCACCGGCTGCGATGTTATCTGCGGAATATTTTGCAGATTCAATCGTTACAGGAGGCTGTTCTTTCATATACTTATCAATAGCAGCCATCTGTTCTTTGTATTCTTTCTCATACTCGCTTAGCGGGTGAGCAAAATCGGTGAAAGAGTAAGCTGCGATATATACAATACAAAAAGCAGTCCCAAAGTAAAATAAACCTACCCACCATTTAGGTAACTGGTTGTCAAGCTCCATAATCCCGTCGAAACCGTGGTCAATAAGGATGTCTTTCTCTTCAGTTTCAGATTGCTTTTTGAAAGCTGCATCATACATTCTTTTTAAGAATGGGATTTTCTTTTCTGCAAGATAAGCTGCTTTTTCTTCCGGAGATAATTTTTTGAATTTGTTATTCTCAATCAAATCCCCGATAGCACTGTGGATGTATGCTAAAATGGCACTGATCACAACAGTTCCCCAGAAATAAGGAGAGGCTAAGAACGAGTAGCTCTGTACAAATAAATAATAAAAAACTATTAAAAGTCCGGTTATTATTAAGATGTTTACAACAACAGGTGTTCTTTGTTTCATAATAAATAGTTTAATTTTTTAAATTAAAATCGTCATCTTCATCATCCCCCAGAGGAGCCTCTTCTTCTTCTTTGTAATATTTTTTAGGCCTGCTAAAAACATAGATTACCAAAGCTACGAAGAACAGCAAAAAGAAAATCAGAGCCAGCGTCTGGTAGAAACCAGCGTTTTCTGTATTGGATAATATATCTTTAAAGTTCTGAGGAATCATGTGAACCTTTTAATGTTTTTAGTTATTACTTGCTGTTTTGATTTCAGTCGTCTTGATATCTGTACCTAACCTTTGAAGATAAGAGATAAGTGCTACGATCTCTTTTTTCTCCAGTTCTCCTTCCGGTTTTTTGGCATATTCCTTCTTAAGGTCAGCTGCTTCAGAGAAGATATCTTTTACAATTTTCTTCGCCTGGTTATCTGCCCATGTGTTCGCAGAGTCAATTTCAGCTTTGGTGTAAGGTACATCAAATGTATTCTTCATCAGCTTCAGTTTGTCTACCATTTTAGATCTGTCCAGGTCAGTATAGATTAACCAAGGGTAACGTGGCATGATAGATCCTGCAGAGGTAGATCTTGGGTTGTACATGTGCTTGTAGTGCCAGGAACTTGGGTTTTTACCTCCTTCTCTGTGTAAATCCGGTCCTGTTCTCTTAGAACCCCATAGGAATGGTCTGTCGTATACAAACTCCCCTGCTTTGGAGTACTGCCCGTTTTTACCGTTGAATCTTACGATCTCATCCCTGAACGGTCTGATCATCTGAGAGTGACAGGCGTTACATCCTTCACGGATATAGATGTCTCTACCTTCCAGTTCAAGTGGTGAATAAGGTTTTACCGCTGAAATGGTAGGTACACTTTTCTTAAGAGATAGGGTAGGGATAATTTCTACCATACTACCGATTGAAATCGTGAATAAAGATAGAACTGTCAATAACATTGGCATTCTTTCCAGCCAAAGGTGGAATCCTTCCCCTTCTTTACGTTTGTTTCCGATATTGGCTAAAGCAGGTGCTTCAGCAGGAACTTCTTTCTGGAACGATCCTTTTCTTACCGTAGCAATTACGTTTACGATCATTAAGATGGCTCCTGAAATATAGAACAGACCTCCTAAGAATCTCATTTTGAAGTAAGGAATAATTGCAGTAACGGTATCCAGCCAGTTTTTCCATAATAAGGTTCCGTCCGGATTGAACTGCTTCCACATTAATCCCTGTGTAAATCCTGAAATATACATTGGTACTGCATAGAAAATGATTCCTAATGTCCCTAACCAGAAATGCCAGTTTGCTAATTTTACAGACCAAAGTTTTGTTCTCCACATGATCGGTACCAGGTAATAGATAACCCCGAATGCCATGAAACCATTCCATCCAAGAGCTCCTAAGTGTACGTGACCAATAACCCAGTCTGTGAAGTGACCGATTTTGTTGATGTTTTTTGTTGCCAAAAGCGGACCTTCGAAAGTTGCCATACCATAACATGTTACCGCTACTACGAAGAACTTAAGGATAGGATTCTCTCTTACTTTATCCCATGCTCCTCTTAAAGTAAGGAGTCCGTTCAGCATTCCTCCCCACGACGGTGCGATAAGCATAATTGAGAAACCTGTTCCCACAGCCTGTGCCCATGCCGGAAGTGCTGTATACTGAAGGTGGTGAGGACCAGCCCAGATATATACGAAAATTAAAGACCAGAAGTGAATAATAGACAGTTTGTACGAGAATACCGGTCTGTCTGCAGCTTTTGGTAAGAAGTAATACATTAAACCGAGAACCGGAGTCGTAAGTACGAATGCTACTGCATTATGACCGTACCACCATTGTACGATGGCATCTTTTGCTCCTGCATAGGCAGAATAAGATTTCCAGCCAGTGAATGATAATGGAACTTCAAGGTTGTTGAAAATATGAAGCATTGCCACTGCAACCCATGTTCCTAAGTAGAACCAGATGGCTACATAAAGGTGTCTTACTCTTCTCTTGGCAATCGTCATAATCATGTTTACCCCGAAAATGATCCACGAGATAGCGATTAATATATCAATCGGCCATTCGTGCTCAGCGTATTCTTTTGATGTATTGATTCCCATGAAGAAGGTAATGAACGTCGCAACGATCATAAGCTGCCAGGTCCAGAAATGAATCCATGACAATGTATCACTATACATTCTTGTTTTTAATAATCTCTGTGTAGAGTAGTATACCCCCACATAAACGATATTACAAACGAATGCAAAGATTACGGTATTGGTATGCAGCATTCTGATTCTACCAAAACCAAATGCACCATGAGTGTTTATTAGCCCTTGAATATTGCCCGATGCAAGACTATTGATGGTTGTATCATCAGTTCCGAAAAAGAACTCGGGTAATTCAGGGTAGAAAAGCATTAATGCCGCCGTAAGCCCAAACGTAAACCCTATAAAACCAAAGATGATGGTCGCATAGAGGAACGCACGGACAATACTGTTGTCATAACTAAACTTTTGTGTTTCCATATCAACTATTCACTATTTTTCTCAAATTTATTTATTCTCTCCTTTTTCTTTTTCGTCTTTATCTTTGTCGCCATTTTCATCATTCTCTCTGACACGTTCATCATCGAAAAGAATCCGGACAGCAGGAGATTCGTCATCTTCAAACTGCCCTTTTCTGGCATACACTATAAATACGACCAGGAAGATCGCAGCTAAAGAAACACTGCAGACGATCATTAAATATAGAATATCCATTGGACAACAAAATTAACCTATTTTCGGGGTTCAAATTTAGTGAAAAATAATGACATTCATCACGAAATGCGGATTTCAGCTAATTTAAAATCAGTCTAAATAAGAGGGTTTAAGCCCCTTTTTTGAAATATTTCCGGCCTAAAATCCAGGTAGCAAGTGTGGTAAATGTAACAACAGTAATCGAACTGATTGGCATGATGATTGCAGCGAAAAGCGGATGCATATGACCTGTAACTGCGTAACTTAAGCCTACGATATTGTAAAGGAAGCTGATTATGAATGTCATTTTCACAATTGTAATAGAGCCTTTGCATACATTCAGATAGTTATCTAAGGTCACTACTTTTTCACCATTCATGATAACATCGGATGAAGGAGTGAAGCTGTTCGTGTCGTCGGCAATTGCAATTCCTACATTGCTTTGTTTGAGAGCTCCCGCATCATTAAGACCGTCTCCAAGCATGGCCACTTTAAGATGCTGATCCTGAAGATTTTTAATGTAATTCAGCTTGTCTTCCGGGCTTTGGTTAAACGCCATTCCCCTAAAGTTCGGGATAAGGTCTTTAAGCTGGTTTTCTTCAGAAGAATTGTCTCCGCTCAGGATGAATATTTTGTAGTCTGTAAGTTTTGTGAAGAGTTCTTTCAGTTTTGGACGGTATTCATTTTTGAAAATGAATTTACCCAGAAATTCTCCGTTTTTACTGATGTATACAGCGGTTTCCAGGTTTTTGGGCTCCTGGTTGTTGTATCGTGCAGACCCTATTCTGTACAGGGTTCCGCGTACTTCGGCCTCATATCCTTTTCCTGAAATTTCCCTGAAGTTTTCAACAGTGAAATAATCATCATTTATTTCAATGAATTCATACAGGGATTTGGAAAGCGGGTGGTTAGAGTTTTTCAGTAAAGTCTTAATGTTCAGATTGTCAAATTCGCTGATTTCAGAGCCTTCATACCTGATATTTGATTTTTTTCGGTGGGTAATTGTTCCGGTTTTATCAAAAACAATGGTATCAAGTTTGGCGATTTTTTCAATCGTCAGAGTATCTTTTACATAAAACTTATTACGGCCTAATATCCTCATAATGTGTCCGAAAGTGAACGGTGCGGATAGGGCGAGAGCACATGGACAGGCAATGATCAGGATAGCGGAGATTACCTGGAACATCTTCTCCAGATCAATAAATGCCCAATACGTTCCGGCGATTACGGCAATCCCTAAAATAATGAATGTGAAATATTTACTGATGCTGTTGGTGAGCGTGTCAAGTCCTGTTTCATGCTTTTTGAAAGCTTCCTTGTTCCAGAGCTGGGTAAGGTAACTTTGATCCACATCTTTGATGACTTCCAGCTCCAGTGAAGATCCGATCTGTTTTCCTCCGGCAAAAATCTTATCTCCCGGCTGTTTACTGATGCTTACGCTTTCTCCTGTGATGAAGCTGTTGTCAATATTTCCTTCCCCATTGATCAGGATGGCATCTACGGGAATAATTTCCTGGTTTCTTACGAGAATTCGGTCTCCTACTTTTACTTCAGAAAGAAGAATATTGTCCTGCTTTCCTTCAAAATCAACTTTGGTAACGGCAATAGGATAGAATGATTTGTAATCCCTGTCGTAAGAAAGCGCGCTGTATGTTCTTTTCTGGAAAATCTTACCCATCAGCATGAAGAAGAGAAGTCCGCACAAGGTATCAAAGTATCCCGGGCCGTAATCGGTGGCCACTTCATAGATGCTTCTTCCAAATAAAACAAAGATGCCAAGAACGATGGGAACGTCAATGTTTACAATTCCGTTCTTCAGTCCGTACCATGCGGATTTGTAATAATCCGAGGCTGAATAGAAAACAACAGGACAGGCCAGAAGAAACATCAGTACTCTGAAAAGCCCTTTGTAATGTTCCATCCAGTAATCTTCTCCGCCCACATATTCGGGGAATGCCAGGAACATTCCGTTTCCGAATGCAAATCCGGCAATTGCAAATTTTACCAGCAGCGATTTATCGAGATGATCCACATTTTTATCTGCGGTCTCAAGGCTGATGACGGGTTTGTATCCTAAATTCGTTAAAAAATTAGCTAGTTCGCTTAATTTGAAGTCGTTATGATTGAACGAGATCTGTAAGGTCTTACGGGTGAAATTAACCTGAGAGTAATTGATGTTCTTATTCAGGGTATGAAGACTTTCCAGTAGCCATATGCATGATGAACAGTGAATTACGGGGATTTTGAAAGTGACAAGGCTGGTGTTTCCTTCAGAGAAATCGGTAACCTTTTCGAAGATCTCCGGAGTGTCAAGATAATCAAACTGTGAAGAACTTTCGTCGCTCGGACGGATTCCTGCCCTCTTGTTAAGTTCATAAAAATTACTTAAATTGTTGGTATTCAGAATCTCGTATACAGACTTGCAGCCGTTGCAGCAGAAAGTCTTTTCATCAAACAGAATTCTCTCTTTTTCTATACCTTGACCACAATGAAAACAGTTCTCGCTCACCTCCCTAAAATATTGAACTACAAAATTATAACAATTTTTTTTGTTTATCGAGTTAAAAAGTTCTATTTTTGTGATAAATGTCATATAAAATGTCGCAGGAACAACAGATTGCAATTGAAGAGAGGTTCGCCAGGGTTTTTAATGATAAATCTTTTAAGGAAAGACTTTCCAGTGCAGATTTTGAAAAATATATTAACGGCAAAAAAAGACTGAGTTTTCAGAAACATGATACCATTTTCGAAGATGGAGAAACGCCGAGAGGTGTTTTCGTTCTTGAAAAAGGAGCCGCTAAATTATCCAAATCAGGAGCTTTCGGAAAAGACCAGATCTTACGGTTTATCAAAGAGGGGGACATCATCGGCTATCGTTCATTGCTTTGCGGGGAAAATTTCCAGGCAAAGGCTGAGGCTATGACGGATATTGAATGCATTTTCCTTCCTGCAGACATCTTCATGTATCTTCTTGAGGTAGATCCGCAGCTGTCTTTTGTTATGCTTCAGAAAATCGCTTACGAACTGGGAGAATCTTCCAATACCATCACTTTCCTTGCCCAGAAAACCGTTCGGGAAAGACTGGCGGAAATATTGCTGTTACTGGAGCAGAAACTGGGAGTTGATCCTGAAGGGTTCATCAAAATTTCTTTAACAAGAGAAGAGATTGCCAACATTATCGGAACGGCTACCGAAAGTGCCATCCGTCTGATCTCCGAATTTAAAGGAGACAGTCTCATCGAGGTAGACGGCAGAAATATCAAAATCCTGAATCACGACAAACTCATGAAACTGGGTCACGTAGTTTTATAAAAATCATACAAAAATTTAAGTCGGCGCAAGCCGACTTTTTAACTTTTAAAAATAGATACATTATGTCTGTTCATTCTGAAATTAAAAAAGTTACCACAGAAACCTTGCGTAAAATGAAATTCGACAAGGAAAAAATAACCATGCTTACCGCTTACGATTTTACCACAGCAAAAATGGTAGATGCAGGAGGAGTGGATGCCATCCTGATCGGAGACTCGGCT
Organism: Chryseobacterium indologenes; assembly: GCA_002439165.1. Taxonomy (GTDB): domain Bacteria; phylum Bacteroidota; class Bacteroidia; order Flavobacteriales; family Weeksellaceae; genus Chryseobacterium; species Chryseobacterium indologenes_E. Next base: position 113,781 of record DJTE01000021.1, read on the forward strand.
GCCAATGTAATGGCTGGTTTTGAAACTACATTGCCTATTACCCTGGATCAGATGATTTATCACGCTCAAAGTGTGGTAAGAGGAACTGACAGGGCTTTGGTTGTAGCAGACCTGCCTTTCGGAACTTATCAGAGCAATCCTGAAAAAGCATTGGAATCTGCGGTAAGAATGATGAAAGAAGGCGGAGCACACGCTGTGAAGATTGAGGGTGGAAAAGAAATTTCCAAATCGATCAAAAAAATCATCAATGCCGGAATTCCCGTGATGGGGCATCTGGGATTAACTCCGCAGTCTATCTATAAATTCGGAACCTATAAAGTAAGAGCAAAAGAAGAGGCAGAAGCTGAAAAACTGATCGAAGATGCACAGCTCTTAGAAAAATTAGGATGTTTTTCTATTGTTCTGGAAAAAATTCCGGCTGAGCTGGCTAAAAAAGTAACGGAAAGCATTTCTATCCCAACTATCGGAATCGGTGCCGGTGCAGACTGTGACGGGCAGGTTCTGGTATATCATGATATGGTAGGGATGAACAAAGGATTCAGTCCTAAATTCCTGAGAAGATATCTCGACCTTTACACTGAAATTACGGGAGCAGTATCCCAATATGTGAAAGATGTAAAGAGTATTGAATTTCCAAATGAGAATGAAAGTTATTAATCTATGAACAGTCAACAGAAATCACTCCAGGGAATGTTGTCAATTGCAGCACTTATATGTCTTGCAGTAGGCTGGTTCAATCTGTTTTCCCCGGCAATCAACGAACTTCTTTCCAGAAAAATATTTTATGTGCTCATGGGAGCCAGTTTCTTTATTCAGGCACCTTTGTTTTTGAACAAAAACCTGTCCTATGCCATGTATGCTGCTGCGCTCATCTGTGTTGTGGGGGCATTTTTACCGGAAGGCTCAAAACTTTCATTCATTAAAACGCTGGGGCTTTTAGGGGGAATTATTCTTTCACTGACCAACAGACCCCGATAAATAAGATCATGGAGGAGCAGATTGTGTATGAAGATAACCATCTACTGGTGGTGAATAAAAAAGTCGGGCAACTGGTACAGGGTGATAAAACCGGTGATGAATCATTACTGGAGACCATCAAAAATTTTATAAAAAAAAGAGATAACAAGCCGGGGAATGTGTTCCTCGGCCTTGTGCACCGTATAGACCGACCTACCTCGGGCTTGGTGATCTATGCCAAAACGTCCAAAGCGCTGTCCCGCCTTACCCAGATGGTAAAAAACAGGGAGATTAAAAAGACTTACTGGGCGGTAGTGGGGAAAGAAATGATCCCGCAAACCCAAAGACTGGTTCATTATTTAAAGAAAAACGAGAAAAACAATAAAGCAATTGTATTTCCCAAAGCAACGGTAGGGGCCAAGGAAGCAATTCTGACGTATCATGTGGTCAAAACACTGGATAACTATATGCTTCTTGAAATTGATCTTGAAACCGGCAGGCACCATCAGATCCGGGCCCAGCTTTCCAAAACAGGGGTTCCCATTAAAGGAGATCTCAAATATGGTTCTCCCCGTTCCAATCCTGATGGCGGTATTAATCTTCATGCAAGAAAACTGGAGTTTATCCATCCGGTAATTAAAGAGAAAGTTGAAATTACGGCTCCCGTTCCGCAGAATGATGCCGTCTGGAGAGCTTGTGAAGACTAGAATAAAAATCCTGCAGTATCTGCGGGATTTCTTTTTTTTGGTTCATCCGTAGTATTTTATTTTATTTAAATATGATTATTGTTTATAATTTTAATTTTATTTAACTTTGTTATTTTATTTTTAATAAATTTTATTTTTTGTTACAACATTAATAAAAAAATGTATATTAGTTGTAATTAAATATAATTTATTATGGAACATTTTTATCAGTTTTTTTCTCAACGTAAAGAAAAAACAAATTATTTAAAGAGTACTTTATTGGGATTGGCTGCCTTACTTGGAGGTACCGCCATGAATCAAGCGCAGGTAAATAGCTATATGTTTTCCCAATCATCAGGAGCATATACTCCTATTTCAGGGACTGTTTTAGCGGAAGCCACAGGGAATACATCCTCTACAAGCCTTGATGATTCTATTTATCCGGTTAGCCTGCCTTTTGATTTTACTTTTAACGGAACTGCCTATAATTCCCTTAATGTCTCCACAAACGGTTTTGTGACCTTTGGGTCAACAGCTCCTTCCAGCAGTACATATTCACCTATATCTGCCACTACCGGATATAGTGGGGCTATTTCTGCCTGGGGAAAAGACCTTAATAGTGTATTCGATATCGGTAGTACAACCGGAAATATCAGTTGGGATGTCAGAGGAACGGCTCCTAACCGGGAAGTAGTGATACAGTGGAAAGATTTCAGGCCTTCTTACAGTACTTCAATAACTTCTGCCTATGTTTTCTCCTTTCAGATTATTTTGCAGGAAACGTCCAATGTAATCAAAACAACATACAGCAGCGGAGCATTTTTAGTAGGGGATACTGCCGTTTTCTCAACTGTTCAGATCGGGCTGAGGGGGAGTTCAAACAGCGATTTTAATAACAGACTTAATGCCTCATCTCTGGAATTTATCAATTCTACAACAGGAAGTTCAAACAGCAGCAGTCAGTCATTTAACACTTCAAATACTGTTCCCGGAATGCCAACAGAGGGATTAACCTATACCTGGACGCCGCCAACCTGTTTCGCGCCTTCAGGAATCACGGTAACAGGAATAACCACCACAACAGCTACCGTAAACTGGACTGTATCATCTACTCCTCCTGGCAATGGATATGACCTCTATTATTCAACTTCCAATACAGCTCCCAATTCTTCGACACCACCTAGCCAAACAGGTATTACCGGGCTTTCTGCAGATTTATTCTTGCAGCCGGGTACCAACTATTTTGTATGGATAAGATCAGTTTGTAGCCCCACGGACAAAAGCAACTGGTCTCCGGTCACAAGTTTTGCAACGCAATGTGATGCTCTTCCCGGATCTTATTTTGAAGGATTCGATGGCTATCAAGGTACCCAGAATGGAGTTGCAGGTGTTTTACCTGTCTGCTGGACTAATCTGGGAACGACTACGGGAGGACATATTTCAAATAGTACTACTATTACAGGAAGTAATACCCTGTATTTATGGACATCAGGAACTACTTATGTTGCCTATGTTGCACTTCCTGCAATGAGTACACTTCAGTCGGGAAACTACAAACTGAAATTTGATGCACTTGCTTCTGTAACTGCGGGAGGTATTCTTCAGATCGGTTATCTTGATACCTCGGGTAATTTTGTTGAATTAACAACCTTTAGTGTTGCCAGTACCAATACTGTATATCCATTTTCTTTTGATATTCCGGCTTTACCGGCAGGGGTAACTCAACTGGCTCTGAAAAATCCGGGAACACCTGCCAGAAGCCTTTCTATCGATAACATTTCTTATGAACCCCAAACTTTGGGAACTTCAGAAGTGGCTAAAAAAGATCCTCTGAAAGTTTATCCGAACCCATTCAGTGATGTGATCACTATTTCTGATATAGAAAAAGTGAAATCCGTTTCTGTGACGGATATTTCAGGAAGAATGATCAGAACGGTAGACAATGTTTCTTCAGAAATCAATTTATCAGAGCTTAAGACAGGATTATATATTCTTAATGTTCAATATAAAGACGGAACAAAATCGGCTCATAAAATCATTAAGAAATAATAAAAAAATAATATTCAATACAGAAAGCGGTGGGATTCCATCGCTTTTTTTGTTTGCAGACTAATTTTGCCCGTTCTGAAAAAAATAACTAACTTCGTCCCATACTTTAGGGGTGTCTGTAAACAACAGACTGAGACTTTACCCTTTGAACCTGATCTGGATCATACCAGCGTAGGGAAAAGTAGGTGACTTTTGCTGTACATTCTATTGTACAATAACGGCCATTCCTAAAGTGTATTTAAATTATTAGGAATGGAACTTACAATCAACCACACCCGAAAAACATTTGCCATACTTCCTGAAAATCTGGAAGCACTCATCGCTTTGGAATTACCCGGAAAGAAAAAAGGGATTGCCGTAGCGCTCAATAACCGTATTATTCCGCTGTCTGCCTGGGCAGAGACTATTCTCAGCGATAAAGATTCAATATTAATCATCACTGCTGCTCAGGGCGGCTAATAAAATACACTTATGGCTCATTCAATCACACGTTCGCCTTTTCCGAACTCTAAAAAAATCTATGTTGAAGGTACAGTGCATCCTGTAAAGGTTGCCATGCGCGAAATTCAGCTAAGTCCTACAAAACTCAGTAACGGTACTCTGGAAAGTAATCCCCCGGTAACGGTTTACGATACTTCGGGTCCCTATACAGACGAAAGTTCAGAAATTAATATTCTGAAAGGATTGCCGAGAATCCGGGAGCAGTGGATTCTTGACAGGGAAGATGTTGAGATTCTGGACAGTATCACATCAGAATACGGTAAAGCCCGTCTTGCAGATCCAGGTCTTGATGAACTGCGCTTTTCCTATAACCATAACCCTAAAGTTGCAAGGGAGGGAAAAGAGGTGACTCAGCTTTATTATGCAAAGCAGGGCATCATCACCCCTGAAATGGAATATGTCGCAATCCGCGAAAACCAGAAGATCGGGCAGCTGGAATCCGTCTCAAAAGAAATGGCGTTTCAGCATCCGGGAAACAGTTTCGGAGCGAATACTCCCAAAAATAAAATTACCCCGGAATTTGTAAGAGATGAAATCGCAGCAGGAAGGGCAATTATTCCAAACAATATCAACCATCCGGAAAGTGAACCTATGATTATCGGACGGAATTTTCTGGTTAAGATCAATGCCAATATCGGAAACAGTGCTGTTTCGTCAAGCATTGAAGAAGAGGTTGAAAAAGCAGTATGGGCATGCCGCTGGGGAGCAGATACCATTATGGATCTTTCCACGGGAAAAAATATTCATGAAACCAGGGAATGGATCATCAGAAACAGTCCGGTTCCTATTGGGACAGTTCCTATTTATCAGGCACTGGAAAAAGTAAAGGGAATTCCTGAGAACCTGACGTGGGAGATCTTTAAAGATACTCTGATTGAGCAGGCAGAGCAGGGCGTGTCTTATTTTACCATTCATGCAGGGGTGTTACTGAGATACATTCATTTAACCGTTAACAGGGTGACAGGAATTGTTTCAAGAGGCGGTTCCATTATGGCTAAATGGTGTCTTTACCATCATCAGGAGAACTTCCTGTATACTCATTTTGAAGAGATCTGTGAGATCATGAAGAAATATGATGTTGCTTTTTCTCTCGGCGACGGTCTCCGCCCCGGATCGATTGCAGATGCCAATGATGCCGCGCAGTTTGCCGAACTGGAAACTTTAGGGGAACTAACGAAAATTGCGTGGAAACATAATGTACAGGTGATGATTGAAGGTCCCGGCCATGTTCCGATGCATATGATCAGAGAGAATATGGATAAGCAGCTTAAAGAATGCCATGAAGCGCCGTTCTATACATTAGGACCGCTTACCACAGACATTGCTCCGGGTTATGACCACATCACTTCCGGAATCGGAGCAGCGATGATAGGGTGGTTCGGCTGTGCCATGCTGTGTTATGTAACACCAAAGGAACATCTGGGACTTCCCAATAAAAAAGATGTGAAAGATGGGGTAATTACCTATAAACTGGCAGCTCATGCAGCTGATCTGGCAAAAGGGCATCCCGGCGCACAGTACAGGGATAATGCATTGAGCAAAGCAAGATTTGAGTTCCGCTGGGAAGATCAGTTCAATCTTTCATTAGATCCGGATACCGCCAGAGCATATCACGACGAAACCCTTCCGGCAGAAGGTGCAAAGATTGCCCACTTCTGTTCCATGTGCGGTCCTAAATTCTGTTCCATGAAAATTACCCAGGAGATCAGGGAATCTGCTGAAAAAGGAATGCTGGGTAAATCACAGGAGTTTATAGAAAAAGGAAAAGAAATTTATATATGATCGTAGTTATCACTCCTGAACTGATCATTCCTGATGAAGCGGAAACGATCAATCAATTGTTCCGGAGCGGGCTGAGCCTGCTTCATATCCGGAAACCTTTGACCGGCAGAAATGAGCTGATCGGGTTTCTTGACAGGATTGATGCCTCTTTTTATCCTCAGCTGGTATTGCACAGTCATTATGAAGTAGCCGATGATTATGGAATTTCACGTTTTCACTTCAGGGAAGAGGCCGGGAAGAACGGAGACTATGAACGGTACACCGGTAAGGGTACCGTTTCAACATCCGTTCATGATATTGAAACGTACAATGAGCTGGGGAAAGAATGGGAATATGCTTTTATCAGCCCGGTTTTTCCAAGTATTTCAAAAAAAGGATATGGTGAAAATACGGAAATCATTCATGAAATATCCCATAGAAATAATCCTGATGTAAAACTGATTGCGCTGGGAGGGATCAATGAAAATAATATCCGTGAAATATCAGGCCATAAAGTAGACGGAGTGGCTTTGTTGGGTGCGGTCTGGGAAAGTAAACATCCTTTACAGGTCTTTGAAAAATGCCAACTAAATTTTCTTTTGTAATCGGTGTAAAGAAATTAACAATGGAGAAATTACAGTACATATCACAGGGGAATACCCGGAAAGAACAGGAGTTTAATATACAAAATGCTCTGGATAACGGAATACAGTGGATTCAGGTCCGGTGGAAAAATGCTCCGCAAAATGAGCTGGCCCGGCTTTGTGAAGTTTCAAGAAAGCTGTGTTCAGAATATGGGGCCGTCCTTATTATCAATGATCATATTCAATTGGCGAAAGAAGCCGATGCAGATGGCGTTCATTTAGGGCTTAATGATACCTCAACTGAGGAAGCAAGGCTGATTTTGGGCGATCATAGAATAATAGGAGGGACAGCCAATACCATCCATAATGTTCTTCAGAGAATGAATGAGTCGTGTGACTATATTGGTCTGGGGCCGCTGAGGTTTACAGCTACCAAAGAAAAACTGAGTCCTGTTCTTGGCTTTGAAGGGTACCGGGAAATTATTAAAAATCTGGAGGAAAAAGCATTGGAGATTCCGAAGATCTTTGCCATTGGCAGTGTCACCCTTGAAGACGTTTTGCCCTTACGGCAGATCGGGATCTATGGCGTTGCGGTATCAGGAGTGATTACCGGTCAGCCGGCACTGATTCGGGAGTTTAAAAAAGCAGTGATCTGAAATAATTGTTTTGAACGAAAGATTTCGGTTAATGATCATTAACAACACTATCAGCGGAATATAACTTTAGAAAAAATAAACAGTAAAATATGGATAATCAGAAATTAATAATAGCAGACAGGATATTTGAATCAAGACTGTTTCTGGGAACGGGTAAATTCGGTGATCTCAGAGAAATGGCAGCATCCGTTACGGCATCGGAGACCAATATGGTGACGATGGCTCTGAAGCGGATCGATTCCCAGGCTGAGGAAGACGGTTTGCTGGATTCACTGAAAAATACCCGTGTGCATCTGCTCCCCAATACTTCAGGGGCAAGAACTGCTAAAGAAGCGGTATTGGCAGCCCAGCTCGCCAGAGAGGCTCTGGAAACCAACTGGGTAAAACTCGAAATTCATCCCGATCCGAAATACCTTCTTCCCGATCCGGTAGAAACTCTTTACGCTACCGAAGAGCTTGCAAAACTGGGGTTTGTGGTCATGCCTTATATTCATGCTGATCCGGTACTGTGCAAACGTCTTGAAGATGCAGGAACTGCTGTGGTCATGCCTTTGGGGGCTCCTATCGGAACCAATAAAGGGCTGAGAACACTTGATTTTCTTGAAATCATCATCAGTCAGACTAAGGTGCCTGTGGTGGTAGACGCGGGAATAGGAGCGCCATCGGATGCCGCCAAAGCAATGGAAATGGGAGCGGATGCGGTGTTGGTAAATACAGCAATTGCTGTGGCGGGAAATCCGGTGAATATGGCTGTTGCCTTTAAAGAAGGAGTCATTGCAGGAAGAAGAGCTTTTGAATCCGGATTGGGTGCCGTTACGGATCATGCGGAAGCTTCCAGCCCGTTAACGTCTTTTTTATTCGGATAATACAGGAGAATGAGCAGTTTTAAAGATACTTTTGAAGCTTATCACTGGGATGAGGTAAAAGCAAAGCTGGAAAGTGTAACGCTGTCCGATGTACTGAAGAGCCTTCAGAAAAAGCATAAAACACCGGATGATTTTCTGAATCTGCTGTCTTCTGCCGCTGCTGAAAAACTTGAGCTGATGGCGAAAATGGCCAGGATGGCTACCCAAAAACGTTTCGGTAAAACGATTCAGCTATACGCACCGATGTATCTCAGCAATGAATGCCAGAATATCTGTACCTACTGCGGCTTCAGTCTTGATAACCCGCTGAGGAGAAAAACACTTTCGGATACCGAGATAATGGTCGAAGCTTCCGTTTTAAAATCTATGGGAGTAAACCATGTTCTGCTGGTAAGCGGTGAGGCGAACAAAACAGTAGGTGTTCCGTATTTCCGGAATGCAGTGAGGCTGCTCAGACCTCATTTTGCCAATATTTCGGTTGAAGTACAGCCGCTCTCGGAAGAGGAATATTCGGTACTGCATCAGGAAGGGGTACATTCTGTGCTGGTTTATCAGGAAACGTATCACCGGGAAGTGTATAAAGAATATCATCCTAAAGGCAAAAAATCAAACTTTCATTTCCGGCTGGAGACCCCTGACAGAATCGGAAGAGCGGGAATCCATAAAATCGGGCTTGGGGTCCTGCTTGGTCTGGAAGACTGGCGGGTGGACAGTTTTTTTAATGCCCTTCATATTGATTATTTACAGAAAATATACTGGAAGAGCCGGTTTTCTGTTTCTTTTCCCAGACTCAGGCCGGCAGAAGGGATCATTGAACCCAATTTTATCATGGAAGACAGAGATCTGCTCCAGCTGATCTGTGCTTACAGGATCTGGAATGAAGACCTTGAAATTTCCATATCCACCCGTGAAAACGAGACATTCAGAAACCATATTATTTCCCTGGGAGCAACGGCGATGAGTGCCGGTTCCAAAACAAACCCCGGTGGTTACGCTGTGGATAAAGAATCTCTGGAACAGTTTGAGACCAGCGATGAGCGAAGCATGGAAGAGATCAGGAATATAATAAAAAAAGCGGGATATGATCCGGTAATGAAAGACTGGGATTCCGTTTACAGCAGTTATAGAGGTTGAACATGAAAAAGGAAGATATTTTTGAGCGGTACAGCCGGCAGATATTTATAGAAGAGATCGGTTTGGATGGGCAGAAAAAAATACGGAGTTCCAAAGTTCTTGTGATAGGAGCCGGAGGTTTGGGAAGCCCTGTTATTCAGTATCTGGCAGCAGCCGGAGTAGGAACTCTCGGGATTGCGGATTTTGATGAGGTGGAGCTGCATAATCTGAACCGCCAAATCATTCATAACGAAAATACTGTGGGAACCCTTAAAGTTACCAGCGCGGAACAGTTTGTAAAAAAGCTTAATCATCAGGTTAAATGTATAGGAATTAAGGAAAAAATAAATGAAGTAAATGCCGGAGAAATTCTTTGCCAATACGATATTATTATTGACGGATCAGATAATTTCTCAACAAGGTACCTGGTTAATGATATATGCGTAAAACTGAAAAAAACTCTGGTGTTTGGCAGTATTTCCGGGTTTTCGGGACAGACGGCGGTATTTAATCATAATGGCAGTAAAAATCTTAGGCACCTGTTTCCCGAGCCTCCCTTTGATGAGGATATTCCGGATTGTGACAGTCTTGGGGTTTTAGGAGCATTACCCGGCATAATAGGCAGTATGATGGCTATTCAGGCTTTGAAAGTTATTGCAGATCTCCCGGTGAGTTTAAATCAGCTTACCTTAGTGGATACATTGAACTGGAGATTCCAGACCGTAGATTTTTAATGGAATAAAATACTGTAATTTCTTTCCTCAGCACCTCATAACACTCACTTATAAACTCCGTAAATATGACGAAATATAATTCTTTGATACCCTTAAAAATAAAAAGGCAGTAACGATTGTACTGCCTTTATAAATCTTTATTGCGGGGTCTGCATTACTCCTCCGCTTTCTTCTTTTTTGTTTTGATTCAGGATATTAGGATCCTCTTTTGCCAGTTTGTTTTTGGTAGGAATCTTATAATTGATCGAGATTCCGAAATTTCTGGTATCATTTTTAGAACGGATGGTTACCGGCATTCCCTGCAGCGGGCTGGAATGGGCCTGCATTACCTGGGAGTTGAAAATATCATTCGCAAATAATGAAACCGTTAAACGCTTATCCATAAACTTCTTGGTCAGGGTCAGGTTCAGAGAATTGTTGAATGGCTTGTCTGCGGTAAAATAAAAATAACTTCCTTTTGGGGTTAAATAGCTGTAATTGGCATTTAACGTTATTTCTTTCGGAAGAATCAGCTGCGTCATCACATTGAAAATCCAGAAACCTTTATTGTTCAGACCATCGATTTCATGCTTCTGATAACCCGCATAAAGATACATAAAGTTGATCTTGTCCGGATTGAAGTTGAATTTCATAATCTCACTCAGAGGTTTGCTGAAAACCATAAACGGAATCGGAAGACCTACATTGAAATTATGGATTCTCATATTGGAAATATTCACCTGCTGATTATACAGGTTTTTTCCGTCCCTCATGATAAGCTGTGCTACCTGATTTTTTGCCGAACTTACACTGTATCCGATGAAAGCATAGTCAAAAGCGGAAACTTTCACCTCGTAATTATCAAATATCGTAGGCTGAAGATTCGGGTTACCGTTGATCTGTGTGTTAGGTCCTCCGAATGTCGTGTTGTTCGGGTTCAGGGCAGAAATACTCGGAAGGCTGATTTTCTTGTTATAATTGGCAGCTACATACACCTGGTTCATCAGGTTGTACTGTACACTGGCGTTCGGGAAGAATTTGAATTTATTGAAAGGAAGAAGAGCAGCTTCTGTCAGGCCGTTCTGCGAACTGTATACTCTTGTTGTTCCGGAAATATCATAATTTTCGGCACGTCCACCCAGGATGAAGTCGAATTTTTTCAGCTTGGCCTGGAATTCAAGATAGGTGGAAGCAGTCTGTCTCTGGTACTCAAGGTTGGTGATACCTCTGCTTTCCGTATCGAAGTCCATTTTTTCATATAAACCTCCGAAGCTTACCTTACCTCCGTCCATCAGTTTAATCGGTTGCGAATAATCCACTTTAAAGTTCGCAATTCTCATGTCTGTGCTGTTGTTCAGGATATTTCCCGTAGGGTTGCCCACAGGCTGTCCGTCGGTAAAGGACTCATATCTCAGGATATTGTCCTGGTTGAATTTATTATCCGATTTGGTAAAGCCGAACTGGAAATCCAGCTTTTTAGATTTGTCATCAAAACGCTTCTGGTAGGTAACCACGGCTTCCTGTCTTACATTATTGGAATTCGAAGCGTCAAAATTATTATTAAACGTATAATCTTTCAGGTAATATCCATTTGGATTGGTTATATCCGGAATTATTTTCGTTGCAAATCCGCTGCTTAAGGTATAATTATCATTATTGTTGTGATAAATGTCGTAGTTCAGCAATAGCCTGTCCATACCCAGATCAAAGGTAACACCGGCTTTTGCAAAATAACCGCGGCTTACCCTGTCCGTATTACTGCTCAGCAGCTCATCCTGCTGGTTTATCATCATATTTTCACGATAGTTCTGGCCTACGTTCAGCTGCCACCCGAAATACTTATTTCTCGCATTCAGATTCAGGGAATTACTCGTCCGGCTTCTGTATTTATCATAATCAGAGAATGAATAGTTTCCGGAATAGGTAGCTGTTAAATACTTATTGGCATTTTTATTCGTAATGATATTCATGATTGCGCCTCCGGAAGTAGCCGGAAATTCTGCTCCCGGCTGTGTAATCACTTCAATTCTGTCTACGGAATTGGCAGGCATTCCTTCAAGAAACGAATTCAGCTCATTAGAGGTGATGTTTAAAGGGCGGCCGTTCAGGTAGACATCCAGCATTTTCCCCTGATACATCATTCCGGCAATATCCGTAGAAACCAGTCCCGGAAGCTTTTTTATGCCTTCAAGAACGTTTCCTGTATTCAGCTGCGGCTGTTCCGAGAAATCAAAAATAGTACGGTCTGCCTTCTGTTCGATGGCTTTTTTAGTTTTGGTGATCACAATCCCTTCAATCTGTTTTTCTTTCGAGGTATTGTTCTTTTCCTGAGAAAAAGCAAACAGAGAGCTTATCAGCGATATAGCGAATAAAGTTTTTTTCATAATGTTTTTTACTACTATCCGGTTAGACGCTAAAAAATAAAATTTGTTACACCTGCTTAAATAATTTTATTTTCAGAAATAGTTATTTAACCAGACTGCTGTCATTATGAAACATGTTCTGTTCCTATGCCTACATGTGCAACAAATTGTACTTCAAAACAAAAGCAACCAGTTCTGAAGAGGTTCTGGTTTCGGTTTTCCTTCTTAAGTTCTGTCTGTGATTCTCAACCGTAGTGTAGGAAATAGATAATTTCTGAGAAATTTCGGGAGAATTGAACCCCTGAATCATTAATTTTAAAATTTCTTTTTCCCGCTTGGTGATCGTAGGAATTTTGACGTCAATCTTTTGAATTTTGTCCTCTATGTGTTTATAATATTCCAGCGTATTATTATTATAATTTGTGACAGTAAGCAGCGGTACACTTGTTACTGAAATATGGGATAAGTCGTAGAACATATACAGCACACTTTCAATTTCCTGGTATTTATTAACATAGAAGTGCGATTGCAGTATTACCCACCTGTATTCGTTGTTTTTATTTTTATATCTTGTATAAATGTTAAATTTCAGGTTATTACGTGATACCTCACTCGCATTGAAATATATTTCTTTTGTTAAGGTAGTCGCTGATAAAACATATTCAAGATCTTCAGGATGAAATGCTGATGAAAAATAGGAAAGATCATTACAGAACCATTCTTCTTCTGAAAAAGGAGTCATTTCAGTAATATTACTACTCAGCTCTTTTGCTTTATGCTCTGCATTACTTGTTTTAATGTAAAAATAAGGACCCACCGCATAGGTTTTAGCCATAGAAATCACATGGGAAAATAATTCAACATAATCATGATCCTCAAGAGTTTTGTGTGATTTGTTTTTCTCCATAAATTCCTGCACACTCATAGAATTTATTTTTTTTCTTTCCATATAATTAGATGTAATTAAGTTGATAGGTTTTTAGGCAGAAAATGTCCGGTTAAACCGTAAAATTTCCTGAAACTATGGCCATTTAAAGATAAAGTTTTTAGTTTAATAATTTAAGGTTTAAATAAGAAAAAACGTAAGTATTCAGAATATCAGGGGTTTGATATTTTAAAAGACAGGAGCCTGGAAAGGCAGTAATAAGTTTTTTTACCGTTGGATGAGTACGTGTTCGGAAAGGTAAAGTCCGGGTATTCAAAAGTTTCTGGAAGGTCTAAAAAATAATTTTTTAAAAAAATAATAGATATCCATTATTTTTTAAGAATACTAAAAAAAATAATTTTGCAAAAAAAATTAAACACAAATGATGAAAATTAGTTCAACAAAAAGTGATCTAAACCTATTTACTTAAAAAAATTCTGAAAACAAAAGGGTTTCAATAAATAAGTGAGAACTGCAGAATGTTACTGTTCACATTGAAAACAGAATGATAAATCCTCAATGATCGGACAGTTTAGATTTGCATTTAAGAAGATAAAATAATATTATATTAATAATTTCATATAAGCAACAGGTCAATATTTATCAGATTATTTAGTGATATTATTTTATGTTTAGTATTTAATTAACACAAAGTGATTGTTTGCATCAACAGATAAAAGTATATTTGTTTATGTCACAATTATTAGAATAAATTTATAATGAAAAAACATTTATTAATCCTCTCATTCATTGCTTTGAATGGTACAGCTTACGCCCAGGTAGGCATCAATACAACTAATCCTAAAGGAACCTTCCACGTAGATGCCGGGAAAGACAATCCGGTTGCACCGGACAATCCCAGCGCAACACAGCAGCTTAACGACTTTACTGTTACCCCTTCCGGAAATGTAGGTATCGGAACGAGTACCCCTACTGCAAAACTTCATATTAATAGTGAAACCAGTGGAGCGATAAAAATAGTAGACGGTTCCCAGGCGGCGGGAAGAGTATTAACCAGTGATGACAACGGGGTTGGAACATGGACTGCTCCCGGAGTATACAGATCAACTGTTTTGGGCAATTACACCAATGCTGTTTTAGCAACTCCTAATGGTACCAATACTACCGGAGACGGACAGAACAACCCAATAAACTCAGGGGTTACTATTTTCGTTCCGGAAGGAAAATGGGTAATCAACGCAGGAATTTCTTTTGACAATATAGGAAATACGACTGCTACGTTTTGGCAGCATGCATATCTTTCTACCAGCCCAACTGCTGTTGTGAGTTCACCTGATTTTGTTCAGCTGGGGCCTGCAGGGACAGGGACTGCATATGCAGGCCTGATATTAGGAAGTTCAGTGAATTTTAATGGAACAAGGTATGGCTTTATCTCCGGGGGATCTTTGATCGATGTAAAAAAACCTGGCGGGGTACTTATCTATCTGTTATTAGAGAACAGGTCGCCAACAAACAGTTACAGATTCAATGCCGGTTTACCGGAAAACTATTTTTATGCAATTCCTATTAATTAATAGAGATAATAAATATTAGAAACATGAAAACACATTATATATCAATATTTACTCTATTATTTAGTTCTCTGTTTTTCGGACAGGTTGGCATTCAGACAGATAATCCACAGGGAATTTTTCATGTAGATGCTATGAAAAATAATAGCCCCGTGATACAGGAGAATGACGATTTTGTAGTAAAAAACTCAACAGGAAATGTTGGAATAGGGATATTAAATCCGGATAACAAACTGCATGTTAACGGAAAAATAAAAATTACAGACGGTACAGAGGGAAACAGTAAAATATTAGTGAGCAGAAGTGACGGACAGGCGAGGTGGGTTTTACCTGCGATTTTAAGACCTAATGTAAGAGGAACCCTGCCAACCTCCGTGGTAACATTTGATTCGGGACAGGCAGGTCAAACTTCACGTCTGTATAATTACAGTGGTTTCTCTATTACTTTACCTGAGGGAAAATGGATTGTAAATAATTGTTTCACATTTACCAATATTGGTGGTACTTCAGCAGGTAGCGGGCCTAGAGTCAGCTATTGGTTGCGTACTTATTTATCAACCAATCCATCTAATTTTATGGCTTTGGAACAGAATAATTTTACTCATTTAGGACCTGCCGGTTCTAATACGGCTTATGGGGGGATGCTCAATTCCAATACTCCTAACCCTACGCGAATAGGCTCCATTGCCGGAAGTTCTATAATAGAAGTGACAGCAGCCTCTCAGACATTATATGTAATGATAGAACAGAAACCGAGTGGATATTATACGTTCAGTTCCAGTTATCTTGAAAATTATTTGTATGCGATTCCTATTGATTAATAATTAGTAGTGTTTTAATTAAAAAATATTGATTTATTTAATCAAAAAATTACATAAAGCGAAATAAATCTCATTGTATCGGATTTCCCGTCCGATACAATGTTTTTTTAATAAATATCGTACTTTTATGATATAGACAATTATGATATAGACAATTATATCTGAAAAAAATCTTATTAGGTTGAAGTCTGAAATTTACAATTCGTCCGGTATGATTATTTAAACCTTAAACATAATTAGTAAAAAAATGAAAATCGATTTAAGAAGTGATACACTCACTTTACCGACTAAGGAAATGAAAGTAGTGATGGATACAGCATTATTAGGAGATGATGTATATGGGGAAGACCCTTCTGTAAATGAACTGGAACAGAAAGCCGCCCGTCTTTTCGGAATGGAAGCAGCACTATTCTGTCCTACGGGAACCATGACCAACCAGCTTGCCATAAAAGTGCACACAAAACCAGGTGATGAGGTCATATGTGATAAGCTTTCCCATATTTATTTATATGAAGGCGGCGGAATTGCTATGAACGCTTTTTCATCGGTAAGAACGCTTGACGGTAATCTGGGAAGAATAACGGCTAAAATGGTAGAGGAAAACATTAATAATGCCAATGATGTTCACCAGCCCGTCACAAGAATGGTTTCTCTGGAAAATACCGTAAATAAAGGAGGTGGAAGTATTTATGACTTTAATGAAATCGAAAAGATTAAAGAAGTATGCACTGCCAATGGTATTATTCTTCATTTAGACGGGGCAAGGCTTTTCAATGCTTTGGCTGAAACTGAAGAAACCCCGCTTGATTTTGGAAACACATTTGACAGTATTTCAATATGCCTTTCAAAAGGGCTTGGCTGCCCGGTAGGCTCTCTGCTTTTAGGTAAAAAAGATTTTATAGCACAGGCCAGGCGTTACAGAAAAGCTATGGGGGGCGGATGGAGACAGGCCGGCGGATTAGCCGCAGCAGGAATATATGCTCTTGATCATCATGTTGATTTACTGAAAGAAGACCATCGCAGGGCAAAAGAAGTGGGAAAAATACTGGCCTCAAATTCCTGGATTGAGAAAATCTATCCCATCAGCACCAACATTGTACTGGCAGAATTACCTGAACATATCACTTCCGGTGAATTGGTAAACAAGCTTAGTGAAAGAGAAGTATACTGCGTTTCTTTCGGGCGGAATCTGGTACGCTTTGTCACTCATTTAGACTTTACGGATGAACATCTTGAAATTTTAAAAGACCGGCTTAAATTGTAGAAAAAATACTTCAGTGTTTTATGAACAGAGATAAGTTCACTGAAGTATTTTATCAATAACTGTAAAAATAGGACTAATTATATTAATTGTCCTTTCTCATGTAAACGAACATAATTAGGAGATGTTAAGAGGTTTAATGGGAGCTGGAATCGATAAAAGATCTGAAACTGTTTTTGTTTTTATCATTTAAGTTTTAGAGGGGGAGCTTCAGTCATTATATATGCCGAAAAGCAGATTCCGGCTTCCCGCCTTTTAACCTGTACGTTTAATAAAAGCTTTCATGGTTATCAGTTTTTATATAGAGAAGGTTAAAAGTTTTTAATTTTACTGAGCCCTTTGTTTTTCTTCAAAATCCACAGCCCGGGTATTGGATTTTACTTTCTGGTTTCCAAAATTATAAGTCACACTTACATTCAGTCTTCTGGCATCCCAGTAATTGTTAAATGTCTGAACATTATCTTCAAAATAAGCACTTCCGCGGTATCCTGCCTGCCTGAAAATATCATTCACAGACACATTCATCTGAAGCTTTTTGTCCATCAGACTCAGCTTAAAGCCTGCATTTAGGCTCGCATTGCTTTTTGAGGCGGAATTACCTCCTCTGGACGGAAGAGACTGCCAGTAATTAAGGAAAAAATAAATGGTTTTCTCCTTATTCAGCCGGAACGTATTGTTAGAAGAATAGTAAAAATAACTCCCGTTCATCACCGTTGCATTGAATCTGGTGATCTGTGTATCGCTGTAACTGTATGAAGCGGAAAGGCTGCTTTCCCACATTTTCAAAAATGTATCCGTATAATTAAGGTTGATCCCGTAATTGTCCTGATTGTAATAGTTTTCATAGGTACTGGTCATATAGATCCCGTCAGGGAATGTAATCTGGTCAAAATTACCGGTAGACCTCTGATAATACAGGTTGGCAGACCACTTATTCCTAAAGATGTAATTGAATTCCAGATTGTCATTGAAAGAAGGAAGAAGGCTGGGATTTCCTGCATAATAACTGTACGGATTAGAATACCATCTGAACGGATCCAGAGCCCGGAACCCCGGACGGTTGATCCTTCTGGAATAATTCAGACTGAACTGGTTATGGTCATTGGCTTTATAAGAAACATATGCAGAAGGAAACAGTTTCCCATATTTATTTTCAGATTCAGACTGTGTACTGATGGAGTATCCGTTTGTTTCAGCATATTCATAACGCAAGCCCAGTTTTGCAGACCACTTTTCGCTGAAATCCTTGCCTGCACTGAAGTATGCGGCATAATTTTTTTCATCATAATCAAAAAGATTACTTCTCTCCGGATTTATCACATAATCACCTCCGGTCAGGTTAAAATAACCAATGTCTGAACGGTTGGAAAACTGACTGTACTTGAGCCCGGTTTCCAGCTGGATTTTTTTAAAATTTAAAGACAGATCTGCCTGCCCCGAATAAATCTTATAATCCACGGAAGAAAGATTTCTGACGATCTGCTCCGAATGATCAGAAAGATCTGTGGTCGTAAAATTAACATTGTTTTCGGGTAAATTGCCATAATAGTTGGCCCCCAGGCTCAATTTATGTTCTCCGAACTTCTGATCGAAATACAGATTGAGCATTCTGGATTTAGACGTGGAACGGTGCCTGGAATCGGTATGGGTTCTCAGAATAAGAGCATCACCGTTAAAATAATCCTGGAAAGATGTAATATCCATATTGGAATGTCCGTTGGCAATATCATAGATCAAACCAATATTTGATTGTCCGGCCAGCGCATAATCAAGGCTGAGATTGGCTCCCAGTCCGTCATTCATATCCTTTCTTTCATCTTTGCTCTTAGACGATCTGTTGCTGATCACATTGTAGTTTTCTACGGAACGTTTGTCTTCATCGTAGCCGCGGAGTTTTAAGGAGGCTTTTAGCTTTTTATTCTGATAATTCACACCTGCGCTTCCTCCGGATCCGGCAAATGTAGTCTGCTTATAATATGTATTCAGATAACCGCTCCATCCCGGATTCTGATTTTTCTTCAGGACAATATTGATGATTCCGCTGTTTTCCTGGGCATCGTATTTGGCAGGGGGCGTGGTGATCACTTCAATTTTAGCAATATTCTCTGAGCGCAGATTTTTCAGATAGTTCATCAGTTCCGTTCCGGAGAGATTAAGCATCCGGTCATTCACCATCACTGAAACTCCGCTTTTTCCTATAATAGAAAGAAGCCCTTTGTCCTCATCCACTTTCAGCAAAGGAGTATTCGCCAGAACTTCAGTTCCGGAACTTCCCTGGGAAACCATTGAATTCTGAACATCATAAACAAGACGGTCTACCTTTCGTTCTATGATTTTTTTCTTTCCTTCCAGCGATACAGATTCAATGGTTTTTACTTTTACAGTATCACCCGCAGTTTGTGCCGACAGAAAGAGGCTGTATAATGCAGAAGTAAGAAGACTTATCTTTTTCATGGTATTTAATTTTAATAGCAGCAGGTCGGGATCTCCGTTACCTTTTGTGCAAAATTATCAGGAAAGAACAGGTGGGAAAATAGCGATTAGATGAAGCCCGGATTTTTATAAGGCAAAAAAAATTCATCGGAAATTTTACCGGGTTTATCGAAAACCAGCCGTATTTCTCTGCTTTAAACTTTATTTTTATCTTATGAAAAAGAAACAGCTTTTATACCTTCACCTTTTCTTCTGGTTTCTGTACTTAACCAGAGATGTGATGGATTTCAGGCTTAGCATAGAGAGACAGGACGAGCCCGGTATTATTTTTTCGGTTACCTTCTTTATCACTAATTTTTCCTGTTTTTATATTAATTACTTTTGGATTGTACCGAAATTTTTTGATCTGAATAAAACCTATAAATTTATTATCGGATACCTCGTCAGTATACTGTGTTTTGTTGTAGTACGGTACTCCGTAGAAGAGATGCTGACACCTCTCTTCTTTGGAATAAGAAATTATGCGGAAGGAACAGGGCTGGCCTTTTACTTCTATGACAATATTTATTTCAGCTTTATTACCATTTTTGTAAGTACGGTTTTATGTATTTTCAAATTATATTCTGAAATGGAGGCAGAAAAGAACAAACTGATGACCGAAAAGAAAGATGCAGAACTCCAGGCTCTGAAAACACAGATCAATCCGCATTTTATTTTTAATTCCTTAAATAATATTTACTCACTGGTTTACCAGAATTCTGAAAAAGCACTTCCTGCAATAGAAGAACTGAGCCGCCTGCTGAGATACAGCACCAAAGACCTTGAAAAACCCGTGATTCCGCTGGAAAAAGAAATGGAATATATTGAAAGCCTGATCGCTCTGGAAAGCCTGAGAATAAAAAATCCTGAACTGTTGACTGTTGAAAAAAATATCACCCTTCCGAACCAGGGAATCTCACCGATGCTGCTGGTTCCGTTTGTGGAAAATGCCTTTAAACATGGTGATTTCAGAGATAAAGGTTTTATTCTTAAAATTTCTGATGATCAGGGACCCCTGCATTTCTATCTGCATAATTTTAAGAACAGCAGGTACAAAGACGATTTCTCAGGAATAGGTATTGAAAATGTAAGAAAAAGACTTGAAATTCTGTATCCCGGCAGCTATCAGTTATCTATCCGCGAAAATAAATCTGAATTTGTCGTAGATTTGAAAATAACTTTCCCGCATGAGAACCATTAAATGCATTATCGTTGATGATGAACCGCTGGCAATTTCACTGCTGGAAAACTACGTGAGGAAGATTCCTTTCTTAGAACTTGTTTTTTCTGCGGAAAATCCCATTACAGCACTGGAATATATCCGGAATAACAGCTGCGATCTTATTTTTCTGGATATTCAGATGCCTGAACTTAACGGGATCAGCTTTATGAAGATCATGGGCGACACACACAAATATATTCTGACGACCGCCTATTCGGAATATGCAATGGAAGGCTACGAACATCATGTGGTGGATTATCTGCTGAAGCCCGTTACTTTTGACAGATTCTATAAAAGCATCATCAAGGCTCAGGAACGTTTTTCGTTCTCTGAAAATAAAAAAGAACCGTATTTCTTCGTGAAATCTTCAGGTCAGCAGCACCGCATCCATTATAACGAGATTCTTTATATTGAAAGCATCAAAGATTATGTAAACATCCGGACTGCAGATCAGGAATATATTGTTCTGGATACCCTGAAATCCCTTGAAAATCAGCTTTCAGAAAATTTTATAAGAATTCATAAATCTTTTATCATCAATCTGGATAAAATCAAAAGTATCGGAGCAAAAAAACTGATGTTGGCAGAACAGGAAATTCCAATTGGTGATAGTTATAGAGCTAATCTTTTAGAGCGATTGAAATAGAAAGAAAAGGGCTGTTCAAACCTGTAAGGTTTAGGTCCGTTTTTATCATTACTAAAATATTCCCCCGCAGATTTCGGACATTGAGCAGATTTTTTTTGCTAAAGCCATTGTAATTCATTATAAAAGAGGAATTTTAGTCCGCTCCTGTTGAATTTTTATAGTTGTGCCGGAATCTTGATATAGAATCATTTTAATGGAATAAAAACAAAAAAGACGGCTTCCATGAAAACCGTCTTTTATGATTAATAATCTAACAATTAATTTTTTTCTTGCTGCTTGATCAGATTAAGGGCAGAGCCTGCCTTGAACCAGTCGATCTGTTGGTCATTATAGGTATGGTTGGCCATAATGATGTCTTTGGTTCCGTCTTTGTGAACGAATTCTAAAGTCAGCTGTTTTCCCGGAGCAAACTGATCAAGGTCCAGGAAGTTCACAGTGTCATCTTCCTGAATTTTGTCATAATCTGCTTCGTTGGCGAAAGTGATTCCCAACATTCCCTGTTTTTTAAGGTTGGTTTCATGGATTCTCGCGAAGGATTTTACCAGAACAGCTTTTACGCCGAGGTGTCTTGGCTCCATAGCAGCATGCTCTCTTGATGAACCTTCTCCATAGTTCTGGTCTCCCACAACGATGGTTGGAACGCCTGCTGCTTTGTAAGCTCTCTGTACAGCCGGAACTTCTCCGTATTCACCGGTTAGCTCGTTTTTAACCTTATTGGTTTCCATGTTGTAGGCATTTACAGCTCCAATTAACATGTTATTTGAAATATTGTCTAAGTGACCTCTGTATTTCAGCCACGGTCCTGCCATAGAAATATGGTCGGTTGTACATTTTCCGAAAGCTTTGATCAGTACTTTAGCCCCTGTAATATTTTTACCGTCCCAGGCCGGGAACTCTTCCAGTAACTGAAGCCTGTCTGAAGTAGGACTTACATTAACCACCACTTTGGATCCGTCTTCTGACGGAGCCTGATATCCGTTGTCATCTACGGCAAATCCTTTTTCCGGAAGTTCGAATCCTTTAGGCTCGTCAAGTTTTACCTGCTCGCCGGCTTCGTTCGTTAAAGTATCTGTAATCGGGTTGAAGTCTAATCTTCCCGAGATAGCAACAGCTGCTACCATTTCAGGAGAGGCTACAAATGCATGGGTGTTCGGGTTTCCGTCAGCTCTTTTTGCAAAGTTTCGGTTGAAAGAGTGAATAATAGAGTTTTTCTCTCCCTTTTCAGCACCTTCTCTGTCCCATTGACCGATACATGGTCCGCAGGCATTCGTAAAGATTCTTGCGTTCTCAAATTTTCTGAAAGAATTCAGGAATCCGTCTCTTTCTGCTGTGAATTTCACCTGCTCAGAGCCTGGATTGATTCCTAAAATAGCTTTTGGTTTAACTCCTTTTGATACCGCATCCTCCACAATAGAAGCTGCTCTTGATAAATCTTCATAAGAAGAGTTGGTACAGGAACCGATCAGGGCCCATTCAACTTCAAGAGGCCATCCGTTGGCTTCAGCTTTAGCTCTGAATTCAGCTACCGGAGTAGCAAGATCCGGAGTGAAAGGTCCGTTTAAGTGAGGAGTCAGCTCAGAAAGGTTAATTTCAATCAACTGGTCGAAATACTGTTCAGGGTTGGCATATACTTCTGCATCACCTGTCAGGTGTTCCGCAATTTTATCGGCAGCATCTACCACATCCTGTCTTCCCGTGGCAGCCAGATATCTTCTCATGGAATCATCATACCCGAAAGTGGAAGTCGTAGCTCCGATTTCCGCCCCCATATTACAGATGGTACCTTTACCTGTTGCAGAAAGAGATTCCGCTCCTTCTCCGAAATATTCCACGATGCAGCCCGTACCTCCTTTTACGGTAAGAATTCCTGCCACTTTTAAGATAACATCCTTCGCAGAGGTCCAGCCGTTCATTTTACCGGTTAATTTTACTCCGATAAGCTTAGGCATTTTAAGTTCCCAGGCCATTCCTGCCATTACATCTACTGCATCAGCACCTCCTACACCAATGGCTACCATTCCCAGACCGCCGGCATTTACCGTGTGAGAGTCTGTACCAATCATCATTCCTCCCGGAAATGCATAATTTTCAAGGACCACCTGGTGAATAATCCCTGCTCCCGGTTTCCAGAACCCGATTCCGTATTTATCACACACGGAACTCAGGAAGTTGAATACCTCAGAGTTTTTGTTGATCCCTTCCTGAAGGTCTTTATCGGCTCCTACTTTCGCCTGGATCAGGTGATCGGCATGAGCCGTTGACGGAACGGCAACTTTGGTTTTTCCGGCCTGCATAAACTGTAAAAGCGCCATTTGCGCGGTTGCATCCTGCATTGCCACCCTGTCTGGTGCGAAATCTACGTAAGAGTTACCTCTTTCGTAAGCCTGTGTAGCATTTCCCTCCCAAAGGTGAGTGTAAAGAATTTTTTCTGAAAGGGTAAGAGGTTTTCCCACGATTTGTCTTGCTGCTGCAATTCTTTCCGGGTACCGCTCGTACACCTTTTTGATCATATCAATATCAAAAGTCATATCTTATTGTAGTTTTGTTCTTTTTCCGTTAATGCTTCCTTTTTTTAATATCTGAAAAGGAAAAATCTTTTTTTATATATCAAAAAATGTTCCTATAATTCATGAACAGGGGTATTTTGATCTCAAAAATCAATAGATTTTATAACTTTCAATTTAAGAAAAAATAGAATTTATTTTCCGGATTTTATCGAAAAAAAAACGTAACTATCATAAAATAGAAACGTTCTAAACAAAAAATTGAAAGATTTTAAATCCTAAAGGACTAAAATCTTTCAATGATATAATTTTCAATAGTCTTGCGACTTATCTGTCAATTGTATTAATGGGCGCTTGTACTTGTAAGTTCCTTAATGGAAGGTACAAAAGTCGTAAGATCAATACCTTCAACCGCAGCTTTATATTCATCAATGCTCGGGATTCTTCCGATGATGGCAGACAGAACGACAACCGGAGTCGAAGCAAGCAGGGATTCTCCTTTTTTACGCTCAGAATCTTCTACTACTCTTCCCTGGAAAAGACGGGTTGAAGTCGCTAAAACAGTGTCTCCTTTTGCTGCTTTCTCCTGGTTCCCCATACAAAGGTTACATCCCGGACGCTCAAGGTACATTACATTCTGATATTCAGTACGGGCTTCTCCTTTTGGAGCATTGTCATCAAATTCAAAGCCTGAATATTTCTCCAGCAGTTCCCAGTCTCCTTCAGCTTTCAGCTCGTCAATAATATTATAAGTAGGAGCTGCCACTACCAGCGGAGCATTGAATTCTACTTTTCCCTGTTGTTTTTCAAGATTTCTCAGCATTTGAGAAACGATCTTAAGGTCACCTTTGTGAACCATACAGGATCCTACGAAACCAAGATCTACTTTTTTCTCACCACCGTAGTAAGAAAGATCTCTGATGGTGTCGTGGGTATATCTCTTGGAAACATCATCATTATTTACATCCGGATCGGCAATCATTGGTTCAACAATTACATCCAGATCCACCACTACTTCAGCATAATATTTAGCATTGGCATCCGGAGTAAGAGCAGGTTTCTCACCTGATCTGATCTCTGCAATTCTCTTATCAGCTTTGTCAATTAATCCCTGAAGCACTTTGTTATGGTTATCCATTCCTTTATCGATCATGATCTGGATTCTGCCTTTAGCAATTTCCAGTGATTCGATCAGGGTGTTGTCTTCAGAAATGTTGATCGATGCTTTTGCCTTCATTTCGGCAGTCCAGTCTGTAAAGGTGAATGCCTGGTCAGCAGGAAGTGTTCCGATGTGAACCTCAATGATTCTTCCCTGGAATACATTCTCTCCGCCGAACTGTTTCAGCATCTGAGCCTGGGTAGCATGAACCACGTCACGGAAATCCATATGCGGTTTCATTTCACCTTTGAAGGTTACTTTCACAGATTCAGGGATTGGCATGGATGCCTCACCGGTTGCTAATGCAAGAGCAACGGTTCCTGAGTCAGCTCCGAAAGCTACTCCTTTAGACATTCTTGTGTGAGAGTCACCACCGATGATAATGGCCCACTCGTCTACGGTAATATCGTTCAGAACTTTGTGAATTACATCGGTCATGGCGTGGTATTCACCTTTCGGGTCACGGGCTGTAATCAGACCGAAATCGTTCATGAATTTCATGAGCTTAGGAATGTTCGCCTGAGCTTTTTTATCCCAAACGGAAGCCGTGTGACATCCTGACTGGTAAGCACCGTCTACGATAGGTGAAATTACAGTCGCAGCCATCGATTCAAGTTCCTGGGAAGTCATAAGACCTGTTGTATCCTGGGACCCTACGATGTTTACCTGTACACGAACGTCTGAACCTGCGTGTAATACTTTTCCAGGCGTTGTGCCTACTGCATTTCTGTTGAAGATTTTTTCAACGGCTGTAAGGCCCTGCCCTTCGTGAGAAATCTCTTTTGATGGAGCAAAAACAGTCGGAGCTTCAACACCCAGAACCTGAGCGGCAAATGTCTGTAATTTCTTACCGAATACAATTGCGTAAGATCCTCCGGCTTTGATGAATTCCATCTTCTGAGGAGTGAAGGACTTCGTAAGATCAATCAGTTCCTGATCTCCGTTATATAATTTCTTTTTCTTTGTATTGATGGTTAAAACAGTTCCGGTAGCTACTGAATAAGCCTGTTCAAGAATTACTTCTCCAGCTTCGTTTCGGACTGGATTTCCGTTTTCATCTGCTTTCTTTACCCAGTTTTTAAGGTCGATACCAATTCCTCCGGTAACATCTACTGTGGTAAGGAAGATAGGGGAAATACCGTTGGTTCCTCCAACAATCGGAGCGATATTCACGAATGGTACATAAGGGCTGGCCTGTTTTCCTGTCCATAACGCCACGTTATTTACTCCCGACATTCTGGATGAGCCTACTCCCATAGTTCCCTTTTCAGCGATAAGCATCACACTTGCATCAGGATGCTGTGCCTGTAAAGCTTTAATTTCTTCCTGCGCCTGAGGAGTGATCATACATTTACCGTGAAGCTCACGGTCTGATCTTGAGTGTGCCTGGTTACCCGGAGAAAGTAAATCGGTAGAAATGTCTCCTTCACCGGCAATATAAGTAACCACTTTGATTTCTTCAGCCACTTCAGGAAGCTTCGTGAAGAATTCAGCCTGTGCATAGCTTTCTAAAATTTCTTTTGCAATTGCGTTACCGCTGTTGTATGCATCTTTTAAACGGTTGGTATCCGCTTCATAAAGGAAAACCTGAGTTTTAAGAACCTCAGCTGCCTGTTTGGCAATGGCAGAATCATTACCTAAAGCTAAGTCTAATAATACTTCGATGGATTTACCTCCTTTCATATGAGATAATAGTTCAAATGCGAAAGCAGGAGATATTTCTTCTACTATGGATTCACCAAGAATGATCTCTTTTAAAAATTTAGCTTTTACACCGGCTGCGCTTGTCGTTCCCGGTAAGGTGTTGTAGATGAAAAACTGAAGAGAGTCTGCCCTGTACTCATTACCTGAATCTTTAATCTGTGTAATGATTTCGCTTAGTAATTCAGCACTGTCAATCGGCTTTGGATGAAGCCCCTGGGTTTTTCTTTCTTCAATCTCTTTGAGGTAATCCTTATACATATTCATAATAGAAGTCTTTCAATATTAAAAGGTAGAATATTTTTTGCTGCTTCTTTAGTGGTCTGTATAAATACAGTTAATGGCATTTTGACATCTCGCATGTTGATGCAACATTCACCGGTAAGGTCAGCATAATCTACGTTTTTTTTAAAAGTTTTTTAAATGATTAAACAATTCAAAATGCTCCCCAAAATTACGAAATTTTACGATTTTATGAGAATGAAATTATTTAGATTCTTTATAAATATGAATTTGATAATTTCTATTTTTGGCCGTAATTTTGCAGACAAATGATGAATATGAAAAATATCCTTAATTTTTTGTGCGTTTTTATTTCAGTTTTCATTTTTTCACAGACTAAATCCGTGAAAAAAATACCGGTTAAGAATGCAGGAAGAATTACCGCTAAAAAAGCTCCGTCAGAAGCTCAATCCAAATCTGATCTTGTGGTGATTAAACAGGATCTTCCGGTTCTGATTCCTAAGAAAAAGGATGGGAAATTCGGATATGTCAACCAGAATGGAAAATTCATCATTCGGCCGGAATATCATATTGCCGTATTCTTTTATGAAGACTGCAACCTGCTGAATTCCCCCAACGAAAAGGTAAGGAAATTCGGTACAAAAAATTATGCTACCGTAGAAAAGGATATGATTTCCTACCGTGTAGACAGGGCCGGAAAAAGAGTGTATCAGTTCAAAGAGGAAGATCTCGGAAAATGTAAGTTTGAAGAATATAAGCAGCAGCTTTACCAGGCGTATGTGCTCAATGGCTTTTACGGAATCATTGAAAAGGCAACATTCGAAAATCCTATGGATTACAGGCAGTTTAAGATCTATCCTCAGTATCAGTATCTGTTTATTATGGAAGGGGATGATGTCTCCGATCCTATGATTGTGGCTTCCCACAACGACCGATTCGGGGTGATTGATGTTCATAATAAAGTTATCATTCCTTTCGAATATTCCAATATCAAAAGAAATTTCAGCTGGAAACTCGGGAGAATGTTTGAAGTGACCAAAGACGGAACCAATTATTATTATATAGACGCGGATAATAAAACCTATTAGAAGAAAATCTTATTCTTTAAAGAAAGAATGGAGGTTGTCCGACTCTGATATTCAGCTTCTTTTTATTCCGTTTATTTTTTGTAATTTCGCGGCTGAAATAAAGGGGTGCTGTAACAAGCTGAGATTATACCCAATGAACCTGGAACGGGTAATGCTGTTTAGGGAAATTAAAAATGAGCAATAGGTAATGGCAATGAGTACATCTCAGATATTACATATTCCCGGTTACTCATTATTCATCATAATCCGCCCCTTTTATTCATTAAATTTTAAAGATTTATAGAATGAAAGGATTATTTTTTTTAGGGCTTAGCGTAGGCTCTGCAGCCTTTATCCAGGCACAGAATAAAGACACTCTGAAAACCAGAGAGATTGAAGCTGTTAATTTTACCAAAAGACTTCCCGTTGCCAAAGAGATCATAAATGTTCAGAAAGATGTGGACAGCAGAAATTTAGGACAGGATCTTCCGATTCTTTTAAAGAACCAGACTTCTGTGATCTCAACTTCGGATGCCGGAAACGGTGTCGGTTATACAGGATTCAGAATCCGTGGGGTTGCAGGCAGGGGGATCAATGTGATGATGAACGGTGTTCCTTATAACGATTCCGAGAGCCAGGGAACTTTCTTCGTGAATGTTCCCGATCTTACGAGCTCTGCTTCACAAATTGTTATCCAGAGAGGAGTGGGGACTTCCAATAATGGAGTTTCAGCATTCGGGGCGAGTATCAATGTGATTTCAAAAGAACCGGATGAGAAAATGTATTTCAGGACAGATGACAGCTACGGGTCTTTCAATACTTACAAATATTCAGCGGAGCTGGGTTCCGGGAAATTCTGGAAAGACAGGCTGTCTGTAATGGGAAGATATACGAAGATTCATTCTGACGGTTATATAGACCGGGCGTCATCAAATCTGGATTCTTACAATTTTACCGCTTTGTTTGAAGAAGGAAAAACCAGGCTCCGTCTGATGGCTTTCGGGGGTAAGGAAAAAACATATCAGGCATGGAACGGGATCGACCGGGCCACCTGGGAAACGAATCCTAAATTCAATTATTCGGGACAGTATACTGATCTGTTTACAGGAGAAGAAAAGTTCTATGATAATGAAACGGACAACTACCGCCAAAATCATTACCAGTTACTTTGGGAACAGAAATTCAGTGACCGCTGGAATCTGGAAACAACATTGCATTATACCAAAGGAAGAGGGTACTATGAAAATTATAAAAGAGTAGATGAAACAGATGCTGAGGAAACCCATTACAGCAACTATAATCTGGAGGTGCCTGTTGTCAGCGGTTCTCCGGTTGATATAACAGATTTTATCAGAAAGAAATGGCTGGATAATGATTTCTACGGAATGGTTTCCACCCTTTACGGAAAGCTTGAAAATGTGGACCTGAATTTCGGAGTGGTCGCCAACCAGTATTACGGAAGACATTTCGGAAATGTAACAGGAGTTTACTTTCCGGAGATCAATGAGTATGAATATTACAGAAACCGTTCTGTAAAAAGTGAAATAGCAGGTTTTGCAAAAGCGTTATGGAGAACGGGAGACCGTTTTGAGTTTTTCGGAGATCTTCAGATCAGAAATATCGATTACAACACGAAAATTATTACGGCAGGAGACGGAGAAGGAGGAAATCTTGATAAAAACTGGCTGTTCTTCAATCCGAAAGCCGGAGTGAACTATAAAATCGGAAACGGAAAAGTATTCCTTTCCTATGCCCATGCTCACCGGGAGCCCAACAGGGACGACCTGATGAGTGACAATCATGTGAAAGCGGAAAAACTTCATGATTTTGAGGCAGGAATCGAAAAACAGTTCGGAATTGTTTCCTTTACTGCAAATCTATATTATATGTACTATGTCAATCAGCTGGTTTTAAACGGAGAACTTAATAATGTAGGGGCATTCATCAGAACAAATTCAGGGAAAAGTTACAGAAGGGGAATTGAAATCGGAGCTTTAGCAAAGCTTTCGAAGCAGTGGGAGGTATCCGGAAACCTGAGTTTAAGCCAGAACAGGAATCAGGATTTCAATATTAAAAGTAAGGGCGGTCTTGTTAATCTTGGGAATACCCAGATATCATTCTCACCGGATGTTATTGCGAATTTAGCACTGAAATTTAGCCCTTCCAGGAGCTTCCTGTTTGCTTTAATGAACCAATATGTAGGAAAACAGTATCTGGATAATACTGAGGATAAGAATTTGCAGCTGAAGGATTATTTCCTTACCGATTTCAATGCACAGTATCAGTTTAAAATTGCCAATAATGATATCGCTCTGAAATTACTGGTAAACAATCTGTTTAATAAAAAATATGTCAATAACGGAGCCGTTTACGGAGGAGAACCATATTATTTTTCACAGGCGGGAACCAATTTTATGTTCGGGATCAGCTGGAAAATTCAATAATGGATAAATTAATATAGAAAACCGATTTTAATACTTTCGTTTTAATACATAATCATCAAAAGGCTGCTTCGGCGGTCTTTTTTCATATTGAACGAAATGTCTTTAAAAGTCATGAAAAAGTTATAAATTTGCCGTCAGATGAATATTTCGGCATACATTTTAGAATATCTGAAACAATTTGGTACTGTGACAGTTCCCGGTTTCGGTGTGTTTTCGCTTAAAAATTCGAAGGCAATCATTAATTCTGAAAACGGGAGCATTCTTCCCCCTGCGAGCGAGATTGTCTTTGCAGTGGATTATGAAGTTGTATCTGAAGAACTTGCGGCTTTTATCGCTGCTCAAAAACAGATGTCTCTTGAAGCTTCCAAAAGTGATTTAAAGATCCAGACCGATTTCTGGAAGAAAAAACTGCAGGCGGAACAGGTTCTGGAAATTCAGAATCTGGGAACCATTACGGTTGAAGAAGGAGATACCCGTTTTAAAGGAAAAAGAATAGAATCCGGCCATCCCGACTTTTACGGGTTGGAAGAGATCAGGATTTCCGATATCAGCAATGGAGAGAAAGTAAACATTACGGAAAACAGGGAAAAAGATTATCGGTTTAAAAAATCCATTCTTTGGATCTTCCTTTTTGCGGTTCCGGTTTCAGGCATTTTATATTATGCATTTACACAGAGAGAACTGCTTTTCGGAAAAAAATCCTTTGATCATGTTTCCGTACAGACTTCCACACACAGGATTGTTCCTAAAGATACAGCGAAAACACCTGTGCAGGCCGCGGCTCCTGTGGTTTCCGATTCTCTGAAGAAAGATTCACTGGCAAAACCGGCCGGGCAAAATATAAAACCAGCTCCGGCAGTTCCAAACAACACTAAGAAATGGCAAAAGTAAAAAAAGCGTCAGAATCCCTGACTATTATGACCAATATCGTTCTTCCGAACGAAACCAACTCCCTGAGAAACCTTTTTGGCGGTGAACTTTTAGCAAAAATGGACCGCTGTGCGTCTATTTCTGCCGCAAGACACTGCGAAAGAAGAGTGGTAACCGCTTCAGTAAACCATGTTTCCTTCAATCATCCTATTCCTGAAGGCGGTGTAGTGGTTCTTGAATCCAAAGTTTCAAGAGCATTTTCTACCTCTATGGAAGTGTATGTGGATGTATGGCTGGATGATCCTATCAATCAGAAGAAGATCCATACCAATGAAGGAATTTATACTTTCGTAGCCGTAGATGAGTTCAACCGCCCTATTCCTATTCCGGACATGATCCCGGAAACTGAAGAGGAAAAGCTGAGACACGCTGCCGCTTTCAGAAGAAAAGAACTTTCACTCATCCTTTCCGGAAGAATGAAACCTCTGGAATCTGTTGAGCTGAAGAAATTATTCCAGGAGCCACAGGAGCCGCAAGCCTCCGGTAAGGATAAAAAATAAAAAATATAAGCACCAATAATACAAAATCCGGCACAAATTTTCACAAATGATTTGTGCCCGGATAAAATGAAGGAAAATACAGAGGATTGTCTGCCTTGCATTAAGTTATTGTAAATGAGGGGTATTGATTAATTTTAATACGGCTCAGTTTAACAACAGGGTAAAGAGACTTATCAACGGGCCCCTGTAAATTATATTATTGGTGAAACTAAATTAGTGCTATTTGTGTTTTTAATATGAAAATACTTCTTTTAGATAAAAACCATCCCCTTATCACCGAACAGCTTTTAGCTAAAAACTTTATACTGGAGGAAGATTTTACTTCTTCTTATGATGAGGTATGCAATAAGATTCATAACTACGACGGAATTATCATCAGGAGCAGGATTCCTTTAGACAAAAACTTCCTGGAGAAAGGTAAAAATCTGAAATTCATTGCAAGAGTAGGGGCTGGTATGGAAAATATTGATATTCCCGCGGCGGAAAAGCTGGGCATTCAGCTGATCAATTCACCGGAAGGCAACCGGGACTCTGTGGCCGAACATGTGGTGGGGATGCTGCTGATTCTGATGAACCGTTTATTCATTGCTTCCCAGGAAGTGAAAAACGGTATCTGGAAGCGTGAAGAAAACCGGGGCGATGAGCTGCTTGGAAAAACAGTAGGCCTGATTGGTTACGGAAATATGGGAAAAGCTACTGCAAAAAGACTTTCAGGATTTGGCTGTAAAGTAATCTTTCATGATATTCTTCCCGGACTTTCTGATGAATTTGCAGAACAGGTAACCCTGGAAGAGCTTAAACAGTCGGCAGAAGTGGTAAGTCTTCATATTCCGCTCACTTCCGGAACCCATTATCTTGTAGATGGAAAATTTATTTCAGAGATGAAAAACAATTTTTATTTCGTGAATACGGCAAGAGGGAAAAATGTAGAAACTAAAAGTTTAGTTGAAGGGTTGAAGTCCGGAAAAATAAAAGGAGCCTGCCTGGACGTTCTTGAATATGAAAAGTCATCTTTTGAGCACCTGGAAACTGAAAATGAAGACCTCCGATACCTTCTTGAATCTGAAAAGGCCATTGTAACCCCCCATATTGCAGGATGGACGCATCAGAGTAAAGAAAAACTGGCACAGTTTATTGTGGATAAAATTGTAGCCTCATATTGTTAGTAAAAACACAGGGAACATGATTATGATAAGGCGGTTTACTCCTTTTTTATTAAACCACAAAAGATCAGATCGGAATACCATATTTAAAATTGATATTCTGAAAAAACAGAACACATACGCCTTCAAAAATCTTTGATTTTTACTCTTTCTGAGAACCTTTGTGATGTCATTAATAGCTGTACAGATAGCTTTTGTGGCCAGGTTTAAACATTCCTGATATGATCTCTTTGTCTTTTTATTCTGCGACAATGTTAAATAATTCATAATATCCCTGCCATATCCAACATTTTTTTTACAGTTTTATTAAATTGCCGCTCATTTTTGAATCTCATGAAGACGCGCAATCTTATACTCATTTTAACTGTTTTTTTATCCCTGTTTTCCTGCAAAAAAAAATCTGAATCCAAAGAGGTTCAGGCTGCAAACACGACCGATCTTCCGAACTATGGAAATGTAGATCTGGATAACGTTTTTACAAAAGCAGACGGCCAGATTTCAGATAAGCAGGCATTGGTGGGATATATCGATCAGTATTATAAAAAGATCTGGGAAGGTGGCGATCTGAGCGGAGGAATTCTGGTCGCAAAAGGTGATGAAATCCTGTATGAAAATTACAGAGGTTTCGGAAGAGAGGGAAATCAGATGCCGATTGATAAAAATACACCGCTGCATGTGGCTTCCGTTTCAAAAACCCTGACGGCCATGGCGATGATGAAGCTTGTAGAAGCCGGGAAAATTAAACTTTCAGATCATCTTACCCAGTTTTTTCCGGGCTTCCCTTATCCCAATGTAACGGTACAGACCCTGCTTGACCAAAGAAGCGGCCTCCCGAAATACGAATATTTCATCACGAAAATACAGCCTGCTCCTGCTGAACTTTCAAAAACCTTTCTTACCAATCAGGACATCCTGGATATGATCATTAAATACAAACCTGATATGGCAAGAGATACGGATACCGGTTTTATGTACTGCAATACCAATTTTGCCATGCTGGCACTGCTGATTGAGAAGGTTACAAAAACACCTTTTCCTCAGGCAATGAAAGAAATGGTTTTCACCCCTTTAAAAATGAACAACAGCTTCATTTTCCAGGAAAAAGATATTCCCACAGCATCCCAGTCTTTCTATTACGGAGCAAACAGACTTTATCCTCTGGACCGTCTGGATCTTATTTACGGGGATAAAAATGTTTATACAACGCCCAGAGATCTTTACAATTTTTCAAAGGCCATGTATTCGAAAGATTTTCTAAAGCCCGAACTGATGCAGATGGTTTTCACTCCATACAGCAACGAAAAAGCAGGAATGAATAATTACGGGCTTGGGTTCAGAATGAAGATTTTCGACAATGGCGAGAAGCTTACCTACCATAACGGATGGTGGCACGGAACCAATTCTGTATTTGCCCACCTGCTGAAATCAAAAGTGACCATTGTGGCGATCGGAAACAAATATTCAAACAAGGTCTACACAGCACTTGCATTATCCGGATTATTTGAAGATTTTCCGGTTCAGAAAGATAAGCTTCACAGCGTGATGAATGATAATAAAGATACTTTAGAGGCCGGACGTGAAGTTTATGGAGAATAATGTTTAATTTTGCTTAAATATATTCATGAAAAGACTTCTTTTTTTATTCGTTATCTGTATTCTTGCATTTTCCTGTGCAAGAGTGGGATCTCCGGTTGGAGGCCCTAAAGATACCCTGGCTCCCAAATTTTTAAGCTCAAATATTGACACGACCAGAGTTAATGTAAAAAGAGATATCCGGGAACTCAGGCTGGATTTTGATGAATATGTAACCCTGAAGGATATTAATAAAAACCTGATCATTTCTCCGCCTATTAAACAGATAAAGCGCATCCTTCCGTCCAATATTGCCAATAAGTTTGTTCTGATTCAGTGGGAAGATACATTACAGGCCAATACCACGTATAACTTCAATTTCGGGAATTCTATTGCAGATAATAATGAAGCGAATATCCTGCGTTACTTCAACTTTGCTTTCTCTACGGGAGATAAGCTGGATGATCTGTACGTAAGCGGGGAAATAAGTGATGCCACAGCCATCAAAAAGAAAGCCGGAGGTAATGAAAATAAGCTGGTAGTAGGACTCTACCAGATAAAAGATACGATCAATTACAAACAGAAGCCTTATTATATAACAAAGGTGGATGAGGATGGATACTATGAACTGAACTACCTTTCGCCGGGAAAATATAAGATCATTGCTTTTGATGATGAAAACGGAAATTCTGTTTATGATCCCGGAAAAGAGAAGATTGGATTTCAGAAAGAACCGCTTGATATTGAAAAATCCATTTCAGGTCTTAATCTTAAAGTTTATCCTTCCGGAAAACCATTGAAATACAAAGAAATGAAGGAAAGCCCCGGTGGGGTCCTGATGACTTTTGAAGGGAATCCGGATGATGCAAAGGTTCTTTCCGTTACAGATAAACTTAAAGATGTTAAAGTAACGCACCGCCCAAAATCAGACTCGGTAAGGATCTGGTTTGATGCTGAGAAAAATGATGTGGGACAGACTTCAACTGAAAATCTCAAATTCAGTTATGACATAGGGGTTAAGCAGGATACTGTTTCTGTGTTTTATAAATATAACAAGAAAAATGTAATGGATCTTGATAATGATAACGGAGGTTCTGTTTTGGCGCCGGATTCAGATTTCAAAATAAGATCTGCCTATATTATTGATAAGATCAGTCCTGAAAAATGGACTCTTAAAAGTGACAGCCTTACCACTCAGGAATTTACAGCAAAAATATCTGAAACCAATCCGTACCAGATTCAGATTCACTCGGATTTTGTGAGCGGAAAGAAATACCAGCTCACCATTCCGAAAGAAACTGTATCCTCTTTCTATGCTAAAAATGTACAGTCCAAACGGTTTGATTTCGAAGTAGGTAAAGTTGAAGATTATGGAAGTCTTGAGTTTATGCTTACCAATGTGCCGGATGCCAATTATTGGATCCAGCTTCTGGACTCTTCGGAGAAGGTCGTTTATTCAAGATATACCAAAGGGAATAAGATTAAATTCGATATCCTGAAACCTGATGAGTATATTGTAAGGATACTGGTAGATAATAACGGAAATAAATACTGGGATGAAGCAGATTTCGAAACGGAAACTTTCGCCGAAGATTCTTATATTTTCTATAAAAAGGCCATCGTAAGGGGCTTATGGGAAACCCGTGAAGAATGGGATCTTAAAGACACCAGAACACTGGATAATCCGAAAGGAGCCACTCCTGTGCAGACTGCTTCACCTCCTTCAGAAAAAACACCTGAAAAAACGGTCCGGAAAGAAGTGAATAAAGAAATGAAGTCTGAAACCGCAGTCCTGACTCCTGTAAAATAAAACAATGAAAACGGTAAAGAAAGTCATATTCTGGACTTTGGTTGTTTTTGCCATGATTCAGTTTATTCCGGTAGATAAGGTCAATAAGCCGGTAGATGCTGCGGTAAATTTTGCAGATGTAAATAAGACCCCGGAAAAAGTCAGGACATTGATAAAAGGAGCCTGTTACGACTGTCATTCCAATGAAACGGTTTATCCTAAGTATGCTCATATTGCTCCCGTTTCGTGGTCGGTAAAAAGCCATATCAATGAAGGTAGGGAACATCTTAATTTTTCTGTCTGGGGAACGTATAACAAAGATCTGAAACAAAATATGCTCAGTAAGTCTATCCAGACTGTCCAGGCCAAAACAATGCCTATGCCGGGCTATATTGTCTACCATAAAGAGGCCAATCTTTCAGAAGCAGAAAGGGCACTGCTCATCAGTTATTTTGAAGAAATGCTGAAATCAAAAAGTTACTGATTACTGCCGGTTTTTCCAAAAACTTCTCCGGAAGATTTTACTATAAAAAACTCCCGCAGATTTTATGAATCCAACAGACTGCTCTGCCGGACCTGTAAAATCTACGGGAGGATATAATATAATTTACTTCTTTAAATAGCTTTCAAAAAACCTCTTCTGAGAATCGAAAGCAATATCAACAGGATCCAGCTGATCCAGCGGAATCCAGATTGCTTCTGAAATTTCCGACAGTTCAAGATTAACTTCAAACTTCTCTGCAACGGTGTATTCATAAAAGAGATCAATTGTATTATAATCAATTTCTTTGTACTGATAAACGTTGGGAAGGCTGGTGATATACTTTAAATTTGAAATATCCACATCAAGCTGAAGCTCTTCAAAAAGTTCTCTTCTGCAGGTTTCTTCCGCACTTTCTTCGGGGTCTACAAAACCTCCGGCCAGATCGAGTTTTCCTTTTTTAGGATCCCGGTTTCTCCGGGTAAGATAAACTTCATCACCACACCGGATAACAACGGCTACGGCACCGGCAACATTGTTGTAAAGCGTAAAACCGCATTCGGGACAGCTCCATTTCTTTTCGCCGTCCCAATGCAGTGTTTCTCTGCCACAGCTTGGGCAGTATTTCAATAATTTCATCTGATTATAATTGTTTTTTCAAAGAGCAGATGGATCCTCATTTTACTGAGTAATATTGATATTTCTCGGGTGGTAGCTCAGGATAACATCCCGCAGTTCTTCCGTTTTCAGGTGCGTGTAGATTTCCGTGGTGGTAATGCTTGAATGTCCCAGCATTTCCTGGATATAACGGAGGTCTGCACCATTCTGAAGCAGGTGTGTTGCAAAAGAATGTCTGAAGGTATGCGGAGATATTTTCTTACTTACCCCGGCCTTATCCGTAAGTTCCTTGATGATCAGAAATACGATCACCCTGGACATGGATGTTCCGCGGCTGTTCAGAAACAGCGTGTCCTCATACTTTTTGTTGATTTTACTTTTTGAGCGTACCTCTTTAATGTAGGTTTCCAGAAGTTCAGCAGTATAATCGGCCAGAGGAACAAAACGCGTTTTGTTTCCTTTTCCGTTTACTTTGATGTACTGTTCTTTGAAATTGATATTCGATATTTTAAGATCGATCAGCTCGGATACACGGAGCCCGCATCCATAAAGGACCTCTATAATGCAGT
The DNA here is from genome assembly GCA_002439165.1 of Chryseobacterium indologenes. Taxonomy (GTDB): domain Bacteria; phylum Bacteroidota; class Bacteroidia; order Flavobacteriales; family Weeksellaceae; genus Chryseobacterium; species Chryseobacterium indologenes_E. Next base: position 151,649 of record DJTE01000021.1, read on the forward strand.
GATTTCTCTTTCCCAGTTCTGTATTTACCTCAATGGCCGCAATAATCTTATTGATATCCTGCAGGCTTAAGGTATCCGGTAAATACAACCCCAGTTTAGGACCTTCAAGAAGTGCCGCAGGATTATCTTCTCTGAACTCGTCTTCAAGTAGAAACTTAAAGAAGGCTTTTATAGAAGAGATCCACCTGGCTTGAGACCTTTCACTGAATTTCTGTTTGGAAAGATTGAAAATATACTCCTGTAAATTTTCGTAGCCTATAGTGTCCGGGCCGACGTTTGCCAGATCTTCTACGGCGTAATCTTTTAATTTTTTAATGTCTCGAATATAGGCATCGAGAGTGTTTTCTGAAAAATTTCTTTCGAAACGAAGAAATATTTCAAAATCTTTGATCTTTTCATCCCAAGTCATTTGTGCTTATTTTTTTAGTTCACAGTCCGATATTTGTTCTATTTCAATGTTATGGTTTCTCAGGAACGATATTCCGTCGTCATCCGAATACTCATTAATATACACCAGTCTTGTAATTCCTGCCTGCAGGATCAGTTTGCTGCATTCTTTGCACGGCGAAAGTGTTAAATATAACGTCGCACCATGAGCAGACTGAGTGGAAGCGGCCAGTTTTAATATGGCATTGGCTTCTGCATGAAGTACATACCAGTGTGTTTTTCCCTCTTCATCTTCACAGCAGTTTTCGAACCCCGAAGGAGTTCCGTTGTAACCATCTGAAATAATCATCCTATCTTTTACGATAAGAGCTCCTACCTGTTTTCTCTTACAGTAGGATAGTTTTGCCCATTCCTGGGCCATTTTTAGATAAGCTTTGTCAAACTTATTCATACCGCAGCATTAGTTTTTTCGAAATAATTTGGATTAAAAATCTTTAGAAGTTGGGCTTTCTTTTCTCAAGGAAAGCGGTCACTCCTTCTTTCTTATCTGCCATATCAAAAAGCTTTCCGAAAGATTGGATCTCTGTTTCAAAGCCTTTATCCGTGTCAGATAAGTTTACGGCCTGTATGGCCTTGGAAATTGCCATTGGTGAGTTGGTGGCAATGGTTCCTGCTAATTCTTTTGTTTTGGTTAATAAATCTTCAATAGGGTATACTTCATTTACCAGTCCGATCTCTTTTGCTTTCTGCGCCGGGATCATTTTGGCTGAGAAGATCATTTCGTTGGCAATACCTTTTCCTACAAGCTTCGGAAGCCTTTGAGTTCCTCCATAACCGGGAATAAGTCCTAAGGTTACTTCAGGAAGTCCGAGTCTGGCATTTTCCGATGCATATCTGATATGGCATGCCATAGCAAGCTCTAAACCTCCCCCTAATGCAAAACCGTTTACGGCAGCAATTACAGGTTTAGATAGGTTTTCAATTTTGTTGAACAGGGTGTTTTGCCCGTTTCTGGCCAGTTCCTCGGCTTTTTCCTGTCCAAAATCACTGAATTCTTTAATATCTGCCCCGGCGACAAATGATTTCTCTCCGCTTCCTGTCAGAATAATCACTCTGCAGGTATTGTCTGCGTTAAGTTCATCCATTGCAGAACTGATTTCCTGAATCGTTTTTGCATTTAAAGCGTTTAAACTTTCAGGTCTGTTTATGGTGATAACAGCTAGTTTGTCCTCTTTTTCTAATAATATATTATCGTAACTCATTTTCCACTTTGAAATATTATTTTCTGCAAATTATGAATTTTTTATAAAAAAAAGGAAAAAATGTTAGTTTTTTTTCCTTTTAATTGATTTATCTTTCAAAATACTTATTTTGAGTGATTCATCATATTTGCATCAATGTTGATGTTCAGCTGTGATGCCACTTTCATGCCAAGCTCTATATTTGTCCTGAAAAAGTGACATAACTGGCGGTTGATAATTTCATCTCTCTTAGGCCCGCTGATGCCCTTCATACTTCCCACAATATTGCTGATCAGGTGTTCCCTGTCTTCAGCAGTCATTGCTTTTGTATATAAAAGTCCAGGCTGGGTATAGTGATCGTCATCGTTTTCATTTCGGTTGTAGTAGGCTACATGAGCGCTATCCAGTTCATACTCATAGCCTTTGTAGGCAGGATCAGGTTTGATGTCATCAAAGCTGTTCGGGTAATAATTCGGTTTATCCTGATAGTGGCTTGAATCTGCCATAAATCCATCACGCTGGTAATTGTTAACAGCAAAAGGGCAGCGGTTCACTTCCAGCTGGTGGGCATTTACCCCCACTCTGTATCTGTGGGCATCCGGATAGGAGAATAATCTTCCCTGAAGCATTTTATCCGGTGAAAAGCTGATTCCGTCAATCAGGCTGCTCGGTGAGAAAACGGACTGTTCCACATGGGCGAAATAGTTGACAGGCACTTCATTCAGCTCCATTTCTCCCACTTCAATTAACGGGAAATCGTCATGAGACCATACTTTGGTAACATCGAAAGGGTTCCATCTGAAATCTCTGGCCTGTTCCTCTGTCATTACCTGAATATACATTGTCCATTTAGGAAAATCTCCGTTTTCAATTGCATTGCAGAGATCTTCCTGAGCGAAATCAGGATTTTCTCCTGCCATCTTTACAGCATCTGCATCCGTGAAGTTTTTGATTCCCTGTTTGGTTTTAAAGTGGAATTTTACCCATACTCTTTCATTCTGACTGTTGATCATGGAAAAAGTATGAGACCCGAATCCGTGCATATGTCTGTAACCATAAGGAGTTCCTCTGTCAGACATCAGAATAAGGACCTGGTGAAGGGATTCAGGGTTAAGACTCCAGAAATCCCACATCATCGTAGCACTTTTCAGATTGGTTTTCGGTACTCTTTTCTGAGTGTGGATAAAGTCCGGGAATTTTTTGGCATCTTTGATAAAAAACACTGGGGTATTGTTGCCTACAAGGTCCCAGTTTCCGTCCTCAGTATAAAATTTTAGAGCAAATCCTCTCGGATCTCTTGCGGTATCTGCACTTCCTTTTTCGCCTCCCACAGTAGAGAACCGGGCAAACATTCTGCACGAATTTCCTGCTTTTGAAAATAATTTGGCTCTGGTGTACCGGCTGATATCATGGGTCACGGTAAATGTTCCGTACGCTCCGCTCCCTTTGGCATGTACAATCCTTTCAGGGATTCTTTCTCTAACGAAATGTGCAAGATTTTCCTGAAGGATAAAATCCTGAAGGAGTACCGGACCTCTCGGACCTACGGTCTGGGAGTCCTGATGTTCAAAATAAGGAGCGCCGTTGCTCAGCGTTAATTTTTTAGAATCCATATAGTTATGATTTGTATGATTGTTTTCCCTTGTATGCTGTTATATACAGACGTATTAAATATCAAATTTACTTGAATTTTTGATTGCTGATAGCAAAAACATCATATCTTTGTAATAGATAATATTAATCAGATGAACATTCAGCAATTGGAGTATCTTATCGCAGTAGATAAGTATAAACATTTTGGTAAAGCGGCTCAGGCATGCTTCATTACACAGCCTACCCTAAGTGCAATGATACAAAAATTTGAGGATGAACTGGATGTGAAAGTTTTCGACAGAACCACGCACCCGATCCGTACCACGGATGTTGGCCTTCAGATCATTGATCAGGCAAAGGTAATAATAGAATCTGTCAATGAACTGAAAAATAAAGCCAATCTTTTAAATAATATTCTGGGCGGTACCATCAATCTGGGAATCATTCCTACCGTTTCTTCTTTCATCCTGCCCACTGAAATTTTTAAATTCCTGGAACAGAATCCGAAAATCCAGATGAATGTAAAGGAAATGACTACGGATAATATTATCAAAGCACTCAAAGCAGGTGAACTGGATGCAGGAATTATCTCTACTCCTTATGATACCGCAGATGAGTTTTACCAGGATTTTCTGTTCAATGAAGAGCTAATGATATACAGTTCCAACACGGAAGCCAATAAAAAGAATTCATACATTATTCCTGAAGAACTGAATGTGGAAAAAGTATGGCTTCTGGAAGAAGGAAACTGTCTGAGAAACCAGTTTGAAAATATCTGCCACCTGAAAGAAAATACTCTGAAGCCTAAAAATTTAGATTTCCTGGCATCCAACATTCAGACTCTGGTGCATATGGTAGACAAAGTGGGAGGAATCAGTATTCTGCCTGAATTGGCATTGAGCCAGCTTTCCGAAGAACAGAAGAAAAATGTGTTCAGGTTCAAAAAACCTTTCCCATACAGGGAGATCAGCATTATTTATTATAAGCCTACCTTCAAGCAGAAGATCATAGACGAATTATCACACTCTATTAAAAATTCTCTGGAACTTAAACTGAACTATCACGAAAGTCCTAAAGAATTTGTGAGCATCAAGCCGCAGTAAGCGAAGAGCTTAAAATGATATAAGTCATTAATTTCAAGAAAAATATAATTAGTAAACAAAAATTTTGAGTATTAAGAAAATAGTACTTAAATTTGCACACGTTTATGAACGAGGAAAAATTTGACCTGATTGCAACCTCTATAAAAAAATGCTAAAACAGTATTTCTTTTCCCGGGCAATTTATTCTTAATTTTCTTCCTCTATTTTTTTAATCTAAAAAACAAAGAATAATATGTCTTATTTATTTACGTCTGAATCAGTTTCAGAAGGACACCCGGATAAAATTGCCGATCAGATTTCCGATGCATTAATCGATCATTTTCTGGCTTATGACAAAAACTCTAAGGTGGCCTGTGAAACACTGGTAACAACCGGACAGGTTGTGCTGGCCGGAGAAGTAAAATCTGATGCCTATCTTGATGTACAGACTATTGCAAGAGAAGTAATCAACGGAATAGGGTATACGAAAGGAGAATATATGTTTAACGGAGATTCGTGCGGAGTTATTTCTGCGATTCACGAACAGTCTCCGGATATTAATCAGGGAGTTGACAGAGCGGTAGCGGATGAATCTTTTGATGCTAAAGCAAATGCTCAGGGAGCAGGAGACCAGGGAATGATGTTCGGATATGCTACCAACGAAACTGCCAACTATATGCCGCTTGCGTTAGATCTTGCGCACACCATTCTTAAAGAACTTTCCGCAATCCGAAGAGAAAATAAAGAGATTACCTACCTACGTCCTGATGCAAAAAGCCAGGTAACGATTGAGTATTCTGATGACCACAAACCGGTAAGAATTGATTCTATCGTAGTTTCTACCCAGCATGATGATTTCGGAACAGAGGAGGAAATGCTGAACAAAATCCGTGAAGATATCAGGAATATCCTTATTCCAAGAGTGGTAGCACAGCAGCCTGATGATATTAAAGCTTTATTCAATGACGGGATCAAATATCACATCAACCCGACAGGGAAATTTGTAATCGGTGGTCCCCACGGAGATACAGGTCTTACAGGAAGAAAGATCATTGTAGATACCTACGGAGGTAAAGGAGCGCACGGAGGTGGAGCTTTCTCAGGAAAAGATCCGTCAAAAGTAGACCGCAGTGCAGCGTATGCAACAAGACACATTGCCAAAAACCTTGTAGCGGCGGGAGTTGCTGATGAAGTTCTGGTACAGGTTTCTTATGCAATCGGAGTCGCTGAACCTTGTGGTTTATATATCAATACTTACGGAACAGCAAAAGTGGATCTTCACGATGGGGATATCGCTAAAAAAGTATCTTCTATCTTTGATTTAAGGCCTTACGCTATCGAACAGCATCTGAAATTAAGAAACCCGATTTACCAGGAAACAGCTTCTTACGGACATATGGGGAAAGAGCACTATATAGCTGACAAAACGTTCAACAAAGGACAGAAAAATGAACTTACCCTAAAGGATCTGGAGTTCTTTACATGGGAAAAACTTGACAAAGTAGACGAAATTAAAGCCGCTTTCGGAATTTAATTTTCTCTCCATCAGAATAAACAGGACTGCTTTATCTCAGGATAAGGCAGTTTTTTTTAATTTTACACCCTAAATAGATTAAAGATGATGAGTTTTAGAACAGCAGTTACCTTATTTTCCGTGTTTTTCCTTAGTATGACAGCTAAAGCGCAATACACCATGCATAAAATGATCAGCGTAGGATATACATACCAGAATCAGAGTTTTGGAGAAGTGGGCGGAAAACTGCTTTTCCTGAAGAATGATGATGTAATTTACAGGCTGGGCGGATCTGCCATGATGGGGTCTGCCGATTCAAAATTTGCCATAATGCCCAAACTCCAGGCCGATGTTCTTCTTAACTTCGAAAAGAATGTAGATTTTTATCATTCTTATTATTTCCTGGTAGGAGCAGAGGGAACCAATAAATATATTGCCCCTAAAATCGGGATGACGCTTTTTGGGATACTGGATCTCACCGGAGGGTATGCTTTTCCGGTAGGAAATGCCAGATTAAACGGAAAAGAGATGAAGGGTTTAAATATTAATTTTACATTAAATATCCCTACTGTCTTCCTTCATGACATGTTTAAATGATTTTTTTTAAATTCTTTTGTAAAAATTTAATAATAGGTTAACAGTTATTAAAAAATTATTATATTTACACCATATAATAATTGTACCGCCTATTGATTTTACTTTACTCTGAAAAACTGTTTTGTATTTACAGCTAGGACCAGATGAAATATCTGGAGGATTGCTGGTCTGCAAATATTTTATTATTGAGAAGAGTTATGAAATCAAAATCGGACAGCTTACTAATTTCCCTTTATCAGAAAGGAGACGAGGAGGCCTTATCAACCCTTATCCATCGTCATCAGAGAGAACTGTTTACATTCATTTTTTACAAAATTAATGATGAAGATCTGGCCAATGATGTCTTTCAGGATACATTCATAAAAATTATTGTGATGTTGAAAGAAGGGCGTTACAACGAAGAAGGAAAATTTATTCTTTGGGCAAAGAGGATCGCGCACAACCTTATTATTGATCATTTCAGAGTGAAAGCCAAAAACGTTAAAGTTTCAGAAACTACTTTTGAAACCGACGAGTATTCTATTTTTGACCTGATCAGAGAACCTTCGGAAAATATTGAAGATCACCTGGTGACGCTTCAGATTCAGGAAGACCTGTTAAAAATGCTTCAGTTTCTGCCTCAGAACCAGCAGGAAGTTATTAAACTGAGATTTTTTGACGGATTAAGCTTCAAAGAAATCGCCGATCATACCAATATGAGTATCAATACCACCCTGGGCAGAGTGCGGTATGCACTGATTAACCTGAGAAAAATCATGGACGAAAATAATATTGTATTGACACGATAGGATAATATTTTTAAAATTTTCACGTTTAAAGGAAAACATACTTCGCCTATGAAAAAAAATGATTCCTTAAAAGTGAAAACTTTGAAACCTAAGAAACAAACAATTGATTTTTTGCTCAGCTATTCCAAAAGCCTTGAGGTAGTAAAAACCAGGGCCAGGAATTATCCGATTTCCAAAAATTAAAATTAACTTTGTGCTGTATGAAAATGCAGCACGTTTATTTTGATCTCGACAATACACTGTGGGATCACCGCAGAAATGCCTATCTTACGATTAAAGACCTTTTCGAAGCACAGCAAATCTCTCTGAAGTATCATATTGACTTTGAAGAGTTTCATGCTGTATACCATGATATCAATGAAGAACTCTGGGAAAAGATCAGAGACGGGATTATTGGTAAGGAATACCTGAGAGAACACCGCTTTTATGATACCTTCCTGCATTTTGGAGTTGAGAATAAAGAACTCGCTCTTTATTTTGAAGAAAACTTTCTCGACAATATTGTAGGGTATAATGAACTGGTGGAAGGAGCCCGGGATGTATTGGAATATCTGAAGGCAAAGAATTACACGCTGCACATTATTTCCAACGGCTTCCAGGAAGTAACCGAAAGAAAATGTACCCTGTCGGGAATAGCTCCCTATTTCAGAACCATTACCAGTGCCGATGCCATAGGAGTAAGAAAACCTGATCCTAAGATTTTCGAATATTCCTTAGGGCTTTCTGATGCGAAAAAAGAAGAAAGTATCCTCATTGGTGACGACTGGATTGCCGATGCTATGGGGGCCACAGACTTCGGGATGGATGCCATATTCTTCAATGTTTATAAGGAAGATAAGCAGAAGGATGGCCTGAAAGCTATTACCCATCTTCAACAGATTAAAGAATATCTGTAATAACTTTTAACATAGAATGATCTGTTGATTTGTGAGGTTATTTTTATCTCTTACAGATCAGCAGATGGTTGTACTAATATAAACGTTATAGGTTTCAAAAACCTATAACGTTTTAAAGCAAAATAATACGCAGAAAGTAAAAGACCTGCGTTATCCGCCCGATCTGCGAGCGAAAAAATTCTCTCATATATCACCCGATTTTTTAATTGGTTAATATATCCACTACATCAAATCAACGGAGTTGATTCCTCTTTGTTTCCTGAAATCAACAATGTCAATCATCAGCTTTGCGCGGAAGAAGTACATTGATCATAACCAATATCTATATTCTTATTTTTTCATCCATTTTTTTCGTTTCCCAATTCTTTCCCAAATTGATTCTGAACTTTGCTTCAGAATAACAACAGAAAAATATAGAATTATGAAAAATGTAAGAAAAATTACCGGAGCATTTATTTTGATCTTTATGATGGCAAGTGGCTTTATATTCGCTCAGGACAGAGCTATTAATGCCGGCCAGCTTCCTAAAACTGCAAAGAATTTTCTTGCTGCCAATTTCAAAGGGATTGCTGTGGGTTCAGCTGTTGAAGACAGAGCCATCTACGGAGTTGACGAATACAAAGTATACCTGGGTAACGGAATGAAGGTGGAATTTGACAGCAGCGGAAACTGGAAAGAAGTAGACGGAAAGCATCAGAAGCTGCCTTACGGATTCATCCCCGTTTCCATCAGGAATTATGCATCCAAAAACTTCCCGAATACATATATCGTAAAAATCGAGAAAGAAAGATGGTCTTACAAGGCCGAGCTTTCGAATGGCCTGGACCTGGAGTTCGACAAAAACGGAAACTTCAGAAAAATTGACGACTAATATAATTTATTGATAACACCTTAAATCCTGATATTATGGTAAACTGGAATATAATCCGCGGAAAAGCAGAAAATACCTCTTCCGGGAGAATAAGAAAAACGATCGTGTCTTTTTTAACAAGACATTATCCGTGCAGCATTGTAGTCTCTGTTGAAAAAGGGTTCAATGCTTATAAAATAAGCCTGATGAATGGCCTCTGCTTCATTTTTGATGCAGACGGAAGACATATAAAAACTCATTTTTAAAGAACAGATCAGTTATAGCCTCCACAACGGAGGTTATAATTTTATATATTTGATAGAATTTAATGTTGAACCTGCCGGTGGCTGCAGATAAATGACCGCTGTATGAAGATTTTAATTATTGAAGACGAACCGGAGCTGAGAGAAACCGTACAGAGCTTTCTGGAGGCAGAACACTTTATTGTGGAATATGCTCCGGATTACAGCTCCGGACTGGACAAGATCATCTCCTATGAATATGACTGCATTCTTCTGGATATTATGCTGCCGGACGGAAACGGTATTGAGCTGCTGAGAGAGATCAAAAAAATGCATAAAAAAGATCCTGTAATTATTTTATCAGCCAAAGATTCTGTGGACGATAAAGTAGCCGGGCTGGAAATAGGTGCGGATGATTATCTGGCCAAGCCGTTTCACCTGGCAGAACTGATGGCGAGAATAAGGTCTGTGATCCGGAGAAAAAATCAGGATGGAGAAAATACAATCGTATATAAGAATATTTCCATTGATCCCGAGAACAGAATTGTAAAAGTAGGCGGTGAGGAACTGGTTCTAAACAGGAAAGAATATGATCTGCTGTATTATTTTGTCATTCAGCCGGAAAAAACACTTCAGAAAACCACTCTGGCAGAAGCGATATGGGGCGATTACATCGATCAGGCAGACAGTCTGGATTTTATTTATTCACAGATTAAGAATCTCCGCAAAAAACTGAAAACACTCCACGCGGAAGCCGATTTTCAGGCTGTTTACGGGATAGGCTATAAATTTGTCTGATGAAAGTTTCGTTAAAATATTATACCATAAAATACCTGATCGTTATCCTTCTGCTCATTATTGCAGTCTGGGCCGGGCTTTTTTATGCCTATATTCTGGATGAGGTTTACGATAATGTGGATGATGGGCTTAAAGACCGGAAAATACAGATCATTAAAGCGGTTTACCTTGATCCGAAACTGCTGGACAGCAAAGATTTCGGATTTAATGAATTTAAGATCAGACCCATTACAGAAACGGAATACAGGGAGAAAAACAGGCTCTACAACAAGATGTTTTACATGGAGTATGACGATAAAGACCAGCCTTACAGAGTCCTTGAAACGGATTTTATCGATCAGTTCGGGAAAAAACAGCGCCTGGAAATACGGACATCTACCGTAGAACAGGATGAGCTGGTGTATGATCTTACAACAGCTTTGATTGTGCTGTATATTCTTCTTGTTATCAGTATTGTAGTGGTCAACGGTTATCTGCTCAATAAAGCGATGCGTCCGTTTTATGCCATTCTGGAAAAGCTTAAAAAATATCAGTTCGGGAGCTCTGCCGTTCAGGAGATCCGGGATTATTCAATAACAGAGTTTGAAGAGCTGAATGTAGAGATCAACGGAATGATTGAGCGGAATGAGCTGGTATTTCATCAGCAGAAACAGTTCATCGAAAATGCATCACACGAACTTCAGACTCCGCTGGCGATTGTAATCAACAAGATTGATCTGGCCATTCAGAATGAATGTCCTGACAAAAACAGTCTTCTTTTGCTTACAGAAGTAAAAAGCGATCTTAGGAGGATGGCCGGACTGAATAAATCGCTGCTGATGCTTTCCAAAATTGAAAACAGCCAGTTCAGCCAAACCTCGAAACTGGATTTTAATGAAAAGATCTCCGGTCTGGTAAAGAGCTACGAAGATTTTACTGATTTTAAAAAAATTAAGGTAAATATAGAAGAGAAAGGGTACTTTATCGCCGATTTCAATCCTGATCTTGCGGAAATTCTGCTTTCCAATCTGCTTAAAAATGCAGTGAAATACACCCATCAGGAGGGAACCGTAGAGATTATCGTGGAGGATAACAGACTGACCTTCCGGAATACCGGAGCTTCAGAACCTCTGGATTCTTCAAGGATTTTTACCCGTTTCTATAAACAGGGATCAGATCACAGCTCTACCGGACTTGGGCTGTCGATTATCAGAACAATTATCCGGCAATACCCCGGTTGGGATATTATTTATCGGTTTGAAGAGGGCATGCATTCCTTCATTCTTACAAAAGCTACAATTCAGTATTGATTTTTCAGCAAAAAATAACGGCTGTCTCAAAACCGGACAGCCGTTTTCTTATGGATGAAACTTAGCATTAAAATCCTAAGCTTGTTCTTACTCTTTTCAGGGTTTCCTGGGCAACAGGTCTTGTTTTTTCGGCCCCCTGCTGTAATTTTGCTTCCAGCTCATCAAGGTTGTTCATATAATAATTGAACGTTTCCCTTTCTTTGGCAAAACGCACCATAATAAGATCCAGCAGCTCTTTTTTAGCATGTCCGTATCCGAAATTTCCGGCAAGATACCTGGCTCTTAATTCCTCCGTCTGTTCAGGAGTGGCAATCAGCTGATAGATCGCAAAAACTTTGTCGGTTTCAGGATCTTTAGGCTCTTCCAGGGCTTTGGAATCCGTTTCAATGCTCATGACCTGTTTTTTCAGTTCCTTTTCAGGAAGGAAGATATTGATGATGTTTCCTCTGGATTTAGACATCTTCTGGCCATCCGTTCCGGGAACATATTTCGTGTCTTCCTGAAGTTCAGATTGTGGAAGAACAAGAATTTCTCCCATCTGGTTGTTGAATCTGGCGGCCACATCTCTTGCAAATTCCAGATGCTGAAGCTGATCTTTTCCTACGGGAACGATCTCTGCATCATACAGTAAAATATCTGCTGCCATCAGGATCGGGTAGGTAAATAAACCCGCATTCACGTCCTGAAGACGGTCTGCTTTATCCTTGAATGAATGTGCCAGTGTTAATCTTTGGTAGGGGAAAAAACAAGATAAATGCCAAGATAGTTCACAGGTTTCAGGGATGTCACTCTGTCTGTAAAAGAATGTTTTTTCGGTGTCCAGCCCACAAGCAAGCCAAGCCGCAGCAATTTCGTAGGTATTCTGTCTTAACGTCTGCGCATCCTTAATCTGGGTAAGGGTGTGAAGATTCGCAATAAATAAAAATGATTCATTTCCTTCCTGCTTGGAAAGTTCAATAGCAGGAATAATCGCCCCAAGCAGATTTCCAAGGTGGGGGGTTCCGGTGGCTTGAATGCCGGTAAGAATTCTTGACATTTGTTTTAAATTATCTGATTAAAAAATAAAAAGCAAAAATACTAAAGATTGAAGTGGCAGGCAAATTCTTTTTGAACCCTGATATTTTTAGAAACCTCTGTATAGGATTTTTAGATTATATTTGTAAAAACACCATTTTATATGGAAAATAACCATTTCCTTTCATCAAAGCTTTTCAAAGCTCTTAAAAGTCTCTGGATCTTATTTCTTATCTGTCTGGTTACGGATTTTGTGACCCGGTATTTTGATCCTGAACAGCCGAATACCTTCTCTAAAATTCTGGATAATCTGTCTTATGCAGTTAACGCATTGTTTTTTCTATGGTATTTTATAGTGAATAAGCGGTGGAAATCCGTACTGATCATTCTTCCGTTTCTGCTGATGTTCTGCTTTTTTATGAAGGATATCCGTGATATGGTGGATTATTATATTCCGTTTGAGCAAAAGATCAACTCTGTTACCCTGAGAAAATGGACCTATCTTATCCTGCAGCTTATTGTAGTCTGGGTGATCGCCAAAAGATATCAGGCAGAAGAAAAGACCGGCAGTAAATACATTATGGTGAAACTTTTTGTGCTGAATTTAGCTTTGTTTTCACTATATCATTCGGATTTAGGATTTATAGAAAACCTGATCGGTTCCGCTTCCTATAATTCAAAATCAACAGAATTTATCGTCACTTTCATCTACTATTTCCTCAGCAGTATCAAAAGTACAGCTTATCTGGGAGCATTTTTATTTTTAACGGGATGTATCGTGAGAGGGGAGAATATCTATACTTTTTCTAAAAATGCCCTGGAATATGCAGGCCGTTATTTCTGGACCACATCTTTCATCATGATCACCTGTGTGATATTTGTCTTTTTTGCCCTTCTTGAAAGCGCATTTAAGCTGGAACTGGATTTCCTCGGCAAGAATATGAATATGTTCGGGTGGATCAGCACGATCGTTCTGGTTGTACTTTTCATCATCAGTTCCAGGTTTACGGGGCAATTCTTAAAAGAAAGAAGTATTCTGAAAAATAAATATTACGGAGCTGCGGGTGCTTCGGTCTGGATTCCGGTGATCAACATTATTTCGCTTCTGATGATCCGGTTTGATGACAAAATTAAATTTCTGGCTCCTGCCCATGTCGGTAAAGCAAAGAAAATACACCTTGCCGTTATCGTATTGCTTTTGTTGTTTCAGTTTAGAAAAGGAATCATGGCCGGAAAAACGGATGATATCCTGTCGTGCATTATTTATATTGCCGCTTTCATTACCGTGGCATACATCAAAAAATTCACCTGGGTTTTCCCTTTAGTTTTGGCACTGATCGTAACAGCTATAAAAGTATATCCTTTCTACAACGAACTTTATGCACAGGAGTTTATTTTTAAAGACTATGTGATGGACTTCCTTAAAAATACGGCTTCCATTACCCTGGTCCTTACTGTGATTGTCTTTTACGGAATTTATTACATTGCCTACCAGACGCTCAATGACAAAAAAATAAAAGCTTAAAGTAGGTTTCCGTTCTGTTTCAAACATTAAGGTCTTTAAGTTTTAAGATGAGCTAAGGAAAAAATCAAATTTTTTTTAAGCAGGATTTCGCATGAAGACTTTCTTCTTCCAGCTTTCAACTGCCTTGAATCAGGTATTTTTATCCCAAGCTGAAGTTAAGCCGGCTTAATGGTTTAAAAAGATTCCGGATATAAGCGCAGCATCCAAATGCAAAGGCAGAATTCATTATTAATTTTTTCTCAGGATGATTGAGGTCTTATTGAACATGCTTTCTCCGTCACTGTCTTTAGGCTTTATTTTATAGTCGAAAGTATATTTGCCATCTTTTTCAATAGGAATACGGGTAATTTCCTGTTCAAATTCCCAGGAGGCCTTCACAGATTTTTCTTCACTGATTTCAGTGCTGTCCGTTGGAGATTCCTGTCTGTCTTCTTTCTCTTCTTCCTGCACCGAATAATCGGAATTGATCCTCTTTTCCGAACCTGAAAACATCGGCAGGGTGGCATTGCTCACCGTATTTCCGTCAAGGCTGAGGTTATAGATGAGGTCGAAAGAAGGAACGATCCCGTTGGTGATAAAGGAAGCATCCAGTTTCCCCCAGACCACAAGTACATCGCCTTTTTTCAGATCCAGATGATCTTCCGTGTTGACTAATTTAGGATCTGCCGGATTTTCACCGGATATTTTCTCTCCCACAGGACTGCAGGAGAACAGCATCAGATAACATAATAAGAAAACAGATATAGGTTTCATGGTGAATTAGATTTTTAGATGTTTACTGAAGTAATCGTTCATAAGGGCAATAATGTCGTTGCCGTCCTTATTGGTCATACTGATCAGGTAAAACTGACCCTTACCGGTCTTTATTGAGCTGATGATGAAATATTCGGGAGGACCGCTGTAAGTATAGGTTTCCGAGTCTTCTGCCCTTACAAGAATACTGTTGCTGCTGATTCTTTTGATGAATTTAAGCTGGTCATCATACCTGTATTTTTTTCTAAAATATCCGTCAGTAAGGCGGTTTTCAAAAGGAAGTTCCTCAAAAGTTCCTGAAAAATCAGAGTCAGCAATTAATTTTGTCTGGTCTATTCCTTTCTGGCTGTGGTTCTGATCACGATAGAGGTATAGGTCCAGATGGGGCATTTCAATATTGGCGCTGTCATTGTCTTTCAGGAAATATTTCAGCTCTTTCTGAAGGGATGTGTAATAACGGTCATAGCTTTTCAGCTCAATCGCCGAAAGTCCGGGCTTTATTTTTTCCCAGCTCAGGCTTTCAGGAGATGCTTCTTTATCAAAAGCAAGCAGGTTTCTCGCTTTCTTATAAGCTGAAAACAATGAAGCGTACTGAAGTTTTTCATCATTATACTTTGGGGTTTCAGCGGTATAGAGGTAGTATCTTTTTGTGGCGGGATCATACTGCCTGTAATAGAGTTTTTTATGACCGAAAGAATCAATGAAGATCAGGGTATTTTTATCTTCCAGCAGAATTTTTTCCGCGGGATTGAATTTTTTAATCTCCGAAACCGGGTAAATATCAGGATTATCTGAGGTCCCGACCATAAGTACCTCCCCGGAATCTTCATCGGAAAAATTATTCCTGATACTGATTCCTGATGGTAACAGTGATTCATCCTCAACCTGGGAAGGGTGTTCCGGATCCTCAAGAATAATGTTGGGGCTTGAAAAAGAATATTCTTTAAGATAATTGCCTAACGGAAGCATTAAGTCTACGGACGATGCAGAGTCGATGTCGAAGGTAAGTTTCTCCAGGTATACCGGTTTCTGGTCTTCTGCTTTCCGGACGGAATCAATGGAAGATTGGGGAATTCCCAAAAGCATATCGGTATATCCCGTGTCTTTATCTTTTCCTCCGCAGGAAAGAAGAAGCAGGAAGGAAGTTACAAAAAGTCCAAAATAAGATTTTTTCATAGCATGGTTATAGATCTTAAAAATACTAAAATCATTTTATTTCAATCCTGTCTCCGCCAAATTTTGGTTCAACTCCTAAAATAAGATCCCAATATACTTTGGCTTTGGCTAAATATTCCCGCAGATTGGTCTTTAAACCTGCATATCTGTTTACATCGGGCGCATTATACCCAAAGGCTTCCATTCCGTTTTTGCGGGCTAAAAAAACCGCCCTTTCATTATGGAACTTCTGTGAAACGATGACTAATTGGGTCTGTCCGAAGATTTCCTTTGCCCTGATCACCGAATCCAGGGTACGGAATCCTGCATGATCCATATATATTTTGTCCTGCGGAACTCCGTTCTGTATCAGTGCATACTGCATATCTTCCGGTTCATTATAGTCTTTGGTACCGTTGTCTCCGCTTACGATGATGTACCGGATTCTGCCGCTTTTGTAAAGGTCTGCGGCAGCCTGAATTCGGTTGTAGAAATAAGCGTTCGGCATTCCGTTGCTCAGGGTTTTTCCGGTGCCCAGAAGGAGAGCTGTTTTTGTCTTTGGAACATCTGCAATCCTGTAGGATACAAATACACGGCTTTCCTGTCTGATGCTGTAATTGGCCCAGGCTGTAAAAATAATTCCTGCCACAAGAAGAAGCAGGAAAATTTTAAACATATTTTTGATTGTTTTTTTCATCAGGAATTCCTTTTAAAATTCAAGACCGTTAGGGAAAGCTTTTTTTCTGAATATTAATAACAAAGCTGCTCCTATGGTAATCGCTGAATCGGCAACGTTGAAAATGTATTTGAAGAACTCAATATGCTTTCCTCCGATTAAGGGAACACTTTCAGGAACATTCCAGTCTACCAGCGGGAAGTGAAGCATATCTACCACACATCCTTTCATGAAGGCAGAATAGCCGTTGCCGAAAGGAACGAATTTGGAAACTCCTCCATATCCTATCCACCGGTCGATGCTTGGGTCGTAAACCGTTCCGCTGTCGAAGATCAGTCCATAGAACATTCCGTCGATAATATTTCCGATGGCTCCGGCAAAAATAATGGCCATAGGTATTAAAAGATAATTGGAAGCTCCTTCTTTCAGCCATTTTTTGAACATGTATACCATTCCTCCGATCAGGAAAAGCCTCAGGATAACCAGGAAATATTTTCCGATGATCCCTCCGAAATGAAGACCGTAAGCCATTCCCGGATTTTCTACGAAAGTAAGTTTAAAGCCCGGTAAGACAGAAATACTGTCATCCAGATTGAAATGCGTTTTAATGTAAATTTTTGAAGCCTGGTCAATTAATAACACCAGAAATGTTATCGCTAAGATCTTTTTCATTACTGTCCTTTAGGTTTTGGCGGTTTTGAATCTTTTACATTTTTATGATCGCTCGCTTTTTTTATTACTTTCTGTCCGTTGAACGAACTTTTAACATGAGCCTTTTCAAATTTGATATTCATCTCCTTTAAAACACTTTTCAGTGCGCTAAGCTCCATAGGGTTTTTAGGATGTACAATGATAGATTCCATTTTCTTATTTTAATTTTTACATTTTAGAGAGCTCGTCAAGCCTTTTCCGATCTTTGGCAGAGAGGTCATTGATTCCGTTTTTGCCCATTTTGCTTAAAAGCCTGTCGATCTCCTTTTCCCTGTCGCGTTTGTCGGAATTAAACCGGTCATCAATGGTGTAGTTTCTGTGCTGAACCGGAAAGAACTTATTTCTGATCCATTCCCTGTTGAAGAACAGCAGGGCTGCGGCTAGGATAATGACTAGAATAATAACTTCGCTCATGGGTATATATTAAAAATCAGGTTTATAAAGTATCCTTGAATACCATATAAACCCAATATTATTTTACAAACCTTACGGCTTATTTCTGCATATTTTTCGCTTCAATGCTCAGCGTAGCGTGAGGAACGGCCAGAAGTCTTTCCTTTGGAATTAATTTTCCTGTTACCCTGCACACACCGTATGTTTTGTTTTCGATTCTGATTAACGCATTCTTAAGATCACGCACGAATTTTTCCTGTCTTCCTGCCAAAATAGAATTCTGTTCTTTGCTCAGCGTTTCCGCTCCTTCTTCAAAAGCTTTGAAAGTAGGAGAAGTATCATCAGTACCGTTATTCTGGTCATTGATGAAGCTTTCTCTGATCAGCTGAAGATCTTTTTCAGCTTTTTCTATTTTTTCTTTAATGATCGCTTTAAATTCCTGTAAATCAGCATCGCTGTATCTAACTCTTTCGTCTGACATATTCTTTTCTCTTTTTTAATAAAATTATGAAATGGAATTTGAAATACAATAACTACCTGTTAATTTTTTTCGACATTTATCTTAAAATTAACCTCATCTATTTCGATTTCGTTAAAATTTGAAAGTGAAGATACAATTTCTATTTTACTTGACAAGACCTCAGATGAAATATATTCCTCATTTTTCTTAATATCTTCAATAAAAGGTGAGTGTTCTTCAATGAAGATATGGATTCGGTCTGTCAGCTCAAAATCTTTATCTTTTCGCAGGTTCTGGATTCTGTTGATGAATTCCCTTGCGATTCCTTCAGATTTCAACTCATCGGTTAACGTCAAATCTAATGCCACAGTGATTTTTCCATCGGAAGTAACCGTCCATCCCGGGATGTCTTTTGTTGAAATTTCTACGTCATCAGGCGTAATTTCATATCCCTGAATATCAATTTTTCCTTCTTTTTCAAGAGTGGAAATCTGTTCTGCACTAAAGTTGGTGATCTCTCCACCTACCGTTTTCATGTCTTTGCCCAGTTTAGGACCCAGCGCCTTGAAATTCGGTTTTATCTGTTTTACAATTAAATGGGATGCTTCTTCAGCATTAATCAACTGTAACTCTTTAACGTTGACTTCCTGCTTGATCAGGTCTGCCACCGCCAGGATCTGCTCTTCCGTTTTCTTATCCAGAACAGGGATCAGAACCCGCTGGAGCGGCTGTCTTACCTTCAGGCTTTCCGCACGTCTGATAGACAGTACCAGGCTTGTGATGGTCTGAGCCAGGTGTGTTTTTTCAACCAGGTCTTCATCGATTAAGCTTTCGTCAGCAACCGGGAAGTCCGTTAAGTGAACAGATTCACAGTTTTCTTTTCCGGTTACCTTATTTAAGTCCTGATACAGCTGATCCATAAAGAACGGAGCAATAGGAGCGGATAATTTGGCCACTACCTCAAGGCAGGTATATAAAGTCTGGTAAGCAGAGATCTTGTCATCAGAATAATCTCCTTTCCAGAAGCGTCTTCTGCACAGTCTTACATACCAGTTACTTAAATTATCGTTAACAAATGTATTGATGGCTCTCGCTACTCTTGTAGGTTCGTAATCTTCGTAGAATGCTTTTACTTCTTTAATCAAAAGATTCAGCTCGGAAAGGATCCAACGGTCGATTTCCGGACGGTTTTCCACTTCTTTTTCCGAATAGTTGAAGCCGTCAACATTCGCGTATAAAGCAAAGAATGAATACGTATTGTAAAGGGTCCCGAAGAATTTTCTTCTTACCTCATCAATTCCTTCGATATCAAACTTCAGGTTTTCCCACGGGTTGGCATTGGAGATCATGTACCATCTCGTAGCATCCGGACCGTATACGGAAAGGGTTTCAAACGGATCTACCGCGTTTCCTAAACGTTTTGACATTTTCTGCCCGTTCTTATCCAGAACAAGGCCGTTACTCATTACGTTTTTATAAGCAACAGAATCAAAAACAGCCGTTCCGATCGCATGAAGCGTATAGAACCATCCACGGGTCTGGTCAACTCCCTCTGCGATAAAATCAGCAGGGAACGCCTTACGTCCGTCGATCATTTCTTTATTTTCAAACGGATAGTGAAGCTGCGCATACGGCATAGATCCTGAATCGAACCATACGTCGATCAGATCACTTTCACGTTTCATCGCTTTTCCTGATTCCGATACTAAAACTACTTTGTCTACCACATTTTTATGCAGATCAACCAAAGCATAATTCTGTTCAGACATATTTCCGATCACAAAACCTTTGAACGGGTTCTCCTTCATAAAGCCTGCTGCAATGGATTTTTCGATCTCATTGTACAGTTCTTCCACAGATCCGATGATCTTTTCTTCTTTCAGATCGTCTGTTCTCCAGATCGGCAACGGAATTCCCCAATATCTTGAACGGGATAAATTCCAGTCGTTTACATTCTCCAGCCAGTTGGCAAAACGTCCTTCACCGGTAGCTTTCGGTTTCCAGTTGATCTCTTTGTTCAGGTTTACCAGTCTGTCTTTTACAGCCGTCATTTTCACAAACCAAGAATCCAGCGGATAATACAATACCGGCTTATCTGTTCTCCAGCAGTGCGGATAGGAATGGACATATTTTTCTACTTTGAAAGCCTTGTTCTCTGTCTTCAGAAGGATCGCAAGTTCTACGTCCCATGATTTTTCAGGAGCAGTACCTTCATCGTAATATTCGTTCTTGATATACTTCCCTGAAAATACTTCAGGAACATTTTCCCCTATGATGAATTTACCCTGAAGATCCACAAGCGGAACCAGGTTGTCATTTTCATCTTTTACCAGCATCGGAGGAATTCCTGCATCTTTCGCTACTCTGGCATCATCCGCACCAAAGGTAGGCGCGATGTGAACGATACCTGTACCGTCTTCAGTCGTTACGAAATCACCTAAGATCACTCTGAAAGCATTTTCAGGCGTATCATTCGGCGTAAACCAGGGGATCAGCTGCTCGTACTGTGTTCCTGCGAGTTTTTCCCCTGTAAATTCCTTAAGAACTTTAAACGGAATTACTTTGCTTTCCGGAGTATAGTTGGCAAAATCCTCATCGGTTCCTTCGGCATATTTTTTACCGAAAACCTTTGGAAGAAGAACTCTTGATAAAACAATCGTTATCGGTTCAAAAGTATATTGGTTGAAGGTTTTTACTAAAACATATTCAATATCTCTTCCTACGGCAAGGGCTGTATTGGAAGGAAGCGTCCATGGGGTTGTCGTCCATGCCAGAACATGTACATCACCGTCTACCTCACTGAATAATTCGGAAGATTCTTTTTTAGCTTTGAACTGGGTCACAACCGTAGTGTCAGAAACATCACGGTACGTTCCCGGCTGGTTCAGCTCATGGGAAGAAAGCCCTGTTCCCGCTTTCGGTGAATAAGGCTGGATGGTATATCCTTTATATAGTAATTCTTTGTCGTATAACTGCTTCAACAGCCACCATACGGTTTCCATATACTTGGATTTGTAGGTGATATACGGATCCTCAAGGTCTACCCAATACCCGATTTTCTCAGTAAGGTCGTTCCAGACATCCGTATAACGCATTACCGCTTCACGGCAAGCCCTGTTGTAGTCTTCAATAGAGATCTTTTTGCCAATATCTTCTTTGGTAATTCCTAATTCCTTTTCTACGCCCAGCTCCACAGGAAGTCCATGTGTATCCCAGCCCGCTTTACGGAAAACCTGTTTCCCGTTCTGCGTCTGGAAACGACAGAAAATATCCTTTAATGCTCTGGCCATTACGTGGTGAATTCCGGGCATACCGTTTGCTGAAGGCGGACCTTCATAAAAAACAAACTCGGGATTGCCCTCGCGAATCTCAACACTTTTACTGAACGTTTTATTCTGTTTCCAAAATTCCGCTACATTGTCGGCTACGTCAATAAGGTTGAGGTTTTTGTATTCTTTAAATTGGCTCATTGTAAATATCTCAATATCGTTGATTAATTAAGTCTGCAAATTTAGTGAATTTTGTCGGTTTATAAGATATGTTTTCAGCAGGTAATTTCTATTAAAAAGTTCAATCTCAGAAATATAAATGCAGAGAATGGCAAAAAGTGAATGATGAATGGTGTATGATTGGGTTTTAATGCTGTTAATCACAAGTCGCCTGGAGCTCTTTTATTCAATGGAAGCAGGCTTTATTAGCCCGCTGGAAAAATAAAAAAAACATTGGCTTTGGCCAAAACCTAATCCCCGCAGCTGGTACAGATCCTTTACATACAGCATATTATTTAATTAGGAATTTTTATTTATACGAAATCATCTGCTCATGTGCGAGATAAATAAATGTCCGCTTGGTTTGCGGCAATAAAATAGCATGATCATTGCTTGAATACCCGTATATTTAATGTAGACCTAAAAAACCAAATGCCGTATGAAAATCTTTTCCAAACTAATGTTTATTATTTGTTTGATCATTACCGTTATCACACAAGCTCAGAATCATTATCCCCAAAACTATTTCAGGAATCCGCTGAATATTCCCATGCAGCTTGCCGCCAATTTTGGTGCAGTCCGTACCAATCATTTTCACATGGGGCTGGATCTGAGAACGAACAGTCAGGAAAATTTATCAGTGGTTGCCGCTGCGGATGGCTATGTAAGCAGGATCAAAGTGGAACGTTACGGCTTCGGAAACGCAGTGTACATTACCCATCCGAATGGATATACGACAGTATATGCTCATTTAAATAAATATTACGATAAGCTGGATGAATTCGTTAAAGAAAGACAGTATAAAGACGAAACGTGGGAACAGGATATTACTTTCCAGCCGGGGCAGTTTCCTGTCAAGAAAGGACAACTGATTGCTTTGAGCGGAAATACAGGAGGTTCGGCAGGTCCGCATCTTCACTTTGAAATACGGGATACCAAAACAGAAGAATGCCTGAATCCTTTACTCTTTGGATTTAATATTCCGGATGATGTAGCTCCGATAATTAGCGGAGTGTACTGGTACGACAGACGCTTCAGTACCTATGAACCGGGAGCTAATGGAATGGCGGTTAAAAAATCAGGAAATAATTATACTACTGATGTGATAAAGGTTAATTCACCAATGATAAGTCTGGGAATCAAAGCCGTAGATAAAGCCAATCAGGGTTTTAATCTTGGGATTTACCAGGCAGAACTGCTGATGGACGGAAAGCTGATCTATGGTTTTTCTATCGACAAAGTAAGCTATGATGATACCCGTTACCTGAATGGCTGTATAGATTACACTAAATTCATCAGGGATAAAACAGCAATACAGCATCTGTCTTCCCTTCCGGGTATGAAGCTTCAGAATTACAGTTCTCCCGATTTATCGGGGATCATCAGTCTTCAGGATGAAGAAATCCACCATATTGAAATTATCCTGAAGGATGTGAATGGAAATACAGGTCGTTTGACAACAAAAGTTCAGTTAAGTAAAGTTAATGACAAAGTTTCTTCCACAGATAAGACTGTGATGCCGGGTCAGGAAAAAACAATCACATCAGAAAATGCAGAACTCCGGTTGGGGAAAAATGAGATTTATGATGCTGTAAACTTCAGAATCTCTGAAAAACAGGATGCCGGAGCCAATTCAGTTTCCAATGCTATTGTTTTACATAATCCATATATTCCGGTTCATGATGATTATACCCTGAAAATAAAACCGAATCGAAAACTAAACGGGGAAGATAAAGAGAAAGTGATCATCCTTTTGGATTATGGAAGCGATACAAAAGCTGTAAAAGGAAACTGGACCGAAGACTGGGCAGAAGGACGGTTTAACAGACTGGGTACCGCAAAGCTTGTTGTGGATAACAGCCTGCCTTCGGTTTCTCCCGGCTGGAAGGATGGCGTGTTAATTAGCGGCGGATCTTTGAGGTTAAAAGGAAGTACAAAAGTTGGAGACATTGTTTCATTCCGTGCGGAACTGGATGGGAAGTGGCTTAGATTTGCCCGGGTAAAGAACGATTTTGTATATGTTTTTGATGGCCAATGCCCTAAAGGTTCCGGATTGCATACATTAAAAGTGACAACAGCCAACACAGCCGGAAATACCAATACGCAAACCTTTACTTTTCAGAGATAATACAGGATAAAGAACCTTTTTATTATCGGATTTTTATGGAATAAATGGCAGCCGGCAAAGCCATCTGAGGATTGACAGTTGAAAATCGTAGGCTCATTTTACCGGAATACATTCTACAATTTAATAAATTTGTCCAAAATTAAAATCATTGGACTTTCATCCGGCTATCGAGAAATCAGACATTCAGGAAATAAAAAAGTTCCAGGAGCAGAAGCTTCGGGAGCTTATCACCTATCTTGAAACCCATTCCCCTTTTTATCAGAAACTGTTCAGGGAACACCACATCAATCCTGCGGAGATCCGGACACTGGAAGATCTTCAGAAAATCCCGACAACTTCCAAAAATGATCTTCAGCAGCATAACGATGATTTTTTCTGTATTCCACAGACCCAAATTGTTGATTACAGCACCACATCAGGAACTTTGGGAGATCCGGTAACTTTTGGACTGTCTGACAGCGATCTTGAAAGGCTTGCCTACAATGAAGCTATTTCCTTTGCCTGTGCAGGAATTCAGAAAGGGGATGTTGTCCAGATGATTACCACCATTGATAAACGCTTCATGGCAGGACTGGCCTATTTTTTAGGTCTGAGAAAAATGGGAGCCAGCGTAGTGAGAATGGGTCCGGGTATTCCTGAGCTGCAGTGGGATTCTATTTTCAGGTACAAGCCTAAGTATCTGATTACGGTTCCTTCATTCCTGCTGAAAATGATTGATTATGCCGAAAAACACGGACTCGATTATAAGAATTCCAGCGTATACGGCGCGGTTTGTATAGGAGAAAGCATCAAGAATCAGGATTTTACAGATAATATACTTTCGCAGAAGATTAAAGAAAAATGGGATATTAAGCTGTTTTCTACCTATGCTTCAACTGAAATGAGTACGGCTTTTACTGAATGTGAATTTCAGATCGGCGGGCATCATCATCCGGAACTTATTATCACAGAGATTTTAGATGATCATGAAGAACCGGTAAAAGAAGGTGAAGATGGAGAATTAACCATTACCACGTTAGGCGTAGAAGCCATTCCTTTGCTCAGATTCAGGACCGGAGATATTGTGAAAGCACATTATGAGCCTTGTAAATGCGGAAGAAATACCATGAGGCTGGGCCCGGTTGTTGGAAGAAAACAGCAGATGATCAAATACAAAGGAACAACACTGTATCCGCCTGCAATGAATGATATTTTAAACGATTTCAATACTATTTTATGCTACCAGATCGTTATTCAGTCTAATGAGATCGGGCTGGATGAAATCATTATCAAACTGAGTACAGAAAGTGATCATGAAAATTTTGTGAATGAAGTAAGAGATCATTTCCGTGCAAAACTGAGGGTAAGTCCTAAAATTGAAGTGATTGATTTTGAAATCCTGTCTAAAACCGTTTTTCATCCCAACAGCAGAAAACCGGTAACATTTATAGATTTAAGATAAACTGATAACCATTCCAGATAACCATGAAAAGAATTTTTTTATTATTCCTGCTTGTCCTTTCAGCAGGGTTGACAGCCCAGAGAATAAAAGTAATTTCCGGAGACTATAACTTTTTAAAAGGTGAAAAGTTCTTAAAAGTAGTATTCAGATTTGAAGGAGTAACCTTCGACAGAAAAAAAATTACTGAAGATGAATTCATCACCAAAAGAATGAATGAAATTGAAAAATCCAAAGGAAAAGAAGAGTCTGAGAAATGGAGAGCAGACTGGGAACTGACCAAAACACAAACTTTTCCTGAGAAGTTTGTATTATCGTGGAATAAAAATACAAAGATTGAAGCTTCAACCCAT
The DNA here is from genome assembly GCA_002439165.1 of Chryseobacterium indologenes. GTDB lineage: Bacteria > Bacteroidota > Bacteroidia > Flavobacteriales > Weeksellaceae > Chryseobacterium > Chryseobacterium indologenes_E. The sequence continues at coordinate 177,019 of DJTE01000021.1, forward strand.
TTCGAAAAAACCAGATATACCCTCATTGTTGAACCCAAATGGATCCACTTGGGAGCATTCATGCCTCTTGCAAGTGATCCTTCATTACTTACCAGTACAATGACATTTGTGGAAACAGATAATCCTGATCATGTTCTGATGGTGGTGGAAGGAATAAAAGCAACCGGAGATAACGGTTTCGGAATACCCAATCATAACGACAGAATAGCAGAGTGCTATGCGAAGACTGGTAAAATGCTGGCCCTGAAGGTTGAGCATTATACGAAAAAATAAAAACAGGATTCCGTTGAAGTGGATTTTTGATTTATATTTACACTACTGAAAAAACTATAAAATTGTATAACTATGAAAAAATTATTGTCATTAATGCTTGTTCTGGCAGTATCTGCTGCTGCAATGGCGCAAAAAATAAAAATCCAGAGCGGAGACCTTAAATTCCTGAAAGGTGTTGAAACCGTTAATGTTGTTTTTGACTACTCCGACATGAAACTGCTAAAAGAAAACTATACAGAAGCAGAATATATTCCCAAAAGAATGGAAGAGCTGAACAAAAAAACAGCAGGTTCCGGTGACATTTGGAAAAAACAGTGGGAAAGAAGCAAAGAAGAACTCTGGAATCCTAAATTTATCGTGATATTCAACAAAGTTCTTTCCAAAGAAAACATCAATACCACGCTGAAAGAAAATACAAAAAGTCCGTATACCCTGATGGTAAAAGTGAAATGGGTTTATCCGGGCTGGGATGCGGGAATCGTAAAACAGCCTGCAAAAGTAACAACACAACTTACTTTTGTGGACAGCGCTACAAAAAAAGTAATGTGCGATATAGAAAGTACAGAAGCACCGGGAGACCAGTGGGGAAGTAATTTCAACAACGAAACAAGAGTGGGAGAAGGCTTTGCCAAAACAGGAAAAACACTCGCTCAGAAAATTGAGAAAGAAGTGAAATAATTATAATAAAGACTGCTGACGGCGGTCTTTTTTTATCTGTTTTCGGCAGAAATACCAGAAAACTCCCCGGATTGGAAATAAATATAAAATTTAGCATTTCCAAACCACGGCTTTTCCTCTATATTTACAGCTTTAAAATTTAAAAATCATCAATAACCATGAAGAGATTACTATTGCTATTATTTATTGCACTTGCCACTACATTTTCTGCCCAGAATAAAATAAATTTTGAATGGGGAAATTTCGATTTTTTAAAAGATCAGACTGAAGTAAACGTCGAACTGAAATTCAGTGATGCTGTTTTTCAGGAAAAGAATCTTTCAGAAGCACAATATCTTGATAACAGAAAGGCAGATATTACCGCTAAAAAGGGAGAAGCTGTCTGGGGAAACTGGATCTCCCAATGGGAAGGGTTTAAAACATCAGGGTATTTAGATTATTTTTTGAAAGGTCTTAACGGGAAATCAAAGAAAATAACATTCAAAAGTGATGCTAAAACAAAATACACCCTGATTATTGATGCAAAATGGGTTTATGCAGGATGGTACGGCGGATTTATCGGCTCTCAGGAAGGAAAGCTGACATCAGAAATGGTCTTTGTAGAAACAGATAATCCTTCAAAAGCCGTGATGAAATTATATGGGGATAAAATTCTCGGAAAAAAACTGAATAATGAATTTTCCTGGGAATACGGACGGATTGCTGCGGCTTATGAAAGCACCGGAAAGATGCTGGCAAAAAACATCAATCAGGAGATAAAATAAAAAAAACGGTCTGAATTTCAGACCGTTTTTTTATGATGGTTCCTGCTGCTGTTCCTTTTCAAGTTTGATGAGGTTGGCAAGATTCTTTATTACCGTATCATGTTTTTTTACAAAAGGATTGTCTTTGTTCCAGACATATCCGGCCAGTACGGCGCATATTTTTTTCTTCACATCCGGATTTTCAGGCTGATGGAAAAATAATTCCTGAAGATTTCCCGTATACCATTCCTTTACATAAGTCGTAAACACATCTACTCCGTATAAAATATAATCAGTGTATTCAGTCTGCCAGTCGATTTTTTCTCCGTTAAGCTGTCTCAACGCCAGTTTTGCCGCAAGCATTCCGGATTCTGTGGCAAAAGCCATTCCCGATGAAAAGACAGGATCAAGGAATTCCGAAGCATTTCCGGTAAGGGCAAATCCGTCACCATATAATTTTTTCACAGAACATGAATAATCTTTCAGGTGTCTCGGCTCAAAAAGAAATTCCACATCACCGAAACGTCTGATATAATAGTCCGACAGAGAAATTGCCTTTCTGAGCGCTTCTGCGGTATCTCCGTTTTCAGATAGCTTTTCAATATATTCCGTAGGTCCCACAATTCCCAGGCTGGTATTGCCGTTGGAAAAAGGGATTACCCAAAGCCATACTTCAGTTTCTATAATGTCGAAAGAGATCAGTGTTCCTTCTTCTCCTTCTTCCCGGTTGATGTCTTTTACGTGTGAGAAAATAGCAGAATGTGGAGAAAGTTTTGATGGTTTTTCAAGGTCCAGCAGGCGCGGAAGTACCCGGCCGTATCCGCTGGAATCAATTACAAACTTAGCATGTATTTCTTTAGTCTCTCCGTCCTTTGTTCTTACGGTGGTTACAGAATCTGTTCCGTTGAACTCAATTCCTGTTACTTCCGTTTCAAATTCCAGATCAACTCCTTTATTGATTACTTCCTGGGCCAAAGTATTATCAAAATCAGCTCTGGGAACCTGCCAGGTCCAGTCCCAGCCTTCCCCGAACTTATTGCTGAAATCAAAAATGCAGACCTCGTCGCCACGAAGGAAACGCGCCCCTAATTTTTTCTCGAAACCCATTTTGTCCAGAGCAGGAAAGAGCCCGGCTTCATCAAAATGATCCATTACCCTCGGTATCAGACTTTCGCCCACCACCAGTCTGGGGAATTTTGTTTTTTCGACAACTTTTACGCTGACATTGTTCTTCTTTAAGTATGAAGAAGATACGCATCCGGAAGGTCCAGCACCGATTACGAGAACATCAACAAATTCTTTGCTCATCTTTGATTTTTTATTTTAATAATAACTTTTATCTTTGCCGCAAAATTAGTGACAAATAATTAATATTTTACAAAATTATCAACTATTACTTTTAATTGATGAAAATAAATAACTTTTTACAACTGAAGGATTTTCAAAAGATCATTATTGAAAACAAAAAAATAGAACTGGACGGAGAACTTTTAGACAGAGTGGAGACGAGTTTTCAGTTTTTAAAGGAATTTTCAAAGAATAAAGTAATATATGGTGTGAATACAGGTTTTGGGCCAATGGCACAGTTCAAGATCAGTGATGAAGATACCCACCAGCTTCAGTATAACCTGATCAGAAGCCACTCTTCAGGAATCGGAAATCCTTTACCTGCTCAGGAAGTAAAAGCCTGTATGCTGGCAAGGCTGAATACCCTTTCACTTGGAAATTCGGGAGTACATCAATCCGTTGTACATCTGCTTGCAGAACTCATCAACAGGGATATTACACCGCTGATCTTTGAACACGGAGGAGTGGGAGCCAGCGGAGACCTTGTACAGCTTGCCCATTTGGCCTTAGTTCTTATCGGAGAAGGGGAGGTTTTTTATAAAGGGGAAAGAAAACTTACCAAAGAAGTTTTTGAAGCTGAAGGTCTTGAACCGATAAAAGTAGAAATCCGTGAAGGTCTTGCTTTAATGAACGGGACTTCCGTGATGTCGGGAATCGGTATTGTGAATGCCTATAAAGCCAATCAGTTAACGGAAATATCAATCAGACTTTCCTGTGCCATCAATGAAATTGTACAGGCTTATGACGATCACCTTTCTGAAGCGCTGAACGGAACCAAAAAACATTACGGTCAGCAAAAAGTAGCTGAAAGAATGAGAACCCATCTTGCAGACAGTAAGCTGATCAGAAAAAGAGAAGACCATCTTTACACGCATTTTGAAGAGCAGGAGAAAGTATTTAAAGAAAAAGTACAGGAATATTATTCATTGAGATGCGTTCCGCAGATCCTGGGACCGGTTCTGGATACATTGGAATATACCGAAAATGTTCTTGAAAATGAGATCAATTCAGCAAATGATAACCCGATCATCAATGTAGAGACCCAACATGTATATCACGGAGGAAATTTCCACGGAGATTACATTTCTCTGGAAATGGACAAATTGAAGATTGTAGTCACCAAGCTTACAATGCTCGCAGAAAGGCAGTTGAACTACCTTTTGAATGCAAAGATCAACGAAATTTTGCCTCCTTTTGTAAATTTAGGTAAATTAGGCTTCAATTTCGGGATGCAGGGCGTTCAGTTTACGGCAACATCTACTACGGCAGAAAGCCAGATGCTGTCGAATTCCATGTATGTACACAGTATTCCTAATAATAATGACAATCAGGATATTGTGAGTATGGGAACCAATGCTGCTGTGATCTGCAGAAAAGTAATCGAGAATGCATTTGAGGTATTGGCCATTGAAGCGATTACGATCATTCAGGCTATTGAATATCTTGGATTCCAGGATAAGGTTTCGTCTTCTACCAAAGAACTTTATGACGAAATCAGAAAGATTATTCCGGCATTCTCCAGCGATATGGTAATGTATCCGTATCTGGAGGACGTAAAAAAATATTTAAAGGCAATGTAACTGTTCATCAGATTAAATTGTCAGTAAACTAAGGATTAAAAATTAACTTAAAAAAAACTAAAACTAAACAGCTAACACATGAAATGTGCAATCGTAACAGGCGGCTCCCGGGGTATCGGCAGGGCAGTCTGTCTGAAACTGGCAGAAGAAAAGAATTACCATATACTGATTAACTATGCTTCCAATGAAGCAGCAGCAAACGAAACATTAGCAAAGGTACAGGAGCTGGGTGCTACGGGAGAAATTCTTAAATTCGATGTAGCGGATGCCGCAGAAACCCGGAATGTTCTTACCACATGGCAGGATAATAATCCCGATGCTTTGGTAGAGGTAATTGTAAACAATGCCGGAATCACCAGAGACGGATTATTTATGTGGATGCAGCAAGACGACTGGACCAGCGTTATCAATACCAGCCTGAACGGATTCTTCAATGTAACCAATTTCTTTATTCAGAAACTGCTCCGCAATAAATACGGACGAATCATCAATATGGTTTCGGTTTCAGGAGTAAAAGGAACGGCCGGACAAACCAACTATTCAGCTGCAAAAGGAGCTTTGGTTGGAGCAACAAAAGCACTAGCCCAGGAAGTTGCCAAGAGAAATATCACCGTAAATGCGGTAGCTCCGGGATTCATCAGAACAGATATGACCCAGGATTTCAACGAAGAGGAGCTTAAAGCAATGATTCCAGCCAACAGATTTGGTGAAGCGGAAGAAGTTGCAGACCTGGTTGCCTTTCTGGCTTCAGGAAAAGCTTCTTATATTACAGGGGAAGTGGTGAATATTAACGGTGGAATTTACTCATAGAATAATGTAACAGGATAACAATGTACCAGTCCACTGTTGATTGATCTCAATGAAAATATTGTGACATTGCTATACTGATACATTGTTAAATTCAATATAAATAAATGGAAAATAGGGTTGTAATTACCGGGATGGGAATTTATTCTTGCATCGGGACCTCTTTGGAAGAAGTCAGAGAATCCCTATATCAAGGAAAATCCGGTATCGCTTTAGTGCAGGAGAGAAAAGAATTCGGCTTCAGATCAGGCCTTACAGGGGTGGTTCCGAAACCGGATCTGAAAAATCTCCTCAACAGACGCCAGCGTATAAGCATGGGCGAAGAAAGCGAATATGCTTACCTGGCTACCACGGATGCATTAAAACAGGCAGGGATAGATCAGGAATTTCTGGATGCCCATGAGGTGGGGATCCTGTACGGAAACGACAGTGTTTCTCAGGCAGTTGTAGAATCCATAGACATTGCAAGAGAAAAGAAAGATACTACATTGATGGGGTCCGGTGCGATCTTCAAATCAATGAATTCTACGGTAACGATGAATCTTTCAACGATATTCAGGCTGAAAGGAATTAATCTTACCATCAGTGCAGCCTGTGCCAGCGGATCGCATTCCCTGGGACTGGCCTATATGATGATCAAAAACGGTTTCCAGGATATGATCATTTGCGGTGGAGCACAGGAAACCAATAAATATTCAATGGCCAGTTTTGATGGATTAGGGGTGTTTTCGGTAAGAGAAGATGAGCCTGCAAAGGCTTCGAGACCTTTCGATTCAGGCAGAGACGGCCTTATTCCGAGTGGTGGGGCAGCTTCCCTCGTGGTGGAAAGCCTGGAATCTGCACAGAGAAGAGGAGCTCCGATTATTGCAGAGATCATAGGATACGGATTCTCCTCCAATGGAGGACATATTTCCACACCGAACGTAGACGGTCCTGCTTTGGCTATGGACAGAGCTTTAAAGCAATCCGGACTGAAACCTGAAGACATCGATTATATCAATGCGCATGCTACATCCACTCCGATTGGTGATGCCAATGAAGCAAAGGCTATTTTTGAGATCTTTGGAAGTGAAGTTCCGGTAAGTTCTACCAAATCGATGACCGGTCATGAGTGCTGGATGGCCGGCGCAAGTGAGGTGATCTACTCAATTCTGATGATGCAGAACAGTTTTGTGGCACCGAATATCAATCTGGAAAACCCTGATAATGAGGCTCAAAAGATAAATTTAGTCCCAAAAACGAAAAATCAAAAAATTGATGTATTTTTCTCGAATTCTTTCGGATTTGGGGGAACCAACTCCGCATTAATTGTAAAAAAATTTAATTAAAAACATGGAAAGGGAAAAAATTGTTGCCATCGTTAATGATTTCTTAGTAAACGAATTCGAAGTGGATGGTGATGAGATCAGCAATGATGCCAACCTTAAAACCACACTGGGCTTAGACAGTCTGGATTATATCGATATGGTGGTAGTGATTGAATCTAATTTCGGGGTGAAATTAGGAGAAGCAGACTTTAAGAAAATGGTCACGTTTGACGATTTCTATACAACGATTGAACATAAGATCGCAGAGAAAAACGCTTAGCTATCGACTGAATTTTTATTCTTTAAAAAAATGTACCAATGTAATAATGTAGCGTTGTATCAATGAAAAATATTGTTACATGGGCATATGATTACATTGGTAAACTTTATATATGAACAAGTGGAAAGGTAAATCTAAAGGAACCATCACAGGATACAAAATATTCGTCTGGTGTATTAGAAATATCGGAGTACGGAGTTCTTATGCTGTTCTTTATTTCGTAGCTTCCTATTATTTTCTGTTTCTGAACAGAAGCAACCGCTATATCTTTTATTATTTCCGGAAAAGACTGAACTATGGCTACTGGAAAGCCAAAGTTTCAGTATTTAAAAGCTATTTCACCTTTGGAAAAGTACTGATTGACAAAACCGCTATTTCGGCAGGACTGCGGGAAAAATATACCTATGAATTTGACGGTATTGAGAATCTCAGAAACCTTCTCGCCCAGAAAAAAGGTGGCGTTCTCATCAGTGCCCACATCGGAAATTTTGAAATTGCCGAACATTTCTTTGCCGACATCGATTTCGACTGCCAGATCAATCTGGTAACCACAGATCAGGAAGTAACCGTCATTAAAGAATACCTTGAAAGTGTTGCCGTAAAAAAAAGCAACATTAAATTCATCTACGTAAAAGAAGATATGTCGCATATTTTCGACATCAATAAAGCTTTATCAGACAATGAACTGATCTGTTTTACAGGAGACCGTTATTTCGAAGGGTCCAAATACCTGGAGGCCGATCTGCTGGGGAAAAGTGCGAAATTTCCGGCCGGACCTTTCCTGATCGCTTCACGGCTTGGAGTACCTGTGGTATACGTATATGTGATGAAAGAAAACAATCTGCATTACCATCTGTATGCAAGAGTGGCTCAGAATATTAAAAACCGTGATTCCCAGGGACTTCTTAATTCCTATGTACAGAATCTTGAATCGATGATTAAAAAATATCCGCTTCAATGGTTCAATTATTTCGATTTTTGGGATGATATTGATTAATTTTTCTAATTTTATCCCTGAAAACTAAATAACGGACTCAAATCATTTGGAAAGCGGGATGATAAGAAAAAATCAACATTTAAAGAATCCCTTACTTTCCGGATTTTTAATTAAAAACACTCAATTTTTCTCCTTTTGAAAAAAGAATACGACATACTTGTGATCGGCAGCGGATTGGGAGGTCTTGTTTCGGCTCTTATTTTGGCGAAAGAAGGTCTGAAAGTATGCGTTCTGGAGAAAAACAACCAATACGGAGGAAATCTGCAGACCTTTTCCAGAGACAAGCTGATCTTTGATACCGGAGTTCACTATCTGGGTGGTCTTTCAGAAGGGCAGAACCTCCATCAGTTTTTCTCTTACCTTGAGATCATGGATGAGCTGGAACTCCATCAAATGGATGAAGACGGTTATGATAAAATAAGTTTCGGGGATGAAAATATTGAATATCCGCATGCCCAGGGATACAACAATTTTATCGAACAGCTCACAGCGTATTTTCCGGATGAAAAAGAAAACCTGGAAAATTACTGCGAAGAAATTCAATATGTCTGCGGGCAGTTTCCAAGATATCATGTTGTTGGAAAAGACAGTTACAACGAAGAGATCCTGCACCTCAATACCAAAAGATTTATAGAATCCGTTACCCAAAATAAAAAACTGCAGTCCGTATTACTGGGATCCAATTTCCTGTATGCCGGAGACTCGGAAAATATACCGTTTTATGTACACGCGCTCACTGTAAACTCTTACATCCAGAGTGCTTACAAATGTGTAAAAGGAGGAAGCCAGATCTCAAAACTGCTGATCAGGAAACTTCGGCAGTATGGGGCAGAAGTTCATAAACATTCCGAGGTTTCCGAATTTATTTTCAATGAAAATGATGCATTAGTTTCCGTAAAAACAATTAATGGAAAAGAATACACTGCAAAAAAGTTTATTTCCAATATAGAAATCCGTTCAGCAATAAAGCTTATCGGGGAAGAAAGGCTGAAAAAGTCCTTTTTGAACAGGGTGTTAAGCTGGAAGCCTGTTTCTTCATGTTTCAGTGTATATCTGGTTTTAAAACCGCAGTCGGTTCCGAATTTCAATTACAATCTGTACCACTATCAATCAGAAGAACAGGTATGGAATGCTTATAAATACCATAAAAAAAGCTGGCCTGAAACCTATATGCTTTCTTCCACTCCTTCAAAACATCACCCTGAATATGCAGAAAGCCTTACAGCGATCTCCTATATGGATTTTGAAGAAGTGAAAATATGGGAAAAGACAGTCAGTACTGTTGCCAACGAACATGATCGGGGAGAATCTTATGAAAGGTTCAAGCTGAAAAAGGCGGAGAAGATGATCGAAGCTCTGGAAAAGAAACTTCCGGGACTCAGGCATGCTGTTAAAAGGGTCTATACTTCCTCACCGCTCTCTTACCGGGATTATATCGGCAGCTTTGAAGGAAATATGTACGGATACATGAAAAGTTCGGATAATCCTTTAAAAACAATGGTTTCACCGAGAACGAAGATCGACAACCTTTTCCTTACCGGGCAGTCTGTCAATATGCACGGAATTCTCGGGGTAACGATCGGCGCATTCAATACCTGTGCGGAAATCCTCGGAAAAGAGCATATTGATGCCCGCCTGACTCAAATGATCAAGAATAATGAAAAACTATAACAGTCTGTTTGCCGGATGCCGGGGAGCTTATTGTATCCTTCTTATTACCCTTGTTTCCTGTGGGGTTTCAAAATCTGTCCGTCATATTCCGGATATCAGCCCATATACGCTGGAAACGCCAAAGGTGAATAAGATCAATGATTCTACATTCAGTTTCAACAGCAATTATCTGACGAAAAATAAACAGCAGCTGTGGGAATTGTATATCAAAGGAAATCCTCTTCAGCTTGGCTATAACAATGGTGCGCTCACCCGGGATCTGATGCAGCACCAGGAAGAGATTTTCTTTTCTAAAGTCGAGGGATTTGTACCGTCAAAATTCAGACAGAAGCTGCTGCGCGGATTCCTGAAATGGTACAACAGGAAAATGTACCTCAATGTGAGAGAAGATTATCAGGTAGAATTATACGGTTTATCCCGATATTCATCAGATAAATACAACTTTATCGCTCCGAAATACCTGAGAAGCCTCTATCTTCACGGAGCCCACGACATTGGCCACGCTTTACGGGACCTGGCTATGGTTGGCTGTTCTTCGCTGGCCGTATGGAATGAAAATACAGAAGACGGAGACCTTCTCATCGGCCGGAATTTTGATTTCTATGTAGGAGAGGATTTTGCTAAAAACAAGCTGATAGAATTTGTAGAACCGGAAAACGGAATTCCGTACATGTCAGTAAGCTGGCCGGGAATGACAGGCGTTGTTTCAGGGATGAATAAAGAAGGAATCACCGTAACGATCAATGCCGGGAAATCTAAAATTCCACTCACTGCCAAAACTCCGATTTCCTTCGTGACCAGGGAAATCCTTCAGTATGCGAAAAATATTGATGAAGCCATCACCATCGCTAAAAAAAGAAAAGTATTCGTCTCAGAATCTATCCTGGTGGGAAGTGCCCATGATAAAAATGCAGTGATTATTGAAGTTTCACCTAAAAACTTCGGTGTGTATAAAGTACAGAATACCAGTCAGCTTGTTTGTACCAACCATTTCCAGTCTGATGCTTATAAAGACGATAAAAGAAATCAGAAACATATCGCAGAAAGCCATTCGGAGTACCGGTATGAAAAACTTCAGGAGCTTTTACAGGAAAATAAAAAACTGAATCCTGAAAAGATGGCAGCTATTTTAAGAGACCGTTCAGGACTGAAACATGAAAAAATAGGATACGGAAATGAAAAAGCGCTGAATCAGCTGCTGGCTCATCATGCCGTTATATTTTCCCCTGAGAAAAAGCTGGTGTGGGTTTCTTCCAGCCCTTACCAGCTGGGCGAATTTGTCTGTTACGATCTTAATGAAATTTTTTCAGGTAAAAACATAACAGAAAGTTTGAAAGCAAAGACAGCACTGAATATCGCCAGAGATCCGTTCGCAGATTCTGAAGACTTTGAGAAGTACGAAGTGTATAAGCTGATGAGCACCGAGGTGAATAATGCCGCCGATAGTGAACATATCATGCTTACAGAAGATTTCATTCCTCATTATGAATCGCTGAATCCTGATTTCTGGCTAACATATTACCAGGCAGGAAAGTATTATTTTAATAAAAAAAAATATTCAAAAGCCGCAACAGCTTTTGAAACAGCCCTTACAAAAGAGATTACTACCGTCCCCGACCGGAAAAATGTAGAAAAATATCTGAAGAAAACACTAAAAAAACTAAAATGATTCCGAAACATATCAAGCTGCTTTTCAGTATCCCTTTTGTGATCATCATCATTTATACCTTATATCTGTTGAACGTATACAGCTCAATTCCGGAAATCATTCCTATTCACGGCTATGGAGGAAAGAATGACGGTTTTGGAAGCAAACTGTTTCTTTTTGCTCCCATTCTGCTGAATCTGGCTATCCTTCTGTTTATCTGGCGGATCATCAGCAGACCGGATAAAATTAAATTTACTTTTGAAATCAAGGAAGAAGATCGTGGGAAGCTATATCATACTACTCAGTTGGTTCTGGTGATTCTCGCAGTTTTTGTGACCGTTGTGATGAGTCCGTTATCGTTTTCAGATGTTGTTTATAAATAAAATTACCATGAAAAATTTTTTCACTTTATTATTGATTCTAATATCCTTAGTCTCATTTGCCCAGGACAGGAAAGAGCTGGGAAATGCTTTTATCAAAACTCTTTTGGTGGATAAAAATGTTGAAAAGGCGCATTCTTCTTTCGATGCCTCCATAGCAGGACAGGTGCCGGCAGCTGAACTTACAAATGTTGTGGACAAGGTTCTGAGCCAATTGGGAGCATTTAAAAATGTAATTGAAATCAATCAGGAAAATGATAAATACTACTATTATTCAGAATTTCAGAAATCAAAACTGGATATCCTGATCACTTTTAATGAACAGAATAAGATTGTTGGTTTTCTTCTGGTTCCTCATAAGATTTTTGATAAGGCGGATGATAAAACAGCTTTAAAAATCAAAAGCGGTGATATTGAATTAAAAGGAACATTGCTGCTTCCCGAGCAGAATCCAAAGAAGGAATTAGTTGTTTTTGTTCATGGGTCGGGGCCCCATGACAGGGATGAGAGCATTGGGGAAAATAAACCTTTTAAAGATATTGCCGAAGCGCTTTTCAAAAACGGAATAGCCTCGTACCGGTATGATAAACGCACATATTCCGATCCGGAAACCTTCAGCGGGCAGTCTACGGCAGCGGATGAAACCATCAATGACGCGGTAAATGCGGTAAATTATTTTAAAAACAACGGGGACTACAAAGATTACCGGATTACAGTACTGGGGCACAGTCTTGGTGCTTATCTGATGCCGAAGATTGCAGAGAAGGTTAAGGCTTCAAAATATATTTTTATGGCCGGAAATGCGAGACCTATGCAGGATCTGATCATTGACCAGTACGAGTATATTCATAAAGTTAATCCTGCCGGACTACCGGAAGAAGAAGTCGCGAAAATGAAAAAGCAGGTTGCATTCCTGAATTCGGGAAAATTCACTCCGGATACACCTTCATCTGAGCTTCCTTTGGGACTTTCTTCAGCTTACTGGAAATATCTGCAGACCTATAAACCGCTGGATGAGGTGAAAGCTATACAGTCGCCGATGTTCTTTGCGCAGGGAGGCAGAGACTACCAGGTTACAGAAAAAGATTTCAGCCTTTGGAAAAATACTCTTAAAAATAACAAAACAGCGGTATTCAAATGGTATCCGGCACTAAGTCACCTGTTCATCAAAGGTTCCGGTACGCCTTCCCCGAAAGATTATGGAATCAAAGGAAATGTGGATCAGGAATTTTTAAATGATCTTATTCAGTTTGTTTTAAAATAAATTGAATATGAGTTTTTTAACAGGTTACTGATAGTTTGCTGATACGTTACTAACAAGTTATCCACAATTGAAAAATGGAAGATTGATGCCATATCAATCTTCGGTAATAACCTCATTAAGTTTGACCTGCTCACTTAATGAGGTTATTTTTTAGAGCAGCAAGGTGAGTATGGAACGGCATATTCTTTCCGTCATTAATGCACTCATAAAATGATTCGTGTATCAGTGGCAAAAAAGATTTCCACATAAGATGCTATTAATTTTTAAGGATGAAAATTAAGCGGGTAGTTAAATGTTGGCTTCATCAAATCAACGGAGTTGATTCATCACTTTGGGACCTAAAATCAACAGCATCATAATTAGAATTTTGCGTGAAAGAATTTTAAGAATTATATATTTTAAAAGAAAAAATAACGCAAAGGAAAAGAAATTCGAGTGTTCTATTCAAGTGAGCAAAGTAGTGCGACTTCGTCTCTGATTAAGCAGGTAATTAAACGTTCGCTTCATCAAATCAACGGAGTTGATTCATCACTTTTCCACCTAAAATCAACAGTATCAGAATTATAACTTTGTGTAAAAAAAATAAGAATTATATATTTTAAAAG
>DJTE01000021.1:190880-241727 GCA_002439165.1 Chryseobacterium indologenes
TTATATATTTTAAAAGAAAAAAATAACGCAAAGGAAAAGAGATTCGAGTGTTCTATTCAAGTGAGCAAAGTAGTGCGACTTCGTCTCTGATTAAGCAGGTAATTAAACGTTCGCTTCATCGGATCAACGGAGTTGATTCATCACTTTGCCACCTAAAATCAACAGTATCAGAATTATAACTTTGCGTAAAAAAAATTAAGAATTATATATTTTAAAAGAAAAAAATAATGCAAAGGAAAAGAAATTCGAGTGTTCTATTCAAGTGAGCAAAGTAGTGCGACTTCGTCGCTGATTAGGCAGATAGTTAAACGCGCGCTTCATTGAACCAACGCAGTTGATTTCACTCTTAGCTCCTTTAAATGTGCATTGCCTGTCAATGATCTTTGCGCTAAAAAAAATTACGCATTCCTTTTGAAAAGAAAATTTTAGATTTTAAAAAGTTGAAATAAAGATTCCATCTTAATCATTCCCCGGATTCAGTTTATTCAGAAAAAGAAAAACGGCAATTCCGGTAAGAGAAGATAAAGTTGTACTGAGGATAAAACTTCCGATAACATACTGAAGCAGATTATTTTTGATCAGTTCAAAATCGAGATTGTGGCTTAGAATATTGCTGTCTCCCTGTACAAACGGAGCTCCTAAAAAAAGAGAAGCAGCGATGATAAAAGGAATAAAAGGCGGCAGGCTCACATTGGAAGCCACAAACGCCAGTACTTTGTTCAGTTTAAAAAGAACAGATAAACTGATGACCAGAAGGGTCTGAAATCCCCAGAACGGAGAAAGACCGATGAAGACCCCCAGTGCAATGGAAAAAGCCTTGATACGATTGCTTCCGTCGCTTTCCAGGACATCCTCCTTTATGAACCTTTTAAAGCTTTTTTTTTTGAAATTATTCACAAAGTTTCTCGGAATAATGTAAAAAAGAGTAATCGTTACCAGAATAGTGTTCAGAATGCTGATCCTTGTAAAATCTCTGAACGGCCTGAAATGGGAAACCCTTTCTGACGGATCGTACAGTACCTTCACCGGAACGTTCTTTACCGGAACGTGTCTCCAGGCTGTTCTTACGATAATTTCGATCTCAAATTCAAATTTTGGGGTGAAATATTTCTTCGGAATTTTAAGTAGGGGATAGAGCCTGTATCCGGATTGGGTATCTTCCAGTTTGATTCCGGTTTCAAACCAGAACCAGAAATTGGAAAAACGGTTTCCGAAGCTGCTTTTTTTCGGAATTCCGTCCTGGGACATATTGCGGTTCCCGATCAGGAGAACATCTTCTTTTTCCTGAAGGAGAGCTTCTACAAAAACAGGAAGGTCATCCGGATAATGCTGTCCGTCTGAATCGATTGTTATGGCATAATGATAGCCGAGTTCTTTAGCCTTTCTGAAGCCGGTTTTCAGCCCGTTTCCTTTTCCCTGGTTTTCTGTGAGGGTAATCACAGTGATCTGTGGATACCGGGCAAGAATCTGTGGTGTGGAATCTGTTGAGCCGTCGTTTACTGCAATAATATCCCCGGTGTATTCCAGTACACCGTCTATTACTCTTTTCAGAGTTTTTTCATTATTGTAGGTGGGTATTAAAACGCAGATCTTTTTTTCTGAGATCGCGTTCTGTACTTCAGAAAGGGTCATTGTTTTATTTTAAAGAAGCTTTTTCAGCGTCTGAGAAAGATTGGGACTGCATGGCAAATTTTTTGACATAGCTCTTCAGCGTTGCATTCTGCTTAGTGTAGTTGGCGATAAGGAAAGCTTTATCATCCTTGATGCTGCCGCGGTATCCTACAATTTTCGGAATATTTTCCTGTACGCTTAACCGGATCAGGCGGAGTTCAATATTATTCGGATTGTTTTTGATAATGCTTTCAAGACTGGTGGCCCCGTTTTTTACGAGTGCTTTTCTGTTCTTTTTAGCGATTTTAGCTTCCATGATCTGTGCGGCGGCTTTATAACCGGAGGTTACCGCATCAGAGCCGGTCTGTTTTTCTGCCAGATTGATGAATGCTTCCGTATTCGTGTTGGATGAATTAGCTTTTGCGTAGCTGTTTCTCAGGGCTTCCAGATCAGTCTGAAAGAAAAAAATAAAAGCCGTTACTAAGGATAAAATAAGTTTCATGACATTGATTTTTTATAGCTTACCGTCATTTTTAATGCAATAGTCTCGCCAAAAGAGGTGATGTTTTTTACTTTAACATCCGTTTCGTCTTCGGTAATGTCCAGCTGAAGTTTCAGATCCGGAGTTTCAAAAGGGTTGATAATCGCCATGAATTTTACATTCGATGCGGTTTTCAGAAATAGCTCTGAGCCGGTGAATTCTTCAGCCAGTTCTTTTACGATCTGCATCATACAGACTCCCGGAGTTACCGGATTTCCCGGAAAATGCCCTTTGAATATATCATGATCCTTATGCAGGCTGATATAGGCTGTAAAATTTCCGTTTTCTCCCTTTTCGTGGGAATCTAAAGTGTAAAAGTCTGTAAGTAGCGTCTGCATGATCTTATTTTTTCAGATTAAATGTATAGTAGAGTCCTGTCTGGAAAACTACATTATAATGGTTGGTATTATAGCCTTCCACAGGAACAAATCCTTTTTTTACACGGGCTTCAATACCCAGATTGGGGGTGATGTCATATCCTGCACCGGCAGTTACCCCGATATCGACCTTGTTCTGAGGTTCAAAATTCTTATTGTCCAGTACAAATTCCAGAGTAGGCCCTGCATGCACATTGAACTGCTTGAAATAAAATTTATTCACAAGCTGAAGTCCCAAATATGATACGGAAAGTTTCGTTCCGTTCCAGTTATTCACATTGGTATCGATTTTAGCTCCCTGTCTGGAATAGTTGATCTCAGGCTGAAGAGCATAAAATTTTGTAAAACGGATGTTTCCTAAAAACCCGATATAAAAATCTGTTTTTGTTTTAAATTCCAGATAAGGTTTGGGCGCATTGGGAAACTCTTCTGCATAATAATAGTTAAACTGCTCGGTGTTGGAAAAATGCGAAAAATTGGCACCTGCCCTGATTCCCGGGCTGAAAGTAACCTGTGCAAAAGACAGGGCGGACATCATTACGACAGATAAAATAATAAGTTTTTTCATGGTTAATCAGTTTCAGTTTCTGTTATTTGGTATAGTTTTATATTGATCCTGAAATCCTTATGGTGGAGGTTCAGACTGTCTGCGAAGATATGTTTTTTTGCATCAAAAGTAAAATCAATTTTTTCCTTTCTGTTTTTCGTATAGACGATCTGCTGCAGCAATCCATTTTCTTTTCCGAAGAACAGATAATAGGCTTTCTTATCCGTTTGGGACAGGAATATCCTGGAATGTTCATTCTCAAAAGTTTCTTTCACCGGATATTGTTTCCTGAGAAGTTCACGGAAATCGTTTCTTAAAAAATTGATGACGATCTTTTTATCCAGATCAGGCAGAACGTAATTCAGTTTAAAATCATTTTCGGAGATCTCGAAATCAATCAGCTTATTTCCGAAATCTGAGGTCATGGCAACCCGGTGAGTGGTTTCATTCAGTTTTTTGATGATCAGAATACCGCTTACATGATTTTTGTAAATGTCCATCTGGCATTTGTAGACATAATCTTCCCCTGAAGAGAAGTACAGATTTTCTACATTCTTTTCTGAAGCAGAAACAGGTTTTGCCTCCGTAAGCTGATAGGTTTTACAGGAAACAAGCAGGATGAAGACCAGACTATAAGCTAAACTCTGACGCAGCAATGGCAGCATTGATCTTGGTATTTTTGAAAACAATATTCGTGGTATCTCCCGAAGCTTCCGTCATATTGACCTGTGAAACGGTAGACTGATTTTTAGGAAAATGAAGCTCGATCTGTTTGATATACTTCAGCAGCTGGGCTGATTTTGGAGTAAACCGGGCAATGTTAAAATTTCCGTTCCTGAAATAAGCCACTGTAAATTCCGGGTCATTGAACATTTTTCCGTTTGAGCTTCCCACAATCAGTTTGTTGATCTTTTCAAAGGTTTTACTTTTGGCGTCCACGGAAGATTTTTTCCCCTGGTCATTGATGAAGATCTTATTGTCTTTAAAAACAATGCTGTACTGATAGGGTTTGGTGTATCTCCAGCTTAGCATATTGGGTGTTTTCAACGACATTTTGCCATAAGTAACGATGCTTTTGTCAAGAAAATCCATTTTCTTGGTCTGCGTAAAATCACTCTGCAGGGTTTTGATTTCCTGGGTTTCTGATGAAACTTTGGAGACAAACGCTTTGGCTTCTGCCGCAGACATAGAAGTATTCTGTGCAGAAAATAAGGCAGAAACTAATAAAAATGCTCCAAAAGCAATGTTTTTAATCATTTTTCTTTGATTTTATAAGAGTATCAACGGTGAACGTTGAATAATTTTTATCCTTCAAAAATAATAATAAATCGGTCAATACCCGGTACGTTTTTTCAGACGTGTCGTGAAGAAGGATAATGCTGCCTTTTTTCAGGTCTTTGGTTATTCTTTTGTAAATTTTCTTTTCATCATCAATAACGGTATCCAGTGACCGGACATTCCAGCCGATGCTTTTTTTGTCTGTCTTCCTGATGGCTTTGGCAATATTCGGATTGGTAACCCCGAAAGGCGGTCTGTACAGTTCTGTTTTAATATTTCCTGTCTTCATCATCACTTCATCACATTTTTCAATTTCTTCCGTCATTTTTGATGCTGATAAAAAACCTGTCGAATTGGAGTGAGAAAGGGTATGGTTTCCAATGGTATGCCCTTCAGCAATAATTCTCCGGAAAATTTCAGGATACTTTTCAATCTGTTTACCGATGCAGAAAAAAGTGGCTTTTACTTCATGCTCTTTCAGGAGATCGAGAAACTTTGGGGTAAATTCAGTAGGACCGTCATCAAAAGTGAGAGCTGTTTCTTTGATTTTAGTCCTTTTATGGGTGATACTGTTGACGAAATATCCCAGCTCAATATCAAAAGAACCCCAGATCACAACAGCGGAAAAAGCGAGAAATCCTGCAATATATACCCATAAACTTCCATGAAACGCATAAATCATCACGTTACAGAAAAGATAGAAAAGTATAAATGGATAGTGTTTCACCGTTAAAACATTAATTATTTTCAATTTTCAGCATCAGAATTCCAAAGGTTGTAAGCTTTAGACAGCCTGTCAAAACGTTTTTAATATTTCCCGTTATCAGCTTTCACCGTTAAAATCAAAATCTAGACTCTTTCCAGAAGTACCAGACTGTGATCTTCTCCAGCCAGATGATTGTAAAGAAGAACCGTTCTGATTTCCCCTTTTTTCATGTCATTGATCATCATAACATCCGGAATATGCTGTTCCTTCAGGATGTGGCAGGCCATAAACGTTGAAAAACCGCTTGCCGTGTTGAATTCTCCACTCAGATGCTTATAATACAGCAATGATGAGGCCGGAAAAAGTTCTGCCGCCTGATGATAATATCCGTCTGACTTTGCATCTCCGCTGAACCCTAAGATCACAGCATCAATATCTTCATTTTTAAGGTTGTTCTTTGCCAGGAATCCTTCAATAAAAGTTTGAGTTTCATCCGGATCTACTTTACTGCTGATCTGAATGTCTTTAAACTGTGCATAGGAAGTTTCCGTTTTAGATTTTCCCAGTACAAAGAAAGCGGCACCTTCTCCCCAGATAACTCCATTGCTTTCGGAATGCAGATAATCGGCAGGAAGATCTGTTTCTTTTTTGATGGTATTGTTTAAACAGTAGAGTTCCATTGTTCTGCCCGTCTGCTCATCGGTAGATCCTGCCAGAATATTTTCCGCCTCTCCGTCGCTGATCTGAAGTCTGGCATCCAGAAATGAAAATTCCAGGGATGAAGAGGTATTCACATAAGTGAAATTATAAGCATGGCACTGCAGTCCTAATGCGATCTGCCCGGCTACGGTATTATGTGTCGACTGGATGAAGAATGTCGGGGTAAGAAATTCCTCATGATTGTCGATTACATTTTTCAGAAACTTTTCAGAATCCTGGGAACATCCCATTCCGGTACCTACAATAATGGCATCCGGCTGTGTTATTCCGGCTTCTTTCAAAGCGTAATGAGACGCTACGGCGCTCATTTTTACGGTTTTAGACATTCTCCTGATCATGGCAGGAGGAATGAATTCTTTATAATTGGGATCAATCGCTTTTAAGGTCTGAACCGAATTCTCAGGATTGAGGTTTTGAAAGAAGTTCTCTTTTAAAGTGTCCTGAGCAGAGATGCAGGATGCACTGTTGATGTAAACGGCACTCATGATTTTGAAAAAATTAAAGTAGAACAGTTTCCGCCGAAGCCGAATGAATTGGAAAGAACATGATGAATGTTTTTTTCTTTCAGCTCTGTAACGGGTGTCAGGTCAAACTCCTTCATTTTGGTTCTGAAATTCAGGTTCGGGAAAATAACTCCCTCCTGCATCGCCAGAATGGAATATACGGCTTCAATGCCTGCTGCGGCTGCTAATGTATGGCCGGTAAATGCTTTGGTAGAACTGAATTCAGGAACCTCACCTTCGCCAAATATCCTGATCATGGCAATTCCCTCCGAAAGATCATTATTAGGCGTTGCAGTTCCGTGAACGTTGATGTAGCCGATGTCTTTTTTATCCAATCCGGATACTTTCAGGGCCTGCTGCATGGCAAGATAGGCACCCTGCCCGTTTTCGGAAGAAGCGGTCTGATGATGGGCATCGTTGGCATTGCCGTATCCTGAAAGATAAGCAAGAACCTTTTTGTTTTCTTTTTTTACCACCTCATCAGATTCAAGAACGATGTAAGCGGCTGCCTCTCCCAGATTCAGCCCTTTTCTGTCGTTATCGAAAGGGGTATTGTAAGAATCGGTAAGGATCATCAGGGTATTGAATCCGTTCAGCGTAAATTTGGAAAGGGAGTCTGTCCCGCCAACGATGACGCGGTCCAAGACTCCGTTTCTGATAAGTTTAGCCCCCATCATAATGGCATTGGCGGCTGATGAACAGGCTGTACTGATGGTAGAAACCATCCCTTTCAGACCTAAGTAATCAGCAATAGCCAGCGAGGAATTTCCCGCATCATGAGCATCGATGTATTTTTGCTTTTCAGGAAAGTCTTCGTAAGAGTAGAAATATTTTTCGGTAATATCCATTCCGCCTACACTGGTGGAAGAGATCAGCCCGGTTCTGTATCCGTTGATATCTGATATCCCGGCACTTTCTACTGCTTCTTTAGCCGCAATCATACCCAATAAAGAAGTTCTTGTCACATGGTTGTCTTCAGGGAGCTGAAGCAGCTGTACAAGTTCTTCATTGGATTTTTTTATTTCACCCGTCTTCAGTGTTCCGGCATGGCGGGTTTCAAACATCTGAATGTCTGAAATACCATGTTTTCCGGTTTTCAGTGAAACAAAATTTTCTTCCACATTGTTTCCTATGGAAGAAATGATGCCCATTCCTGTTATGGCAATTTTCTGACTCATTCTGTTAAATAATGTAACAATGTATGAATGTAACAGTTTACCAATTATGGATAGGTTGATACGCTGTTACATTATTATGTTTATTTTGTTCTGTTCTCCTCAATGAACTTAGCCATAGTGTCGATAGACTGGAAGATTTCCTTTCCTTTTTTAGGATCGGATAATTTAATACCATAGTCTTTATCCAGCAGAACGATCAGCTCAAGAGCATCAATAGAATCAAGCCCCAGCCCGCCACCGAATAACGGATCAGAGTCTTTAATTTCTTCTGCAGAAACATCTTCAAGGTTAAGAACTTCAATGATTTTGTGCTTTAATTCAGTTTTTAAGTTTTCCATAAAATAGTTTAATAATGTAACAATTCAACAATGCATCGTCTATCAATCCTTAAAATTCAAAAAAAGCATGCATTGTATTTATAGTGTTTAATTTTTATAAGGTCAGCAAATATACAAAAGCTTTGTAATTATCCTGATAAAGTTCTGTCCATCCGCAGAGAACTTTTTCTGCTTTTCCGGATAAAAGGAGCTGTCCGGCGTAATCGTTTAAGAATTCTTCATCATATTCATCGAGAACAAAGAAGGCATTTTCGGTCTGCATTTTGTGTCTGATACTGATTTCCCCTACACAGATATTGGGAAGGGTATATACGAATACGGCAGGACTCGGAAAATAATTTTCCTGCGAATTGATGCTTTCCTGGTATTTATGATCAGTGTCCAGACTGGAAGACCGGTTGGCAAAAACTACGGCGGTACGGCTGTGGTCTTCATCCTTTAAAAGCATTTCGGCGGAAAGGAAAGCCAGCTTGCTCAGGCTGTCCATTTTATGAAATTTAGGATAGCTGAGTTCTAAACTTTTGTAGGCTTCTTTTGCAAATTCCGGAAAAGCAGTGCCGGGACTTTCAAAAATAAGGTTTCCGTTTACGGTTATTTTTGAATGTTCTATGGTGCAGTAGGTTGTTTTCTTCATGGCTTTCATTTTAATATTTCTCTAAAACAATTGCCGCATTACATCCACCAAAACCCGAAGCCGTTTTTAAAATATACTTAATCTCTGCCTGCCGGTTTTCTTTAATGATATTTAATGGCTCCGAAATTCCCATTTCCACAAAGTTTTTTGAAGGGATCAGGGTTCCGTGAAGGGCACTTTCCATTGAAATAATGCTTTCAAGAAGCCCGGAAGCTCCCAGGCAGTGGCCGTAATAGCCTTTCATGCTGTTGAGGGGGATATGCTGAAGGTTCATTCTGCTGAAGGCAATAGACTCCATTTCGTCGTTGTACAGGGTTGCCGTTCCGTGGGCAGAGATAAAACCGATCTGTTCCGGTATTACCCCAGCTTCGGCCATTGCGTTCCGGATGCTGGCATATAAACCGTCTCCCGTTCTGGAAGGTCCGGAAATATGGTTCGCATCATTCACTGCGGAATCCCCCAAAACTTTAAACCTTAATTTTTCGTTTCCGGATAGGGAAGAGGTGATATAAACGGCGGCGGCAGCTTCACCGATATTGATTCCGTTCCTGTTTTTATCATAAGGCTTACAAGGTCCGTCTCCAATTGCCTGGAATGAATTGAACCCGGAGATCACAAATTCTGAAAGCTCATCACCTGCAATCACAAAAGCATCTTTATATTTCCCGGTCAGGATCATATTTTTAGCGGCAGCAATAGCCATCACTCCCGAAACGCAGGCATTGGAAACCACAACAGGTTTGGTAGTAAAGCCAAAATAATCCGCAATTTTTTGAGCCAGTTTTGAAAGATAAACTCCTTCCGGAAGTTCAGACTGATTCTTCAGCAGGCTGATGTTTCCTTTCGTGGTGGATAAAATAAATGCTGTTTCTTCAGAAACCGGATGTCTTTTTATTAAGGGTTCCAGGCTCAGGAGAAACATTTTTTCCAGCCTTGTAAAATGAGTTTCAGTGAAATGGCTGCCAAATGCTTCATCCAGCTTTTCAGTATCAATCATAGAAGCATAAAAGGCTTCCTGACTTTCGGTGATCTTATGTAATGCCACCCCGGATTTTCCTTCCAGAAGAGCGTTCCAGTTGGAAGAAACATCAAATCCTAGAGGAGTGACGCAGTTGTAGTCTGTAATATAGATGTCCTTCTTCATGATAATCCCATTTTATCTTTCCATGCCTGATAAAATTCAGGATTGTATAAACATAAGCTTCCGTTGTTGTCTAAAAATACCTGGATGGTTTCCCCGCTGCATACCAGCTGGCCGTCCTGGTTGAATAACTCATACCTGTAAATAAGTTTGGCAGAAACCGAATTGATGAAGGTGGTGACAATTCTGAACGTTTCCCCATATTTCAGGGGAAGGAAGTGTTCACACGTACTTTTTACGATAGGTGTTACAAATCCGGCCTTCTGAATATCGAGATAAGTGAGTCCGTGTTCCCTTCCGAAGGCTTCCCTTCCGTCTTCAAAATAAACAATATAATGTCCGTGCCAGACAATGCCCAGCGGATCTGTTTCATTGAACCGTACTCTTACTTCCTCCGTACAGGTTAAACTGTTTTCTTTAGACTGCATTTTTGTTTTTATGGTTGCCGGAAATTTCCGGAAATTTTAATGATGAAATATAATTAAATATTATGACGTTTTCTTTCGTAAAAAATAGAAATAGAGACCATTGCAATATAAAACGCCAGCAATAGCGCCAGCTCTTTGGCTATTCCTGCAATCCCGCTGTTTCTGAGAATAATATCGTAATAGGCATTCAGCCCCCAGTTCATCGGGGAGAATCTGGCGACAGTCTGCATAAATTCAGGCATCAGGAAAACCGGAACCCAGATTCCTCCGATAGCCGCCAGAACCACTACTGAAGTCGCTCCGAACGGTGCCGACTGCTCCTGCGTATCTGCAAGGGTTCCCAACAGAACTCCGAATCCGATGGCAGCCAGTCCGGCAAACAGCGTTACGGTCATCAGATGGAACATTTTTCCGGTAACATCAAAAGCAGGAAGATCCATATACGGGAAAAGGTAAACGCCTACCGCCACCATCAGCAGAAACTGGATCATACAGATGATAAGATAGGTACATGTTTTTCCTAAAATATGCACAAAATACGGGGTCGGGCTGATTCTTGCCCTTACACTGGTTCCCTGGCTTTTCTCCTTCACAAGATTAATGGAAAGCGGAACTACAATAAAGAAGATCGCAAACAAAGTCCATGCGGGAACATTATGCTGTACCGAATTCGGCATCACGTCCATAGTCCCCTTTTTCGGGGTGATTTCTTTAAAGCTGATGAGGTTTTTGTTTTCCTCAAGGTTCTCGTCCGTACCCAGCTGCTCCTGGAAAGCTTTGTAGATCTTTTTATTTTCAATCTCAAATACCATTTTATTTACGGAATTCATCACCGAGTTTTTAAATCCTGCGTTGGTTGCCGGATCAAAGTAAAGATGAATTTCCTTAGCTTTTGGGACCGCTTTCTGTGTTTTCGCAGAATCTCCTTCCAGCCCGAACGAACTTACGATCGTCTGAACTTTGGAATCGATATTTGAATTTAAATCTTTCGTTAAATTTTCAGGAATGACGATGGCCATCTGGTATTCACCGGAAAACACGGCTTCCTGAGCAGATTTCTCATTATAGTTGGTCAGCAGCTGAAATGTTTTACTGCTTTCCAGTTCATTTTTTATATTCTTTGCAACCTCAGACTGATCGTTATCAATAAAGATGATCGGGATCTTTGAGCCTTCAAGGTTTTTAAATGTAGAATCCTGGATCAGCGTGATCGTTACAATCAGAAGGAGCGGCATGACGAAAATGATGACGATTCCCCCGATATCTCTTTTCAGAAGAAGGATTTCCTTAATAAAGCTTCTCCACAGTTTATACAACAACATCTCTTAATTCTTTTCCGGTTAATGAAATGAAAACATCTTCTAAATTTTCAGCATTCGCGATCCGGGCTACAAGCTCTTCCGGTGTTCCCACAGCATGAATTCTTCCTTTATCAATGATCGCGATCTTCGTGCAGAATTCCTCTGCTTCAGAAAGGTGATGCGAAGTGTAAATGATGCAGGTGCCGTTCTTGTTCAGCTCCTGAAGAAAGTCAATGATCACTTTTTTGGATTGTACGTCAACTCCAACGGTGGGTTCGTCCAGAAACAGCACTTTCGGATTGTGAAGGGTTCCTGCGATGAGGTTGCATCGGCGTTTCATTCCTCCTGAAAACTGTTCTACCTTTTTATCCGCAAACTTTGAAAGGCCCATGATTTCCAGGGATTCTTCAATAGCTTTTGTTAAATACTTATGCTTTAAACCGTACAGGCTTCCGAAGAACATCAGATTTTCTCTGGCGGTAAGCGTTGGGTAGAGTGCATATTCCTGGGGAACGATCCCGATGATCTGCTTGATTTTGAAGCTGTCTTTCTGAGGAGACAGTCCGTTGATCTTAAACTGCCCGGAAGTAGGTTTGATCAATCCAGAAAGCATAGAGATCAGTGTAGTTTTTCCTGCCCCGTTAGGTCCTAGAATTCCGTAGATTTCATTCCTTTCGATATTCAGGGATATATCATTCACCGAAAACTCATCAGCGTTTTTGTACTTTTTATACAGGTTGTTGATCTCAATTATATTCTCGGCCATATCAGATCGCTTTTCTCAGTTTTTTATAGAAAGCTTCTTCCAGATCGGCAATATGAAGCATGGATTTTGAAAGCTCATTATAAATATTGCTTTTGGAATTCCTGTTTTTGTAAACACGGGCAATATCAACGGCAAAATCCCTCCAAAGGTCGCCAATAGCGGTGATTTCTCTGGAAAGTTCCTTCAGTTCATCATTTTTAAGAATTACTGAGGCTTCCTGAAGAAAAGCACCGTAAATAAACCTGAATCCGCCGCCGCCGGTTCCGATTTCTTCCTGCATTCTGATCAGCTGTCCCAGATAGTGGTTGGTTACTTTGGTCCCTTTTTTCTCTGCCCATTTCGGAATGCTTTTCGCTACCCATCTCATAGCTTTTACCCCGATAAGAGGAACGGGAGCCAGCATGTTTTTACAAGTATCTTTAATGCCTTTTTTAATGGCTTCTTCCAGATTTACATTTTCCGGAATATAAACCGGATAATACATATGGCCTTTCGGAGGCAGGGCTCCTTTGGCATATCTTACTTTTTCAAGTTCGGCTTCCGTAAGGGAAGTGGTATAATCCATCACAGGATCGCTGATCAGGAATTTTCCGTCTTCTTTTCCGTATACCACAAGATTGTGGGCATTGAAGTGGAATTTATATTCCTCAGGGAAATAGGTAAGGTTGAAAACGCCCACCTGAAGTCCGGTAGGAATATTGTGTTCTAAATTCCTTTCCAGTGCTTTCTGGGCATCTGCCGGATTAGAAAATTTTTCTCTTTTGATTTTTATTCCCAGTCTTTTGGCTGCTTTGCTGAAAATAGCACCGGGCATCGGACGATAGCTGAAGCCGGGGGCAAAGTTTACTTTCAGAAAAGGTAAATAGACAAAAAACAGTCCGGAACCGATCCCGAAGATCATGGGTTCACTCAGTTTTAAGCCTTTATTAAGCAGAAGATTGGAGGCAACACCGTTTTCGCAATGGGCGGTCTGATGGTGTTCAAAGTTTAGTTTCATTGTTCAGCTATGGTCTTTTCATTGTCAAATGAGTCCGGATCAGTGGATGCGGGGATTCATTTTATTTTCCGTCGAAGTTTTTCAGTTCATCTGTTGAGATCCCAAATGCGTCCGCATATTTTTTCAGGACAGATTCGCTCAGGGATTTAAATACTTTAGGTTTTGCATGTCTTTTCACTCTCCACTGCCACATTCCCACATAAGCGGCAAGTACAGCAAGGTCCATCTTATTCAGTTCCATAAAATAGATAACCGGACTTACCTTTCCGTTGGCAACGTCCTGTCTGGCTTCCTCAATTCTTTCATGAATAAGTTCCATAGATTCGTCCAGGGCTGCTTTTTTAGCATCCCAGCCGGTGCTGTTGGCGGTTGTATAATTATCGTTTTCGTCCGTCACGTACAAGACTTCGGTCATGTTGGCAGACTTCAGATTGCTTTCGTCCTGAGGCAGGTCTTGTTTTTTCATGCAAACAGTATTATTTTTTAGATTTCATAAGAAATAAGGTTCCCTTCTTTTGATTGTTTATAATCAGGTGGCTAAAATAGTGAAAATACACAATATGTAAATCATGTTAAAAATCAACAGTGTTCAAGGGTGCTGGCTGTGAAAAAGTCCTATTTTTGCGTAAAGGTCTTTAGGTCCAAACATGTAATAATTTCATTGTAACAAGTGTATTGGTTATAGAGACTAATTCCAATTAGAAATTTAGATTAAAAATAAATAAGTGTTATGAAGAAATTTTTTATTTCTGTTTCTGTTTTCTGTATGCTGAATGCGATGGCGCAGAAGTTTGATACACAGAAGATGACAGATGCTCAGGGATATTCCTACGAGACTGTGAAAAATGACCAGACGGGAGTAAGAGTATACACCCTGAAAAACGGCTTGAAAGTTTATCTTGCCAAAAATGATGATGCTCCCAGAATCCAGACCTATATTCCGGTAAGAACAGGCTCTAATAATGATCCGAGTGACAATACCGGACTGGCGCACTACCTGGAGCATATGGTTTTTAAAGGAACTTCACACCTGGGAACTCAGGACTGGGCAAAAGAAAAGGTTCTTCTTCAGCAGATCTCTGATCTTTACGAGCAGCATAAAGCGGAAAAAGATCCTGTAAAAAAGAAAGAACTTTACAAAAAGATCGATGAGGTTTCCCAGGAAGCTTCCAAATATGCGATTGCCAACGAGTATGATAAAGCGATTTCTTCGCTGGGAGCAACGGGAACCAATGCCCATACTTCTCTTGATGAAACGGTTTATAAAAATAACATTCCTTCCAATGAACTTGAAAAATGGCTTAAAATAGAGAAAGAACGTTTCTCGGAACTGGTTCTCCGTCTTTTCCACACAGAGCTGGAAGCGGTATACGAGGAATACAACAGAGCGCAGGATAATGACGGCCGTCTGGTAAACTACGCCATGCTGGATGCCCTTTTTCCTAAACATCCGAACGGGCAGCAGACCACAATCGGAACTTCCGAGCACCTGAAAAGCCCGTCTATGGTAGCCATCCATAAATATTTTGATACCTATTATGTTCCTAATAATATGGCAGTGGTATTAGTCGGAGATCTTGATTACGATAAAACCATCAAGCTTGTAGATCAGTATTTCGGTTCTTTCAAATACAAAGAGCTTCCGATGAAGAAAATGGTGAGTGAGGAGCCAATGACCCAAATTGTATCCAGAACAGTAAAAAGCCCTACGACACCTAGAATGACGATGGCCTGGAGAACAGATTCTTACGGTTCGCAGGAAGCAAGACTGGCGGATGTGGTATCTAAAATCCTGAGCAACAGAGGAGATGCGGGGCTTATTGACCTTAATATCAGCCAGAAGCAGAAAACGTTAGGAGCCGGTGCTTATGAATCACCTTATAAAACCTACGGTGCTTTTGTAATGGTAGTGGTTCCGAAAGAAGGACAAAGCTTTGATGAAGCTAAAAAACTTCTTCTTGACCAGCTGGATCTTGTGAAAAAAGGAGAGTTCCCTGAGTGGATGCTGAAAGCCATTGTGAACGAGAAGAAAGTGCAGCGTATGAAGACATGGGAAACTGCGGACGGGCTGGCTACGGATCTTTACGATTCATACATCAACGAAAGAACCTGGCAGCAGGAACTGGATGAAATCAACGAATATGAAAAGATCACGAAAGCAGATGTCGTAAAGTTTGCCAACAATTTCTTTAAAAATAATTATGTAGTGATCTACAAGGAAAAGGGAGTGAATGATAAGCTTGTGCGTGTGGAAAATCCGGGAATTACCCCGATTAAACTGAACAGAGAGGCTCAGTCTCCTTTCCTTAAAGATATTTTAAACACAAAAGTAGCAGAGATCAAGCCTGAGTTTATTGATTATAATGCGGCTATTAAGACCACACAGATCAAAGATAAAAAAGTAAGCTTTGTCAACAACAAATACAACGATGTTGCCCAGGTAAGCTATGTTTTCCCTTTCGGGACAGACAATGATAAAGAGCTTCCTATCGCGTTAACATTCTTCGAATATCTTGGAACGGACAAATATACTCCCGAACAGTTAAAAGAAGAGTTTTATAAGCTGGGAATTACCAACAGCTTTAGAGTTTCCAATGACCAGATTACTGTTACATTAAGCGGTCTTGAAAGCAATATGAAAAAAGGAGTAGAGCTGATGAACCACTGGATAGCGAATGCAAAGGCAGATAAGGATATTTACAGCAAAACGGTTAAGACCATGCTGGAATCAAGAGCGGTTGCCAAAAAAGATAAAACCAGAATCATGGCAGCGCTTTCCAACTATGCCAAATACGGAAAGAATTCCAGAATGACAGACATCGTTTCCAAAGAACGTCTTGAAAGTATGGATGCATCTGAACTTACGAAGAAGATTAAAGTACTGACTCAATATCCTTATGAGATTTTCCTTTACGGAAAAGAACAGTCAGGGTTGGAAAAAGCGGTGAAACCTTACATTACAACGGCCAGCCTTCAGCCGGCAAAAGCTAAAGAATATCCTGAACCTGCTACGGAAGGAAAAGTTTACTTCACCAACTATGACATGGTTCAGATGGAAATGTCTAAAGTAGCAAAAGGAAATACCGTAAATCTTGGAAACTTCGGAAAGGTGAACGTATTCAATGAGTATTTCGGAAGAGGTCTTTCTTCCATCGTATTCCAGGAGATCAGAGAAAGTAAGTCATTGGCATATACTGCCTATGTTTCTTATGGAACGGCATCTGAGAAAGGGCATCCTAACTATATCACGAATTATATCGGTACACAGTCCAATAAGCTTCCATTGGCGGTTAATGCGATGAATGACCTTATGGTTTCCCTGCCGCAGATTCCGGTACAGTTTGAGAATGCAAGAGGTTCCGCACTGAAGCAGATCGCGTCCAACAGAATCAACAGAACGAATATTTATTTCAATCAGTTAGCACTTAAAAAACTAGGCGTTGATTATGACATCAGAAAAGATATTTATTCTGAAATCCAGGGGCTGACATTACCACAGCTTACAACCTTCTACAATACTGAAGTAAAGCCAGTGAAGTACAACACGGCTATTATCGGTAAGAAAGAAAACCTGAACATGGAATCCATCAACAAAATGGGGCAGTTCCAGGAAGTTTCTCTTGAAGAGATCTTCGGATACTAATCCTTTCGGTTTAAATAATTGAAAAAGCGGAGCAGAAATGTTCCGCTTTTTTGTTGCATAAAATGAATCTACCAGATCATGAAGGTTTCACAGATTATTAGAATGTTTCACGTGAAATGGAGCATCAGAAATTGTGGTTTAATAACATTTTTATCGACTGGTGAGCGGTAAGGAAAATAAGTATATCAAACGCTGCCTATCAATAAACGTAAAGCTGTATATTCAATAGAGGTGGGCTTTAACCCGCCTTACAATAAATAAAATCCATTGGCTTTAGCCAAAACCTATTACCCGTAATAAAATAAAAAAACCGCACAATCATGTACGGTTTCGTATCGGTTGAATGTATTTTTAAGATTTCACTTCCTGAATAAACAGGTTGATCTCTGCCCTGATGAGTATTTCATCAAGAAGAAAAGTTTCACAGAAAATATTACAGATATTATCATACTGCGAGATCAGTGAAGCTTTGGAAATGATTTTGTCTCCTACTTTGGGAAGTCCGAAAATTTCAATCTTCTTAATGTTGGTAATAAAGCCGATGACTTTGGTATCCGCTTCAGGATTTTCGAAGAAGCTCTGCCCCATGATAGACGAGCAGGTCTGTGCTAAATTTTCAATCAAACCGCATTCTGCGAATTCATTATTGCGGACAAAAACATTGTCTTCTTTTATGTCGAAGGAAGTTACCACCTTATCTTCGGTCAATTCCAGGATATAATCCGCCATCAGCATCGGTTCGCGGTGCGGCAGAAAGTTGTGTATATTGATGAGTTGGTCTTCCCTGATTTCCATTTCCTGTTATTTTACTGCAGTTTTCATTTGAGACTTTGCAATAATCTCATTATTCAGCCTGGTGACGATGTCTACCAGGGTTACACCCATTACCTCGTTGAGGATCGTTACTTCAGAAACAAGCTGGTCTCCCGTTTTGGGAAGAGCATATGTCTCAAAAGATTTGATGGCACCAATATACCCGGTAGGGGCTTCTTTACCTAATAAATAATACTTGTATCCGGTGTGCAGAGCCACGCTCTGTGCCTGATGCTCAATCAGTCCTGATGCCTGGAAGGTACCGTCCTGAACAAAGATATTATCTTCTCTGATTTCAAATCCGGAGATGAGACGGTCTTCAGAAAACTCTGTCAGTTCATGAACCATTACAAAAGGATAGCGCTGCGGAATAAGGCTTTCCACAAAATCTTTATCAGTGGCAGGCAGTCTGTTTTCCATTAGCAAACCGTTAATAATGCACAGGAATAAGCAAATCTTCCGCTTTCAGGAACGCACAGAAGAACTTTTTCTCCTTTTTTCAGCTTCCCTGAATTCATAAGTTCCTCCAAAGCTACGAAGATAGATCCTGCTCCGATATTTCCGACATCAGAAAGATTGTAGAACCATTTTTCTGCCGGGAAATCCATTCCTTTTTTTGCAAATTCGTCCTTCAGACCTTCTTTGAAGTATCCGGAAGAAATATGAGCGAGAACATGATCGATCTTGTCAGGATCAAGGTTATGTTTGTCGAAAGAAGCTCTTAAACTCTCAGCTCCTTTTACCAGGATGTATTTGTCGAGGATTTTAGTGTCCTGCTTGATCGCGAAGATAGATTGTTTCAGCCATTCGTCTGACGGGTAATCTGCCCATGATTTAAGGCTTCCGTCTTCCTGCTTATCGCATCCTGCATACATACAGGCTTCGATCTCATGAGCGTAAGAGTAGAAATCGATGAATTCTATTTTTAAAGAAGTACTGTTCTCTCTAGGCTTATTTTCCAGTAAGAAAGATCCTGCACCGTCAGAAAGCATCCATCTCAGGAACTCTCTTTTGAAGGCGATGATGGGTCTTTCTTCCAGTAATTTTAAATTTTCAGCTTCATGGTTGAATTTATCTGCAGTCATCCAGGCAGACATTCTCTCAGAACCTGCGCATACCGCATTTTCGTGTACACCTGCCTTTACAGATAGGAATCCGTAGTTCAGTGCATTCATTCCGGAGTTGCAGAGCCCCGTTGCTGTATTAATTTCAATAGACTTTCCGATATTCAGTTCGCCGTGAACCATAGAAGCATGTGAAGGCTGGATCTGGTCCGGAGAGGTAGTTCCTACCGATAACAGCTTCATATCTTCTTTTTTGAAATTTTCATCAAACAGACCTTCAATAGCATTCGCGGTAAGCTGTGCATTAGTATGGGTAGGATTTCCTTCTTTATCTAAAGCATAGTATCTTGTCGTAATTTTATTATTTCTTAAGATCAGTGATCTCGCTTTAGAAGGAGCATCATTAATCAGGCCCAGGTAGGCCTCCATTTCATCATTCGATACCGGGTGATTCGGTAAATATGTTGATGCTTTTGTTATAAATACGTCGTACATTCTATTTTAAATTAATTCCTTGTAAATATCTTTTTTGTTTTTGTCTTTTAAACCAGAAAATAGGGGTTGTCAGTAAGTGTAAAACCAGAACGACCGGAGAAATTATCCAAATCGCAGCCATCAAATATACCTTAAAGAATTTTATCAGCAATGGGCGTTTTTCTTTTTTCTTGATAATCAGGTTAGACCATACGGTGAAAATTTTATTTCCTACTTTTTCAACGCGTACCAGGAAAGGGCGGATCTCTATGGCTCCGTTCTTTACCAGTTCAGGTTGAAGATCCGGTAAACTGCTGTTACTGAAATATTTTTCTATAATCCGGCCATACTTTACCGATCCTGAAATTTCTTCGTCTGAAACCCCCGCAGCAGGAAGCATTCCCGATTTTTCTTTCTGTCCCGTAGTCAGCCATCGGAGAATCGTCAGTACACTGGTGTAATTGTCATGACGGTCTACCAGGGCTATATTTCCCACCAGTTTTGCTCCCAGATCCCTTAAATATACCTTCAGTTTTTCCTGGGAAAGCATCCACATATTACGGGTTCCGGAAATGGTAACTACATTGGTGTCTTTCAGGATCTTCTCTGCAAATCCGCTTTTCAGAAAAGAGATAATCGGGATAGACGGGGTAAGGTACCATACCTGATAACCAAAAAGGATGAGGTCGTATTTCTTATTCAGGATTTCGTCAGAAGGCGGAAAGATCTCTTTCGGGATCTGAAGATAAGATTCCGGGAAAGTATCAAAAAAAACATCTTCCGGCCACGGAAAAGGGAAATCCTCTTTCAGGCGGATATTATAGTACGTGACTTCATACTCCTCCTTTTTGGCTTCAAAAGGCTGAGCCATATTTTTCACAATATCTTCCAGCTGACCGGTTTGTGAGTAATATATAACGAGTATATTTTTTTTCATTAATATTCTTTAGCGGTTACAAAAATATGCTTTTCATATTTATTTAGTGTTTTTTGAATATTTTTATTGATTCAGTGCTGAATTCCTGATGATAATTCGAAAGATCAGGTACTGAAGTTTCCATATTCAGACAGATAACGGTCTCAGGAATATCCTGCAGTGTGCTGATGTCAGAATTTTTATCCGAAACCAAAAGTACATCTATTGTTTTTGTGACCTCAGAGATATCCTTTATGTAATGAAGTTTTCTTCTTTTTACCATGTAATTATGAATTGCAACAGCCCTTTTTTCATCATCCTGAATCAGGGAAAAGATCCTTCTTTCCGCCTGATAAAGAGTGAGGAGAATATCTTTCTGTCCGAAGTCGTCAGCCATATGCAGGATGTTGGCATCCTTTGGAATATGCTTATTCAGCTCAAAGTAAACAGATTTATTAACCTTGAAATCTTCTTTTACTTCACTTACCACTTCATTTTCCTTATACAGATAGCTGAGGAACAGCTTTTTCTTAAAGTAATTTTCATCTTCAATTTCATTTCTGAGTTCTGCAAACTTCTGCCTGAAATAAGCATTGATCTTTTTCGTTCTTTCAGAATAGTTTTTTCCGAAGCTCATATCATCTTTGCTGATCCTTTCTCCTACTTTTACGGTAATGCTGCCGTCATAGATGATAAAGTCTCCTTTGGGAAGTACTTCAGAATTCCCGTGGATGTACAAAGTAAGAATATCCAGCCCGAATTCTTCAGCAAGATAAAAGGCTCCTTTATGGAATCTTTTCACATCATTGGTATAGGAACGTTCCGCTTCCGGGAAAACAACAAGCGAATATCCCTGATCAATCTTTTCTTTCAGTTTCTCCTTTCCGTTTTCTATCCCCTGCGAAACCGGATAGAAGCCTAATGCTTTTACCAGTCTTCCGAAAACCGGGGAATCATATACCCAGTCGTTGACGAGATAAATGATTTTATGAGTGGCCATAGCAATAGCAAGAGTATCCAGGAAAGAAGTATGGTTGGCAATGATCACAGCCGGTTTACTGAAATCCTCAGCAGGATTCCTGATGACCTTTTTTCTGACAAAAGGCGTTGTATGCAATACCGATGATAAAAATTTAGCCAGAATCAGTTTGATCATATCCAGTGTTCTGCCTTTTGCTTTTCTGATGAACATACTCCCGACCAGCGAAAATACAAATCCTCCCAGTCCGTAATAAATAAATGAAAATACAGACCGCAGGAACAGTCTGAAAGTGATCGGGGAAAGTCCTTTCCTTGCCCTGTTGGTGATCAGTAGTCTGAACCAGAAAGGATATAATGTTGACGTAATGATGATAACGGAGAACATTCCGATCAAAGCCACTAAAGCCAGGGAATGAAGCGCCGGATGTCTGGCGAAGATCAGGGAACCGATAGATAGAATAGTGGTAAATACCGCAAGAATAATTGAAATCCTGTACGTGGGAAGCTCATTCTTTCCTGTGGTATGCTCCTTCTGCATGGCTTTTGTAAGGAAAATACTGAAATCGTCACCCACCCCGAAAACGAGCGTACACACTACGGTACTGAAAATATTAAGTTCCAGTCCCAGGAAATATAAGATTCCTGCTGTTACCACTCCGGTCAGAACGATCGGGAACATGGTAAGGACAGTCAGTTCAAAATTTCTGAAGAAAACAATGATCGTCAGGATGATAGCCAGTAAGGAATAATTGATCAGGGTACTGAAATCCCTTTTCAGCAGTCCCAGAAAGTTTTCATTCATCTGCTGGCGGTCAATAGCCAGAACATCATGTTCCTTTTCTATATCTTTAATGAAGGCATCTCTTTTCTTTTCATCTACTTTTACCACATTGGAAACGGTGTAAAACCCTTTTTCACTGCTCAGAAATTCAGAGATCTGCAGGGCTTTTACCTTTTCGTAGTCTTTCAGGCTTAAAACCTGATAATTTTTATTCAGAATTTCATTGAACCCGGCAAATGCGCTGCTGTTAAAGCCCAGTTTAGTCCCATTATTTACAAGTTCTGAAAAGGTGCTGCTCTTTTTGCCTTCATCCCAGAATCTTTTCCAGCTGTCGATTCTTTTCTGCTGGTCTTTTTCAGAAAGAACCACACTTCCCAGAGAATTGTAGCTCAGAATTTTCCCCTGCTGCTTTTCTTTTTCAAGAAAATGGGCCAACTGAGAATTTCTGGTCAGAGCTTCATTTTCAGAATCCCCGTAAGAAATGGTATAAATAGACTTAGACGTAATATCGGAAAGCTTCTGAAGCTTGGCTTCACTTATTTTTAATTCTTTGGGAATGTAATTCAGTTCACCAATATCTTCATTAAAGCCGACATGCCGGAACCCGAAAAGACAGGCAATGATAAGCAGGGAACAGCCGATAATCAGCGGTTTGTTTTTCTCATAAGGATAAGACCCGATCTTATCGATAAAATTGGTATTCGGTTTTCCTTTATTTCCTTCTTTTACTTTGGGTTTGTAAAGCTGGGGAACAATGATCAGTGCTGTTACTGAAGACAGCATAACGGTAATAGCCGCAAAAAGTCCGAGATCTTTCAGGGCTTCTGATCGTACAAATACCAGGCAGAGGAAAGAGACAGCCGTTGTGGCGCTGCTCAGTACGATGGGCTGGGTGATTTCTTTATACAGTTCCTCAATATTGTTGTTGTGTTTATAATGGGTGAGAATATGCAGGGCATAATCGATGGTGATCCCGATAAGAATCGCGCCCACGCTTAACGAGATCGCAGAAATTTTGTCCTTAATGAAATAAAGGATAAGCAGTGCCAGCAATACCGAAAATACAGTCGGAAGAAATACAATAACCGGAGTGAAAAAATTCCTGAAATAATAGATCAGGAGCACCAGAAGTACCGTCATAGAGATCATTACCGTATTCTGAATATCTTTTTTGATCTGTTTTGCATTCGCCACAGCGATTACCGGAGAACCAAAATAGCTGAGTTCCGTTTTTCCTTTAAATTCTTTGTTGACGGTCTCCTTTATCGTATTCAGCTGATCAATAAAAGCTTCATTATTTTTGGTGTCGTTGCTTTTATTTTTGGGTTCAATAAAAAGAAGAAGGCTTTTTCCGTCTTTGGTAACGATATAGTTGTCCTCGAGCCTGAAGTCCTGGCTGATGTTTAAAGCATTCAGTTTTTTGATTCCCAGATACGTAATTCCAAGAGGATCTTTTTTGATGAAATCCTTCGTTACCAGACTGGTGGGAGAAGCCAGGGAAATATAATTGTTTTCTACCTGCCGGGCAATACTGTCTTTCTGAAGCTTGCGTTCAATTTCCTGATAATCCTTTTCATCGAGAAAAAGGGGCAGATTCTGATTTACAAAATCAAAGGTTTCTGCAATTTCATTATCATTTACCTTTCCCTGTACTGCACCAATGTATTTTT
The DNA here is from genome assembly GCA_002439165.1 of Chryseobacterium indologenes. GTDB lineage: Bacteria > Bacteroidota > Bacteroidia > Flavobacteriales > Weeksellaceae > Chryseobacterium > Chryseobacterium indologenes_E. The sequence continues at coordinate 214,289 of DJTE01000021.1, forward strand.
TCAGAGGTTCTATCCTGTTCATAAAGGCATCTGCCGTTTCAGAAAGATGGTAGCCGTCTTCATGTGATCTGTTTTCTATAATAACAATAATCTTATCCGAAAAATTAAGCTGCTTTAGAACTTTAGCCGTAAGATCAGACTTTTCATTTTTAGGGATTATCTGGTTAATATCCTCCTCAAAATTGATTTTTGAAGCAAAAAATCCGCATATCACCGCAATTCCTAATGCAGCAGTTACGGAAAGAATCCTGTTTTTAGAGATCAGATAATATAAAAATATAAAAAAATGATGCATTACCTTGTAAAATCGAGTCTGCAAATTTAAATTTTTCAGTATTAGTTCAAAACATTTAAGCGATAAGTTTTGTCTGAAAATCAATAAAATATTCTAGGAAGAATAAAAAAAAATTCTACTTTTGCAAAAGTTCCCCTTTAATGAAATGTATTTTAAACCTCAATTATTATTAAAAAAATAAGAATCTGTTTTAGATATGTTGAAAAAGAATGATGAAAAAATAAACGGATTTCTATTTGTAATAGTACTCCCTCTTCTTTTGTTTGCCATGTCTTATTATGGATTCGAATCGTCCTATACAAGACTGAAAACATCAGAAAAAACGCCGTCTTTTTTATTCACCTCCGTATATGCGTACCGGGTGATCCCAAATTATCTCAGTGTACAGATGACCGATCTGATGTATACACTGATTAACGGTCCTCTTATTTTTTTTAAAGAGTTTCTTTCTAAAAACGGAACCCCTTTCTATCACGGACTTTTTTTAATGAACAGTATTTTCTTTTTATGGTGCTCTGTTCTGTTGGATTCTTTGTACAGACTTAGTGCGGTAAGTTTTTTTCAGAACATCAGCGCAAGGAGGATCGTTCACCTGCTGTCTGTTTTCTTTATTGTCATTACGCAATATGCGCCTACCAACTGTGATACTATTGCGCTGTGCTGCTATCTGACGGGAATGCTTTTAACCTTAAAATATTTCCATACACAGAAAACCGGGTATTTTTATCTTTTGATTGTACTTACAGCATTCTCTACCTTTGTAAGAGAAACTGCCTGTCTGAATATTGCCTTTTTTGCCGCAGTACTGGTTAATATAAAAGAAATAAAGTCCGGAAACTATAACGTAGTCTGGAAGATTATTCCATTGGTTCTGGCTTTTATTATTCCTTATTTAATCCTGAGAATGATCGTAGGAAAAGATACTGTAACTTTTGTAGAGGGTCTTTATATCGATAGAAATTTTTCAAGTCCCTTTAATCTGGCGGGTTTAATTTTTACCGTCATAGTCCTTTATTTTATGTATAAACTATGTACAGGCAGTGAAAACAGGACGGTCTTTGAAAAGTATATTTTTTTTTCCACCCCATATCTTCTTATGATCACTATGGTAGGGCTTTACTGGGAAGTAAGGCTTTTCCTGCCACTGTTTCTTACAGGCGCTGTTGTTGCCTGTCACCGGTTTAATAATTCTTTAAAATCAGCATGAGTTTACTGCATCCATATTTTATTATCGCAATGATCTATATGCTGTTTTTCAGCATCCAGGAAGTCTTTGGCAAAAAAGTAGAAAAGAAATGGTTCTGGTATCTCGGGATTTATCTTATTATTCTCGTTGGATTCAGGGATAACGTGGGACCGGATTACGGAAGTTATAAAGGACTTTACATCTACTCAGATACCAAAAGCTACCAGAGTATCTTTATGAAGATGCTTCATATGGAAGGTCCCGACCATCTCGATGTGGAATGGCTCTATACCCTGATCAATAAAATCCTGCTGAACATCTTCAATGCTCCCTTTTATATGCTTACCCTGGTTATTGCGATCATTGCAATCATCTTTAAGATAGAGTATACCGAAGATAATACCTTTTACCCCTTTACATTTACGCTGTTTATGTTTATTCCTAACTTTTTTGTTGGGGAAAGCGGCCAGATCAGGCAGAACCTGGGAACATTTATTGTCTATTTTGCCATACGCTATATTAAAGAGCAGAAATTCTGGCATTACCTCTTCTTCATACTTCTCGGAGCGGGAATTCATAGTGTATGTTATATGTTCCTTCCTATGTACTGGCTGGCCCGGGTACCGTTAAATAAATCGATAATGCTTGTTTTAATCATTACTTCTGTGTTTCTGTCACCCTTTGAGGTGTACAGGGCATTTGGTAGTTTTTTGAATGACATGGCATCTGATAATATGCTGGTAGAAGGTTTTAGCGGATATATGGAAGAATCTGTACAGAGACTGAACGGAGGTTTCGGAATTCCGGAAGGAATGATGGCAATTCTCACATTCTTCCTCTTTGCATTCGATACCAAAATGAAAGAACTTTATCCCTATTATGAATACCATAGGAATTATGCGGTAATAGGAATCTGTTTCTACTTTATTTTCAGGAATAACCCGATATTTTCTTCAAGACTTGCGGGAACATTCATCGCATTCTCGTACATCATTATCATCAATTCCATGTATGTGGTGTCAGATGGGATGAAAAAAGCGATCTATACATTTATTATCTCTCTTGTGGTCTTTAATTTTGTGGTCTTCGGTTTCTTTAACAATATCAAGATCGGGCGTTTCACGGTGGATCTTTATAAAAACCATGTACTCCCGTAATAATATTGATATAAAAAATATATAAAGGCAGCCTGAGGCTGTCTTTTTTTTGCTGTGCTCTGGAAATAGACTTTGTTTTAAGCGGTTATTGTATTCGTAAATAGAAAATATTGGATATTTTGTAATGTAATTTTAATATTTCATTATTATTTATATTAAATATTGATTATTTTTCGTTAAGGCTTAAAAATTGATGTCTTGTTATAGTACACAAAATTAAGGATATGAAAAATTTGGTTAAAAATCTGACGGCAATATATTGCCTGGTATCGACGGGTATTTATGCTCAGAATGAGGGAGGTAAAAATGATCTTGCAGATAAGCAGTATAAAAATATATCCGGCATCCCTGCTCTGGGGCAACTCAGAAAAGCTGAAGTCCGCGACTGGACCAAAGCTCCTAACAGCTACATTTTCGACCCCTCTCTTCCCGGTGACGGATTGGTTGTTCCCGTTAAAAAAGCTTTTGCTATGTGGAAAGAAGGCAGCTATCTTAAAGGGGAAGGAATTCCTGCCGGTAAAATGACGGCGGAAGTATTATGGGAAGATACTCCCGGTCTGATTAAGTCCGGCCCCGGTTATTCACTGGAAATTATTGATTCCGGAGAAAATGCAAAAATGAAGGTTCCCGTTAATAAAACCCGGAAAGGAAATGCTGTTATAGCCCTTAAAGTAAACGGTGAAGTTTACTGGAGCTGGCATATCTGGGTAACAGATAATCCTGCGAATGGATCAACCTATAAAAGTTTTAACGGAATTACAAGACAAAGGTCCAACGGAACAATAGAACCTGTTCCTGATACGGACTGGGGGTGGATGGACCGTAATTTGGGAGCACTCAGCAGTTCCATTACCTCCTCCGACTGGAACCGGAATACCGGACTGCTTTATCAGTGGGGAAGAAAAGATCCTATTCCGCCTTTAATTACAAGGGCTAATGATTTTTATGAAGTCTCAGGATCCATAGGAAGAGTAAGGCACAGAGGGGCGAAAAACTTTACCGGTGCCGTAAGTATTGACAATCTTATCAAAACAGTCCTGCTTTCCAATGCAGAAGTAAGTAAAAACATCATGCTTTCTGTGAGAAATCCGTTAAGCCTTATCTATGTTAATAAAGATGACAACAGCGGCCAGGCATATTACAATAACAACGCTAATCTGCCTGTTAACTGGTTTGGTAAAGTTGCCGGGCTGGCCGATAACAGGCTGGGTGAGCTGAACCTATGGTCTGATAACTCACAGGGCAGAATTGATACGGGCTATAATAACGACAGCAGTGCACAGCCTTACAGGGATAAATCACCTTTTGACCCCTGTCCGAACGGATGGAGAGTTCCTTCCATGCTGGTATCCAATCTCGCTTCCCCATCCTATACAGATGATGTAAGAATAGATTTCTCCCCCTTCGGCGTAAGAACAGATATGGCTAAAAATGTTTTCGAAAACAGCAGATATCATATCATCAGGCCGACCGATATGGGAACACCTGCATTTATGACAGGTTTTAAAGTGTATCCTAATTTAGGTTTCGATCTTTCGAACGTAGGCGGCCTGAATATGGGAATATTTCCGGGATCCGGACAGCTGCTCAGAAATGCTCATCTCGGACAATACAGTGATCAGCATCATACGGCATTATGGACGGCAACACTCGCCAGACATTTTGATGCTTCACCGGCCGTAAGTGTAAGGGGGCTGACGATGATTCCGGACAAAGGACAGCCGGATATCCCTGATCCGGGTTACCCCAATATCAAAGGAAGGTTCTTTTATATGCCGCTCTCGGGGATGTATACTTCAGATGCCAACGGATGCCGGTGTATAAAAGATCCGCTGTATGCTGTCAATAATTATAGTTTTCCTACGGAATACCTGAGTCCTCCGGTAGAGTACCGGGAAGGTATAGATCAGCCGAATACCTATCAGGCTGTGAAAAGTACACAGTCTTTTACCATTGAAATCCCTGTCAGTAAAGCATTTTCAGTACAGAGTCAGATGTTGAATAATCCGGGTATACTGGAACCTTCAGGCTTTAGCAGTTTAAAAGCAAATGTATTATGGACAACCAATACAGGGTTGATCAATACGATTTCTGTAATCAATCCTTCTCCTTCTTCACTTCAGGATATCAGCAACTCAAGGATTGCTGTGCAGGTAAATCCCAATCAGAGTGGAAATGCGGTGATTACCCTGCATAACGGGAGTATATCTGCCCCGGTATATTGGAGCTGGCACGTCTGGATTACCGATACACCTCTGGGATCTTACGCCTACACCACTGAAATGCCTGCGCTGGAAGCTACAAATTATGTCAATTATGTTACCAAAGCGGATGTTGTTCTTAAAACTGAATTTATGGACCGGAACCTGGGAGCCACTGAAGCCTTTCCGATCGTTGCCAATCCGCTTACCCCCAATACTGCCGAACTGGCGAAGATAAGAACCTCTACTGGAATGCATTATCAGTGGGGAAGAAAAGATCCTATCCCTGTTTTTCAGAATGCGGATAACAGAAGTGCTTATAATATTTATCTGGGAACAGCATCAGATGGCGGAACCATAGCTTATACCACCCTCACTCCGGCTGTATATAACACTCCGGGAGGAAATTATATTGTACCGTTTAATACTTATGCCGCAGCTTCAAACGTTCTGGCTTCAGATAAACCGGCGGATAAAGTAGCAAAAGTGCTTTCCTATTCTGTGAAAAATCCTCTGGTATATATGATTCCGAGTACTTTTGCCCCTTTCAACAGCAGCAATCCCAATTATACCAACGGAACAGACTGGCTTGCCGCCGAGCCTAATTCAGCGCCGGACAGATGGGGGCACGGAGGTGAAAAATCTCCTTTTGATCCCTGTCCTGAAGGTTGGAGAATTCCGGACCTTACCAGTGTTTCCCTTGTCTCATTTCAGGATTTCGGACAGACTCCCTGGTATAAAAAAGACAAGAATATAGCAACTTCTTACAGTGCCATCACAGATTATGCCGGAGCAAGAGTCAGAAATCCGTCTACTACCTCCACCATCGGGTATATGTTTATTAATGCCTCCTATGTTACCGGGAATTACCCCAATTCAGGATCCCGTGGATTCAGAAGTGTGGTGGGGAATCAGGCTCCTCAGGGAACGTTTGGCAGCATCAATTATCAGTATCCCGGTGTTTGGACAGGAGCTTTGGTTTCCAATTATATGGGCAGAGCGGTTAATATTCTGTTTGATGCGGCTTCTACGGCCAACCGATTCATTGCTTTTCATGATAATAATGACCCTTATTTCGGAATGAGCTGCCGGTGTGTAAAAATGAAATACAATGCAGAAGGACAAGAGGAAGGTCCTGTTCCGGGTGCTCAGATTATGACGCTTTCTGTGAATAAATTCCCTGAAGTTCTCAATACTCAGGATCTGAAAGAACTAAAAGACACGAAGATCAATTTATATCCAAGTCCGGTTAAGGATATGCTCTACATTAATGCAGTGCAGGATAGAGACTATTCTTACCAGATCTACAATCTTTCAGGGCAGCTCGTAAAATCCGGGAAATTTGAAAACGGAAAAACCAATGTTTCTTCTTTAACCTCCGGAGTCTATCTGATCAGAATAAATAACTCTGAAGCAGTAATGAAAATCATTAAGCATTGATACAGCAAATGAAAAGCAGGACTGTTTGTGTCCTGCTTTTATCATGTTCATATACTTTGCATCTATTGCCATTGATGAAAAATTCTATATCCCTGGCCTGTTTTTAAGCTAATCAATACTGTATAAAGGACTTCACATACCTAAAAGTGTCTTCAGGAATATATGTTAAACGTATCTAATTGCCAAATTAAACTGATATAACAAAATGTATATAATAAAAAAGCTTTACTTTTGCAAAAATTTTTAGAATGTCGAAAAATTTAGTAATCGTAGAGTCTCCGGCAAAAGCAAAAACTATTCAGAAATATTTAGGAAAGGATTTTGACGTGAAATCCAGTTTCGGACACATCCGTGATCTGCCTAAAAAAGGAATGGGAATAGACCTTGCCACCTTTGATCCGGATTACGAGGTTTCTGCAGACAAAAAGAAATTGGTAACCGAACTGAAAGCAGCAGTAAAGAAAGCCGAAATGGTATGGCTGGCTTCCGATGAAGACCGCGAAGGAGAAGCTATTGCATGGCATCTGGCAGATGAACTGAAGCTAAAGCCTGAAAACAGAAAAAGAATTGTTTTCCACGAGATTACTAAAAATGCCATTCTAAAAGCAATTGAAAATCCGAGAGATATTGATCAGAATCTTGTTAATGCCCAACAGGCTAGAAGAGTACTGGACAGAATCGTAGGTTTTGAAATGTCTCCTGTACTCTGGAAAAAAGTAAAACCGGGATTATCTGCCGGAAGAGTACAGTCTGTTGCCGTAAGATTAATCGTTGAAAGAGAAAAAGAGATCCGTGAGTTTGTTCCGAAAGCGAGTTTCAAACTGGATGGCATCTTCCTAAATAAAACAGAGCAGGAAATTGCTGCCAGACTAAAAAAAGATTTCGAAAAGGAAGAAGAAGCTGAAAAATTTTTGGAACAGGCAAGAACAGCAGAATTCAAAGTTCTGAATGTTGAAACAAGACCCGGAACCCGTTCTGCGTCTGCACCATTTACCACATCTACCCTGCAGCAGGAAGCTTCCTCCAGATTAGGATATAATGTGACCAATACCATGCGTCTGGCACAAAGGCTGTATGAGGAAGGGTATATTACCTATATGAGAACAGACTCTGTGAATCTTTCCCAGGAAGCTATTGAAGGAGCTAAAAAACAGATCACGTCAGAATACGGAGCAGAATATTCTTCACCGAGAAACTATACCACTAAATCGGCATCGGCGCAGGAAGCTCACGAAGCGATCCGTCCTACGGATTTCGGGGTGAAAAGTATTGGTGATGCCCAGCTGAATAAATTATACCAGTTAATTTACAGAAGAACACTGGCTTCCCAGATGGCGAATGCCAAAATTGAGAAGACGGTTATTGAAATAGGAAATGCTTCACTTTCGCAAAGCTTTGAAGCACAGGGAGAAGTGATTATTTTTGACGGATTCCTGAAAGCTTACGGAATCGTGAAAACAGAAGATGATGATGAGGAAAACAACGAAAAACTACTTCCAAAAGTAAAAGTAGGTGAGGTTTTAAACTATAAAACAATCACGGCATCTGAGAAATTTACCAAGCCAAGCGCACGATATACGGAAGCAGGGCTGGTAAGAAAACTTGAAGAGCTGGGAATTGGCCGTCCTTCTACTTATGCGCCGACTATTCAGACCATTCAGAATAGAGAATATGTGGATAAGCGTGAGATTGAGCCGCAGATCCGGGAGGTCATCAGAATGACTTTAACGCAGGATAAGATCAAAAAAGCAGTTCTTGAAGAAAAATTCGGGGGAGATAAAAATAAATTTGTTCCGACAGATATAGGGGAGGTGGTTAATGATTTCCTTACCGATAATTTTAAAGAAATCCTGGATTACGGATTCACGGCAAGAGTGGAAGAGGGATTCGATGAGATTGCCAATGGAGATCAGAAATGGAAGGAAATGATGACGGATTTCTATTCAAAATTCCATCCGAGAATTGAAGATGTAGAAGAAAATGCAGACCGTGCCACAGGAGACAGGCTGTTAGGGGTAGATCCGAAAACAGGTAAAAATGTTCATGCAAGGATCGGCAGATTTGGAGCCATGATTCAGATCGGGGAAACCGATGATGAAGAAAAACCGGTATTTGCATCCCTGATGGCAGGACAGAATATAGCCACGATCACTTTTGAAGAAGCTTTGGAACTGTTCAAACTTCCTTTTGATCTGAATGAATTTGAAGGACAGTCGGTTTCTGTGGGAGTCGGAAGATTCGGACCTTATGTAAAATGGGGCGAAACGTTCATCAGCATTCCGAAGGGGGAAGATCCGTTATCCGTTGATCAGGCGAGAGCTGAAGAGATCATTCATGAAAAGAAAAAAGCAGACGCACCGATTGCGACTTATAAAGGGGAACCGGTAACGAAAGGTTCAGGAAGATTCGGCCCGTTCATCAAATACAGGGATATTTTTGTGAACGTTCCTAAAAAGTATAATTTTGACAATCTTTCCCAGAGCGACATCAATGAATTGATCGATGCCAAGCTGGAAAAAGAAGCCAACAGATATATCCAGCAGTGGGAAAAAGAAAAAATTTCCATTGAAAACGGAAGATGGGGCCCGTTCGTGAAGTTCGGAAAAGCCATGTTCAAAATTCCGAAGAAAAAAGACGATACCAAGTACGAGGCTGAAGAACTGAAAAAAGTTTCTCTGGATGAAGTGAAAAAATGGATCACCGATCAGGATAAAAACGCTTTTGTAGAAAAGAAGAAGCCGGCAGCGAAAAAAACAGCAACAGCTAAAAAGACGACCGCAGCCAAGAAAACCACAGCTGTGAAAAAGCCGGCTGCTAAGAAGAAATAATTTTTTTTAAAAAAACTGCTCAATTAATGGGCAGTTTTTTAGTTTTATATAAAAATAAATACTTATTTCAGAGTGTCATTGGGTTCCTGTCATCTATACATAGAGAATTTTTATTTCTCTGCATTTTTCTAAATTCTTTTCAATTAATTGTTCGATTTCATGAATTCTTGTTGAATCTATTTTCTAACATTTTTGAGAAAACAATAATGCCCATATAGAAATACTAATATTGTAGTGAATTTAGAAATCATGGTTATAGTCTTGTTAGAATAATATTTTTAGGAAGTGGCTCTGGAAAAGGATTAGAATTATAATAAGGACAATCAGAAGTGATAATGTCTGTCCAGTCGGAAAATGTAAATAGCATTTGAGTTTTTGTTGGATTTGTGAAATTTATTAATATAATCCCCATCATACTACAGATGTCAGGGTCAATATATCCTAAAGAATATTTATCATCCACTTTCTTGAATTTTCCACCAGTTATTTTTGCATCATCATCGGAAATAGCCATATTATCAAATAATACCAGCCCGTTAGAATCTAAAACTTTAAATTTCCCAATAAGAAAATCTTTATAATATTTTAATATATTATCATATTGATTTGTTATTTTTTTAAATGTTATGTAAATAGTTTTGTTATTCCATGTTCCTTTCCATGTCCCCACATAATACTGCAGTTCATTATTGGTGTCTTTTAAATATGAATTTTCAGGTATCTCCGTAAAGGTTCTCAAAGGATATGTTTGAGCTTTACAGGAAATCGTCAAAATAAATAGTACTATTGATAAAAATATAGTTTTCATGAATTAAATATTTTAAATTTTAAGGACAAGGTGTTTTTGTACCATCTGTATTCAGTTTAGAAGCTTTACCTGTTATTTTTTCTACGTGGTAAACCTCTAATCCGGCTATGTTTACACTTTCTACTATAAACTTAGCAAATGTTTTTTCTATATTTTCTTGGGTTAATTCTTCATTTTCAGCTAATTGTTTATATTTTTTTAAATACCATTCTTTCCAATTATTAACTTGGTTAGGACCAATACTATAATCACCAGTACCACTGTACTGGAGCATATAATTTCCTTGCGACGTTATTACCATACAGTAAGCATCGCCAATACTTCCGTGTTCATCTGCATTTCTCACACAACTCGTTAAAAATGTGATAACATCAGCAGGAGAGAATATTTTAATAGGGGTTCCTCCATTACTTTTATTATTATGGGAATGCATATATCCAAAATATTGATTTCCATCCGGTAACCTTACATTATGTGTGCCAAGCGAGTTTTCCATTGGTTGATATTGTGTGCCTGTTACTGTTGTATTCACTGGATAGGCTGAAGCAAATCCCATTTCATGATCATAAGCAAAAACTTCTGGTTTATCAATAGCTGCTAATTTTTCTTTAAACTTGATATCATCAAATTTGGCTTTTATTTTCTTACAAGGAGTTCTATTATCAGAAAGGTTTGGCTGTGTAGGGTTTCCTATTGGGCAGCCGTTTTCATTCGTCAGTCCAGGTTTTGGGGTTAATGGAGGATGAACTTCACAAGGAGGATTATTATTTACCCCTCCTCCGGAACTTCCGCTTCCCCCGCCGCCGCCACTTCCTGTACCGGGACTTGATGTTCCGGGATCGTCGGGGCTTCCTGTACAAACATAAGCAACAAGGCTGTAATGTTTGGGGCCTGCAAAGCCTTCTTTTTGCCATTTACAACCACTCCATGAGTCAACATTTCCTGCATGATGCTCACCGGTCCCACAAGGAATATAAACATCTACCGTTTCATATCCACAGGATTCTTTTCCTAAAGGGTTTCCGAAACTTCCTTTTGCCAGTTCTACAATTTCGGATTTCCCCTGCATTGAAATGGTGTTTCCTTCCCGGATATTTTGTTTCTCCTGTTCTGTAAAATGATAGGAGACTAAAAACTCTCTGTAACTTCCATCAGGCAGAAGAGACAAAAGAAGGTTTTCTACCGGAGCGTCCGCATCGGTATTTTCCCTAATAATATTAAAGGTATAAGTATGGTAATTGGGACCATTTTCTATGTAGATCACATGATCAGTATCAATAGAAACCTCATTTCCATGTTGAAGGGATTTTCCTGAATAATCTTTTTGTACTTTTCTGATCTCAGATTCTGCTTTTTCAAGTTCGGGAAGAAGTTTATTTCTGTGCTTACTTTCGGATAGGGAAATCGTTTTGGAAGTAAGCTGGAATTTATTATTGTCACCATAGGAATCATTACGGTCAGGTAAATAATCATTCCTACAGGAGTATATTGTCAGAAGAATAACCATCAGAATAGATAGTCTGAAAATATTTTTTTTTCTCATAAGCATTTGTGGTTTAGTGTTTAAATATAATAAATATCCTGATTAGGTGATTTTTGTTTTACAAATCTATCAGATATTTATTTTCAATATCATTAATATTTTAATCAAAAATATTAAAATATTAATAAAATGAGTTTAGGTACTAAAGTAAGGCAATACCGTGAAGCGAAAAAATGGTCTCAGGATGATCTCGCACTACGTTTAGATGTTACACAAAGCACGATTTCTAATATAGAATCAGATAAAAGTATTCCTAATTCTTTACTCTTAAACAAAATTGCAAGAGAACTTGATGTAGATATTAATGATTTGTTTAATGGTACTTCTAATAATATCATGTCAAATAATGAATTTAGTGATCATGCTGTTGCAGCAGTGAATCAATATAATCCGGTTTTTAATATGCATTCGCCTGAAATCATAGAAAGTATACTTAAAAATCAGGAGCAGATTTCAAAACTTATAGAATCTCAAAATAAACTTATTGAAAACTTATTGAAAAAGTAATATTAATAATGATACGAAGCCGTTAACAGCAGTGTTGACGGCTTTTTTTGTCAATAAACCAAGACTTCATACAGACTTGCAGCGGTTTTTTTGTATGTTTGCCGTATCAACAAAGTATCACTTTTCACAATTTTTGGATTACAATATGGATTTTGAAGATTTTATCATTTCACCAAGAAATTTCAAAACAGAAAGCTGGCAGATTGGCAGCAGGATCACAAAAAATATAAAAGAAGACAGCATTGTTCTTCTCTTTGTATCTGATTACAGAGGGGTGGATGGTGATGCCGAGGTACAGGATTTTACAGCGATAAGAAAAGAGTTTTATAAGCTTTCGCAACTTGATTTTGAAATTCCGGTGGTAGATCTTGGAGATCTGGTATCTGGAAAGTCGGTTCAGGATACCCATTACATTCTGCAGGAAGTTCTTTCTGCCTGCCATTATAAAAGAGCGCTTCCGGTGATCATCGGAGGTTCCAACGATTTTGCCTTTTCACTGTTTTCAACGCTGAATTTTCATCAGAAAAATATCAGTTATACCCAGATCAGCAATATTATCTCTCTTCAGCAGGGAGAAAAAATCAATGAATATACATTCTTAGGAAAGATTTTAGGTTCCAAAAATTTTTCTATTAAGAATTATCACCATTTAGGGTATCAGAAGCATCTTAATGAAGCGGATTCTGTGAAACTGATCAAAGAAGTCCAGTTTGATATTATCCGTCTGGCAGAAATGATGAATTCCACAGAGAAAACAGAGCCTTTCTTCAGAAAAGCCGATCTGGTAACCGTAAACTGTGATGCCATTGAAAGCTTTGGTGAGCCTTTCTCTGTAAACCCACAGGTAAACGGGCTGAACCGGAGAGAAATCTGTGCCTATATGAAAGAAATAGGACTGAGCAGCAACCTGAAATCCGTAGGAATTTTTAATTATAATATCTATACCGAAAACCAGCTGAACCATCAGCTATTGGCACAGATGATCTGGTATCTTATCGAAGGAATCAATATCCAGAGATCACATCCGAAGGAAAGGCATTACGAACTGTTTTATGTCCTGATTGGAGAAGATCAGTACGCATTTAAGCGGGATACATTCAGTAATTTGTGGTATTTCGGCGACGATGAGAATATAGAAAACTGTATTCCCTGTTCAAAAAGAGATTTTGAAGAAGCAAAAAGAGGAATGCTTAATCCCAGGCTGACCTTTTAATATCCATACACACAGATGAAAAAAAAGATTTTAATTATTGCCATATTGCTCATCGGGCTCTTCTGTACAGCTTATTTCTGGAATAAATATTCCTATGCTGATCAGGAAAAATATTTTACTTCCGACACAAAATCTGAGGATGGGCTTCAGATAGGAATTATCGGAGACAGCTGGGTTGTCCGGCAGAATCTGGATTCTCTTCTTGAAACCAAACTTATGGAACAGGGAATCCATGCCGAAGTGTATGCATCCGGAAATCCGGGGGCAAAGACTAAGCGTATTTACGAAAACCTCTTCAAAAACAGGAAAGAAGAGTTCTCTTCCAAAGAAGTTATTGAGAAAAAGCCGGATTACTGTATCATTATTGCCGGTGTAAATGATGCTGCCACTCACGTCGGTCCGGATTTTTATACCCACCACATGGTGATGATGATCAGTACACTGCTGCATTATGGTATTAAACCGGTTGTGATTCCCCTTCCTGAATTTGGTCTTAAAGAAGATTCTGAAAGAAAAAATATCCTGAGCAGCCTGAGCAATAAAGGAGCTGAACTTGTTCTGAATAACGGTAAGGAATTTGAGATCAAAGATTACCGGAACGCGCTTCTGAAAGCACTAAAACAAAACGGCCTGGAAAACAGGATTGTTCTCCTGAATTTCGATGAAGTAAGTTCTGATTTTAATAAAGACAGAGGATTGTATGCGGACCCGCTTCACATGAATGAACAGGGATATCAGAAGTTCAGCGATTTTCTTGCTGAAAGTATAGTCAACCTACAAAACAACCGATGAAAGTTACCGTTATTGTTCCCATATACAACGTTGAAAATTATCTGGCAAAATGTCTGGATTCCTTAGTGAACCAGAGTCTTCAGGATATAGAGATCCTTGCCGTGAATGACGGCAGTACTGATGGTTCAGAAAAGATTATTCAGGATTATGCTGAAAGGTTTCCAGTAAAGATAAAAGCATTTACCAAAGAGAACGGAGGCCTCAGTGATGCCCGGAATTTCGGAATAGAAAGAGCTTCAGGTGAATATCTAGGTTTTGTAGACAGTGATGATTATGTGAAGGAAACCATGTTTGAAGAAATGGTGCAGCTGGCGGAAAAACATGATGCCAAAATGGTGATCTGCAATATTCAGAAAGTGGATCAGAACGGAAAAATCACCCAGAAGCTGACGCAGCTCCCCAATATGCCTGAAAAAATTATGCTGGAAGATCATTTTCCGGTATTTTCGGATCTCAGCTACTTTGCCTGTAACAAGCTCTTTAAAAAAGAACTTTTTCAGCAGAAAAGATTCAAAAAAGGAGTCCATTTTGAAGATATTCAGCTTATCCCGCAGCTGTTGCTGGAATGCAGTGTCATTGCACAGACCCAGAATTTCCATTACCAGTATCTGGAGCGTACCGATTCAATCACCAAAACCCATACGGAAAAAGGAATTGATATTCTGAAAGCAGTAAAAGATGTAGAAAGCGTTTTTGAAAAATCAGGGTATTCCCATAAAAGAAAAGAACTGAAGAATTTTCAGATTTTTGAGGGAGTCTATTCTTTTCTGGCCTACCTCGCTTACGTGAAAGATGAAGCGGTTTTTTATAAAATGGCTGATGATCTGACAGTTTTCATGAAGGAAAGGGAAATAAAAATTCAAGATATATTGAGGTATAGTCGTTTTGGTAAGAATTATCTTTTATCTTTGCCACTGAAAAAAAAGATTTTTTATCTGTTGTTTTTTGCAGGACAGAAGAAATTGATAAGAAAATTGATCTAAACACAAATGCAGGTACAATTGTTTCGGGCAGTAAAACTTTAACGAACGGATTTTGTAATCTCTTGTCATTGTTTTCATTAGAGGCGATATGTGCTTTGAAAAGGAAAAAAATGAAGAATTTTGAATTGTTCTTAAGCGAATCGGGGATTTCTATTTTTTATGTGAAAATAGGGTTGGGTTTCGTATTCTCTTTTTTAATTACTTTTTTCTCCATTCCCACCATAGTGAAGATTTCCAGAAGGAAAAATCTGATGGATGAGCCGGGAGTGAGAAGTTCACATCTCAGGAAAGTTCCTAATTTAGGAGGAATTGCTATTTTTTATTCCATCGGGATCTGCGCATCCATCTTTGCATACGAGCTTTTTGATCTCTATAAATTCCTTTTTGCCTCACTGATCATTCTCCTGTATATCGGGGTGATGGATGATATTGTGGTGATGAGGGCCTATAAGAAACTTGTAGCTCAGATTGTTGTATCGTCATTGGTGGTCATTGGTTCGGATATCCGGATCAGAAGCTTATTCGGGATATTCGGGATCTATGAACTGGGATATCCGGTAAGTATACTATTCAGCATCATTACTTTTATTGTACTGATCAATGCTTTTAACCTTATTGATGGTATAGACGGGCTGGCCGGAGGATATTCTGTGATCTGCAGCGGTCTGTTCGGGATCAGTTATTACAGGTTGGGAGAATACAATTATCCGCTGGTTGTTCTTTCTGTTGTTATTATCGGAACCGTTCTGGCATTTCTGTATTACAACCTTTCCAATTACAGGACCAATAAAATATTCATGGGAGATACAGGTTCTATGCTCCTGGGGTTTCTCCTGGCATTTACCTCCATCTGTTTCATTGATATTTTTATAGATAAGGAACTTCCGAATATTCCGAGGTACCATCTGCAGTCGGCACCGGCTGTTGCAGTAGCAATTCTCATTCTGCCGATCGTAGATACACTGAATGTAATTATTGTGAGACTTTGTAACAAAAAATCACCTTTTGATGCAGATAAGAACCATATCCACCATAAGTTGCTGAAACTGGACCTTACCCATAGAAGGGCCACATTTTATATTATTGTTTATTACCTTCTTATTGTGGCGGTAGCTTATTACTTAAGACATATGAACATCAACCTGCTGTTGCTGATTATTGTTCTGCTGGGCTTTTCAGGGGCTTATCTGCCGGATCTTATCTATCGTTTACGAAATAACAAGAAAATATCAATATAATTTTTACTTTTGCATACAATATTCAAATATGATGAAGAACTTTAAGTATTTATTTTTAATATTACCCTTTTTTATTACCTCCTGCATCACCAAGAAAGATGTAAGATACATGCAGCCGAGCGAAAGCCTGGTGATTAATGAAGAAGGTCTTATTCCCTACAATATTCCCGTTTACAGAATTACCAAAAATGACATTCTCAATCTTAATATTGTAACCACTCCCAAAGGAGATGCTGCTCAGTTTTATTCCAGTCTCAATACTTCCGGAGGAACAGGGGGAGGTGCAGGAAGCACGGCTCTGGCCGGAGGAAGAGCAGCCGGTGGTGGCGGATCAAGTACAGGAGGGAATATCAACTTCTATTTCAACGGATTGAAAGTAGATTCCAAAGGAGATATTAATGTATTCGGGATCGGATATATTAAAGCGGAAGGGAGAACCCTTGAAGATATTACCAAAGAACTTCAGGATAAAGTAAATGAAAACTTCCAGGAAGGAAAAGCAGAAGTAAGATTAAATACAGACGGAATTACCTATTACATTCTGGGAGACGTGGAAACAACAGGGCTTTCAGGAGAAAAAGTGGTTCATAAGAATACACTCACCATCACTGAAGCTTTGGCTATTAACGGTGGATTAAACAGAACGGTAGACCGTAAAAACATCGTTATTCACAGAAAATTTCCGGAAGGAATTAAAAAAGCTCAGATAGACCTTACCCGTGAAGATATTATGAACTCTCCTTATTATTATGTACAGAACGGAGATGAAATCTATCTTAATACCAGAGGAAAAAGTCTTAACGGATTCGGAAAAGATCCTGTACAGACTTTAACGACCGGAGTATCGGTGATCACCACCGCATTATCAATTTATCTCCTTCTTAAAAACCTTTAATCATGATTCCAGGTAAAGACGAAAAAATAGGGAAGAACGAGCCCCAGAAGGAGAAGTACGGATCGTTTGCATTATTTGATGTTGAGCATTTTCTCAGACGTATACTTAAGAACTGGTACTGGTTTGTTTTCATGCTGTTCCTCGGATATGCTATCTCATGGGTATACAGCAAATATTACGCGCAGAATATTTTTGCCTCAGACCTTTCTCTGAGTATTTCCAATAATACATCAAGTTATTTTACACCCAATCAGTCCATCAACTTTATTTGGGGACAGAGCGGGAATCAGGATGGAATTTATCTTAAAAAGATGCTTCTTTCCAGATCCCATAACGAATTTCTGGTAAAAGAACTGGATCTTTTCACGAATTATTCTACCAAAGGGTTAATCAAATCAACCTATATCGATAAAACAGATTCTCCGGTATTCCTGCAGATTGATAAAAAACACCTTCAGCAGGTTAATTACCCGATTACCCTGATTCCGAAGGGTGGAGATTCTTTCGAAGTGGTTCTTCCTGAAGAAGGACAGTCTACCAGTTTGTACAATTATGAAACCGAAGGATTCCATTCCGTGAGTGCCTATGCAAGACCTGCCAATAAA
Organism: Chryseobacterium indologenes; assembly: GCA_002439165.1. Taxonomy (GTDB): domain Bacteria; phylum Bacteroidota; class Bacteroidia; order Flavobacteriales; family Weeksellaceae; genus Chryseobacterium; species Chryseobacterium indologenes_E. The sequence goes on from DJTE01000021.1 coordinate 231,980, forward strand.
ATTATTAAGGTTAACGAATGGTATAATACCCCGAATCTGAGATTCAAACTGCTTAAAAACCCGGAAATTCCCAAAATTAAAGTAGATAACATTATCGTCAATCTTACTTCCATCAATCAGAGTGTGAATGAAATTGTATCAACAATAGGGGTAGATTTCGACAGGGAGATCAATACGATCATGTTTATCACCAAAAAAGGGTATAATCTTAACAGTACAGTAAACTTTCTGAATAAATCGGTTACAGAGCTTCAGAAAAAAAGACTTGCAGATAAAAATATAGTTAATAAAAATACGGAACTCTACCTTCAGGGAAATCTGGATAATATCCGTAAAAAACTGGATTCAAGTGCGGCGGTTCTCAACTTCCTGAAGACATCCGAAAAGCTTTATAACATTAAAGACAGAGATGAAAAGTCACTGGAAAAGATCAAGGAACTTGAAGCAAAGAAAGCAGACCTTGTAAGCAAGATCAGCTCACTGAACAATATTAAAAATACTCTTCAGTCTCAGGATTTTGAAAAAATGATCAGCACCAATGCGGCTGGTTTTGAAGATGGATTCTTCTCGGCTTCCGTTAGCGAACTGAAAGCGCTCTACACCAAGAGAAGAGAAATGGCCACCATCTATAAGCCCAATTCGGAGCCTATGAAAGAAATCAACAGGCTTATCAATGAGGCAAGAATGGGATCATCCGGCAGCCTGAGAAATTATTATACCAGATATTATGATGAAATCAATAAGATAGACCGCCAGGTGGCAGATGCCAATTCCGATCTCATTTCATATCCGGAAAAAGAAAGAAAATATCTGGATGCTGAAAGAGGGTATAACATGATTGAAGCAACCTACAACAGCCTTTTGGGAAGACAGAACGAAGCCCAGATGAAGGTGGCTACCAATCAGTCTGATATTACAGTGATTGACCCGGCCAAGAATCTTGGGCAGGCTCCGATCGGACCCAACGTAAAAGGTATAAAAATGGCCATCATGATGGGACTGTTGCTGCTTCCGATGGTATTTATCCTGATTGGGGAAGTGCTGGATAACAAGATCCGTAACATTAAAGAACTGTTGAGTGCAACCAAAATTCCTCTTCTGGGCGTAATTGGAAACAATACCAATGAGAATATGCTGACTGTTCTTGAACAGCCTAAATCATCCGTGTCAGAAGCGTTCCGTGGCATCAGGGCCAATATGAGATTCCTGATGGAAGGCAACGAAAACGGAAACGGAAAAATTATTCTGGTAACTTCATCCATCGGAGGAGAAGGAAAAACATATGTTTCCATCAATCTGGCATCAGTAATAGGTCTCAGCGATAAAAAGACCATTCTTCTGGGAATGGACCTTAGAAAACCTAAAATTTTCGGAGACTTCAATATTGATAATAAATATGGTATTTCAAATTACCTTACAGGAGAAGTAGATATAGATCAGATCATCAATAAAACCAGGATCCCGAATCTGGATGTTGCCACATCAGGACCTATTCCGCCTAACCCGTCGGAACTTCTGATGAGTGAAAGCAATATCAGATTTATAGATGAACTGAAAAAAAGATATGATTTCATCATCATCGACTCTCCGCCGGTGGGACTTGTTGCAGATTCTTATGAATTAATGAAATATTCAGATGCCAATATCTATGTGGTACGCCATGAATATACCGAAAAATATATGCTGAAGATGATCACGGAAAAATACCATGCCAATGAGATCAGCCATCTTGGACTTATTTATAACGATTATAATACCAAGCAGGGCTACGGTTATGGATACGGATACGGCTACGGATATGGCTATGGCTACGGATATTTTGATGAAGATAAAAACTATAAAGAACCTCTGCTGATAAAAATAAGGAATAAGGTACAGACAATATTTAATAAAAAATAAAGTGATAAACCCTCATCCATTGGGGGTTTCTTTATATTTTAAGTAATTGAATTCTGTGAAAAAAAGAATATTTTCGTTACTTTGCCGTTTACTTTATAACAAATTATGTTTTTTTGTTTATTTTTAACTAAACATTAAGAATATCATTAATATAAAAATGTTTTATATTTGCAAAAATTAAATTTTAAAATAACCATAAATCCATATTCTTTTATGAATAAAAAATTATTGTTTAGCTTCCTTGCCTTCCTCGGAATGGTAAGTGTTAAAGCACAAAGAAATGAATTGGGAGTTCGCCTGGGGATGAGTAATCTTGTAGGGGACGTAGGGAGAACCAATTATATTTTACAAAAGCCATTGGATTTAGACAGAGTGTCAGAATGGGGCTTTCCGTTTTATGGAGGCATTTTATATAGATTTAATTTTAACCCGCATCAGACTGTGAGATTGGATCTGGGATATAATCAGGTTCAGTTCAATGATAAAGCGGCAAAAGAAGAATACAGAGTGAAAAGAAACTCTTACGGAAAAAACAATGTATACGAGGCAAGCTTAATGTTCGAATACAACTTTTTCCCTGTAAATAACGAGCAGCTGAGCATGGTAAGCCCATACATCTTCGGAGGTATCGGTGCTTTGATGTTTGATGCTCCTAAAGCAACCCTTGTGAACGACTTCAGAAGAGATGCAGACGGAGTGGCGCAGGCTCCTCTCAACGAATTAGACTTCAAAACTACCGAAGAATATTCATTGGGGAAAAAAGTGACAATGCATATTCCTTTTGGAGTAGGATTGAAATATAAGTTTAACCATAACTGGGCAATCTTTGCGGAGGCTACATTCAGATATACCCTGACTGATCAGCTGGATCACAGTAAAATATTATCAGAAGATGTGAAGTCTTCTTTTAATGCAGATATACTGGATCCTGCTACCGGCGGTTCACTGCTGCAGTCCGGAAATTATTATGCCGTTTCCAAAGAAAGAGAGAAAGAGTTTATCGGAAAAAGAAATATTGGTGACGGAAGATCCAAAGACTGGATGAATACTTTCAGCTTAGGACTTACGTACTCTTTCGGAAGACCTCCTTGTTATTGTGATTAATGGATATGTCGTTGATTAAAGATAAAATAAATTCTGAGAATTTACCAAAACATGTAGCCATCATTATGGATGGCAATGGAAGATGGGCAAAATCCCGTGGCGAAGAAAGAACTTTCGGTCACAAAAATGCCATTAATGCAGTAAGAAATGCCATTAATGCCTGCAATGAGATCAATATACCCTATTTAACACTCTACACATTTTCATCCGAAAATTGGAGCCGCCCCACAGAAGAAGTCAATACCCTGATGAATCTGCTGGTGGAAACCCTGTTGCTGGAAGCCGACGAGATCTTCAGCAAAGGATTGAGAATGCACGTGATAGGAAATCTGGATAAACTTCCTCTCCTTGTGAAAGAACAGCTTGAACGTGTAGTAGAGCTTACCAAAGAAAACACAAAAGGAAATTTAGTATTGGCAATAAGCTACGGATCCCAGAGTGAAATCCTGGAAGCCGTGAAAAATATAAGTTCTGATGTGAAAGAAGGAAAAATAGAGACAGAAAATATTGACGAAAAACTGTTTGAAAGCTATCTCTATACCAAAAACTTTCCTCCCGTAGACCTTTTGATAAGAACCAGCGGAGAAATAAGAATAAGCAACTTCCTCCTTTGGCAGATTGCCTATGCAGAACTGCAGTTTTTAAATGTCCTATGGCCGGACTTTACCAAAGATATTTTCTTTCAGTGTATTGTAGACTATCAAAACAAAGAAAGAAGATACGGACTTACCGGCGATCAGATAAAAGCCCAATAAATTTTAAAGAAAAGAAAGACTCGATAAAATGAAGTTTAGACTATTACCCATCATAATGTTTGCTGCTTCTGCACATTTTTATGGACAAGTAACTCCTCAGGACAGTACAAAAGTAAACAGTGCTGTACATGCAGAAAATGAAGCAGGAACTTACACACTTAAGGACATTGTTGTAGATGGGGTCAAAAAATATACACCAGCTCAGATCTTACGTTTTACAGGTCTAAGTAAAGGTGAAGTTGTGGATATTCCAGGACAGAAAATCAGTAATGCTGTTAAAAAACTATGGGATACCCAGTCTTTTTCAGAAGTAGAAGTGTATGTTCAGAGCATTGAAGGACAGACTGTTGTCCTGAGATTCTATCTGGAAGACCTTAAAGACCTTGGAGAAGTAAAATTCACCGGTAAAGGCATCGGTAAATCTAAAAATGAAAAGTTCATTAAAGATAATAACCTGAAACCGGGTACCAAGATCACTCAGAACCTGATATCAAGTCTTAAGACCAAAATACCTAAAGACTATATAAAAAAGGGTTTCTCAGATGCTAAAATTACCATTCAGGATAAAGTAAATGCAAACGATCCGTCTATGGTAGACTGGACCATCAATATCGATAAAGGAAAAAGAATTAAAATCGACCATATCGAATTTGAAGGCAACCAGAGCGTTTCCGATGCTAAACTTAGAAAAAAAGCTTTCAAAGAAACCAAGCAGAAGAGATTTGGAATCGGAGGTATTCTGAAGTCTTCAAAATTTATTGAAGATAAATATCAGGAAGATAAGCAAAGCCTTATCAACTATTACAACTCATTAGGATACAGAGATGCGGCAATCGTATCCGATTCCGTATGGAGAAACAAAAGAAACAACTACGAGATCAATGTAAAACTGAATGAGGGTAAGAAATATTACATCGGAGATATTACATTCACCGGAAATACCGTATACCCTACGGAATATTTACAGAGATTATTGGGATACAAAAAAGGAGATATCTACGATGCCGTAGGTTTCAACAAAAAAGTTGGTGAAGACGGAGGTAAGGAAGACGATTCAGACATCAAGTCTGTTTATATGAATAACGGTTACCTTTTCTCCAATGTAACTCCGGTAGAAAAATCCGTATCAGGCGATGCCGTAAATCTTGAGATCAGAATCAATGAAGGAGAACAGGCTACCTGGAATAAAGTAACATGGCAGGGGAACACAACAACCCATGACCACGTTGTACTGAGAGCTCTGAGAACAAAGCCGGGAGAACTTTTCAAAAAGACAGAAATCAAGAGAACCTACTTTGACCTGGCAGGAATGTCCTTCTTTGATCCTCAGCAGGTAGGACAGGATATTCAGCCTAATCAACAGGATAACACCGTAGATATCAACTGGAAACTGGTTGAAAAAGGAGCTTCTCAGGTACAGTTACAGGCAGGTTACGGAGGTAACAGCTTTATCGGTACACTGGGGCTTACATTCAGTAACTTCTCTCTGAGAAACTTCCTGAAATTTAAAGACTTCAAACCGGTACCTCAGGGAGATGGCCAGACGCTGTCTATCCAGGCACAGGCAGGGCAGTACTTCCAGAACTATGGAATTTCATTTACAGAACCGTGGTTATTCGGAACAAAACAGACGGCGCTATCTGTAAGTGTGAACAATTCCAGAGTGAAATATAATGATACCTACGGAAATGCCCAGAAATTAAATATCTTCTCCGCATCAGCAGGTCTGAACAGATTGCTGAGCTGGCCCGATGATTATTTCTCATTATATACCGGAATCCAGTTTCAGAAATATAACTTTAAAAACTATCCTTTCCAGTTCGGAGATACAACAGAATATAACGGAGATGCCAATAACTTCAGTATCAACTTAGGTTTAAGCAGAAACTCTGCAGGGGTAGACCCTATTTTCCCTACAACGGGATCCAATATAGAACTTACCGCAAAGTTAACTCCTCCTTATTCCTTATTCAGCAATAAAGATTACTCCACAATGAGTCCCATCAATAAATATAAATGGATGGAATTCTACAAAATCAAATTTAAAGCTGACGTATACAACGAAATTGCAGGAAAACTCGTGCTGAGATCCTCCGCCGAAATGGGATTCATGGATGGATATAACAAACAGCTTGGAGCACCGCCTTTCGAAAGATTCTATGTAGGAGGAACCGGGCTTTTCGGGGGTAGATATGACGGTCGTGAACTTATCCCGTTAAGAGGATATGAAAATGCATCTACCTATGGTGGCGAAGCAGAAGATATTACCCAGAAGGGAGGAGGAACCATCTATAACAGATTCACCCTGGAATTAAGATATCCGATCTCAATGAGCCAGACTGCAAAAATCTACGCCCTTACTTTTGCGGAAGGTGGTAACGTATGGAACTCATGGAGCACTTACAATCCTTTCCAGCTGAAAAGATCAGTAGGAGTAGGGGTAAGAGTCTATATGGGAGCATTTGGTCTGATCGGGTTCGATTTCGCGTACGGATTTGATAAAACGATTTCCGGTACAGAACCATCCGGATGGAAAACACACTTCCTGATGAACCAATCATTATAATTCATAAGATATGAAGAACTTTAAAATAACTTTCACATTAGTATTATTACTGCTTATTGGTTTTTCCAAAGCCCAGAAAATAGGTGTTGTGGATACTAATGAAATTCTGAATAAAATGCCTCAGTACAAAGAAGCAGAAGCAAGACTTAATGCCCAGATCGATACCTGGCAGTCTGAACTTCAGAATCTGCAGTCTGAGTACGAAAGGAAAAAAGCCGCATTTGAAAGTGAAAAGGTTCTGTTGATAGGGGATCAGCTGAAACTTAGAGAAAAAGAGGTAATGGACCTTGATAAAAATATCAAAACCACAACAAGTTTAAGATTCGGAGCCAACGGAGAAATTACAAAACTCAGAACCAATCTCGTTTTACCTTTCCAGGATCAGATCTGGGGAGCCATCAAAACAATGGCCGAGAAAAACGGATTGGGCACGGTTCTTGATAAAACAAGTAACAATGTTCTTTTTCTCCAGAAAAAGTATGATTATACCGAGAAAGTTCTTGATATTCTGTTGAAAGGAACAGAAAAAAAAGAGAAAAGTAACAGCAAAAGTAAAAAATAAAAACATCAATTAACTTTTGCTTACATTTGAAATCTAAAAAACAAATTAAATTATTTATTAACCAGTTATGAAAAAATTAAGTGTATTATTTGCAGCGGTGATGATGGTTGTATCAGTAGGTATGGCAAAAGCTCAGAAAATGGCTACTTTAGATGTATCTGCAGTTCTTAATGCAATGCCCGAAAAGAAAAAAGCTGATGCTGAACTAAAAACATTTTTAGATACTAAACAAGCCGAAATTAAGAAAAGAGTAGATGCAGGAGAAGCTAAACTAAAGCAGTATACTGAGGAGGCTCCTAAGAAAACTGCTGATGAAAACAAAGCAAGAGAAGCTGAATTAGGTAAAATCCGTGAAGAAATCGGACAAATGCAGGAAAAAGCTCAGAAAGATCTTGGAGCAAAACAGGATGCGATCTTCGGACCAATCGAAAAGAAACTGAACGATGCCGTTGAGAAAGTAGCTAAAGCCAATGGTTATGATTATATCATGGATTCAAACTCTCAGGCTTTCATTTACAAAGCAGGTATCGATGCTACTGCTGCTGTAAAAAAAGAATTAGGAATTAACTAAGAATTTAACAAAGTTTTATAAATCCTGCCGCCCCTTTTAGAGGCGGTTTTTTTTGTATTTTTGCGCTATGGAAAAAGAAGTATCAACAACGGTAAAAGTGCGTTTCAGTGATTGCGATCCGATAGGACATCTGAATAATGTGAAATATCTGGACTATATGTTCAATGCAAGAGAAGATCATGTAGAAACATTTTATGGATTTACCTATGAAGAATACACCAAGCAGACCGGCTGTACCTGGATTGCCATTCAGAATGAAATTGCCTATTTAAAAGAAGTACGGTATAATACCCAGGTAGTGATCAGCAGTAAAACCATTGAGGTGCAGGACAGAACGGCAAAAGTAGAGATTCTGATGAAAAGCCTGGACGAAAAAACAGTTCATGCCGTTTTATGGGTTACTGTGATCTACTTCAATGTAAAAACAAGAAGATCCGAAGTTCATCCGGAAGATATAAAAGAAACTTTCATGAAATTCTATGTAGATCTGGAGCAAAAAGAATTTCAGCCGAGAGTTAAATTCCTGAGATCACAGAACGCAAAAAATTCATAACAGATTAGGACCATTCCTTACCACAACCCACATATAAAGTTAAAGATGAAAAAAATCGCAGTAATAGGCAGCAACGGACAATTGGGAAACTGTATCAGAAAATTAGCCCCTGATTTCGAACATGCTTATGAGTTTATATTTACCGATTCAAAAACACTGGACATTACAGACGAAGATCAGGTTAATGATTTCTTCTACGACAATAAGCCGGATTACTGTATCAATGCTTCTGCATATACAGCTGTTGACCTCGCAGAAAAAGAAAGTGAAAAAGCATTTGCCGTAAATGCATATGGAGTGGCTCATCTGGCCCAGGCATGCACAGAGTATAAAAGTATTCTGATCCATGTATCCACAGACTATGTTTTTGACGGAAATACAAATCTCCCTTATTCAGAAGATGATTTTACCGATCCAACCGGAGTGTACGGACTTTCAAAAAGAAAAGGAGAAGAACTGGCGCTGGAAATCCACCCTCAGACCATTATTCTCAGAACTTCATGGCTGTATTCCGAGTTTAATAAAAACTTTGTGAAAACCATGCTCAATCTGTTTTCCCAAAAAGACGAACTGGGAATTGTAGCCGATCAGTTTGGCCAGCCTACCAATGCAAACGATCTGGCCGAAGCTATTATGGACATTATTGAAACACCTTACAAAACCTTTGGTATATTCCACTTTTCCAATTATCCCGAAACAACATGGTTCGATTTTGCAAAGAAAATAGCGGAATTCTCAAACTCTCCGGTAAAATTAAATGCACTCACTACGGAACAGTATCCCACTCCCGCCAAAAGACCGGCCAGAAGTACCATGTCTCTGGATAAAATAGAAGAAACCTATAAAATAGAACCAAAACATTGGGAAAACAGCCTGGAAGAATGTGTCAAAATCCTGATGCAATAATATAATAGATATGAAAAACTTAGTGCTTACCTTTTCTGTATTATGTGCCCAGCTGGTTTGTGCACAAAACGTATATCTGACGAAAGTGGAGAAAGTGAATGATAATACAGATAAATTTTTATACAAAAAACCGGATGCTGTTACAGATGCCCAATATTTAGGCGAAATTGATGTGCAGGGATTCTCAAAAGATGATGCCGCAGTTTTTTCAATGATTTATAAAAAGGCAAAAGAGATCGGAGCCAATTCAATTACCTTAAAACCTTTCGAAAATGTTGACGGGTCACCCCAGCCATTCAATCCTGCCAACTATAAACTCGCTTTATATTATATACCCAAAGAAAAACTGGGAGGCCAGAAAGGAATGCTTCATATATTTGCCTCTTCGGAAAAAGATCAGAAAATAAATATCAACAGAAAAGATTACATTCTTTCCCCAAGATCTTACCTGATGCTGGAAATCATTCCCGGAGAGATCTATACCATGTCAACAAAAAAATTATTAGGTTCTACCATTAAAGTTCAGCCTAAAACAGCAGAGGAGAATCTGTACTTCCAGATTTCCTCACTTCAAGTTAAATCCGATACTTCAGGAGTAGGTGGGTTAAATCTTAAATCAGGAGATATTATCGGATTGGAAAAATCTTATGCAGAGTTTTTAAGCCTGATTTATCAGCCAAAAAAACAGTAAAACGTAATTTTAAAAATTCTTCAGCAAAATAATTAAACATTAGTTTAATGTTTTTCTTCCTGTATTACAGTTGTTTAGCTTTTTTCGTTACGTGAATGTAAATTTTATGTTAACTCAGCTTGTTTTGCGTTATAATAAGTT
>DJTE01000025.1 GCA_002439165.1 Chryseobacterium indologenes
GGCGGATTGAGCAGATTTTTTTCGGGTACTAAATACCGAATTCATCTTTTTTCCAAATGCTTAAATTAAGCAATGGCAATCCACTGTAAATGGCTATTTCCGGACGGTCCAGCTGCGATTCTAAATTTAATTCATTATAATTATCCACTGCTATATTGACTTCCTTTAAATCCGGTAAAGTGTTCAATACCCTTATGTCTTTCACTTTTGTTTTGTATAAATCAAGACGTTCCAGTTTTTTTAACGGTTCCAATCCGGAAATATCATCTACTTCATAACTTTCCAAGAGTGTCAGCCATTTCAGATTGGGGAATTTCGATATCCTTTCTAAATTAATTTTTCCCTGAAGGCCTGACAAATCTAATTTTTCAAGGGAAGGCTGTATTTCGAACGAAGAAAAATCTTTAATTTCACTATTCTGAAGGTCCAGAACTTTCAGCTTTTTCAAGGTTTTCAGCTCCAGTTTCATTGCTCCGTGAAGTTTCAGAAATTCCAAATTAGGAAATCGATCCATCCCTTTAATATGACAATCATAGCCAGAAGCGCTCAGTCTTTTTAAGGATTTTATTTCTGGAAGTGTTTTAAGATCAAATTTTCTGTCACTGACGATCCCAAGCGACTGTAAGCGTTTCAGATGCTCAAATCCCGTGAAACGTACTTTCGTTGAGATATCCGCTAAAATAAGCCTTAATAATTCGAGCTTTTTTAACCTTCCTATATCGAAAGTCTGTTTTGTCTTTTTAATACTTACATACAGCCTTTTGAGCTTTTTTAAGGTCAGAATCGATTCAACGGTCTTCGCTGAAACTTCAAAACCGATTTTTAAAGATTCCAGGGCTGTAAACTGTCCGACCGGGTAGGTTTTCAGCCTATTCCGTAAATCATCTGTTTCATAAAACACCAGTTCTTTCAGCTGCTTTTTCAGAGGAAGCAGTTTTAAAAAGCTCCGGACATCTGCATTTTCTTTTTCAAAACATGCTAATTCAAAACCTGTCAGATTAGGAAAGTGTTTGAAATAAGTATGTTTTTTGATGACAGAGTCTCTGAGTTCTATTCTTCTGATTTGTCTGGCAACAGGTAAAAAAGCATCCACATACAATATGGATTTGCCCAATGACAGGCTGGTTACCTTTTTAAATTCCCCGAGATCATCAATCGTTTTTTCTTTAAAACCGGTAAAATGTAATTCATTAATATAATTTCTTAGAGACAGGATATTTTTTAAGCTGAATGGTTTTTCCCCCTTCACCAAACTGCAGATCATTTCTTTATTAAAAGGATTTTCCTGTCCCTCTGTATCTTCAACGGTGGTATCGCTGTCTATCTCCATTTCTCCAAGCTTCTCAAACTCCGAAATCCCTTCAAAGCTTCCTATCCTGCAGTTTTTAAAATCGATATTTCTTACCGATTTTTTAAAAGGTATAAAAGAAAGGTCGTCAAACTGCGAGTTGGAAACATAGATCATGCTGATAGATTTCTCTTTTATTTTTTTTGAATGACAGGTGAAGGTTATTTTGTCTAATTCTAAGGAATACAGTCCTCCGATATTGCTCAGTTCCTGAATATTATCAATATGACAGTTTTTAATGAAAAGATGCCTGAATATCTTTGTTGATTCCGATGCCTGCATACCATTCAGACAACAGGCATCAAAGCTCATATTGGAAAAGCGGACATCGTGTGGAAAGTCTCTTATGATATTGCCGCCATTATTTCTGAATGTTACATTATCAAGATAAAAATAACTGCAATGATCCAGCTTCAACAAGTCGGAAAAGCTGGGAATGATACAGTTGGTGAGATCTACTTTTCTTACATTGCTGAGATAGGGCAAAAATCCGGAGAAATCATCAATGGTTATATCCTTAAGCTTTAATACCGTCAGGTAATCTGATTTTTCATGGTCTTCGCCTGGCGTGATGCCTAAAATCTCTTCTATTTTTTTAATTTCCTGTTCTGTTTTCAATGGTGTATTTATTTGATCGTTTTCTTTCATTTCCAATCAGTCTAATATAAAAAGTATACTATAAAATAACGGCAGCAGGGCCAATACAAACGGGATTAGTATCAGGTATTTTCCTTTTTGTGCCGCGTCGGCTTTCTGCTGCAGAGACATTTCTCTGTATTCCTGCAATGTCTGTTCAAAAAAGCATTTCCTACCCATTATGATAAAAATAAGCCCATAAAACAAGCCAATGGATAAAAGCCCCAATACCCCGCCTAAGAATCTTCCTCTGGATCTATGTAGCGGTTCAAATACTCCGTCGGAAACACTACTGCTTAAAAATTCCAAATTCCATAAGGCGAAACCGATGAGAAAAATAAGGACTGTTGCAGCCAGTACCAAAGAATTTCCCTTCCTGGCAAGCTGTATATCTTTTCCTTTTATCTCAAGATCAAACATATTGTACCACAAGATTTTTTTCAGTACGGTCATTGTATTCATGATTTTATATACTGATTACCACCCCAGACATTTTTTAAGTGAATAAAAATCTACTTCAGGGAATATTTCAGTAAATGTTTAATTGTTTTTAATCGCCATCCCGTTCTTCTTACTCTTATATTGACGGTTTTCTTTCATTTTGCCCGTTAAATAGTTTTATTCAAACAAGAAAAAAACACCTTCCTCAATGACAGAAAAAATACGGGTAGAATGGATATATGAATCCGGATTACTTTTTTCAACGGCCATAATATTAACAGGTCCCTCAAAATCATCATCAATGTCTTTTATCCAGTCCAGTAATTCTTCATCGTTAATGATATAGATTTTGTTATTAACTGATCTTTTGGACAAATGAATAAAACCGTCAATTAATAAATAATCTTTTTGAGAATCCAGTTTACTGATAATATTTTCCAGGTTTTCATATGGAGTTCCAAGCCGGATATTCGGTTTCCAGGTGATTTTCTTTTTACTCACCTGCTCATACATCTTGTAGTAGTTAAATTCTACAATTTCCTTAACTAGAAAAGGATCTTTAATTATTCTGGATTGTGAAATTTTATCCATAACTATTGTTAAAAAGTTTAAGCATTGATTATTCAGTGATATCTCCGGCGATTCAGCTCCAATGTATTACATTTTTCCTTAAAGTACATTAAATCTGCGTCAGATAATGATTCAGGAAATATTTAACCGTGTTTTTTAATCTTCATCTTCTTCCTCGTCATCATCATACTGATTATCTTCTTCCAGAACTTTCTTCACCCATTTTATGGTTTCCTGTGCTTTGGAATCATCTTTACCGATACGGATCAGAACAGGTAAAACATCATCGGCAACAAACGCATCAAAACTTCCACTCGACTCGTATTCGTCCTCAATGATCTCAATGAGGTTTTTGACAATGGCCGCTTTGTTTTCGGCACTCCACACCGGTTCCAGATCTCCCCATGCTTTACTGAAAAAATACAAAGCGGACGTAAAATCCTCGTACTCCACAATATCATCATTCAGATAATTGGTGATTTCGTCCTGAATGGAAGCAATTTCTCCAGAATGTAAAGGAGCCAGTTTTCCGATCAGAATGTAGATCGACCAGTAAGGTTTGAATACACTGTAATCGCGGCTCAGGCCATACTTTATGGCTTCAGTCATCTGGCTGATGATGTTGGGGGAAAGCTTTGTTTCATACTTCAGCTCCTTCAGGAAGTCAAAAGTATCAGACAGTTTCCGTTCTTCCTGTTCTTTTACTGAAATTAAAACCTCAGCAATTTTCTTTTCAAGCTCTTCATTCATCTGATATTCCATAGTTGTTATTTTCTCTTAAATCTGTAATAAAGCCCACTCCGGAAAATCGGAATGGGCCCGGTATAATCTAATTGTTGTTAAAAAGGAAACAAAGGGGCAAGAACCGTTCCCTGGGCTTCCGGTGCGGTCTGGATATATTCCGGCTGGTAAGTCAGCGGAACCAGATTCATTTCTCCATTATCTTTCCATCCCTGAATAATTTCTCCTTTTGCCGCATTAACGATGTCGTTATCTTTACTTCTGAGTTTTGTTCTTTTCAGCCATTTAGCATCAAAAGGTTTGATTGAAATCATTAAAATCTCTTCCAGGTTAAGCTGTACTTTTTGCGGAACCAATTTAGACTCCATTCCCAGCATTATTCCCAGACTGCCATCTTTTAAGAACTTTCCGGGTGTTAAAAAGCTTCTGAGGTTATGGTTTTCATTGTTCTCGCGGTTTACCCACAATTCAATGTTATCTTCCGTAAACTCAACGGTAAAATATTGGTGGGCAAGCATCAGGTTCTTGATATCCCCATGACCTAACGCTACCTGAGAGGTACTGTTGATCAGGGCCATAGCAAAATGCTTATGCATCACTTCGAAAGGAATATCTCCGTAAAACTCCATATAAAATTCAGCTCCGATACCGTTATACTGCAGATTTGCATCATCACGTGACGAAGTATAAATATCCGATAAACCGTCTGTTATCAATATAGTTGTTTCCGGAGTGTGAATGACACGCATTTTACAGGAATTATGTACCGTGCTGTTTTCAGGCCAGGAATAATCCCTGAAACCACCTACACGCAGATAAATAATACGGTCGTCCAAAGCTCCCAGTGAACGGAAAAAATCGTGACGCAACTGTACACCTTCCTTAAAGGCATCCTGCCGTTTTTTGTATTCAGGTTCTACTTCAATATGATCAATGGCGAGCAGGCTTAATCCATGTTCCTCGAATGCAGGAATAGATTGTGCTTCTATTTTTCCGTTTTCATACCTGAAATAAAAGGCTTCCATTCCTCCGACAAGATGATAGATGGATTCTAAATCTCTACTGTTCCTCATAAAATCCAAAGAACGCATCGTAGAATCATCATAATACACAGTGGAATCGATAAACATTCCCAATTCATCTGCTTCCTGGCTAAAACGGGCCAGCATTTCACTTTTGATGGTTTTTTCATCCCGGTAAGATTCGTTTTCAATGCTGTATTTAATATCTTCCAGATACATGGCAACAGTATACTCTTCTGCCACAATAGATTCTCCTTTTTTGAACGTGAATCTCACTTTGGAATGAGCAGGAAAGAAATCAATCAGTGAATGCGGTCTTGTTTCCTCAATTTTATCCAAATGCTCTTCGATTTCATCGGAACTGTTACTATTGTATACAATACCATTTTCGCGAAATTTCACTGTTCCTCCCGTACTTCCAAACTTTGTTTTTGTAATTTCTGTAAAATACTCCCTTCCTTCAATTAATAATGGCTGTAATTTTTCAGAAATTTCTGCCAACGTATTTTGTGCTTCTTCTGAGTTTAAATGATTGTTTTTCATAATTTTATTATTAGTTTAAAACATTTATTCTTTAATTTTTATAGCCAGTCGCCATGAAATGCCTTCATCTGCTCAACTGTTCCCTCGAACTGTGCTTCTGTAAATGCATCCTGCAAACGCATAAGGCTTCCCCGCTGTGCTGCAAAAAAAATGGTCTTCCTGTCTGTTACTATTTTGAATAATGATTCATAGTGACCTTCTCTCAGATAAATATATCCGAATTCCACTTTTGTATAGGCTAAATCAGCAAAGTCTTCACCTTCTGCTAATTCTCCTACTGCGGTATTGGCAAGAATTTCTTTTACTTCTTTAAGCTGGCCGCCTGATAATTTTTCTGCTTTTTCCATATTTATTTTTCTTTATAAGGTTTTGGTTATTGTTAATCATATTCACTAAAGATGTAAGAAAACGGCTCCAGCGGATATTGCTCCAGCCACTTTGCATCGGTTACTTTAACCGTTATTTCATAAGCCGGCCATTTTTCAAAAGAATAGAGATCTATAATTTCTTCATTGCTCAATTGGTAAAAGTCCGGATAAGGGACATCCCTGATTTTTTCTATTTTTGAGCTCACGATGAATTCTTCGGCAATCTCCCTGTGTCTGAGATAGAGTGTGTGGGTATCTCTAATGTCTTTTTCTTTTATAATGGCGTTTAGTTTTTCAAACAAAGGTCCCTCTATCTGGTATTCCTTACCTGAAAAGGATTCCAATCGTTTTAGCATAAACTTCAGCACACTCATTTTTGTTTCCAGGAATATGCGGTCATCATCTTCACTCATGATCATCAGTTTGAAAGAAATAGTATCGCCATCGATTAGTGTTTCATACACTACGGGACTGCCCCATTTCAAAATAGATTCAGGAGAGCTGGCATAGGCATCCTTTTTCTTCGGATTCAAAACCATTTGGGTCATTTCACCATCAATATAGGAAGACCCCATACTTCCACTGCCACATTTTACGATCCCCCAATCCGTTTCACGTTGGTATAAAATCCCAAACGACTTTGCTGTTCTCACAAGGGTTCCCTCCCACTTTTGCAGGTTTTCGTCAGACAGATCGGTAATCACCGTATCGGAATCCTTATAATATTTCTCTCCCAATGCAGGAAACCATAAAATATCTTTCGGGGTATTGAGCAGGTAATCCGGTATCATATACTTCCAAACAGGCATAAAACCTTCTTTTGAAGTCAGATCTGAAGCAGAAACAGGAACTTCATCCTGAGCTGGAAATCTGGGTTCGCAGGCATCGTATTCCCGTGCCGGATCAAATGCCGCTGAATCCCAATAATTCATATCTTTCAGGTGCTCCAGCCATGCAGGATGTGTTACCGTGATATCCAGCACTCCATTCTTCCACCCTTCTTCGCTGGGTTCGCCCATTTCCAGATCCACCGACCGGATAAAAGCGCGTGCATTTTGCCTCATCCACGATTCATCAAGAGTATCATCAAAATCAACTTCTTTTTTTATAGGAGAATCGTTATTAACGTTACGGTAAAGCAGCATTAATGCGAATCCAGGTGAAGCATTAATGTAATTGCTGTCGGGATGAATAACCTGGACACTGATTTTAATTTTTGATTCCCGGCGTTCTATAACACCGACTTGGTAGAGTACTGACATTGTAATTGTTTTTAAATATTAAATAAATTTCCGGTCTATGATAAGTTTTCGGATTATTTCCAGATTAGTTTACAGCAGCATACTGCACCACAGCACCGTTTATTCTTTTCGTATCATAAAAGAAACATTCCACTGTATGCTCATCCTGTATTTTTAATTTTCCCGGATAATAATTTTCTGAGAGATTTGAGCTGATTTTTTTAGTAAGTTCCAGATCAGAATTATAAACATAATACTCCCAGCGATTGTTTTCATTTAGTGAGAGCACTACGATATTACCATTGGTAAACACCGCCATTTTTGCCGATTCTATATAATCAAATAACTTAATTTTAATGTTTTTTTTAATATCAAAACCGGCATTTGCTTTCGTCAGATTCATTTCTTCATACCCAATTCTTTGGGTTAAAAAAACAGGATTATTTGAGGAATCAATATAGAATCCATTATATTTTACCAGCTTCGCGTCCATATACATACGATCATTAAAGTATTTAAACGCTGTCTGCTCTTCAAGGGTTCTGCCATCAAACTTATAAATATATGTTTTATATATCATATCAAAATGGTTCAGGCCAGAGGCAGAGAAATAGTAATCCGGCCCCACCTTTGAAATCCCTGATATATCTATTCTGCCCTTATCGTGATTCACCGAAATGACATGGGAAATCTGGTCCAGAACTTTTGGGAAAAATTCTTCTTTATCATCATGAAATTTATTCAGGTCAACCGTGATCACTTCAAGCTTCTGATAATCTCTGATTTCTTCAGAAGCCGCTAACACATGAATTTTATCTTTTTCAAAAATCAGATCTTTCAGATAGCAGGAATAATCGTTTTTAATAGCATACGTGGTGCCGTACTGTTCAAGATCCAGAACTGTAATCATAGGCTGCCATCCGTGGACAAAAAGATCCTTTGAATCCTTAAAGCCAAGCGAATTACTTCCAATGATGAATTTTTTAAGCTCTGCATTATAGCTGATTGTCTGTGGTGAAAAAGTGGAACTGATTTTTATGGGTTTATAATTTTTATCGGTTGAAATCACTACATATCTGTCATCATCAGAGGTATCTGAAAAATCAATTGCTTTATTGATGAACGGAGATCTTTTTTTGGCATCCTTTTCCAAAACTTTAATCCGTCCGATAAGCATGTGATTACCCAGTTCATCGGTCGCCTCATCAAATATGATGACCCAGAATCCTTTAAAATAAACAGGATATTCTTTAATCGCCGCATCCGGAATTCCGGGTTTTGGCGCTCCGGTATTGATCCGTGAGGAAATAGTTTTAAAAGTGGCTTTCTGTTGGGCCAATACCGGCAATCCGGCCAGAAATGTGGCAAGAATGATATATTTTTTCATGGTTTATTCGCCGGTTTCAATTCCGTTAGAAGTAAAAAACTGCTCCAGCAATCCTCTTTTTGTTGTACAGTCATCACCATAACTTACTTTTTGGGAACTGAACTCTACTTCATCACAATCAAAAGCGAACGCTATGTATTCAAAAGGGTTTCCCTTTTCATCCAGAAATACGATTGCATTTTTTAATCCGGAACATTCATATTCTTCCTTCATCGTTTTTACCAGTTCCATTTTTTTAAAACCGTAATTATAAAATAAATCAGTTAATCTGTTAAGGTCAGCTTTGTTAAGCTGTTTAGACGATATTGCTTTTGAAATATCGATTATTTTAGGAGACTTAGCATTATAATCTAATTTCCAGTCTTTATCATTAAAAGAAATCAGCATTACCTTTTTAGCTTTATTAAAAGGATAAAAAGAAGCCCTTTTCGTTTCCGTCAGTTTATTACGGTGCATGCAGGTCATGTTATCAGCCAGCGATTTGCTGTCTGTTACGGCTACTACTGCCCCGACAGATTCATCATATTGCTGCAGATCAGATAAAAGGATTCCTTTGGATTCGATATATTCGTATAAATATTCAAGATCCCGGGACAGATCCTTCAGCTTTTCCAGATTCACTTCAGGGTGATTCTCTTGCATCCAGGCATTAAACTGTTCTGTTTTTGAAGCCAGATCCGTCACGTAATTATCATAATCCTCAGTAGGAGCAAGCATCACCTGGCTTACCTTTCCTCCGGCTGTGGTGATGGTCATATTCCATTTCGGAAATTGTACGTCAAGCAATTTCAGATACTGCGACTGGTCCTCTACTACATAATAGTTCTGATTTTTCCCTTCCGGTTTACTAATCACTTCAAATTTAGCAATTAACGTTTCGGAATCTTCTAAATATTTGTTTAAAAATTCTTTCCGGTCTGTAACGACTTTTGAAAATTTTCTTTTGAATTTAAAATCAGGGGTTATTATACCCGCTAATTCTTTTTTCTGATAGTTGTTGAAATAGTGTAAAAACTTATCTGCTGTGTTCATTTTCTGTGCAGATACTGTCACAGAATTTACGGCTGCCATTAACAGGCAGAGGTATAATTTGGTTTTCATGTTTTTTTAGGGGTTTGTGGAAAAATATCAACTCCTTTGGAAACAAAAAATACTTCCAGGAGTTCTCTTTTGGTATTGCATTCCCGGCCATAATTCATTTTTCGGGAACTGAACTCAATCTGGCCGCAATCAAAAGACAGGGCTATATATTCAAAAGGTTTGTCGTTTTCATCAAGAAAAACGATTGCATTTTTAAATTCGGGACAATCCAGTTTCTCATTGACGATCATTTCCAGTTTTTTATACCCGTAATTATAAAAGATGTCAGTTAATCTGTTAATATCAACTTTATTCAGCTGTTTAGTTGATTGAGCGATTGACAAATCGGTTATTCTGGAAGTTTCAGCATAATACGATAATTCTTTATCTTTATCCGTAAAGGAGATTAAGAGTATTTTTTTAGCTTTATTGAAAGGATAAAAAGAGGTTCTTTCAGCTTCCGTTAATTTATTTTGATGCACGCAGTCCATGCCCTCAGCCTTTGAATCTTTATCTGTTAAAATTTCCGGTATGCCGGTAGATTCATCATATTTCTGCAAACCGGATAAAGGGATTCCTTTGGATTTAACATATTTATTCAGATATTCCAGAATGGGGAACGGGTCAGTTAATTCTTCCAGATTCACCTTTGGATAATGCTCAGTCATCCATGCATCAAATTTCTCTGTTTTGGATTTCAGTTCCTTCATATAAGCATCATAGCCCTCAGTTGGTGTAAGTACCACTTCATCTACCTCTCCTTCTACTGTGGAGATGGTCATATTCCATTTCGGAAATTTAACGTCGAGCAATTTAAAAAACTGTGACTGTTCTTCTACCACATAATAGGTTTTATCCTTTTGTTCCGTTTTTTTAATGACCTTATATTTGGAAAGCAGCGTTTCGGAATCATCAAAATAAAAGGTAAAAAAATCATATCTGTTCAAAATTTCATCCGAGGATTCATTTTTGAATCTAAAATCCGGTGTTGTCATCATCGCTAATTCTTTTTTCTGATAGTTATTGAAATAGCTTATGAACTGATCTGCCGAAGTCTTTTTCTGTGCAGACATTGTAATAGAAGTTACCGCTGCCATTAGCAGGCACAAGTACAATTTGGTTTTCATGGTTTTTATCAGATTAATCGATCTTAAAAAGAGTATTCTCTTCTCATCAAGGATTAATATTGTTTTATTATTATGCTTATTTTTTCTTTATTATAAAATTCCGGATTAATCATGTAAAACGGGAGCACAATATATAAATTAAAATTAAGCTGATAAATAAAACTTTTGTTTAAATACATATCCGTTATGATACCAAAGAAATCCGTTCAATCAGAGCGGATATTCGAGAGGTGCACAAAAAAACATCAATGAATACAATAAGAGAATGACTGCATACACACAAGTATATTACAGCCTTTTTTAAATCCCGAATTCATCCCTTTTCCAGATCGATAAATTAATCGTCGGCAATCCGCTGTAAATGCCTATTTCCGGACGGTCCAGCTGCGACTTGAGATTTAATTCTTTAGAATTCTTCACTGCCAAATTAACTTCCTTTAAATTGGGCAGAGTGTTCAGTACCCGCACATCTGTAACTTCTGTTTCGTATAAATCAAGACGCTCCAGCTTTTTTAGCGGCTCTAAGCCTGAAATATCATCTATCTCATAACTTTCTAAAAGGGAGAGCCATTTCAGATTGGGAAATTTTGATATCCCTTTTAAATTCATTTTATCCCAAAGATTTGATAAATCTAATTTTTCAAGGGCGGGTAAGGTTTCAAACGAAGAAAAATCTTTCATTTTATTACTTTGAAGATCCAGAACTTTCAGCTTTTTCATGGTTTTCAACTCCAGTCTCCCCGCTGTATGAATCTGAAGAAATTCTAAATTAGGAAACCGGTTCAGTCCCTTAATGTTACCATTATGCCCATAAAACTTCAACCTTTTTAAAGATTTCATTTTGGGAAGTGTGTTAATATCAAATTTTTGGAAATTCACTATCTCCAGGGATTTTAGGCGTTTCAAATGCTCAAATCCGGTGAAACCAACTCTTGAATTAAAAATTAAAAATTCCAGCTTTTTTAAGCTTCCTATATCGAAAGTCTGCTTCGTTTTTTCAACATTGAGCTCTAATTTTTTCAGCTTTTTTAAGGTCAGGATAGACTCTGCGGTTTCTGCTGAAACTTCAGCACCCATTTTTAAAGTTTCCAGGGCTGTAAACTGTCCGATCTGATAGGCTGCCGGACTTTCAAGGGATTCATAAAAATCCAGCTCTTTCAGCTGATCCTTGAGCGGAAGCAGTCTTGAAAAATTCCGGGATTGTATATGATTGTCTTCATGACATCTGAACTCAAAGCTCGTCAGATTGGGAAAATGTTTGAAATAAGTATGTTTTTTGATAACAGAGTTGCTCATTTCAACTCTTCTGATCTGCCTGGCAATGGGTAAAAAAGCATCTGCATAAAACCTGGACTCACCAAATAGCAGGCGGTCTACCTTTTCAAATTTCCCGAGATCATCAATTGTTTTTTCTTTAAAATAATTAAATTCTAACTGGCTAATACAATTTTTAAGGGATAATACGTTTTTTAAACTGAATGGTTTTTCTCCTGTCGCGAAATGGCAGCTTATTTTTTTATTAAAAGGATTTTCATGCTCTTCTGTGTCTTCAACGGTGGTATCGGTATCTATACCGATTTCCTCAAGCTTCTTAAACCCCAAAAGTCCGGCAATGCTCCCTATCCTGCAATTATAGAAACTAATATCAGATACTGATTGATCAAAGGGTATAAAAGAAACATCGTCAAACTGTGAGTCGGAAATATATATCCTTCTGACAGATCCCTGCTTTATTTTTTTTGGTTTGTAAGTAAAGGTTATCTTATGAAGACCTAATGAATACAGGCCATCGATATTGTTCAGTTCCTGAATATTATCAACATGACAGTTTTTGATTGTAAGCTGCTTAATTACTTTGTCCACCGATGTATGGAGACCTCTAAGACAGCCGGCATCAAAACTCATATTGGAAAAGCGGATCTCCTCCGGGAAATCCCTTATTACTGTGCAGTCATGATTTCTGAACGTCACATTATCCAGATAGAAATAATGGCAATGCTCCAATTTCAATAAATCAGAAAAACCGGGAATAGTACAGTTGGTGAGATATAAAGTGTTCAGCCCGCTGAGATAGGGCAAAAATTTGGAAAAATCATCAATTATTAAATCTTTGAGCTCTAATCTTCTGATAGGATAAGGCTTTTTGTCCTCCTCCTGAGAGGTTATGCCCAAAATCTCTTCTATTTTTTTAGTTTCTTCGTCTGTTTCCAATGGTGTATTTGTTTGATGATTCTCTTTCATTTTTCAGTTAGTTCAGCCAAAAAATGACATTAGTAAAGCAATAAAATGATATTATAATCAGGTCATCTCTTTCCTGACAAGCTGTAAATGTCTTCTTATTTCATGCATGAATATACTGTGAGAATATTTTTAAAACTACAACCGTATCCATATTCATACTGATCAAAAAACAGGTGATATTTTTATTTATCTTTCTTCGGTAGATTGTACTTTACAATTAATGCCATGACACCAGCTATTATTATGCTTCCTAAAATATTGTATAAATTAAATTCGTACATAGTTAAATTATTTTGTTGGGGTTTTACTTTAAGAGTTTAGTCTATTATAATGTCCTAAAGCAGTAAGCAGGCTATTAATTTTAATCTCATTCCTAAAATATATTATTTTTACCAATCACTTGTTGTATTTATTTTTTTCAGTAAACCTGAAATAAAATCTTTAATATCCTGTTCTGCAGTTTCTTTAGCTTTACTTTTCATAACTTTTCCTTTTTTATTGTACACAGCCCAAAGATAACCAGAACTTAAAACTAAGGGAAGATTGTCACCGCCGATATTTTTTATCCATTTGAATTTTGGCGTTAACTTTATTTTGTCATCTTTGAACAGTAATTCAATTTGGTACTCATTATACCAACTCATTAATATCATGTTGTACTTACTCCCTAAAGCATTTACTACTAACTGATCATTTTCAGATTCAGATGTTACATATTTTGGATTATTATAGTATTGGTTAATGAATTCTTTTGACTTGTTAAATAACGCTTGTTTATTATAGCCAGGTATTTCCAAAACAACATAATCCTTAGCCATTTCTGTTTTACATCTAAAGTTATCTGGGGTTAACTCAAACTCTTGTCCAAACACTGACAAGCTTAAAATTAAAGCAATCAATGTTGTTATTTTCTTCATTCCACTATTTTTCAACAAATATAAAATATAAAATATAAACCTCTCGATTTACGGTTTCCTAATAAAAAGAACCATCCCGCATTACCTTGTTCAAAAATAAAAATCCTCGAATCTCTCCGAGGAAAACTAATAACTATGAATTTCTTAGAAATATAATAAACTATTTTAATCAATAAAGTTATTATTACTTCTGATCCTGCTTTTTATTGCCTCAATATTAACAGGTTTTAAAGCAATTCCAGTTCTAGCTGAGACTGCACCGGTAGGATCATTTAAATAATTTTGCCTTGCTTTGCAAAATGCCTGATAAGTGGTACTTATTGTATCTTTTATTGTAACAATAGGCTTTTCAGTTTTTTTAATACTGATCATCGAAAAACCCGTATAACGTTATTTCACTATACTTAGATATAAAAAAATAATTTAAATAGAACTACGGATAACCGTAAGGAATACAAATGATTGCTAAATCTGAGAAAATTATGGCTAAAATAAAAAAGAGGGTGTCCTAAAAATAAGATATATCTTTTGATAATTTAATCAATGCCCTGCTTAATCTTCTTTCAAATGAGGAGAAAATAAAACTTCTGTATAGAAATACTTGAAAGAACAAATAGTAAAAAGGCGGATAGAAAAAAAGAGTTGAATATTATAAAAAGTGGTTAGATGGAAAATAAATAACCTGTCATTTTTGAGGATATGATTTTATAATAAATATACACTGAGGGCAATATCGAGGGTATATAATAAAAAAGCCCCTAAAAAGGGGCTAAAGTGACCGCAGAAGGATTCGAACCCTCACTGTCGGAGCCGAAATCCGAAGTTCTATCCATTAAACTATGCAGCCTGATTCATGAGCAGTAACAGGGACTGAAGAACAGCCTGCTGCTTATGATTTCGACTGCGAAAATAATGATTTTTTTACAATTTTCCCTAATAATAAAGGCTTAATTCTAAAAAAACCTTTTGCCTTCATTACCGTAAATACAGACCGGGATTGCTGTAACAGAAAAACCAAGTCCTCAAACATTTACAAATCAAACAATTATAAAACACAGCCATTACACAGCTTAATCCATAACCTTTTGCTGATACCTTCCTTATTTAAGTGTTCCAGAAAACAAAAACCTTACATCCGGAAATGTAAGGTTCTGTATTTTTAAATTTCTTTACAGCTTAGAAAGTGATCTTCACCCCTCCCAGGATCTGCGCTCCCAATACTTTATAGCCTTTATACGTCTGGTATTTAGAACTCAGCAGATTGTTTCCGAGAGCGAAAACACTGAAGTTTTTATGAATTTTATATTCTGCAGAAAGATTCAGATCAGCATAACCGCCTACTTTATCATTTCTGTTTTCCGCAGACTGGAACACCATTCCCGATGGAGCCGCTACCCCTTCAAAAGCGAATGAATTGGTGGTTCTGTCGCTGGCAAAGATCCCTTTAAATCCAAGAAGAAGCTTTTTGTCCAGCATGGTATATTTGGCTCCGATGCTTGCATTTACTAACGGAACGTTATAAATATCTTCATAGTTTTTAAGATCGTATTTGGTAAAACGTACTTCACCGTCCAGGATCAGGTTTTCAAGCGGGAAATACTGTACGCTTCCTTTGATGTCGCTTACATTTCCGTCATCGTAAACAGCAGAGAATGTATTGGCAAAATCATAGGCAGAACGGTTCATCGAATACGTATTATTGAAAAGGTTATTCGCCTGGAAGAACATAATATCCCTCATCTTTCCGTAACCGGCCGAGAAGTCGTATTTGAACGTTTCGTCGATGTCTCCTCTCAATCCTACATAAAAATGATATTTCGTTTCTGTTGGCTTTAAAAACTGATCAGAAAGGATGAACGGATTTGCCTGTAACATATCTCCATATGTATTCAGCTTCAGACCTCCGTCTACCCCACCATAGAATTTGAATTCTTTGGCAGCTGCAAACTGGAATTCAGCCTGCGGGAACCAGTAGGTCTTGTTATTTTTCTGCTGCGCAAAGTAATCGTTTGAATTTTTAGAGTTCAGGAAAGCAAATGAAGATCCCAGAGTTAAATAAGAATCTCCTTTTCTGAATGTCACTTTCGGAAGTAAATTGGTATTGACAAAATTCGATGAATTCTTATCTTCAATTCCGAAATCTGTTTTTACCGCTTCCAGGCCTACTCCAAGATCCGCATTCAGATTGATGCCTGATTTACCGATTTCCACTGCATGCTTGGAAAGATTCGCCAAAATAGATACCTGGTTTTCCTGGGCATCGAAATGGTCTTTCAGGAAAGATGATTTTACTCTGATGTCATTCAGAATCTCATTTGAATAAAAATCATAATAACCGTTTACCTTAAACTGGTTCACTTTCTGCTTCAGATCTACTCCGGCATCCGGCTGAAGGGCATAAATTCCGTAGTAATTATAATTGTTCAGACCATATTCAGCATTGATGTTGAATTTTCCTTTTTCGCCGTAAGAGTTAAGGAATGCCCCCAATGTAGCTGAACTCTGCTTAGATCTCCAGTCGTAATCTTTCTTCAGGCCGTTGGTAGAAAGAACATGTACATCTGCTCCTACTTCTATTTTGTTCTCAAGGGTTTTGGAAATATTGGCATCCGCAAGGATTTTTCCGTAGTTCCCCATCCCGAACTGGAAGTAATTGTTCTGGGCTGTTCCTTCAAATTTCGGAGCCACATCTTCCCCCTGAATCGTAGAAGTTTTAAAATCTGAAACCGCAGGCACGTCCGTAATCGTATATTTTACAGGATTCTGGGACTTCTCTTCCGGCGGGTAATTCTTAATGGTTTCCACGGAAGTCTTCTTCTTCTCGATCTTCTTTACTTCCGGTTCTCTTTTCTTATTAAGAATCAGTTTCTCTTCTTTGATCTGGGAGAACGCTACCGACGAAATTCCCAGGAATAATATAGATAATAATTGAATTTTCTTGTTCATACTCTTTAATTTTAATCACAAAGGATTTAAAAATCTATTGAATATTATTGTTTATTTTTTGTATTAATCCTCCACCTAAAAAATCATGGAAGATACCACTACTTTGATTCCGTTTGTATAAATATTCGTAAAAAGTACCTTCCGACTTCTTACCATTCCTTAAATAATATCCTATAAAATGATTAGGATTAAATCTAAAATCATTAATCACCATATAGGAAGTATAAAAGTTAATCCCTGATCTGCTTAATGGACCATAGAAATCACCGACCCAACTGCCTCCGAATATACTAAGAAGTGTTTCACCCACATAGGCTGTTAAAAACTCCTGTGAAATATTCCGTTCCTGATAATCAATTTTTGAATATTTTTCTAAAATTCCATCAATTTCAGTCTCTAAACTTTTCAGTGAAAAATCAAGTTTATATCCTTTCTCTCCCATTACATCTGCGAAATGCTCTGCACAAGATTTCGGATTTGTTGATTCAGTGGTTGAATAATCACGAATATTTTCTCCTAAAAAGATCATTTCTTGATTAATTTCTTCACTTCCTTAGCTTCTGCAACGATCTCAGGGAAATCCTTATAATTGTTAATAATCTGGTCGCAGGTATAGCTCGCCTGATAATTATCCTTCAGGCCGATATAGTTCTTCGCCATCAACACCAAAGCTTTTGCGCCCCATAATTCTTCCGATGCATAATTATTGGCAAGTTTAAAGATCGTTTCATTTGATGATTTGAATGCCTTTCCTTTATTTTGATAATAAGCTTTGGCATACAGTGCTTCCGCAGCTACCGAAGTATTGGATGATTTTTCAAGAGAAGTATAAGCAGCCTGGGCATCTTTGTCTTTTCCGGAATTCATCAGGCTTCTCGCCTTGATCACTTTTGCCGTTTCAATCACCGCAGCAGAGTTCTTGGAATTGGCAATCACTGCATTGGCCAGCTTTTCAGCTTCAGAGAAATTCTTTTCTTCCGCATACAGCTTCATCAGCTCAACATTGGCGTAGTTTTTAATGCCGACATCTGAAGAGTTCTTAATTCCCTCAAGATACTTCTTAGCCTCAGCAGTATTGCCCTGAGCGATAAAGATCTGAGCTAAACGGGTTTGTGCATCATCCTGGTAATCATTCTGAGTTCCAGCAACTTCCTGAAGCACAAGTAAAGCTTTTGTTGAATTATTGGTCTGATAATAACTTTCCCCTAATTCATACTTCGCCTGGTACAGTCCCTCACCGGTAGGATTTTGGGTCAGGTACTTCTCGTAATAAGAAATTGCATTTTTATAATCTTTCTTCGTGAAATACTGTTTTCCCGTAGAAAGGTTGATTTCATCGATTTCAGAAGCGTCCACATTCACTCCGATATTTCTGGCGAAATTCTCGTATCCTGAAACGTCTCCGTTCTTCGTGAAAATAGGTTTGGCTGCCTGAACGATCTTGTTAGCGTACGCTGTATTTTTATACTGCTCTCCCAATGATTTCAGTTCAGAAAGGGCTTTATCATTCTGGTTCTGGTCGATATAATTCTGTGCCCTGTAAATAGAAGCATTCGCAATAAGGTCCTTATCCGAAGACGTTTTAATAACCTTTCCGAAATAATCGTTGGAATTGGCGTAATCATCCTGAGCCGCATATGCTGTCCCTATTTCGTACTGGGCATCATCATAATATTCAGAACCCGGATATTTGGATAAAAGAGTCTTCATATTCGTGATCTTAGCCTGGGTATCGCCTTTAAATCCTAAAGCCATAGCCTTCTGATACAGGGTATAATCCGTAGCATCTTCATTTTTATCATAAATGGCAATCGCCTCGTTCAGATCGTTGTTGGCATAATGAATATCAGCAAGACGGAGTTCCGCATCGTTTTTGAATTCCGGTTTCGGATTGCTCAGATACTGTTTGAAATAAGTGGCTGCCTGATCAAATTTTTTAGATTTAAAATAAGCATATCCTAAATCATATGACAGCTGCTGCTTTTCAGGGAAATTTTCGTTAAGCAGCTTTTCGTAGCGGACAATGGCAGACGGGTAGTTTCCTTTCTGGTAATACACCTGCCCCAGCCAGTAAAGTGCCCTGTTATAAAATTCTTTATTGATGCTGAATCCTAAACTTCTGAGGAAATACTTTTCAGCTTCATCATAGTTTCCTTTGTTGAATTCTTCCGTTCCCAAAAGGTAAGAAACTTCCTGATCCACCTTATTGATCTCCGGAGTAGAACTCTGTAATTTATCAATAGCGTTCAGGGTTTCCTGGTAGTTTCCGGAATACAGGTAGGATTTCACAAGAAGAGATCTCATTTCCGGAGCATTCGCATCATTCTGGTTGTTGTTGATATAGCTCTGAATTACCGCAGAAGGACTTTCAAACGGGTTTCCGATATCGTAGCTGAGTTTGGCGTACTGTTCGTGGGCCAGTTTTTTCACTTTCGCATCATAATCCATCTGGTAAGAAGAACGGAATGCGGAAAGGGCTTCCTGCTTTTTATCTACCGCCAGGTAAGCATTTCCCAACTGATAGTAAGCATTCTGAGCCAGCGCGGAATTGCTGTTAAGAAGCTGGTTATAATAGGAAACCGCTTCATCATATTTTTTCAGCTGAGCCGCCACGAATCCCATTTCATACAGGTCATTTTCAGACGGGTTCTGCTGTACGCTTAGATAATCTTTCAGATGCGGATAAGCCGAAGTATAGTCATTTTTCATGAAATAGCTCTCCCCGATGATCTTATGAACCTCTGCTTTATAAGACGCAGAAATATTTTCGTTCAGCAATGCATTTCCTTCTGTAATAGCCTGATCGTAATTCTTATCGTTATAGTACATCTGCACATAATAAGGACGGACAAGCTTAGAAAATTTCGGATCATCCTTCACAGAGTCAAAATACTGGAAAGCCCGGTCATTCTGTCTGTTTGAGTAGTAAAGATGTCCCAGCATATAGGCAATGTCTCCTTTCTGCGACTGATCCGCAGATTTATAAGCCTCTTCCAGAGCATCGGTAGCCCCTTTGGAATCTCCGGTCATGAATTTGGCATACCCCAGTTTCAGGATATACTGTGTATTTTCTTCTTTTGAAAGCTGATACTGGTTCACCTTTTTGAGGGTCTCCAGTGCTTTGTCAAAATCTTTTTTAGCCAGATAATAGTCTGCTAAAGGAAGATTGGCCTGAGCAAAATAGGCAGAATTCGGATATTCTTTCATGAAAGCCGTTAATCCTTCCTCAGCATGATTTTTCTGAAGGATCACCCCGATCACATTATCAAAAAACTGCGCCGCCTCCTTTTTTGAACGGGACAGGTTCTGATTGTAGAAGTACTGTCTTGCATATTCATACTGGGAGGCGTTATATACTTTGGTCTGATAAAGATTTTCAGCTAGATTGAATCTGTAATTTTCTTTCTGTGTAAAATATTGAGACTGTTGAGCTTCGGAAATTCCGAAATAAAGAACCGCAGCCGAGAGGAGTATTTTTTTTGAATTCATTCTTTTTTGAATAAAAAAATTAGTCTATTATATCAACGAAAATATTAAAAACTTATTGTTTAAGCAAGTTTTAGCAGATTTAATCTTTTAAAATTACCATTATGCCGCTCATAAAACCATTTCACCAAATCATGATAAAATTTCTTACTTTAGCCTGCAAAAAACATAAACAATACGGGTATCAGTGATCAAAAAAATATTCTGATCCGACACTCTTTCAACAGCAGCTAAAAACATACCATTACATGAAATTTAAGATACTTTTAGCATTAATTTTTATAAATCTGAAGCATTCTCAGAAGTTTTACTTTCCCAAGACTGCTGCAACCGATTCGCTTATTTTAGAAAAACAGATCTCCACTATGTGGAAATACCTGTTTACAAAGATTAAAGAGGTTTGACCGTCCATTTTTTTATCTAAATATTGTTAATGACTGTTAACATCAAAATAAAAAATCGTTACATTTGCTTTTTTTCAAATCAAATATAGTTATTGAATGAATCAACTTTTCAGAAGAAAAATCTACTCGGATACAGACACCTCTACTGGTCTTTTAAGGGTATTGGGAGTATGGGACATCGTATTTTTTGGTATTGCGGCCATCATAGGTGCAGGAAGTTTCAGCAGCTTGGGTGAAGCCGTTTTCAGAGGCGGTCCCGGTGTTATCCTTCTATATTTGATATGTGGGTTTGCCTGCGGATTCACAGCCTTATGCTATGCTGAATTTGCCAGCAGAATTCCTACTGCCGGTTCTGCGTATACGTATGCCTACGCCAGTTTCGGGGAACTTATTGCATGGATTATCGGCTGGGCTCTTATCATGGAATATTCATTCGGAAATATTTATGTAGCTTTCTCATGGTCTGATTATTTTACCAGCTTTTTGGAACGTCTCGGAATGCATATTCCAGATTATCTTACCTGCAGCTATACGGAAGCCCGAAAAGCCTTTCAGAACGGTTCTGAAAACAAAGAACTGCTGAATGCCTGGAAATCTGCTCCTCTGATCGGAAACCTTAAATTTATTGTGGACGTACCGGCTTTGGTGATCAATGGCCTGATTACATGGCTTTGCTACGTTGGTGTAAAGGAAAGTAAAAACTTCAACAATTCCCTTGTTATCTTAAAACTGGCCGTTATTGTACTGGTAATCCTTGTGGGTGCTTCTTATGTAAGCATTGAAAACTGGACACCCGTAAGCCCCGCAACAGGAACTCCATCCCTGATGCCTAACGGATTTGCCGGAGTGATGAGTGCCGTTTCCGGAGTATTTTTCGCTTACATCGGGTTTGATGCTTTAAGCGTGCTTTCCGAGGAAACCAAAGATCCACAAAAGACACTGCCAAAAGGAATGATTATTTCCCTGGTTCTGTGTACTGTTATTTATATTGCCCTTACCCTGGTTCTGACAGGAATGGTAGATTACAGGAAGTTTGACGGAGTCGGAGATCCTCTTTCTTTTATATTTGAAAAAACCAACGCCAATGTAGCATGGATGGAGCTTATCGTTTCTTTCGTTGCCATTGTAGCCATTACCACGGTGCTTCTGGTATTCCAGATGGGACAGCCGAGAATCTGGTATGCAATGAGCCGTGACGGACTGATGCCTCAGCGGTTCCAGAAAGTGCATCCTAAATATAAAACACCTTCTTATGCTACGGTCATCACCGGAATTGTGGTTGGGATTCCTATTTTATTTACCGATAAAACATTTATCCTTGATTTTACCAGTATAGGAACTATTTTCGCGTTTGTCTTGGTTTGCGCAGGAGTACTGCTGCTTCCGGCCAAAGAGAAAATCAAAGGAAGATTCCACCTTCCGTATGTGAACGGAAAGATTATTTTCCCGGTAATCTTCATTGGCGGCCTGATAGGCTTTTATTGCTGGCAGCCGGAATTTTTTGATCATCTTATGGACTGGAAAGATCCTAAAGAAGGTGAATTCAGAGCTTCGATCTTTTTCTTTATCCTGATCAATCTTATTCTGTGTATCGTAACATTTATCAAGAATCTTTCCCTGATCCCGCTGATCGGCTTAAGTTCCTGTTTATATCTTCTTACCGGAATGAGCCACGATAACTGGTTCTGGTTCGGATTATGGTTTGCCATAGGAATGGTTATCTATTTCGGATACGGCTACAGAAACAGTAAGCTTGGGAAAGAAATAAAATAAATAATACCATAAAAAATGAAAGGGCGAAATGCAGATCTGCGTTTCGCCCTTTTACTTTTTAAGATGTTTCAAAATCGGCAGAATTATTGCTTTAAGCAAATGAACAACATCAAACTACATCACCATGTCAGGAAGAATAAAAACATATAGCGAATTTTATCAGTTCTACCTTACCGAGCACAGCAAAATGGGAACAAGGATTTTTCACTTTATCGGAACCTTACTTGTCTTTGTTGTTATCTGGTATGTTATCAGCTCAGGAAAAGAACGATTTTTGTGGTACATCCCGATTTTTGGATACGGTTTTGCGTGGTTCAGTCATGCTGTTATTGAAAAAAACAAACCGGCTACTTTTAAATATCCATTGTGGTCATTACTGTCAGACTTCAGACTGTTTTTTGAGCTATTGATTGGGAAACAGAAATTCACAGGCATTGAAACCAAACCGAAAGAACCTCAGGAACTATAATTATAGCTGACTGTATTGATTTAATGAAGTAAACTCTTTTCAGCTGCTCATTTTATCCGTAAAGAAAACCAACCAAAAAAATCTGCTCAATCCGCCAGATCTGCGAGATTTAAAAACCATAAATCTGTGAAATTTGCACAATTTGTGGATGCTTTTTTGAAAACGCAAAGTTTAAGCTTCTTTGTGCAAATTTCAGGGAGCTAAGTACAGAATCAACTTCGTTGATCCGATGAAGCGTTGGATTAGCCTCCGGCTATTTTAATCTTTAAAAAACACCTGAAAACTTGCTGAAAATCTTGGATTTTCTTGCGCCTTAAAAACACCAGCATCATTAAAATCCTTGCAACCTTGCGATTCTCCAACCCAAAAAATCTGCTCTATCTGCAAGATCTGCGAGAATCTAAAAACCTTCCCCCCACTTCATTGCGCTAATAAAGAAAGTTATGTTATCTTAAGAAGAAACTTTAAAAAGATGAATCACTGCCCGTTTCTTTTGACTTATCCTCTTTAGACTTTTTCCATAGTCTGGCGAAACAGTACCCTATCACCGGAAGCATGAAAGATAGGGTTAACGGAAGAATAAAATCAAGTCCGGTATCGTCAAGAGCAATGATTAAAGGATAAAGATAGCCGTTGTAGGCAATAAACAGCGCGGTAAAAATGAAGCTGTTTCCGCTGCCTGCTGACAGGATATTAAAACTACCCCCAAACCTGTCAAATATTCCTGAGCAGAGGAACAAAAAAGCATTGACAAAGAATATCCACAATACAGATCTGTAAGTCATATTTTTTTTGCCGTTACAGTATCCGGCATATACCAGCAGAATGCCTAAGATTCCGGAAATGATATAATCGAGAGCCACTCTGTCGTCTCCCATTCCGCCTCCGGCAGGTCTCATGAAAAAATAGATGGAAAATACAAGCAGATTGATAAGATAGGTAACCGTAACGTTATTCATACTTACAAAGTTTAATGCTTATGATCAGTATAGCTTTTCAAGAATATCATAATGAACGGTATTCATTATTTTTTCGGCTAAAGCATCTCTTTCAACTTTAACAGGTTCCGGGATATATGAGGATAATGTTATGGTTTTATCTTTATTTAAAATAACAACGGATTCTTCCAAAATCTGATCTCCCACATAAAACTGAATTCTGTTGTCAGTTATTTTCCAGAAAGAAAGTCTTGGCTCACCGGGAATACAATTACCGGAACTTCCTTCGATATAATTATATACTGCAAACCCGTCTTCTCTGATGGAATAATTCCTCATCAAACGGCAGTCATCAAAATCTTTAACGACTTTCTTTCCATCTTCATAAAACCCTGCTTCTTTCAGTTTCCAGAACCCAATGACATCTTCTTTTTTTAATTTTTGCGCATTACACATGTATCCTGCCGTAAAAAGCAAAACAGCGGTCCAAATTCTATTCTTCATTGATCTTTTTTGTTTTGGTAAAACGAAGATACAATAATATTGCAGTGTGATGAGTTAAGAATATCTGAATTATGATAAATTCCGGGATTCCGGCACCCCGGCAAATTTCGCTCTGTCCTTCCATATTCCGCCGGATGTTATGTAATTCTGTATAATCATTTCTTTTGATTGAAATATCAGGAACATTCAAATTAAAATATTAAAAATTAATAATCCGAAAAAAATCAACGGGAAAATTCCGGCACGGTAATTGTCAATTAGGCTTTTAAAATAAGTTTATGAAAAGTATCACAACCATTCTGAAAGCAGCAGTTCCTGCCATCGCATTATTTACCATGACACAATGTACAACAACTTCCAACGCATCCGGGGCCGATGAAAAAACCTTCATCGTGGGTCCTGAAACAGCAGACTGTACCGGAGTAGCTCCAATGAAATGTCTTCAGGTAAAAGAAAAAGCTTCCGAAAACTGGACTAATTTCTACACCAACATCGAAGGCTTCACCTATGAGCCAGGATATGAATATGTCTTAAAAGTAAAAACAGAAAAAATCGCTAACCCTCCGGCTGACGGATCTTCTATAAAATACACATTGATAAAACAGGTTTCCAAAACGAAAAAGAGCACTGCTGATGCAGGTGAAAAAACATTAATTGTCGGTGCTCAAACCGTAGACTGTTCAGCAGGTGCAGGACGTATGAAATGTATGCAGGTAAAAGAAAGCGCTTCAGGAAACTGGACTAATTTCTATAACCAGATTGAAGGGTTCACCTATGAGCCAGGATATGAGTATGTTCTGAGAGTGAAAACTGAAAAAATCGCCAACCCTCCGGCTGATGCTTCTTCTATAAAATATACGCTGATAGAACAGGTTTCTAAAACGAAAAAATAAACAAAACGCCCG